>JBMPPG010000006.1:0-253408 GCA_049339905.1 Undibacterium sp. SXout11W
ACCTATATTCGATACTATAATCATGACCGCATCAAGATGAAATTAAAAGGGCTGAGTCCTGTGCAATACAGAAATCAGCCCTTATTAGCCTAGCAATTAAACTGTCCAACTAAATGGGGTCAGTTCACAACCACGGGGATTTTTTATTTTGTGCTTATTTTCTGACCTTACGACTACGACCCGCAGATTCTCTGAGAATCGTATAACTCCATTCATCTTCGTGCTGCCCAGCTTCAATCGCAACCCGAACCCGGAACACATCGCTTTCGCCTTTGATCCTTCGTCCGATTCCGATGTGCTTTTTTGTCACATCCCTTCTATCGTACACATCAACCTCTACCTCTTTCCCCTCCAAAGCAGCAGGTGAAAGCACCGAGTCTATGGTCTTAGGCGTATATTCCAGCACATACAACGGTAGTATCAGACTAGCCATTTTTCCTCCGCAGCACGAAAACGTTTTGTTTTAACGACGAAATACTCAGACAGCTACTCTCTCAAAATGAACTTACTCCACTTCGACAATTTCTTGAGACGCCTCAGGAGGCGAAGCATCACCTTCAGAGAACTCTAACTTAATCAGATCCTTCTCGTCCAGATCAACAATCACACGACCACCAGAAACCAGCTTACCAAACAACAGTTCGTCGGCCAATGCCTTGCGTATCATGTCTTGGATCAGGCGTGCCATAGGGCGCGCGCCCATCAAAGGATCAAAACCTTTTTTCGCCAGGAACTTGCGCAAATTATCGGTAAAGGTAGCTTCGACTTTCTTCTCATGCAACTGTTCTTCCAGTTGCATGAGGAACTTGTCGACTACACGTAAAATAATTTCTTCGTCCAATGGGCGGAAACTGATAATGGCATCCAGACGATTACGGAACTCAGGCGTGAACATACGCTTAATATCTGCCATTTCGTCGCCAGCTTCCTTGCTGTCGTTAAAGCCGATAGAGCGCTTCTGCAAGCTTTCTGCACCCGCATTCGTGGTCATAATGATGATCACATTGCGGAAATCAGATTTGCGGCCATTGTTATCGGTCAATGTGCCGTGATCCATCACCTGCAACAAGATGTTAAATACATCTGGATGGGCTTTTTCAATTTCGTCGAGCAACAAGACTGCATGCGGCTTCTTGGTAATCGCTTCGGTCAGCAAACCACCCTGATCAAAACCAACATAACCAGGAGGCGCACCGATCAGACGGCTCACCGCATGCCGCTCCATGTATTCGGACATATCGAAGCGAATCAACTCGATACCCAAAGTAAAGGCGAGCTGTTTGGCGACTTCTGTCTTACCAACACCCGTCGGACCGGAGAACAGGAACGAACCAATAGGCTTGTCTGTTTTACCCAAACCAGCACGCGCCATTTTGATGGCAGATGCCAAAGCATCAATCGCAGGTTCCTGACCAAAGACCACATTTTTGAGGTCACGATCAATTGTTTGCAACTTGCTGCGATCATCCTGATTGACAGTCTGTGGCGGAATACGCGCAATCTTGGAGATGATGTCTTCGATATCGGCCTTACCAATTGTTTTCTTTTGCTTAGACTTCGGCAAAATACGCTGTGCAGCGCCAGCTTCATCGATGACATCAATCGCTTTATCTGGTAAATGACGGTCGTTTATAAAGCGTGCGGATAATTCTGCCGCTGTCGTCAAGGCTGACGCAGAGTATTTAACGTTGTGATGTTCTTCAAACTTAGACTTCAAGCCGCGCAAAATTTGCACGGTTTGTTCTACCGTTGGCTCATTCACATCAATTTTTTGGAAACGACGTGACAAAGCGTGGTCTTTTTCAAACACACCACGGTATTCGGTGTAAGTAGTCGCACCGATGCATTTCAATTGGCCGCTCGACAAGGCTGGTTTCAACAAGTTAGAAGCATCCAAGGTGCCACCAGAAGCGGAGCCCGCACCGATAATGGTATGGATTTCGTCAATGAATAAAATACCGTTAGGTGTATCTTTCAATTGTTTGAGCACACCTTTTAAGCGTAACTCAAAATCACCGCGATATTTGGTACCAGCCAGCAACGCGCCCATATCGAGCGAATATACGACGGCGGTTTGCAAAATTTCAGGCACATCACCTTCGGTAATACGCAGCGCCAGGCCTTCCGCAATCGCGGTTTTACCAACACCCGCTTCACCGACCAACAACGGATTATTTTTACGGCGACGGCATAAAATTTGAATCACGCGCTCAACTTCGCTATCACGACCAATCAACGGATCAATCTTACCTTCCGCTGCTTGCTTATTCAGATTTTGGGTAAATTGATCAAGCGGGCTTTCTTTGGATTGCACGTCAGCATGACCTTCTTCACCACCCTCAGGAGATTTTTGCGGCTCATTCAGATTATCTTTACGGACTCCGTGCGAAATGAAATTCACCACATCCAGGCGGGTTACGCCTTGTTGATGCAGGTAATACACCGCATGCGAATCCTTTTCACCAAAAATAGCAACAAGAACGTTGGCACCAGTGACTTCTTTTTTGCCGTTGGATGAAGACTGTACGTGCATAATCGCACGCTGAATAACGCGCTGGAAGCCAAGCGTAGGCTGGGTATCCACCTCATTCGTACCAGAAACCGTAGGGGTGTTGTCGGTAATAAAATTACCCAGCGTTTTGCGCAAATCATCAATATTGACCGCGCAAGCCCGCATCACCTCTGCCGCCGAGGGATTATCAAGCAATGCGAGCAATAAATGCTCAACAGTGATGAATTCATAACGAGCTTGTCTGGCCTCAACAAATGCCATGTGCAAACTGACTTCTAATTCTTGCGCAATCATACTTCCTCCATCACACATTGCAGGGGATGTCCTGCCTTACGAGCGTGTGTCAAAACGAGTTCAACTTTAGTCAGTGCAATATCTTTAGAATATACGCCACATACGCCTTTACCGTCCCGGTGAACTTTAAGCATGATCTGCATGGCAGTCTCACGGTCTTTGTTAAAGTATTCCTGGACAATCGCGACAACGAACTCCATAGGAGTATAGTCATCGTTTAATAAAATTACCTGGTACATCGATGGAGGCTTAAGCTTTTGCGCCTGTCGCTCCAATATCGTACCGTTTTCATGCTTAGTTCCCATACGTCTATTCTAGTACGTTGATTCAATCCAGAGGCAAATAATAAACGAATAAAATCACCTTATTTCGTCGCTGATCAAATGTTACCCTCTTTCAAGACTTTTCACAGATGGTGATCATTTTCGATAGATCAAGTTTTTTGCACAAAGTAGAGCAAAATCGAATTTAGGGTGTTGAATTTGAGACAAAATTACGAAATTAAGTTAAAAATACAACAATACAACACCCCTCACAAAAAGTTACTTGACTTTAGTTTTTTTTCCGCCAAGAATGATATTTATTGACCGATTTAATAGTTATTCGTCAATAAGAAGGGGGCAAGTTAAGGGAAAGCCAGCATGTCGCTAGTTTTCTTGCTTTTACGGCTCGTGTGATTAGTTTCTATTTGAAAGATGCATTATGGCAACAGGTACCGTCAAGTGGTTCAATGATTCCAAAGGCTTTGGCTTTATCACTCCGGACGACGGTGGTGAGGATTTGTTCGCCCACTTTTCCGCAATCCAAATGAACGGCTTCAAGACTCTGAAAGAAGGTCAAAAAGTGTCGTTCGAAGTCACGCAAGGCCCTAAAGGCAAGCAAGCTTCTAACATTCAAAACCCTTAATATTTGGGTTGTGGTATTTTTAAGAACCCCGCTTCGGCGGGTTTTTTTATTTGTTCCATCATATAGGCAAGTCAGCCGAATTCAGAACCAAAGCCACGCAGGGCTGGCATCAGCGGCCAGTATGAAAATTTCAAAAGATAATCATTGGCCAACCCCACCCATCTAACGTCACCAGACAGGCACGTACGCTTTCTCTGGAAGACAATTGTGGAGGCGCAAATAAAAAACCGGCTTACGCCGGTTTTTTATGCAAGTGAAATGAAAGCATCCATTTCTACTAAGCACTATTACATATGTTCGATCATCACGTCGCCGAAGCCTGAGCAAGATACTTGTGTAGCACCTTCCATCAAACGTGCGAAATCGTAAGTCACTTTCTTCGCTGTGATCGCCTTTTCTGTTGAGGAGATCAACAAATCAGCCGCCTCAGTCCAGCCCATGTGACGCAACATCATTTCTGCGGACAAGATCAAAGAACCTGGATTCACATAATCTTTACCTGCGTATTTTGGCGCTGTACCATGCGTTGCTTCGAACATCGCGATAGAGTCAGACAAGTTAGCACCTGGAGCGATACCGATACCACCAACTTGAGCGGCCAATGCATCAGAAATGTAATCGCCATTCAGGTTCAATGTAGCAATAACGCTGTACTCTGCTGGACGCAACAAGATTTGCTGCAAGAACGCATCAGCAATGGAATCCTTAACAACGATATCCTTACCTGTTTTTGGATTCTTGAATTTGCACCATGGGCCGCCGTCGATCAATTCTGCGCCGAATTCTTTTTGTGCCAATGCGTATGCCCAGTCACGGAAGCCACCTTCGGTGTACTTCATGATGTTGCCTTTGTGAACGATCGTCACGGATGGCTTGTCATTGTCGATTGCGTACTGAATTGCTTTACGTACCAGGCGCTCTGTACCTTCGCGGGATACTGGCTTTACGCCGATACCAGAAGATTCTGGGAAGCGGATTTTTTTCACGCCCATTTCGTCTTGCAGGAACTTGATCAGCTTTTTAACTTGATCGGAGCCTTCTGCGAATTCGATACCAGCGTAGATATCTTCAGAATTTTCACGGAAGATCACCATGTCAGTTTTTTCTGGTTCACGTACTGGAGATGGCACGCCTTTGAAATAACGAACTGGACGCAAGCAAACATACAGATCCAACTCTTGACGCAAAGCAACGTTCAGGGAGCGGATACCGCCACCAACCGGTGTTGTCAAAGGACCTTTGATAGAAACAACATAGTCTTTCAATACTTTCAGTGTTTCTTCTGGCAACCATACGTCTGGGCCGTAAACTTTAGTGGATTTTTCACCAGCATAGATTTCCATCCAGCTGATTTTACGTTTGCCAGCATAAGCTTTTGCAACCGCAGCATCGACTACTTTGATCATGACAGGGCTAATATCCACGCCAGTGCCATCACCCTCGATAAATGGGATGATAGGATTGTCAGGAACATTCAGCGAGAAATCAGCATTGACGGTAATTTTTTTACCTTCAGCAGGAACTTGAATATGTTGATACATCGTTTTCTCCGTAGTTGGATGAATAAGCAAATTGCGCTATTCTCAAATATGCCTTGCGTGCTAATGCAAACAGCGATGGCGATATTAACACTGTGCTACCCGGTTATGCCTCTGCTTTTTACATTTCGCAATTAATTCTTAGCAATTAAGTCTTATTAACTCTTATATAAGACACAAGACCTTCATTTCGTATTATGCACTAGAATTTTACTAGATGCCATCAGTTTACCAAATTGCGGTTACCATATTGCCATGAAACTGATTTTACTCAACAAGCCCTTTAACGTCATGTGTCAATTTTCCGCCCACCCTAGCAGGGAGACTTTAGCGGACTATCTTGATATTCCTAATATATACCCAGCTGGCCGCCTTGATGCGGATAGCGAGGGATTAATTTTGCTGACCGATGACGGCAAACTGCAAAACCGCATCAGCCATCCTGATCATAAGCAAGCAAAGACCTACTTGGTGCAAGTGGAAGGAACACCCACCCCTGCCGTTCTGAAACAGCTTTCCGAACCACTAAATTTAGGCGATTTCACGACGCAAGCCTGCATAGTCAAACATATACAGACACCAGAATGGTTATGGGATCGCGATCCACCGATACGTCAACGCGCCAACATCCCTACGAGCTGGCTATGTTTGATTTTGTCTGAAGGAAAGAATCGCCAGGTCCGACGTATGACAGCGGCTGTAGGCTTACCTACTTTGCGCCTGATAAGAACTGGTATCGGCGGATTTTCACTCGAAAGCAATCCTTTAATGCCGGGGGAATGGCAAGAAGTACAAATCTAAATTTGCCCTACGAAGAGAATAAAAGAAAACCGAAATTATTTTTGCTTCACTAAAAAAGAGTCAACCAATCTATCTTTGACACGTTGTTATCGTCGATTCAATGAAGTCGCAAGTACCGGTCTTCTTAACAAACACTTTTTTGAAGGGATTAAAATGAAAAAATTGATCGCCGCCTTCATCGCTACCCTGTTTGCTTCGGCAGTTTTTGCCCAAGCACCATCAACCCCTGCAGCACCTGCAGCCGCACCAGCAACTTACGCAGCTGCGCCAGCCAAAAAAGCTAAAAAACACAAAAAGCACAAAAAAGAAGCTGTTGACACTGCGACATCCTCTGCCGCAACATCAAAATAATGACTTATCAAGTCAAAAAAAAGGGCGGGAGCTTTTCCCGTCCTTTTTTTTTGCTGTAGGATACGTCTTTTAAAATTTCATCCCCTCTTTGGCTATGACAAAAATCTCCATTATCGCAATGCAACTGTTCAGCGCGGCTTCGTTGGCACTGATAAGCACTGCCTCACAGGCACAAATACAGGGAAAATTACCGGTTAAACAGTTATCTGCAGGCATTTATGTCATCCGTGCTGAAGTCGCAGCATCTCCGGCAGAACGCGAACAAGGTTTGATGTCAAGAACAAAAATGGGCAGCAATGAAGGCATGATTTTCGATTTCGGTGCGCCAGCAAAAGTCTGCATGTGGATGAAAAACACACTGATCCCTTTGTCAGTTGCCTTTATCGATCAGGAAGGAAAAATCGTGAATATCGAAGATATGCAGCCAGAAACACTGGACTCACATTGTGGCAATCGAAATGTCTATTACGCGCTTGAGATGAATTTAGGGTGGTTTAAACAAAAAAATATCAAACCAGGCACAAAGATTGAAGGATTGCCGCTGAAGTAATTACTCCCAATGTTCCCCCTGCGAACGCCATCAACCGACCCCAAAAGCGAATGCTTTGGTCGGTTCAAAAATGTAAGCAATAAAAACCAGCTCATCAGACGCACCTGCTAAAATCCGAAACGAGAATACAGCAAAAGCAAAAGAAAAAGCAAAAAACCGCAACAAGTTGCGGTTTTTCTCACATCTGAATTTACCTGCTAAATATTTTAAATCGTGCGATATTAAAATCGATCCGGAGGACTCAAGCAGATAATTAAAGCTATTAAGCCAATGCTTTCAGAGCAGAAGCTAAACGGCTCTTATGGCGAGCAGCTTTGTTCTTGTGAATGATTTTTTTGTCAGCAATACGATCGATAGTCGATACAGATGCTTGAAAAATTGTTGCAGCAGCAGCTTTATCACCAGCTTCGATAGCTTTACGAACAGCTTTGATTGCTGTACGCAGAGTCGAGCGTTGGCTGGAGTTATGTGCGTTTTGTTTAACTGCTTGACGAGCACGTTTGCGTGCTTGTGCGGTATTTGCCATGAGATTTCCTAAACGTGGTCAAAGCGACGAGGTCAAAACATTTGATTAAATGCCACGCCGCAAAATTCTATACAGCTTTGCAGTATAACGGCTTTTATTTTCGTTAGCAAGCATTACTGTTGTTCTGAGTGAATAGAAGATTATAACCTCCTATCAAACTGTTTTCATCATTTTTTCACATCTGTTATGCAACAAAGCACATTATTTATGCGAAAGTCAGGTTTAATTAATTAAGAAATAAGTCCATTTTTGCATTTTTTATCACACTATCACGATGAAAGACACACTCATGCAATGCACCCCGATACACTTGTCCGGAATCTACGTCACGCTTGAGCACCTGACGCAGGCACATCTGTCTGAGATCCAAAGCGCTGCGGCCGATGGGGAACTCTGGAAACTGTTTTTTACCTCAGTCCCAACACCAGAAAATACGCAACAATGGCTAGACATTGCGCTCGATATGTACCGACAACAGACGGCAATGCCCTTTGCCATCCGCGAAAAAGCGAGCGGCAAAATCGTTGGTTCGACACGCTATTGGAAAATGGAGCCCCATAATCGACGCCTAGAAATCGGGCACACCTGGTATTCCCGGTCGGCGCAACGTACCGGGGTCAACACTGAATGCAAACTCCTCTTACTGACCCACGCTTTTGAAGTGCTTAACTGTATCGCCGTTGAATTCCGTACCGATTATTTCAATCACAAGTCGCAAGCAGCGATAGAGCGACTCGGCGCCAAACGTGACGGTCTTTTGCGCAATCACACCATCATGCCAGACGGACGTATCCGCGATACCGTGGTTTATAGTATTCTGGAACATGAATGGCCAGGCGTAAAAAAGAATTTGCAGTATATGCAATCTAAATATGAGAACTAAATACGCAAAATAATTAACTGAATTAAGAGAGTAAAACAAGTGCTGATCGATTTTTTCTTTACCTTGAAAGACGCCAGGATTCCAGTGTCAATCAAAGAATTTCTGATGTTGCTGGAAGCCTTGGAAAAAGGTCTGATCAGCATGTCACTGGACGATTTTTACTTTCTCTCGCGCACCATCATGGTCAAAGATGAAGCGCATTACGACAAGTTTGATAAAGCCTTTGGCATGTACTTCAAAGGCATAGATACTATTTTTGAAAAACATCCAGAAATTCCTTTAGATTGGCTGAACAAACGCCTCGAACGTGAATTAACCGAGGAACAAAAAGCCGCCATCGAAAAATTTGGCTACGACAAACTCATGGATCGCTTGAAGGAACTTTTAAAAGAACAAAAAGAGCGTCATGAGGGTGGTAGCAAATGGATAGGCACTGGGGGTACCTCTCCTTTCGGCAACGGCGGATCGAACCCGGAAGGCATACGTATAGGGGGCAAGGGAGGTAACCGCAGTGCCGTCAAGGTGTGGGAAGAACGCGCATTTAAAGACTATGACGCCGAACGCGAACTGGGTACGCGCAACATTAAAGTCGCCCTGCGACGCTTACGCAAATTTGCACGTCAAGGTGCGGCAGAAGAATTGGCACTCGACGCCACTATCAAAGCTACAGCGAATAATGCGGGCTATCTCGACATTAAGATGCAGCCTGAACGCAAAAATAACATCAAAGTGTTGATGTTGCTCGATGTCGGCGGCACCATGGATGACCATATTGCACAAACCGAAGAGTTGTTTTCAGCAGCAAAAACTGAATTTAAGAATATGGAATTCTTTTATTTCCATAACTGCGTCTACGATTATTTATGGAAAAACAACCGCCGCCGCCATGCCGAGAAATTTCCGACCTGGGACATCTTGCGTAAATATCCGCCCGATACCAAATTGATTTTTGTCGGTGACGCAACCATGAGTCCGTACGAGATCCTTCAACCCGGTGGCTCAGTAGAATATAACAATGAAGAAGCCGGTGCGGTTTGGTTACAGCGTTTCGCAACGACCTTCCCCAAGTACATCTGGCTTAATCCAGAACCTGAAGGCCTGTGGCAATACCGTCAATCAATTTCGGTTATTCGACAAGTTATGAGCAACCGCATGTTTCCGGTAACGATAGAAGGCCTGGAACGCGGCATGCGACTACTGAGCAAATAAAGCTTACTGGACGACGACGCTGTGTTAAGGCGGGTCGTACTGAGTCATTGAATGAAGCACACTAATCGCAAATTATCCGACTAGTGTGCTAGCTGCAAATATTTCTTCAAAGTACGTAACAACACCCGGCGCGACAATGGCTTAACCAAAAATCCGGCGCATTTGACCCGATCTGCCAGACTGATTTTGTACTCAAAAGACTTGTCAATTAACAAAATAACTGATGTCTTCAAGCCTTCATTTTGTTTTTTTAAACCGTCACACAAGCGATAAGGGTCGACATTCGGGGTCGACGTGTTAATCAAAGTTAAGGCATGTTGATTATTTTTGTCCAGCAACAGCGCACTACGCTCATCGGAAGCCAGCGTTACTGAATAACCATAAGGATCCATCACCGCAGCGACATACTCCCGAAACTGTGTATCTTTATCAACAACCAGAATGCCACCCTTTGCCATAGGCTGCTTCCGCATACGCTCATATACGCCAGGTTCGGTTAAATCCAGATCCAGCCTTTTTGTACGTCGACGCTCGTGCACGGAAACGGTTGCATGTGGACTCAAGGTAGTCAGTAACAGTTCGCGTCTGCTGACCAAATCATCCAGTACGTCAAAGATTTTGCGCCAACGAATTGGTCTTGGCATAGTCTGATACGGCAAATCCACATCAGTTTTACCAATTAACAACACTGGTTGTGCATCCCCTGGGTGCAGATCTGATAAAGTCGCCAGCGCAGAAAGCTGTTCCGCATTGACAATATACATATCGGGATCCTGTACTGACCCTGGTTTCAGGCACGCGTAGCGATACCCTTTCTCCCGTGCAACGGCAAGCACATTGAAAAAAGTTTCTTCATCTTTAGCGGAAAATCCAAGCAGTCTGATCGCGATCGTTGGAGTTTTTTGTGACATCGTTTATCCATCTACACATTGCAGCTACAATAGCTGTCAAAACGTACGGAAGAATACATTGAAATTATGTACGCCTGACTAAATAATTGCAAAATACCATTACATTTCAACCAAAACAACAGATTTCTATTTGCATGGCCACTAAAAAAAATACTTCCCCATCCGACTATAGCGAATCGTCTATCCGCGTCTTAAAAGGCTTGGAGCCGGTCAAACAAAGACCTGGCATGTACACCCGAACCGAAAACCCCTTACATATCATTCAAGAGGTGATCGATAATGCATCAGATGAAGCTTTAGGCGGCCATTGTAAAAATATCCTGGTCACCCTTAATGCCGATAGCAGCGTCACTGTCGAAGATGACGGCCGCGGTATTCCGGTCGGTTTACACCCTGAAGAAGGCGTACCTACCGTCGAAATCGTGTTCACACGGCTGCACGCTGGTGGCAAATTCGACAAAGGCTCAGGCGGCGCGTACGCGTTCTCCGGTGGTTTACATGGCGTTGGTGTGTCAGTCACGAATGCCTTGTCTAAACGTCTGGAAATCACAGTCTGGCGCGAAGCCGGCATGCATCAGCTGACTTTTGCTGATGGCGATGTAATCGAGCCTTTACGTAGCCAGCCTTTAGGTCGCGGTGACAAAAAGAACGGTACCCGCGTCAGCATCTGGCCAGATGCCAAATATTTTGACTCGGCCAATATCCCATTTGCGGAATTACAACGCTTATTGCGATCCAAAGCCGTGTTGCTGCCCGGTGTCAAAGTCACACTGACCAATGCCAAGACTGGAGAAAGCCAGACCTGGCAATATGACCAGGGCTTGCGCGGCTACCTGACCGAAGCTCTGGCGCATTCTTCGCACGGCGAGCCACTGATTCCTTTGTTTGAAGGCGAACAATTCGCAAACTCGGACAGCGAAGGCTTTGCCGAAGGCGAAGGCGCATCCTGGGTCGTAGCATGGACAGAAGAAGGCAATGTGGTACGCGAATCCTACGTCAATCTGATCCCTACCCCCGCAGGCGGCACGCATGAATCCGGTTTGCGTGAAGGCTTATTTGGTGCCGTTAAAAGCTTTGCTGAAATGCACTCACTCTTGCCAAAAGGCGTGAAGCTGTTGCCAGAAGATGTATTTGCACGTGTTTCTTTTGTACTATCGGCCAAAGTACTGGATCCTCAATTCCAGGGGCAGATCAAAGAACGTTTGAATTCACGCGATGCGGTGCGTCTGGTGTCTTCCTTCACCAAACCGCCGCTAGAGCTCTGGCTTAACTCGCACGTCGACTATGGTAAAAAACTTGCTGAGTTGGTGATCAAACAAGCGCAATCGCGTTTGCGTTCTGCTCAAAAAGTTGAAAAGAAAAAATCTTCTGGCGTTGCCGTCTTACCGGGCAAGTTGACCGACTGCGAATCCAGTGACATTACCCGCAATGAGATTTTCTTAGTCGAGGGTGACTCCGCTGGTGGCTCCGCTAAGATGGGGCGCGATAAAGAGTTCCAGGCGATTTTGCCACTGCGCGGAAAAGTGCTGAACTCGTGGGAATCCGAGCGTGACCGACTGTTTGCAAATAATGAAATTCACGATATCGCGGTAGCGATTGGGGTTGATCCACATGGTCCGAACGACAATCCGGATCTGAGCAATCTGCGCTACGGCAAAATCTGTATCTTATCCGATGCGGACGTGGATGGTTCACACATTCAGGTTTTGTTGTTGACGCTGTTCTTCAAGCACTTCCCACAACTGATCGCCCGTGGGCATATTTGCGTTGCACGCCCGCCTTTGTTCCGCGTGGATGCGCCGGCGCGCGGTAAAAAACCAGCGCAAAAAATCTATGCGTTAGATACCGGTGAACTGACAGCGATTGAAGACAAATTACGCAAAGACGGTGTCAAAGACGGCGCCTGGGCGATTTCCCGCTTTAAAGGTCTGGGTGAAATGAACGCGTCTCAGTTATGGGAAACCACCATGAATCCAGATACACGCCGTTTATTGCCGGTTTCTCTCGGTGAATTCGATCAGGATTTCTCTGAAGCGCGCTTCAATATGTTGATGGGCAAAGGTGAAGCCGCTGCCCGTCGCTCGTGGATAGAAGAGCATGGTAACGCCGTCGAGGCTGATATCTGATTTCAGATACTGCTGACCATACGCAAACCAAACACTAACATCACCTTGAATTAAGTTTTAAAAAATTAGACACTATGAGCGAACAAGCGAACTTATTTGAACAAGCACCACCGCCTAATGATGGCGAAGCCTTGACGCTGGCAACCTTTGCGGAACGGGCATATCTGGATTACGCTATTTCAGTCGTAAAAGGACGTGCTTTGCCAGATGTTTGTGATGGTCAAAAGCCAGTTCAGCGTCGTATCCTGTATGCGATGAACGAGCTGGGCTTGAACTCATCTGCCAAACCACGTAAATCCGCAGCGGTAGTCGGTGATGTACTCGGTAAGTTGCACCCACACGGCGATCAATCTGTCTATGACGCACTGGTGCGAATGGCACAAGATTTTTCTTTACGTTACCCATTGATCGATGGTCAGGGTAACTTCGGCTCACGCGATGGCGATGGCGCAGCAGCGATGCGGTACACAGAAGCACGCCTGACACCAATTTCTAAATTGCTGATGGATGAAATCGATCAAGGTACCGTTGATTTTCAGCCTAACTACGATGGCACCACCGAAGAACCAAAACTGCTGCCTAGCCGTCTGCCATTCGTGTTATTGAATGGTGCCTCTGGGATTGCAGTGGGCTTAGCAACAGAAATTCCTTCGCATAATCTGACCGAGGTTGCTAAAGCGGCAGTCGCCTTGATACGCAATCCGGGATTAAAACATGCTGAATTAATGGAAATGATACCGGGCCCAGATTTCCCGGGTGGTGGTCAGATCATCACTCCAGCAGCAACGATTGCCGATATGTACTCTACCGGGCGCGGCAGCATGAAAGTGCGTGCACGCTGGAAAATCGAAGAAATGGCGCGTGGCCAATGGCAAGCGGTAGTCACAGAACTTCCTCCCGGAACGTCTTCACAAAAAGTGCTGGAAGAAATCGAAGAGCTGACCAATCCTAAAATAAAGACTGGCAAGAAAACCCTGTCGCCAGAACAAATCAGCTTAAAACAAGTCATCTTGTCTGTGCTCGATACGGTGCGCGATGAATCAGGTAAAGATGCACCAGTACGCCTGGTCTTAGAGCCAAAATCCAAAAATCAGGATCAGGCAGAGTTCATGCAAATGTTATTGGCGCATACGTCGCTGGAAACTTCTGCATCAATCAATCTTGTCATGATTGGTGGCGATGGACGCCCACGCCAAAAAGGCTTGCTGGATATCCTGAGCGAATGGATTGCATTCCGCTTTGCAACGGTGACACGTCGTACGCAATTCCGTTTGAAGAAAGTCGACGATAGGATTCATATCCTCGAAGGTCGCGAAGCAATCTTACTCAATATTGACGAAGTCATACGCATCATCCGCGAGTCGGATGAGCCAAAGCCAGCATTGATTCAGGCATTTAAACTGTCTGACCGTCAGGCAGAAGACATTTTAGAAATCCGTTTGCGTCAGTTAGCGCGTCTGGAAACGATCAAAATTCAACAGGAATTGGCTGAATTACGCAAAGAAAAAGCCACGCTGCACGATCTACTCGATAATCCAGCATCGATGAAAAAAATGCTGATCAAAGAGATTGAAGCTGACGCCAAACAATTCGGCGATGCCCGCCGCACTGTGATCGAAGAAGCTGCACGTGCATCGATAGAACAAAAAGTGGTTGATGAACCAGTAACCGTCGTCATCTCAGAAAAAGGTTGGGTACGTGCACGTACTGGTCACGGTCATGAGGCAACACAATTTACGTTCAAAGCGGGTGATAGCCTGTATGGCACGTTTGAATGCCGTACCGTCGACAATTTGCTGGTCTTCGGTTCCAATGGCCGCGTCTATTCAGTCGCGGTATCTGCCCTGCCTGGTGCACGTGGCGATGGCGTACCTATCACTACGCTAATCGACTTGGCGAGCGGCAGCAAAATATTGCATTACTTCGCAGGAAATAATGAAACTGGCTTATTGCTGGCATCCAGCGCCGGTTATGGATTTACCGCAAAGGTTGGCGATATGATTGGCCGTATGAAGGCAGGTAAAGCCTTTATGACGCTAGAAGAAGCCGATCTGCCATTGCCTCCAGCCGTCATCAGTGACGATGCCAGCGCGATTGCATGCTTGTCAGAAAAAGGCCGTTTGTTGGTATTTGGTCTGGCCGAAATCAAGCAATTGTCCAGCGGTGGACGCGGCGTGATTCTGATGGAATTGGAGGACAAAGAAACGTTGACCGGCGCACAAGCCATCAGCCAGAAAGGTGTCAGAGTCTCTGGTGTAGGTCGTGGTGGTAAAGCGCAAGAAGTGAATCTCAGTGCCAGCGCCTTGAGTATCCATATAAATAAGCGCGCCCGTAAAGGTAAAGCTTTAGAGGCAAAAATTAAAGCATCTGGTTTGCAAAAAATCGCTTAATAAGCTCACTCAAAAAGATCGTTTTCTCGCATTGTGCGAGGCGATCTTTAAACATGCAGCAACAAAAAAGCCTGAACTATGTTCAGGCTTTTTTGCCATCCAGATAAAGACAATGACAACCTACGCCAACGTAATCCGGTTGCGGCCACTTTGTTTAGAGACGTACATCGCAGAGTCCGCCACCTCAAATAATTGATCAGCATCGGTCGTCGTAGACAAATCAGCAACACCACCAGAAAAAGTTACAGAAAAATCAACATCTTCAGAATGTTGGCGGATTTTTGCAAACGCAACCCGCACCTGATCCAATACTTTACGCGCAGTACTGGCTGTCGTGTCGGGGAAGATAATTGCAAATTCTTCACCACCGTAGCGACCAACAATATCACTGCGACGCAAACGCTGACGCAGCAGACGTGCCAGCGTACGCAAGACCTGATCCCCAGTTGCGTGGCCGTAGCTGTCATTGATTTGCTTAAAGTTATCCAGATCAATCATTGCCAGCGCAAGGTGCGAACCATTGCGCCCAGCTTGCAAAATCTCAGCTGCCAGTTGTTCTTTGATTGCCGTGTGGTTTAACAAACTCGTCAGACCGTCGCGCATAATCAAGCCACGCAAAGAACGATACCGCTCAGCACGGGTAGATAAGGAGGAGATCAGATATTCTGGTGACACTGGCTTAGTAATAAAATCATCAGCGCCAGCACGGACGGCTTCCAGTTGTTTATCTAAATCTGCTTCGCTAGACAGAAAAACAATAGGAACATCCACATACGAATTATCCTGGCGTATCAGATGCGACAATTCCACGCCACTGCAAACTGGCATGTACACATCAAGCAGCAGCAATTCTGGACGAAAATCCGTCATTACCGATAATATTTGCGTAGGATCACTAAGTAAGCGCACATTCATTCCTGCATCGCGCAAAATCGTCCCATAAAATTTGGATGTAACGGTATCATCGTCAACGATCAAAATGCGATAACCATTGTTTTCGCCATGCTGCAGAATAGTATCGATGCGTTCAGTAACCGCAACCACATCCAAAGGCTTAGTAAAATAACCATCACCATGAGCACGGACGGCTACTAAGCGAGATTCGAAACTACTCGATTTAGAAACAAAAATCGTAGGGATTCTTAAGCGTTGCAATTGCTCAATTTTTTTGATCTCGTCGACGCCCGAAATTTTGCCTTCTGGAAAGCTCAACTCAATTACAATCACATCGGGACGGCGTGTTGCAACAGCAACCGCAAGATCTTTGAGGTGCGCAATACACGCAACTTCATAACCAAAATGCTCTAATTGCGTTGTAATCGCTTGTTGTTGTTCGTTATCTTCATCAACCAGATAAATCAGGCTTGAAGTATGGTCGGTTTGGACAACTTCTGGCCTTTCATCGACAAAATCGTCCTCCGGGCTTGCCATTGTATTGAGTTGACCTCGCGCCAAGGTAAAATATTGGCTCACGTCACTGGCAAATGCATTTAATTCAGTTTGTTCTGGGCGACCGTTGACCAACCAGGGTTTGAGCTTAGACTCAAAAACCCTCGCTTGCACGCCCAACTCACCAAACCCAAAGGTTCCGGCAGAACCGGCCATTGTATGCAGGTGACGATGTAACACTGTCAGAGCGTCTTTATTTTCCGGCTCCTGCTGATACAGCTCTAAAGCCGAGATAATTTCATCAAACTTGGACGGAAGCTTTTGTAAAAAAACTGCCTCTAAAGCGCGCAATTTATCTTGCAAACTATCATTTTTCTCGGTCATCTATACCCTTTCCTGCCAAAGCTTCATCACCTGTGTTGACAGTTCCATAGGATCAAATGGCTTTGCAATAACCCCTATCGCTCCTAACGACTTGTAATAATCAAGCTCTGATGATTGTACCTTTGCCGTCATAAAAACGACTGGTGTATTTTCTGTAATTGCTAATTTGCGCAATTCGGCCAAGGTTGTCGGACCGTCCATATTAGGCATCATGACATCCAACAGCAATAGGTCTGGTACAAATCCAGACTGTATCTCGTTGAGTGCTTGCGCCCCTGAGCTACAGGTTTTTAATGCAAATCCACCAACAACCTCTAAAGCAATCTGTGCCACCGTTTGAATATCAGGATCATCCTCAACATACAAAATATTAGCCAGGTTTGCAGATGTCATTGTTTCTCCCCACACAAGTAACGAATCGATTGAGTCAGCATAAATCAAGACTCATTCCAAAACAACCAGAATTGCCTGCTTGCACCAATAATTTGCTCGCAAAATTTCAGAGCAAACGAAACCAGCCATCAGCTTGTATAAAAACGCGATCTGAAACACAAAAAAGCAGCACCTTTTTTCGATGCTTCTTTCGTGCTTCATTTCAACGAAAAATCCACGCGATTTGGTGTGCCCTTATCCTTGATACCTGAGCCGTCCAGTTTAGGTGCAATCAAATACAAACGATCGCGCTCGACTTTACCGGTATTTTCCAGATAGTCTCTGACAACATCTTCTCGCTGCTGAGCCAACATCCGCAGATCATCAGCAGAAACCGCCGTATTTTTCAAAATTAAGGCCTCCATCTCTGCTGTTGGCAACGTTTTTGCCATACCTATCATATTGCGCGGTTTATCGAATTTCTCTGCCTGATAAACGACTTGCAGAAATTTATTGCGTTCATCTGAGTTCAATTCGATATCAGCTAATTTAATACTTCGGTCTTTTTGATGAAGATCGTGCCATTTAGCATCACGTAATTTCGCTTCCAATACATTTACCCGGACACCAACGCCATCAGTTTCAGGATCTACACGACCAACGATATCAAGTTTCAACCCTGACCGGTTATTAAGAGCCTTAGCCAAGCTATCTAATTTTGCCATTGCTGATGGCGTGAGCACGGCAAGGCCCGGTTTAAATTCGACATAGGACAACTCCTCGCTACCGCCAAACATCGAACCGAGTAAGGCAAATGGCGATGTCACTGCTTTGGTAATCAGGTTCACAAACACTTTGAAAATGATCCCGCCAACAGAAAACTGCGGATCACTTAACGAGCCTGAAATGGGCAAGTTGATCGCTATTCGTCCCTGATTATCACGGAGTAACGCCACCGCTAGCATGACCGGTAACTTAGTTACATTGGGACCATCCACATGTTCGCCAAAGGTCAACTGATCGAGTGTGATGGAATTTTCGGCTTTCAATTGTTGATTTTCAACGTGATAGCTGACTTGCATCGACAGCTTGCCTTTTTCTATCGGATAACCAGCATATTTAGCAGAGTAAGGTGTCAAACGGGTTAATTCCAAGCCATTAGCACTACCAGTGATATCCAGAAAAATGGGAGATGCCAGAGGATTGATCGCACCAGATATCAATAGAGGTGCATCGTTATCGACGGTGCCGTGCAATTCCAGATTAGCCGGTTGCTGAACATCCGAAGCAAGTAGACCAATATTGCCGCTGATATTGGTCAGATTAGCATGGTAATTTGGTTTAATGAAATTGTCGGTAAAGTTAATATTGCCGCCATGTAGTTCAGTCTGCGCAATATGAATTACCGCTGCTGGGATGGGTTTGAGTGGGTCCACTCCAATAATTGCAGTTGATGTACCAGCACTAGCTATCTTAGCTACAGGAGCCATCGCCGGAGCACTGCTTGCGCTATCAGCAAACGTATTCACCGGCGCCTTGCTGACCAAGATGTTTTGTAAATTGAGTTTGGCTTTGTCCGACAAAACAAGTCGTGCAAAAAAATCATTCAGCGTGAGCTTTTTCAGATTGATGATTGGTTGTACGCCGCCAATCTTCGCATTCAGGCCGTCAAACAAAATACCTTTCCACTCCAGAAAGTCCTCATCACTGCCGTTTTCATAAATTTTAAAGTCATTAAAACTGAGGTTGCCGTTGTACGCAAATTGGCGCTGGTCTTGTAGTACATTGCTGATATCCAGCTTACCTTTGGCGCTGGCACCCCCCTTGGTAATCTCGACATTCAAGAATTGTGAGAAATACGGATAAAACGCAGCGACTGGCAAACTCTGAGCATCTAACGCCACACTCAATTGTTTTAATTGCGGCGTAGCCTGAGCATTAAAATTGAATTGACCTTTGCGATTAAAATGTGACTTCAGACTCAGTGTGAAAGGTTGTGACAAATCGCTCTTGAATTGGCGCAGGCTCAGATGAATACCGTTAGCATTGAGCTTTACAGTCGGATTGACAGACTGATCGTTAAACGCAATTTCACTGTCTTTTAAGTCAAATTGCTCCAGACTCACTTTCCATGTAGGACCAACTGCCTGGGCTTTCACAGTAGCGGATGCGTCCTGCCCAGCCTTGCTGTTCACTGCCAACCAGTGCTGAAAACCAAGAACCGCTTGATTGTCACGCCGTAGATCAGTTTTAACACCATTCAACGACACAGCAGGAACGGTCAACGTTTTGGCCTGAGTATCTAACCGCGCTTTTTCTATCACCAAAGAATCAAACGCAACACTGCCATCGTCTGGCTTGCCTTGCAGACGCAGATGATCCAAATTAACGCTTAACTCGTTGAGTGAAAACCGCTCTGGATTAAAGTCAAGCTCAGTTTTTGCATTGAGTTTTGCGCTCAAATTTGCATGCAAAAATGGCGATATAAAGTTTTGAAAGTGCGACAACTCAATATCATTCAGCGTCAACTTACCTTTGAGGCTGCCTGCCAACGCCTGAAGCTCACCTTCAAAATCTACTTTTTCGTCAGTGTCAGTCGCGAGCGTCAATTTTACCGGTGCTGCTGGACCGTCTTTTGCAGTGCTCAGACCTTTCACCTGTAACACCAGATGCTGCAATTCCAGTGTTTGTGCGGGCTGGGCATGGACGGCGTCAGAAACATGAACTTCACCGCCATGGATTTGCAAATCATGGATGCTGATAAATGGCAGAGCCGGAGCTGGTGCAGCGACGACTTGCGATTTTTTTTCTGGTATCGCTTTTGCGATTCTGCTTTGGGCTGCTTTTTTAGAATCTGGCGTGCTTAAATTTGCCCAGTTAAAGCCATTTTTTTGAGAAAAATCGATCCAGACTTGTGGTGAAGTCAAATGCAACTGCGTCAATTCTGCACTCGCCGTCATGACATCCATCTGCTTAATTTGCGCGTGCAAGTCAGCGAGTTTCAATAAATCTGTTGCTTGGCTATCTTTGATATCAACATCCTGCAAATGCACGTCACCGCTCAATAAGACTTGCGCTTGTGGTTCACGTTTGAAATTCAAATCGAGTTTAGTGCTCAATTTGGCGCGAGCGATCTGGACTGGTAAAGCAACTGGCACATAAGCGACGTATTGCGACAGATCCAGTTGTTCCAGATCGATTGCCAATGTGGTAGCCAGGTTTTTTGAGAAAGGTTTGGCGCGCGCATTGAGCGCAAAACCCGCGCCATTGATACGTCCAGAAAGACGCGGATCAACAAAGCTATCAATCGCTTTCGGGAAGTTAGAAATAAATGGAACACCAATATTCAGATCGGTGATCTTGAATTGCTTTGCCAGTACCTTGTCATCAAGTTGAATTGCACTGTCTTTGACCTGGATATTTGCCATAGCAAAGTGAAAAGGTGTATCACTTTTTGGCATTGCCTCGATTTTATCGAGAATATCAGTGAAGTTGTACACGCCATGTCCGTCAGCACTCAAACGCACCAGATGGACATCGGCAGCGCTTAACTGCAACTCATTGAGTACCAAAGCCTGATGAAATACCGAACTCAGCGAGAGTTTGATCACCAATTCTTTAACGGCAAACGCGACAGTTTTTTGATCTGCTTCGTATAAACGGACACCATCTGCTGTCAATGCCAACTGAAATGGCGAGAAATGAATCTTATCAATGTCTAATTTACGGCCTATCTGCGCTTGCGTTTGTTCAGAAGCGACACGCTTGACGTAGCCCGGCAACAATGTCCAGCTCAGTATTGCCAGCAATAAGATCAATCCAACGATGATCCCGACGACTCGTGCCAGATGCCAACGACGCCAGAGTGGTACTGCGGCCTTAATTTCAGGAGTAGATGTCGTCACGGTTTACCTCGAGCGAATTGGTAGCTATTGAGCGTATAGTTTGTACCACCCAAGCGTCACAGCCGCTAGTGGAGTTTAAGAATAAAATTATGCAAAATACATCATTCATTTTTTTGCGACATTATACGTCTCAAGGACTGATAAAAAAGCAAACCCCGCCAAGGCGGGGTTAATAAATGTCAAATCGAAATGCCGGAGCGATTTGTTACATCTGTAAACATGGATAAATAATCCTGAAAAAAATGTGCTTCAAACATGGTGCCCGGAGACGATTTTCATCTGCGCGGGATTGCCACCGATAAAATATGCCAGATCCGCCGGACGATCTATGTTCCATGACACAAAATCAGCTGTTTTTCCTACTTCCAAAGTTCCCACTTCTGCGGCTAAACCCAGAGCACGCGCCGCATTGCATGTAATCCCCTGTAGCGCCTCCAAAGGCGTCATACGGAAAATTGTGCACGCCATATTCATGGTCAATAACAACGAAGTCATAGGTGAAGTTCCCGGATTGCAATCGGTCGCCAGGGCAATCGGTACGCCTGCTGCACGCAACGCTGCCAACGGTGGGTATTTAGTTTCGCGCAAAAAGTAGAAAGCGCCAGGTAACAAGACAGCCACCGTGCCATGCTTAGCCATCGCGGCAATACCGTCATCTGACAAATATTCGAGATGATCGGCAGATAAGCCCTGATAACGTGCGGTCAACCCTGCCCCACCCTGATCAGATAATTGCTCAGCATGCAGTTTAACTGGCAAACCAAGGGATTGTGCCGCCTGAAATACCCGCTCAGTTTGTGCGGGAGTAAAGCCAATTTTTTCGCAGAACACATCCACCGCGTCTACCAGGCCTTCCGCATGCAGAGTCGGAAGCATCACGTCACAAACCAGGCTGATGTAATCGTCTGAACGGCCAGCATATTCTGGGGGCACGGCATGGGCACCCAAAAACGTCGTTTTAACACGCACCGGAAATTCACGACCGATACGACGTGCGACACGCAAAATCCGCGCTTCTGTTTCTAGATCAAGACCATAGCCCGATTTAATTTCCAGCGTTGTCACACCTTCAGAAAGCAGACTTTTTAAACGCGGTAAGCAGGCTTGTAATAAATCATCTTCGGTAGCGGCGCGCGTAGCATTGACGGTAGACACAATGCCACCACCCTGACGGGCGATTTCTTCATAGGCAACGCCATTTAAGCGCGCCTCAAATTCATTGCTGCGATTACCGGCATACACAAGATGGGTATGACAATCGATCAGACCTGGTGTCAGCCAGCATCCAGCGCCATCGTGAACGGCATCAGCGGTGCTATCTTTTGGTAAATCAGTCGCGGCACCTAGCCACGCAATTTTGCCGTTACTAACAGCGATTGCTGCATCACGTATCTCACCATAACCATCGGTCATGGTTGCCAGATGCAGGTTCGTCCATAAGCTATCCCAATGCGGCATCAGCTTTGTCCCATATTTAAAAAGTGGACGCGAATCAAATACACATCCGCATCTTCATCCGCAGAAAATCCTAAGATAATGCCTTCATGCTCATGACGCTCTTCAAACAAGCACAAATCACCAGCGATGATTTGCTCGCCAGAACTCAGCGCCGCCTTGCCTTTAGCGCAATACAGCAACAATTGTTGCGCGTCACCAGCAGCGACGAAGTGTTCACCAGCTGAAAGTCTTTGCATGTAATGGCTACACACATCGCGCCGGGTCATCATATTCAGATCAAGGACGGTATCGGCAATCAACTCAGCATTGATCGGCAACTCACCGGAAAATCTGTGTGGCGTACTTGCCTGCGTCAACTCAATGCTAGCAGCGGGTGCCTGCTGGCCATCATCGGTATGCAAAATCAGGCCCGCACCCGACAAAATAGCCAGCGTACGGTCTATCTGAGCAAAATACGAAAATGGTCCATCAGTATTCACCGTTGCGGTACTTAAACGCCAGACAAAATTATCCAGCGTGGCGTCCGAAGGAAAAATCGCCAGCTCAGTCGTGCTGCCGCCGCCATTTTTCCATGGCATGGTGTGATAGTCCTGCTGGGTCCATTTACGCATAGTCGACATATTCAAAATAAATCAGGCTGAATACAAATGTTGGTACAGATGTTGACATTGTGCACTCAAACTACCTGATACGACCAGTTCTTTTGCAGCTTCAATATCAGGCGCAAAGAAGCGATCTTTATCATAGAACGCCACCTTGCCACGCAAAGCCTGGTGCACTTGTGTCAGCATCTCAGAAGTTTTTAGTGGCGCATGGAAATCCACGCCTTGTGCTGCCGCCAACAATTCTATACCAACAATGGTAGCCGTATTGTGTGCCATTTCGTGCAAACGACGCGCACCAAAGGTCGCCATACTGACGTGATCTTCCTGATTAGCCGATGTCGGAATCGTATCAACGCTAGACGGATGCGCGTGGGATTTGTTTTCCGAAGCCAACGCAGCAGCAGTCACGTGGGCGATCATGAAGCCAGAATTCAGACCAGATGATGGCACCAGGAATGGTGGCAAACCTGAGATCGACGAATCAATCAGCAAAGCAATGCGGCGTTCCGAAATCGAGCCGATTTCAGCAATCGCCAATGCCAGCGTGTCAGCAGCAAAAGCGACAGGTTCTGCGTGGAAGTTACCACCAGAAATCACTTCACCGGTTTCAACAAACACCAATGGATTATCAGTCACGGCATTGGCTTCGATCAGCAAAGTACGTGCCGCATTGTTGATGATATCAAGGCAGGCCCCCATGACTTGTGGTTGACAACGCAAGCAGTACGGGTCTTGCACGCGCTCATCGTTGACCAGATGCGACAAACGAATTTCGCTACCTTTAAGTAACTCACGATAAATCGCCGCAGTGGCAATTTGACCTGGTTGACCGCGACTCGTGTGGATACGTGCATCAAATGGCGCATCGCTACCTTTAGCGGCGTCGACTGACAAAGCGCCAGTAATGGTTGCTGCTTCTAACAAACGTTCTGCGAGGAACAAGCCATTCAGCGCCAGAGCAGTTGACACTTGTGTGCCATTGATCAATGCCAGACCTTCTTTTGCCGCCAATACGACTGGCGTAATTCCAGCTTGTGCAAGTGCTTCTTTGGCAGGAACCAGTTTGCCATTCACACGCACATCGCCTTCACCCAGCAATGCCAGCGTCATGTGTGACAATGGCGCCAGATCACCGGAAGCGCCAACCGAACCCTTCACAGGAATGGTCGGCATAATACCAGCGTTATACATCGCGATCATGCTATCGATGACCGATGCGCGAATACCAGAAAAACCACGCGCCAGACTGGCGATCTTCATCGCTAAAATCAGACGTACAACTTCATCGGAAATCAATTCACCAGAGCCTACCGAATGCGACAAAATCAGATTGCGCTGCAACAGCTCTAATTGTTCATCAGGGATACGGGTTTTGGCTAATTTACCAAACCCGGTATTAATCCCGTAAGCCGCATCGCCCTTGGCGACAATTTTATGAATCGTATCAGCCGATGCATTGATCGCGGCATACGCGCCTGGCGTCAATTTTAGTGACTGCGGTGCGTTCCAGATGGCGCGCAAATCGGACAGGCTGAATTCACCCGGATGAATTTCAAAATGCTTAGTCATTATTTTTCTCTCTTTATTTATTCTGTTGTTAGTCGATGGGACAATCTGATTATTTGATCATCGGCAGATTCAAGCCTTCACGCTTTGCGCATGCAACGGCCTGTTCGTAGCCAGCATCGGCATGACGCATGACACCAGAACCACAATCATTGACCAGTACGCGTGCCAGACGTTTAGCAGCAGCCTCAGTACCATCAGCAACGATCACCATACCGGAATGCTGAGAATATCCCATACCAACGCCACCACCATGATGCAGAGAAACCCAGCTTGCACCGCCAGCGGTATTGAGCAAAGCGTTCAGCAAAGGCCAGTCAGAAACAGCATCAGTACCATCTTTCATGCCTTCGGTTTCACGATTTGGGCTGGAGACAGAGCCGGTATCCAAATGGTCGCGACCAATTACGATTGGCGCTTTGAGCTCGCCATTTTTAACCATTTCATTGAATGCCAGACCAGCAATATGACGCTCGCCCAGACCTAACCAGCAGATCCGCGCTGGCAAGCCCTGGAACGCAATGCGTTCGCCCGCCATGTCCAGCCATTTGTGCACACCTTTATTGTGTGGGAACAGTTCTTTAATCTTGGCATCCGTTTTACGGATATCTTCCGGATCGCCAGACAAGGCTACCCAACGGAATGGGCCTTTGCCATCGCAGAACAGAGGACGAATGTAGGCAGGAACAAAGCCAGGAAAATCAAAGGCGTTTTTAACGCCGGTATCAAACGCTACCTGACGGATATTATTGCCATAATCGACGGTAGGGATACCCATCGCATGGAAATCTAGCATCGCTTGCACGTGGACCGCACACGCCTGCGCTGCATCCGCAGTCAATTTGGCATGTTGGCTGGCATCATGTTGAGCTGCTTTCCATTGCTCAACGCTCCAGCCGATAGGCAGGTAACCATTAATCAAATCATGAGCGGAAGTCTGATCGGTCACCAGATCTGGCTTCATACCACCCGCTTTCGCACGCTGAACCAGTTCTGGCAAAATCTCAGCAGCATTGCCCAGCAAGGCAATCGATACCGCTTCTTTGCGGTCGCAATGATGTTTGATTAATGCAAGTGCGTCGTCCAGATCTTTGGCTTGTTTGTCGACGTAGCGGGTACGCAGGCGGAAATCGATACTGCTTTGTTGGCATTCGATATTTAAAGAAACCGCACCAGCAAAACTTGCAGCCAATGGCTGTGCGCCGCCCATACCACCTAAACCAGCGGTCAGAATCCAGCGCCCGCCCCAATCGCCATTGAAATGTTGTCGGCCGGCTTCGGCAAAGGTTTCGTAGGTTCCCTGAACAATGCCTTGGGTGCCAATATAAATCCAACTACCGGCTGTCATCTGTCCGTACATGAACAAGCCTTTGCGGTCGAGTTCATTGAAGTGTTCCCAATTTGCCCACTTAGGTACCAGGTTTGAATTCGCGATCAAAACACGCGGTGCGTCTTCATGAGTTTTGAACACGCCGACCGGTTTACCAGATTGAATCAGCAAAGTTTCATCTTCGCCCAAAGTCTTCAACGATGCCAGAATCTGATCAAAACATTCCCAGTTACGCGCTGCGCGACCAATGCCACCATACACGACCAGGTGCTTAGGATTTTCTGCCACGGCAGGATCCAGATTGTTCTGAATCATGCGATAAGCAGCTTCCGCCACCCAGGTTTTACAAACTTTTTCAGCACCAGTTGGTGCATGGATTACGCGGCTGGCATCCCAGCGAGCATCGTTTTGAAGGCTATTCGTCATTTTGTCTCTCTCCAGGTACGACAAACATTACATACAAAAACACGTCCAGATACCGGGGGTATCAGCCAGGGCGCGCTATCAATTGATTTTGATTACAGCTCAACTCAAAATAAATTTTAAGTTGTATATACAACTTTTGCAAGCGGATTTTTAATGAGACAATACGAGCGCTACTTCACTAGGATAATCGTGTCAAAAGTTCAATCACCCTCACCCGCCTTCCAGACCATTAAAGACTATCTGCTCAAGGAAATCCAGACGGGTACCTGGAAAGAAGGCGACGCTATCCCCTCGGAAGCCATGCTGGCAGAGCAATTTGGCGTTTCGCGCATGACCGTGAATCGGGCGGTTCGCGAGCTAACCAGCGAACAGATTTTGAACCGGATACAGGGTTCCGGTACCTATGTTGCCCAGCAAAAATATCAGGCAACCCTGGTTGAGATTAAAAGCATTGCCGAAGAAATTCGTCTGCGTGGACACATCCATCGCAGCGAATTACATCTTTTAAAAGAAATTCCAGCTTCTGAGCAACTTGCGCAAGAATTTCATGTCAAAGCCGGACATCGTCTTTTTCATTCAGTGATTGTGCATTTTGAAAATGACATGGCAATTCAGGTCGAGGACCGTTGGGTTAATTCCAGCGTAACGCCAGATTACTTAGCGCAAGACTTTAGTAACATGACGCCGAATGAATATTTAGTTGCTGTTGCCCCGTTGCAAGGCGTCGATTACCGCATTGAGGCCGTCATGCCAGGCAAACAAGTTGCTGAGATGTTGCAAATTTCTATCAAAGAGGTTTGTCTGGTATTGCACAGAAAGACGCGTTCTCAAGGAAAAATCGCCACGATCGTGACCATGTGGCACCCTGGACAGCGTTACCAGTTTGCCGGAAGTTTCTGACGGAGCGATCGCATTCTGAGGTGATAAAACTAAGCACCAACAACTGGTAACAATGTAAATGCCAGTGACAAGTTAAAATACGCGCAGTTTTTGCAATAAAAAGATCAAATTCATTGATCAAGAGCATTTATAGAGGACAACACCATGGCAAAAAAGAATGATATCGATCCAGAAACAGAAGCACTGATCGCCTGGTGTATCGAAGTAGAAGGATTTTTAGTCGCTGGCGGTGCGACCGTTGCGCAAGCGCAAGACCATATCGAAGAGCAGATTGAGTGGTTCACCGATTTATTTTTTGATGGTTTAACACCAGAAGAAGCCGCTAAAGAAGCATTAGCTTAAACATAAGGGCTCTTGCCCCGCACAACACTTGGTTTAGATTACAACATGGTTCGTCGCTTTTTATTAATCCCACTCGTATTTTTATTGTCTGGCTTGAGCGCCTGCTCCAGCACCAAGACGTCGGGACTCCAGCATGAAGAATTTGGTGAGACCGGGGTCTTTACGCGTAGTTTCCCTGGCACCGAACAAGCTGCCTGCGAAGCATCCCGTCGCGCCTTGCTCAGTCAAGGGTACGTGATCAATGAGTGGAAGCCAACCAATATCAAAGGTCGCCGCAAATACCAGCACGACGCCGAGACCCACGCTGAGATTGAATTTAATGTCGTTTGTGTACCGGATAGCAAAGGCAGCAATAGCTCAACTATGTTTGCCAATGCAATCCGCGATCGCTACTCCCTCAAGAAGAGTAATAATTCAGCCAGTATTGGTGTCAGCGCCATCGGTTCCGTATCATTGCCATTCGGTTCTACCGACGATTCGCTGGTGAAAGTTGCTAGTGAAACCATCGCTACGGGTCAATTTTACAATCAGTTTTTTGACTTAGTCGAACGCTATCTGGACGCGACTAAATTCCCAAATGAACCCGATAGCGATAAAAAAGACATGGCAAACAAGCCCACTGAATTACCCGCGGCAACAATGGATGCGGGCAGTAACAGCAAGCCTGAATCCACGGGAAACACAGCAGTTACAGCAACACAAAACAAATCAGACAATAAAATGGACAACAACTAAGCCATGTTTGAAAAAACCATGCAAGCAGATGACTTACAACGATTGCTGACCCTCAAAATGCCGTATGGCAAATACAAGGACAGACTGATCGGCGACCTGCCTGGGCACTATCTGGGATGGTTCGCACGCGAGGGTTTTCCTAAGGG
Source organism: Undibacterium sp. SXout11W (assembly GCA_049339905.1). GTDB lineage: Bacteria > Pseudomonadota > Gammaproteobacteria > Burkholderiales > Burkholderiaceae_D > Undibacterium. The sequence continues at coordinate 28,556 of JBMPPG010000006.1, forward strand.
TGAAATTGGGCGATTATTAGAATTAATGTATGAAATCGATCACAATAACTTGCGCGATTTACTCATTCCTTTGAGAAAATAAGCGCCACACTAAGTCGATTATCCAACCAAACTCAACAAATAAAAAAGCAGTGCCACCACGTGTGCACTGCTTTTTCTAATCAAAAATTCGACTTAAATTGATAAATTCGGTTGAATTCGGTTGAATTCGGTTGAATTCGATTTATTTAAAATCTGTTTTTGTTTCTTGCTTGTTTTGCTTACCAGCAGCAGATGCAGGCAAGAATTTCATCGGATCATTCACGCCAGCAGCATAAGCAGTGACAACACTCTTTTGTCTGAGGCAAGAAGCACTCAACACTGTCGCATCAGCAGCCGCAGAATTAACACACACTTGCAATTGCTTCACTGCATCAAGTGGAATACCCGCCGCAGCAGCAACGGATACGATAGACTGTGGATTCGCACCGCCAGCCACCAGGCCATCGACGGTTGCTTGCAGATTTGCACTGGAAGTCAGTGCATTAAAAATACCCTCTACGGAGGTATCAACACCCTCAGCGTAAGCAGCAGAAATACCACCTACCAGAGCCAGACCGACTACAGCGCTTTTAATCATTTTTTTCATGGCGTCTCCTCAACATGTCGACAAAATTGTCTTGCCTTAAGCAATTAATTCTAATGAAGACTCATGTAAATAGAAAGCATTCATTTACAATTAAAAAGAAATTAATCATAGCAATTTCCACGCGGAAATTTTTTTGATGTTTTCATACCATAATCATGCCATAAACCAGCCAGGTTCAAGATAAAAACGAAACCGGTTAAAAAGTCGAAGCTACCTGGAAGCTACTGCTTTCGATGATTGAGCTTATCCAATTGGGTATCATGGAAAAGACTTCAATAGCGCTCCTTAGCCAGAGCCATCGCTGTTGCTCATCGTGACGATTGGTTTCATACAACTTGCAACACAAGGATAACGCAAGTACACCCCGCCCAAACTGAATGAAAACCAATCGGTGCGCGACATACTCGCGTTACAAACCAATACGTCGATATTTCGAGGCTTTATTCTGAGAATTGAAATAAATGTTCGCGGTTTTCTAAATGTCTACGTTTCATTTTTTCCGGATCGCCATACGCGAGCAAACGCGCCTCTTTGAGGTTATTCAATACTCTGCAAACCGTCTCTCTGGTGGAATGAATAATTTCTGCCATGTTTCCCAGACTCGGCAATACACATGAACTTGCTTTATTTGGGTCCACGCCCCCCTCATCAGCTAACAAACGCAGTAAGCGCTTGACTCTATTATCGACTGGACCAGATCTTAAACTCACCGCCTCCCGACAGCGCTGGTAACTAGTCGAAACGGCGGACATCAGCAATTTTGTCAGCTGCTTGTCATCAAGATAAGAAACGGGCGACAAGCTTACTTCTGTGATCGCACGAATCGTCAACGTATCAGAAACACCAACAAAATGCTCCATGCCTAACAAATCACCCGGTAAAGCCAAACGAACAAAACTAGCGGCCTCAGTCCCCATTTGACTATCGATACGCATAGCGCCTTTTTCTATTCGCCATAACACTTGTAAATCATCTGCCGCCATCGTTTGGCGTGGTAAAAGATGACGGCGTTTTAATACTGTTGATGTGGTTTTCATAATTTACTCTATCCCATACCTTGTCATACAGAGCCCGGCTCAATACATGACTAAAAATTATTCTCTGACAGAATGTTGAATGAAGCGATGAGCAAAAACACCAGATACGTGCAGGCGCTTCTTGGTTGAGGTCTAAGCACAACTAAGATTTCCGCTGGATGTTTTCTGCCAGATCGTTCTATGGCGCGAGGCCAGTCAAATGAATGGGCGAAAAGGTGGCGCGCGCACTGAAGGAGCAAGCCAGGCGGCAACGAGTAGGAACTTTGAGTTTAACTGTGAGAAATGATAAAAACTAAAAGCTGGCGCAAAGAAACCGACATCATTGGCTGGCGGCAACGCAAACGAAGCGGCATTGGTAAAACAATAATCGCAATATTTCGCATGTAAAATCGAAGGTATATTGACCGGCTTACTGGAGGCATTAAGGTTGATCCATTTGCTACCAGTCGTCGAACAAACCTCGCGCCACTCTGTCGCATCGACACGGCCACTAGATACAACATTATCCAAAACCTGCGAAATCAAAGGCATCAAGCCACTCAACAAGATCGCCAGAGCGGCGATCCAGCTGATCACTACACGCCTTTGATGACGCGGCTGATGATAAAGTTTAATTATTCGCACAATGACAAAGTAAGTCTAAAAGTAATACTGAGAGTAATACTGAGTATAAAACGTCAAGCTATCTTCAGTAAATCACCAAACCAGAAATTATGCATTGATAAATATTTGAGTTGTAAAACTGAAACCGCCCACCCCAAAAAAACCGTTGAGCTCAATCAACTGTCGACATGTAAAAATGCCACGCCTCCGATCATCATGTTCATTGCTACCTTACTTTTTCTAACATATATTCGACCGCCGCTTTGATTTCTGTGTCAGAACAACTGCTACAAGAACCTCTGGCTGGCATCATTTTATAACCGTGTAAGGCATGTTCTAGCAAGGTGTCTGGGCTTTGCTTTAAACGTGCCGTCCACGCCGCTTTATCGCTCATCTTTGGAGCGCCGCTGATCCCGGTTATATGACATTCTGCACACATCAAAGTAAATACCGTAGCACCTGAGCGACCAGCGCGAACATTAGCGTTGGGATTAGCTGACATCGCACCCGCGGCGAACACATCCACAGCAATCGTCGAACCGACACAATAAAGCGTCAAGGCTACGCGATATATGGCAGCAGAACGTTTGGATTTTTTCATCATATTCAAGCTAAGCTTTCTCGAAAACGATATAATTTTATAAAATTTATCGCTTTGCCAAAGACGACGTCAAAAACAGACTAACTATCAAGGTATTCCTGTGTAATGTTGCACCAAGGCAGGAAAATCATTCATAGAGATTTTTTCGATGTATAGCAATATTTTACGGCGTCCTTAGAAATTTTGTCAGCGCTCCGGATACGAACGTTGCCACGTGGGTCAGGCACTTATGTTGCCAACACTGAGAGCGATCTTCCACATATTGAAAGTGACGAATGTCCGAAACTACTTCCGCAATCAGCAAACAAGAACCTCACTCAGTCGATTACTTTATTCAAGAAATACGGAATGCCCTTGACTCCGTCCCCAGTGCAAAAGCAAGTGCGTCACAAGCCATTGAACTAACGACCAAAGGTGAATTACCATCCGCTTTCGCGGTCACGGAATTGGCAACAGCATCTATCGCTAGCGCCGGGCAGGCATTATCCGAATTGATCGAAAATTCTGGCGTTGAGGCACCAACTCTCACAGTAGACAGAAGGCTGAGTTCATTCTGGTTTGATTCTTCGGTACGTCCTTGTGGCTGGACATTACCGCCAAGCTGGGATGATATTGCCGGCGTCTACCAAACGGCCGATGGATGGATACGTTTGCACACCAATGCCCCGCTCCACCGCAAGGCAGCTCTCACAGTGCTGGGAACCGCTGCAGATAAAGCAGCAATAAGTAAAGCCGTACTTAGCTGGCAATCGGAAGACCTTGAAAATGCAGTAGTTGAAAAAAACGGCTGCGCCGCAGTAATGCGTAACAGACAAAGCTGGCAAGCACATCCGCAAGGACAAGCCGTTTCCAACGAACAACTAGTCCACGTGCAAACACATGTCGCCGATGGAAAACAGCATTGGAAAATCAACCCATCCCGTCCTCTGCAAGGGATACGCGTACTCGACTTAACCCGGATTATCGCCGGCCCCGTTGCGACACGTTTTCTGGCGGGATATGGTGCTGATGTACTGCGAATTGATCCGCCAGAATGGGATGAGCCTAGTCTTTTGGCCGAACTCACCATTGGTAAACGTCGTTCTCGATTAGACCTCAAGAATCCGGAAGACAGAACACACTTCGAACAGTTGCTTAGCGAAGCCGATGTGTTGGTGCATGGTTATCGCGCCGATGCCTTGACTGTATTAGGCCTAAATGCCGAACGTCGTCGCGAGTTAAATCCCGCCTTGATCGACGTTAGTCTAAATGCCTATGGCCACAGTGGCCCATGGCAGTATCGACGCGGTTTCGATAGTCTTGTGCAAATGAGCTGTGGGATTGCTGACTTTGGTATGCATCACTACGGCAAAACACAACCTACGCCCCTGCCAGTACAAGCCTTGGATCACGCAACTGGTTACATGGTCGCGGCTGCCGTTATTCGCGGATTGCAGCAGCGCTACTTGCATGGTCTTGGCAGCGAAATGCGCTTATCACTTGCCAGAACTGCAGAATTGCTGATTGCGGGCTCGCTACCAAAGCAAACGGGTGTAAATTTTACATCAGAGACTGATACCGACTTTATACCATCTCCAGAAGCTACCGTATGGGGTTCGATGCAACGCCTGTTACCACCACTAAAAATCCAAGGCGCGCCCATGCAATGGGATAAAGCAGCCGGTTTTTTGGGGATAGACAGGGCAAGCTGGCGATAGCATCGTCTTCAAGTGTAAAAACTAGTTAAAAATGAAATAAAAATAGTCCCAATTGCTGTAAAGGCGAGGTGGTAGGCATACAATACGCGGCATCGCTTACCTGATTCTTTCATTTCGATTTTTAACATGCAAAACCGCGACCGTTGGGTTGATTACGCTAAGGGCATAGGCATTTTACTGGTCGTCTACGGTCACGTCAGTCGTGGCACTTACAATGCCGGAATTGCAATGGACGCAAGTTTGTTCAAACTAATGGACAGCATCATTTACAGCTTTCATATGCCGCTGTTTTTTTTCTTATCGGGGATATTTTTCATCCCATCGCTCGACAAGTACGGTCGTCAGCGTTTGATCTTAGATAAAGTTGACAGCGTCCTCTACCCTTATGTGCTGTGGTCGCTGTTACAAGGTTTTACCGAAGTCTTCTTATCGAGGTTTACCACAGCAAAAACCAGCGTACAGGATGTGCTGTCTTTGCTGTGGCAACCACGGGCACAATTCTGGTTTCTTTACGTTCTCTTCATCGTGTTTTTGTTGATGGCACTGATTTACAGGGAACGGAGGGACATCGCTGCCTATCTCTTGCCACTGATATTGGTTGTAGCGTGGGCATCGCGCTTTTATGTTCAGCTGCCATTTCCAGTCGATTTTGTCGCGACATATCTGATTTATTTTTATCTGGGTTCGCAAGTATGTGTGTGGAAAGACTTTATGAGCAGGCACGCATCGATAACTTGTACCATCAGTGGATTACTGTTTGGATGCCTGGCATGGCTTTTTCATGCAAAACTGGGCTTGATTTATTCTGACCAGTCTATACTCGCATTACCGCTTGCTTTTTCAGGCATTACTTTGGTTTGCAGTCTGGGATTCGTATTGGCAAAAGCTGAAGTTAGCATATTGAAATTTCTGGTACTGCTTGGTACCAGTTCTATGCCTATCTTTTTAATGCATATCCTGGCCGGCAGTGGTGTACGCATTATCCTGAATAAATTCCTGCACATCGACAATGCATCGATACATCTGATTCTGGGTACCGCGATCGGAATATTAGTGCCATTGACGGTTTTCCAGCTTTCAAAAAAACCGTCATTGGCCGGGTTGCGTTACCTGTTTGCTCCACCGCCATTTTTGTCACTAAAACGGCGAGTGAATTAATTCTCACATAGCCTGACCGGGCGCCGCTAAAATCGCCGCAGCATCCATCGCGGCAATCCGTCCCTCGTCAGTAGGAATCACCCAGATTTCCTGCTGACTATCGACGGTATGAATTGCAGCAATTTGATCACCGCGGGCAGCCAGATTTTTTTCCAGGTCAATCTTCAAACCCAGATACGCCAATCCTGCGACCACATCAGCGCGTAACTGCGCATCATGCTCACCGATCCCACCGGTAAAGGCGAGCACGTCAACCCCGTTCAAACAAGCGGCTAAGGCACCGGATTCTCTGGTGACACGATAAACAAACATATTGATTGCTACTTGCGCCTGTGGATCTTTGCTTTGCCTCAAGGTACGCATATCTGCCGACACGCCAGAAATACCGAGTAAACCCGATTCTTTATACAAGGTTTTTTCTATGCGTTTTGCATCCCATCCAGCCTGCAATAAATGGAGCAAAATGCCCGGATCAAGCGCGCCACAGCGCGTTCCCATCATTAAACCATCTAGAGCAGAAAAGCCCATGGTGGTAGCGATACTCTGACCATTCAACATCGCACAGGCGCTCGCACCATTGCCCAGATGCGCCATGATGACGCGTTGCTGAGATTTCTCTGATCGTTGCGCTAAGCGTCCCGCGACATAACGATAAGACAAACCATGAAAACCGTAGCGACGAATGCCGGTTTCACGCAAAGCCAACGGTAGCGCCACGGTACGCTCATTGAGCGGTAAATTAGCATGAAAACCCGTATCAAAACAGGCAATCTGTGGCAAATCTGGATAGGCTTTTTGAAACGCGAATACGCCTTCCAGATTGTGCGGTTGATGCAGAGGTGCCAGTGAATTGAGGCTTTGCAAATATGTCATTGTGTTCGCATCAATCACCACCGACTGGGCGTATCGATCACCACCATGCACAATACGATGTGCGACAGCGACCACTGTCATCTGCTGACCGTGCTGTTCCAGTAGCAAACGTAAGCTGTTTAAGGCAAGCGCGAATTTCTGCTTTTCTTCCGTCGCATTACCATCCAATGGAAAGACCTGCTTCTCTCCATGAACAGTAAGGCTGATACTTGCTTTTCCACCAGGTTCCAGACCTTCCACCACACCAGAAATATCCGCCGCGTCCACCAAAGCCTGATGCACAGGATATAGCGCAAATTTAATCGAAGACGAGCCAGCATTGACGGCTAGAATGGCGTGCTGGTTCATGGCGCATTCTTTCTGTATTCATTCGCCAGCAATTTAACCAGTGCTGCCGATGCGACTCTTGAACTAGGGCCATCCGCGCGGCTCGTCAAAGCAATCGGCACCCGTGCTCCTAGTACTACACCACACGTTGCTGCACCTGCCAGGTATTCAAATTGCTTGGCCAGCATATTGCCCGATTCCAGATCAGGCACCATCAGAATATCCACATCCCCTGCGACCGGTGAATCAATGCCTTTGATGCGTGCAGCTTCAGCAGAAATCGCATTATCAAACGCCAGTGGGCCATCCACAATACCGCCTTTGATTTGCTTACGCTGTACCATTTTGCACAAAGCCGCAGCATCGATCGTTGAAGACATTTTGGGATTGACGGTTTCCACCGCGGATAACAACGCGACTTTGGGTTGTGCGATTTTTAATGCTTGCGCGAGATTAATCACGTTTTGCAGAATATCTGCTTTTTCCATCAAGGTCGGTGCAATATTCAGTGCTGCATCGGTCAATAACAATACCTTGTGGTACATAGGTACATCAAGGTGAAATACATGCGACAGACGGAATTTCGTTTTCAAACCTGCACAGCGTACAACCGCCGACATCAATTCGTCCGTATGCAAGCTGCCTTTCATCAGAGCTTCTACTTCACCTGCTGCGGCCATCTCTACCGCTTTATCCGCTGCGGCGTGACTATGAGCAACGTCGACGATTTCAATGCTGCTAATGTCGAAGCCCGCTGCACTAGCGACTGCTAATAACTTGGCTTTGGGGGCGACCAATACGGGAACAATCAGGCCCTGCTTTGCCGCATCTAAGGCGCCCTGCAAAGAATCTGCATCACACGGATGCACGACAGCACAACGAATAGCTGGCAAATCAGCGACACTATCGACCAGAGCTTTTTGCCTTGCACCGAGATCAAACAAGGCCATGGTCGGTAACGCGGTTCGCTGACGTGTCACGCGTTCAGTTGGTGCAATTACGAGTGCGTTGCCATACACGACTTTAACACCGTGTTGATTTACGATCTCACAATCAAGTGTGACGCGCTTTTTTTCATCGTCTTTCGCAATCACAGTTGCGGAAATCGTCAAGGTATCGCCAATACGAACCGGTCTGGCGAAATGCAGATTTTGCTCCAGATAAATCGTTCCCGGGCCCGGCAAACGCGTACCCAGGATGGTAGAAATCAAGGCACCGCCCCACATACCATGAGCAATCACACCATGAAATAAGGTGTTCTCAGCATATTCTTTATCCAGATGCGCTGGATTCACATCGCCCGAAATCGACGCAAACGCCTGAATATCGGCTTGTGTCAGCGTACGGGTCTGACTGGCAGTCTGACCGATAGAGATATCGTCATAAACAACATTGGAAATCATTTCTTGGTCATTATTGACCGGATACACTGGATCGTTCATTGTTCATTCTCCGTGATGGAACTGAAATAATGTTCACTGGTAACTTTAAAGGACTTACACAAAGTGGCCGCGACGAAAACAACACTGCTGTACGTTCAGGAGCCATAACGCAGCGGAGGCAACCTTGCATCATTCCCACCGCGTTAGTTAACGATGTGATAGCCGCCATCGACATACAAGGTTTGCCCTGTCATGCCTGACGATGCATTGCTGATCAAAAATGCCGCCAATTGCCCCACCTCTTCGAGTGTAACCAAACGTTTGAGTGGAGAACGTTGGATCGCTTTTTCCATTAATGTATCAAATTCTAATAATCCAGAAGCGGCACGGGTAGGAATTGGACCCGGCGAAATCGCATGAACACGAATACCTGTCTCGCCCAATTCTGTTGCCAGATAACGAACCAGGGATTCCAGTGCTGCCTTGACGGGGCCCATCAACCCATAATGGGCAACGGCTTCTTCAGCCCCCAGATAACTCATCGTAATCAGGCTTGCGTCCGGGCTTAAATGTGGCTCACATAATTTCGCAACCTGAGCAAATGAATGGCAAGAAACATTCATTGAACGTAAAAATCCGGCACTGGAACTATCAATCACTCGACCATGCAAATCATCCAAAGGTGCCCAGGCAATCGAGTGAATCACAAAATCTAATTGACCAAATCGCGCTGCGGCCTGCGCTACCAGACTTTCTAAAGCACCGTCTTCCTCCACATTACAGGTGACCAAGGTTGCGTTCATTTGATCAGCCAATGGTTTAACATAGGGTTCAGCCTTTTGATTGACACAAGAGACCATCAGTTCAGCCCCAAGTTGATGTGCGACCAAAGCACAGCCATACGCAATACTATGTTCGTTGGCGAGACCGATAATCAAGCCGCGCTTACCTTGCAAAGAAAAAACTGACTTATTTTCAGACATGTTATTCCCTAATTTCAAGAAGTGACGAATTCAATTTGATATTTATGTGTTGCTTACGTGTTGCTTGTATGTTCTTAACCAAACTGCTTTTTAAACCTGATGATGGTGGTAACACTGACCAGCATCCCGATCAACAGTATCCCGACAAACATCGGCCACAGCACCATCACCCCGGCACCTTTGAGCAAAATGCCATAACTGGCATTGATGTAGTAATACAAAGGCGACGTGTACATCCCCAAACGCATCAGTGCAGGCATCGCTTCTGGTGGCGTCCACGCACCGGACAAAAACATCATCGGTGCCAAAATCAGAATCACCATCATGCCAGCCTGCGCCATGTTATTGGTCACCGTTGCAATGAGTATCCCTATTCCCGCCAAAGTGCTGATGTACAAGGTACTCAAAACAAAGAACAAGAACAAACTCCCTACCACTGGTATTGAAAATACCGGCACCAAAATACCAAATAAACCTAAGGCAGTACCACCTAAAATCACCGCAACCATCGCAATGATTTTGGGTATCATAATCTGCAAAGGTGACAACGGTGAGACAAGTAATTGTTCTATCGTACCGCGCTCTTTTTCTCTGACCATTGCTGCGGCTGGCAGCAACATAGAGAACAAGGTCACCACGTTAAGCAACTCGGAAATTCCCATAAACCAGGCATCGTTCTGATTCGGATTAAACCAGACACGCGTTGCATTGTTGATGGCGGGAGCATCAATTGCCGCAGAACTATCAACGCCCAAACGTACCGCAGCTTGCTCCAGGCCATAGCGGGCAATAATTTGTGTCGCGTCAACCGACATCAAAAACCCTTGCACAGAATTGGCAGCATCAATCTGCAATTGCACTGCTTTGTTCTCCCCACGCGACATGGCAGCACCAAACCCCGGAGGAATATCCAGCACCGCCATTGCCTTACCATCGTCTAGAAGCTTTTGACCTTGTTCTGCATGTTTAATTCCGCCTATCCAGCGAAATTCTGGCGGCATAAAGCGGCCTGCCAATTCGCGCGAGGCAGCAGAGCGATCCAGATCAAACAGCGCCAACGCTGCGTTATTGAGTTGAAACGAGACACCGGATGCAGCATTGTAAATGTCCGCAGTGAACGCATATAAAACGAACACCAGCAAAATAGGATCTCGCAATAATTGCAGCAACTCTTTCCAGGTCATTGCCTGTAAGCGACTCCACCAGACACGGTTGATAAAAAAATTCATTTCTTTTTCTCCACGCATCAACGATCCGGACGTTTATGAAACGCCAGAAATCCCGCCGTAAACAACACCGTGGCATAGAGCGCCAAAATCAACATATCCATCCATAACGAGGTAAAACCCACGCCTTTTAAAAAGCTACCGATCACAATTTCCGAGTAATACATGCCCGGTAAAATATGTGCAATCACAGCAGCAGTCGCAGACAACGACGGAATAGGAATAATCATCCCGGAATACAAAACTGCCGGAACCACCGTCACAATCGACGTCCCCACCATCGCCGCCACCTGCGTATTAACAACCACTGACACCAGCAAACCGATACCCGTCGTACAAATCACATACAGGATGGTCGATAGTAAAAAGAATAAAGGGTTACCTCTGAATGGTGCCCCGAATAGCAATAAAGCAAATGCAGTCAACGCACAGGCGTTCACAACCGAAATACCCACATACGGCAAGAGCTTGCCGATCAAATATTCTCCGCGTGACAAAGTCGATGAATAAACGTTGTAAATCGCGCCGGATTCTTTTTCCCTGACAACGCCCAAGGCAGTAAGAAATGGTGGTGACAACATTAAAATTACCATGATCAATTTGGGTGCCATTGACCAGATACTTTTGACTTCCTGATTGTATAAATAGCGGGTTTCTAATTTCACTGGTTGTGCAGTGGCACGAATACGATCTTCACTCACGCCTGTCAAACCGGAAATATAAGTCGCCAGATTATCGAGATTAATTGCAGCGTTAATTGCATTCACATAGCCTTTCGCCGTCAACGCACGAAAAGGAAAAGTGCCATCAATCCAGGTTTGAACATCGGCTGATCTCCCACCGCGCAAGTTTTCACCAAATTGCGGTGGAATCACAATGACAGCGCGCAGACTATTATCGATCAGCAGTTTTTCCACGTCTTTTTCACGCTGCGCATACCCTTGAAATGAAAAATAACGTGAGTCCGTAAAATGATGCGCATAATCACGTGAACTCACCGACTGATCATAGTCAACGATCGCCAACGGAATATTTTCGACATCCAACGACAAGCCGTAGCCAAACAAGAGCATCAATAATGATGGCACGATAAATGCCAACGCAAAGAACAGGCGATCGCGAATAATTTCACGCCACTCTTTGTAGGCAACCACACGGATACGATGAAGATTCATGGTCGCCCTCCTTTCGCCTGTACGTTTTGCGCATCTTGTGCCTCAAGCCTGGTCACGATGTGTACGAACACGTCTTCCATCGATAATTTTTTTGGAGCAATCTTGAGTGTGCCTAACGGCTTTAACATCTCTGAAATTTTAGCTGAATCAGCTTCTGGATCAAGTAACAACACATGTATGCGCGATCCGAATAAAGCGGCACTGGTGTAACCATCAGCTTGCAACAGATCAAGTGCAGCTTGTGGATCCGGGGTTTGGATCTCAACCAATTTTCCGGCCTCGGCTTCAACATTGGCCTTAAGCTGTTCCGGCGAGGCATCAGCCACCACACGACCCGCATACATGAGCGCGATGTGATCGCAATGTTCGGCCTCTGACATGTAGTGCGTCGTTACTAAGATCGTCACGTTTTCCTCACGCGACAACTGAAATAACACTTCCCAAAACGCTCTGCGGCCTATCGGGTCAACGCCGGAAGTTGGCTCATCCAAAAATAGTACTTGCGGCCTGTGAATCAAAGCACAGCCCAAAGCCAGACGTTGTCTCAAGCCCATAGGTAAACTGCCCGTTAAAGCTTTGCCAAACGGACGTAAGCCAGCCATATCGAGTATCCAATCCATGCGGGCTGCCGTTTCTTTGCGGGTCAGACCATAGATACCTGCGTAGAGACGTATATTTTCCAACACCGACAAATCCAGATACAAAGAAAAAGCCTGCGACATATAGCCGATACGTTCACGGATCTGGCGCCCGGAAGTACGCACGTCAGCGCCGGCGACATTACCTTTACCTGAGGTCTGACTCAAAATACCTGTCAGCATTTTGATCACGGTACTTTTGCCAGCACCATTGGCACCTAACAAACCGAAAATTTCACCTTGCGGTACTCTAAAGCTGACCTGATCCACTGCCTTAAATGCGCCAAATGTACGGCTTAAATTTTCTGCTTCAATTGCTAAACCCTGATCAGGATGGCGCTGGCTTGCTGACACTTCTGCGGGTTGCCGGGCCTTTTTCTGATCTGCGTTATCGAGATGTTTTTGGCGCAACAAGGCAATAAAAACGTCTTCTAATTCTGGCTCTAGTACCTCGGAATGCTGTTGAGGAATGCCATCCAGACATTGCATCACTTCTTTTGTTGCAACAACCGGATCGGCCTGATCGACAAACATACGCATCTCTTGCCCCAGCACTTCCATTTGCGGGAAGTGTTGTGAGAGACGCTTTACCGCATCAATTTGTTGCGCCATCTGAACGCAAGTACTGCTGACGATCGTGCCGACGGCTAATGCTTTGATTTGTTCAGGGTCACCAGAAGCAAGAATTCTTCCGGCATGCATCAAGGACACACGATGGAAACGGCTGGCTTCGTCCATATACGCAGTCGATACTAAAGCCGTGATGCCTTTTTCTTTCAACAGTCGCGCTAAGATGCTCCAGAATTCGCGCCGCGATACCGGATCAACACCGGTCGTCGGTTCATCGAGAATAACCAATTTAGGTTCATGAATTAACGTACAAACCAGTCCTAGTTTTTGCTTCATACCACCGGACAAATTTTTCATCGGACGATCGCGAAATTTATCCAGACGGGTGCTGCGCAGCAACGCTTCTTTACGAGAACGTAGCTCTTGTTTGCTAAGCAAACGCAGTCCACCAAAATAATCGATATTTTCTTCTACCGATAAATCGCCATACAAATTTTGCCCCAATCCCTGCGGCATCAAACCAATTCTATCTTTCACCAATTCACTGGATTTTTCAGAATCAATCAGGCAATCGAATACACGCAAATCACCGGCGTCGTGCGCCAGCACACCAGCGACTACTTTCAAAAGACTACTTTTACCAGCACCATCGGGGCCGATCAGACCGTAAATTTCTCCCGCTTGTACTTGTAAACTAATACCATCCATGGCGATACTGTCGCCATAGCGTTTCATGAGATTATTCACATCCACCACTGGACGTGCAGAGTCTGCCACTTGGGCATCAAGCGGTTTGTCGGTATTCACAGCATTCATCGTCGGAGTGGGCATCAGTTCCAACGTGGTTTTTGCCATGCGATGTTTTCTTTCCAACGTATCACCGCATCAGCAGGAATACCGGGGGTCAGTTTGTGGTCAGGATTTTTGGTAATGACTAATTTCACCGCGTAGACCAGCTTGACACGCTCGTCGGTGGTTTGCACTTCTTTCGGCGTGAATTCAGAACGCGAAGAGATGTAGCTGACAGTCGCCTCGTAGAATTGATCTGGCTGCGCATCAGTATAAATTCTGACTGGCAAACCAAGACGTAATTGACCGATTTTTGATTCCGGCACGTAGACTTTTAAATACAAATGGTCGAGATCGACAATTTCAACAAGTGAACCACCAGGCATGACGACTTCACCGGGTTCGCGCAAGCGGGTTAATACCACGCCAGTGCCAGGCGATTTGATCACCAGATCAGATAACACTGATTCGGCCTCCGTCACGGCCGCAGCAGCGCGATCGCGCTGTGCACGTAAAGCATCAACTTCTTGCTGTTTAGCTTTGATTTTATCGTTACCCAATCCTGCTTGTGCTGCGCCTTGCTTTGCACGATGAATGGCTTCCTGTGCCGCGTTCACATCGGATTGTGCAACTTGCCACGCCAGATTCGCTTGTTCATAACGATGACGTTCTATCACGCCACGTTCAAACAGATCTTTGTTTCTTGCCGCATCAAGTTTTGCCTGTACTTCGACGGCGCTGGTTTTGGCCCAAATGGCCTGCGCCTGACTCACCCCTGCATCGGCAACACTAACACCCATAGGCACTTCACGTTGGGCAATATCAAGGTTCGCTTGCGCGGCTTTCAATTGCGCATCAGCGCCGTTAAAAGCCTGGCGGGCTTGCTCTACTTTGGCCTGAAAACTTTCGTCTTCCAGTTGCGCGACCACTGCGCCAGCTTTGACCGTATCGCCTTCTTTGGCAAACATTTTGCTCACGCGCCCCGGATACTTGGCTGCGGCAACAATGCGGTCTCCTTCGATGCGCCCATTGGCAGCGATCAACCCTTCAGGTAATTTGCGGCTTTCGGCAAAATAATAAAACACACCGATGCCAATCACTGCAGCAGCAATGCCTATGAGGACTGGGCCTAAGAGTTTATTTTTATTTTCCATTTATCTTCCTACGTATCCTTGCTTTACGGATTATTTTATTGAGTACAAAATACTCATAAGAATGCTTACAGACTACCCGCGGCATGTTGCAATTGCAGACGCGACAACTCGCGGTCATAGATCGCATTGTCACGATTTGAATAAGCTTGTAAGCGGCTGGTTTCGGCATCCAATACTTCGCTATTTGGTGCTAAACCAGAACGGTAGCGTTCACGTGCCAACGCCAGACTTTCATCGGCTTGCTCTACGGCTTTATTGACTAACTGCATACGGGCATTGGCTTCTTGATGGGATAACCACGATTGCCGCACTTGCAAAGCAATGCGCTCACGGGTGTCTTGTTCCATTTCTGACACTGCTTGTGCATTGGCGGCTAACACCGATGCCTGCTGCCTGATCAAGCCGCCATCGAACAAATCCCACTTCATCACAACACCAACCCACCAGCCTTTATCTTCGGCCAGATATTTATTTTCTAGCTTGCTGTAACCGCCACTGATACCGATTTGTGGCAAGTGACCTGCGCGAACACTCACCGCCTGACTCTTGTATGCTTCACCTTGTTTAGACAGTTCTTGCAACTCTTGACGTTGCTCACTTGCGGATGTCAGCAAGACACCAAGATTGGTTTTATCGTCAATTGCCGTTGGATTTACGATGTCTTGCAACTGCACCACCTGCTCATAAGGGCGGCCCATCCAACGGTTGTAGGCAGCGCGTGCTAAGTCGAGCGCGTTGTTTGCTTGCAATCCCAATTGCCGCGCATTGGCGAGCGTGACTTGGGTCGCTAACAAATCGTGTTTGGCGGCATAACCATGTTCAAACAATTCCTGTACATCCGTCTCATGCCGTTGAACGGCGCTGATATAACTAGTGGTTACCATCACTGCGTGCTCTGCTCGCAGAACGGCAATATAAGATTGAGCAATTGCTAATTTGAGTTCGCTGCGAGTCAGATTGGCATGTGCCGCGGTCGCATCTGCCATCGCCTTGGCTGCTGCCACACCGGAAGAAATTTTTCCGCTGGTAAAAATCGGTGCTGAGACGGTCACGCCACCGTAATACGCTGAATCCTGTGCAAATGGCAGAGCCACGCCCTTTAAAAAGGGTAAAGCCGGAATGTTCAGTTTGGCAGCTGGTTCATATTCGGTACGTAAATAACCGGTTTCTAAGGCCACTTTGGGAAAGTAATTGGCTTGTGCGGCATTCACCTGGTGCTGCGCAGATTGCTGCCTATATTGCGATGCAGCAAGCGTATGATCACGCTGTAAAGCGAGATCCCAGGCTTGTTGTAAAGACTCAGCAGACCAACTATGTGCACTCAGCATCGCAAGATTGATGTAGATCAAACTTCTTGCAAATGATCTTAATTTACCGGCTTTTAAGTTCTTTTTTGCATTCAAATTGCGTTGTCCACGAGCTGCATTAACCGTAGTTAAGGTCAGATTTGAGACAGATGACAGAGAGAAAACAGGGTTTTGCATAGGGGCACCTAAAGATAGTCATCGTAGTGTATTGCTGTGCATGCACAATCAAATTGATCCGAATCAAGTCCATCATTGATTATTTTTGCAACAATCAAGAAACTCCACTTAAGGAATCCAGATGAGCAATAACTCAGTTAGTGCATTACCGGTCATCGCAAACATCAGCTCAACCAAATCTGATGCAGAATTTTGCGCTGCGTGCGGAGAAGAGCACACCATCAATCCACTCGACATGGCCTTGCAAAACCATCTCGCCAAATTGACCGGAGGTATTTCTCCGGCAAGTGTCAGTCTGGCCTGGATGGATTGGGCCATGCATCTGGCAACCTCGCCTGGTAAGCAAATGGAATTAGTCGGGCTGCTGCAAAGGCAAACCGCCGAATGGCCCGGATTCTTAAGAAAAAATCTGCTGCACAATGTCTACCCAGCATCATATGAGGTAGATTCCACTGTACTGACGAGCAATTCGGGTGACACACGCTTTGCTGACAAAGGCTGGGAACAGTGGCCATTTAATGTGATGAGCAAAGCATTTTTGCAAGCGCAGGACTTTTGGCAGCATGCGACCTGTGGTGTGCGTGGAATGACTGAACATCACGAAGATGTAGTCAATTTCATGGCCAGGCAATTACTAGACGTCGTTTCGCCATCGAATAGCCCAGCCCTCAACCCTGAAATAATTGCAGCCAGCACTACCAGTGGCGGTAAGAACCTGACTTCGGGTCTGGTGCATTTACTGCAAGATATGGGATTAGAAATTCCGAATACTAAACAAGATAACGAAGCAGAAGCACAACCCAGCTATCAACCGGGAAAAGACGTTGCCCTGACACCAGGTAAAGTCATCTTCCGCAATCATCTGATCGAGTTAATTCAGTATGCACCGCAAACCAGCAAAGTGTTTGCCGAGCCTATCCTCATTGTTCCTTCTTGGATCATGAAATACTATATTCTGGATTTATCGCATCACAACTCTATGGTGCGCTTCCTGGTGGAACAAGGTCATACCGTATTCATGATTTCCTGGAGAAACCCAAATAAGGATGACCGCAATCTGGGAATGAATGATTATCTGGAACAGGGTTTGTATGCGGCGTTGAACGAAGCGAGTCGTACGGTCAAAGGTCATGCAATTCACACAGTCGGCTACTGTCTCGGGGGTACTTTATTATCGATTGGCGCAGCAGCTCTTGCCAAAGAAAATGATATCGCCAAAACAGAGCATACGACGATTGCGAACATCGCCAGTGTGACTCTGCTCGCGGCACAAACTGATTTCAGCGAACCAGGTGAGCTGGGTTTGTTTATCGACGAAAGTCAGCTGGCAATGCTCGATGCGCTGATGTGGAAGCAAGGCTATCTGGATGGAAAACAAATGTCTGGCTCATTCCAGTTGCTCAATTCGCGCGACTTGATATGGTCAAAAATTATGCGTGAATATCAGTTAGGCTTACGTGCTCAACCGAACGATCTGATGTCGTGGAATGCCGATACGACGCGTCTACCTTATCGCATGCATAGTGAATACCTGAAGCAGTTATTTTTACATAACGATTTAGCCCGTGGCCACTATGAAGTGAATGGCCATGCGATTGCACTTAATGATATACGCGTTCCTATGTTTGTAGTAGGCACCGTCAAAGACCACGTTTCACCATGGCGCTCTGTATATAAAATCCATGTTTTAACCGATGCCCCGATAGAATTTGTACTGGCTTCCGGCGGACATAATGCAGGTATCGTTTCAGAGCCTGGTCATGCGCATCGCAGCTACCAATATTTGCCACAAAACATGCGCACTAAGACCTATAGCGACCCTGATGAATGGCAATTTGAAGCGATGAAGGAACAAGGCTCCTGGTGGATATTCTGGCAGCAATGGCTGAAAAATCATTCGGATGAAAAACAAATTAAAGCCATACAACTATCTGGTGATACAGATTTAGGTCCAGCGCCGGGGACCTATATTTTTGAGAAATAATCCAGGCTGCCAGCTCATCTAAAAATGAAACGGGCTTTATCTGGTCATGTGCTCAATGCAAAGCGACAAATCAGATAAAGCCCGAAATTTTTGTAGCGCCAACGGCAGTCCAAACTCAACAGTAGTTCAATGCTCAATGGACAAATTTTTCATATCACTCTGAAAGACTTTCACGTTGTTACGACCACTCGCTTTGGCGTAATACATGGCCAGATCTGCGCTCTTAGCAAGGCTAATCTCATCATGTCCATGTTCCGGATAAACGGCAACACCGATGCTGGCTGACAGTCGATGAATGTCCCCGGAGACATTAAAAGCGATACTCAATGCATTACATATTTTGGTGGCGAGCAATTCCGCGTTTTCCTGATCACCAATATCGAGCATCAGTCCAATAAATTCATCGCCACCAATACGACCAACCGTATCAGCCTCTCTCACACATTCAAGCATTCGTTTTGCTGCTTCTTGCAAAATAGCATCACCGACTGCGTGCCCGAAACGATCGTTAATCGGTTTGAATCGATCCAGATCAATAAACATCAAAGCTAATTTAGTATGATTTCTTCTGGCAAGTGCAAGACCTTGTTCTACGCGTTCAAAAAACAATATCCTGTTCGGCAAATTGGTCAGACCATCGTGATGAGCCATATGTACCAATCGGTCGCTCGTGTGCTTACGCTCAGTGATGTCAAGCTTGACAGCGATGTAGTGGGTAAGTTTGCCATTTTCATCATTGACTGGAGAAATATGCGCCTCTTCCCAATACACCTCACCCGACTTACGGCGGTTGATTAATTCGCCTTTCCATAATTTACCTTGCGACAAATGCGCCCACATGTCTTGATACGTTTCCACTCTGGTTAAACCAGATTGCAAAATTCTGGGCGTTTTTCCATAGGCATCATCTGCCGAATATCCTGTCTCTTTTGTAAATTGAGAGTTCACATATTGAATCCGGGTGTCAGATCCGGTAATAATCACTGAGGTCGGGCTATGCTCTATCGCCATCGAAAGTAATTTCAGTTTAAGTGCACCGGCTCTCAGTTCATCCAGACTCTGTGCCAGGCGACGATTAACACGTAAGATATAAAATGTAATTACTCCAGCAACACATGCGAACAACAATGTAACCGTGATGATGCTATAGATTAATTTAAAATTGATTGCTGGATTGGGCTCGTACAATAAATTATCCAAAGGAAAATTTTTGGGAAGCATCCCCAAATCTGCATATGTATCCGCAATGTGTCGCCAGCGTCCTGGATTCATATAGCCAGTTGCTAAGAGATCACTGCGCATCAATTCGGATATTTTATCGGCTTCAAAACGTAGAAACTCCCGCGTATTGGGCCTATTTTTATTTGGATATTTTTTCAGGATCAGATCAATGATTTCATCCTGGTGGGCAATAGCGTAATCCCAACCGCGCAGACTAGCATCTCTGAACGCTTTAACACGTTCAGGATGTTGGTTAATTTCAGCCTCAGAAGTGAACAAGTTATCGCCATAAAAATCTATTCCATCAGAGCGTGGCGTAAATGCTTGATAATCAAATTTTGATTGATCAAGATAGTAGGGTTCACTGAATGAATATGCCGACATGGCATCTGTTAATCCGTCAACCAAATCCTGTACATCGAAGCTATGTTTTTGTAAGGTAATGCTGTTTAAAGGAATGCCCTCAGCTTTCAGATAGGCAACGAGCTCTTCGGATTGTGGCTCTAGCATTAGCCGCTTACCTTTGAGGTCATGCACGCTTTGTGCAGTCGATCCATTTCTAACAAGGATTATCTGCGGCGAGTGCTGAAAAATAACCGCCAGGATCACCAGAGGCTTACCGGCTTTTCTCTCTAGAATCAGGCTACTGGTTCCAACACCATAATTGGCACGACCTATCAATACTTCATTATTGACATCAAGGGCGGGGTCGGCTTCGCGGATATCGACATCCAGACCTGCCTGTTTGTAAAAACCTTTTTCTTTGGCTGCATAGTAACCAGCAAACTGAAACTCATGGGTCCACTTGAGTTGCAAACTAACTTTTTCAAGTGCATAGACGGAAGGGATAAAGCAGGGGCAAAGCTGTATGAGCAACAGAGAGAGACTCAATAAACATTTCAACAGTTTCATGGTCTATTCACCATTTGAATGCAACATGTAAGTTGACGGCTTACCCCGCAAATAGTAGCGCAAACAATGCTGGTCTGAGATATTTCTATTATTTAAAATAGTCAAAAATTGCGTGAATTCAGAACCAGGCAAGAACAGCCACGGTATGGTTTATTGTAACTGAAACACGATAGCAATTCGCCATCTTTACGAAGTTTCACATTTGCAATCTTTTCCGAATTCTGCTCAATGCTTCAGGCGTTACTCCGAGGTATTGTGCAATGTCTTTCAACTGTATCCGCGAGGCAATATTTGGGTAAGTTTTTAGAAACGACTGGTATCGCTCGTCAGGCGCCATAGTCAGCAATTCGCGTTCACGCAGCTCTTTTCTGACGATATGCCATTCCAATAATTGTCGTATAGCTTTTTGCCACGCAGGATGTTGATCGGTCAGCATTCTCATCGACTCAGAATCAAATTGCTCTATTTCACTATCCTCTAACGCGGTTGCAAAATAATCGGTTTTGAGACCAGCAATCAGCACATTAGGGCAAGCAAAAAAATCGCCTTCGCCAATGAAAGACTTAATCCATTCCTGTCCGTTCTCACTGAGATACGTCAATTTAACGATACCACTACGTACAACATAAATATAGGGTTGCCATTCACCAGCCGAAAAAACATCCTGACCTTTGGCGAAGTGATGCAACTGATAAGAAGCATGTAAGACATCCCAATCAGGTAAGCTCTCGCCAGCGGCAC
This sequence comes from Undibacterium sp. SXout11W, assembly GCA_049339905.1. Lineage (GTDB taxonomy): Bacteria > Pseudomonadota > Gammaproteobacteria > Burkholderiales > Burkholderiaceae_D > Undibacterium. The sequence goes on from JBMPPG010000006.1 coordinate 49,739, forward strand.
GTTCCATTAAAACACGGGTTTGCTGCATCATTTTCGGCAATTTCAATGGCAAACGTTGACATCAGCCAACAGAGGTTTAAGTGCTTGCCAAACCAGGTCTGCATTCAGTTTTTGCATACAATCATGATGCGCCAAAGGACATTCGCGCTGTTTGCACGGTGAACAAGGCAAGCGCAAAGAAAACGAATGAGCAATGTCAGAAAATGGCGGCGCGTGGTCAGGATCAGTAGAACCATAGATTGCCATCACTGGACGGTTCAATGCCGAAGCGATGTGCAATAATCCAGAATCATTGCTCACCACTGCCAGCGATGAAGACATTAATGCGACAGCCTGATCCAGACGAGTTTTGCCAGCCAGTTGATACACTTGCGGTGACAAAGCCTGGATTTCATCGCACACCAATGCATCTTTGGGGGAGCCAAATAAGGCAATCTGTACTTCTGGGTGATGTTGCAAAATCGTGTTTGCCAATGCAGCAAAGTGACTCGCTGGCCAGCGTTTAGCATTCCCAAATTCGGCACCGGGCGCAAAGCAGATCAGCGGCTGGGCAGCGGATAATCCCACCTGATTCAATGCCGCATGCTTTTGTTCATCCTGCACCGACAGACATGGCTTGGGAACATGTGCCGGTACTTGCGGTGACGGAGCACATGCCAGCGCCGCATAGAAAGGCACCATCGGCCGTGATTTAGTTTTGTCGTCAAAATGCATGACGTTAATCAAACCATAGCGACTTTCACCTTTGTATCCGACTCTTTTCTTAATTCCTGCCATCCATGGAAGTAGTGCGAATTTCAGAGTATTTGGCAAGATATACGCAGCCTCATACCCACGTTGACGCAGTATCTGTGCATAGCGCCACCGTTCGCGCAATTGCAAAGCACCATGCTTGAATGGCGTCTCAAGTATGGTGTCCACTTCTACCATCGATTTTAAAACCGGCGCGACTGAAGATGGCGCCAGCACGTCAATCGCACGATCCGGATATTGCAGTTTCAAAAGTTGCAGAAGTGGCTGCGCCATCACCATATCACCAATCCAATTTGGACTAATAATTAGCAGGCGCTTTGTCTTTACCAGCCCTGAATCGGCATGCAAACTCATCGTGGGGTACGTCCCATCAAGAAAAATTCATCATTCGGGCGCATTGATATCACGTTTGCCATACGATTCGACAGACCAAAAAATGCCGTGATGGCAGCGATGTCCCAGATATCGTCGTCATCAAAACCATGCTGGCGTAAGGTATCATAATCACTATCACCAACTGTTTGCGAGTCCAGACAGACCTTGATCGCAAAATCCAACATCGCCTTCTCGCGCGGCGTGATATCGGCCTTCAAATGATTCACGGCAACCTGATCTGCAACCAAGGTATTTTTTGCATAAATGCGCAAAATTGCACCATGTGCTACAACACAATACAAACAATTGTTTTTTGCACTGGTTGCTGTAACGATCATTTCACGATCAGACTTGCTCAGATTCCCGGTCTTTTTAAGCATTAGCGCATCGTGATAAGCAAAGAATGCGCGAAACTCATCGGGCCGGTATGCGAGCGTTAAAAAAACGTTAGGAACGAATCCGGCTTTTTCCTGTACGGCGAGGATTTTTTCGCGAATATCGTCCGGCAAGGCTGATAATTCTGGCACAGGAAAACGGGAAATTGGCATGGTCATGATTCAATATCTCCTCATTGCATATTTCTGACGATCAGGGCGATGCTTATTCCGCAAACTGCATACGGTATAGATTCGCGTAGACACCCTCTTTTTTTAATAAATCAGCGTGGCTGCCAATTTCAACAATCTCACCACCCACCAACACTGCAATGCGATTTGCTCGTTCTATGGTAGACAAACGATGTGCAATCACAAGTGTAGTACGCCCTTCCATTAAGCCATCCAGTGCCGCTTGTACTGCGCGTTCTGATTCACTATCCAACGCAGAAGTCGCCTCGTCTAAAATCAGAATTGGGGCATCTTTGTAAATTGCACGGGCAATAGCTAAACGTTGACGCTGACCACCAGATAAACGCATCCCATTGTCGCCAATTACGGTGTTCACACCGTCTGGCAAATCACGCACCACGTCACTTAAATGCGCTGCGCGAACCGCATCGTCAATCCGTTGTTGATCAGGTGCTGAATCACCATAAGCAATGTTGGCGGCAACAGTATCATCGAACAACACCACGTTCTGACTCACCATCGCAATTTGCTGACGCAAGCTGGCTAATGAAATATCCTTCAATGAACGACCATCAAGCAAAATATCGCCCGCAACTGGCGAATAAAAGCGAGGCACAAGATTAACCAGAGAGGTTTTACCACCGCCAGACATGCCAACTAAAGCGATGGTCTCACCAGGCTGTATGCTGAGGTTAATATCCTTCAATGCTTCTTGCTCTTGTTCAGGATAAGAAAAACTGGTGCGTACAAATTCAAGCTGACCTTGTGCCCTGGCTACTAAAGTCTGACCACCATCGATCTCTGCATCTGTGTCAATCAAAGCGAATACGGATTCTGATGCTGCCATACCGCGTTGCATAGGCCCATTCAAATCTGCGAGACGCTTTAATGGAGTCAGCAATAACATCATCAAACTGACAAATTCAACAAAGTGCCCTACTGTCGTCGCATTTTTTGTCGCTTGTGATACAGCGACCATAATCACAACTGCCACCGCAAATGCCGCCGCCAATTGCGTCAGCGGAGTGGTCGATGCAACGGCAACAGTAGTGCGCATTGCGTAGCCACGCAGTTTTTCGTTCTTAGCGTCAAAACGATCCTGCTCGTATTTTTGTCCACCAAAAATCCGGATCACCTGACTGGCACGCGTAGCTTCTTCGATGATCTGGGTCAACTCATTATTAACACTCAGTTGATTTTGATTCAGGCGGCGCAAGCGCTTGCTGACGCCTCGCACCAAATACGCCATCACAGGCATCAAAATCAAAGCGATGATCGTCAATTGCCAATCGCGCCATAACAAAGCTGCCAATAAAACGATGACCGTTAATGAATCTCGAAACAAGGTCGTCATCGATACTTTGAGCATCTCAACAATTTGCTGTGTTTCAAACATAATCGTATTGATGATGCGCCCACTCGATTCGGAATGATAAAAACTAATAGGCACATTCAAAATACGATCAAATACTTTTGCCCGCAATTGATTTTGTAACTTGGTCGAGACCCAGCTCATGATATAGCTAGTGGTAAAGGTGCACAAACCACGCATCAAAAAAATGCCTATAATGGCAACCGGCACCATCCACAAAGCGAGATGCGTTTGCCCACCTTTAAATCCGTGATCCAGAATATATCCTAGTACTTTAGGAAACATCACTTCTGTCAAAGCAGTGCCAAGCATGGTCGCGAACGCCCACCAGATTCTGGTGCGATACGGTTGCACGTCATCCCATAAGCGACGGAATACGGCGATGGTTTCTTTATTAATTAATCTCATAGATCCAAAAGAAAAATCCTACATCTGCTGCCGTTGGTAACAGCAGAAGAACAATATGCGTCAATGTATTGCGAAAAAAAAAGACCTTGCAATGAAGGGTCGCTTGCGCGACATCTGTTAACATCTGTTAGCTAGGTCGACGAACTCCAGTCAACGGTATCGCAAGCAAAATCATAAATGCCATTCCAAATACGCCATCTCTTAAAATCGCATTAAACATGCCACCCAGCATCATCGCGGATGTCAGCATCGCCAGTAACATGGCGCGATTGCGAATTAATATCTCAGCGCTTTTTGACATACGATACGCAATACGCAATTGCATAATCCAGATGCCGATCAAGGCAAACAAACCAGCGACACCTAACTCAGTGGCATACAATAAATAATCATTATGTGGCGTCGTCATGGTATTGCTGCTTAAACCTTGAGACCGTTTTTGGTAATTCGGCATCCAGGACGCGATACCATGGCCAGTCCACGGTTGTTCAGCAATCATGCCAAACGTGATTTTGTAAATTTCAAGGCGCATGCCATCGTCACCGATCTTACGTCCTTCAGAAAAATCTCTGATCTGCTGTATCGTGCAAACCGTGCGAATCTTAATGACATCCCACGGTGCAACATGTGCATCATTGATGATACAAGTTACAGGTGGCGGCAACTTAGCAGCATATTTCCAGCCACCATACAACGACACCACCAGTAAGAGCGGCAAAGCCAGACCACGCCACGACCAATTGAAATTTCGCATCAGCATCAGCCCGCACATCAGGAAAAACATGAGACTAGCGGAGCGTGTCTTGGACAACAAAATCAAAGCAGCAAAAACATACAGCAAAACCACAATACGCAGCCAGCGATAATCTTTGCGTAAACGTAATTCGTGCAACATCCATCCCGCAGCAATCGCCAGCAGCATACCTAACAGAATGGATTTATTTCCCAGATAGTGCACATAACTGTGGAACAGCGTGTTATCAGGCAATAGATGCAAGGCATTAGCAACGAACAACGTCGATGCAAATATCGCACCACCAAAAAATATCTTCACTGCTTTGCGCTGCCAGTCACCGGAACTCAGACTCAGATAGGGCAATAGAAAAAGATAGGTCTGGTAATGTCCAAAACCCGGCCAGAATTCTTGCGCAATTTCTGGCGGTTTATCTTGTGTCAGCCCGATTACTCCACTCACTACCGATAAAAGCAGAATGGGCACCAGCATTGGATTGCTACGCACATTGTCTAATTTATTCCGCCATTCACCCGAAATAACCAATCCTATGTAAAACAGCAAAATGCCGGAGTACATAATCCCGACAGGGAAAAACAAAGTAAAAGGCAGGCACATCAAAATCCGCTCAGGTAAAGCACGACGCCATTCAGGCGCTAACGCCGTCGTTGCGTCTGACTTGATCTGATGCGATGTCAATTCAGGGCTCATCGTCATACATTAGTTGTAATCGATAGTGACATTTTTAGGAGACAACCATTCCCCCAGATTCAAGCGCAGGTTGTCATCGGGATTCACCCGCCATTGATCTGACAAATACAACTCGGCACTGGCGGTCGCATTTTTATAGTTAATCAATACCGGGCAACCTTCAGCATTCAGATGCGGTTTCAACAACTCTTGTAGTTTTTTGGTATCGGCTTTATCAGTCAACGTCAGTCGCAAGCCTTGCGAAAACTGAACGCGCGCACGGCCAATATCCATGACTTTTTCAGCAGAGATACGCAATCCCCCAGAGAAGCGATCTTCAGAAACTTTGCCCAAAACCGCTAAGAATTCATCTTCTTTGAGCAAGGATTTGAACTCCTCCATCAATTCACTGTAGACCGTCACTTCTACCACAGCAGTGCTGTCATCCAAAGTCACCACCATCAGCTTGCCACGCTGCGTCATTTGTGTGCGTACACCAGTGATGATGCCGCAGATCAAACGTAAATCACGTGAAGGTTCTACCTTTGCCAACGTGGTTTTGATGAATTGGCGAACTTCTGGTGCATACGAATCAAACAGGTGACCAGAAAGGTAAAAACCAAGTGCCAGCTTTTCTTCCGTCAGGCGCTTTTTATCCGACCAATGCGGCACGTCGATGTATTGCGGTGGCGGGATCAGATCATCATCGTCACCAAACAAACTGACTTGATTCGCGGCTTTATCAGCTTGCTCTGCAGCTTCAATCGCCAAACTGACCGTTGCCAATAAAATCGCGCGATTTTTGCCCAGACAATCCATCGCGCCAGCACGGATCAACGATTCGATGGTACGGCGATTGACCTGACGTTTATCAACACGTTTGCAGAAATCAAATAAATCTTTAAATGGACCATCGGCAACGCGTGAAGCAACAATGTTTTCAATCGCATTCTGGCCAGAACCTTTAACCGCGCCGAGACCGTAGCGAATCTGATTCGATTTTTTACCGGGTTCACCGACAGGAACAAAGCGGTAATCTGAATGATTGATATCTGGCGGCAGCATGTTGAGTTTGCAAATATCAATGGCGTCTTCGACCAGAATTTTGACCTTGTCTGTATCGTCCATCGCCAGCGACATATTGGCTGCCATAAACGCGGCGGGGTGATGAGCTTTCAGATAGGCGGTGTGATACGACAACAAAGCATAGGCAGCAGCATGAGATTTATTAAAACCATAGCCCGCGAATTTTTCCATCAAATCGAAAATTTCATCGGCTTTTTGCTGCGACAAGCCATCTTTGGCGGCACCGTCACGGAAGATCTGGCGATGCTCGGCCATTTCTTCGGCTTTCTTTTTACCCATCGCGCGACGCAATAAGTCAGCGCCACCCAATGAGTAGCCACCAACCACCTGCGCCATCTGCATCACCTGTTCCTGATACACCATGATGCCGTAGGTTTCAGACAAAATACCTTCGGTACGTGGATCAGGGTAATCAAACTTCTCACCGTGCTTACGTTTGCAGAAATCCGGAATCAGGTCCATAGGACCCGGACGATACAAAGCCACCAGCGCAATAATGTCTTCAAAGCGATCTGGACGTGCATCTTTCAGCATGCCTTGCATGCCGCGGCTTTCCAGCTGGAATACCGCAACCGTTTTAGCCTTAGTCAGCAATTCATACGATGCTCTGTCATCGAGTGGCAATTTAGCCAGATCAAAATCAGCCATTGCCGGATCCAGCATTTTAATGTAGCGCACGGCACGATCAAGAATCGTCAGTGTCGTCAGCCCCAAAAAGTCGAACTTCACCAGACCGACGGCTTCGACGTCGTCTTTATCATATTGCGACACCACGCCAGAATCACCACCCTGCGTATATAACGGGCAGAAATCGGTCAATTTACCAGGCGCGATCAACACACCACCGGCATGCATACCGATGTTACGAGTAATACCTTCAACCTGCTGTGCCAGATCAAGCAAGGTTTTGACTTCTTCTTCGTTTTCCTGACGTTCAGCCAGCAATGGTTCTTCGACAATTGCCTCAGCAATCGTGACTTGTTTACCTGGTTTAAACGGAATCAGCTTCGATACGCCATCGCAAAACATGTAGCCAAAATCTAGTACCCGTCCAACGTCACGGATCGCCCCTTTAGCGGCCATGGTACCGAAGGTCGCAATCTGCGACACCGCGTCTTTACCATAACGGTCTTTCACGTATTGAATAACGCGGTCACGGCCTTCCTGGCAAAAGTCAATATCAAAGTCGGGCATGGATACCCGCTCTGGGTTTAAGAAACGCTCAAACAGCAGGTTGTATTGCAAAGGATCGAGATCGGTAATCAGGAGTGAATACGCGACTAGCGAACCAGCACCTGAACCACGACCAGGTCCGACTGGTACACCATTATTTTTGGCCCATTGAATAAAGTCCGCCACGATCAAAAAGTAACCAGGGAAACCCATTTTGATAATGGTATCAGTCTCAAACTTCAGACGGGCTTCATAACGTGCGCGTTCTTTTTCGCGCTTCTCTGGGTTTGGAAACACATGCTGCAACCGGAATTCAAGACCGCGTTGCGCTTCATATACCAGAAAATCATTAATTGTCATGCCTTCTGGCGTCGGAAAATCTGGCAGTTTTGGTTTACCAAGTTCCAGCGTTAAATTGCAGCGTTTGGCAATTTCAACCGAATTTTGCAGTACGCCGGGCATGTCAGCAAACAATGCCGCCATTTCTTCTTGGGTTTTAAAGCATTGCTGGTCATTAAAACGACGTACACGACGGCCGTTGGCCAGCATATCACCGTCGGAAATACAAACCCGAGCCTCATGCGCAGTGTAATCGTCCTTGCTGATAAACTGCACCGGATGCGTCGCCACCACCGGCAACTTGAGCTTATTTGCTAATGCTACCGCTGCACGCACATGATTTTCCATGTTGGGCTGTCCGGCGCGTTGAATTTCGATATAAAAATGATCAGGAAAGATACTATCCCAGCGTTGGGCACTACGCTCTGCCAATTCATGATTGCCATTATCTATCGCCACGCCAACATCACCAAAATGTGCGCCAGATAAGGCGATCAGACCACCGCCGTCACCGTCTTCGTGGATTTTTTGCAACCATTCATAACGAATTTCAGCGCGGCCACGATGCTGATTAGTCAACCATGCCTGTGCAAGCAATTCACATAGTTGCAGATAGCCTTTGCGATTCTTCACCAACAACATCAGACGTGAAGGCTTATCACGGTCAACATCATTGGTAATCCAGGCATCACATCCGGCGATAGGTTTAATCCCTTTGCCGCGCGCCGCTTTGTAAAACTTCACCATCGCGAACAAGTTCGCCAGATCGGTGATCGCCATCGCTGGCTGTTTATCGTTCACTGCCGCCTTGATCACATCGTCAATGCGCACCAAGCCGTCCACGATCGAATATTCCGAATGGATACGTAAATGAACAAATTGTGGGTCGCGAGGTACTGCAGGCGTAGCAGCTACTGCTTGGTCTCCGTTTACCGGAGAAATACTCAGTTCTGTAGTCATCCCGCTATTCTACCGTGTCAAGTCAGCGGTTTATAGACTTTACGTCATACAAATTCGCGGCTACTGTTCATGCTTCATTCTCTATCACTGAGGACTGACATCATTTTAGTTATAAAAATAAAAATATTTGATGCGGATTAGTGGTTTTTTAATCAAATAAATTCGCAATGACAGAAAAGTTGTCGATTTTCTTTACGGACACATTTATGCTTGAATTGAATACAGCCAATTTGCATAGCTAATCAGCACGACACTGATTTTTAAGGAAATAATTTTGTTGATTTTACATCACAAAAAAATTATCTATTTGTCAGCATTAACGCCAGCCAGACTAAGCTTTTTTTTCCTCTTAGCCGCTAGCTTTCAAGTCGCACACGCAGATAATAAGAGTGATGAATCGATATTTCTCGATGATATTCCCGTTGTGTTGAGTGCATCTCGTCTGACACAACCCATCAGTGAAGCGCCGGTTGCAGTAACCATTTTAGACCGACAAATGATACGCGACTCTGGCGCGTGGGATTTGTCAGAAGTGTTCCGCCTGGTTCCCGGAATGTATGTCGGCTACCACGCTGACCCAAATTTTTATTCGGCTGACAGTACTGTTGCCTATCACGGCATGGTAACGAGCACGACGTCAGATCGCATGCAGGTGTTGATAGATGGCCGATCAGTCTATTCAGGATTATTCGGTGGAGTGAACTGGAGCGATTTACCTATTGTTTTGGATGACATAGAACGGATCGAAGTTGTACGCGGCCCGGATTCAGCCAGCTATGGAGCCAATTCCTACCTCGGTGTCATTAATATCATTACCCGTCATCCGGCAGAATCTCAAGGCGCATCTGCATCTTTCAGCTATGGCACGGGCAGAACAGAAGGCGTCTTTCGATATGGCGGTAAAACTGGTGATCTGACTTACCAGATCACTGCCAGTGAACGAAAAGACACTGGTGAAGATGACAAAATTCACCATCCCACCTCACAGAACGTTTTCTGGACATTAAATAAATTCGATAACAAAAATATCCAGATTTTCAATTTCAGAGCCGCCTATCAGGCGAGTGCCAATGACACCCTGGAATTACAATTTGGCTATAACGGTGGATCCAGACAAATAGGCGAGTACCGCAATTTTGAGTCGATTTCCCGGACAACGAATAATCATTTCGAAATGCTTAACTGGCGTCGTGTGCTGGAAGGTAGCGGAGAATTAACAATAAAAGCATTTCATACAGAAGAACGAATCAACGCACGTTTGCTTGATTCTGATGGCATACAAAATGGTGATGCCTCATTTAAACGCGATGATCTGGAAATCCAACATACGTTCTCACCTTCTGAAACGACGCGTGTCGTCTGGGGTGGCAGCGTAAGGCAAGACGTCACTTATGCACCGTATTATCTGGGGGTAGAAGATAATACGTATTTATTTGGTGATTTTAAATATCGCTTAGGACGATTATTTAGCAATCTGGAATGGCATGTGCGTCCGGATCTGTTATTGAACGCTGGTGCAATGTGGGAAAATAATTCTTATACTGGAACCGAGTTCACACCTCGCGTGGCTCTCAATTGGCACATTACGCCAGAACACACGATACGGATAGGGTATTCGCGGGCAACGCGTTCGCCGTCAGTATATGAAAAAGTCTATGAAAACTACTGGCAAGCACCGGATCAATATCCGAATTTGCCAGAATTAAAGCCGGAGCGCGTCAAATCCATCGATCTTGGCTACATCGGAAAAATCGGAAAAGTAGATATCGATTTCCGTTTATTCCATGATGACTATAACGATCTGATTGACGTCAAAAATCATAAATCTTCACAAAGTGGAAATTTAAATGCTGGCAACGCCTTAATGCGCGGTTACGAATTACAAATAAAGGCCCCAGTCACAGAAAAAACACATCTCACTTATGGTCTGTCCGGAGGAAGTGTAAAAAGCGACGATGTGAATGGCGTGATATACAGTGGTTCACTCCCCTCTTACAATCATCACTTGATGCTGACCCATCAATTTAATGAAGAATGGCGCAGTAGCCTGATTGCCTATCAAATTGCCAAAACAAAGCTCAATCAGACCGATTACAACCCTGGTCAGGGAAGAGGCTATTACATTGATGGCAATAAGCGTTTTGACGGAAAAATCTCACGCCGCTTTGCATTTTCTGGACGCCAGACTGAAATAGCTTTCATCGTTCAGAATATTGCTAATTCACATTATTTTGAATACCGTCACGATAATGAGGTTCCAGGCCGCCTGGCACGGATCAACCTTAAGATGGATTTCTGACGCATGCAATGGTTTTGCTTGATTCTCCGCAAGCAATCATCATCGTTAAAGATGCTGAAAACTATTGCTTTTGCTATTTTTTTGGGATTTGCAAGTACCAGTTACGCGATTGACGGCGTCACTATTTTATTGAGTGAAGAAGGCGGCGCGTATTCAGAGTTCGCAATTGATTTGGGTAATATATTGACCCAATCCAACAGCAATCGGCTCGCCATTAAAATCATTGCGCTCAATAAATTTAGCCCCGACGATTTACCACGTAACACCAATAGTCAAATCTTGATCGCGGTCGGATCATCTGCCATGCTAGCGTTGGCGCAAAAGCCGCCAGCAATGCCCGTACTCAATGTCCTGGTGCCGCAAAGTAGCTATGTGAAAGCCGTTAAACAAAACAGCAGACTACTAGATAGCCGCAGATTTTCAGCCGTATTTGTCGATCAATCGTGGGCCCGGCAGTTTGGTCTGATCCGGGTCAGCTTACCAGCTCATCCCCGCGTCGGTATATTGCTAGGCAAAGAGTCAATTGACATCATTCCTGGTCTACAAAGTGCCGCCAAAGAATCAGACATCACTCTCAATATTGAAACTATTTCTGAGGATGCCGAATTACTGAGCGCTTTACGCAAATTGCTCTCGATCAGTGACGCCGTGTTAGCCGTTCCTGATGCACGTATTTACAATAGAAATAATATTTCCAGCATTTTGCTCACCAGTTACCGGCAACAAATTCCGCTGTTTGGTTTTTCAGCGTCCTATGTCAAAGCTGGTGCTCTTGCAGCGATTTATAGTCTGCCTAATCAAATCAGCCAACAAGTTGCAGAAATCATCGCCAATATTCCGGCAAGCGGTAATCTTCCTGCACCACAGTTTCCAAAGTATTTTTCAATCACGATCAATCCCCAGGTGGCGCGTTCTCTCAATATTGGGATTGCTCCCGAACCTGAATTGCAATACAAACTTAAACACCTTACGGAGCACGCCCAATGAAACAATGGCAGCTCTCCCAACGCATTCTATTTTTGGCACTCGCGCCAGTGTGGACGATCACGATCTTGTTGACAGTAATGGTGGTGATCGTCGGTATGACAGAGATTGATGGGGCATTAAAAGAGCGTGGTGCACTGATCGCGCGACATCTGAGTAGTGCTTGCGAATACGGTGCGTTTTCAGGCAACCGGGACGTCCTGCAGGCATTGACACAAGCGACCATGAAAGAAGAGGATGCCCAGGCAGTCATCGTAACCGATGCCTTCAGTCACGTCCTCGCAGCCAGCGGCAAATCAGATCATATTGACGCATCCTATACCAACGCCGCATTACAAGGAAAAATCCTCAAAGGCAAACACAGCAGCTTCATTTTTGGCATGCCCATCTATCAGGGAACACCTGCTGCAGAGAGCTTCGATCTGATCGACCGCCCTCAAACAGAATCTCTGAACAAGACAAAATTGCTTGGCTTCGTTTATCTTGAGTTAAGTACAGCATCAAGCAAACAAGAGAAAACCTTGTTTGTGTTTGTTACTTTGCTGATAGGCATTATCGGAACCGCTGCTGCGTCCATTCTTGCATTACGCATGAGTCGCGATCTGACGCAACCCCTGTCGCGTCTGATTGATGGCGTTCATAGCATGGCGAAAGGTGAATTTGGTACCCGTATCAAAACGGATTCCCGGGGGGAATTACAAGATCTCGAAGACGGTTTCAACCTGATGGCGGCCGAAGTGCAAAACAGCCATGAAAAAATGCTCGAAGTGAATACCAATCTTGAACACCTGGTGGCGGAACGCACGCGTGAGCTGGAATTAAAAAATCTCGATCTGGAATATCTATCCAATACTGACCGACTCACCGGCTTGTTCAACCGATTCAAATTAGAAACCATCCTTGAAGAAGAACACCAGCGCAGTCAACGCTATGGTGGCAGTTTCTCGATTGCGATCATCGACGTCGATAAATTCAAATCCGTCAACGATACCTATGGGCATTCAGTAGGCGATCAGGTATTGGTGAGCATTGGCATTATTTTGCAAGAAAACATCCGGAGTATCGACGCCGCAGGGCGCTGGGGCGGTGAGGAGTTTCTGGTAATTTTCCGTGAAACTTCGATGCAAGCGTCCTTAGTCATTGCAGAAAAATTACGCGAAACAATTGCTAACCATCAGTTCCACATGGTAGGGACACTCACCGCCAGTTTTGGTGTGACCGAATACCGTCACCCTGACAGCATTTTAGAAATGATGATACGCGCCGATGCGGCCCTCTATGAAGCAAAGCACAAAGGCCGCAATCGGGTTGAGTTTAGTGTGCATTAATATTGAGCATTGATAGCGAGCAATTAAAACAACAGACAAAAAGTAAGGCAATCGCATCTCTCATGACGTGGACGTGGACGTGGACGTTTTCTCCTACACGAACAAACCAATATCAAATATGCATGATTACCAACAGATTTTTTGATAAATTTTTCAGCAAATTTCAACCAAGAACCCTTCCTACTCCTTGACTTCGCTATCAAAACGTAAACAAACGTACTTTCTGTGCTGCGCTACGGTAAAATGCAGTTTATCCCGTGAAGGAAGTACTGAGGTTCGCGCATGCGCCCCCCGGAGCTGCTCAGGTGCGCCATGCACATTATTGTGCGATAAACCGCGCTACCAACCTGTTCAGCCTCCTTCGAGCCGCAAAAGCAAACTCTCAGTCCCGCTATTTCGCTATTCGTATTCAACCAAATATTCAACCTAATATTGACCAGTACAATTTATGAGCAAAGACAACAAGTCAGCAGCAATAGCCGCCGCAGCAACCGACGCACCGGTTTCCAACTTTTTGCGCGCCATTATCGACAACGATCAGGCGGCTGGTACTTACCAACGTGAAGGCATGCCTGGCGTCATTACGCGTTTCCCACCAGAGCCGAATGGTTATCTGCACATTGGTCATGCAAAATCGATTTGCCTCAACTTTGGTCTGGCTCGCGATTACGCTGGCCGTTGCCATCTGCGCTTTGATGATACCAACCCAGAAAAAGAAGACCAGGAATACGTTGACTCCATCATGGACAGCGTTAAGTGGCTGGGCTTTGACTGGCAACAACCAGTATCCAATGGTGGCGGCAATCATTTGTATTTTGCCAGCGATTATTTCGATAAGTTCTACGCCATCGCTGAATACTTGATCGAAGCGGGTCACGCCTACGTCGATAGCCAATCTGCTGAAGACATGGCTGCTAATCGCGGTGACTTTTCCAAGCCAGGCGTGAACTCCCCTTTCCGCGATCGTGCGCCGGCAGAATCTTTAGATTTATTCCGTCGCATGAAAGCCGGTGAATTTAAAGATGGCGAACACATCGTGCGCGCCAAGATCGACATGGCGTCACCGAACATGAATATGCGCGATCCAGCGATCTACCGCATCCGTCACGCGCATCACCACCGCACGGGCGATGCATGGTGCATCTACCCGATGTACGACTACGCACATCCGCTGGAAGACGCGATTGAAAACATCTCGCATTCGATTTGTACCTTAGAGTTCCAGGATCACCGTCCGTTCTACGAATGGATCATCGAACACGCGGCACAAGGTGGTTTCGTCAATCGTCCGGTTCCACGTCAATACGAATTCGCACGTCTGAATCTGACCTACGTCGTCACCAGCAAACGCAAACTGCGCAAACTGGTCGAAGACAACATCGTCAGTGGCTGGGATGACCCACGCATGCCAACTATCGTTGGTATCCGTCGTCGCGGCTACACACCAGAATCTATCCAGGCTTTCTGCGAACGTATCGGCGTGACCCGCTCTGATGGCTGGATCGATTACAGCACATTGGAAGGCTGCCTGCGTGAAGACCTTGATCCTAAAGCGCCACGTGCGACGGCTGTATTGCGCCCATTGAAGCTCATCATCGATAACTTCCCTGAAGGTGAAAATATTCAATGCACAGCGCCAGTTCACCCACATCACCCAGAACGTGGCAACCGTGAATTCACGATCGGCAAAGAACTGTGGATAGAGCAAGAAGACTTCATGGAAGAACCAGTCAAAGGCTACTTCCGCCTGTTCCCGGGCAATAAGGTCCGACTGCGCTACGGCTACGTCGTTGAATGCACAGGCTGCGACAAAGATGAAAATGGTAAGGTTATTGCCGTCCATTGCAACTACTTTGCCGACAGCAAATCCGGCACCGAAGGTAGCGCTAATTACAAAGTCAAAGGCAACATCCACTGGGTCAACGCCGCTGACGCGCTTGAAGCCGAAGTGCGTCTGTACGACCGCCTGTTCACCGACGCCAACCCTGATGCCGGCGGCAAAGATTTCATGACCTTGTTGAACCCTTCATCCTTAGAAACCATCCGCGCCTTTGTCGAACCTGGCGTCGCCAACGTCACCCCAGACACTCGCCTGCAATTCGAACGCCACGGCTACTTCGTCGCTGATCGCGTTGATAGCGTGATTGGGAAGCCAGTGTTTAACCGGATTACGACGTTGAAGGATTCGTTTGGGAAGTAAATCTAGATAAAGAAAAGGGCGGCTTTTATCTATTAAAAGCCGCCCTTTTCATTTACCAAAATCAATTACAAGATTGACGAAAGTCTCGATTAATAGCCAATCAAAGTAGTAATTTTAGGATCTGTAAATGGATCTGTATTCGTCCAGCCACCCGTGGTAGGTGCTGCTAACATCGCGTTCAGATCGATGATTGCTACTTTGTAAGAACCATAGGCGCCATTCAACAAAAATCCGTATGGCTTTCCACTGATGTTAAATGTGCCCAATGTATGTGGATCATGAGGCTCGAAGCGATAGCTCGAATTTGCATTCACAAAAGCAGAGAAGCCCTTCCAATTCGCATTACTTGGATCATCCAGTACCCCCACACCTAAACCCCTGCCCTCACCAACAAACAGTGCTGTGTGAGAAACCGGATCAACAGTTGCCCCCGTATAACTCGCAAAATTGAGCGCTTGATTAGGAACAGCGTAAGACATAAACAGTTTTGATGCGAATGTGCCTGTCGCGCCAGTTGCGCCGGACGGAATGTTATAACCCAACAAGCCTATGGTGTTCGATCCTTCAGGCGTGATGATGGCTAACTTGTATTGCGTATCTAGCGTAGCACCATCCATTTCCAAATATCCGGTGAAGCCTGTATTTGCATACAGCGCCTGCCAGGTAGCTTTATCCATGACATAGGATTTGCCCTCAATGAGGTTAAATACAACAATACCTGCCCCCATGTAATCTGGAGAAAAAATAATACCGTTGGCCGTATCGCCGCCAATATTTTCATTAATTTGCGTACCAACTGGTTGGGCAATTTTTGTGACTGGTAAATTCAGATTAGAAGGATTAACACCGATCATGCCTTCGCTGGTCGCCAGCCAGATCAAACTATGAGAACCATCAGCGATACCGCCTGCGACATAAGCCTTTGCGCCAGAGAACAAAGTCGCTTTAGAAATTGGTAAATTCAGTGTACCGACAACTACACCATCTGTCAGATTAACTGAAGCCACAGTACTGCTCCAATAACTATATACCAGGCCATACACCTTACTACTTCCATTGATCGTAATCGGTGTAGGATTGATGACCATACCATCGATTGATCCAAAACTCACGCCACTTGGATTGGCGCCAGAAAGCAGTGATTGATTAATGGCCGCTAACTTTGTTGCTACAGGCGCACTCGGTACACTCATGTCTAATTTCACCAAACCATCTGTGCGAGCCGCAAAATATAACTGTGTGCCAGTCGACTGCGTTTGATACAGCGAGATGGAGCCTGAACTACCAACTTGTAAGCCAATTGCTTGCGCTGAATTTTGTAACGCAGTGGAGATTTTTCCGGTTGCGCTTTGATATGTGGCGTGGGTGTTGCCGTAGGTATTTGCCGCTCCAGACAATTGCGTCGTAAACAGACTGGACTGCAAAGTTTGACCGGAAGTGCCGATAGCAATTGACTTACCATTCTTCAAACCGTCTAACTTGCCATCAGAAATATCATCCATTAATGCCTGATAAATGGCGCCGGAATTTAAGCCCGAGTTGGTACGCAATTGTTCCAGAGTCCCAGCCAAGGCTGACAGCAGCCATGCGTCGCCGCTCGTTGCATTGGTATTTGGTGCAATTGTTACCGCACTGGTGCTGATATCGCTGAGACCGAGCAAGGTTTGAACTGAACTCGTCGCAGAACTTAATGCCGCCGCTGGGGATGTTGCCGGAGCGCTGCTCAATAAATTGCTGGCACGCGCTGTAATCGCCGAGGTCAAAGGATTGAGATGTGCCGATGAATTTCCTGCGGGTACGTTGGCAACCAAGACCTGAAATGTTGCGCCAGTTTGGGTAGTGGCATCCGCCTCACTAGAATAGCTTCCGCCGCTCGATACCAAAACTACTGGTCCGCTTGGCTGGCTCGTTAACGCAATGCTGAAATTTCCGTTGGCATCGGTGCTTGCAGTACCTAAAGCATTACCTGTTGGATTTCCATTAGCATCCGCCGCAAATAATTTCACTGTTGCACCAGAGGTCGCTGCTGCAAACACAGTGCCGGCAATCACATTGGTGGTAGAAGTAGTTGGTGTTGCAGGACTAGTATTGCTTGTATCGTTTGACGCACTAGAACCACCTCCACCGCATGCTGCCAAAATAGCGGCAGAAATGGCGACTGAAATTATGGTGGCGGCTGGCTTCCTAAATATGGCTTTTTTCATTTCGCGATCCTAGAATTCAAAAAAATATCACTGAATAGTTATCAAAAATCTAATAACCAGCCGATAATAATTCAAAACTCTTACGGTTCACACGAATATTACAAATATTACAAATGAATGCCTTTTTCACCACTTACTTACAACTGGTATCAAAACAAAATTGAATATGAATTAATCCCATGCTAGTTAATCTAAGTATAACCAGCAAAAAATGGGGAAGTGGTTCTACATCAAAGACACGATCAGATAGATAAATTGGCTAAACGTTGAGGTGAGATTCATCACCTCAACGTGCTTATTTATCATTATTTTGAAAGCCTCGGGAATTTTAAAAAAATAACATGCGGCGCCTACTTAAACGGTTTGCCGATGAAAATTTAGGTTCTTGGTAAAAACCGTATCGACTCCGCATTAAAAATACGTTTTCCGCTGTTTTCTGCAGGATTGAATTCGCAAGATTTGGCAATACGAAGACTTTCATTATTGAGTTCTTCGTTATCGCTGCCCCACTGTAATTTGGACTCAACAACTTTTCCGCTACTCGATACGTAAATACCGACGACGATACCCAGACCGGGTTCTTTGTCTTCTGCAATGCGTAGTTTTTCTGAGGGTTTACAACTTGCTTCGTCAAGCTTAGCCGGGCTGACATAGCCGGTTCCAAAATTCCACTTATAACGAATTAATCGTTCGCTTGGAATCCAGTTACCAGGAGGGATCACCTGACAGCCAGCGATGGCTTTCATGGCGGTCATATCGAGCATTTTCCAGCCACTACTTTGAAGTAGTTCAAAAGCGTCGATTTTGCCGTTTTTATCGATCATCAGCTTCAGAGTAGTGTCTCCGTGTAAGCCAAAGGGGATTGCAGGTTTTGGGTACGGCGGCACATTGCAGGCTTGCGTAATATCAAAGGTAACATCGTTCTTTTTTGGTTGATCTGCGGTATTGATTGTGTTCGCAGAAAAATCTGAAGTTATTGATGCTGCCGGTGCTGCCGATACTGAATTTGAAGCCTGAGGTGTTGGCACCATTTGCTGTGCCAGAACAGGTGTGATTGGCATCACGATGCCGCTGAGGCACAAGAAGCCATTGGAAAGAATACATTTGAAACGATGATTCATGACAACATAGGTCTTTGGCTTATTCGACATATTTCCCTCTTGATTGGCCTCATTTTCACAAAAGAAAGATAATATCTTAATAAAGACAAATTGATATCTTATTAGATTTTCTTTCAGGCTACTAATCAGGTTACTAATCAGGTTACTAAGCAATCCACATACCCTCCCTGAGAAGCATTTTCTTGCCGCAGGGCTTGGATGAATTGAGATTGTTTTGCAAAAACAAGCTTAATTACGGTAACCTTGCCGGCGATGTCTTTTTTCATGCATTTTTGAGCTTTTTTTAAGCTTTTTGTCGAAATGTTGGCGCTATCCTGCGCCACCTGAATGAATTTATGTACTCGAGGGTTAGCACGCGCTCCTTCAAATCTGAAAGTCTGTATGGTAAAAAATACCTTATCGTTATTAAGTATTGCGTTAATACCCGCCTTAGCACCTGCCGTTACGATGGCGGAGAGCGAACCAACTCCACCGCTCAACTATGCACAACAATCTGTAGCGTCTATGGTGAAGTTCAGCCTTGAATCTGTAAAAATGTCCAGCAATGAACGCATGGGTTTGTTAGGTGGAAATTATTTGCTGGAGGTTCAACAAGATTTGTTTCTTGGGCCAGCAGTGTATAGCTCTGTAACAGGCAAGCGCGGTGGTTTATACGTCGGTGGTATTGAGGCGAGCTTGCGCAAAACTATTTCTCCTTCTTTATCGATTGAACCGGGTATGTACATCGGCGGTGGCGGTGGCGGTAGCGCTGGTGTTGGTGGTGGTTTGATGTTACGGCCCCATCTTGATCTGATGTTGCGCAACAAAGGTTCGTCCTTCGGTTTATCAATTTCGCAAGTACGCTTTCCTAGCGGTCACATAACAAGTAATCAAATCGGACTGGTTGCCAGTCTGGATGAAACCTTTATCTACACCCAGCCAGAACTCGCCGGGCAATCGATGCTGAGTTCTGAACGCGGCGGCCTTGGCTTTGATCGCATTATGATCAACGGCGGAAGCTATCAGCCACGTTCTGCCACGATAAAGCTCGATGGCAGCACTGCAGGCAAGATTGGCTATGCTGGTTTCCGCGCTGATCATTTTTTAAATGAACATGTGTTTTGGGGTCTGGAGGGCGGTGCTTTTGCACATGGATCTTCAGATGGCTATGCGGAAGTGTTAGGTGCTGTAGGCATCGAATATCCACTCATTTCGAATAATCTCAAAGTTGGCGCGATTGCGGCTTTGGGTACCGGTGGCGGTGGCAGAATTAATGTCGGCGGCGGCGCATTGGTCAAAGGCGGCGTGTATGCACAATGGCAAATCACTGATAAGGTGTTTGTTGGTCTGGAGGGCGGTATAGCTGATTCACCGAATGGTAATTTCAGATCACGCTATGAACTGGTGCAAATAGGAATGAAGTTGGATGGCGCTAATAAATCTTCACATAGCGATGATCTGCGTAAAATTAACGGTGCTGAATGGGCGCTCGATGGCGCTGATTATTTAAAAGCCGCACGCAAATCAGGGACTAAAGAAAGTTTGCAAACCATCGGCTTTGTGATGAACCGCGACATTACCAGCTCGACTTATCTGACGGCGCAGGCGCATAGCGCGCTACGTGGAAATGCGGGTGGCTTTTCTATCGGTTTAGTTGGTGCAGGTGTTCGATCGTCTGAAATTGGTCGCGGCATTTCATTTGGTGTTGAGGGTTTGATCGGTGCCGCTGGTGGTGGTGGCGTGGATTCTCAAGGTGGTGCTGTGGTTCAAGCCATCCCGTATGCAAATTTTGCGTTGAACAAACATATAGGATTACGCTTAGGTGTTGGTCGCATTCACTCTTTGAAAGGCGAGTTTAATTCGAACGTGGCCAATGCAGCACTGGTGGTTAAGTTTGGATTACCAAGTCGATAAATAGACTTAGAATCATAGAAGCAGAATATCGCAAGTGGGTTCGGCATATTAGTAGTAGCTCCCTACTTGCGATCAGTGCTCAATTTGGGTGCTGTCCCCTCCTCCTCGCTATCACCACCACTCAGCTCCAATCACTGGAAAGTCATCATGAAGCAACGCTATTCCATCGTGTCAATCGCCATTATTTTGATTTGCGTGGTAATTGCCGTTATTTCCAAACTTGGAAATTCAATTGACGCACTTACCCCATTGTTTATCGCCAGCCCTGGTAGCGAAGGTTTGAATGATGTCATGGGTGGGCAAGTATGGCGTCTGGTGACACCAATGTTTATTCATTTCGGCATCATGCATCTGGTGTTTAACTTAATGTGGGTATGGGATTTGGGGCGGTTGATTGAGGACAAAAAAGGAGCCGGCTTTTATCTGGCGTTTGTTCTGAGCGTTGGCATGTTGTCAAATCTCGTGCAATACTTCTTTACTGGCTCTCCCTATTTTGGCGGCATGTCTGGTGCACTATATGGCATGTTTGGCTATATCTGGATACAAGGGCGGCATAATCCACGATTTGCCTATGATTTGCGTAAAGATACGATAGTGATGATGCTGGCATGGTTTGTTTTATGTTGGACAGGTTTGCTGGGACCAATTGCAAACTGGGCGCATACAACCGGGCTGGTTGTCGGTGTGGTTTGGGCGTATCTCAGCAATACCGTCAACACCAATGCTCATATCGGCGCAAAGCAAGGAATACTCGCTGGTGATCAACTTCCACACAAGTACAGCCTGCAATATTTGTCCACGGCAGACATCCTAAAAATTGAAGCGCAAAGGCAATGGGTGCGTGAACACTATTTACCAGAAGCGCGCCATAAATACGATAGCGTCGAAGGTAAGCTCGCCATTATCGATGCGATTGTAGGTCAACAGCATGGTGTCAAATTTTCTACCGATGAAATCCAATCATTGGAAATCACGTTTGGTGATGCACTGGTACAAGCAACCGGCATGGAATGGGCAACACTCGAAGACCGTTCCGGGAGAACCCCAGTTTTATTGACGCCAGAATCCCCGCCGCGGCTCTGGCCCGTGAACACGGTATCGCAGTGGCTGGCACGCGGTCAAACCGCCAGCATACAAGCGGTTTTTGAGGAAGCAGTGCGCCTGGTAAAATCTGGCTCAACGGCTTAACACACTATCAATGTGATTAAATATCTCTAGTAATATCAAGGCTTACCACTGATTTTTGTCTGGTAAGCCTTGATTTATATGGGGTTTTAATTTTTAAATATTAAGAAGTTCACACATTTTCAGCCCAGGAAATTTTTATCGTGTAGTCACTCTGCGTCTGAGAATCGCGTTCGTTCAGCTGGCTATGATAAACTTGAGGATCTCAGTCTCGGATATATCTATTCATATCTAGCCGGACTTTACCAGATCAAGATTCAGAAAAATGACTACTGCAACAGAAATCAATCAACTTTTCCCGCGTCCTTTGTGGCAATGGTTTGAACAAATTTGCGCGATTCCTCACCCTTCCAAGCATGAAGCAGCGCTGAGTGAATTCATTCAGCAATGGGCGAAGACCCGCAATCTGCCTGTGGTTGTCGATCACGTTGGTAACCTGATTATCCGTAAGCCTGCCAGTGCAGGCATGGAAGATCGCAAAACCGTGGTCATTCAAGCGCATCTGGATATGGTTCCGCAAAAAAATGCCGACAAAGTGCATGATTTTGTAACTGATCCTATTCAACCATGGATCGATGGCGAATGGGTCAAAGCAACTGGTACCACGCTCGGCTCCGACAATGGCATCGGCATGGCATCGGCATTGGCGATTCTGGGTTCAAATGACATCAAACACGGCCCTCTGGAAGTGTTGTTGACAGTCGATGAAGAAGCCGGCATGACCGGTGCGTTTGGCTTGCAAGCAGGCATGTTGGATGCAGAAATTCTGATCAATACCGATTCAGAACAAGAAGGCGAAATCTACATGGGTTGCGCTGGTGGCGTTGATGCCGAGATCACCGTGCCTATGCAATGGCAAGCAGCAGATCCACAACACCACGCGTTTACGCTCAACATTGCGGGTTTAAAAGGCGGTCACTCCGGCGTCAATATTCATTTGGGTCGTGGCAATGCCAATAAACTGATTGCACGTTTTTTGGCCGGACACGCGGTAGAGCTGAACATGGGGTTGAGCGAATTTAAAGGCGGTTCTTTACGCAATGCGATTCCGCGTGAAGCCCAATGCAGCTTTACTGTTCCGGCTCATAAAGTGGACTTACTGAATCAACGTATCGCGCAATATCAGTCTATTTTGCAAGCGGAACTAGCAACTGCGGAACCAGCGCTGAAATTGAGTCTGAACAGTGCCACATTGCCAGCAAACACGATGCAAATCGACGCGCAGAAAAAGCTCATCAATTTACTCAACGCCTGCCCTAACGGCGTGATACGCATGAGTGACGAAATTGCTGGAGTAACTGAAAGCTCATTAAATCTGGGCGTGGTAACAACAGAAACTGAGCACGTCTCTGTATTGTGCTTAATTCGTTCATTGATCGATAGCGGTCGTGAAAATATTGAAAGCACGCTGCAATCCTTAAGTGATCTTTCAGGCGCGGGGATTACTTTTTCTGGTTGCTATCCAGGCTGGAAACCAGATACTTCATCTCCTGTCATGGCTATCGTCAAAGAAACGTACGAAAGCATTTACCATAAAGAACCTGAAATCATGGTCATACATGCAGGTCTGGAATGTGGTCTGTTTAAAAAGCATTATCCAACTCTGGATATGGTGTCCATTGGCCCGACGATACGCTTCCCGCATGGTCCGGATGAAATGGTCAACATCACGACGGTTGGTCAATACTGGACTTTGTTGTTGGCGGTTTTGGAACGAATTCCAGCCAAGGTAGCTTGAAACTCAATCCTGACTAATTAAGGGCAACACAATGGGAATCGCTAACGGTTTCCATTTTTTTTGTGAGTGTGGACGTTTTTCCTCATCACTTCTTTTTACTCACATCAATAAAGACGACTGGAATTACGATCGAAGGCGCCTCGATCGGTGCATGCTCCACGATAATGCGACTGGTGTCGATAGGTACTGACCTCTCACTGCTCACGATTTGCTCCGCGACTGCCTTGCGTGGACGCACAGGTTGCGGGTGACGCAGAAAAAACATGATGATCTCCTGGTGGCTTTTACAATTTGGATAAACGCCTACAGCGCCGGACCGCGAGCGTGAAGTGAATATGACGCCGAACATAGCAATTACAAGCAACTACTACATTCAAATTCCGAACGCACGATAAATTACATTTGGTAAAAGAGTTTTTGTTTTAGGAACAAGTTTTTTGATAGCATTTCAAGTCTTACTCACTTCATCTATCGAGCGCCACAACATAGGATGAGCGCAGATTGACCTAACATCAGGAACTATCCATGAAAAAAATCTCTACCTCGGCAGGTCTTCGCTTTTTATTGTGTACAGCGTCAGCTCTGACAGTCAACGCCTATGCCGAGAACGTCAGCGTCAAAATAACACCAGGTCTTTGGGAAAGTGATCATGTCATGCTGGTCAATGGTCAGAATATCGTTGAGATGATGCGCAAGCAAATGGAAAAAAGCATGGCGTCAATGACACCTGAGCAGCGCGCAGGCATGGAAAAATCTCTTGCCAATTCAGGAATGAGCGGTAAATCGCAATACTGCGTCACACCTGAGCAAGTAGCAAAAGGCATGGATGTCGAATCCTTCAAGAAAAAAATGGAATCCAGTCAAAAAAACTGCAAAGTTAACGTTATCTCTGCCAGCGAAAAAGGTGGCAAATTCAATGCGGTTTGCAACATGCAAAATGGTTCCACGTCGAATGCCACTGGCGAATACATCGTCAAGAGCGATAAAGAATGGACATACAACATGGTCAGTGATGGCGTCATGGCTGCAGGAACTGTACCAGGCGCGCCAGCAGGCAAAATGCACGCGACCATTGATGCTCACGCACGATGGAAAGGCAGTGATTGTGGCAGCATCAAATCTGTAGAATAAATCAACGCGATATGTGTCATCCAAAATCAGACCCGGAAAAACTTCCCGTCGGATTTTTTCATTTGTAAGCACTAATTCCAGCCATTATAGCTTCACTTTACTAACACTAACCGCTCTATCGGATTAGCCAGAACCCCATCGAGGGTGTAGGATGTCAGCTGTTCATACCTACTCAGGATTTGTTTTGCAGCATCCCACACCAAGCAATAGCATCACGGCAACAGATAACAACAGTGGCGACGCCATCGACTACGTTGAAGAAACAGCAGAAGCAGAAACCCAAGCTATACGCGAACCGCGTTTATGGCGTGATAAAGGCTGGACCGCCCGCGTCATCAAAAACGACGATGACGAAGGCTGGGCAGTCGCCATGCTGAAAGATGGCGAACCAGAGCCAGCATTAGTCGGCCCATGGACCATGGGACGCGATAAAAAAAATCCAAAACCCCTCGATACCAACGCTTTTAGCACTTTAGTCAAAACAGCATCCGAAGTAATACGCAGGCACGAGCAGCAGCTGCATGCTCAGTTAAACAAAAGCATGATGCTAAGCACAGACGAAGCTGATTATAAAATTTTGCTCAATATCGTACCGGATGAAGATGAACCTTATGCCTATCTGAGCGCCGAAGACGCAGCAGGTAATTTACTGGCAAAAGTCAAAGTCACGCCGCATTACAAGCTAAACAGGCAAAATGCGTTGAAATGGATAGAAAATGAATTCCGACGGCCAGAATAAACCACGAACAATGCCTTTTTAAACATTGGCATCCAATGTAGCTGATCGTCTCCGCCCCCCCCCCATTCAGTTTCCTGCTCTAGTCCGTAGGGAACACTTAGCATTTAACATCCAACATTTAAACCGCCATCAATAAAAATCATTTAAAAGATTTTTATTGATGGTTTTTTTGCATCTTTTTTAACCTCAATGTAACTGCATTTCAGACGACCAAGAGGACAAGAGCAAGCAATATTATTGCATGAAATTTAATTGACAAAAAACAATCAACCAGAGATACTCAAATTCTTTTCATTGCTAATAGACAATGTCTTAAACACAAAGCAGGCATAATTTTTCACCCGGATCAGGTTAAAAAATCAGATGATAACGCTTAGTAATATTCGCAAGACCTACCAACAGGGTGGCAATGAAATCAGAGCTTTAGATGGAATTGATTTACATATCGCTGCGGGCGAGTTTGTTGCGATAATGGGACCATCTGGCTCTGGTAAATCCAGCTTATTGAATATTCTTGGTGCGTTAGACCGCCCTGATCAGGGTAGTTACCTCTTACAAGAAGATGAGATCAGTGCGATGGATGATGACGCAGCATCCGATGTGCGTAATCGTCGTATTGGTTTTGTATTTCAGTCGTTTCACTTGTTACCGCGTCTCAATGTGTTGGAAAACGTTTTGCTCCCGCAACGTTATGCCAGTACCCGCGATGAGCAAGCAGAACAACGAGCTCACACCTTGCTCGAAAGGGTAGGATTAGGTTCACGGTTACACCATAAGCCCGGTGAACTATCAGGCGGCCAGTTACAACGAGCGGCGATTGTACGTGCGTTGCTTAACCAGCCAGCTTTGCTATTAGCAGATGAACCTACCGGCAACTTAGATTCTAAAAGTGCTGCCGACGTATTAGGGTTGCTGACCGAACTCAATGCCAACGGGCAGACCTTAGTGCTGGTAACGCATGATATTCATATCGCGAATCAAGCACGGCGCACCATCCATTTGCGCGATGGGAAAATCATCAAGGATGACGTATGAAAACTCACCACGCCACTCTCGCGGCAATCATGATGCTTGGCTCTTCCAATATATTGAGCCAGACACAGGCTGTTAAAGTTTCACAAACAACACTTGTATCACGCCCAGTATTATTAACCGGTGAAGTCGTAGCAAACGATTCGCAATATATTTTTATACCTCCCGCAAATTCATCTCCCGTGATGATCAAAAATTTTGTTCCGGAAGGAAGTAAAGTCAAAGCCGGAGATTTACTGTTGCGAATAGAAACGTCCAACTCAGACAATCTTGAGCAATTGGAAAGCGAAATCCAGAAATTGGATTCAAAAACTAAAATGGATGTTGCCAAACTTGACGTTGATGCATTAACTACCGAAAAAGAATTTATTGTGGCGAAAGCCGCTTTGGCTAAAGCACTGGTCGATGCAAGTTTGCCTAAGACTCAGATTTCCGACTTAGATTTTGATCGTTACCAGGGAGAAAAAGAGCGTGCTCAACGCGATCTGGTCGTGAAACAGCAAGCGTTTGACAATGCAAAATTAGCGGTCAGCAGGCGCCAGCAAGATGGCGAACTTGAAAACAAAAAACAACAGATCCGTCTCGCCTTTGCCA
The DNA here is from genome assembly GCA_049339905.1 of Undibacterium sp. SXout11W. GTDB lineage: Bacteria > Pseudomonadota > Gammaproteobacteria > Burkholderiales > Burkholderiaceae_D > Undibacterium. The sequence goes on from JBMPPG010000006.1 coordinate 76,642, forward strand.
AAGCCCAACTTGCGCAGTCCGAAGTCCGGGCACGTCAGGATGGCATTGTCACCCATGCCTATAACGAATGGCGCGGTGAACGTTTTGAAGAAGGTTCCAGTGGTTTTCCAGGCAACCTTGCAGGACAAGTGATGGGTATGAAGGCGCTGCAAATCCAAGCGTGGGCACTCGAAGCTGACCGCCCTCATCTGGCAGATAAGCAAACCGTCCAGCTCAGTTTTGATGCGTTACCCGGAACCATCATCGATGCGCAAATCAGCCATATCGCCAGCGCACCCGGGCCGCGCGCAAGCTGGGGAAATGGCCGTTATTTCAAGGTAGACATCGCTTTGCCTGCCGGGCTCCAATTAAAACTTGTCCCGGGCATGAGTGTTCTCATCGAACCCAAAAAAACGGCAAGTGCTCCAGCATCGCCGCAGAGCCGGATCAAAACAGTGTACGAAAAATCGCTCAATGACATCAACATTGAAGGTGAAGTGCTTTCGCGTTTGACCTCGCCCATTGCACCGCCGACTGTCAGATACATTTGGAAATACACCTTATCAGAATTGGCGCCCGAGGGCAGTACCATAGAGCCGGGTCAAATGTTGGCCGTTTTTCAGGCAGCGGATATTTCTCAGCAGTTAGAGACGCAAAAAAGTGCGCTGAAAGAACAACAAAGAACAATGGAAAAATTCAAACTAAGTCAGGTTGAATTAGAAAAAAGCGATGAGCTGGCAGTTCAGGAAGCAAAAAGCAACGCTGAAAAAGCAGCAAAAAAAGCGATGATGCCAAGAGAATTAATCCGCCGTGTCGATTACGATAAATTGGTCATAGAAAAAAATATGACCACTGAACTTGCAGTTCTTGCAGCTAAATTACGTACAGCACAGCAAGATTATCGGAGTGCAGAATATAAAGGTAATCTGGCACAACTTGCGCAAACACAGGACAGCATCAATCTCTATACGAAAGGCCAACAAGCACTGACTATTCATGCACCTCGACGTGGGATGTTACTTTACAAGACCGATTACGAGGGCAATAAATTTACCCCGGGAACACAAATCTGGATGGGCATGTCAGTTGCGACCCTGGCCGATCAAGATAAATTATTTGTCAATGCCAAGGTGCCCGAGGCACAAGCCTCCGGCGTTTTCATTGGTCAGCCAGCACGTGTGACGGTATCCTCTGGAAATTTGCAACTCAATGCCAAAGTAACTGCATTGGGTAACGTATTCCATGGTAAATCCGCAAAACAAGCCGTCATCGTACGAGATATAGAACTCGAATTTGATAGTCCTCCGAAAGGCTTAAAGCCTGGCTCCGCCGTGCAGGTAAGTTTATCAAAGGTAGCAAAAGTTGTTAGCGGACAAGCACAAACCAAGTCAGAGGCCAAACTATGAAAGCAGGGGTCGTACTCTTCACGATTTTTTTATGCTCTTGTAGTAACGACAATTCTGAGTCAAATGCGACTGAAATAGTAAGCGCAAAAGCATGGCAAGAAAATATCAAAGTACATGGCGAAATCAAAGCTGCCAACAACACGCCTCTCAATGTCCCTGGCAACGGTTGGGATTCGCGGATTTTGTTAGAAATGGTGCCTGATGGCAGTGTCGTCAAAAAAGGACAAATCATCGCCAGCTTTGATGCGCCACGCTCAAGGATGGATTTATCGCAAGCTGATACAGAATTACTACGTAAAGAGTTGGCCGCCGTCGGACTGGCAAATGACGACGCGATGAACCATGCGACACTCGACGCTGATCGTGCCAAAGTAAAAGCTGATTTGCAATTGAGTCGGCGCTATGTCGATGCCGACGTCTCAGTATTTTCGCGCAATCAGATTTTAGATGCTTTGCAAGATGTTGAATTTTTAACCGCAAAACAAACCTACCTGAACTGGAAGAGTGGACAAATTCAGGCACGCACTAATGCGAACTCGGCTTTATTACAATCACAAAAAGATAGCGTTGAGCTCAAGGCACAACAATTACGAAAAAATTTATCCGGACTCGATTTGATTGCCCCTCATGACGGTGTGTTCAATTTGGTCAAATCATGGGACGGAAGCAAACCACAAATTGGCTCTAATCGCAGACCTGGAGAGGAGATCGGTATGCTGCCCGATCTATCACATCTGGTAGCCAGTTTCAGCCTGCCGGAAGGCCGCGCATTTGGTTTGAAGACAGGTTTGCCAATCCACGCACGTCTGGCTGGCACCGGTACTGAGGTCGAATTAATCGTCACCAAAGTTGGCAGTAGCGCCACGGTCAAATCAAATGAATCGCCAGTTAAATTCAGTGAATTTGAGGCGAACATCCCAGAAGAAATCGTCAACAAACTCGCGCTTAAACCAGGACAGGCGTTGTCAGCAACAGTGAGTGTTATAGAAAAAAAGAATGTCTTAACTGTTCCTAATATTGCCTTGGTACAAGAAGCGGACCACTTCACTGTGTTCACCAGAAACGGTAAGAAAATGACGCAGCAAAAGGTCGAACTGGGTGTACGCGGGGCGACCCGAAGCGAAATCAAAAATGGACTCACTGAAGGACAAGAAATTATATTAACGCCGCCAGAAAAGAAAGCCGATAAAACATGAAGCGAGCATTAATTATAGAAGCAATTGAAGAGCTTCAGCGGCGCAAGTTGCGGACTGGCTTAACCTTATTGGGAATGATTTTTGGTGTTGCCGCAATTGTTGCAATGTTAGCGGTTGGCGAAGGAAGTCAGCGAGAAGCATTGCGTCTGGTCGCAGAATTGGGACTTAATAACATCCTCGTTGAGAGTAAAGGTATTGATGCCGACAAACTTAAAGAAATCCGAACCCGTTCACTTGGCCTTTCTGCAGCAGATGCCGACGCCGCTTTACAAGTTGTTCCGGGAGCGCAATCAACGGCGCTTAAGAAAGAAATCAAAGTTGACCTGCTTGCAAGCAACAACAATGTCGTTAGCGCACGCGCATTTGCAGTCTCGCCAGCCTACGCAGAACATAGCGGCGTGCAAGTTGCACAAGGACGTTGGATTACTGTGGAGGACAGCGCAACGCTATCCCCGGTATGTGTTTTAGGTCCACGTCTTGCCCATAATTTATTTGGTGAAGCCAATCCGGTTGGGGCTAAACTCAAACTTAATCATGTGTGGTTAGAAGTCGTCGGTGTGCTGGCCGATCGCTCTTTAAGCAAAAACGAATTTGAAGGTGTCAAACTTGGATTGGATGATGAACGGCTTTTTGTTCCATGGGAAAGCGCCCGGGCGCGTTTTCATTTTTCAGAAATAGAAGATGAAGTGGATGGGATCAGTTTGCGCCTGGATGGAAAAGTTGCCCCTGATTTAGCGGCCCATGTACTGCAAACTTTAGTCAGTCAGAGGCATGCAGGTGTGGATGACACCAATTTAATTGTCCCTATGGGTTTGTACCGCCAACATCAACAAACTCAAAAAATTTTTACGGTTGTGATGAGCTCAATAGCCGCAGTTTCATTGCTTGTAGGTGGTATAGGTATCATGAATATCATGCTGGCAAATGTACTCGAAAGACGTCGGGAAATCGGGTTAAAGCGTGCATTGGGTGCGCGAAAAAATGATGTGGTACAACAATTCTTAGCCGAGGCACTGGTGATCGCCTTTTCTGGCGCCTTGCTTGGTTTGGTACTAGGTGCGATCGCTGCGTATAGTATTGCTGCTTTCGCCGGATGGTCGGTCGCGTGGTCACCATTGAGCCTGCTATTGGCTGTCACATTATGTGTCGCAGTTGGTCTGGGCTTTGGCGTGTTCCCTGCCCGCCAAGCAGCGGAACTTGATCCGATTGCCGCCTTGAGAAGCGATGGCTGATATGCCGAAGATACTTTCCTATTGGGGTGATGGATTGCCTTAAGGGTATATTCTCTTGAACAGATGTTCTGTGCATTGCCAATAAGAATGATCAAAGCACAGAATCACTGAACATTCATTAACCTACAACGACACTGCCATTAGAGATATGAACGCGCTCACCTTCGCGGTATTGAGGTTGCAAGGAAGGTTTGAAAGTACGAATCTGACCGTTATCCATTCTTACCTTCACTTCATATACTGTGTTTGTTCGCTCACGCTTTTCGATGGCATTTCCTGCGACCCCGCCACCAACAGCACCTGCTACAGTTGCCAGAGTGCGACCATTTCCATTTCCAACCTGATTTCCTAATACGCCGCCCAACAATGCACCAGCAACGGCACCGAGGCCACTTCCGTGATCAGCTTGTACTTCAATTGCGCGGACAGACTCCACGATGCCGCAGGTTTCGCAAATTTTGTGAACGACAGGTTCAGGATTCGGTTCATTTTGAGTCAGCCTGGTATGAGTAACCGGTACTTCTGCTTTGCGAACAGCTTCTTGCTCAGACGGTGGAAGATTTTCTCGTTTAACAATCTTCGGGGTTCCAACCTCAACATTTGTTGCGCTGGAAGGTAACGCTGAAGCAGCGGCATTACTAGCGCTACTTTGCCCAGTTTGATTATCAATTTTTGGCGTGCTGTTTGAATTAGGCAAAACACCTGTCATGGCTGCAATACCAACCAGGCTAGCCAGGATAACAGACACGGCGGCTCCAGCGACGAGAGGATGAATACGTTTGCTTACTTGGTTCTCTGACATGGAATTAGTCCCGTGAAGATTAGAAAATGTGGCATTGTGAACTATTCAACGGCGGGCACGTATGTCGGGTTGACGCCCTGATTGTTTCATTCGTAAGTAGTTGTAACCATGTTTTAAAAATATATTTTTTATTGTTTAAATTAATATCCAATTCACTAAACCATTTTTATTTGGACTGTAAATACAAAAAACCGGAAATGTTTGCGACAGCAAAATATTCCGGTTTTTCTATAACAACTAAGCGATCAATATCCGCTCAACACTCAACAAACGTTGATTATCGTTATCAGAAGCTGTATTGCATACCGACAGAGTAGTTGGTAACAGCTTCTTTGTCGCCATCGTATTTGATCTTACGCGTTTCAACTTCACCGCGCAGTGCCAGTTTATCTGTCAGCTTATAAGTCAAACCGACACCAAATACAGGCGCTGTAGAAGTTGTGCTATCACTAGCTGCGATATTTTGATCAATATAGTTATTTTTTGCTTTAATTCGCGCAACACCAAGCTTCGCAAAACCAGTCAATTTGTCTGTCAATGCCTGGTTGTACAATCCAGACAATTCAAAACCAGTTCCTTTTAAGTTGTAAGCATCCAAACCTCCAGGTGTCATTTGTGTACCATTCACAGTACCTAAGGAGAAATAGCTTGCTTCAACCGCAAATTTTTCATTAATGTTGTAACCACCTAAAATTTTGTAGGCACTTGCATTTGTGGAGCAGCTAGATTGTCCTGTGCAATCTTCACTCCAAGATGCTTTACCAACTGTGCCACCAACGTACACTTGGGCGGATGCGGCTGCACTCAACATCAAACCAGAAGCGGCCAACAATGCAATCATCAATTTATTTTTCAACATGATTTCTTCCTTTTTTATCAATGTGTATTTAAATTCAACTACACACGAATTGTGTAGCGTATCTTCGGCAGAACTGCTTGTTAGCGAAGCACAGACGTAGTTTCTCATTCGCCAAAAACATTGAATATCAAAATCCGGGAAGTCTCACGTGACGAGACAAAAAGAATACTATTCCAATACTTATTTACAATTTAAATCATATTTGTAGCAAAATATAAGACACCAGCATATGTAAATCTCTAGGTTTTTTAATAGTAAATAACTGTCATGTGTTTAACTGGCAAAACCATTGCCATCTCGTGCAAACTCAGCAAGGGTAAATTTATCGTTTTTTAAAAGTTGATTGACCAAAAAAACACAAACACGCACAATAAGTTGTTCAAATTACTTATCTGCCAAAACCACTACCAACCAACGAATTTCGTGAGTGAATAAAACATGAATAAGGCTCAAGCAATGTTAGATGCATTGCGTTCCAATTATTTGACTGATTTGCCCTCACATATTGATGATATGGAAAGTTTGGTTTTAAAACTAGAAGCTCAAGGATTTGATTTAGAGGTTTGCCGTGACCTGTACCGACAAATTCATAGCTTAAAAGGCAGTGGGGGTACGTATGGTATGCACGTTATCTCAGATATTTGCCACCCCTTTGAGGACTTAATATCTGATCTGTTAGAACATAATGAATCGCTGTATCAAGGGTTCGTCGCCACAGCACTTGAATACATCGACTTATTGCGCAAAGTCACCTGTCAATACCAACAGTCAAAGAATCCCGGCGAAGACATCAAACTCAAGCTACAAGATCTTCGAAATCAAGCACTGCATAGCCCTTATTCTGCTTTGGTTGTAGAAAGCTCAGATGTGGTCGTCAACATCATTAAAGAGGTATTGAAACTTTATCGATTTCGCGTTGAAGTCGCAAAAGATGGATACCTTGGTTTGGGACGAATATTATCCGAACCTTTTGACTTGGTCGTCACTGGCTTGGAGACACCTCGCATGAACGGCATGGCATTGATCAGCGCCGCCCAACGCCTGGGGGGAAAATTCAAAAATACAAAATGTATTTTAATCACCGCGTCAAAACTTAAGCAAGATAAAGATATACCCGACTTCGTTTTACAAAAAGATGCCCTTTTCCGCGAGAGCTTCAATAGAGTTGTACATCGTCTGATTAACTAATATCGGAAGAAAATAAAGGAATTGCTTTAAGAATAGTGTATTCCTGCATTACTTCAGGTCTCATGACGCGGTACAATCAAGGACTACATGTTAACAGTAATCTGCTTGGGATTTGATCCGTCGCCGATTTATAACGTATCCTGAAGCGCACTTTTCGATTTGCCAGAATTTAGTCAGGCAAATCGATCCGTTCATTTATGCAAAATAAAAAATTCAACGCCGTATTTAATTCGTACCTGATTTATGTCGGTGTCGCGATTGCATCTGGTGGCGTCGCACTCTATACACCTATTATCGTTTCGCAAACCGGTAAGCACTTTTCCGGATTTTGGGCCGCATCCATTTTATTTGGACTCAATTTAGGGCGGGTTCTTGGATCGTATGCTGGTAGTCGATTCCCCAAGGCTGCGAATCATCCATGGGCAGTATCAGGCAATATTTTTTTAGAAGGCATTGCGTTATATTGCATGGCATTTCTTGATCATGCATGGGCATTGGCGACGCTGGCGCTACTTGCTGGGCTAGGTAGCGGATTATCTTTCCCGGGATTAAAAAACTATTTATTAAAGCTCAGGGAATTAGATCAATCAGCGCTATTTAGTCGCCTCGCATTTGCTATTCGTATGGGCTTGGTCGGGGGCTATTTGACCGCGAGCTGGGTTCCACACGATCATTTACAAGTTGTTTTTTTTATCGTTTTGGTCACCTTCATAGTTTATGGTGTGTTTATGCTCGTTGCCATGAAATCCATTGTAAAAAACGAGGCTTTGTATTTGACCGCGCAATCACAGGTAAGCATCGATGCAGGGATGATGACACAAGAAATGAGTGAAACCAATTACAGCGAAAATACGCCATCCAGAATTGCAGAATTGCCTTTAATGTTTTATTTGTCCAATGCCTTGTTTTGGTGTTTTGCGGTACAGCCAATGATAGGTTTCAGCTTACATATCCCTAAATTCACACCAGACATACCTGTCTCTACACCTTTTTGGTTAGCGGCACTGGTCATCATTTTTTTTCAGATTCCAATCTCTAAACGCGCAATCAGAACCCGTGATCATTTCAAGTTTTTACAAATTGGTTACCTGTGCTTATTCGTCAGCTTTCTGGTGATGATAATTTTTGGACATTCCAGTACTGCAGTGATCACATCCGCGATTCTACTATCGTTTGGACAAGTATTTTATGGCCCCTCACTGGATGTATTGACAGCACGCTTTGCCGACAAAGTTAAAGCTGACACCGGGCAGCTAATGTCGCGACAAATGCTATACCAAAGTATGGGGAATATGATCGGTAGTATGGCAGGTGGAGTTTTATTCGATCTGGCACAAAGTATGCACAATCCTGCGCTCAATTGGATCATATTAGCCATTGGCAGTCTGGCGATGGTCGTACTGAGCAAAAACAAGATTCCACAGTTTTATAGAAATGCGGGAAAATTTAACACTCCACATTAATCCGTGCCGTATTCATTTTTGATTAATCTTTTCGGGCACAAAAAAGAATACGGCATCATTTTGTATACCAACAAAATTTACTGCCATGGTGGACAGACCTTCGTCTGGCGGTAAGCGCTGACATATAACAGACTATACAGCCTGAAGCGGCGTCAACGCACAACGTACATAGGTCAGTTGACGTGTTTGCATGCGTTGCAAAATCAAAATAATAGTTTCACTATCGATGGGATTAAAACTAAATCCTGAGCGGATATGCATCCCACCTTCAGGTGAAGACCAAATATGTTTGAGTTGGATATTCGGCATTTCAAGCGTATTCTGATCCTCCTCTAAAATGCGCAATTGATACTGCGAAAACGCTATTTTCTCATCGAAAGAAGTCAATAACTGAATACCGCTTTCACTCATATCGACAAGCAGAGCGGACAAGCTATTCTCTTCTCCATCACGATTAAAAACCCAAACAGGAATAAATCCTTGATCCTTAGGTAAACGGAAGAACTGCACTCGCTGAAAACTACGGTTATCTGGCTGGGTCATATTCAATCGAAGTAAAAAGTTACGAAATATGGCAATACTGCGAATACATCATTAAAAAACCTTAACGACACAATAGATATTTTTTATTACTCCATCGTGACGACTGATGGGCGAGAGATTTACGAATGATGTGTTTCGCAACATCCTATCCTTTACTCTCTATCGAAAGGCACGATCGAATTGCTTACTTAACTTCACCATCCAACTTTGACTGACCTCATGGAAATGATTCTGAACGATCGCATAACCGTGTTTTTCATACAGTTTAATTAATTTATCATTGGTTGCTGCCGTCCAGGTTGTTGCCACCTTTTGTGATTGTGCTCGCATCCAGGCTTCACCTTGACGCAACAAAGCGCTGGCAAATCCCTGCTGACGATATCCGGGATCAATATAGCTTGTTGAAAATAAGCCTTCGCTTACGCCACTCTCGATAATTTCAATTCGAATAATTGTGTGACCGACAATATATCCAGTCTCATCCCCCATCAAAAATACTTGTCCCTGACATTGACTTTGATCGAGATGCCAGAGTAAACGGGCTTTTAACCAATCGACGGAATACATCGTATCTGCAAATTCCTGACTTTCAACTTCAATGAGCGTCTGACGCATCCTTGATGCAACTAAAGTGAGCTCTTGATCAGAATCTGGGTTCAAAGGACGAATCTGACTTAGCAAATCAGCATCTCTGTTCAACAAATCAGGTTCATATTCAGTTAAGTGTACGCTTCGCATTGGTAATCCTAGGTTTTTAACATTATCAGGCTATCGTCTTTTGAAATTAAACCAGCAAAGCTTTGCGTCGACTACTGACAGAAACTGACAATACATCTTCTTATTATAGCCATGCGTTAGCGCCTTTCGATGAACAGATCGGCAACACCTTTTAATGTTGTTCAATATTTGGAGATAAATAATGACAGACCCTAATTTCGTACTTTTATATGTAAGCCAACCAGCCGTCAGTGCGCAGTTTTATTCTGTTCTCTTAGGACATGAGCCTATTGAAAGCTCACCAACATTTGCCATGTTTGCGCTTTCTTCTGGCGTGATGTTGGGCTTGTGGGGCAAAGAAGGCGTATTGCCAAGTGCATCGTTGACCGGTGGCGGTGCAGAGATAGCCATTGCCGTTAAAAGCAATGCCGAAGTAGATGCGCTTTACCAGTTATGGTGTTCGCATGGCCTGGTCATGATTCAAACACCTTGTGTATTGGATTTTGGATATACGTTTGTCGCACGAGACCCTGATGCGCATAGGATCAGAGTATTTTCGCCGTCGGCAATCGTCGCTCAAAGTGCATAGCGTTGACGGGGCGCATCTTGTATAAAAAAAGCCAGTCAGAAAAAAACTGACTGGCTTTTTTGTTTCTCATGGTTGAATCTCAGACTTAAGCTTCACCCAGATAAGCCGCCTGGACCTTAGGATCGTCCAACATATCTTTCGCATTACCGCTCATCGTGATCAAACCTGAATCCATGACATAACCACGGTGCGCCGCTTGCAGAGCCAGCTTTGCATTCTGCTCAACGAGCAAAATAGTCACGCCTTGTGCTGATACGTTGCGAACCACTTCAAAGATTTTTTCGACCATGATAGGCGACAAACCCATCGATGGTTCATCGAGCAATAGCAAGTTTGGATGGCTCATCAATGCACGAGCCATCGCCAGCATTTGCTGCTCACCACCGGACAAAGTACCTGCCAACTGCGCCGAACGCTCTTTCAAGCGTGGGAAAACGGAGTACCATTTTTCGATATCGTCATTGATGGCGGCAGTATCATTTCTGGTGTAAGCACCCATCATCAGGTTTTCATGAATGGTCATACGGGTGAAAACACCGCGGCCTTCAGGAACCATTGCCAAGTGGCTAGTCACCAACTCAAATGACTTTTTACCACGGAGATTTTCACCCAAATAAAAAATATCACCCTCGACTTTGCAACTAGGCAAAGTGCCGGTAACAGCTTTCAAAGTGGTGGTCTTACCAGCGCCATTGGCACCGATCAAGGTAATCAGTTCACCTTTGTTGACTTCAAGATCAATGCCCTTAACAGCTTTGATACCACCATAAGCAACCTTCAGATTGCTGATTTTTAATACGTTCTCAGCCATTAGTGAGCACCTCCCAAGTACGCTTCAATCACTGCCTGATTTTTCTGGATATCTGATGGGATGCCCTCTGCAATCGGCTTACCATATTCGAGCACGGTGATGCGGTCACATAAACCCATCATCAATTTAACGTCATGCTCGATCAGTAAAACTGTTTTTCCTTCGGCCTTGATCTTGACCAGCAATTCGCGCAATGCCAATTTTTCGGTTGCATTCATACCCGCCGCAGGCTCATCAAGTGCCAACAATTTTGGTTCAGTTGCTAAGGCGCGAGCAATTTCCAGTCGGCGTTGATCACCATACGACAGGAATTTTGAAGTACGGTCGGCAAATTGACCAATACCTACAAAGTCCAGCAACTCTTGCGCACGTTGGCGCGTTTCCGCTTCTTCCTTACGTGCCGCTGCATGACGGAAAATCGCACCAAAAACACCTTGATGAGTACGAATATGACGTCCTACCATGACGTTTTCCAACGCTGTCATTTCACCAAACAAACGGATATTTTGAAATGTCCGTGCAATCCCTGCTTCCGCTACTTCATGCGGAGCAGATGGAGAATAAGGCTTACCAGCAAGTTCAAACGTACCGGTATCTGGCTGGTACAAACCAGTAATCACATTAAAGAAGGTCGTTTTACCGGCGCCATTAGGACCGATCAAACCGTAGATTTGCCCTTTTTTAATATTAATTCCTACATTCGAAAGTGCTTGTAAACCGCCGAAACGCTTATTCACACCTTCAATTTTCAACATTGTTTCTTCAGTCATCTTGATCTTCCTTAAGCTGCTGCTTCGTTCGTTTTAGCGATTCTGTCTTCGTGTTTAGGCGCTGGCCACAAACCCGCAGGACGATTCAACATCACAACCACCATCGTCAGACCGTACAACAACTGACGCAGAACTTCAGCTTCAATCCAGATTTTTCCGAACAATAGCATTTGAACTGGCTCTACCACGTGACGCAATACCTCAGGCAATGCTGCCAACAAGATTGCGCCCAGAATTACACCAGGAATATGACCAATACCACCCAATACCACCATCGCTAATACAACGATCGACTCCATCAGTGAGAACGATTCTGGAGAAACGAAACCCTGGAATGATGCAAACATTGCGCCCGATACACCACCAAACGAAGCACCCATCGAGAATGCCAGCAGCTTGATATTACGCGTGTTCAGCCCCATCGCTTTCGCTGCAATTTCATCTTCACGAATTGCCACCCATGCACGACCTAAACGGGAGTCTTGCAAACGCAATGAAACAAACACGATAAAGATACACAACGCCAGGAATAAGAAATAATAAGCGTTCACTGACGGCATCGAAAAACTGCCAAAGTTGACTACCCCCCCCTCACCCGCCAGTGACACACCAAACACGCGGATAGGATCAATCATATTGATACCTTGAGGCCCGTTAGTGAAATTGACTGGTGAATTCATGTTATTCATGAAAATACGTACAATTTCACCAAAACCCAACGTCACAATTGCCAGATAGTCACCACGCAATTTTAATGTTGGTGCACCCAGCAAAGCACCAGCCATACCAGCAATAACAGCCGCAAACGGTACAATTACCCAAACAGACAGATGAATGCCGTTTTTAGTAATTTCTGGTCCACATACTGCGACTAAAAAGTTACCGAGTGCAGGATAATTATCGATAAACGATTCGAGAATCGTTGCAAATTGCTGCGAACCAAAAATCGCCGCAAGATAAGCACCAGTCGCGTAAAACGCGATATAGCCCAAATCCAGCAAACCAGCAAAACCCACCACAATATTCAACCCCAGCGCCAGCATAATGTATAGCAGCGCGAAGTCGATAATACGCACCCATGAGTTACCGAAGTTAGCTGCCACGAATGGAAACAACAACAGCACAACTGCCAACAAGGCAAAGCTTGTGTAGGCTTTTTTTGGATTAGCTTTTACGTCAAATATAGTCGACATTGATCTTCCCCTTAAGCACGATCAGCAACACGTTCACCCATGATGCCGGATGGACGCAATGTCAGAACAATAATCAAAACCACGAAGGCGAAAATATCTTGATACTGGCTGCCTAAAATGCCACCAGTCAAATCACCGATATAACCAGCGCCCAGACTCTCAATAAGCCCAAGCAAAATACCGCCGACCATCGCACCGTAGATATTACCGATGCCACCCAACACCGCAGCAGAGAATGCTTTCAGACCGGGCACAAAACCCATCGCAAATTGTGCAGAAGAGTAGTTGGCGGTCCACATCACACCAGCAATCGCTGCCAAAGCGGCACCAATCGCAAATGTTGCGACAATCACTTTATTAGAGTCAACGCCCATCAAGCCAGCCACCCGCGGGTTTTCAGCTGTGGCACGCATAGCACGGCCCATTTTGGTTTTCTCCACCAGCAGTACCAGTCCTATCATGGCAATGGTCGCCAGAACCAGTAACAGAATCTGAATTTGAGAAATCACAGCACCGCCAATTTGTACCGGAACGGTCGGCATGATTGGTGGGAATGAAACCGGACTGCGGCCCCAGATCATCATCGCAAATGTCTGCACCAGAATAGAAACACCGATCGCTGTAATCAAGGGGGCCAGACGCGGTGCATTACGCAAACGACGATATGCAACACGTTCAATCAGTACGTTGACGGCGATACAAACTGGGATTGCGCCGATGATTGCGATCATCAGCATGGCGATACCTGGCATGCCAGGAGCGACTTCTTGCAGAACTTTAAGAATACTCAAACCGGCCATCGCACCAACCATCAGCACGTCGCCGTGAGCGAAGTTAATCAGATTAAGCACACCATAAACCATGGTGTAACCGAGTGCGACCAGTGCATACATACTACCTAATACAAGGCCGTTAATAATTTGTTGGATAAGGGTATCCATATTTGCATCTCTCTCTATGAACGAATCGAAATTTCAACTGGCTTGGTACGAAACAGCGGATAAGCCTTCATACTTTTTACAGCAAAAATTGTTCCTGATAACAAAAACGGCACCCCTATCGAAAAGGTGCCGCTCAAGTTGTAGGGTAGGCTACCCAAAAAGGCGCGTCATCATACTGAGAGTGACAATATTACGTAAACTACACATGATTCAAATCTCCTCTGCAACTTTTGGTAAAAGTTTTTTCTAATATTTAGACTTCTTGAATACGCCATGGAAGTGGCGGCGATTATACCCATCGACAGCCCTATCCTAGTGGTAAAAATACCACCCGTATCTACGTATTTTCCACAAATACGTTAATTCAGCATACACGTTTTACAAACTGGGGAATGCCCAAATTTGAATGTGCGCCATCATAAACACGAATTCACAAAATAAAATATCGAAAACCAGAGAAAAGCCTGATTTAAATCAAATCTAGAAATCACGCTTGTTGCATGGAGGTTTTACTTCGCTCCGCTTAATCCTTTTGGCATAGGAAAAGTAACGTTTTCCTCCACGCCTTCAAGTGGACGAACGCTGCGTGCACCAAGTTCACGCAAACGAGCAATTACTTCGTCAACGAGCACCTCTGGCGCCGAAGCACCAGCCGTCACACCGACCCGCTGCACATCTTGCATCCACTCAGGATTAATCTGAGTAGCATTGTCAACCATGTAAGCGGTCGCACCCATCTTTTCTGCAACTTCACGCAGACGGTTAGAATTGGAGCTATTCGGACTTCCGACAACGATGACTAATTCGACTTGCGGTGCCATAAATTTAACCGCTTCCTGACGATTCGTTGTCGCATAACAAATATCGCCCTTTTTCGGTTCGCTGATCATTGGAAAACGCAGTTTCAGCGCATCAATAATCTCCGCAGTGTCATCCACCGACAGTGTCGTTTGCGATACATATGCCAGCATCTCAGGATTATTTACCTTTAATGTCGCCACGTCCTCTACTGTCTCAACCAGATACATACCATCGTCACTTTGCCCCATCGTACCTTCTACTTCGGGGTGTCCATCGTGACCGATCATAATGATCTCACGCCCCTCGCGTCGCATTTTTACGACTTCCATATGAACCTTTGTGACTAGCGGACAAGTTGCATCAAAAACGGTCACCCCACGTTCTTCCGCTTCTTTGCGAACCGCTTGTGATACACCGTGTGCAGAAAAGATTAAGGTATTCCCAGTCGGGACATCTTCTAAATTTTCAATAAATATCGCACCTTTGGTTCTCAAATCATTGACGACATAAGCGTTATGCACGATTTCATGACGGACATAGATTGGCGCACCAAATTGTTGCAAAGCACGTTCAACAATCTCAATTGCGCGATCAACACCAGCACAGAAACCGCGCGGCTGCGCTAACAGAATTTCCTTATCCATATTTTTACAAAATTCCTATGATCTTAGTTTCGAACAAGACAGACTGACCTGCCAAAGGATGATTGAAATCGAAAATGTAACCTTGCTCATCGATCGAGCGCAACACGCCAGCAAAACGTCCGCCTGAAGGTGCAGAAAACTCAACCAGATCGCCAATCACATATTGCTCACCAAAAGCGGAGTTTGCTTTCAATGTTTCAACTGAAACGCGCTGAACCAGTTCAGGATTACGTGGACCAAAAGCTTTTTCTGGCGCCAACTCTTGTGTGACGTGCGAACCTTCGGCAAATCCTAACAAAGTATTTTCCAGTTCAGGTGCAAGCTGACCTGTACCCATTTGTAAAGTTGCGGGGCTTTCATTAAAGGTGCTGATAATATCTTGACCATCTAATGTTGCAAGTCGGTAATGTAATGTCAGGTAGGCGTCTTTGGTGACGACAGGGGTATCGGGTGTGGTCATATCTGGTTTAATCAAAATGAAAAGCTTCGACAAATAAGTCAGCGAATAAGCCAGTATTGTAAGCCAGCTTTTGCTCTTGAAAATTTTTCTCTCATCTCTTATAGGAGAATAAGGTAATGGCAATCAACGAATGGCCTGAAGATCAGCGTCCACGCGAAAGATTAATTAAATTAGGTTCGACTGCTCTTTCAGACGCAGAATTACTTGCCGTTTTTCTTAGAACAGGTGTCAGCGGCAAGAGTGCTGTTGATCTTGGGCGAGACATGATTAATCATTTTGGATCACTTTCCAAACTATTCAGTGCCAACATCAAAGATTTTTCTGCCTTACATGGCCTTGGAAGCGCCAAATTTGCACAATTACATGCAGTTTTAGAGTTAGCCAAACGTGCCATCAATGAAGAGTTAAAAGTCAATACCTCACTATCGTCACCTCAAGCAGTCAAAAACTATTTGCAATTACTTATAGGAAATAAAACCTATGAATCATTCGCAGTTTTATTTCTCGATATCAAAAACAGGCTGATCGTTTCAGAGGAGCTATTCAGAGGCACGTTGAATCACGCCAGCGTCTACCCCAGAGAAGTCGTCAAAACGGCACTGTTTCACAACGCTGCTGCCATCATCCTCGCCCATAACCACCCGTCTGGCTCGTGCGAACCCAGTCGTGCGGATATTGATATGACGAAAAATTTACAACAAGCTTTAGGTCTGGTCGATATCAAAGTTCTGGACCATTTTATCGTTGCCAACCCGCATGTGTATTCGTTTGCGGAGCATGGTTTAATGTAGCAAAGTCAAATTGTTAAATTTAAAAACACACAAAGACACAATTTTTTTTCACAAGTCGTTGATAAATCACAGTTTTTTGTTTATACTCTTATTTTTTCCAATTTCGGAAACTATTAAGGAGTTAATCATGGCACGTGTATGCCAAGTGACTGGGAAGGGGCCAATGGTTGGCAACAATGTTTCCCACGCTAATAACAAAACAAAACGTCGCTTTTTGCCAAATCTGCAAAATCGTCGCTTTTTCGTAGAATCAGAAAACCGTTGGGTTTCTCTGCGTTTGTCTAATGCTGGTCTGCGCGTCATTGACAAAGTCGGCATCGATGCCGTTTTGGCTGACCTGCGTGCTCGCGGCGAAAAAGTTTAAGCTAAACTATTGTTAGGAAAATATCATGGCTAAATCTGGTCGCGACAAAATCAAGCTGGAATCTACAGCTGGTACTGGTCACTTCTACACAACCTCCAAAAACAAGCGCACTATGCCTGAAAAAATGGAGATCATGAAGTTTGATCCAAAAGCACGTAAGCACGTTATCTACAAAGAAACCAAAATTAAATAATTTTGTTTCTTTATGGAAAATAAAAAACCTCGCAAATCCGCGAGGTTTTTTATTTTGGGTATCACGTATGTCGTGATTGAAAAATGCAAAAAGCAAATATTTAACGTCAGCGGAAATTTAAAATCTCGCTTCGCTGCTTGATTTTATACCTTAACAATTTCAACGTCGCATCAGTACTCTCCTGAAAAATAGAGAGATCGACTGTCCGCCAATGGCTGGCGTACCCTTTAGAGCCGGTCAAGGCTATACATTGCAGTCGGTCAAACGCAACATTTATACAATTAGAGGCCGTCGTCGCGTGCTGAAATCCAAGTGCGGTAATCAAACTTAGCAAGTTCCACATCGGCCTGCGTCGAATAAAAAAGGTCAGCGCCACCGTCATATGGGGCATATGCCGTCCCGAGTTTGGTGTTTGCAAACATGCCTGAACCAGTCAAATCGTCAGCTATAGCCAGAATTAGATCATTGAATTTGTCTTTCTTCCATATGACTTGGCATGAAAAAATTGCCATTCATCATCGTCACACTCATAAGTCGTCGCATAAACCGGCAAAATTCCACGTAAGGGAGTATTTCTGTCATCTTGCCAAATTTTTTTTGAGCCGAATTGACCGAGGAACAAAATACATTCGCTGTCTTCCCCAAGCAAGTCTATTGCAACTGCATTGTGGCGCTGAAGAATTTTCAGCCGCTCAGATTCCGATTTAGCATAACGCTTTGATTCAGGGATACTATGAATACGAAGCCAACGATCCCAATAAGCATCCCGGCATAAGAATCCCGCTGGTGCTGCATTTGGAAAAGTTTTTACTCCATTCGGCGGAGGCTGTTGCGTGTTTCACTTGGTAATCACTTTACGATAGATCATTGAATGATATGGCGGCAAGTTGCCGCAACTCGCCTTTTCAAGCTGCAACGATGGCGCACTACACTAGATGTGCCCCAAGTTAACTTTCAAATCCTGAGGTGTTTGATCATTTCCCCATAAGGTTACGCCCGTTGAATTTAGAAAGGCTCTAAATTCAGCAATTGTCGAAGGTGATGCGCACCATCTGTTACCCACTCCAAGGCTTTCAGTTTCTTCATTGCATGAATAAGTAAAAGTCACTCTCAGCTGTTGTATGCTGTCCGATTGGTTGTCGGGCTCTTGAAGATCTAGCATGACTTGCCGGGTAAGATCAATTTCAAAAAATTTTCCCTTGCCCCAGTCGTAAGTGCCCCACTGAAAAAGAAGCCGATCTCCACCTGACAATTCGTTAGTGAAATCAATCCGGTAAGCAACATAGTTTTCAATTGCGAGAGCAAATAGTGCCTTTAAATCCTGGTTTTTAAAGGCATCCGACTGTGTTAAATACTGCTCAGCTTCCTCAATTTTCATACTATTTTGATAATTTAATTTACATATATAAGCAGCAAAATGTTACGTAGACAATGTGCCTAAAAATGATCTTATGCCGACATTGTGCTCTACACTAGCCTAATTAAATTTGTACTGTAGCTTAGCTAAATCATCATGGTAAAAATCAAGTGTCGCTTGATTCGGAAATAAAAAATCTTTGTAAGCTGTCCAATCTGGATCATCTTTGATGTTTGTGTATGTCTTGCATCCTGGGCACTCTTTCAAATAGAACGCTCTTAGTGCTTCCTCAATTATTGAGCCATCTTTCACATAGACATAATGCAGACACTCCCGGTTATACTTGAATGTCCCCGCATGTATTGAGGGTGTTACCTTTTCGATCGCATCAATAAGCTTCGAGGACAGCTTATTTAAATTATCAAGGTCAGAAGATTCTGGAAGTCCATCTACTCTTTGCGAGACATAAGTTACCCCGGTAATAATTAATATCGGATACTTTGACAAAGGTAGCTGCTTTTTCAGCCCAAGATTTACGACAATTGATCCAGGACCTTGATCATACGAAGCTAAATAGGCCCACCAGAAATCGGAAGAAATAGCTTGGCTTTGCAGATTCACTGGAATCGTCTCAGTTGCCATTGAAACATTAAGTACCGAACAAAGAAAAAGCGCGATCAATCGTTGGAATAATTGTTTCTTCATCATTTATGAGTAAAAAAATTAGCTAAGGTCAAGTGAATTATCCGCAGCTTCAGCCCCTTTTATCTGTCTGACGGTATTCCAGACAGCCGAACTATCATTTCCATGTCCCCAATATAGCCAGCCAGCATTACAAATGGAAATTATTTCCGTAAATTTTTTTGAGTTGTAGGATTTAGCTTAAATGTAAATTCAAATAATTCCGGGATGTCCCAATACTGCTTTGGACTTCTAAATACATGCGGAGTAAATTCTAATAGCGAATCAACCAAGCGAGCTAGTATTAGATCGGCCTCATTTGAGTTACCGCAATCCGAAAAAAAATCCTCAAGAACAACACCATTTATCAAATCCATTGAGTTCATAACAATCTGTAGGCTAAGTACCGACAGCTCACAGAACTCGACGTACATTCAGAAGGCCGATGCGGAACTCTTACCAGACGTGCGTTTCGACACAGCTTCTGCCGACTGCTGGTAGTTGTCTTTTGCTGACACAGCGCGGTAAATTAAAATTATATTTCCCAACTCTCAGTCATTCTGGCAAATATAGCAAATATAGCAATATTGACGCGGTGGCCTATCGATTGTTCAGATTCGTATTGAATTTACTGCAGGAAGCGTAAGCCTAGGTGCCGAATTCCATATAAGGTCGTGCGGGTTGTATCCGCCGACTTTTTTACGGTGATACCTATAAGTAAGGCCAAAAGAAAAAAGACACCACGCAGATGTCTTTTCATTTGAAGCTAACTTGCCATCATTAAGCGTAAGTGCGTAAGCGACGGGAGAAATCATGCAAGGTTTGAATGCCCGATGCTTCAGCGCGGGTACACCAATCCTGCAGCTGCTGTACCAATTGTTCACGGCTTACTGTAGAACGTTCCCAAATCAAGCCCAACTCTACACGCATCTCGTGCATAGTTTTCAATGCAGCGCTATGTGCTAACACTTCTGATAGCTGCTGCTTTTGAGGCGCCTGCAATTTGGTCGGCTCACGTTGCAATAATTTTTTGGCCTGTTTTAAGCGTGCTGCTTCGAATTCTGCTTTTTCACGCAATGACGCAACTTCATCGCGCCAGGTACGACGCAAGGATTTTGTGTACTTTGCCATCACGTCATAACGATGTGTAATCACCGCTTGCAAGGTGTCCATGTCAATGACCGATTTCAATTCGGCAAACTTTGGTTCTGGCGCTACTTTTTTTACTTTTGCCCAACCAACCATTTCCATGCAGCGGATATACATCCAGCCAATATCAAATTCATACCATTTGGACGACAATTTTGCAGAAGTACCAAATGTGTGGTGATTGTTATGTAACTCTTCACCACCAATCAGGATACCGATAGGGAAAATGTTCGTCGAGGCATCAACGCAATCGTAATTGCGATAACCCCAGTAGTGACCGATACCATTAATAATGCCGGCTGCTGTCACTGGAATCCACATCATCTGCACGGCCCACACTGTGACGCCGACCACACCGAACAACAGGAAATCGATAATCAGCATCAAAGCCACACCCTGCCAGCTAAAGCGAGTGTAGAGATTGCGCTCCATCCAATCATCTGGCGTACCGTGACCGTATTTTTGGATCGTTTCCATATTCTTGGATTCAGTACGATATAACTCTGCGCCTTCGAATAAGACCTTTTTTATCCCACGTGTTTGTGGGCTGTGCGGATCTTCTTCGGTTTCGCATTTAGCATGATGTTTGCGGTGTACCGCTGCCCATTCCTTGGTAACTTGGCCTGTCGTCAGCCACAGCCAGAAGCGGAAGAAATGACTTGGAATAGCGTGCAAATCCAAAGCACGATGCGCTTGGCAGCGATGCAGGAAAATGGTCACACTGGCGATGGTGATATGGGTCACTACCATCGTAAAAGTAAAAACTTGCCAGCCTGTAGCACGGGTAAAACCGTTGGACAGGAAATCTACAACTGCATCAATAAATGTACTCAAAATGACATGTACTCCGTTGTTAACGTATGCTTCTTAGCGTAAATTACAAAGAAACGAGGGCGAAATTAAATTTAAGCGCGACCGCATTGTACGCGCTTTTAGAGGAAACGCACCAATTTATCGTTATACCTTAGCGAACTGGAGGGACAATCGGTGTGCTCGGTGATGCTAAAGTAATCACACGCTGAGGATAAGGAAGATCAATCTTATGCTCCTGTATCACCTGCCAGAGCGCGCGATTGACATTCGACAACACGCCAGTACGTCCATTTTCCGGATCTGGAATCCAGAATGCAACACGTAGCTCTAAACCGTCGGCCCCAAATTTCATCAAGTATGCAGCAGGTGCAGGATCTTGGGCAACCCTGTCTACTTTTGCAGTTGCCTCAATTAACAAAGGCAAAATTGCTTCGAGATCAGTCTGGTAAGAAACGATCAGATCCGTCGTCATCACGACGCTGCGATCAGTCAGGGAGAAATTCTGTACCGGGCTCGAAACCAGCATTTCATTGGGAATCACTGATTCGGCGCCATCAAACCCTTTTAATACTGTGTAGCGAGTATTAATCTGCGTCACCGTACCATTAAACTTGTCTACCGTGATCATGTCGCCAATGGACATACTACGATCGAGCAAGATAATGAAACCAGATACATAGCTGCTGGTAATTTTTTGCAAACCAAAACCAAGACCGACGCCGAGTGCACCGCCAAACACTGATAAAACCGTTAAGTCGATCCCAACAAAAGTCAGACTCACCAGAATAGCCACTAAAATTAACAACGCCCGCCCCACCCTCGACAACACAACCTTGAGCGACGAATGCATGCTTGGCAAAAGCATGAGTCGCGCCTCTAGCGCTGCACTCGCCCACAATGCAATCACCATCGTCAATACGACTGAAATACTCGCTTGCAGAATATTAAGCAAAGAAACTTTGTTTTTACCTATAGGCAAAACAATATCGTCAAGCGCTTGAAACACATCTGGCCAGAGTCCGGTGAAATGCAGAACAACACCGACCCAGACCAGACCTGCAAACAATTTTTCAAAGATGGCAAGAAAATTACCAATTTGGCCGTCACGCGAAAACGTCTTTCGCACCACATAAAAACCGAAGCGAATAATCGCTAAAGAGCCAATGAT
This sequence comes from Undibacterium sp. SXout11W, assembly GCA_049339905.1. Lineage (GTDB taxonomy): Bacteria > Pseudomonadota > Gammaproteobacteria > Burkholderiales > Burkholderiaceae_D > Undibacterium. The sequence continues at coordinate 98,752 of JBMPPG010000006.1, forward strand.
AGGAAATAATAAGGTCAACAAATGCGTATGTTGCCAACGCCCCAAAATTGCTTCACCAATCAGCAAAAACACCATGTTTAATGCTGGCGAAAGTACCCGGGAAAAACTTTCTACACCTAAGCGCATCACGCCATGAGTTGGCTCACCGTGGGAAAAGAGCCTGCGCAACACACGCGAAAGCTGCCATGCCAGTAAAAAGCAAACAACGACTGTGCCGACCTGCCATAAGAACTGCGGGGCACGAAAATCATCTGCCAAATCTGAAATGAGTGTCGTGATAATTTGAGCGGTCATAATGTGAATGACAAATAACTCACCTCCGCTGAGTGCGGTGGTGAGTAGATGAAGTGATTTATTTGTTGCGTTCCAGAATGGCGGCGAAGAAGCCGTCAGTCTGATGGATGTGTGGATAAAGCTTCAGGAAGTCGCCCATTTCAAGCTCGACTTTTTGCTCGGCTAATACTTTAGAAGCAGGAACCAGAGTAAAGTCTGCGTGTTCCGCCAGGAAAGCATTCACGATATCTTCGTTTTCTTCGTCCAGAATACTGCACGTCGCATAAACCAGACGACCACCTGGCTTCACCATACGTGAAGCACTTGCCAGAATCGAAGCCTGTTTGACGTTCAATTCTGCTACGCCTTCTGCAGTCTGACGCCATTTCACATCAGGATTACGGCGCAAGGTACCCAGACCACTGCACGGCGCATCGACTAAAACACGATCAAGTTTGGCTGACAGACGTTTGATTTTTGCATCTTTTTCATGCGCGATCACTACTGGATGCACGTTAGACAAGCCGCTACGCGCCAGACGTGGTTTCAGCTTTGCCAGACGTTTTTCAGAAATATCAAAAGCATACAAACGACCCGTGTTGCGCATTAGTGCGCCTAATGCCAGCGTTTTGCCACCAGCACCAGCGCAGAAATCTGCCACCATCTCACCACGGCGCGCGCCAACTAACTGCGCCAGCAATTGACTACCTTCGTCCTGAACTTCGATAGTGCCGTCTTTGAACAGGGGTAAATTTTGAATTGATGGCTTCTTAATCACGCGCAAACCACTCGCAGAATACGGCGTTGGCTCAGCCAGAATCGGTGCTTGCGCCAAAGACGCGATCACGTCTTCACGGTTACCTTTGATTGCATTAACGCGTAAATCCAGCGGTGCTGGTGTGTTTAAAGACGTGGTCAATGCCAACGCCTGCTCTTCACCAAAGCGGGTGTTCAATTTATCCCAGATCCAGGCAGGCATGTTGGCCTTCATTGTTACTGGCAAGTGGCTACGGTCAATTTGCATGACGCGCTCCAGCCACGCTGTTTCTTCTTCCGTCAGACCACCAAGAGAATCAACACCAACAGCGTCCGCCAGACCCAATAAAGTCAAACGACGCATCGCCGGACCAGAACCAGATTCAGAAAAACTGGTGTACACCGACTTGTTACGTAACAAGCCATAAATTGCTTCAGCGATGACGCCGCGTTCACGTGAGCCAAGCCGTGGATGTTCGCGGAAATAACGCGACAAAGTACCATCCGCAGGGCCGGTAAATCGTAAAATTTCACGCAATACTTCTTCTGCGTGACCAATGATGGCTGGAGGTAATCTCATGGTGTTTCCTTAAAATGCGATAGAGGTCAATGTGACCATGTTTTTTTGATCTTCGAGAACTTATGCACAATATAATCGTTCAGACACAGCAATTCACACCAATCAATAGTGCAGCAAGCTAAAGCGGTGACGCTAAAAACGATGTTACGTAAGTCTGTCTTTTAGTCGTTGATTTTGACGATATTGCCAACGATACTGATCTTACCTTCCACAAACTGACGTACAGCTCGTGGATAAATGATGTGCTCTTGCTCAAGCACGCGTTGAGCCAGACTGTTTTCAGTGTCATCGTTGTGTACAGGAACAGCTGTCTGAGCAACTATCGGCCCATGATCCAGCTCTGCAGTCACAAAATGCACAGTTGCCCCATGTAATTTCACCCCGGCGTCCAACGCCTGACGATGCGTCGCCAGACCAACAAAACTTGGCAGCAATGATGGGTGAATGTTTAACATACGCCCCGCATAATGATTCACAAACGCAGGCGTGAGTATCCGCATAAATCCGGCTAAAACAATGATATCGGGCGAAAACTCATCAATTTTCTGCTGAAGTGCGGCATCAAATGCTTCCCGCTGAGAAAACTCTTTACTGACCACGACCGCAGTTTGTATGCCCTTGCTTACAGCATATTCTAAACCACTGGCATCTGTTTTATTGCTGATTACGGCGGCTATCTGAGCTGGCCATTTTTGGTTTACACAAGCTTCAACCACCGCTTGCATATTGCTACCACGACCAGAAATGAGGATAACAATCTTTTTCATGGCGGCATTGTACCGCTGTCCGGGCTTAAGCCCCAAATAAAAATGTGAAACAGCTGATTTATTTCAATAAAAACAATAGCGTAGATCTTTGAAAAAACTTGCAAGTATTCAACGCGGAGACAGTGAGAGACAGATAAATGTAAGAGATAGCCTAATTCGTAGGGAAACTACAATCCGTACGATGACATGCAATGTGAGTTTCAGCGGGTTACACCCGCCCAGAAGTCAAGGCTACCAAAGAGATTATTCAAAGGTTCTGATTATTCGAAAGAATAAAAAACTCTGAACGCCACTTTTTTCTCAGCCCAAAAATCTGCGGCATCCCGAAATACATCCAACAGAGTCTCACGGGCTTCTTTATCAAATTTAGGACTATTTGGTAATTGCTCCAACACAATGACAAAACCAGATTGAGGTCCAGCCTGGTCGATCAGATCAGTCAGACAATCGGACAAGGCATCGAGATTTCTACATGTTTTTGGAAAACCAAACGATGCCGCAATCTTGGCAATGACTTGCAAGCGTGTTTCTGCTTCGAGGCAATAAGCATAAAGAAAGTGTTGTCCGGTCTTGGCCGCTTCCACCTGCAGATCAGGAATATGGAAGGCGCGGATTGACTCCACCATGTTAGGGGCAGTACCTGCAAGTAAATCTATTTTTTCCTCAGTCATAGAATTCACCACTATTCTCTGATACGACGAAAAGTCTGGTAATGATCATCGGTATAGTAATACTCGCCTGAACTGACGGGATCCGCGCCAGCGATAATTCGGCGTATGCCGCGGTTTCTGGCGCCCGGTGTGGGTACCGTATATTCATGATAGTAACCACGCCTTTGCCGCGGCAAGCGCGATTCATAGTTGCCAAAGGTGACGCCATCTTTGGCATACGGAAACGGACCACCTTGCTTGATTAAGCCCATTGTAGCCTGGGCTTCTTTGGGCAATTCAGTGACAGCAATGTAAGCACTATTATCTTTGGCGACGGAAAGCGAAGCAAGCAAAGAAAACAGTAAAAGCAACAAAAAACGCGACAAATATCTGACATTAAGCATCATAGCGCTCAAAAAAGTAATTTCCAGGAAAGCAATTTAATAACTTAAAGATCATAAAGGATTCACGCGGAATAGACAAATTCAAGATAAATCCTCTATCAATCTTGCACCATGTCACCATCTGGCGGAGAGGCAAAAAAGTTGAGTACATCTTGCTTTCTGGCTTGCGTGTCTTTGCGTCCTAGTTCAATTAACTCCCGGGTGTAACTTGATTCAAATAACAAATACGAAGCCAGTGCAGAACCACGTGCCTCGGTCGCGCCAATCCCACCCAGCATCGTGCGTACCGGTAATGGCAGGCTGTGTGTATGCCGGCTTGCGATATCGTCAAGTCGCTCTGAAGGCGCAATCACCAGCAAATCTAATGGCCTTAGCGGTGTTTTTTCTAAAAGTTCAGCCGGCAGCATCGACAAGGTTTTGTTAATACGCATGAGTCGTTCAATATCCACTGCAAGGCTATCGAGGAAAATACTTGATAAAGCATGCCCTGCAATTTGCGCCAGACTAGGATAGCGTGCCACTTCGGTTCTGATGGAAGGTGGCTCTGCCAGACGCCCCGCACCGACGATAAGTATTTTTTGTGCGCCGAGATGAATTGCTGGTGAAATTGGCGCTAGCTGGCGCATAGAACCATCTCCACAGTACTCTAATTGACCACCCCAATTTAATGGCACCGCCGGAAAAATAAATGGAATCGCTGACGATGCCATCAAATGTGGAACGGCAATAAAATCCCTTTGTGCCAAACGCTGGCTTCTGACCCAGGGCTCAATATCGGCCAGAGTCTGATAGAAAGTCAGATGTTGCCCTGCCGTGTAGGAAGAAGCCGTCACGGCCAAAGCACGCAAACTTCCGTTTTGCAATGCTGCATCCAGACGCGGCAGGTCAAGCATACGGTTCAACAAATCTTCTAACGGTGAGTTATCGAGCAAAGAATTAGGTGGTGACTTCCGCCATTTATTGAGCAACCAGCCAAATGACCACAGCGACAACCACCGCGCACCGCTACGAATAACGCCAAGCGAGTCAGCGCGATAGACCTGTGCAGCATCAAAGTTTTCCCAAATGCTTAACACATTGGCGATGGATTCACCAAAATGGTCTGCACGGCAAGCGAGCGCTGTGGCATTGATCGCCCCCGCCGAGGTGCCGCAAATAATACCAAATGGATTCGTTTCGGGCTTCCAGGATGCCTCGGTTAATATCTTAGAAATCTCGGACAAAACACCGACCTGGTAAGCAGCACGCGCGCCGCCGCCAGTCAAAATTAATCCCGTTGTTGCGTTGTGACTCATTCGACTCCAATAAAAAAGGGCAAATCGAGATTTGCCCTAGTGTATTAGCCTGCTAAGAAATTGTCATGCTGCATTGCCATTCGAAATTGTGATTGATTGTCAAAAACAACAATCGACAATAACCAATTTATTTTGGTTGCATACGAATTGCGCCGTCGAGACGTATGGTTTCTCCATTCATCATCACGTTTTCAATGATGGTTTTCGACAGGTGCGCATATTCTTCTGGCTTACCGAGACGTGGTGGGAACGGTACCATTTTTCCGAGAGCGTCTTGCACTTCTTGCGGCATACCCAATAACATTGGCGTTTCGAAAATACCTGGTGCAATCGTCATCACCCGAATGCCGCTGCGAGACAAGTCGCGTGCCATCGGCAGCGTCAAACCAACCACAGCGGCTTTAGAAGAGGCATATGCTGCCTGACCAATTTGCCCATCATACGCAGCAACTGAAGCGGTGTTGATGATCACGCCACGTTCACCTTGTTCTGTCGCATCCATTTTTGCCATCGCATCGGCAGCCAGACGGCACATATTGAAAGTGCCGATCAGGTTGATATTCACAACACGTTGGAATACATCGAGTGGATGCGGACCATCTTTACCGACGGTTTTGATTGCCGGAGCAACGCCAGCACAATTCACCAGACCGCGCACCGCACCCATTGACAAAGCTGCGTCAACAACCGCTTTGCCATCGGCTTCGGAAGTCACGTCACATTTCACAAATTTGCCGCCCAATTCAGCTGCCAGCTTTTCACCAGCTTCAACCTGAACGTCGGCCAAAACAACTTTACCGCCGTTTGCCGCGATCATTTTTGCGGTTGCTGCACCAAGGCCGGAGGCACCGCCAGTGATAATAAATACGCCATTCTGAATTTGCATGTTCTGTCTCTTTTCCGTTCGCTGAATAATGAAATAAATTCGCAGTGTTTGGGTTTAATCGCCCGACCACCTGCACAGTCTGTTTAATATTGGCTTAGGTTGCCCTAGCTCGCGTTTATCTTAGCGTCTTCGCGTCAAAATAAACAGTTACGCATACGGTCATCGCATATTACGTTTACGTAAACGTCACATCTGTATTATTGCATCTAATTTTTGCGATGGAAATAAAAAAAGATGGCGAACGAGGCGTTTGCCATCTTTTTATTCGCGCACGATTTCGCGTTCTATTTCCTTTGAAACAATAATGAATACGTCAGCAGGATTATTGCTTGAGCACTGGAGTGGTTGCTTTATCGTCTTTCAATGGTACGGATGAGAGCAAAGTGCTAACTTTAGCTGCCACCGGCAAGTCAGAATTCGTCGCATTGACAGTCACAGATTGTGTCGAAGCGGCGCTGAATAATGTCGTTCCGGTTGCGGGTAACAATGGAACTAGCAGCAAAGCAACAATATTGATAATTTTAATCAGAGGATTGACCGCTGGCCCTGCCGTATCTTTGTAGGGATCGCCGACGGTATCACCAGTCACCGCCGCTTTGTGTGCCTCAGAGCCTTTGCCACCATAATGGCCATCTTCGATGTATTTTTTAGCATTATCCCAGGCCCCGCCACCGGTAGTCATAGAAATCGCGACAAACAAACCTGTGACAATGGTTCCCATCAGCAAGCCACCTAAAGCAGCGGGTCCGAGCAACAAGCCCACCAGAATCGGCACGATCACCGGTAACAAGGAAGGTAAAATCATTTCCTTGATGGCAGAGGTGGTCAGCATATCAACCGCCTTATCGTACTCAGGCTTGCCGGTACCGTCCATGATACCTTTGATTTCTTTAAACTGGCGACGTACTTCAATCACTACGGCACCGGCAGCACGCCCTACCGCCTCCATTGCCATCGCGCCGAACAGGTAAGGAATCAAGCCCCCGATAAACAAGCCAACGATAACTTGCGGGTTGGATAAATCAAACGAGGTAGATTTACCAACCGAATCCAAGGCATGCGTGTAGTCAGCAAACAAAACCAGCGCAGCCAAGCCAGCAGAACCAATCGCATAGCCTTTAGTGACAGCCTTAGTCGTGTTGCCGACCGCATCAAGTGGATCAGTAATTGCCCGCACTGAAGCTGGCATTTCCGCCATTTCAGCGATACCACCCGCATTATCGGTAATCGGACCATAGGCATCGAGTGCCACAATAATCCCAGCCATTGATAACATAGCTGTCGCTGCAATGGCAATGCCGTACAGGCCTGCTAATGAATACGAAACCAGAATCGCCGCACAGACCGCCAAGACTGGCCACGCCGTTGATTTCATCGATACGCCAAGACCAGCAATGATGTTCGTACCATGACCAGTGGTAGAAGCTTGCGCCACGTGTTGTACGGGTTTGAAATCGGTGCCGGTATAGTATTCGGTGATGTAGACCATCAAGCCGGTGAGCACGATACCGACGACAGTTGAGCCCATCATTTTGTAGCGCATCGCATCATCTGGCCAAACTTGCCAGGTCACGATAGCGAAGCCGATCAATGACAAACCAGCAGCCCACCATAAGCCAGTGTACAGCGCCGACATGATTTTTTTACCAGGTTTGGCTTTGACTGCTGAACAACCGACGATCGAAGCAAGAATAGAAACCGCGCCTAACAACAAGGGATACACAATCGCTTCTGTGACCGCATTGGTGATGACAAGCGCGCCCAATAACATGGTGGCAATCAGCGTGACGACATAGGTTTCAAACAAGTCCGCCGCCATACCCGCACAATCGCCGACGTTATCACCGACGTTATCTGCAATCACTGCTGGATTACGTGGATCATCTTCAGGAATACCCGCCTCGACTTTACCAACCAGATCGGCGCCTACGTCCGCGCCTTTGGTAAAAATACCGCCACCAAGTCTGGCAAAAATAGATATCAGGGAAGCGCCGAAAGCCAGACCAATCAAGGGCTTAATCACATCATGCTGGGACAAAGTCTGTCCGACACCAGTCGTAACCGACGTCGTTAAGAACAGATAAAAAATCGTCACGCCAAGCAATCCGAGACCAACCACCAACATGCCCGTGATAGCGCCACCGCGAAACGCTACATCCAGCGCTTCGTTCATGCCTTTGGTCGCAGCTTGAGCGGTACGCACGTTGGCGCGCACAGAAACGTTCATCCCGATAAAGCCACAAGCACCAGATAACACCGCGCCGATCAAAAAGCCAACCGCCGTTGTAAGACCTAAACCAGGGATGGCGGCGATCGCGATAAAAAGAATGATACCGACCATCGCAATGGTGCGATATTGTCTGGCCAGATAAGCTGCCGCCCCCTGCTGAATTGCCGCTGCAATTTCCTGCATACGCGGGTTACCGGCATCCTGACGCAAAATCCAGTTACGTGAGACCAGACCGTAGAGCACGGCAACGACGCCGCATGCGATGACGAACCAAAGACTTGCTGTCATGTTGACTCCTCCTATTGTTATTGTCGGCCTGCCTTATGAGTGCGGCTGACTTTTTGACGACAAAGTAAAACCAGATAAAACAAGACCATTTCTTCTTTGCTACACTTCAATCACATTCAGCGATCAAACGTGCAGATAAAAAGCACTGCAAACCTCATTTACCAGCAATCTGCCGCCCAATAAAAGGCATAAAAAAAGCGGACATTCAGTCCGCTTTTTCTTATTCTTCTAATGCTGCAAATGCGCTGTCGCGTATCGTTTCAACCGGACCGACACCAGCAATCTTGCGATATTTAGGAGCACCAGGTTGACCAGATTTTGCCCAGTCACCATAGTAGCCCACTAACACTTTAGTTTGATCGTGGTAGACAGCCAAACGTTTTTTTACAGTTTCTTCTTTGTCGTCATCACGCTGAATCAGATCTTCGCCTGTTTCGTCGTCTTTACCTTCGACTTTTGGCGGATTAAATTTAACGTGATAGCTGCGACCAGAAGCTGGATGCACACGACGGCCACTCATACGGTCAACGATAGCTTCATCTGGTACGTCAATTTCCAACACGTAATCGATGTGAACACCAGCATCCTTCATCGCGTCAGCTTGAGGAATCGTGCGCGGAAAACCATCGAACAAGTAACCATTGGCGCAATCAGCTTGCTTAAGACGATCTTTTACCAGACCAATGATAATGTCGTCCGACACCAAACCACCAGCATCCATCACTTTTTTGGCTTCCAAACCCAATGGCGTGCCAGCTTTCACTGCTGCACGTAACATGTCGCCGGTAGAAATTTGTGGAATATTGAATTTTTCTTTGATGTAATTGGCTTGAGTGCCTTTGCCAGCACCTGGTGCTCCCAATAAAATAAGACGCATTTTTCTATTTCCTAAGACGAGTTTGAATTTATTTTGGGCATGTACCAAGCAGGTACATACTGAATTTTTACTGCTTTTATCTGCACTTCACCTATTTTCAGCACGTATTTATTTTTTCTTTTGGCGCTGAAAAGTCAGTAATAGCACAGTTTCTTTTCACGAAACTTACCACAATTTTCTGCATTATTGATGCTTTAGCATGAAATCGTGGCGAAGTTCTTTCATTTTTTAAACAATTTTTGAAAAAAATTGCCTGACTTTTTCTAAATCTTCAGCAGTATCCACCCCTGGCGCAGGGCTGGCAGTGGTCACATGCACCGCAATAGAGTAGCCATGCCACAGTACACGCAACTGTTCTAAGGCTTCGATTCGCTCCAAAGGCGATACCTCAAGCTGCGGATATTTTTTTAGAAAATCGTTGCGATAAGCATACAAACCGATGTGGCGCAGCGGCTGATACTCCGTTGGGAAACGCTGACGATTGACACCCAGGCCGTCAGCAAATCCGTCGCGGTGCCACGGGATCGTCGCTCTGGAGAAATATAACGCACGTGCATGCTTATCCAACACCACCTTCACTACATTCGGATTGAATGCGTCCTGCACATCATGAATTGGATGCGCGGCCGTTGCCATAGGAACTGACGCATTGACCAAGGCAGCCGTAGCCGCAATCAACGCAGGGTCAATCAAAGGTTCATCGCCTTGCACATTCACCACCACAGCATCGTCGGCCAGATTCATACTGGCAGCGACTTCGGCAATCCTATCTGTGCCAGACGGATGATCTGCACGGGTCATGCAGACCGGGATACCATGCGCTTCGCAAGCCGCCACAATATCCGCATGGTCAGTCGCCACCATAATGGCACTGGCACCGGAAGCCAGCGCACGTTCCGCGGTGCGGACGACCATGGGCTTACCAGCAATATCTGCCAAGGGCTTGTTAGGAAGACGGCTCGAAGCGAGACGGGCGGGAATAATGGCAACAAAACTCATGCGGGATTCCTGATTTCTTTCAAATTATCGTGCGTCGATTTCTTCCATCGTCAGCGTGCGCGCCTGTTCCGCCCACATGATAGGAATATCATCACGAACCGGAAATGCCATTTTGTCGCCATAGCAAATCAATTCTTGCGCAGTTTTGTTATACACCAATGGTCCCTTACATAAAGGGCAAACTAAAACATCAAGCAGGCGAGCGTCCATGCTTTTTCTCCGAAATCATTTGTAGAAGGGCTGTCGCAAAACCGCTATCAAGTTGTGCCAGTACCGGCACGACCCAGATCCGCGCATCGTTTTGCAACACTGGAATTTGACGACATTTTACTGCATCCTTTTCTGTGATCAGAATGCAATCGGCATCTATCTGCATAAAAGTCTGCGCATCGAACTCAAAATGGTCAGCTAAAGGCAGACTTGAGCACCTCAGTCCGGCGGCGCTTAACATACTAAAAAATCGTTGGGGGTTACCAATACCTGCTGCTGCAACCATTTTTTCAGCACGCAAGTCTGTTAGCGGTTTGCGTACTTTGGGGTCGCACAGTTGATAGACGTGCTGTGGCAACAACTGCATACGCACCGTATCTGTAGGCATACCAGGAACACTGGCAAATGGCACATCAGTCCCGGCATTGAGCACCGTGAAGTCTCGACGACGCTGCACAGGTTCGCGCAGAGGCCCGGCAGGCAGCATCCAACCATTGCCCGTACCGCGCTGATCAAACAGCATGATTTCAATATCTCTGGCAAGAAAATAATGCTGCAAGCCATCGTCAGCAACTAACACATCGATTTCCGGACGTGTAGTCAACAAACAGCGCGCTGCGGCAACACGGTCACGCCCGACTGCAACCGGTACATTGGTATGCTGTGCAATCAGCAAAGGCTCATCACCCACTTGCGATGCCTGCGATCCGGCATCCAGCACGACCACGCTGTCGGCGTGAGCGCCATAACCACGCGAAATCACACCGGGCTTGAAACCAGCAGCCTGTAATTGATGCACCAGCCAGATGACCAAAGGCGTTTTCCCGGTCCCGCCGACAAAAATATTGCCGACCACCACCACCGGTACGTCCACCCTGGTCTGCGGTTTATAACCAAGTACAAACAAGCCAAAGCGGAATGAAACGATTAATTGAAATAACCTGGACAATGGCCATAAAGCGCAAGCCCAAAGACCGCGCTTTTGCCAATTTTTCATGATCCATGACTGTAGCGAGGAACCGAAACGCACTTGCATGCAAATACCCACCTCAATTTCCAGAGAAAATTACTCCCCGGCAGTAATACGATAAAAGTTTAATCTCGCATTGAAATTAAACAATCTCAGAACAACAAAACCAGATCCCCCCTCTTCTTGCAATCACTTCAGAGAAAAGGCAATCTGGTTTTGAATTATTGACAACTTCTTTTACTAGTTGCTCACGTAAGCGTGCTCTAACTTGCCTTATTTAGCACTTGAAGCCTGTGCAGCAAAGGTGACTTTCGCCATACCTGCAATGCGCGCCGCTTCCAGGACATCAATGACAGACTGATGCGTGGTTGCGCGGTCTGCGTTGATGATCACAATCGGATCTGGCTGAGCACCGGACTTGCCTCCATCCAAAGCTGCAGCTGCTTTTTTGAGATCGTCTGCCAGGGTCGCCGTATCCAAAAATGAAACGGCCTGGTCGTTAATCTTATAGCGCCCCTGAGCATCGATGCCGATATTAATCTGATTCGGCTTGGTATCTTGCGCCTTCTCAGCATCAGCGGTCGGCAACGTGATTTGTAGTTCGGTAAAACGACTGTAGGTCGTTGTGACCATCAAAAAAATCAATATCACCAGCAACACATCGATAAATGGGATCAGGTTGATTTCAGGCTCTTCCCTGCCCTTTCCTTTACGAAAGTTCATGCTTACTTCCTGGCGCTGTGAACAACATCAACAAATTTGACCGCTTGCTGTTCCATATCGACCACCAGACTGTCAACCAGAGCTCGGAAATGACGATAAGCAACCAGAGATGGCATTGCAATCAACAAACCAAAACCAGTGTTATACAAGGCAACAGAAATACCGTGCGCCAATTGCGCCGGATTGGCACCCGTTGCGGTTTGCGATCCAAAAATTTCTATCATACCAACGACCGTACCAAACAAACCCATCAATGGTGCAAGTGAGGCGATCGTGCCTAAGGTTGTCAAAAAGCGTTCCAGCTCATGCGCCACAGCACTACCTGCCTCTTCAATCGACTCTTTCATCACTTCACGCGGTGCGCTGACGTTTCGCAATCCTGCTGCCAGCACTTTCCCTAGCGGTGAATTACCCGCTAATTGATCAATGACTTCTGGTTTGATTTTGCCGACCTGATATACGCGTATTACTTCATCTAGCAAGGTAGATGGTAAAATTTTATTTCTGCGCAATGAAAGACTACGTTCTATGATCAATGTCAAAGCGATCACAGAGGAAGTCAACAAAAGATAAATAGGCCAGCCGGCGGCTTGAATGATAGCGAACAAAGGTCACTCCTTGAAGGTTCAGAATTCCAACCCCGCAATGTAGCGTGTTGTGTGCAGTCGGGCAAGTGTACTTTGTTGATTTATCTTTCCACAACCCAAACACGATCAAAAAACCGACGTTTTGCACAAAATCTGTGCGCAAGCTTGTGGATAAGCTGTACAAAGCGATATAAGCCATTGAATTTAAATAGAATTAATCTTTCGCTCAAGAATTAAGCAGGCTTTTCGTGGGCAAATAACGTTAAAAAACTCTGAGTTATTCACTTCTTTCTACACACTTTATGTGGATAAGCTTGTGTACAAGGCGTGCAAATATGTATAAGTATCTGATTTTAAAGTAATTTATATCTCTGCAAATAAATTAAGCAAAAGCTTCTTTTGAGGCGATTTCCGCTCAAAAATAAAGCAAAATTCTGACATGGTGATGAATCTGTTTGTTTTTCACAAATTATGTGGATAACGTTGTGCAAAAGCTGTCACTATTCACTTAATTAATTGATTTATATAGATAATTCAATATCGCCTATTTTTTAGGCAAAGCCTGTTTTATGCACAAAAAGTTACTCATGGATGCTAAAAATATAACTTTGAGCGCATCTCAATTGAATAAGTCTGAGCTTTTGCACAAATAATGTGGACAAGATTGTGAAAAAGCGGAGGAGATCAAATTAAGTATATGATTTATATGACTAATTTTAGAGAGCTTAAATTTTAAGCAGAAGCATGAATAAAGCTTTATTGTGAGTAACTTTGAAATCACCGCCATTTTTTATGGAAATTTCCGATTTTCTACACAATATTTGTGGATAACATTGTGCAGAAGCCGATTATAAGTAGTTAAGTACCTGATTTTATTAAAGTTTTCATTACTGCATAGTTTTTAATCAATCCACAAAATCCAGAACTCCAGCGAAGATATCCACTGTTTATGCACCGATTCTGTGGATAAGTTTGTGCACAAGGCACTTGATAAGCTGCAAAGCCCTTGATTTGTAAGGAAATTTTCATATTGCTCAAGTTATTTGCATTTGAAAAACCAATGAAAATCAATGACTTATAGAAGATATTTGCATTTGTTTTGACATCTGCAGCACACAATGACATCCTGACGACCATTTCACGCTTCTGTGGAAAGCTTTTTTGCTTTTTCATCTGATGAATACTGACTTTCGTTCACTGAACTCAAACGCCACGCCATCTGTCTTGACAGTTTCGGCGCTCAACAACGCCGTTGCACAGTTGTTGGAGCGAAATATGCCACTGACCTGGGTTTCCGGCGAAATTTCCAATTTCACCCGCGCCGCCTCTGGACATTGGTACTTCACCCTCAAAGACAATGCGGCCCAGGTGCGTGCTGTGATGTTCCGCGGCCGCGCCCAGTATGCAGACTTCCAGCCACGTGAAGGTGACAAGGTCGAAGTCAGAGCATTAGTGACACTGTACGCCCCGCGTGGCGACTACCAACTGAGCGTCGAAGCTATCCGGCGCGCCGGCGTGGGCAATTTGTACGAGGCTTTCTTAAGATTAAAAGCGCAACTGACACAAGAAGGTTTGTTCGACCCGGAACGCAAACGCGCTTTGCCCGTATTTCCCAAGACCGTTGGCATCGTGACCAGCCCACAAGCAGCGGCGCTAAGGGATATTCTGACAGCACTGAGACGCCGTGCGCCGCATGTGAATGTGATTTTGTACCCTACTCCGGTACAAGGCGATGGTGCTGGCAACAAGATTGCCCAGGCGATTGCCACCGCCGCTGACCGCTCCGAATGCGACGTGCTGTTAGTTTGTCGTGGTGGTGGCAGTATCGAAGACTTATGGGCATTTAATGAAGAAATCGTCGCCCGCACGATTGCGCATAGCCCGATACCGGTGATCGCTGGTATCGGTCATGAAACCGATTTTACGATTGGTGATTTTGCTGCCGATCTGCGCGCCGCGACCCCAACCGCCGCAGCCGAACTGGCCGTCACGCCACGCAGTGAATGGTTGGCTCAATTGCAAAGACAACAAGAGCATCTGCAACGTAGCATGCAAAGGCAAATGGCGACCCAAAGCCAGACGCTGGATTGGTTGTCACGCCGTTTATTGAGTCCCAAAGCGGCGATTGCTGCCAAACGCCAACAATTGCAGCAAAGTGCACAAAGTCTGCGTTACGCGAGTGAAATGCCGTTGCAGCGCGCGCAACATCAACTACAGCAACTACAACAACGTTGGCATGCGGCACGCCCCGATCCGGACAGGCCGCGTCAATTGCTTGCGGACTGGCAACGGCGCATGACCCAGGCGCAACAGCAAGGCATACGCCAGCGCCAGCAAAGCCTGGCGGGCTTACAAGCACAATTAGAGCTGCTTAACCCGCAACGCACGCTGGAACGTGGTTACGCCATTCTCAGTGACAAACATGGCAAGGCGTTGCGTTCAAGCACTGAGCTGCAAGCAAATACACAGCTCCACGTCAGACTCGCAGAAGGCAGCGCAGACATCAGCGTGACTAGCGTACAGCAAAGCCTGACCGATTAAAAATTGCGCTTTGGCCAGATAGTGAAAAGACAGAGATAAAGGATTTTCATGTCGGGTAGCTGCAAGCTTTCGCACAAACGCTTACAATGACAGTTTAGCACCACGTATTTGCCGTTATTTCGACGGTAACCTCTGAAGAAAACTAAAGGACGCAACATGGAACATACCCTACCGGCATTGCCCTATGCACTGGACGCTCTGGCTCCGCACATCTCTCAAGAGACTCTGGAATACCACTACGGTAAACACCATCAGACTTACGTCACTAATCTGAACAACCTGATCAAAGGTACAGAATTCGAAAATTCCACATTGGAAGAAATCGTTAAGAAATCTTCTGCTGGCATTTTCAACAATGCAGCACAAATCTGGAACCACACGTTCTACTGGAACGGCCTGAAACCAAACGGCGGCGGCGTTCCTTCTGGCGCATTGGCTGCGGCTATCGACGCAAAATGGGGTTCTTTTGACGCGTTCAAAGAAGCATTTACTAAATCCTGCATCGGCAACTTTGGTTCTTCCTGGACATGGTTGGTGAAAAAAGCGGACGGTACACTCGACATCGTCAACACATCCAATGCAGCAACACCGTTGACAACAACAGACAAGCCACTGATCACTTGCGATCTGTGGGAACATGCTTACTACATCGACTACCGCAATGCACGTCCAAAATACCTGGAAGCATTCTGGGCATTGGCTAACTGGGATTTCGCCGCGGCAAACCTGGCGTAATTCTGAAGATTCCGGTCTCCACCGGAATGGATGAAAAAAACCTGCGCATGCGAAAGCATTGCAGGTTTTTTTTCATCTATCGTCTTAGGTATTTGTGCCAATATTCAATGATTCGCACATCCATAAAAATTATTCCGGGACAGTTTTAACATGACGACATCACGCCGCTCCTTTTTGCATCGATCCTTACCCGGCGTATTTATTTTTATTTGGGCGTCTGGCTTTGTCGCCGCCAAATATGGTCTCCCCTATGCCGAGCCACTGACCTTTCTCAGCATGCGCTATCTTGGCGTCGTAATCCTGATGTTAACACTGGCATTGGTAATGCGGGCACCGTGGCCCGCCCGTCAAGAATGGCTACCAATAGCGATTGCGGGCGTACTGATGCAGGCGGTCTACCTTGGTGGCATTTGGTGTGCGGTCAAATTGGGCATGCCCGCTGGCATGGCGGCGTTGATTGCCAATACTCAACCCATTCTGACAGCCATCATGGGTCCGATCATTGGTGAGCGCATCCGTGGCAAACAATGGCTAGGTCTGGCTTTTGGCATTGCCGGTGTCGGACTGGTCGTCGCGAATAAAATATCTGTTGTGCATCTATCGCTGGCAAGCGTTGCACTGGCGATCATGGCGCTCTTGGCGATGACATCCGGCACCATTTACCAAAAAAAGACGTGTCCGTCTTTTGATGTACGCACTGGTCAGGTGATCCAGTTTGGTGCCTCGTTGTTAGTGACGATTCCCCTTGCTTTGCTACTTGAAACACAAACGGTTTTATGGACGCCGCATTTTTTCATCGCCATGGCATGGTCGATTTTCATCTTATCTGGCGTTGGTATTTCCGTATTGTACGTACTGATACGCCACGGTGAAGCAACCAAGGTGACTAGCTATATGTATTTGGTACCCGCAGTAACGGCACTTATGGCATGGCTGATGTTTGGTGAAAAATTTACGCTGACAGCGGTGGTCGGGATGGTGATTGCGTTGATAGGGGTGGCTTTGGTGGTGCGGCCTTCAAGATAAAACAGATTGCCAGCCTTTTTTAAAAGTCATGACATTAAATAAAAAACAGGCTCACCGAAAATAAATACAGTGAGCCTGCTTGGACTTCTATTGCCAGACTTTAGAGGTGATGGTCTCAAAATGAAATTGAACTAATCACCTCTACCGCGACGGATTCTGGCTGCCGTGAATAGCATTGTGATGCCGACGATAACTCCTATCCACAAATCAGGCGTTGCAAAAATATCCCAAGAAGACAAATCAACCTTGAGCAAGACATGTTGTATGGCGTCCGGGAATGATAGTGTGTTCCCATACTCATTCAGATAATAATGATAGCTCCACGAGTCAGGAACGACACTAAAGATAGCCCGGAATAATAAGACATAGGCAACATCTCTCGCAAAATTTACACCTACCGCGTCGTTCGCAAACGCTGCGCACACGAAAAGCGCGAAGGGAATCAAAATGACCCACATTCCAGGGCGACTTTTTACCCACGATGAAGCAAGTATCATCCAACCTACCGTCGGCAAAGCCCACGCGACATAAATGGGAAAGGACTTTAAAGTGTGTCCTATCTGCCCCCATATTCCATGACTACTAAAGACTAACGAGGATAAGCCTACACCATGTACGGCATAACTAGCGCATAAGGCAAATATCGATATCAAGCTAGTCAGTAAAAGAGTAATGATTCCCATCAACGGAAACAGAATCAGCGCAACAATCACTTTAGAAAGCACCGTCAATTCATCCGATATCGGTAAAGACTTCCAGAATAAAATACTACGATCTTTTCTTTCATCGCTTAAGGAGCCGGTTGCGTATGAATACACCGTAAAGACCATCAGAATAGAAAATAAAATCAATCCCGATGTGAAGTAATGATCCACCGCAGTCGCCAGGTCATTCATTTGCAAAGTTGTCTGTGGATCGGTATTCATTGCGACATCTTTTAAACGAAATATGCCAGACAATGTGAAGAGCAAAATTAATCCCGCCAACACCAAATTAGACCAGATCAACATTACTTTATTTTCCCAGATCTCACGCTTCAACAACCATTTCAAGGTGGTCAGTTGTTTCATTATTTTACTCCCTTCATCGTAGCGACAAACAAGTCCGCAACACTAGGCCGGCGTAGCTCTCCCAAGGCTTGCAATATATCAGCGCCAACACCATCAAATAACATCACGTTTTTACCAAACATGGTGCGTTGATCGACAGGATGCAACGCCAGCGCTTGTTCCACATGCATAGGGCTGACTGCCACTTCGATGAAACGTTGTTCGACTTCTTCCATACTTGCTGACAAGCTGATTTTGCCGTTTTGGATAAACAATAAATCAGTCAGAATATGCTCCACCTCTTCCACCTGATGCGTCGTGATGACGATGGTTTTATTTTGATCAAAATAGTCTTCTAACAAATCCTGATAGAACTGTTTGCGATACAGAATATCCAGGCCCAAAGTCGGTTCATCGAGTACCAATAATTTGGCGTCAATCGCCATCACCAATGCCAGATGTAATTGCACCACCATGCCTTTGGACATGGACTTCACTTTCATTTCTGGCGTAAGTTTGGTTTTGGCTAAAAAGCGTTGTGCTTTTTCACGGTTAAACTTGGGATGCACACCTTCGACAAAATCGACCGCATCTTTAACTTTGAGCCATGACGGCAAAATCGCCACGTCAGCAATAAAACAAATTTCTTCCATCAAGGCATCGCGTTGTGTGTGCGGATTGAGTCCAAGCACGCTGAGTTCACCTTCATACGAAGTCAGCCCTAAAATCGCTTTTAAAGTCGTGGTTTTGCCAGAGCCATTCGGGCCGATCAAACCGACGATGCGTCCAGACGGAATTTCAAAACTGATTCCATCTACGGCAACTTGCTTGCCATAGGTTTTGCGCAAGTGTTTTGCTGAAACTACCGCATTCATTCTTGTTCTCCTTGTCGGTCTGGTACTACTTTGGATACGTTAAGGCCAGGCATTAAATCATCGAGATGCAAATCCAAGCGACGAATACGTTCGCACGTCGCAGGCCATTCTTCTTTTAAAAACCGCTCTCGTTCAGAAATCAATAATCGCTCAAACGCATTGTCGGTAACGAACATACCTACACCGCGCCGTTTTTCTACCAGTTCTTGTTCCAATAATTCCTGATACGCTTTTGAGACGGTGATCGGGTTAATCTGATATTCGGTCGCGACTTGCCGCACCGAAGGTACAGCATCACCCGGTTTTAAAATCCCATCGAGTATCATCGACAGGACCTTTTGCTTCAATTGCCGGTATATCGGCGATTGATCATGCCAATCGACAGTCATACATCCCCCATAAAAATTTGACATTCGCCCGAATAATCGCCATCAACGAAGATCAAAGTTAGTGTTATACATAACCAATACACCAACTCACTATACATGAGTAAAAAATTAATTTCAACTTACGTGGTGGCAAAAAAATGTCGTGATGAAATCGATTCACCATATCCACAGTAAACGATGAAAATATTTTTCCACTTTCCATTTCATTTCGCGGAACTTACAATCATCAACTTCAGTCAATACAGCTCACTTTCAGGCTATTGGTCTGATAATCATCCAGAAATAGGTAATTCATGCCGGCCCAATGCTGCTGATATGACATTCTGGATGCGAAACATTGTAGAAATACCTGATTGCGAAACAAGGCACCACAACGGTGCTGCGACAGCTTTTTGTCTTACCTTCACATAATTATCAATAAAAAAGCATCTCCAGGAGCCTTCCACCCATGTCCCCGAAAATTATTACCCTAAGCATCGCGCTCGCCTGCAGTGGCGCGTTGGTCAGCCTGACCCCGCAAAACGTTGCCGCGGCAGTCTCGAACAGCAATATCAGCACAAACAGCGTTGTTGCTAAAGTCAATCCCACAGACCTGACACTAGAACAGTTGTACCGTGCCAAATCCTACACAGGGCAACAGGCTAAATTGCTCAGCTTCAGCCACGATGGACGTTATCTTGCCTATGCGTGGAATCCGTTTGATGAGTTGGGTTCTGATTTGTACATTTACGACACGCAAACTGGGGCCAGCAAACGTATTACCTCACCAGCAGTAATGAAAGCCTACGACGCCCCTGAGGTGTGGGACAAATTCGATAAAAAGGCCAAACAAAAAGAAAAAGAAGAAGCTGAGCGTCAGGCAAAGGCTGAAGCCCAGGCCGCCTATTTACGTGGTGAAAACGTCAATCTCAAACAATGGGAAGACGCTGATTTAGCCCAGATCAAAAAAGAACTGGCAGAAAAGAAAGCCAAAGAAGTGATAAAAAAAGCCGAGGCCGATGCGGAAGCTGCGAAAGAAAAAGCCGCTGCCGCTGCTGCGGATAAGAGTGCGAACACCGCCAGCGTCGACGCAAAAAAAGAAGATAAAAAAGACGATCAGAAAGACGCTAAAGCCGATACAGAAAAAGAAATCTGGGAATTGCGTGACGAGCTCAAAAAGAAAAATGAAAAACAAAAGCTCAAAGCTGGCGATCTGTATCCAGGTATCGATAATCTGGTCTGGGGTAACAAAAAGAATGAATTAATTTTTGAATATCGCGGTGATTTATTCCGCCTCGACGCCAGCACCTATAAGGTCGAACGCCTGACCCAAACTGACAAAAAAGAACGTATCGTCGCTTACAACGCGGACGATAAAGGCTACATTTATATGGATGAAAAAAGCTTATACAGCGCCAGCTTTGATCACAGTATCATTCGCCAGTTAAACCGCGAACTGATCCATCCAGATGATGCCGATAAAAAATACAAAATTGTTAGCACTGTTCTAAGCGAGAATAAACAGTGGATGGCGATCTCTGCCGAGGCACCTGACATCAATCCAGAAACAGGCAAAGTCAATCCACCATCCGAACGCAAAGTCGAGATCATGGATTACAACACCCGTTTCGCTACTGCTAAAAAAGTCGATCGCGAGGTTGCCGATGACAAGCGCAAAGTGTTACCGACTGCCTTATATATTCGTCGTGTCAGCGATAGCAATGTCCGTCAACCACAACCAGTGTTCACAAATGAAGGCGGCGATGTGTGGTTTGAAATGAGTGACGTCAGCTGGGCGAAAGATGGCAGTCGCTACACGTTTTCAACTTGGGAACGTGAAAAGAATTTGTTGCGCATTTATGTTGGCAAAGCAGATGAAACTAGCAAACCAAGCTTGGTATTTGAGCGCCGTGGCAATGTCGGTCATGAAGTCGTCGGCTTCATCTCACCACAATTCACCCCTGATAGCAAACAATTAATCGCGATTCTGGATGAACAGGGTTACCGTCAACCTTATGTGATCAATACTGACACCGGTGCCGCCAAACCAGTTTTAAAAGGTGATTTCGAGGCGCACCACATTGTCGGCTTCAGTCCCGATAGCAAATCCATGTTTGTTCTCGCCAACAAAGACGATTTTGCCGCAATGAATGCGTTCAAGGTCGATATGGCAACCGGTGCAATGACTGCACTGGGGCAAGCAGGCGACTACCACCGCGCCAGCGCAATTGCCGATACTGGCACGGCGCTCGCCAGCGTTGCCGGCCAATGGTCTAGCCGTCCAGAATTAAAATTGATTGATACCAAGACGGCCAAAGCTAAAACACTGACACAAAGTAACGACCCTTTGTGGAACGCCGTCGATATCATGCGTCCGACACGTTTCAGCTATCCAAACCGTCACGGTGACATGATACAAGCGTATGCATTCAAACCTGAAGGATGGAAGGAAAGCGACCAACGTCCTGCCATCGTCTATACCTACGGTGGCCCTCTGGGCGATCGCCACATTATTGAAACCGATAGTTTTCAACAAACTGCCTACCTGTTTGGCATGTATATGGCCGCCAAACATGGTTATGTCACCGTTGCTGTAGATCCGCGCGGCCATTCAAATTACGGTAGAAAATTCAGCGACGCTAACTGGGAACAACCTGGCAAACCACAAACCGAAGATCTGGAAGATCTGGCGAAATACATGCAACAACATTTTGGTGTAGATGGTAAGCGTATTGGTCTGACTGGCTGGAGTTTTGGCGGCTTCCAGACGCAATATACGATGTACACTAGTCCAGACACATTTGCTGCGGGGATTGCCGGAGGTGGCCCGACAGAATGGGAAAACTACAATAGCTGGTACACAGGTCGCACGCTCGGCAAAACTGAAAGAAACAAACTCAGCTTGCGCCGTTTCTCTTTATTGCCATTAACATCTGGTCTGAAAAAACCTTTGATGCTGGTTCACGGCATGCAAGACCCTAATGTGCTGTATCAGGACACAGTCAATGTCTATCGTGCCTTGCTGGAAAATGGCAAAGAACAATTGGTCGATTTATTCCTCGATCCAGACGGTGAACATGGCATGGGCGGTGCGATTAAAGCCAAGACCTGGCATAAAAAATATGAAAGCTTTTTTGTTCAGCACCTTGGTGAAGGAAGCCCAGCTAACAAATAATGTTCTTCCTTTTTATCGTGTTTTAATCTGATGAACAGCGCCCTACGCATGGGCGCTGTTTTTTTTCCCAATTTCTGTCTCAAAACCATCAATATAAATACAAAAAATATATCGGATGGAAAATTAAATTAACGGTATAAAATGGCAACTCCAGCTCCGTATCAATCGAATACCAAAAAAGTTTTTTACGGGACTACTCAACATCAAAATTGAAGGAAAAGGTATGTACACACAGCTGCGTGGGCCAGAAAGATTTTTTCGATTTGGACAGTGGGCTATCGCCTTATTGTTTGCATTTTTCCTCATCAAAGTCGGTGCGAGTCTGATTGCCGATTTACCGCTTTTGTCGAAATCACCAACACCGGAGGATTTTGTCGATCATCCTGCAAATCAAAAAATTGAATTACTCATCGCTCCTCAGAGAAAGCAAATAATTGCTCTGGAAAATCAACAACGCCTTCTGAATAACCAACTGAACACAAGTCGTGAAAACTATGCAAAGGACAAGCAGAGTTTCGATAATTGGCGTGCAGCACGCAATAGCACGGAACAGTCAGATCAAAATCCGGAAGTTGTCGCGAAAGCACGCAAGCTTGATGTTCAGTTGCAAATGCAACAGCAACTTGAAGAAAAAATTAAGCAGATTGATCAACAAAAACAGGCGATAGAAGAAAACATACGCCCCCAGAAGCAACAAATCGCAGAACTCCAAACCATTGCTAATCAGGCATACGAAAACGCGATCTACAAAGATTCGCTCAAGGCTTTCGGCATTCGCTTGTTATTCGTAGCACCTCTGTTAGCAATCGCCATATGGCTGTTTCGTCAACATCGTAAAAGCCAGCAATGGCCTTTTGTTTGGGGCTACATTGGCTTTGCGCTGTTCGCATTTTTCTTTGAACTGGTTCCCTATCTTCCGAGTTTTGGTGGGTACATCCGCTACGGTGTTGGTGCCGCACTGACATTCATCGGCGGCAAAGCCTTAATAAAGTCACTACAAAATTACCTGGAGAAAAAAAGTCTGGAGCAGACTGCGCCGCAAGAAGAACGTAAGCACGAGATCCGCTACGAAAAAGCGCTTGAATCCATGGCGCGTGGACAATGTCCCGGGTGTGACAGAGCAATCCCGGCAATTGAAGGCGTGCAGGTTAATTTTTGTATGCACTGTGGCTTGACAACCTACACCAAATGCCATGCATGTGGCTTACGACACAACGCGTTTTACCCCTATTGCCCAACTTGTGGCGTACCGGCCGACGATCAAAAAAATAAAACCCCATCCTGAAGCTCAAGCCTGTCGTCGCAGGGGATTGTCCATGTAATAACTGGCATTAGCTTACGCCACGTATTTACGCGTTACCTCGACGCAGTAAATTTCCTCACAACATTTCATATCACAGACGACTCGTTCCTCAGGATGAGTCCGTCTGTCTTCGACATTTTTCACAGCGATTGAACAACACTTATAAAATATATAGTAGCATTTTTATAATTTTTGATATAAAAATGCTAAACTTTGTAAAGCATTTGAAGAACGTTCCTTCTTTGAATCAAGATAGAAAAAAACGTTGCCACATGGAAATTTTGTACTATCCTATACAATCAATATCTAGTAATTTACATTTTTTAACACTATCATCAGATCTCAATGTTTCGAGGGAGGCCTTTCATGGATCGCTTAGCCATCTATAAAAATATTGCCGAACAAGCCAATCAGGGCGATTTGGTATTTCCTACGCATGTTGAAGAAACCCTCAAGTTAAAGCGCATTCTCGACAACCCTGATTGCCATCTCGAAACAGCAGCAAAATACATCATTGCAGATCCTGTACTCTCAGCCAGAACAGTAGCCATGGCCAATTCATCGGCATTTAATCGCTCAGGGAACGAGATCAACAACGTCCCGATGGCAATCAGCCGCCTCGGTTTTCGCACCATCAGAACCTTGGTCAGTGCCACCCTGGTACGCCAACTCAATAGCCAGTTGCGCGATCCAGCTCTAAAACAAAAAGCCAAACAACTGTGGGAACATTCGGCCCACGTGGCTGCGCTGGCGCAAGTCATTGCAAAACATATCACCCGGGTCGATCCGGATACCGCCATGTTTTCTGGCATCGTGCATGAGGTCGGTGGCTTTTATTTATTGTCGCGTGCCGAAGAGTTCCCTGGCTTACTTGATGGTGAACCTGAAATCTGGCGTGAATACGGCGAGAAATTAATTGGTCGTGGCGTAATGAAGCAACTGGGCATTCCAGAACACGTGATGAAAGCCGTAGAATTTCTATGGCAAGGAATATCTGCCGTGCCGCCAGTATCTCTGGGTGATACCCTGCTATTAGCGAACGATATTGCCCCCGTCATTTCACCTTTGCATGAACAAGAAGGCTTGAACACCAAAAAGTTCGCAGAAAATATCGATTTTGAAATTGATGATACGACGTTGCGAGAAGTACTCGATGATGCAGATGATGAAGTCGAGTCTTTGTCAGCTGCGTTACTGATTTAACCTGTAACAATAACGGCAGTGTGCATATCACTGCCCGTTTCCGTCATATCACAATACGCCAGCCCTTGCGTGCCATTCCATACATCAGTGCCGCAAACACACTTGTAAATGCCAGAGCAAACGCAAACGAAGAAAAATCTTCACCGAATCGCGCTCCCAACAATGGCAAGAAGATATTCTTGTAAATGGCGTCGCCCCAACCGTTGAACGCAAGCAAACATGTCGCCACCCATGAACCAGCATAAGCAGCGATGGAATTGATGCCAAAACTACGCCCAATGCCAGGGAAATTCTTGAGATCAATCAGCCAATGAAACGCAGCGATGACGAGATAAGCGGCGCCACTGGTCCAAAACACAAATGAAGCCGTCCACAATTGCTTATTCATGGGCAACCAGTGAGACATCAAATACCCGATCATCAACATGCCTGCACCGACCAAACATAAAGCAGACATTTTGCTTTGACGCAAAAAACAGGCGGCCTGAACACCCAACAAAACACTGGCCAAAGCCGGGAATGTAGAAAAGATACCTTCAGGGTCATGTGCCAGTCCTGTCACCGCATCAAAGCTATAAGCAAAACGACCTAATAACATCGTATCAATATGGTCTGCCAGGTTTTGTCCTGGCAATAAAGATCCGTATGTCAACAGTGCCAAAGTAGAAGTCACCAGGATCAGAGCAGTCAATATCCAACGCTGCATGAAGGAGCGTATGTACAATACGCATAAACCTGCAAAAGCAAAACAAATACCAATTCTTTGCAGCACGCCAAGCAGTCGGAACGCACGCCCATCAATCGTTAACGTAGCAATCAAATGTAATGCCAAGCCCAGACAAAACAAACGTACAGCGCGCCATAGCACGGAAGATCGCAAGGCATTCACGTTGGCGCCACGTTCTAATTGCGGACTTAATGCCAGGGCAACCGATAATCCGACGATCAGCAAAAAGAAAGGGAAAATAAAATCTGCCGGCGTACATCCGTGCCACTCAGCGTGTTCCAGCCATGGGAATACGTGGTCCCAATCACCAGCATTATTGACCAATAACATGGCAGCGACGGTGAGGCCACGAAATACATCTACCGATAAAAAACGACCTTGTTTTTGTTTTTCCACGTACTTTGTCTCCATTTTTATACAAGTAATTTTATTGATGTACTAGAAAGTACTAAAAAAACTACCTTCTTGTCTTTATCAAATAACCCGTACAAGCTACCCGGCTCTGTGCAGCACAAAAGGCTGCAACGACAAAATTCAGAAGGTCTTACAGTTTCGCATTTGAATTAATTCCAATACCAATTACCGACAAAATCATCTTCCTTGCATCCTGAAAACAGCAAAAAATAAACTTGGCGACGACAATACCAGTTAATCAATCAACACATGTTAACCTAGCAAATGCAACATCCAGACAGCACGCTGATAATCGGCGATTTATGGCAAATTATCAGTGTATTAAAGTAAAAAATATGCTCGATATTTAAACCAAACAAATAATACTGGCACTTAAGTGGCATTGCAAATATAAAACCAGTTGACCTAGGTGACAGGCACTAGTATGTTCTGAATCCTAAGCTTTGCTGTCGACGTTATAAAGATGAAAATTCAAGCCGATCAGCACCATAATAATTTATGCCATTGAGACTATCTTATGACTACTGAAAAGACAGTAAGCGTCCACCCTATGCGTTGGGTACCCACCTTATACCTGGCAGAAGGCTTGCCCTTTTATGCGGTAGCGTTGGTCGCCGGTCTGATGTATAAAAGTCTTGGCGTTCCGAACGAACAGATTGCCCGCTGGACTGGCCTCATCGGTCTGGCTTGGGTATTTAAATGTCTGTGGAGTCCTTTTTTGGAGGCGGCAAGCAGCAAAAAACTCATCGTCGTTTCATTTCAACTCGTTGGCGGTGTTTGCCTTGGGCTGGTCGCTTTGTCGTTACAGATGCCTATGTATTTTGCCTTGAGTATCGCGCTGCTGGGTGTAGTGGCAATTGCCTCGGCAACCCATGATATTGCCGCCGACGGTTTGTATATTGCCAGCCTCAGCAATAAGCAACAAGCCGCCTACGCAGGTTGGCAAGGTGCATTCTTTAATGCTGCTAAATTTATCTCGCTCGGTGGACTCGTCATTCTGGCAGGTCATTTAGAAAAGCAAATGGATGCGCATCATGCCTGGATGATCATTTTTGGTATTCTTGGGGTCATGTTGACTGCGCTCGGTCTGTATCATAGCTGGGCATTACCTGGCACTAAAAATACCAATACCGAAGCTTCAATGCGTAGCGTGTTCACCACTTTACTCGATGTGATTATCGATTTCTTCAAAAAACCTGGTATCTGGCTTGCGATCTCTTTCATCATTTTATTTCGCGCCGGCGAAGGGCAAATACAAACAATAGGTCCCTTGTTTTTGCGCGATTCACGGGAACTCGGTGGATTAGGTCTGAGTACAGATCAGGTTGGCGTGGTCTATGGAACGGCCGGAACCATTGCATTTCTGGGCGGGAGTATCCTCGGCGGCTATTTTGCTTCATGGCTAGGTTTACGTCGTGCACTGCCTTGGTTGATTGTGGCGATGAATGTACCAAATCTGGTGTTCTTCTTTCTGAGCAGCACACTGCCAGACAATATGAGCGTGATCGCAACCGCCCTGAGCTTTGAAATGTTTGGCTATGGTTTCGGTTTTGTGGGATTGATTCTTTTCATCATGCAAGTCGTGGCTGTGGGCAAATATCAAACCGCACATTACGCCTTGGGTACAGGTGTCATGCAACTGGGATTTGTGTTCTTTAAGATGATCAGTGGCGATATTCAGGTAGCCTTGGGGTACAAAAATTTCTTTATTTGGGTATTGATCTCAGCCATTCCTGTTCTGGTACTGACACGCTTTGTCAAAATTAAGGACAGCACATCGGCGACAGAGGATGCGGTAGTTACAGATCAAAGCATCGAAGCAAAAAGCCAGGCCTGAAGCAATAACAAGCGCATTTAGATTGGTGCGCTTAAGGGAATGTTGAGAGTAAATACGGTACCCTTACCGTAAATGCTCTCAACGCTCAAATGTCCGCCTAAGGTTTTAGTAGCGATATTGTGTACGATATTCAAGCCTAAGCCTGTCCCCCCCCGCCCCAATTTAGTGGTGTAAAACGGATCGAAAATTCGTGATAAATGATCTGTTTCTATCCCTACGCCATCATCCGTAAAAATTAATTGAACCGTTTTTTCATCCAACTGACGTGCGCTTAAATGCATTTCGCCCTGATCTTTGTCCTCAAATGCATGTGCCAAAGAATTGGTAATCAGATTGGTGATAACTTGTTCTAAAGGACCGGGGTAGCTATCCATAAGTATGCCATTTGGCACCTCAAAATTAAAACGATATGGTGTCATTCGCAACATGGGACTCAATACCGCTGCAACATCAACAATGACGTCGTGCAAATCAAAAGGACGGCGTTGATCAGTAGTCTGGTCAACCGCAACATGTTTAAAATTATTGACTAAATCACTGGAACGATTCAAAGCACGGATTAAAATTGCGGTGCCTTCATCCGCATCGCTCAGATATTCACTGAGACTCGATTTGCGTAAGCCACCTTCGGCAAATAATTGATTCACATGTTTCGTTTTTTCACGCAAAGTGCTGGCGACAGTAAGACTATTGCCGATAGGCGTGTTGAGCTCGTGGGCAACAACGGCGACAATATTTCCCAAGGCTTTGAGTTTTTCTGAGCGGATTAACTCATCCTGTGCCAACTGCAATTTTTCCATCGCCGCAGCCAGATCATCATTCGCTTTCTTCAATTCTGCCGTTCGCTCTGTGACTCTGGATTCAAGTTCATCATTGAGCTGACTCAACGCAGCTCTGGCTTCTACTTGTGGTGTAATATCACGCGCAATACCCAAAAAGCCAACAACATTTTCAAATTCATCACGCATCGTTGTGACAACCAGTGAAACATTGATGCGTTTGCCACTTTTGTGAATATACGTCCAGTTAGTGAAATCAGACCCATCTCTGATCGCGATAGCGGTAAAAATCTCGATGCCAGAAATATGCCGAGAAAACTGTTTAGATAATTGCCGGCTACGTTCGCGCAATTCTTCTTTGTCGTGAAAAGGCGCAGGTGTTAGTCTACCCAAAAACTCATCTGCGCTATATCCCAACATCTTTTCTGCGCCACTATTGAACATCGTGATTTTGCCGTAGACATCCGTCGCGATAATCGACACTTCTGAAGCTGCATCAAGCACTGCCTGAAGTTTGCGGCGGCTCATCTCCACCTTCACTTCTGACTCAAGTCGCTCCGTAATATCTTTACAAATAGTGACGATGTGAGGAACGCCATCAATGTCCAGAAGCTTTGCTGACAACAGTATCGCTTTCACCGCACCATCCTTGGCTAGAATGGATGTCTGATAATCGCTCACATAGCCATTGGCTTTGACAATTTTTACCCAACGTTTACGATTTTCGATATCAAGCCAAATCCCCATTTCTATACTAGTCTTACCCATGGTTTCATCACGCGTGTAGCCAGTCATTCCCTCAAAACCTGCATTGGCATAAACGATCATGCCATTGTCTAACTTGCTCAGTGTCAGGTAATCCGGGACGGCTTCAAATACTGACTGCAATCGTTGCGCGGTTTCTCGTTGTTGCTGCTCACTGTGCTTTAATCTGAGAATATCGCGCTCAAGCTGTTCCCCCATAACGTTAAGCGCGCGCCCGACGACGCCAACTTCGTCATTGCCGGTATGCGCAATGCGCAACCCGTATTCGCCGCGGGATATGGCATTGGCCGCAACTTCCAGTCGTTTCAGGTTGCGTGTCAGCCAGGTACCAAGTAAAGCGATAAAAACAAAGGACAGTAAGATTTCGACCAAAGCGATCAGAATTGACTCTTTTAACAAATGATTACGTGCGTCAAGGACAAATTGCGTATTGACGCCAAACATCAGATCGCCATACGGTAAACCAGCCAAAGTTACCGGTAAGTGTGCATCAATGCGAGTCGGACTATTTGCGACATGAAATTGGGAAAAGTCCGTCGGTAATTCATTATCCCAACCGTCAGAAACGACTAAGCGGTGATTCTGGTCGAACAAGAGAAAGTATGCGATACCTTCTTTTCGACGGCTGCCCCGAAACACGTCGTTAATGGCGGCATAATCCTCTTGTGCCAGCGCCGGAGCAATGGATGCATTCAATAATACAGAAACTTCTTTTAAACGAAGATCGACCAACTGCAACATGTGATCATGATTGAGGCGTAAGCTGTTGGAAACCAAAAAACTCAACATCACGACGTCTACCAGTACGCAGCCTAAAACCAATTTCCATCGTAAAGACAATCTCATTGCAATTCCAGATACTTTAAGGTTTCAGGAAGATATTTATCCAATTCACGCATATTCGATAGCTCGATCTTTTTTACACCACCAAAGCGGCTGTTTTTTAAAAACTGTGCACCACCTTCAGTATCTGGCAAGTTAAGTAATGCCACCGTTAAAGCTTGCCTTTGTTTTTCAGACAATCGCGAAGAAAACGAGATCATCATGTTTGGTAAGGCTTGCGTTCGAAAAATTTCACGGCAGCGACGCGCTTGTTCTTCAGGCATTTGATCCAATGCAAAGTGCGCAGCTATTGCGGCATCATTTTCGCCTTTTGCAAGAGACAACAGAGCGGCATTCTGATTCAGACTCGTCCTGACGACTAAATCGCTTTCTCGAATATGTTCTTCCTGAAGCGCTTTAAAGACCGCCAAATTGACTAGAATTGAACGATCGGTGACTGCCAGCCTCCTACCACGCAAATCCGCCAACTTGCTTATATCGGATTTATCTGCCACAAATATCGAACCATACAAATCATTAGTAAATTGAATAGCAGGAATGTAACCAGCTCTTTTTTGTAGCAACCTTGAAAAATGTGCCGACATGATGAGGATGTCAAAATCCTGATGTAAGGATTTTTTAACAATACCAGGTACATCAGTCGCCGTGTAAAGTTCAACTGAACTACCAGTTTGCTGTCGCAATTGCTCACCAACCGGAGCAAACAACGTGATCAGAACCTGTGGAGAAAGATAGGGAAGGATGCCAACTTTGATATTGCGCTGTAATTCAGCAGCGTCAGACATGGGCGTAGCAAATCCCAAAAGCAGAACCAGCCAGCGCAGACGGATCAATGCCCAGGACATCTAACAAGCTCCATCAGAAATATGCTTTAAGAATAAGGAATTCATCAATTCAGCAATATCGTTGCTGCAAATAATCCCAATTATTGCACGCCAGATGATCGTGAGCCATAAGCTCACTATGAGGTTTTTGAGAAAAACTTGAAAAATGTATTTTTTTGATACATTAGCATGCTGAAGATTCATTTGAACATCAAACGAAAGTAGAAATCACGAAAATATTGTAATGCCTGAGGATAATCATACCCTGACAGCGCTAGCAGTAAGGAGAATTGACGTCCCCAAAAGTTGTTAGCTTAAAATCTTCAAATCAAAGTCATTTCTGAGAAGTTGCTATAATTTCAACTTCAAACCAAGACTATTTAAGCACTTGACCAAATAAATCAAAAAAACGATATAAATCAAACTCATTAATATACCAACGACACCTGCTCGTAAGAACGGCAACAGCTCCAGTTGCAAATACTGTGACACGCTGTAAATCAAAAACGGCAACAAATAGATCAATAGCGAGTTTTTCGCTGGTACGGTTAAAAGCAGATGCCAGTTTTCCCATCGCCTGACATCAATAAAGAAATAAAGTAACAAAGTGATCGTGCTGCAAAACGCGATCGAAAGCCAGGCCCAGGAAGGCGTTGCATGGATTTTCGACATCGGGAAAAAATGATGCAATACTGTTGCAATGGCAAATGCACTAACGCTCCAGATCAAGAGCAAACGAAGCCGCTTATATTTTTCGATTGTAGAAGGTGCGGGGGAACCATACAACATTTGCGAAACAAAAGCACCGCATAGCACCAACATAGTATGCGTGAACTGATTCGCCTCATCACGTAAGCAATGCAGCAGCGGAAATTGCGATAAATAATGCGGCTGAAAAAAAACAAACCCAAGTAAGCACAGAACATTGCTGACTATGATCACTGGTAGCGACAGACCAAAGAAAATCACCACCAGACCAGCAATCATCGATGCCCAACCAATCAAGCCGAGGATGCCCCACCATTGCACTTGCAGTCCTGATTGCCCATCCTCACCGCTTCGATACAGCAAGATTAACATCAACAATACGGCAATTCCAAGCCAGCGAAAAAACAAACTGCGACGCGGAGAAATCTTACTGGCAACATGCCAGACCATGATCACCGCGACTAATGAACATGCAGACCACAAATGGATAGAAACCGTCATGGCGTTTTGCTGGAACCCCTCTTCCGCATTCACCATCATCACACCAATAACGATCAAAGACGCTGAGCGCAAAAATTGGTAAGCTAAGGTTTGCGGACGATTCGCGCCGGATTGCTGGCGCTGTCTTAGAGACAATGGCAACGAAAGTCCAACAATGAATAAAAATGCCGGGAAAACCAGATCTGCAAGCGACATACCATCGACATCGGCAGGCATATGTTTTAGCCAAAGTGGAACTCCAGACACACCCGCCAAATCATTGACAAAAATCATCAATAAAATAGTTAAGCCACGGAAAACATCAATACTCAGACTTCGAGTAGCGATGCTAACTGGGATTTCAGCGTCCTTATTCACCGTTGTCAACTCAAGGTGGTTGAAGACAAACGTGGCAAGGCTGCACCAGTTTGAGTAAATGCATAGCAATGCTCGGCAGCTACCTGTAAGCATACTTTTTGCCCCGCTTGCAACTGTTGATGAGTGACTGAAAATTTAGCGGCTAGTAAATTCTCAGCACCGGGGAAATTCGCATAAACAATACAAGTATCACCCAGATGCTCCACAAAGTTCACATCGACGTTCAACTGATTTTGATCAACAGCGAGTGCATTACCAATACTCAGATGTTCTGCGCGTATTCCAACAATGATCTTGTCGCCGACACCGACACCACTGGCATCGACAAGAATTTGTAAAAGGCTACCATCAGCTAACTGAACCAGCGCAGCGTGTTGGGTCACATTCAATACGATTGCATTCAAAAAATTCATTTTTGGTGACCCGAGAAAACCAGCCACAAACAAATTAGCCGGATGTTCGTACAATGCCAATGGTGTTCCGACTTGTTCGATAATCCCACCATTAAACACAGCAATACGCTGCCCCAGCGTCATCGCTTCTACCTGATCATGCGTGACATAAATCATGGTTGACTGCAATTCTCTATGTAGTTTGCTCAGCTCTATGCGCATTTGTACACGTAGACTGGCATCGAGATTAGACAATGGTTCGTCAAACAAAAATAGTTGCGGTTGACGCACGATCGCGCGGCCGATAGCAACCCGTTGTCTTTGTCCACCTGACAGGTCGCGCGGCTTACGATCCAGCAAATGTGTGATTTGCAATGCTGCGGCGGCTTTGTGAACGGCGTTGGCAATTTCAGACTTAGCCATTGCGGACAAACTCAGACTAAACGCCATATTTTCAAATACCGTCATATGCGGATAGAGAGCATATGATTGAAACACCATAGCTAAGCCACGTTGTGCTGGTGGCGTGTCGTTCATTCGCGCACCACCTATCAGTAACTCGCCTTCATCGATTTCTTCCAGACCCGCAATCATGCGCAGCAAAGTGGATTTGCCGCAACCAGACGGTCCCACGAATACCATGAACTCGCCATCTTGTATGTGCAAATCGATATGTCGCAATACCTGATTATTGCCATAGGATTTTGCGAGTTGTTGAAGTCTGACGTCGGCCATGATTTGTCTCTGATGATTTTATTTTCTTGAAAGCAGGTTGTTAAGATCAACAGATTGAGACTCAAAGGCCTGACTCTATCTGTTGATCTTCTCAGTACAGGGATCTGAAATTTTTTTTAATTAAATCCGTGAACAGGAATTTTTCCATCTGCACTAATTTCACCTGCAAACCAAGCACGCGCAGCATCCACCGCGGGTGGCGCAAAGCCATATGTCATCAAGGCTGGTGCCTGAATATCCAGCATTTGAAACGGATTCCACAACACCAGATGCAAATCAGGCTTCCAGCTATCGCGGACTTGTTGGCTGTAACGAATACGTACTGTGGATGCCAGAATCACAAAGCGGCCATCTTGCGGCAAAGCGTTCCAGTCAAAGCGATTGGCGTCTTCAAAACAAACCGTCTCAACGTCGTACACACTGCTGAGCATGGCCGTGACTTTTTCGGCAGGAATACCTGCTTCAGAAACGCCATCACTCACCACGTCGGCACTGATGACCAGACGCACCTTACTACCTTTGGCTGGTACAGCTGGATTACCGCTGACGGTCAACCCACGTTTCCACGCAGACGACATCAAAATACGGTCAGCCATGTCTGATTGATATGCAGTAGATTGACATGGATAAGCATCGGTCAGACTGCGCACACGTGTCAGGCGTTGAGCAATTTCTTCAAGGGTAATCTGACCACTCGCAATAACTTCAGTTAAAGCGTCAAGCGTTTCAATTTGCGTTTCTGTTGTACCCAAGGCCATCACCAGATCAGCACCAGCTAACAAGGCTTTCACTGCGGCATTGCCGACACCGTAGCGACCAGCAATTGCATGCATGTCCATGCCATCGGTAATGACAACGCCTTGATAATTCCATTGATCACGCAACAAGCCGGTCAGGATAGGTTTAGACATCGTGGCAGGGTTCTCTGCATCCAAAGCCGGATAAACGATGTGTGCGGTCATCATTGCTGGCGCATTGCGGCTCACTGCAATCTGGAATGGAGCCAGTTCCAGAGCCTGCAATTGTTCCAGTGATTTATCCACGGTCGGCAAATCGCGATGTGAATCGACATTGGTATCGCCATGGCCTGGGAAGTGTTTGACGCAGCACGCCACCCCTTCTGACAAACTGCCGTCCATCCATGCCAGCGCCAATTCGCTTGCGCGTTGTGGATCAGAGCCAAATGAGCGTTCAGAAATGACTGGGTTATCGACGTTATTGTTTAAATCTAGCACGGGTGCAAAATTCCAGTTAAATCCTAAAGCCTTCACGCCGCGTGCTACGGCTGCGCCAACCTGATAACATAATTCTGGATCATCACTAGCACCGAGTGACATTGCTGCAGGTGGTTGCGGTACCCAGGTGGCACGCACTACCGCCCCACCCTCTTGATCAATCGCGATCAGAGATTCTGACCCCATCACTTCACGCAAATCAGATGTCAATTTTTTGAGCTGAATTTCATCTGTCATATTGCCGCGGAACAGGCAGATGGCACGAATATGATGTTGCTTCAAATAATGTGCTGATTCTTCATCCAGACTGGTGATTGGCATGCGTATCATCACTAACTGGCCCGCCAACTTACGTGCTTCTTCAAGGCTCATTACGTGCTGTTTTTCTTGCGTCATTTCACTGCTCCATCCATACCGCGCATAAAAAAGCGCTGGGTAAATAAAAAGGCGACCAGAATTGGTGCGACTGTCAAAATTGTCCCCGCTGCAATCACGCGGGTGCTGCTGCCGTAGGTGCCGCGCAAATATAAAACACCTGCTGACAACGGAAAATCTTCCGGCTTAGCAATGATGATCGATGGCCAGATATATTCATTCCATGCTTCCACCGCCGTCAAAATGCCGACCGTTGCCAACCAAGGCGTAATCAATGGTAAAACGATGCGGTAAAAGATCGTCCATTCTGTTGCACCATCCACCCGCGCCGCATCTAACAAATCCTGCGGCACCTCATCAAACGCCTGCTTGAGCAATAAAATAGAAACAGCTGTCACAACATTAGGCAACACCACACCGGTATAGGTATCAACCAGACCTAGTTTTGTCATACTAATAAAATTGACCAAAAAATTCACTTCAGAAGGCAAGATCATCGTTGCGAGAATGATGCCCAGTATCAATTTACTGCCGCGAAATTCCATCCTCGATAAAGGATAAGCGGCCAGCGAACAAATCACTAATTTCCCGAGTACCGTCGCAACTGTAATCAACAGCGAATTTTTATAAAACGCCAGGATGGGTATGACCCGAAACACTTCAATAAAATTATCCAGCGAGACGCCTTGCGGCCAAAACGTCGGCGGGAATTCAAACATATTTCCCTTGGTAGAAACGGCGACGACAAAAGTCCACCAAAACGGGAAAACGCAAATCACAGCGATCACGCCAAGCACCAGATACTGCGACACGATACGGAAAATTTTATGATGATTCATTTTGGCTGCCAATTTCATTCGCGGTGCCTTGGCTTCAGATATTTCAGACACGTAAAGGCGATACCTATGCAGCACACAGACACCACAAAACTGGCAGCTAAACCGCGCGGCAATTTTAAATGTTTTAAACCTTGATCATACGCATAGTAGAGCGCAGTAAACGTCGAGTTCATCGGGCCGCCTTGCGTCAGCACATCGACTTCCTGATACGCTTTTAATGCCGCCAATACGGACATAATGCTGCACACCATGATGGTTGGATATAGCATAGGCACGGTGATGCGCCAGAAACGTTGCCAACGATTTGCGCCATCGAGTATGGCGGCTTCTTGCATCTCTGAAGGCAAAGATTGCAAAGCCGCCAGATACATCACCATATACCAACCCAGACCGCGCCAGAAAGACACAAACATGATGGCAAATAAAGCTAATGCATCATCAGACAACCAACCTAAGGGCGTGTGTATCAAATGTAATTGCAACAGCACATAATTGAGCATGCCTTGCTCATGAAACATAAAACCCCACATAATGCCCACCACAGAAACGGTCGTCACTACGGGTACATAATACGCGGCACGGAACCAGCGAATCGCAGGCAATTGATTGTTGACCAGCACCGCCAAACTGATCGCACCGATCTGGGTAAATGGCACGACCAATAAAAAAATCAGCGAATTTTTCAGACCGGTTAAAAACATATCATTGCTAAACAAAACCTGATAATTATCCAGGCCAACCCAATGCGTGGTTCGCATCAGACTAAAATCGGTGAAGCTTAAATACGAACCGTAAAACACCGGCCAGAATGAAAACGCCGCCAGCAACAGCAATGCGGGGGCCAGAAAAGCGTAGGCTAATTTAGATGAATGGCGGTAATGACTCATGGCCTGTGTACCTTGGCTAATTTCTTATTCCAGATCGCAACGGCTTCATTGAGGGAAGTCTGGATGTCGGCTTTTCCGGTAACGCCAGCCTCAACTGCTCTCACCAGAAAACGACGCAATTCATCATAATCATCGATGCCGGCAACATATAAGCTACGTGCTGAATTCATCGAGTTAGCGGCCACCGCAGATGCCAATTCTGCCGCACCAGCATTGACTGGCATTTGTTTAAAATACGGATTGGCTAATGCCTGTTTGGTGGTTGGCATGACGCCAGCCAATCGGGCAAAAGCAAGTTGACTGCGATCACCTGTCAGGTAACGTGCAAATTCTGCGACTGCTGGTACGTCTTGTGACTTCACACCTTTAGGAATCGCGAAGTGAAACATCCAACCACCGTCGTTAATACCTGTGGGGCCTGCTGGCATAGGAAAAATGCCAGTTTGCGCATAGATGTCAGGTGCATCAGTTTGTATACGTTTGATCGCCGTGGGAGCACTCACCATGACAGCTAATCGCCCTCCCAGATAAGCATCGACGACAGCCGGAAAATTGTCTTCAGCGAACAACTTATCTTTTAAAAAACCATTGGCTTTGTAGGTTGCTGCCAGTTTTTTAACTAAGGCTACATGCGCTGGCGAATTAAAAACCGCCTTGCCATCAACGATCAAATCCAGCCCTTGCTGCATCATGAAGCCGTCGATTTTACCTAAAGCGGGTGCATAGCCTGGTTTGCCAGTTTTGGCGGCCACCTTTACGGCCAGTGCTAACAGCTCATCCATATTTTGAGGCGCTTGCGTGATTCCCGCTGCTGCCAATAGTTGACGGTTATAGGCAATCACATTGACGTTGCTATAATGTGGGAAGCCATACACTTTTCCATTGAAGCGCAAATCTGCTAATGCCGCATCCGTGTATGGCATCGCTTGACCCGGCATGGTTAAATACGCATCCAAGGGCTCCAGCAAACCATCGCGTGCCATTTCCTCAGCCCAGGGCACACTGAGGTTGACCAGTGCTGGCGGTTTGCCTGCGGCAATGGCGGTGATCAACTTGAGCTGCAAGATGTCCCAAGGAAAGTCCACCCAGACGATCTGAACGCCGGGATGAGTAATCTCATAGTCACGCACCAGATCATGAAAATACGGAATAAATTTGGGCTTGAGACTCATGGTCCAGAATTCGATTTTCTGAACTGCAAAAGCCGAGGTCTGAAAAGAAAGCAGCAAAACAAAGGTGCTGATGATCTGAGCGAAAACAAGCCTGCCAACTCGCTTGCGACTGGCAACGATTTTGCTAGAAATACGAGAATTAAATATACTCCCCCATTTTTTTAAAAAATAGTGCATCTAACCAATACCTTTATTAGAATATTTTTTAATACTGAGAGGGAGTATATTTTTATACATTAAAAAAATTTCACACCAACCTGAAGAGGCTTAGTTGGGTTTAGTTGGTTTTAGTCACTTTGCTCAAATGACGTGGTTTATCAGGATCAAGTCCGCGTGCCACTGACAAATTAGCCGCCATCACATAAAACGCCTGAATCGCCACGATAGGATCGAGGTCAGGAGTCGCGGCAACTGGCAAAGTCAGATTACGTTCTTTAATATTGTCCGGCGCTGCCAGCAATACATTCGCACCACGGCCACGCATTTCTTCGGCAAGCTTGATCAAACCATCTTGTGCAGGCCCACGCGTTGCGAAGATCAACAAAGGATAACCATCATGAATCAAGGCCATAGGACCATGCTTGATCTCTGCACCACTAAATGCTTCTGCTTGAATGACTGAGGTTTCTTTAAACTTCAATGCCGATTCCAATGCAACCGGGAAACTGATACCACGCCCCACCACCATAATGCGTTGTGCTGGCGTCAGCACTTCTAATGCAGGTGACCAATCTAATTGAGTCGCTGCTGTCAGCGCTTCAGGCAACTGTTCGATCGCATCTAAAAATGCCGCATCGTTTTGCCAATGACCTGCGAGCCGAGCACCAGCGACCAGCGAAGTGATAAAACTCTTGGTGGCAGCGACACTCAATTCTGGACCGGCATGCAAAGGCATAGTCCACTGGGCTGCTTGCGCTAAAGGCGAGGTCGCATCATTCACGAGCGCTACCGTGGTGGCACCACCCTGACTGAAATACGAAATAGGTTTCACCACGTCCGGGCTCTGACCAGATTGGGAAATAGCAATTGCCAATGCATCTTTTGCCAGCAATGGTGCTTTATTCAAAGTCACCAAAGACATCGGTAAGGATGCGACGATGCGTCCCAGTCTTTGCATGATCAGATACGCTGCATAATTCGCTGCATGGTCAGAACTACCACGCGCAACAGTTACGACTGAAGTCGGCGGCTTGGCGCGCAGATGAGCACCAAGCTCAACATAGCGGTCACGATCCTGGGTTAATTGATAAGCGACACGTTCTGCGGAAGAACAGGCTTCTTTAAGCATTTGCGAGGTCAATCTTTTCTCCTTCTACATACACAGCAATGAGGTTGAGCTGACGATCCAGCACAACGAGGTCGGCAAACGCGCCCGTATTCAAACGGCCACGTTCAGATAATCCGAGATAATCAGCGGCGTAAGTAGAAACCCGTTTGGAAGCGTCTTCCAAATCGAGCCCGATACTGACTAAATTACGCAAAGCCTGATCCATCGTCAGGGTGCTACCCGCCAGCGTGCCGTCTTCGAGGCGCACACCGCCCAAACATTTATGCACCACCTGACGACCAAGCATGTATTGCCCATCAGGCATACCCGAAGCAGCAGTAGAATCAGTCACGCAAAACAAATGAGGAATAGCCCGCATCGCGGCTTTAATTGCACCAGGATGTACGTGTAATAAATCAGGAATAATTTCCGAAAACTCGGCATGTGCTAAAGCTGCACCAACCATACCCGGAGCTCGATGATCAAGACGCGACATCGCGTTGTACAAATGAGTAAAACCCTTAGCGCCATTTTGCAAAGCAGCGACACCATCTTCATACGTGCCCAATGTATGACCAATCTGCACCTGCATACCCATCGAACACAGTTCGCTGACCAGTTGCAAATGCCCTTCCATTTCAGGCGCAACGGTAATGAGTTTAATCGGCGCAATCGCATCCAGATGTTTTACTTGTGCGAGCGAACCAATATCAGCAAAATCGGGCTGCGCACCAAGCTTACCCGGATTAATGTACGGCCCTTCCAGATGCACGCCAAGCACTCTGGCAGCGCCAGCG
Organism: Undibacterium sp. SXout11W; assembly: GCA_049339905.1. Lineage (GTDB taxonomy): Bacteria > Pseudomonadota > Gammaproteobacteria > Burkholderiales > Burkholderiaceae_D > Undibacterium. The sequence continues at coordinate 138,976 of JBMPPG010000006.1, forward strand.
GGTCTTTGCTCGATCACAGGTTGTATCGCACGCAGTGCCGCTTCAATATCGGCCATTGGCGCGGTCATGGTGGTCGCCAGCAAACTGGTCGTCCCATGTTTAGCATGTTGACGTGCAATCACTTGCACTGCGTCTCCGGCTTCCATGGTGTCTTTACCACCAGCGCCATGCACATGCAAATCCACAAAGCCAGGCAAAATAAAATACTCTGGTTCAGCAGAAAAATCACTCGCCTCGATGCTTTCAATTTTTTCCGAAAACTGAATTTCACCACTTACCCAGCCTTCCGGGGTGAGTATTTTTCCTTGCAATTGTTGATTCACACTCATCTGAACAACTCCGCCACGAAGTCGTAGTAATCGCTACGGCAATATGAATGCGAAAGCTCAATTGCGGTGCCATTTGGTAAGTAGCCAACGCGGGTGATAAACAACATGGCAGCGCCTTGTTTGATATCTGCCAATCGGGCTTGCTCAGGTGTCGCATTCACAGCGCGAATGTGTTGCAACGCGCGGGTCGGCGCGACATTGTGTGATTCCAAATAGCCGTACAAACTATCTGTGACCAATTTTGGGTTTGGCATATACATCGCTGGCACGGTCGTACTTTCAATTGCCATCACCACGTTATCTGCTGTACGCAAACGCTTCAGACGCGATACAACGGTATTTGGCGACAAGCCCAGAGATAAAATTTCTTCCGGCGATGCAATGCCAGTTTCACGGGAAATCCAGCGTGATCCAGGCACAAAACCGCGTTGACGCAACTCTTCACTAAAGTTGGTCAGGCGGGATAAAGGTTGCTCCAACTTCGGCGTAATGTAAGTGCCAGAGCCATGTTTGCGCGTCAGCAAACCACGCTCACATAACATATCTATGGCTTTACGCGCTGTGACGCGGGAAATCTGCAAAACCTCGGACAGCATACGCTCTGAGGGCAGTGCCTCATCAGGCTGCCACTGTCCGCTATGGATGCCGTTCGCCAGCTTATTTGCCAATTGCAAATAGAGCGGCGTAGAGCTCTCGTTGTCAGGTTTAAAATCATCCAGTTGTGTCAGCATTTTTTGTCTCTCTTGTTATATTTTTTGCAGATAATGTTGAATCAAAATCAAAGCACCGCTCGCTGAATCTCCCTGCGGTTTTTGCGCTCTTTGTTGCAATTCCAATGGTAAATAATGCATCATCACCGCGGCCAGACCACCACACAAGGCGATCGGCAATTGTCCGCTAGTGTCGAGTGCCTGCGCCATTGCTTGCACCTCGCGACCTGCGGCCAGCATGATGTTACGCGCCACATCTACTTCTGCGGCACAACGAATCACGATCGGCGCCAATTCGGCATAGCGGGTTTGGTTAGCACTGGCGAGCCACGCAAAAACGGCATCTTTATTGCCACCACAATGCGCTAATACCGCAGCCGAAAATGGGTTCGCAATAGCACGACCATCGAGCGTACGTTGCAAGTGATTGACTGCATGCAAGCCCAACCATGCACCACTTGCCTCATCACTGACAGGAAAACCCCAACCACCAACCTCGCGCCGCTGACCATCCGCTTGCAGCACTTCACCAACACTACCCGTCCCCAATGCTATAACCACACCTGGCTGTCCAAGATGTGCGCCGAGCAAAGTGGTATAAGCATCTGTTTCCGCTTTTAGTACGGCGAAACCAGGATTGAGCGCGATAAACTCGGCAGCCCATTGAACATTATTCACACCAGCCAAGCCGCATCCGATGGCCATTGCAGATAATTCCGGCATCGCCAGATTGGCATCTTGAAACGCCTGACGAATTGCAACCAGAATAGAATCCCACGCTTTTTGCCGTCCATGAACCAGACCAGATGGTCCACCAGCGGCGCGCGCCAACTCAGTACCACTTTCATCAGCTAACACCACTCGCGTGCCAGTACCGCCGCCATCGACACCAATCAGATAGCTTAACTTGCGTGCTTGTTCAACGCTCTTAGTGTGGTTCGGTGTTTCCAGAGTTGCCTGCGGTTTGTGTAAATTATTCATTGATATATTTATAGCGAGCAAATTTTCCGAAACGCAATTTACGCTTGAAGTTCTGTTAAACTAAAGTACTTCACTGTAAAGTTTTTTTATAGTGGTTGTCAATAGGTATTTAAGTGGTATTGTATCGAATTGCGACGAAGGATGCATACCTCTTTGCTTTTTCGTTGCATTTATAAACCCACAATAATCGTTACACACTCAACTCATTCATCAAAAATCGTAAATACCAGGTAGCTTTAAGTCATGTTCCGATTCTATTTACCACTGGTCTTAGATGAGGCGCATCGCGGCAATATGCCGGGATTGCTCAAACGTTCTTTTCACGGACAATCTGACCCCGACTTCGAATACCACATCAATACCCAAAATACGATGTCCACAATGTAGACGTAAAAAAAGTCCCGCATCAAGTTAAAAATCGTAAAAAGTATTCACCGTCAAACGACCCGACTGCGGATCAGGATTAATGCTGATCATTGGGTTAACACATGCCGAATGCAACAAACTCCCTTTGTACACAACGAGACGGTTCAATTTTGCTGGAATCATCCCCAAAAAAGTAAACCGATCATCCGAATCGTCAAAATACCTTTGCAGCGGTCGTTTTGCATTAATTTCTTCGTAATAGGTGTCGAGATAATGCTCCCGGTTTTCTGCGGTAATTTGCTGAAAGCCCGTTGCATTGTGCCGATAAAAACCAGTACCGCCATGCTGCTGATCGCAAAGGTATAGCAACACTGCCATGTGATGCGGAGTACTGGCATCAAAATGTGGCGTGCATTGCAAAGGACCCAATTCATTTGGCGGTGTCGTCATCAGGGAAAACATACAAATGCTTTTACGAATTTCCAATTCAACAGGCACGTCAAAATTCGCTTTGATGATCTGTTCCAGCAATCCCGTCAGCTCGCTCGAATAATCTTCAGGCGCCCTTGCACGCACGCCTGGATAACCTTTGCGTTCCGACACCCCCGGGTAAGCGCTAAATTGACTTTGTGCCGCGATCTCTTTCATCATCATTGGATTCAGTAAAAAATCATCTATGACCAACGCATGGTGCTCACCAATCATGACTGACTCAATTACAGGTGGCATACGAATGGCAAATAGAGGATCCATAAGACTCCAAAATTCAGGCGCGAATCAGCAGCAGTCCGCAAATTATTGTCAGACACAAGGTGAACCCAAGCTACTGAACCTTCCTCAGCATACATGGCAGCTAAAAATGTGTCCGTTAAATAGCCTGGTCGATGCAAACAGGCTATTTAACGTACCAGACTTCGTTTAGAACTTAGCACTCAGACTGACACGATACGTCGTTTCACCCATGAAAGACCATGCAGGATAACCAATTTGCAGTGAAGGCTTCACCGTCGTGGTGGTCGCTGCAGCACCGTATTGAACATCATCGGCCTTCAACAGATTGGTCGCTTCCAATGTCAAACGAACCTTGTCGGTGATATTCCAGCCGATACTTGCATCCAATGTGCCATAAGCGTCATGCATACGATTACCGTACCAGCCTGTTTCACGAATCATGTATTGAGAACGCCAGTTATAGGCAGCGCGCGCAAAATATTTTGGACTTTCCCAGTATCCGAGCAAGTTCACATTATTTTTTGATGACTGCGTAAAGACATTCAACTGATCTTGATAGCTACTTGCTGGCGCCGTCGCATTTGACAAGGTGTAGTTAGCAACCACACCAAAACCGTTATCAAACGCGTGATTGATCTGAACTTCCACGCCATCAATTTTTCCACCACCGGCGTTGACGTAATGATTTACCGTCCAACTGTCTTTGCCGCTATCAGGGCTCACTACACCAATGCGCTGATTGACTTGAGTGACAGCGGTAATGAAGTTGTTAATGTCTTTATGAAAGTACGTCAATGACATAATGTTACCTTTGCCATAGTAGTACTCAACGCTCAAATCTAACTGCGTCGATTTCATCGGTTTCAGAGCAACACTACCGTAAGTCATCGTTTCATTACCCGCAACTCCATCCTGGTAATTTGACTCACTGGCCAAGAACATATTGTCAAAATTAGGGCGAGTAATAGCTTGCGAAGCAGCTAAGCGCAAAATCGTGTTTTTATTTAGATCGTAGGCAAGATTCAAGCTTGGCAATATATCGTGATATTTAGCACTCTGCGTCGCCGTCTTGTTACTCCAACCGGCATTATTACCGATATCGCCAGGAGCTTGTGGGCTGCCGTCGAAAACATAGCCTGTTCCAGTCACATCAGTAGCAATATAACGGGCGCCGAAGTTCCCATGCCATTGATCTTTTTCGAAGTTAAACATGCCGTAGAGTGCAGTATTTTTCTCTTCTAACTTACCGTAGCCACTGCGGTCGTAAGTCCAACTCGTGATGTTTTGATTGGTATTGGCCATCATCGCATCAATATTAGGTTTCGGGCTTGTCCAGCCATTCAGACCCATCGCAATGGTCCCACTATAAAGACTTGCGGTCGGCGCATTAATTGCATTGGCTAAAAAATTTCCGCGATAGGAGCTTTTTTCAAAGGTATGATCGGACACACGGAAACCGGTTTTGAAAGAAGAAATTCCACTCGGCCAATCCAGGTTCAACAACAAATCAGCTTGCGCATAATTTTCTTTATCGCTATTCGGACCACTGGAAGTTGCCCATGCACCAGCAGGCCCCACGGTTGAAGGCAAATTCGCCAGCGTCACGCCTTGTGGTGACGTTGGTGTCAAAACGATTTGCTTACCTGCTGCATTGACATTACCAGTCCATCTTGGCAGATTAGGCCCGGATGTATCGCCAGTAAAATAGCTGTAATTGGTGGTCTCAGAGGTGCCGCCATCTGCTTTAGTCGAGCCAGCGACAGCATCCAATTTAAATCCGTCCCCCTTGAAAGTACCATTCAAGGTCAGACTATCCGAACTCATTTTTGCTTTGCGCGCCCACGTCTGCAAGAATGCATCGTTTGCCGTAACAGCAGTCGTCGTGCTGGATGTACACACACCTGCAGCGTTCGTCACTTTACAGTTATTGAAGCCTAAGCTAGTTGTAGGATCAAAAGTATTTTGAAAAATATATTGGCTGGTATTCGAGTTATCGCCCACGAGGTCCAACTTCATATAATTCAGACCAAGATCAATGTCTTTTGTCGGACGAGCCTGCAGATTCAAGTTGAATGCCTGACGCTTGCGGTCTTGTACGAAAGTCGTCGGTTCAACGTCACCAGACCAAGTGGTATCAGATTCAACACCACGACGAATATATTCCCCGCGCTCGACTGCGCCACCAACTAAAACACCAAATGTATTCGCTTCATTTTTCCAGCTGTAGAGACCGGAAATATCTTTGTCTAGCTGCGTACTTACCGAACCTTTACCCAGCTTAGCGCCAATAAACGCAGAACCTGACGGCAAATCGAGGGGCTTGCGAGTTTTAACAATCACTGTTCCGCCGATACCACCTTCAGTCAAATCTGCCTGAGAGGATTTGTAGACTTCCATCCCACCGATCAACTCCGATGGCAACAGAGAATAATTAAAGGAGCGATCAATCGATTGCTGATCATACCAACCGGTTGAAGCAATAGTCTGACCATTCAATGTGGTGTACGTCATTTGTGGATCAGACCCACGCACAGACACTGATGCACCTTGTCCAAATGCGCGTCCGACAGATACCCCCGGAACACGTCCCAAGGACTCACCGACGTCTGTATCTGGCATTTTACCGATATCTTCCGCTGATACGGCATCAACGACAGCATTTGAATTTCGCTTGATATTAATTGCATTTTGCATCGAAGCACGAATACCGGTCACAACCACTTCTTGCGCTTGTGATTGATCGGCTTGTTGTGCAGAAACAGACATTGATGCGCTCATGACCAACAGCGCTACTGCTGACGCGATAGGCGTCAAACCTGGTTTTACATTACGTTGCATTGGCTCCCCCAAGATTTTTTATAAATTATTTTTAAAGCACTTCCATTTACTCAATGAGTAAATTTTTTCGACACTCGCTACCAGTGCTTATCAAGGTCTTTTTTTCAAAAAAAGAAAAGAAAAAAAGACCCGGAAAATCATTCAGCAAAACCTATTCCATCGCTAGCTTACCAAGTTAACGATGGAATAAACTCTGAAAAAAAATTGGCGGAGCAGAGATAGCTCCGCCAATTTATGGCTACATCAACTTAAACTGTAATCAGATTACAGTTTTGCGCGAATACCGAAATAAACCTGACGGCCATTCTTATAGAACGCACGTGGTTGATCTGGTGTTGTTGCATAAGACTTCAACATTGGATCATTCAAGTCTTTACCTTCCAATGACAAGCTGATGTTGTCAGTCAGGTTGTAGGTCAGAGAAGCAGATACTGTACCGATCGCATCTTGGTAAATCGCACTATTACGATCCAGACCATTCAGGAATGCAGAGCGATAGCTATACTGCAGACGTGCACTGAACTTCTGGTTTTCAAAATACGCACCAAGATTGTACGAATTTTTAGAGGTACCAACCATGCTGCAGTCACCAGTTGTTGCACACGCCGATCCCGGTGCCTTGCCAGTTTCTTTACCATTAGCGTAGGTGTAGTTGACGTTCACACCGAAGCCATGACCAATATCCTGAACATAAGCCAACTCGAGACCTTTTACTTCAGCTGTCGTATTTAACGCAGCACTCATGTTGTAGTTGGTGTTTTGCTTCTGTGCATTATTGTAGAAAGATTGCACGAAAGAACCATATGTCACATAAGAATCCATGGACATATTGAATACACCAGCAGACAACAAGGATTTAGGCGCAAAATACCATTCTATGCCGGCATCAAAATTGGTCGAACGGATAGGTTTCAGATTCGGGTTACCACCAGAACCAGTCATTTGCGTATCGAGCAAAGACAATGAAGCGAGTTGACCAAAATCAGGGCGTGCCATAGTACGGCTGACAGCAAAACGACTCACCAGATTGCTAGTCAGATCAACACGGAAATTCGCACTCGGCAAAATATCGGTGTAGCTATTTTCCGTCACGATTGGCGCCCAGGTTGCGTTTGGTGAGCCATTTTCAACGTGTTCGTTGGTATTCACTAAACGAACGCCAAAGTTTCCTGATACTTTTTCAGCATTGAAGTTCGCCATTGCATAAGCCGCTTGCACGTCTTCTTTAATTTTGAACTCAGACTGATATGAATGCGAGTTAAAAGCGACGTTTTTGCTCGCCCAATCAGTCACTGAATCACCTGTCATTGTCCAAGTATTGTTCAATACGTTTGGCAGACTGGAGGTGAATGTTGTCACTCCATTAGGAGCACCAGCAACCGTTGTACCCAAAGCAGACACAGTACCATTAAGATTAGTCAGGTCGCGATTATGCGTAGCGGCACGGAAACCAAAATTAACGCTATGCAGAACGTCGTTACCGGTTTTCCACGTACCATCAACTTGCCCGTAAGTTTCTTTATCTTTCGCAGTAACTTCAGATGCCCAACCACCGATAGGTCCATTAGGACGGTAGCTCAGCTTACCAGAACCCGGAACGACCACTTGTGCTGGCTGACTCAGACCGTAGAGAGTGATGCTACCGCCGCTGTAGGCATTCCACACTTCGTAACCGATATCCTTCGTGTAACCTGTACCTTGAGTCTGCCCCAGCTTACCTGAGTAGCTCAGCGTATCACTAGCCTTATAATTCACATCGAGATTGATGAATTTGGAATCACTGTAAGAACCAGGGCGAACCGCGATATCCTGAACGGTCGTCGACATGCTCGAGCAATCCAAACCTGTTGGACATGAATTAGGCAGTGTCAGCGATGTAATGGTATTACCAACGATAGTCCATGAAGACGGCGCTACACCACCTTTACCAGACCAGCCATTCGTCATTGCAGAATAAGGCGCAAACATCATATTACGGTTGACGTTAGTCGCATCCAGACGGGAATAGAAGCCAGACAGATCAAAAGTTAATGCAGAGTTGACTTTAAATTGCGCATCAACCATACCACCTTTGCGTTCACGATCTTGCTGGAATTGTGATGTACCAGTCAACAAGGAAATATTCTTGCCCAAGACCTCAGGGTGCGCTTGAACCCAACCGGAACCATCGTAACCGGCTTGCATTTTATCCCACCACAAAAACTCCTGACCGTCACGCAAGAGGCTGCGCTTTTCGTCAAAAGCCTGCACCAACAAACCAAAATTACCTTCGTCATTTTTCCAGTTAACCAAACCACTGAATTGCCCGCTTGTTTTTCCTGCGAGGCTGGAGTTCACTGCCTCAGCAGAACCTTGCACCGTCAATTGTTGTTTAAAGTCCAATGGCTTACGCGTTTCAATATCAACGCTACCAGCAGCACCGCCCTCAACCAGATTTGCTTGTGAGCTCTTATGTACTGTAACGCGACCGATCAATTCAGACGGAAACAAAGAATAACTAACGCTACGGCCACCACCAGAAATATTTGCAGCATACCAGTCACCACTCGATACCGTATGTCCATTTAAAGTAGTCAAAGTCAAAGCGGATGGTGTGCCGCGCAAAGCAACGCGATCATTTTCACCAAAACCACCCTCAGTACCACCAGCGGTTGCAACGCTAACGCCAGGAATACGCTGTAAAGAATCTGCCACGTTTTTATCTGGCATTTTGCCCACATCTTCAGCGGTAATTACTTCTACCAGTGACTCAGCATTGCGCTTTTGATTAATTGACTGCTGCATAGCGGCACGAATACCAGTCACAACGACCTCTTGTGCAGCAGGCTGTTCTGCCTGTTGCGCTTGCGCTGACATCGACACACTCAGAACCAGCAACGCCACTGCCGAAGCAATAGGTGTCAAACCAGATGTTGAATTATGTTTCATTTACTCCCCCAAGGATTTTTTAAACAATTTTTTAGCCAAAGTATTTCAATTTACTGAAAAGCCAAGTCCCCACCGACACAAAAACACCAACTTTTTACAACAAAAAAAATCCACTTAGATGCCACTACAAAAGTAGCAGGCAATATTCTTGTTTTGTAAATTGCCTCGTAACCCAGCCCAAAAAATCACTTTAAAATTATTTTTTCAACAAATAAATTATTGCGCCAAACCGCAAAATTTACCTCAATTTAAAAAGAATTTTCGGCAGTTACACCACCCATTTGCATCCGGAATTGTCGATTTCAAACCTAGATATTGCGAGTGAAAATCAGACAAAAATTTCGAATGAGTCTCACTTTAAGGACGGCAAAAGTGGTTGTCAAGCGGTATCTACGTGGTATTAACGCGATCAACATTGGTATTAATTATATTGATCAATAAAATATCATAAGCAATTGTTTTTAAAGGATTATATTTAATTTATTTTAAATACACAGATCAAGTGGTCTGTTTAGTTTTTCCAACAATTACATATAGATATTTACTTAATGCATATCAGAATCATATAAACCAATACTGCGATTGAGCAAATATTTCAAATCAAAATTTCCTGCAAATCGATACCAAAAATAATGGTAATTTCCTAGGAATAATTGCCATTTAAAATTACCAGAGGTTTTTTTATACATGGATAAATAAATCAGAGAATCGACGATTTCAAATCAAGAATACCCCGATCAAAAAACTAGCATTTCAAATAAAACCCAGAAAACATATCTAAGTGGTATTAACTGATTATTTACCAGTACGAAACAGTAAAGAACTGCAGGCAAAAGTAGAGATTCAGAGCGCGCGTAAGGTTTGGTTGTTTCGTTTTTTTGGTTTGATATGAGCAAAAAAGCTTCATTCACTGACGAAAATCAAATCCAATATCAGCAAGCGGATTATTTCATTACCCAGCTCAGGTAAAATCTCGACTACACTTGAAGTCAGACTCGAAAAAAGAGCACACTTCTATGCCAATCAACTACCTCTCCGCACTGACATCTCCAAAACGTTCTTCGCGAACAAACCTGCATCTGGGCGTCACTCTTGCGGCGATTGCTGGCGCCCTCAATGCGGGCGGTTTTTTGGCAGTGGGTCAATACACATCACACATGACAGGCATGCTGGCAGCAGCGACAGATGATTTGGTATTAGGACGAATATTGCCAGCAATGGCAGCTTTGTTTTCATTGCTGAGTTTTGCGACTGGTGCAGCATGTACTGCATTGATTGTAAATTTCGCCAAGCGTAATCACCTGCGTTATATCTACACGCCAGTATTGCTTCTTGAAGCGACGTTGTTGCTAATTTTTGGTCTGATAGGCACCAGACTTCAACAACATGAAGTTATTACCGTCTCTTTCACCACGGTAGTGCTGTGTTATACGATGGGCTTGCAAAATGCGTTGATCACCAAAATTTCAAATGCAGAAATCCGAACAACCCATGTCACAGGACTAGTCACTGATATAGGAATAGAACTCGGAAAATTAATTTACTGGAACAAAAACAAAGATGAGTTACATCCATCGGAAGAAGTGGCGGCAAATATGGATAAATTGCGCCTGCATCTTTTGTTGGTGTGCTGGTTTTTTATTGGTGGGATTTTAGGTGCATCCGCATTTAAACATCTGGGATTTATTGCAACTGTACCATTGTCGGTCGCACTCATTATTTTGTCTTTAGCACCGAATCTGAAACAGCGATTGAAACAGAGTAAGCAAATCCAATAACATGTAAGCCTCTGCGCCAGCAATTATTATTTGCCGGCGCAGTGCTTGTAATACCAGATCTTAAAATTGCGGCAAATCCGTCAAACGACTGCCGTAGACAACGTCTGCTTCGGTACTTAAACCTGGCATACCGTCTTCATACATGATTCCAACCACTTTCGGTCCAAGAATAATGGCATTGTCACGCTGAAATTTCGTGACGACCTCGTCGCCATTTGTGATCGTGTCCCATACCGCAGACACATCTGCCTCTTGCAGTTGATCAACGACTGCAGGCGGCATTACCTGCCCCCCTTTGCTTCGCCCCCAACGCACTTTAGCGACACGCTCGCCACTATCGTCAAACCGGACTGCCTCAATAAAGAAAAGTGCCATGACTATACTCCTTATTACAACGTACGAAAAACAAAAGGAAGATGGGGTGAATGAAGAATTTACCTCTCCACTGAAGCCTGGCTATTACGTCACCTGAAGAACTCCAGCAGCGGAAATATTACCAAAGAAATTCAAAAGCGGGGTTTTTCATACAAGCTAATCGCAGTGCGGCTTCGCGAGGAAAAAACCTTTGAAAGCCGCGTGTATATGTGAGGAAATTTATTATTTCATCGTGCATTTTAAAAGTAAATGCAGAGAAACATTGCCGCAAAAAAACACACTTATTTAAAAATGCTTTCGGATACTAACTGACATTGAAATAAGTTGCTCGTGGTGCGGATGCGAGCCGCGCGGAGGCACATCGCCGGGCTGGCGAGGTGCCTCCGTGCTGAAAAAACGGTAGCCTGGTGATGAGTCAGCTTAACTTTGCCGCATGCTCACGAGTCGCATGGAAGGTGATTCCTGGCCAACGCTCTTGCGTCAATTTCAAATTAACGCCGGATGTAGCCAGATATGCCATGTTACCAGCGGCATCATAGGCAATATTGGCGCCGGCGGCAGAGCGTTCAAAGTCAGCCATCATTTTCTTGTCGTCACAAGTAATCCAGCGTGCGCTACTGATACTCGTACCTTCAAACACAGCGTCAACACCGTATTCATTTTTGAGGCGGCTTGCCACCACTTCAAACTGCAACACACCTACCGCGCCCAACACCAGATCACTACTTACAACTGGCTTGAATACTTGCACTGCGCCCTCTTCGCCCAACTGCTGCAAACCTTTTTGCAGTTGCTTGATTTTCAGAGGATTCAAAATACGTGCCGTGCGGAAAAAGTCCGGCGCAAAATAGGGAATACCAGTAAATTGCAGCAATTCACCTTCGGAGAAGCTATCACCGATTTGCATATTGCCGTGATTTGGCAAACCGATGATATCGCCAGCGTACGCCTCTTCAACTTGCTCACGAGAGGAAGCCATAAACGTCACGACAGATGACACTTTGATGTCACGATTGAGTCGCAAATGTTTGAGCTTCATGCCGCGTTCAAAGCGCCCTGAACATACACGCAAAAATGCAATACGATCACGGTGCGCCGGATCCATATTGGCTTGAATTTTGAATACAAAACCAGAGAATGGCAACTCGCGTGATTCAACCGTGCGAACAGTTGCATCACGACCGCATGGCGGCGGCGCCCAATCCAGCAAGGCATTTAAAATTTCACGCACACCAAAGTTATTAATCGCAGAGCCAAAGAATACTGGCGTTTGTACGCCAGCTAAAAAGTCTTCCAGACTAAACGGATGGGAAGCACCATGCACCAACTCGACTTCCATTTTGAGTTGTTCGATTTCCAGCGGGAACATTTCCACCAGACGCGGATTGTCGATACCCTTAATCACTTCAAATTCCTGATCGGCGCGTTCGCTACCAGGCGTGAACAACAGAATCTCGTCTTTCAGGATGTGGTACACACCACGGAAAGTTTTCCCCATACCTATTGGCCAGGTCACTGGAGCACATTGAATCTTCAATACCGATTCCAGCTCATCGAGCAATTCCAAAGGATCGCGAGTTTCACGGTCCATTTTATTGACGAAGGTAATGATCGGTGTGTTGCGCATACGGCAAACATTGAGCAATTTAATCGTTTGCTCTTCCACACCTTTGGCAGCATCGATCACCATCAGTGCCGAGTCCACCGCCGTCAACACGCGATACGTATCTTCTGAGAAGTCCTGGTGACCTGGTGTATCGAGCAAATTGACAACGTGATCACGGTATTCGAACTGCATCACCGATGAAGCAACCGAGATACCACGTTGCTTTTCGATCTCCATCCAGTCAGAAGTAGCGTGGCGACCACTCTTACGCGCCTTGACTGTACCGGCGAGCTGAATCGCACCGGAAAACATCAACAGTTTTTCAGTGAGCGTGGTTTTACCCGCATCCGGGTGGGAAATAATACCGAAAGTACGACGGCGCGCCACTTCCCGGCTGATCAGATCGCTCGATGGCGAAGTAGCGTTCGCAGACTCAAGCGTTGTATCTACTACAGAGTCAGACGCTGATTCAGGACTTTCGCCTGAGGATTCGTTCATGGTGTTCATTGCAGGTGCCGCAAAATGGAAGAAAAACGTGCAAGTTTAGCTGGTATTGCGGCCGAAGTCGAATTGACAGTCAAACAATATCTTAAACACATTAGAGGACTGAACAATAGATCAGGGAAATTTCATGCAGGGATGGCGTATTCCCGCAAAAGAAGAAGCGCGATATGCGCCGAGGAGTATTTTTTCGAGCTTTGCTATATGCTAGTCATCTTTACAAGATAATATGCTTATTTTTTTCCTATTTTTCCTTCCCTTTCTCACGCAAATGAAAAAACTCTTGATTTGTCTTTCCATGCTGACCGCAGCGACAATACCGCAACTCAGTTTTGCCTGGGGTGCCGATGGTCATCAAACCGTCGGAGCGATTGCCGACACGCTACTCACCGGTACTAAAGCCGGGGCGCAAGTCAAAAAACTGTTGGACGATAACACCCTGGAAAAAATGTCAGTGTGGGCGGATTGCGTTAAGGGTATCTCACCTGAAAAAGATTTTGCCTATACGTCAACTGGTCGCTATCCTGAATGTGCACCATTTGAAACGGCCAACGGCATCGCTGCAATGGCAGATTACGTAAAGCGCAATTCGGATGATTGTCATCCAGCTGCAAGTGAAGAAACTTGCCACAAACAATATCATTACGCCGATGTGAGCTTGCAACACACCCATTATCAAACTGGCTATGTGGGCACCAGCGATCATGACGTGGTTCACGCGATTCGCGCCGCAGCAATGGTTTTGCAAGACAAACCAGCACCAGCACCTTTTAATTTCAAAAACAAGGGAGAGGCTTTAGCACTCATCACCCATTACATCGGTGATATACACCAACCTTTACATGTCGCCTCAGTATTTTTAGATGCAAATGGCCAAATAATCAATCCCGACGATGTTGCACACAACCAAAATAACAACACCGTCGGAGGCAACGCATTGCAATGTCCATGCGGGAATTTCCATGCCCTATGGGATGATGTTCCTATGCTGTTCAAACGCGGTCGCATGAACGCGACGTTAAGCAAAAAAGCCCGTACACTGGCACTTACCAAGGCACCTATCGATCAATTGCCAGTGGTATGGGCCGACGATGCCATTGCTGACGCCAGACTGATTTTTGCCGGGACCCAGTTTAGCAAAAGCACACAGAACCAATTTGGTAACAATTGGTCTATAGGCTTGCCATTAGAATATGAAAAAACCATGCAAAATGTTAAAGAAGATGCGCTAGCCCGTGCTGGCGCCCATCTGGCACAGATATTACAAGCCATCTGGCCTGAATAGTTTTTAAGACAATAAAGGACTGACTATGAGTTTCCCACTGTTTCGCTGGATAGGCGCAGGCTTCAAATTTTTATGGAATGCGCTTGATACCAGCCGTAAGATTTTTTTAAATATCCTGACCTTTTTTATTTTGCTTGCGATCGCAATCGGTATCTTCGGTGGTGGTTTGAGCAAGTTGGAAGATAAAACATCACTGATCCTTGATTTTAAAGGCCCGGTCGTTGAGCAACACTCTGGCAACGCGCGCGATGCCTTGCTGGCTGAAGCACAGGGCAATGCCAAAAAGTCGACGCAATTACGTGACATCTTAGCGGTGCTCGACAGTGCTTCTAAAGATAACAAAATCAATAGTGCGGTGTTGCTGCTCGACGACATGGGTCCTACAGGCTTACCGATGTTACGTGAAGTTGCTGCTGCAATCGATCGTTTTAAAGCCAGCGGAAAAACCGTGGTTGCCTGGGGCTCTGGCTTCGACCAGCGTCAATACTTTTTAGCATCACATGCCAATGAAGTGTATCTGCATCCCATGGGCTCAGTGATGTTGACTGGGTTTGGTCGATACCGAAACTATTATCGCGATGCATTAGACAAAGTGGGTATCACTGTTAACTTGCTTAAAGTCGGCACCTACAAAAGTTTTGCAGAACCGTATATCGCCAATGCGCCCTCCGAGGCAGCTACAGAAGCAGAGAGTTTTCTCTACAATGCAATGTGGAAAACCTATACCAACAACGTTGAACAAGCACGCAAACTTCCCGTTGGTAGCATCATGCAGGGCATTGATCAATTACCAGAGTTAATGAAAGCAGCTGGTGATGATAGCGCCAAACTGGCATTGAATATGAAGTTGGTTGACGGTTTAAAAACACGCGATGAACTGCGTGAGTTAATGCTCAAACGTGGTGCACGTGATGAACAAAATCATACTTTCCGTCAAATAGCATTTGATGACTACCTGAGCCGCCAGAAACCAAAATTGTTTGGTGATGCAGTCGGTGTGATTGTTGCCTCCGGTGAAATCGGTGATGGGAAAGCACCACCGGGATCTATCGGTGGTTTATCTACTTCTGCATTGATCCGCAAAGCAAGAGAAGACGATAGCATTAAGGCCGTTGTGTTACGCGTAGACTCTCCTGGCGGTAGTGCATTCAGCTCTGAATTAATCCGTCGTGAATTAGAACTGACGCGTAAAGCAGGCAAACCAGTGGTCGTTTCTATGGGCAATGTCGCCGCTTCTGGTGGTTATTGGATTTCGATGTCGTCTGATGAAGTGATCGCCGATGAAGCAACCGTGACAGGTTCTATCGGTGTTTTCGCAATATTACCAACCGCAGACAAGGCGATCGAAAAATTAGGTATTCATACTGGCGGCACCACTACAACCTGGCTGGCTGATCCGTTTAATCCGTTGCGGCCTCTGAATCCTAAATTTGGCGAATTAGTACAATCGAGTATTAACCATATTTATTCAGAGTTCACCACTAAAGCTGCGGCAGCACGTAAAACAACGCCAGAGAAAATCGATGCGGTAGCCCAAGGACGCGTTTGGACAGGTGCTCAAGCGAAGGAACGTGGCCTGGTCGATAAAGTTGGTAGCTATTCCGATGCGATCAGCTCGGCTGCAAGCAGAGCCAAGTTAGGTAACGACTACCGTATCAGCTATGTCGAGCCAGAACTGACCAAGTTTGATCGTATCTTTGATCTGATCGGCTCGCAAGCTGCACATATTTTACAAGACCAATTTAAAGTTGCTTTGGTACCGACAGGTATCCCGCCTGTTGCAGCGACACAAATTATGTCTGACTTTGCCTGGTTGGCGGATGTCAATAAAGATGGCAAGGGTTACTCAGCCATTACACATTGCTTGTGTTCAGCACCATAAAAGATGAATGAAAAATGAATGGGCAGCGGAGGAAACTCTGCTGCCCTTTTTTTACGTAAAAAGAAAGATGCAAGAATTAAGCTTAATAACTATTTTTGAAAAAAACAGAAAAGTCTGAGCGTTTTTATCGACCTATCACTAGCAAAATTTTCATAAATACCAATCAGATTTCATGCCACTCGCAACAAGTATCATCAGACGAAGCGGCGTGTATTTACTTTCTTAACTCCACGCAATTTCTGAATAATATGGCGCAAATTCAGGAACATAATAAACGGCTCACTCCAGCGCATTTCACGCCACCATAACGGATAAAAGCACCACTTCAACAAACCGCGACGATCTTGGGCATCAATCGCGCGGAACACGTCCTGTGGAAATAATGGAATAACGCTCTTTACTGTCGTTTTTTGCGTCAATGCGCGGTCTATTCTTGCGTCATCACCTCCCAGCAAAATCCGAATTGCCATCGCCAAATCGACGCCGAAACGCTTAGCCAAACCTATTGTCAAGGTGGGGCGAAAATTCTGTTCGAGCAATATCAGCTCGCCCGTATTTTCTTGCTCAAAAAAATCAATCCCGCACAATCCATGAAAACCCGAAAGTTGCCCAAGTTGAGTCAACATATGTTCAAGCTCAGGAAAAACTTTAGCCTCTATTGCTGCCGATGGACCGCAATCACCCCAAGTCCGTGAACGATAGTACGAAAACCATGCAATCGGTTTGCCATCTTTATAGACTGCAGCAGCACTTGCCAGGCGCCCACGAATAAATTTTTGGGCAATGACGTGTTGCTCAAGGGGAAGACCAGAAAGTGACTCTGCATCATCGACAATACGAACTGCCAAGCCAGCAAAACCTTGTTCCTGTTTAATCACCAGCGGATAACCCAAACGATCACCAGCCGCTTGTAATTGCGGCAAATCTGAACACAAATCGAAATCCGGTACCTTAATATTCTTTTTCCGGCACGCTTCAATAAAGACCGACTTTGACGTGATGAAATCGATGCCTGCATCGCCTGCTATTGTCGGAAAATTTTCTTTAACCCATGCTTCGTTGCGACGCTTTTCCAGGGCATATAACAATGGATCATCACTAATAATTATCCAATCATATTTGTTGGCTTGATTTTGCAAGTGCACATTGAGATCTGCGACAACTGCGTCAACGTCGTTAGGTGATATAAAAACACGCTTTACGAAACGGGAATAAGACGGAAAGTTATCAGGGACTCCCAACACGCAAATCTCACATCCGGCTTCATGTAACAGAGCAGGAAGCCGGGATAAGCCCTCCCAATGAGCATAAGTAACAATCAGAACCCGGAAATGGCGCATAAATTTTGTCCGTAAGTTTAAAGACAGCAAAACATTGGCATCAATTTTGCCTTAATAACAACATTATAATGTAAATTGCAACATTATCATTTTTTTTTCACTTATGCACTACGTAAGTATTCTTCAAGAATAACCTTCAACAGTTTTTCGCAACAAAAATAAGCAAGAATCAATACATTTAAAAAAATGAAAGCAGTTTTGCTGACTTTCCACAAACATCAATACCTGCTGTCAATCGATGAATCTCATCCTATATTGTCGCGCCACTTCGCGCGACGACATGCCTTACTAGGATATGACAAATGTCATATCGATTTCATGGCAAACGATTCTTGTTAGGGAAGCAAGTGTCGGTCAACATAAACATGTCTCTAAGAGCTTACGTAAAACTGCGCTGATAGCGTTATCACTCTATCGTCAGCTTTTTTCTAACTCTATCGTGTTCCTTACACGAACAATTTTTCATCAGTACTGATATCTTTTGAAGGAAATTCGATGAACAAGCTAACTACCTTAAACAACATTATTTTTGCTTGCATGGCAGGATGTGGTTACTGCATTGGAGCCAACGCCGCTACAGATGAATACTTGATTCGTAACGTTCGTGTTTTTGATGGCCAACGTAGCGTTGAAAACAGAACTGTTCTGATCAGCGACGGGAAAATAATAAATAGTGATTTTCATGGAACAACGCCGATTTCAGCAATTGAAGTCAATGGCACAGGCAAAACGTTGTTACCTGGTCTGATTGATTCTCATGTTCACGCCTATCAGGATTTCGACCTTCCACTACTATTTGGCGTGACGACAGAAATCGATATGTTTACATCGGTCACCGTAATGCAAGACTTCAATAGCAAAATGCGTCACAAGAAAAATTACGATCAATCCGACGTAATTTCGGCTGGCACATTAGCGACCGCTCCCGGTGGTCACGGCACGGAATACGGCATCGCCATAGAAACTTTGACCAAACCAGAACAAGCACAAGCCTGGGTTGACGCACGTATCGCCGAAGGTTCGCACTTTATCAAAATCGTGATGGAAAAAGGCAGTGAAAAACATCCTTTCAGCAGTCTTGATCTGGCGACTGTCAAGGCACTGATTAAAGCCGCCCACAAACGCCATCGAATGGCTGTCGTTCATATCAGTAGCCTCAACGACGCGCAAGCAGCTTTGGATGCAAATGCCGATGGCTTGGTGCATCTATTCACAGGAACAACGATCAACGACGCCGATTTAAAAAAGTTGGTGACAACAGCGAAACAGAAAAATGCCTTCATCATGCCTACCTTTGCCGTATTGGAAAGTCTTGCCGGAATCAAAGCGGAAGATGTCTTACAAGATAAAAGATTCACCAATTTACTGACTACATCGCAATTGCAAGCATTAAAAAATCCGTATGGTAAAGCTGAGAATAAGTCGATTCTTCAGGTGCCACGCATCAGCATA
Organism: Undibacterium sp. SXout11W; assembly: GCA_049339905.1. Lineage (GTDB taxonomy): Bacteria > Pseudomonadota > Gammaproteobacteria > Burkholderiales > Burkholderiaceae_D > Undibacterium. Next base: position 158,079 of record JBMPPG010000006.1, read on the forward strand.
GCAGCGCTGAATGCGGCACATGTTCCCATCCTCGCAGGTACTGATGCAGGTAACGCTGGCACTCAATATGGCATTAGCTTGCATCATGAATTAGCTTCGCTGGTGAATGCTGGTTTAAGCCCAAGTGCAGCATTGGCATCCGCCACGTCAGTGCCAGCCAAAGCCTTCCATCTCAATGACAGAGGACGTATTGCAAACGGGTATAAAGCAGATTTATTGATGGTCGAAGGCGATCCGGGTAAAGATATTAATGCCACCCGTAATATTGTCAGCATCTGGAAAGATGGCAGACTAGTCAATGATCTTCGCCAACAGAAATTGCTTGCCGTAAGCAAGGAAAACAAGGCTCAGCCAGCAGCACTTCATTTACCGGCCGATGGTCGTATCAGCTTATTCAGCGAAGAAAAATTAGGCAGCCCTTTTGGAGCAGGTTGGTTTCCAACCAATGATGAGCGTATGGGTGGTAAATCGAGCGTCTCTTTAACGCTTTCTGGAACGGAACCAGCTGGACAGCCTGCCTTGAATATCGATGCAAAGGTACAAGCAGGATTTGCATATCCTTGGGCAGGCATCGCATTTTTTCCCAGTAACGATCCAGGACAAGCAGCAAATCTGAGTGCCGTAAAAAAAATCTCCTTCAAGGTAAAAGGAGACGGAAAGCAATACAATGTTGGCTTCTATATTCAGAACAACTATATTCCTATAACTAGGCAACTCAAAAGCAGTAATGAGTGGCAGACTGTCACTCTGGCATTCGATGATTTTAAAGATCTGGATCCTCACATTTTGACAATGATTACTTTCTTCGCAGGTCCAGAAATTGATATCTATCATTTTGCCATTGCAGATATTCGCTTGTTAACAGAATAAACCAGAAAATGAGAATGGGTAAATTTTATCTGTACTCGTTATAGAAGTCTGACGCAAAAATAAAAAGGCATTCCATTGATCATGCTAAAGAAATCAATTTGTTTTTGCGTCAGTGAATATTGCACCAACTTAGTCATCTCAGTCATTCTTACTAAATCATGATTTCAGTCAAAAAGATAAACGCAGTGTTTCGATTTCCGTGGGTACCGGACAGTTTCGGCCATGCCCCGTATTTCTGGCTGTTATCATTAGGAATATTCGGATTAAAATATTTCTATCAAAGTCCAAGCACCATTGAACTGGTTGTAGGCACAATCACATTGTTAGTATTTTTCCCCTGTTACTTTTATAGTTTTTGGGCGCCTCAACGACAACAATTATTATGTGCGCTCATTATTTATATCGCAGGGATCGCTTGGGCACCATTCAACTTCGGAAGTGCTACGTTCTGTATTTTCGCGTCCTCGATGATAGGACATAAATTATCGACACGTACTTCGTATCTATGTCTATTTTCACTCACTGTTGTCACAAGCCTTCTGAGCCTCATCTTCCATTTCAACGCAGCATTTTGGATTCCTGCGACCATCTTCAGTGTCACAGCAGGGGTCAGCGTCATTGTGGGAGAAAAATTCAAACGAACCCAAGAAAGTCTGCTTCGTAAACAAGAAGAAGTTGAACATCTCGCCGCATTAACGGAGCGCGAACGCATCGCCCGCGATATGCATGATGTACTCGGGCACAGTTTGTCCGTGATTACGCTCAAGGCTGAACTGGCACGTAAGCTGTTCGATCGGGATGGAGATGCCTGTAAAAAAGAACTAATGGACATAGAGCAAGCCGCTCGTACTGCCTTATCCGAGGTTAGAGCAGCGTTGACTGGTTATCGATCAATTGGCTTAGCACATGAGTTGCAATCAACGCAGCAGGCACTCGCCACAGCACAGGTGACCATGACTCAAGAGATCGCAAACTGTGTTCTGGCGCCATTGACAGAAAATGTTATTGCCCTCGCACTTAGAGAAGCAACGACAAATATTATTCGCCATGCGCATGCCAGTGAGTGTGACATTCGACTGACTGCAGATGAAGATCACATCGTTTTCAGTATTAAGGATAATGGTATTGGTCGCAAAGACTTCAGCATCCATAATAAAGGAAACGGATTAACGGGTATGTCCGAGCGTGTCGCAACCCTTGGCGGAAAACTTATTATTGAAGCAGAACAAGGAATGACATTGAAGCTTAAACTTCCAAACAAGACTAGCACTACAGGGAAAACCGATGATACGACTTATTATTGCTGAAGATCAGGCCATGGTTTCCGGTGCGCTGGCGGCCTTACTTGGAATGGAGCACGATTTACAAGTCGTTGCGCAGGCAAAAAATGGTCAGGAAGCGCTGAACTACTGCAAGAAGGAAACGCCCGATATTTTAATCACCGACATTGAAATGCCAGTAATGACTGGTCTTGAACTTGCTTCCGCAATTCAAGAGCAGAAGCTAGCCTGCAAAGTCATCATGCTCACCACCTTTGCACGCACTGGCTATTTACGTCGCGCCCTTGCCAGTGGCGTACGCGGCTATATGCTCAAAGATGCACCAGCAGAAACTCTTGCACAAGCGATACGTACCGTGCATGCAGGTGGCAAAGCGATTGCACCAGAATTGGCAATTGAAAGTTGGGGTGGCTCACAAGATCCATTAAGCGAGCGTGAGCGTCAGATTCTCCGTTTGGCAGGCACAGGCTCGACCAGCGCCGAAATAGCCAGGATAATGTTTTTATCTGAGGGAACGGTGCGCAATTACTTGTCGGAGGCTATCAGTAAATTAAACGCAAAAAATCGGGTAGAGGCCTACCGTATGGCAAGGGACGAAGGCTGGCTATAGCAAACGTTACATCTATAACCAACTTTAACCAACAGCCAGCTCAATGCTTTCTCGAAAGCCTTAGAGCTGGCAGCCATGAAACGCTCAAACTTTAGCTGAACGGGATCGTCGGCGAACCGAGGCGTGAATTGCAGGCGCGATGTCCTCTCCTTTTATCAGACGCGAAATATTCATCGCATCAACGAAGCGTGAAGAACTCGCGCTGGCATTCAACAAAACCAAGGTTGCTTTTTTCTCAGCCAACTTTATCCGCATGATCAGACAATTGCCAGCTTCATTCGTGAACCCAGTCTTCGACAGTAGAATATCCCAGCCTTTTTTACCGACCAAACGATTAGTGTTATGAAACAATCGCTTACGACCTTTAATGTCAATCATATCTGACGTGTCGGTCGTAATATCAGTAATCTGCGGATAATGCGATGCTGCCACAGCCATTTTTACCAGGTCTGCTGCCGTTGAAGTATTTTCCGGAGATAAGCCAGTTGGCTCTTTGATGACAGTATTGGCCATTCCTAATGCCTTGATTTTGACGTTGACTGCCTTCTCAAAAGCGACATTTCCACCCGGATAGGTTCTTGCCAAAGCTGCCGCAGCGCGATTATCTGACGACATCAAAGCCAATTGCAAGACATCTTTCCGTGGCAAAGTAGCACCAACAGGAACATGCGACAAGCTATGTTTAAGCGTATCCATGTCAGCGCTTTCTATGGAAATTTTTTCATCCATATTGGGCTTACTATCTAATATCACCATCGCTGTCATTAGCTTGGTCAACGAGGCGATTGGTGCTACCTCAGTCGCATTTTTTTCTAACAACACTTTACCAGTGCCATCTTCGACCACAAGCACGTGCTGTGAATTTAACTGTACTGCCGCAACACTACTCAGATGCAGCACCAAACAGAGACCAACTAAGCGTTTCAACATTGCTTAATACCTGACTTAATATTAACGTTTCTACTGCCAGCTTCATTGCCACCTGATACCACACTGCAAGTGCCTGGGTACCAAGGTTTTACACAAAATGGAAAATAAGCCAGACCAAGGTGTTCTGAACATTTCTTTTGAACATCCTAAATTATGACGCAGTAATTAATATCTTTGCAGATATTTTTAACTTCAAAGCAAGTTAAACAGCGATCCGGAAGGCTATTAGGAAATAGTGCATCAGAGTTCAATAAAAAAGTATTCATTTGCAATCTTTCGTTTCACGCCGTTACTCAACTAAAAATTCATGCGTATTAGCTGAAGCTTTGAAGAATTAAAAATTTAAATAAACTCAATGCAGACTTGTCATGATTCTGTCATAAATTATCTGTAAGGTTCGGGGCTCCAAGTTTGGAGTTTAAGGATATGAAAATGAAATTCTTTTTGAAAACTACACTCGTTACTGCAGCAACTCTGTTGACACTCTCTTCCGCAATCGCGGCAGAAATCACTGGCGCCGGATCTAGCTTCGTTTACCCTATCGCATCAAAATGGGCTGAAGCCTACAAAAAAGCAACCGGTAACAGCCTGAACTACCAATCCATTGGTTCTGGCGGCGGTATTAAACAAATCAAAGCAAATACTGTTGATTTTGGCGCGTCTGATATGCCTTTGACAGTAGAAGAATTAGATAAAGAAGACTTGTTGCAATTCCCGGTAGTCATGGGTGGTGTAGTACCTGTCGTGCACATCGATGGCGTCAAACCTGGTCAATTGAAATTGACTGGCCAAGTGATCGCAGACATTTACTTAGGTAAAGTAACTAAATGGACTGACGCAGAAATCGCTGCAATCAATCCAGGTGTAAAGTTGCCATCAGAAGACATCACAGTCGTTCACCGTTCTGATGCATCAGGTACCACTTTCTTGTTCTCCGATTACTTGTCTAAAGTAAATGCAGAATTCAAAAAAGTTGTTGGCTCCAGCACAGCAGTTAAATGGCCAGCAGGCTTGGGCGGCAAAGGTAACGAAGGCGTTGCGGCTAACGTTCAACGTATCAATGGTTCTATCGGATACGTAGAATTTGCTTACGCTAAGAAAAACAACCTGTCTTACACACAGTTGAAAAATCGTGAAGGTCAGTTTGTTACACCAGATGCAGATACATTTAAATCTGCTGCAGCAGGTGCGGCATGGGACAAAACACCAGGCTTCGCTGTGGTATCAACAGACCAACCAGGTAAAGCAAGCTGGCCAATCACTGGCGCGACTTTTGTATTGGTTCACAAAACTCAGCCAGATGCAGCCAAAATCAAAGAAACTCTGAAATTCATCGACTGGTCCTATAAAAATGGTACAGCAATGGCAACAGAACTGGATTACATCCCAATGCCATCTTCTGTTGTTGAGTTGATCCAAAAAACTTGGAAAGCACAAATCAAAGACGGTTCCGGTAAAGCTGTTTGGTAATATTCTGTCATCAGGATTCTATGAGTTTGTCAGTTTCAAACTGAAACTGACAAACTTTATATGACACAAAAAAGGGATTTCACTGTGATGGTGAAATCCCTTTTTATTTATGGATACCTGACGAATTCAAAACAATTGCCCATGTTGCTTAGCTGAGATTGGCGAGGTGTACCCACCAATTTCAATGCTGTATACAAAATTCAACGTGATGCACGCCTTTTTTCCTCTTCATCGTATAACTCTTTTTTGGATAATTTCCCAACCGGCGTTTTCGGCAATTCTACCCGGATTTCTATTTCTTGCGGCATTTCATGTTTGCCCAATTTATCGTGCAAGAACTCTTTAAGTTCATCAAATAGCAGTGTACTTTGCCCGGCTTTGAGTTTGATAAACGCCTTCGCGGCCTGGCCTCGGTAATCATCCGGAATTCCGATCACACTGACCTCAGCGACGGACGGATGCAGGTAAATCGCTTCTTCAATATTGCGTGGATAAACGTTATAACCACCAGACAAAATCATATCTTTAGTGCGATCCACAATGTACACAAAGCCATCAGCATCCATGTATCCAACATCACCAGTACGGAAATAACCATCGGCCGTAAACGCCTCTTTAGTGGCATCTGGCTTATTCCAATATCCTTTCATAATGTTGGCACCAGAGACACAAATTTCACCACGCTCACCTAACCCTACATATTTCCCGCGCTCATCGATGCTTTCAAATTTAAAACTGATCCCTGGTGTCGGTAAGCCACATGAACCTGCTTTTCTCAGCCCACTGGCAGGTGTAAAAGTACCAGTAGGAGAGGTCTCTGTCATACCCCACCCCTCAAGCAAATTACACGAAGTCAATGACTGAAATTTTTGCAAAACTTGAGCGGGTAAAGGCGCACCGCCCGAATTGCAAAACTTCAATGAACTCAGATCAAATTCGGCTATCTGCGGATGTTGAATAATCGCCGCATACATAGTTGGCACACCAGGGAAAACCGTGATTTTTTTTGCGGCTAACTCTTTAACAACAGCATCAACATCAAAGCGCGTATGCAGAACAATTTCTGCTCCCATGCGGATGCCAAACAGCATATCAACCGTCAGCGCGTAAATATGAAATAACGGAAGCACAGCCAACACGCGCTCTTTACCTTCTTCCAGTATGCGCGGCACAACATTGGTGGTTTCTAAAATCTGGCTACATGCGGTTGTCAGATTCGCGTGGGTCAGCATTGCGCCTTTTGGCAAGCCTGTGGTGCCGCCGGTATATTGCAATACGGCGATGGTCTCCGCTGGATTGCTCTCTGCGATTGCCAAATAACGACCATCATTATCAATCAAACGAGAAAATGACTGGTGTCGTGGATCGTCAGGAATGACGCACAGTTGCTCTGCTTTTTGGAGATTCGCATGAACGACTTCAGGGTAAGGTGACATCTCCGCGATGCTGCCGACGATAATTTTTTTTAGACGCGTATCAGACAACATCTTCGCCATTTGCGGATACAGCATGACCATATCCAAAGTCACCAGAAAATCGGTCTGACTATCTTCGATTTTATGTGCCAGCACTCTTTCCGCATCGAGTGGCGAGTAGTTCACCACCGTTCCGCCCGCTTGCAAAATCGCAAAAAAGCAAATCACATAATGTGGAGTATTTGGCAAAAATAATCCCACATGCACACCCGGTTTGACGCCCAGCGCCTGAAAGCCTTTGGTTGCCTTATCGACTAAGTGTTGCAATTCACGATAGCTGGTTTGTTTGCCCATGAACTCCAGAGCGGCTCGATCTGCCCAACGTGCTACAGCATCGTGCAACAATGTTGGTATGGTACTGACAGGCAAATGAGCATCCCAATGGACGCCTGCCGGGTAAGATTTGATCCAAGGTGTTTCGCTCATTTTGTCTCCTGAATTTTTCATTTTTTGGGAAATTAAGCACAACAAATCAACTGCAAATCTTTCTGAAATTCGATACGTATTTAAAAACCAAGTAGGTGGTAATATATATTTTATTTTTGATGATACTCCAGAAATTTAACTTACTTTAAAACGATGATCTTTAAATCTGCACGGTAAAAAAAACGCGGTACCCCAACACTGGTCTGGCATTGGGGTACCGCGTTCACTTTACATTACTCGCATCACTTGCATTACTTGGGCTACTTGCCATTGGCGTATTTTTTTAATTCCATCTTGCCAATCTGGTTTCTATGCACTTCATCTGGACCATCGGCCAAACGCAGTGTACGTGCTTGCGCATACGCATAGGCAAGACCAAAATCATCAGAGACACCACCACCGCCATGCGCTTGTATCGCCCAATCAATTACCTGGCATGCCATATTTGGCGCGGCAACCTTGATCATGGCAATTTCTTTGGCAGCAGCTTTATTACCGACGGTATCCATCATTTGTGCTGCGTTCAACACCAGAAAGCGCGCCTGATCAATTAGAATCCGGGCGTTAGCGATGCGTTCCAGCGTCACGCCTTGTTCAGCCACCCGTTTACCGAAAGCAACACGACTCAAAGAACGTTTGCACATATCTTCGAGCGCACGCTCAGCCAGACCAATCAAACGCATGCAGTGATGAATCCGGCCAGGGCCTAAACGGCCTTGTGCAATTTCAAACCCGCGTCCTTCACCGAGCAACATATTCGATGCTGGGACTCTGACGTTGTCAAATAAGACTTCGCCATGACCATGTGGTGCATCGTCGTATCCAAATACTGGCAAGGCGCGCAAAATCGTCACGCCTGGGGTATCGCGCGGTACGATGATCATTGACTGTTGCTTATGACGATCGGCATTCTGTGGATCACTTTTACCCATGAAGATGAATACTTTGCAGCGAGGATCATTGGCACCGGAAGACCACCATTTGCGACCGTTGATCACGTACTCATCGCCGTCGCGGCGAATTGACGCTTCGATATTCGTTGCATCTGAAGAAGCGACTGCAGGTTCTGTCATCGCAAAGCATGAACGAATTTCACCACGCAGTAGCGGCTTAAGCCATTGCTCTTGCTGCGCTGGCGTGCCATAGCGTGCGAACACTTCCATATTGCCAGTGTCGGGTGCCGAACAATTAAAGACTTCAGCCGACCACAATGCGCGTCCCATAATTTCACATAACGGTGCGTATTCCAGATTGGTCAAGCCAGCGCCATGGCCTGACTCTGGCAGAAATAAATTCCATAGCCCTGCATCTCTTGCCTTTGCTTTGAGTTGTTCGACAATCTTCGTCGGCACCCACGCGTCGCCCGCTTTACGATTGGCAGCAATCTCACCAAAAAATGTCGCTTCATTTGGATAAATATGCGCATCCATAAACGCCTTTAAGCGCGACTGCAAATCAATAACCTTAGGGCTGTATTGAAAATCCATGTGGTTCCTCTTTGATTAAATAAGATTCAAAAAAATGACGGTATCAACGTTTTGAAAAAATGGCGGCACTAAACATAGGTAATACACTTGGGGTCATTGAGCAACTCGAGGTGAGAGAAATTATTGAGATATGCCAACGCCAATCGAGATGCTTGTTCATCGCGTTCTGGTTGGACATGGATGCGCGTGACACCGCTATTAACTAAGGTCCAATTCAGTTCAGAAAATTTACCGTCAGGCAGGTTAAGAAGATGCTGGCAAATCGCAGAAATAGTGCCGCCTGACGTAAAAACGGCGATGTTTTTGGCACCATCATTCAATGTCAATTGCTTTTGAAAAGCGGCAATACACCGATTCTGAAATGCATGCCAGGTTTCGGTATAGTCAGTATCAAACTGACCTGACATCCAGCGCGCAATAGCCGCAGAAAAGATGTCTTGAAATTCGCGTCCGGCATCGGGTTTGCTTTTTAAAAAATGTTTAACAACCGCCGGATCCTCAAATTCAGGTACATGCTTCACTAACACCTCATGGTGATGATATTCATTAAAACCGGCATCGGTATGCCAGCCTGTCGTATTGAGCTTATCTTCTTCGCAATCAAGGAAGGTGGACATGCAAGCCAATGCTGTTTGCTGATGCCTGTGCAGGGCACCAGTAACAATGCGATGGACCGCAAAATCCCGTTCCGCCCACCATTTACCTAACTGGCGTGACTGCTGCGTGCCGAGTTCAGACAATTGATCATAGTTCTGACTACCAAATGAGGCTTGTCCATGCCGTATCAGATACAGTTGCGCCATTGTATGTTCCACTTTCTTTTGAGTTCAAATTGCCAATTGCTTTGCGTGCGGCTGATTTTCCACAGGTCAGTTGCGGAGTGTAAGTCTGGAGCTATAATTGATCAAATGAATAGTTGTTATCAAAGAATATTAATTTCATGCATATATCTCGCGTTGATCTAAACCTGTTTATTGTATTTGAAGCTATTTATACGGAAGGCACGGTCACGCGTGCCAGTCAACAACTGAACCTCACGCAACCTGCGATTAGTCATGCACTAAATCGCCTGCGCAGCATGTTCGATGATCCCTTGTTCGTCCGTCAGGGAAATAGTATGGTGTCAACGCCGCTGGCGCGCAGCATTATTGAACCTGTCCGACAAGCTTTGCGTGGCTTAGAAATGACGCTGACAGATAACGGCAAATTTGATCCATCTCAGGCGCGCAAACAATTCAATCTGGGTCTACGCGATGTACTGGAATCAACAGTCCTGCCACCACTCCTCAAAAGCATCACAGAGCAAGCACCAGAAATTAATCTGGCGGCCTTTCAGGTAGAGCGGCGTGAGTTGGCAAGTGAATTATCCGCAGGAACCCTGGATGTAGCGATTGATATGTTGTTACCGTTACCACCAGAAATCCGCAGGCAACATGTCTCGCGAGATACGACTGTCATTCTGGCACGCAAAAATCACCCTCTGCTCAAAGGAAGCATCACTTTAGAACAGTACTTGCAAGCCGAACATATCCTTGCCAGCTCACGTCGTAAGGGCATGGGTCTAGAAGATTTTGAACTCAGCCGTTTAGGGTTACAAAGGCGCATACGCCTTCGTTGTCAGCATTATTTTGCCGCCTGCAGGGTCGTCAGCCAGACCGATTTGTTACTCACCATGCCAGAAGCCTATGCGCGCATCGTCAATCAACAATTTGACAATCAAATACTGGCATTGCCTTTAACCATGCCCTCTTGGGACGTTTTTCTTTATTGGCATCAGAATCTCGAAAGCGATCCGGCCAATCGTTGGCTCCGGGATCAGATAATGCAGGCATTTACCTGAGCGAAATATGCGCCAGCCAGAAATCGATGTCATAAAAAAAACCGCCAGTTTTACATGTGCGGTTTTTTGATATCAGAATTCATTCCTGTCATCCTTTGCCCTGGATTCGGGATAATAATTATCTATTTATTTTTTCTTTTCTGGCTCATCTGGCAACAAGCAAGCATCTATAATTTGCAAATCATTATCTTTGGCAAAACTAACCACAAAATGATATGCCAAAGGTTCAATCTCGCGAATGGCCTCATTGACGACGACGGAGCGCACTCCATTCAACAAAATCGGGCGTACATACGGAGAATACTGCAAATGAGAATTACGTCCGCCATCAGGACTAAAACATGACATGGCGCCGCAAAGCCGCTCCGCCCAATCGCTGGGGCGGAACTGTTTTCCATCACTGGTAATACCCTGGATGAAAAATTCTTTAATTGGCTCAGAATGAATTTTTTTGGAATCGGCCATGTGCTCGGCTCGCTGTGAAGCAAAATTGAAAAAAGCGAAATATCGTTTTGTGACACTCAGCTTTCTAGATAATCAGTATTATATCTTATAGAAGACTTGGATCGAAACCTCCGATACATATTAATACGGTAGCGATGCACAGTAAGCAAGACACGCAGTCAATATAGTGTATTTTGACGCTTAGTAAAGCTCGCGCAATCAACGAAAAGCAAATTAACGTGACAGTCTGGCAATGATAAACAAAAAAGCCGCTAAACAGCGGCTTCCTACTTCAAATTATCACTCAAACCCAAATGGCAAACGAGAGCAATAATAATAACAACATCCATAATAATAAGGCTCGCCAAACCAAACCAACGGCACTTTGTAAGGCGCGTGGCGATGCTTCTGCCCCGGGTTGACTTTCTAGTTCCAAGCTATCAACATCGACTGCACTGGCATCCGCTTGCAGTACCATGGCCTTTTCTTCTGGCTCACCCAGACGCACTCCCAGAGCTCCCCCTCCAGCAGACAAAATGATACCAACTACTTCATCCGCCCAACGGTCAGCATAATTACGCCATGAATATACTGCATCTTCAAAATTACCGACAACAGCAAAAGCAACAGCGGTAAGGCGTGCAGGGATCCAGTCTATCCAATAAAACACTTTCGTCGCATAAATACCAAACTCTTCATTTTTCATGTGATCTGGTTCTGTCCACGCCCGTGCGAGATACTCGGCCACCCGATACATCACAGCACAAGCCGGACCTACTGGCATTAAAAACCAGAAAAACACACCGAATACGTTCCTGTGCGTCGCAATTAATGCACTTTCTATCGTAATCCTGGAAATTTCGGACACATCCATATCACTGGTGTCACGGTGCGTCCATTCAGCGAGAAAGCGACGCGCAGCGTCTTCATCCCCTGAACTCAGTGCCAGTTGTATCGACGTAAAATAGTGGCTATAGCGACGAAAACCGAGAGTCAGATAAACAATGATGACGTTCCAGATAAACGCTGCAAACGGGCTAAAACGCAAACATAGATAATGAATCAAAGCTGTTGGCACAGTGAGTAAGCCCACCATAGTCCACCAGCCCAAACGTCCATGCTTGGCTTTTCCAGCATTAAACGACGCTTCAATTTTCGTCGCCAATGTCTGGATTTGCATGTAAATCACATTATCTGCACGCAAAGGTTTAAGCTGTTCAATCAGCAGGGCAAACAAGATAGAAAGAAATGTCATGGTAGGCTAGGCAAAAGTCGCGGCAAACGACAATGGTCAATGAGTTTGCTAATGCGGCAAGTGTAAACGGAATTGTGCAGATTATGAAGCTTTGTTCCGAAAGGAAATACAAACTCGATCGAAACACGAATGAAACAGGAAGCAAATGCAATTAAAGCTGGGCAAAAACTATCTACGCACGTAGAAAATGAAACAGATTACGTAACATCCCTGCCGTTGCACCCCAGATAAAATGCTGTTCGTACGGCATCGCATAAAAGCTGCGCTGACCACTACCGTCAGGCATCTGAAATACACGTCGTTGGTGATGCTGGCTATTCATCAGATATGCCAGTGGGACTTCAAATACCGCCGCTACTTCAGCCGGATCAGTGATTAAGTCAAATGGAGGACGCACCAAGGATACGACTGGCGTCACCAGATAACCAGTTCCCGTCTTATATTCGGGTAGGTTACCCAGGATATCAATGTGCTTTCGACCAAGTCCAATTTCCTCTTCAGTTTCTCTCAGTGCCGTTTCAATTGGGTTCACATCAATGGCTTCAAATCGACCACCAGGAAAACTAATTTGCCCTGCGTGATGATTTAAACTGGTCGCACGCCGTGTCAATAACACCGTCAATCCACTCTCACGCAAAACCAGTGGTATCAGAACCGAAGCCGGTCGAAATGAAAGGCCCTTAAATATGCTTTCTTCCATCTGTATCTCTGGCGTCCAGATGGGTGCTTGTTCAAATCGTTGTTTTAAATGATCTGGCGTCAGCATCGCTGGTGGCACCGCATCTTCACTGGCCACTGATAGGATGGGTAGAAGTTCCGGGTCAAAGATTAATTTGCTCACTAGGTTTCAATTCGGTAGATAAAAAGATGATATAAGGCCTGCGCAACAAGATGACAGTAGCGCATTGCGAGCTATTTGTGACTACATCAGCGTCACCCTTCATATTATGAACGAGTTATAGTGGACTGGGAGAATCTGTCAATATGAAGGGTAGATTTGTGTTGGCGGGTTACACCCATCCTGGTTCTACAACGTACAATTTAATTCAATTTTGTAAATTGAGATAAAACGCCCATAAAAAAAGGGATGCACACGGCATCCCTTTTTCGAACAACTCGGGCAGATATTATTCTGCTTTTGCTGCTGCCACTTTACGTGCTGGCAATTTTTCTTTGATACGTGCAGATTTACCTGAACGTTCACGCAAGTAGTACAACTTAGCACGACGTACGTCACCGCGACGTTTCACTTCGATAGAAGCGATCAAAGGAGAATACAACTGGAATGTACGCTCAACGCCTTCGCCGGAAGAAATCTTACGAACGATGAAGTTAGAGTTCAAACCACGGTTACGACGGGAAATAACAACGCCTTCGTAAGCCTGTGCACGTTTACGTGTACCTTCAACAACGTTCACGCTAACGATGACTGTATCGCCAGGTGCGAAGTCAGGGATGTTTTTGCCGAGGCGAGCAATTTCTTCTTGCTCTAATTTTTGGATCAGATCCATTTTTATACTCCGATAACCATCTTGCCGACGCCGCAGACTAGGTCTGACTTCTGCCCGGTAGAGGATGGGGTTTAACATGCATACCGAGGTATGCGCTTTACATTCTTATTTGCGACGCAAATAAGAAAACTTGTAGGACGTACACAAAATTATCCCGGCAAGGTATGACGACGAAGACAGTACAAATGTACGGCCAAGAGCCATAACGCCGCTGGAACAATGTTGCGTATGCCCTGCTATAGACTACTATAGACTGCTTAAAAACTTTTCATCAGTGCGACTAAGCAAACCAGCCTCACGCGCAGCTTGAATTAAATCTGGTCGTTTTTGTACACTGGCTTCCAGTGCCCGCTGACGCCGCCATTTTTCAATCTCGGCATGATTCCCGCCCATTAACACAGCGGGGACTGCTAGTCCTTCGAAAACTTCCGGTCTGGTGTAATGTGGACAATCAAGCAGCACATTCACAAAGCTATCTTGCACAGCCGACATATCGTCATGCAATACACCTGGAATTTGCCGGATTACCGAGTCCATCAATGCCATGGCAGGTAACTCTCCACCAGACAAGACAAAATCACCAAGACTAATTTCTTCATCCACACAGGAATCCAGCAAACGCTGGTCAACTGCTTCATAACGGCCACACAATAACACCATGCCAGATAAATCTGCCATTTGCATAACACGTTGATGCGTCAGGCGCTTGCCTTGGGGCGATAAGTAAATCACTTTGGGTTCAGCCTTTCCCAAGGCATTCTGACGCGCTTTCGCTGCCTGAATCGCTTCTTGTAAGGGCTTCGCCAGCATGACCATACCTGGTCCGCCGCCGTAAGGTCTGTCATCCACAGTCCGGTGTCGGTCTGTGGTGAAATCACGCGGATTCCACAGCTTTAATTCGCACTTCTTTTGTTCAAACGCACGCCGCGTCACACCAGATTGGGTGATCGCTGCGAACATTTCAGGGAACAGAGTGATGACATCAAACTGCATAGCTATGCTTTCTGATTCCATCGGACTAATAATCTGTACCCCAGTCAACCTGTATTTTTCGCGCTTCCTGATTCACTTCTTTGACGAATTGATCGACAAAAGGAATTAATCTTTCATGCTTTTGCAACTCAGCTTCAGGAATATCGGCAGCTGCCACCCGTAAAATCGGATGCGCGCCGTTATCCATCAAATCTCTGACGATACCTAAGCTTTCGCCTTGCAAATTTTCAACTTGCAAGCCAACCAAATCTACCCAATAAAACTCGCCATCGGATAAAGCCGGGAATTGTTTGCGCGAAATTTTGACCGTTGCACCTCTCAGTGCTTCAGCCGCATTTCTATCTGTGACACCTGCCAGCCTTGCAACGACATCTTCACCATGGATTTTTGCTTCCATACGTGCAATGTTTTGCAATTCAGGCTTATCTATCCACCAATGTTTGGCGGAGAGCATAGCATCAGCATCTGGCGAGTAAGGACGAATCTTTACCCAACCATGAATGCCAAATGCTCCCGAGACATAGCCAACCAAGACTAAATCTTCAGGAACATCGATTCCAACTGACATCGCGAGCAAACTATTAAGCTGCTGCTTTACCAGCCTGAGCAACCAGACGTGCAACTGCCGGAGACAATTGTGCGCCTACGCCTTGCCAGTAAGCCAGACGGTCAGCTGCAACACGTACGGATTCTGCATTACCAGTTGCTACTGGATTGTAAAAACCGATACGCTCGATAAAGCGACCATCGCGACGATTACGGGAATCAGTTGCAACGATGTTGTAAAAAGGACGCTTTTTTGCGCCACCACGAGCTAAACGAATAACGACCATAATATTTCCAAAAAATGTTCTAAACGCGGAAAAAGCTGTAGATTATAGCCCGCTTAAATCCAATCACGCAAGGATTATCAACGATTTCGACGACAAGCGTATGCTTTTAGCCCATAACGGGCACATCGCGCTACAATCATGATTCTTCATTAACGATGAAATCGCCCTCAATGACGTCGCCACATAAAAATAAAACCATCACGACCCTCCTCGCTGTCCTGACTGGGAGTATCGGCGGACACCGATTTTACATGTATGGCAAAAGTGACAAATGGGGATGGTTGCATTTTTTATCATTGCCAATCTCTTTTATTGCCAGTCACCTGTTTATTGGCCAGCCCGGACTAGTCACATATAGCACCCTCGTGCTGTCTTTTCTAGTCTCTTTATTAGAGGCGCTGATCATTGGCTTAACTCCCGATGAAAAATGGGATGAGCGACATAATAAGCTGTCTGAACACCCAAGCGAGTCTTCCTGGCCACTGGCATTGATTCTGGTATTCACCGTCGGCTTCGGTGCAATCGCACTGATTGGCACGATCGCCCGCGCTTTTGACCTGTTTTATACCGGTGGGGCTTACGGATAAATTCAAATCAATACGACTTACAAAAAAACGACCCAGAGAATATTTCAATGGGTCGTTTTTTTTGCGCGTCATCGCAATGCAGCTGAGGTCGTTTTTCGAAAGCACACCCAACGGACTTTCGCAAATCCACCCCAGCAAGGCACGACGACGCAGGCGATACTATAGGTGCGACTTTTCGGAAATCCGAATTAGAACTGGTCTTCCGATAAGCCCAATACCCCCGCACTACCACTTACAATCGCTGAACGCAAACCTTGTGCTGCAGACAAAATATGATCGGCAAAGAAACGTGCTGTGACGATTTTTGCCTGATAGAACGCTACATCACCCTCACCTGTTTGCAATTTTTTATGCGCAATCAGTGCCGCGCGCGCCATTTGCCAGCCACCTAAAACGATGCCTGCGAGTTTCAGATATAACACGCTACCTGCAAATACGGCTTTGATATCTTGCTTCACGTTGGCAACAACGAAGTTAACAACATCTTCCAACGCTGCTGAACCCAAAGCTAATTGTGCTTGAATAGCCAACATATCAGGCGTGCCAACGGCTGCCAATTCCGCTTCAACAGCACGCACTTGTGCAATCAATGCTTTCGCAGTTGCACCACCATCACGCGCGGTTTTACGACCGACTAAGTCATTTGCCTGAATCGCTGTCGTACCTTCATAAATAGTCAGAATTTTGGCATCACGGTAATGCTGAGCTGCACCTGTTTCTTCGATAAAACCCATACCGCCATGCACTTGCACACCAGTTGAAGTCACATCGAGTGACATTTCTGTGGACCAGCCTTTAACGATAGGTACCAGATATTCATACACTGTCTGATTTGCTTTACGTGTTTCTGGATTTTGATGATGATGGGCCACATCACTCAAAGCTGCCGCTACGTAGGCCAAGGAGCGAGCGCCCTCGGTCTGAGCACGCATAGACATCAGCATACGACGTACGTCTGGGTGATGAATGATAGAAACAGGACCAGCAGAACCAGCCAGATCGCGCGATTGCACGCGATCACGCGCATACTGCACGGCTTTTTGATAAGCGCGCTCAGCAACACCGATACCTTGCATACCAACGCCAAAGCGTGCGGCGTTCATCATGATGAACATGTATTCAAGACCACGGTTTTCCTCACCAACCAGCGTACCGATAGCACCACCATGATCACCAAACTGCAATACCGCTGTCGGGCTGGCTTTAATACCCAGTTTGTGTTCGATGGAAACGCAATGCGCGTCGTTACGTGCACCTAAGCTACCGTCAGCATTGACGAGGAATTTAGGGACGATGAACAGGGAAATACCTTTCACACCTTCTGGTGCGTCCGGTGTGCGAGCCAATACCAGATGAACGATATTTTCTGCCATATCATGCTCACCGTAAGTGATGAAAATCTTGGTACCAAACACTTTGTAAGTACCATCACCTTGTGGAACAGCACGGCTACGCACCATCGCCAGATCAGAACCAGCTTGTGGTTCAGTCAGATTCATAGTACCCGTCCATTTACCAGAGATCAGGTTTTCAAGGTAAATCGCTTTTTGCTCATCGCTACCAGCTGTCAATAAAGCTTCGATGGCGCCATCCGTTAACAATGGGCACAGTGCGAAAGAAATACTAGCGGAATTGAGCATTTCTATGCATGGCGTAGCAACCAATTTTGGCAAGCCCTGACCACCAAATTCTTGCGGATGCTGTACACCTTGCCAACCGGCTTCACCAAATAATTTAAACGCTTCTTTGAAGCCTTTGGTAGTAAATACCTGACCATCTTGCCAGTAGCTAGGCGCTTTATCGCCTTCCCAATTGAGGGGCGCAACCACTTCGCCTGCAAACTTGGCGTTTTCTTCCAAAACCGCTTCGACTGTTTCTGCTGTTGCGTCTTCACAGCCTGGTAAAGCATTGACTTCAGACAGACCTGCGAGTTCATTAATCGCAAACAACATGTCTTTTACAGGTGCTACATAACTCATAGTATTTCCCCAAAAATAGTTAAGACTGACGCAAAATGGTTCTGACAAAAGCGTGGCGCGGGGCCTACTTTTTTAAGCAATTTGAACATGCTTATTGAGAGCAATTTTGTATCAAGCTTAAATAAGAGCCCCAACAAAGAAAAGCCCATAAAAAAAGACAGAACGAGAAATGTGTCACAACAACAAACTGTTTGCTGTTAATAGCGCGACAAACGACTCATTCTGTCCTGTTCAGATCAATAAATTGATCGGTAATTACTGACAATGACTGGTGATCAGCCTAATTCAGCAACCAATTGCGGTACGATTTCAAACAAATCGCCAACGATACCATAGTCAGCAACCGAGAAAATTGGCGCTTCTGGATCTTTGTTGATGGCGACGATCGTTTTGGAATCTTTCATACCAGCAAGATGCTGAATCGCGCCAGAGATACCGACAGCGATATACAGTTGTGGCGCAACGATCTTACCGGTTTGACCAACTTGCCAGTCATTTGGTACAAAGCCAGCATCGACAGCTGCGCGGGACGCGCCCATTGCCGCGCCCAAACGATCAGCCAATGGCTCAAGCACTTTAAATGCATCGCCAGAGCCCATACCACGACCACCAGAAACGATGACTTTAGCAGCAGTCAATTCTGGACGATCAGATTTAGCCACTTCACGCGAAACAAAAGCAGACTTACCAGAATCAGCAACCGCAGCAATCGTTTCTACAGCTGCGGAACCACCTGTCGCTACAGCCGCATCAAAACCTGTTGTGCGTACAGTAATCACCTTCACTGCGTCAGTAGATTGCACAGTAGCAATCGCATTACCTGCGTAGATTGGACGCTCGAAAGTATCTGGAGAATCAACTTTCGTGATTTCAGAAATTTGTGATACGTCCAGTTTAGCTGCCACGCGTGGCAAAATGTTTTTGCCGTAGGCTGTTGCAGGAGCCAAAATATGGCTGTAAGAACCAGCAATCGCCAGAACTTGTTCCGCAACATTTTCTGCCAGACCGTCAGCAAAGTACGCTGCGTCAGCATGCAATACTTTGCTGACGCCAACAACTTGTGCTGCGGCTTGAGCCACTGCGCCAGCATTAAAGCCAGCAACCAGAACGTGTACATCCGCGCCACATTGTGCAGCAGCAGTGATGGTATTTAAAGTGCTGCCCTTGAGGCCAGCGTTGTCGTGTTCAGCGATGACGAGTGTAGTCATGATGTTTTCCACTTAGTAAATCACCAGCAACTTGGTCTGGTGAAAAATTATTCGTAAATATTCTCAGCGAAACTAAAAAAGAAGCTAAAAAGTTGCTAAAAATTAGCCGATCACTTTTGCTTCATTTTTCAGTTTAGAAACCAGCGTCGCAACGTCTGGCACGATAATGCCTGCGCTACGTTTTGCAGGCTCTGCTACCTTCAAAGTCTTAACGCGGGATGTCACATCGACACCCAGATCCGCTGGCTTGACGTTATCCAATTGTTTTTTCTTTGCCTTCATAATGTTAGGCAAAGTCACATAACGTGGCTCGTTCAAACGCAAATCTGTGGTTATGATCGCTGGTAAAGTCAGGGACAAAGTTTCCAGACCGCCGTCCACTTCACGTGTCACCGTTGCTTTACCGTCAGCAACAGTCACTTTAGAAGCGAACGTTGCTTGTGGCCAACCCAACAAGGCTGCCAGCATCTGACCAGTTTGATTGCAATCGTCGTCGATCGCTTGCTTACCGAGGATGATCAATTGTGGTTGCTCTTTGTCAGCCAGTGCTTTGAGCAACTTAGCGACTGCCAGTGGTTGCAATTCTGCATCGCTTTCCACCAGGATACCGCGATCAGCACCAATCGCCATCGCAGTACGCAAGGTTTCCTGACATTGTGCTACACCACAAGAAACCGCCACAACTTCAGTCACAACACCAGCTTCTTTCAGGCGGGTTGCTTCTTCAACAGCGATTTCATCGAAAGGATTCATCGACATTTTGACGTTGGCGATATCCATCCCTGAGCCGTCAGATTTGACGCGCACTTTGACGTTGTAATCGACTACTCGTTTGACTGGTACCAGGACTTTCATAGTTCTGCCTTTATGAGCTAATTTTGGGGATACTGAGGGTATTGCTAATTGAGTGTATTGCTTAATTAATGCTTAATAATGCCTAAGCAACCTGATATTAAATCGACATCAAGCCTACTTCGAATTCTGCTTACGCTTTCTCTGACAAACACTGAATACTAATCCTTAAATTGCCTTAGTGAGTACTAACAGCAAATTAAGTGGCACTTCAACGCGTTCAAATTGACGTATACGTAAATCTTAACGATTATAAATCGAAAACAGGAACATTTTGCATAATTTAGCACGATCGTTCCTTTTTTACTTAAATTGAGGCTAGAGCGAAACACCTAAAGATACTGTCACAAATACTAAAAGAAGAATAAGAAATGAAAACAGGTAACTAAATAAGCAGATTGCTTCTATTTTTCATTCGGTCAACCAAATTAATTCCGAGCGAGGTCAAATACAGCCCACCAACGTCGATATGAAATAAATAGCGTTAAGCTTCTGACAGACACCTGCTCAGGAATTGTCCGGCTGCATCTCGCCGGCAATGATATGCTACCTGCGGTGAACTAATGGGTTTTGAAACACGCATTTTTCTTCCGATCTGATACAGGAGTTTCCTGATGCTGAACGTCAATGTCCGCCTTCAAAACATAGCACACTTTCTTTTGCTGTCATTGACATCCGTATTGATGTGCACATTGTTGTGCGACTGCTCCGCCCCACTTCGTCCAGACCTGTCCCGCCTATACCGGATCAGCGATCAGACGACAGACAATACCCCCGTCATTCTTATTCCCGGTTTATTTGGATCTAAACTCCGCGACAAGCAAACCGGTAAAGAGGTATGGCCCGGATCTGCAACCGATGTTTTGTTCAGCGACTACCAACAACTTGCACTTAAATTCGATCGTGAGACCTTGCAAGTGCTGCCAGACAATCTGGAGGCCTACGATGTTGCAGACCGGGTGCTCGGGCAAGATATTTATGGTCCTATCATTTCTACTCTAGAAAAAAGTGGCGGCTACCAACGCGGAGCGCTGGGGGCACCAGCATTAAAAAACGAACGACGCTACTATATTTTTCCGTATGACTTCCGTCAGGATAACAGCCGCCATGCGCTTGCGCTGGAAGCCTTAATCGATCAGATTCGACGCGACTATGGCAACCCAGATTTGAAAGTTGATCTGGTAGCGCACAGTATGGGCGGTCTGGTCGCAAGGTATTACTTACGCTATGGTGTGGCAGATGTATTGAATGGTGACCATGAACAAGTAACTCTGTATGGCACAACACGGGTGCGCAAGCTGATTTTGCTCGGTACGCCTAATCTTGGCTCAGCGTCTTCGCTACATGCTTTTCTGAATGGGGAAAAGGTCGGTTTCGGAAAAATTGCCCCTGAGGTGTTAGCGACAATGCCGAGCGGTTACCAGTTATTTCCTCACCCTTTGGTCAGTTGGCTCATTGATATCAACGGCAATACACTCAATGACAATTTGTTCGATGTTGCGACTTGGGAACGCTATCGCTGGAGCATCTTCAATCCGAGTATTCAGCAGCGAATGCTTAACTCAGGACGCGCTATGGCGGGCGAGAGTCTCGCCGATTTAAAACGTTTTTTCGCCTACCGACTGGAACGTGCGCGACGCTTTATGTGGGCACTATCCACACCGGAGCCTGAAACACCAATACGCTATGTGCTATTTGGTGGCGACTGCAATCTGACTCCTGCAAGACTGCTGCTTGAACCTGATGGAGATCAACTCATGACCAGACTCAATCCTTCTGAAATTCACAAACCAATCGCAAGGATTCAGTACGATGAATTAATGCTGGAACCGGGCGATGGTCGCGTCACCAAACCTTCTTTTTTAGCCAGAGAAACACTGGATCCATCGACTGAGCAAAGCGAAGATAGTTTCATCCCGGTGGCATACTGGTTTTTCTTATGCGAAGACCATGTGCAATTGACCAATAATATTAACTTTCAGGACAATCTTTTAAACGTTTTGCTGACGCGCTCTTTGCCATGGGAAAATGCTACGTCATCAATGAAAACTAAATAGTCACGGGTATCGATGACGGAGGCGGTGCCAAGCGCCTGCAAGTCGAAGAACCAAAGGTATTTTTCAGTAAAACATCAAGCAAAAATTGTCGACACTTGTCGGCTGATCGCAACCAGATTTTTATCATCATCCCAGATATGTGCCTCCGCATGAGCGTATCCCGACTCTGCAAAATCGGTTGTGACCTGATATTGCCACCAATTCTGACTCGTCTTATCAAAATCATGAGAGAAAAATTCGATATTCCAGCTCAGAGTGCTCGCATTACCATGACCTTTCAACATCGGCAAAACTGATGGCGGCCAGGAGTCCGTCAATCCAAGTAAGTGCGGAACCGTCATGCGGGGAAAATCGTCAACCCAACGCATCCAGCCGCCAAAATCAGCGTGATCTGATCCACTGAATGGTGCATCGCCTTGTGCCCAGCGCAGATCTACTTGCTGCAAAAATTCTGGCGTTAAATTGGGGATATAAGGGAGTCTTACTGCATCGCCGGCGATTTTATATTCAGGAGCAAGGCTTCGGGGCGCGACATGAATGCCTGACTCGCGAGCACTGCCAAAGCTCGCCAACAAAAATGCCATGACCTCGCCATTTTGAATTAATTTTGCCGCCGCTTGAGTCACAGATTTTCCGCTACGGAAAATTTCTGTACTGATTTCTATTTCACCTTGTGCCACGGCACCGATGAAAGAAATGGTCGCTGATCGCAACACCCGGTCTTCCGCCAGCTCACCTAATTCAGCGGTCAGACGGCTTAACATTAAACTGCCGATCAAGCCACCGAATGTGGCACGACCCTGCCCCCAATTTGCGGGAATAATTAATTTGGACTGCGTTTGCGCTTCTTTCAGCAACAGATCAATTGACATCGTTTTCCTCTCTTATTGGGCCGTTTTTGGTTTAGGTTCCCATAACTCTACCTTATTTCCCTCTGGATCAAGTATCCACGCAAAGCGACCATTTTGATCATCATCGCTACGCTTAATGATTTCTACACCTTTAACGTTTAAACGAACGATCACTGCGTCCATATTGTCGACCGCGTAATTGATCATCATTTCACTAGTCGACGGTGCAAAGTATTTCGTACTCGAAGGGAAAATGCGCCATCCAATTGCAGGTGGATGCTCTGGCGCATCATAGCGCATGACTGCGCCACCCCATGCTGCCACGGGTAAACCCAACACATCGCGATACCATGCCGCTAAGGCTTTAGGATCTTTGGCTTTAAAGAAGATGCCGCCCACGCCAGTTATGTGACCAGCAGCCCCATTGGCTGATTCTGGTGTTTGTGACCATGATGAAGGTGATGCACTCAGCATCACCGTGATAAGTATGCACTTGCTGATTAGTTTCATCCTCATCACCTTTGCCTGTGTTTTACGTTGATTTGTTAGTGTAAATGTATTTAGCTAACTTAACAGCGGACCGAAAATTTGCTGTTAAATAAAAATCATTTCAATTGCTTTTAAGACCAAATTTTTACAGAGCGCTTTTTTGTTGTGCCAACGTCAATTCATCTCATTTGATGCAAATGCAGCAAACTCTACAGACGTAAAAAAACCCGCTAACAATTGGCGGGTTTTTAAAATAATATCTAATTGGAAATACGTCTACTAATTTGGCTACGCTATCTACCGCTTAGCCAGGGCTTATTTTCGCTTAATAAAATATTCAAACTCATTGGTGTTTTCTTGGTGAGCCAGCAATTCGTTGCCGGTCTGTTTAGAAAACGCCTTGAAGTCGCGGACTGAGCCCGGGTCTGTTGCCAGCACATGCAGTACCTCACCGGTAATCATTTCTGCGAGTGCCTTCTTGGTCTTTAAAATGGGCAATGGACAATTGAGTCCGCGTGCATCCAGTTCTTTGTTGAATTGCATGATTTTTCCTGTAGCAGCAAATGAGATAAGCTCATTCGCAAAACATATGATGCACCAATTCTACCGGAAATTTCTTTGAGATGGTGCAACGCAACACACTAACAACATTTTCTTAATTATATGAAAACTAAATGCACCAAATTTACGCATTAAATTATCATTTGACTATGGAAAAACACTTTTCTATCCTGAAGGCCACTCCGCATACACTGGATCGTATCCATTTGATCGCATCCAATCTGCCATCGCATGCCCTGTTCCGGCATGCCATGGACGTAATTTTTGCGGCTCGATTAATCGGTATTCAATCAACTCAGGAGAGAGGCTAATCTCACCGCTCGCTGTTACATGATAGGCGATAATGACTTCATTCTTTTTGATGAATTCATAGACGCCGATTAGACTGATAGTGTCGGCATCAAGATTGGTTTCTTCTTTGAGTTCGCGCGCTATCCCCTGCTCCGGTGTTTCTCCGCGTTCCATAAAACCGGTGATTAAAGCGAAGTTTTTTTCTGGCCATGCAGCATTGCGCGCAAGCAAAACTTTTCCGTCGACTTCAACTAAGGCTGCCAGAACCGGCAAAGGATTGTCCCAATGCGTCCAATGACCATCGGGACAAGACAGACGGAGCTTTTGCGGGTCTTGTTCATCCGCACGGGTAGCTAATGTGCCTGCACACACCGGACAAAATCGCAACTCCATCAGGTTTCACGCAAAGGTATCATGGGCTGATGTGGATGCAATCGCGCCATTGAATACGAATCGGTGAAACGCCCATTGCGCATCGCATGTGCTCTGTGCGTTCCTTCGATTTCAAAACCAAATTTTTTGTACAGATGAATGGCAGGTGCATTGTCACAGAACACGGTCAGCTCAACCCGCAGAATATTAAGCCAATTGTCTGAAATACTCAGTAACTCTGAGAGCAAGGCAGTTGCAACACCACGACCGGTAAACGAATCGGCAACCCCTAAACCCATAGTTGCCACGTGCGAACGTCGTTGCTTCTTCTCTAAATGCAAACCAGCATTACCAACAATAACACCGTCATAAAAGGCGACCAACATGGTGCTATCCGGATCCAAATTTCGCAACCGCTCCTGCCACATTTCTACGGAAGGATGCGGTAACTGCAAAGTACCGGAATACGCACCGGTACTTGCATAGACCCGTTGGATCTGGGCCGCATCAGAGAGTTCTGCGCGACGTATGTGGATCATAATTTTCCGCTAACCCATTCATTAACGCTAGCCAAAGCCTGAGACAAGCCTGCTGGCTCTGTACCGCCGGCCTGAGCCATATCCGGGCGCCCACCACCTTTACCGCCAACCTGTTGCGCAACAAAATTAACCAGATCACCCGCTTTAACTTTCGACGTACTGTCTGCAGTAACGCCAGCAATCAGACTCACTTTACCGTCGTTGACACTTGCCAGTACGATTGCCGCAGTTTTCAACTTATCTTTGAGCTTATCCATGGTTTCGCGCAGTGCTGTCACGTCAGCACCTTCCAACACCGCAGCCAAGACTTTGATGCCTTTGATTTCAACGGCCTGCGCCACCAATTCATCCCCCTGAGAGGAGGCCAATTTAGATTTCAACGTTGCTAATTCTTTTTCCAAAGATTTAACATGATCCTGTACCTGAGTGATACGTAGTGTCAATTCCTCTGGCTGCGCTTTCAATGCCGCTGCAGCTTCATTGACACGGTTGTTCAAGCTTTGCACCAGATTCAGTGCCACTTCACCTGTCACCGCCTCTACGCGGCGAATACCAGCGGCAACGCCACCTTCGGCAACAATTTTAAACAAGCCGATATCGCCTGTACGGGATACGTGGGTACCGCCGCACAATTCACGCGAAGTACCAATATCCAATACGCGCACTTCATCGCCGTATTTTTCGCCAAACAAAGCCATCGCGCCATGCTTGACCGCATCATCATAGGCCATCAACTGAGCGCGAGTCGCAACGTTGGCTAAAATTTCGCGATTGACAATGGTTTCAACCTGACGAATTTCCTCGGCTGTCATTGGTGCATTGTGGCTAAAGTCGAAGCGGGTTTTTTCAACGTCAACTAAAGAACCTTTTTGTGCGACATGGCTACCTAGTACTTCACGCAATGCTTTGTGCATCAGATGTGTCGCAGAATGGTTGCGCATGGTCTGAGCGCGGATCTCCGCATTCACTTCGGCTTTGACACTTTGCACGATAGTTAAACTACCAGACTTCACAACACCATGATGTCCGAATACGTCAGCTTGTACTTTGAGTGTGTCATTGACTTCAAACACCGCACCATCACTGCCGATCAGTACACCGGAGTCGCCGCACTGACCACCAGACTCCGCATAAAACGGCGTGGTATCCAGAACGACAATCGCTTGTTGTCCAGCCTTGACTTCATTCACCGCGCTGCCGTCAACATACAATGCAACGATTTTTGCTTCGTGTTGTAATTGTTCGTAACCAACAAATTTGGTTTTATCACCGCTGTAATCGATGGCAGCAGCCATTTTAAATTTACCGCCTTCACGGGCTTTTTTCCGTTGGATTTCCATCGCGGCATTAAAGCCTGCCTCATCCAGCACTACATCGCGCTCACGGCAAATGTCAGCAGTTAAATCTAATGGAAAACCATAGGTATCATACAAAGTAAATGCTGTCTCACCATCAAGCTGTTTACTATCTTTGGCCAATGCGGTTTCCAGAATTTTCATGCCGTGTTCCAGCGTTTCGCCAAAACGTTCCTCTTCTTGCTTAATCACTTGCGCAACGCGCTCTGCAGCATCTGCCAGCTCTGGGTAAGCGGTACCCATTTCTTTGACCAGATCAGCGACCAGTTTAAAGAAGAAAGGCTGACTCTGACCCAGTTTGTGACCATGACGTAACGCGCGGCGAGTAATGCGACGCAACACATAACCACGGCCTTCATTGCCAGGAATGACGCCATCGACAATCAGGAAGCCAGCGCAACGAATATGATCAGCAATGACGCGTAAAGAATTATTTTCCAGATCGGTGCAGCCGGTTTCACGTGCAGCTGCCTTGATCAGATTTTGGAAGGTATCAATTTCGTAGTTGGAATGCACGTGCTGCAATACTGCAGACAAACGCTCCAAACCCATACCAGTGTCAACACATGGTTTAGGCAAAGGATGCAAGACACCTGCTTCATCCTTGTTAAATTGCATGAACACCAGATTCCAGATTTCAATGAAACGATCGCCATCTTCTTGCTCAGACCCCGGAGGACCACCCCAGATTTCCGGACCGTGGTCGTAGAAAATTTCTGTACATGGGCCGCAAGGACCAGTATCAGCCATTTGCCAGAAGTTGTCAGACGCGTAGCGGCTACCTTTGTTGTCGCCGATACGAATAATACGTTCGACAGGAACACCAATTTCATTCTTCCAGATATCGTAGGCTTCGTCGTCTTCTTGATAGACAGTGACGGTCAGCTTGTCTTTTGGCAAGCCATAAACGACGGTCAGTAATTCCCAGGCATAGTGGATCGCATCCGTTTTGAAATAATCGCCGAACGAGAAGTTACCCAGCATTTCAAAGAATGTGTGGTGACGCGCGGTGTAACCGACGTTTTCCAGATCGTTATGCTTACCACCGGCACGCACGCAACGTTGCGCGGTTGTGGCGCGGCTATACGAACGCTTATCTTGCCCAAGGAAAACATCTTTAAATTGCACCATACCAGAGTTGGTGAACAACAAAGTTGGATCATTGCCTGGAATCAAGCTTGATGAGCGCACACGGCTGTGGCCTTTGGATTCAAAAAAGCTAAGGAATTTATCGCGGATTTCTGACGAGTTCATAAATTGAGATGGCTAAGCTAAAAATGGTCTAATTTTTGATTATACGGTATAAATTAAGTGCGACATCAGCAATCCGCCTGCAAATAAGTCGTAAATAGGGCGAAATCGAGTTGCCAAATTACTACACTTACAAAACCTATGCGACGAATAAGATCTGACCAAGAGATTGCTTTTTATTAACATCTAAAAATCAGCCGGTATCAGGTCAATTCTGTCTGTGCAAAACGCATCAACATCCCAACTCAAAATTTCTCTTGCCCGCTCTGGCGTATTGACGGTGTAGCAAAATAATCCATAACCCGCATCTTTGATCTGCTTAGCCATGCCGGGTGTCAGATACTTGTGGTTGGTGTGAACCGCAGTTGCGGCTAATTCTTGCATTTGGGCACGCCACTCAAAATTCATTTCATCCATCAAATAGCCGCGTGGAATATTCGGCGCAGCATGTTTTGCCGCCATCAACGCATCAAATTCAAATGAGGAAAACAGCGGTAAATGCGCCAAATCTGTCACACCGACATCAGCAAACAAGGCCGTGGTCATTTCTGCGACGACACGTCCAGTTTCCTGTTCGTAACCGGGCGCTGGTTTGATTTCCACGTTCATCCAAATGCTGTGGTTACGGCAAAACCGTACCACTTGTTCGTAAGTGGGCACGGGCTCGCCAGTGAATTTATCTGAAAACCAACGCCCGGCATCCATCTTTTGCAACTCTGCCGCCAGACTGGCAGCAACACTGCCTGTACCAACAATCGTGCGACCAAATTCAGGATCGTGCATTAGCACAGGGATGCCGTCTTTTGATAACATGACATCAAATTCTACGGCGGCAAACCCATAATCGAGACCACATTGCATCGCAGCCAGTGTATTCTCTGGCGACAAGGTGCCGCCGCCTCTGTGGGCAATGACCTTAGGATAGGGCCACATACTGCTCTCCTGAAAATAATAAATAAACATAAGGATAAACGAAGATGACGACTGCATCATTACCTAAAACGGCACTAGGCCATATTCGCGTGTTGGATTTGACCAGAGTTCTCGCAGGACCATGGTGTGCACAAAATCTGGCGGATTTAGGAGCAGAAATTATCAAAGTAGAGCGCCCTGGTTGCGGCGACGATACCCGTAGCTGGGGGCCGCCGTATTTGCGTGATGGCGAAGGTAACAACACCACTGAGGCAGCCTACTACCTTGCTGCCAATCGCGGTAAGCAAGCGATAACGGTCGATATTGCTACGCCAGAAGGGCAGGCGATTATTCGCGGGTTGGCAGCGATTTCTGACGTGGTGCTGGAAAACTATAAAGTCGGGCAACTCAAAAAATACGGCCTGGATTACGACACTCTGAAACTGATCAAACCTGATCTGGTGTATTGTTCAATTACCGGCTTTGGACAAGATGGCCCCTATGCGAATCGCGCAGGTTATGATTTTATCGTCCAGGGCATGGGTGGTTTTATGTCACTCACTGGTGAACGGGATGACTTGCCTGGTGGCGGCCCGCAAAAAGCAGGCGTTGCTATTACCGATTTAATGACCGGCATGTATTCGACCATTGCCGTCATGGCTGCCCTTACGCATCGTGACCGCACGGGGGAAGGTCAATACATCGATATGGCTTTGCTGGACGTACAAGTGGCAATGTTGGCCAATATGAACATGAATTACCTGACCACTGGCAATGCCCCCAAACGTTGGGGCAATGCGCATGCCAATATTGTCCCCTACCAAACCTTTGCGACTTCTGATGGACACATTATTGTCGCCGCTGGAAATGACGGCCAGTACAAAAAATTTGTCCACATTGGCGGTCAGCCAGAATTGGCGGAGGATACTCGCTTCAGCACCAACCCAGCGCGGGTACAGCATCGCGACACGCTGGTTCCGATGTTGGCAGACATGGTGAAACGTAAAACCAAAGCAGAATGGATTGCGCTGCTGGAAGAGGCTGGCGTCCCATGTGGCCCTATCAATCAGCTCAATGAAGTTTTCGACGACCCGCAAGTCAAAGCACGCGCCATGCAAATTGACCTGCCACATCCAACCGCAGGAACGGTCAAACTGGTTGCCAGTCCGATGAAATTATCTGCGACACCCGTAAATTATGCAGGTGCGCCACCCTTGCTGGGACAACATACCGAATCCGTGTTGCAGCGTTTACTCAATTACGATGTAAATCAACTGCAGTTACTGAAAGAAAAAAAAGTGATCTGAGCAGCAATGCCGGACAAATATTCTTTTAAACAAAGATACAGCTCCCGCCATACCAGAGACCGTTGGCGACATCATTCTACATGTCGTCGCCAGTTACTTGCGACAAACGCTTATTATTGAATACCCTTCAGACTTCACCACAGCAAAGAATATCTATGATGCAGATAGTCCACCAGATGCGAGAGCGGTTGCAGAAAAAATACCAGGTAATTCCAGATAGTTTACTTAAAAAAGTTATCGGCGAAATACCCAGATTACTCGTCATCAATTTTCTTTGTGCAATCCTGGTTACCTTTGTCATGCGCAATGGTAGCTCGTTATTGGAAAACCTCGTTTTTTCAAATGCTATTGGTTTTAGCTGTCATGCTCTGATTCGCGTCGCCGATCGTCTCATTTGGGGAAAGGCACAGCGCAACATGTTCGCGTTTTATCTATTATGCATTTTTTTAGCGCCAGTGGGTTTTACATTGGGATCAGTTATTGGCGCGTTGATATTCTCTTATCCCGTTAGTGAAGTATTACATTTTCAAAGTAACTATATTTCTGCATTCATTGCTTTAAGCTGCCTGATCAGCGTCATCGCTGCATGGTCATTTTGGAACAAAATTAAGATTGCAGAATTGATCGCAAATGCAGAAAAAGAAAAAGCCCGCACGGCATCGATTGAACGGCAGGCAATGCAAGCGCAACTGCAATTGCTACAAGCACAGATAGAGCCGCATATGCTGTTTAATACGCTGGCAAATTTACAAGGCTTAATCGCCATCGATACCGATAGAGCGCAACACATGCTGGCACAATTGATCGTATATCTGCGTGCCACGTTGAGCTCTTCCCGTGCCGAAAATATCAGCTTAAAACAAGAATTTATTTTAATCCAGGCCTACCTGGATTTACTCGCGATCCGTATGGGAAAACGTCTGCGCTACACGCTCGATTTACCGTCCGGATTGGAAGAAGAGAAAATCCCACCTATGCTATTGCAACCTCTGGTAGAAAACGCAATCAAGCATGGATTGGAACCCAAAGTAGAAGGTGGACAAATCACCATCAGCGTCAGAAAAAATAACAATGAAATAACACTGGAAGTCAGTGATACGGGTTTAGGTCTTGCGTTTAATTTTGAGAAAAATATTTCTATCGACCGAGATAGAGCACACGTTGGCAATGCCAATATTCGCGAACGACTATTCGCATTATTCGGAGAACAAGCAACATTCCTTCTGAAATCAAACGTGCCTGAAGGTGCAATAGCCACGATTACCCTGCCAGCATTAGCTTAAAGCCATTTCAACCGGACGAAAAAAATATGAATCAAGCGCCAACCATCAAAGCCCTGATCGCCGAAGACGAGTCAATTTTATCTTTAACCTTGCAACGTATGCTGGACAAACTATGGCCTGAATTGGAGTTATGCAGCGTAGTGGAAAATGGCATAGAAGCTGTACAAGCTGCGCTCAGCAATTTGCCGGATGTACTTTTCCTGGATATAAAAATGCCAGGCAAAACCGGCCTTGAAGTTGCACAAGAATTAGCTGAAGAGTGGCCAGCCGAACAGCCTTTCCCTATGGTTGTTTATGTGACTGCATATGATGAATTTGCGGTTCAGGCCTTTGAAACGTGTGCGGCAGATTACGTATTAAAACCTATCAGTGAAGAACGCCTTAACAAGACCATCAAACGTCTGCAAGAACATTTTCAAGCGCGTGCAAAAACACAGAATGGCGACCAAAAACCAGATACAGAACTCGAACGCGTGATTGCACAATTACGACAACTACATCAAATCCAGCTGCCAAATTCGGCAGAAAACCTATCACCAACAACTGAAAAATTATCGGTCATCCGTGCCGCTGTCGGTAACAATATACGTATTATTCCCATAGAAGACGTGATCTATTTCGAGGCGACAGACAAGTACATCAACGTCGTCACGGCAGAACACTCTTCTTTGATACGTAGTAGCTTACGTGATCTGCTACCGCAACTTGATAGCAGCCTGTTCTGGCAAATACATCGCAGTACAGTGGTCAATGTTAAGCGGGTACACATGGCGCACAAAGATGAATCTGGCAAGATCACCTTAAAGTTAAAAAATAGCGATGATAAACTCAGCGTCAGTCGCGTTTATGCACACTTGTTCAAACAGATGTAAAGTCTGACGAAATATCCTCGTCAGACATTCACTTCAATTATTTTTAATATGACTTCGACTTCCCAATTGCAATGGCAGTGCGTGAGCTTTAACGAGCTAAGTAATCTGCAATTGCATCAAATCTATGCAGCGCGTTGCGCTGTGTTCATTCTCGAACAAAACTGTCCGTATCTGGATATTGATGGCAAAGACCCTCAATGCCATCATTTGATCGCCTGGGATCCGGATGGCGAAGTCGCCGCCTATACGCGCATTGTTCCTGCAGGGCTGAGTTTTACTGAACCATCCATAGGTCGGGTTCTGAGCAGCAAAAAATGGCGCGGTACAGGCATAGGTAAATTGCTCATTACCAATAGCATTGCCGCCTTGCGCGAGTTGTACCCGCAAGCACCGATACGCATCGGCGCACAAGCATATCTGGAAAAATTTTACGGCAGCTTTGGCTTTGTCACGGTCAGCGAAATGTATCTGGAAGACGATATTCCGCACGTTGACATGCTGTTCTCTGCAGAAATCAAATAAAAGCTTTGAGCAAATCAGCGACGTTTTCAACTATAATGCTGACAAATCAATGACTTACTGAATTACTTATTATGCCGGTAGCAACACTTTCCCCAGAAACGCCCTACGTCAATATCTCTGCTTATAAATTTATCACGTTTAACGACACCGCTGAAAAGCGTCAGGCGTTTATCGATAAATGCACGGAACTCAATCTGAAAGGCACGGTTTTATTGACGCCTGAAGGCATCAATATGTTCCTTGCTGGTTTGCGCCATGAAATCGACGCGTATATGGATTGGCTGCACGCTGACCCGCGTTTTGCTGATGTGGTCGCGAAAGAAAGTTTTTCTGATCATCAGCCGTTCACCAAATTGCTGGTGAAACTGAAAGCAGAAATCATCACCATGCGTATGCCGCTGATCAAGCCTGAAGAAGGTCGCGCGCCATTTGTCGAAGCCAAAACCTTAAAACGTTGGCTCGATCAAGGTCATGATGACAATGGCAAACCAGTGGTCATGGTTGATACCCGCAATGATTTTGAAGTCGACGTGGGCAGCTTTGACAACACGATCGATTATCGCATCACCAAATTCACTGAATTTCCAGCAGTCATTGAAGCGAATCGTGACGCACTGAATGACAAGACTGTGGTCACCTTCTGTACCGGCGGTATTCGCTGCGAAAAAGCGGCGATACACATGCAAAACATCGGCTACAACAGTGTCTACCAGCTCGAAGGCGGCATTCTTAAATATTTTGAAGAAGTCGGCGGCGACCACTACCATGGCGATTGTTTTGTCTTTGATTACCGGACTGCATTGAATCCACAATTAGAAGCTACCGATACCAAACAATGCTTTGCCTGCCGTGCCGTGGTCACACCTCGTGAACAGTTATCGCCTTGGTATGTACCAGGTAAGTCTTGTCCGCATTGCAAAAAAGAATCTACAGAGACTTCGAAAACAAATCCTGCTTAAGCAACACTAAATAAGTCATCATCAAAACGCCTTGCGCAGTAATTGCTGCGTAAGGCGTTTTTTTATGCACGCAGCGGCTACCAAGCACAAAGTGCAGATTGCGCTACTAACGAGTACAGAAACTGCGACCTTAGTTAAATTATTTGTTTCTTTTGCACAAATCTGACAATGTCATGTTTTCCCAACAATAAGATGGCATAGGCGACATGAACAACAAAAGAAATGCACTTTCAAATCAATTGAAATACAGTATCTTGGCTGCACTGATCAGCATAGCGCCGCTCAGTCACACCGCAGATTGCCTGTCTTGCACACCTTCAACTGCGTCTGAAGCGATGTCATTAGGAATTGGGATGGTCGTCTACGGCAGCATGTCGGCGATTGCTGGTTCAGGTGACATCGTCGTGACCAGTGTAGAAACAGCGGCGGATGGCGTCAGTATCGTTGTCACAGCGTCTGGTCAGGCGATCCGCACTACCATCAAATTGTCCGGTAAAGCAATCGAAAAATCAGCACTGGTCAGCGGCATCGTAATAGAGGTAAGCGCCACTTCAACGGGATATTTATTAATTGCTTCTGGCAAAGCCATTGCCTTTATCCCGAATGAAGTTGGCAACGCACTTTTGCACCATCATCAGGTGCAATAATGCGCACTCTCTCTTTAACACGCTTTATTATTGGACTCCTGATAACGCTGACCGTCTTGCATGTGCCTTGCAGTTTTGCTGGTCGTACTTGTGACGCACCACCTTATGACGCGCATAAAGTGATGCAAGCTTTAGAACTGGCTCAGAAAACAAATCTCAGTCTGACTAACAATAAGGCCGAAATAGCCATTATCGCCCGCGTCGGGCAAGATCTCAGTAAATATCATTTGCGTTATTCGCATCTGGGATTGGTCAAACACGATCCAGATGGTCGCTGGTCGGTTATCCACGAACTCAATGATTGTGGAACCGCCGCTTCTGGCTTATTTGATGAAGGGTTGGGTAATTTTTTTCTCGATGATATGTTTGCTTTTGAGACCTTAGTACTGATACCACGTCCGGAGTTGCAAACAAAAATCCGCAGCCTGCTAGAAAATGGTCAAGCTAAGGCACTGCATGATCCGCACTACAATATGCTGTCGTATCCATTTTCGACCAAATATCAAAACTCAAATCAGTGGGCACTCGAGGTCATCGCAGCTGCACAAGCGCAAGGTATCAACAATCGTGAACAAGCACAGGCATGGCTAACATCTGCTGACTATCAACCCAACGTTCTACACATCGATGCCTTAACTCGCTTAGGCGCAAGAATGTTTCGTGCCAATATCAGCTTCGACGACCATCCATTTGATCGCCGCATGTCGGGATTGATCGATATCGTCACTGTCGAATCTGTCGTCCGTTTCATGCAAATGCGAGATAACGTTGGACAAAAGATTGTACTGGGTCTTTAAATTAATTTGCGACTCAAGGCGCCTCGGAGCACGATGCTGGAGATTTGTTGATTTCAGTGTTGCCGCTCCTCAATTTCAGATTTGAATTCAATCGCGGAGTAAAATGTAAACGGCGTATTGCAATGCTTCTTGTATATTGAACGAAATAAGATTAAGACAAAGCGTTACACATGGCGAGTAAACCATTTTCGCATTCAGTGCGTTTTTACCTCACAGGCCACCACGAATTGCTGGCTGATTCAAACCCAAACGAAACATAAAATTCATTGGAGAACATCATGATCAAGAGCACACGTCAATTCGCTTCCGTTGCAATCCTCGCTGGCTTTGCAGCACTGTCGCTCCAATCCGCATTTGCACAAGACAGCAATTTTGCTAAAGAACATCCACGTCGCGCTGAAGTAATTAAACGTGAAAAACATGAAAAAGCGATGACGGCGAAAGAAGTAAAAAATGGCAGTCTGACTCAAGCACAGGGCAAACAGTTGAACAAAGAAGACAATGCAATCAGACGCGAAGAACGCGCCGATGCAGCGGCTGACGGCGGTCATATTACCAAGGCTGAACAACGTCAATTAAACCGTCAGGAAAACGCTGTCAACGCACAGCGTAAAGCAGACATTCAATCTAATCAGGCTGGCGTTTCAACCGGCAAGTAATTCCAACTAACGGTTCAACATTTGACGGGCGGCTAGCATAGGCGGCCCGTCATTTTTTACAAGCACATGCTCAGTGATCTTGATGACTATGAGGTTTAATCACCTTCAACTCAATCTGGCTTTGCTCAACTTTTTTTATCTCCGCATGTTGGCGTAAGGGTGCATCAATTGCACCTTGATACTCATATGCGCTTGTTCCCTTTGGATGTTGGTACCAACCGGGATCTTTATAATCGCCATGAGCCTGATTGTGACGCACTTTTAAAACGCTGAACATCCCCCCCATTTCCAAACTGCCGTAAGGTCCCTCACCTGCCATCATAGGCAAAGTATTTTCTGGCAGCGGCATCTGCATCTTACTCATGTCACCCATGCCATTTTCTCCCATCGCCATATACGACGGCATGAGCTGATTGAGCTTTTCCATCACAGCAGTCTGATCCACGCCTATCATGGTTGGCACGCTATGCCCCATCGCGTTCATGGTGTGATGACTCTTGTGGCAATGAAAAGCCCAGTCACCTTCTTCGTCGGCGATGAATTCTATCTGGCGCATTTGTCCAACCGCGATATCAGTCGTCACTTCTGGCCACCGCGCTGTTTTTGGAATCGGGCCGCCGTCTGTTCCGGTGACATAAAATTCGTGGCCGTGAATATGGATGGGATGATTGGTCATGCTTAAATTACCGGCGCGAATTCTGACCTTGTCATTCTTACGTACATTCAGACTATCAATGCCCGGAAATACCCTACTGTTCCACGACCACAAATTAAAATCAGTCATCGTCATGATATTCGGTCTGGCAGCGCCAGGTTCAATGTTATAAGCATTAATCAGAAAAACAAAGTCACGATCTACTTCATCTATCAAAGGATGCGCATGGCGTGGATGGGTTATCCATGACCCCATCATCCCCATTGCCATTTGTGTCATTTCGTCGGCGTGGGGGTGATACATAAATGTGCCCGGACGCCTAGCAACAAACTCATAGACATACGTTTTTCCTGGCTGTATTGCCGCTTGCGTTAAACCAGAAACGCCATCCATGCCATTGGGCAAACGCTGTCCGTGCCAATGCATACTGGTAGCCTCGGGCAAGCGATTCGTGACAAAGATACGTACACGGTCACCCTCCACCACCTCTATTGTTGGACCCGGGCTTTGCCCGTTGTAGCCCCACAGTTGGGCTTTCATGCCAGGTGCCATCTCTCTCACCACTGGCTCGGCAATCAAGTGAAACTCTTTGACCCCATTATTCATGCGCCATGGCAAAGTCCAACCATTTAAGGTCACTACCGGACGATACGGACGACCATCTTTGGGGACTAACGGTGGCATCGTATTTGCGTTCGTTTGGCTCACTGCTTCTGGTAATGCGGCGAGTGCAACTTTGCTAACGCTGGCTGCTGCCATCGCGCCACCTGCAATACTACTCAGGCCAGCTGCTTTTAAGAAATGTCTTCTTGAATTCATGGTCTTTATTTTTGCAAAAGGCTTGAGTGACGTGCGACGCTGATTTTCTGAAATAGAGTGCAGAATTTATTCATCTTTATTCCTTAAGGTCTGATCATTCGCGATGTTTGGCGCACCAATAATCTCTGCTTGCAAGCCTGCATCGGCTAACCAAAACGCCTGCTCTGCAAGAATAGCAGCGGTCACACCATGAATTTGTTCGCGTGCGTCCGCTAACAAATCAAACACACTGATCAACATGCCGTTATAACGCAATTGATTCTCTCTGAGAATTTGCTCATGCAGAGCCAAAATATCTACGTGATAGTGTTGAGCAATGTCATAGCTGGTAACATACGTCGAATACGTTTCACGCAAAGTTGATGCCGCGTTGCGCATCGTATTTTCGAGTTCATAACTGGCTACACGTGTCGCCGCATTCATCGCATCACGTTGTAATTGCCCCTGATTAAATATAGGCAAACTAAAACTGATTTGCGCGCTTCGTTTTGTCGCACCATCTTTTTTTTGATTGGCACCACTGTCAAGACTCACGTCTTGCGACCCAGTTTCACGCGCGACAGCCAATTGCACATCAGACCAACTCGTCAACGTTGTTAACCCTTGTTGTCTGGCTACAAATTCCAAGCGCTTTTTTGCAAACCGGATATCTAATCTTTCTGCGTTTGCCGCATCTTTGATTGTTTCTGCATCTATCGGGGCAGGAGGTAAATCAGGTAAGCGTTCAGGCAAACGCAACATTGATTTTTGTTCTTCCGTCAAACCTAGCAATCGGATCAAATTCTCGCGACTACTGACTTCACGTTGTTGCGCTGTTTTTAATTGCGTAAAAGCGTCCGCATAAAATGCCCGCTGCCTTGCTGCTTGCAATTGACTGAAGTTTCCGGCATCACGCATTTTTTGCGCCAAGGTGGTGCTGGCTTGTGCGACTTCGTTCACCTGATTTGCATAAATGAGAATTTGTTTCGCAGCAACTGCATCTACCCATGCCTTGCGCACTTGTGTGACGCGGGTCACAACATCGATACTCATTTGCAATTGCACTTCGCTGATCTTGTTTTGCGCAAGATTCTGTCTTTGTGGCAAGCTTAGTAAATCAATCAGGCTAAAACTAAGCATGCGCGAAAAATCTGAAGCATCGCCGCGGCGAATATTTTCCAGCGTCAATAATGGATTGGCAATCTGCCCACCCTGCGCAGCGATAGCGCCATTTGCCGCATGTCGTGCCAGCAAAGCCTGTAACGCTGGTGTATTGATCAAGGCAATGTGAACTGCGTCATTTTGCGACAATCCTTGCTCAGCACTTTGCACCAGTAGCTCATTCGCTTTAGCGTAAAGTTCTGGTGACTGACGACGATTGGACAACTGAAGATGTCCTTGAGTAAACGTAGCAACGTCCTCATTCGTTTTCTGAACAAGAGTTTCGACGTCGAAACTGCTACAAGAAGATAAAAGTAATGGTGCGAACAATGCACAGATATTCGTGCTGATGTTCTTTGAAAAAAATGGAGGCATACCTTCCCCGTATAGTACTGACCAAATTAATTTTTTTTGCAAGTGAGATCACCGATATCCATTCCTGGCATTGGCTTGCGAAAAAAAATTAAATAGCAAAATAAAAAAGTGAGCCGAAAAAAATTCCGCTGACAAGCTTATACAGTAAGAAACTTAGGGGGACGTTCCAACGCAGCAGAATGGATGGAAGAAAATTGTTGGGGTGCAGCTATTTGAAATGGGTCAGAATTATTTGCTGAAGGAGTAAAAAAATGAAAGGTCGGTAAAGTCACAACACCACAACAAGCTGCACCGACTTTGCAATAGCCATGAAAATCCATTTTTTTCAGGGTTACTTTGTTTGTCATATCCGCTTGCACTGCAAAAGAACCAAGCATGGCACCGCAATGAGACACCGATACAGCTTTCTCATCATTCACGGAAGAAGTTGACAAACATGCTGACCAGCCGGACGAAGCCAAGCTTTGCAAAGGCAACATCACCAACATTAGATATATGATCAACAAACGTAATGAAATTCTTCTCATGAACACAACTTAACACATTTGTTCAAAATTTTCAAAAATTCAGCACGGATAAAAAATAACAATAGAGTTATTCTGTAGACAGAAATCTATTTCGAATACGCTAAAAATGGACTGTGATTTTTGGGTTGCACCTGATTGCGCCCACCCGTTTTCGCGATATACAAACATTGATCAGCACGCTCGACCAAGCTATCGAGATCGTCTTTGGCGTTTTTTTGCGCAACACCAAAACTCGCCGTGATTTTCAATATTTCACCGGTGGCGATCAGCACTTCCAGTTTTTCTTTTACGCTGTTACACATACGCTCAGCAACGTCAATCGCTGACTTGAGTGATGTTTCTGGTAAAACAACGATAAACTCCTCGCCTCCGTAACGCACAATCCAATCTATCTCCGTTCGTAACTCGTTTTTGATGCATTGTGCGAAAGCAACGAGTACTTTATCACCGACCGAGTGTCCGTATTTGTCATTGACCTTTTTAAAATAATCAATGTCACAGAACACGATAGACAAATCTCTTTCATAACGAGTCGAACGGAAAATTTCACCAGGCAGACGTTCATTAAATAATAAACGGTTATAACAGCCTGTAAGTCCATCAGTAATGGATAGGAGTTTTAGCGAGGCCATTGCTTTTTCAAGCTGGATGGTGCGCTCCATCACCAACGCGTCTTGATTTTGAATATGTTGCTGTATGCTTTTTTGCATCGTATGGAAGCCATCAAGTACCAGATTGATTTCGTTGTACGTTTGTGTGTGCGGCAGATCAAGATTGAGTTGATCCGATAACTGATCCGCTTGAATATTCTTGACGTAGGTTGCAAGCTGATGCATAGGTCGTTCCAGATCACGCCGCAAGATAGCCACCACAGCGAGCAAAATCAATACCGCCAGCAGTAACACTTCGATTAAAACAATCACGAAATTCTGAATCAACTCTTGCTGCAAAATACTTCGGTC
This sequence comes from Undibacterium sp. SXout11W, assembly GCA_049339905.1. Classification (GTDB taxonomy): domain Bacteria; phylum Pseudomonadota; class Gammaproteobacteria; order Burkholderiales; family Burkholderiaceae_D; genus Undibacterium. Next base: position 198,331 of record JBMPPG010000006.1, read on the forward strand.
TACTACCAGATCCAAGGTTCCAACAGCTGCATCAGTTTGTATTGGTGCAGGAATGTTAAACGCCATATGCTTACCGGTTTTCGACAGGCTCGCATTACCACCCGAGAACTCCTGACCTGTACTGGCTTTAATTGTCACGTAGGCAATGGAGGTATTTTTTAAAATCAGGGATATTTGCTTCTGTATGGTTTGCGGCTCTATGTCCCAAATAGCAACGGACAATAAAGGCAGATGTGTATTTGCAACATCATTAATTGTTGCGTTAAAATTTTTCTCAATTGAATTGTAATTAAGCCACGCCTGAATGCTACTGAAACAGATCACACACAAGATGACCCATTTAAATACACGCCTTATCAGCGTGCTTGCGATAGGCTGTAAAGCGGTCGACGTCATTTTTGCCTCTCGTTTTCCGACAATATTTGCCGGAAGCTAAACTCATATTTTGTCAAACTTGGCTGAAGTACTTTACTAAAACGTTTAAAATCGATACCGTTAAAATTTAAATCACCAAATAAATGTTGAAACCGACGTGCATCTTCTTTGTCAAATAAAATAAACATAGAACGATCTAGTTCCAGGCCTTCATCAATAAAATCTTTTCCATGGTGGTAGTCATACAGCATCACCAATGCAAAAGCGCCTGCAACAAAATGGCCACCTGCCAATGCAGTCAGACTTCCATTCTCATAGGCTGACAGCGCATCAGTCGACGTATTAATACCACTAAACAATGTATCTTTTCCAGGATGCCCCCCCAGCGATCGCCAACTATCCATCGCGCCGAACGCCATCAAATCATTGCCAGCCCAAACCAAATGCTTACCGGGATATCGTTTGTATAGCCAATCACTCTGTAACTTTGCTTTGTCACGATTCCACTCGCCAAAAACTTCCTGATCAATCACGACATTTTTTGCCTCAGCGACAGCATGCCGCATTCCTTCATTGCGCTTAGAGGAGGTGGTCGTAGAGCGATCACCTGCAATGACCAACATGTGCAGCTTGCCGTCGGCCGCATATAAATGCATGGCTTCACCACGCTGAATCAGTTCGTGAGCTGTTAAATAACCTGCATCTTCGGATTTGGGTTCCAATGATCCTAACCATCTCTTATAAATCTGGCGTGGCCCCTTTACCAATACACGCTGGTTTTGATCAGTGATGCCGCTAAAGGCAAAAAAACTCTTAATTTGCGCAGCGTCCAGAATTCGGATCGCTTGCATACCCACAGCGTAATCGTTCGACAAAATGACGTAATCAGGTCGCTCGATACGGGGACGTGCAGCAAGTGCTTTAGCAATCTCGATGGTCTTAAGGTGGTCGCGTTCGGAATATAAAATCTCGAGTTGAACACCTAAACTGTGCGCCGCGGCATTCATACAATTGGATGCCGTCACCCAATACAACTCATTTGACTTGCCAGGATTAAGAAACGTCACCGACATGGCAAACCCATCGCCAGGTAGCAACATAAACCACAAACAAAAAGTACCTACAATTCGATGCCAACAATACATAGCTTCCCCTAACTTACGGTAAGCAAGATAAAAATGGCAGAAGGCAATTAACGTCACATCGCTTCAGACAAGCATTTACGTGGTCAAAAAAAATAAATTTTATCCACTCTAGACTCTGCAATCAGTCGGGTACTTTTTTATTCGTCTCCGCCGTTCTTAATGCTTCTTTGCATTGTCTACGTTTTTGGCAGAAAAAAATGGCATCTTCACAAAAAATCACAATTAGAGAAATTGATTTTTAGATATTTAGTCTAAATACCAGTGCTTAAAGTCGCGTTTTAAATTTGCTTTTTTGACTTTATAAAGATTCATAAGTGCTTGTTTTATAAAGATAAAAAAAATCATCAATTTTTCATCCTTGAAATACCAGCACCTCGCCCATATAATTAGCACTCGTTGGGAGAGAGTGCTAACAAGGTCTTTCCCCAGCTTAAAATGAATTCCCTGGTATTCCCTCGTAATTACTCGCAAATTTAAAGGAGCTTGTATGAACCTTCGTCCCCTGCACGATCGCCTGATCGTTAAACGTCTGGATCAAGAAACAAAAACTGCATCCGGTATCGTTCTGCCTGACGCGGCAGCAGAAAAACCAGATCAAGGTGAAGTATTAGCCGTTGGCTCAGGTAAACAATTGGATAACGGCACTGTGCGCGCACTGGAAGTCAAAGTTGGCGATCGCGTATTGTTCGGTAAATACTCTGGCCAATCTGTCAAAGTAGACGGCAATGAAGTGTTAGTTATGCGTGAAGAAGACATCTTCGCGATCGTACAGAAATAATTCCTGTATTCCTAAGTAGTTAGAAATCCTCAAGATTCCGGAGAAAATAACATGGCAGCTAAACAAGTAATTTTTGGCGATGACGCACGTGCGAAAATCGTTAATGGCGTAAATATTCTGGCAAACGCAGTTAAAGTAACATTGGGCCCTAAAGGCCGTAACGTCGTTTTGGAACGCTCCTTCGGCGCGCCAACAGTGACTAAAGACGGTGTTTCCGTTGCTAAAGAAATCGAACTCAAAGACAAACTGGAAAACATGGGCGCACAGCTCGTGAAAGAAGTGGCTTCCCGCACTTCCGACAACGCTGGTGACGGTACAACAACAGCAACAGTATTGGCACAAGCTATCGTTCGCGAAGGCTTCAAATACGTTGCAGCTGGTTTCAACCCAACAGACTTGAAACGCGGTATCGACAAAGCAGTTGTAGCTATCGTTGCAGAAATCAAAACTCTGTCCAAGCCAACAACAACCAACAAAGAAATCGCTCAAGTTGGTTCTATCTCTGCTAACTCTGACCAAAACATCGGCGATATCATCGCTCGTGCCATGGACAAAGTAGGTAAAGAAGGCGTGATCACAGTTGAAGATGGTAAATCTCTCGACAACGAACTCGACATCGTTGAAGGTATGCAGTTTGACCGTGGCTATCTGTCACCATACTTCATCAACAATCCAGAAAAACAATCCGTGATTCTGGAAAACCCATACGTTCTGTTGTTCGACAAAAAAATCTCGAACATCCGTGATCTGCTCCCAGTTCTGGAACAAGTGGCAAAATCTGGTCGCCCACTGTTGATCATCGCTGAAGATGTTGACGGCGAAGCGCTGGCAACTCTGGTTGTGAACAACATCCGTGGCATCCTGAAAACAGCTGCTGTTAAAGCGCCTGGCTTTGGTGACCGTCGTAAAGCCATGTTGGAAGACATCGCTATCCTGACTGGTGGTCAAGTGATCGCTGAAGAAGTTGGTCTGACACTGGAAAAAGCAACTCTTGCTGATCTGGGTCAAGCTAAACGTATCGAAATCGGCAAAGAAAACACCACAGTGATCGACGGCGCAGGCCAAGCGATCGGCATCGAAGCACGTGTTAAACAAATCCGCGCTCAGATCGAAGAAGCAAGCTCTGACTACGACCGTGAAAAACTGCAAGAACGTGTTGCCAAATTGGCGGGCGGCGTTGCAGTGATCAAAGTTGGTGCTGCAACTGAAGTTGAAATGAAAGAGAAAAAAGCGCGCGTTGAAGATGCGTTGCATGCTACTCGCGCAGCGGTTGAAGAAGGCGTTGTTCCTGGCGGTGGTGTTGCTCTGTTGCGTGCACGTGCAGCTGCTGGCGTCATCAAAGGCGACAATGCTGATCAAGAAGCAGGTATCAAACTGGTTCTCAAAGCAATCGAAGCTCCATTGCGCGAAATCGTTGCCAACGCTGGTGGCGAACCAAGCGTTGTTGTTAACGCGATTTTGAACGGCACTGGCAACTTCGGTTTCAATGCTGCAAACGACACCTACGGTGACATGATCGAAATGGGTATTCTGGACCCAGCAAAAGTAACTCGCTCTGCATTGCAAAATGCAGCGTCTGTTGCTGGTCTGATCCTGACGACTGATGCTCTGGTTGCTGAATTGTCTGAAGACAAACCAGCAGGCGGCATGGGTGACATGGGTGGTATGGGCGGCATGGGTGGTATGGGCGGTATGATGTAATATCGCTTGCTACTCGCTACCGAGTCGCATTCATCAAAGCCTCGCAACGTAAGTTGCGGGGCTTTTTTGCTTTTGTGAGTAAGCGAAACTTAAAACGCTGCGCTCTCCCCCATTGTTGCCCACCATTACCACTTCCTTCTCCTTGCGGGAAAAGAGGTTTGAAGGGTTGCACTTACCCCACGATGATAACTATTTAACATTTTTATCTAACTTCTTGTATCGCACTGTATCACAAGCAAATTGTGGTTTTCTCCTGATGATACTTGACAGTCTGATGACAGACTTAGATACTGCGGCACCTGAAAGAAAACTTTCATTTTTACTCGAATAAAGTCGTCTTTTTGATGGTTTTATCAAACAGATGCTTTACCCTCGTTTATTACCCTAAACACGACGCTGGAGACATAATGGCGCTGCAACATCTATCCGATGAACAGATAAAAACCTGGACCCGATCCCAAAAGGATGAATGGTGGTTTACCAATATTTACCGTGGTGACATGGCGCAATTGACACTGCGTTCGGCGCTGACTGGTTTCATACTAGGTGGCATCTTAGCCGCGACCGCTTTATACATTGGCGCAAAGACTGGTGTCGGTATTGGAGTTGGGCTGACTTCCGTAATTTTGGCATTTGCCATGTTCAAGTTACTGGCACAAGCAGGTTTGGCAAGCGACTTCACGGTGCTTGAAAATAACTGTACTCAGTCAATTGCTACAGCGTCCGGCTACATGGTTTCACCATTGATTGCCAGTCTGACGGCTTTCATGCTGGTCAGCGGAAAAATCATCCCATGGTGGCAAATGATGGTCTGGATGATCGTGGTTGCTATTTTGGGCGTGTTAATCGCCTTTCCGATGAAGCGCCGCTTTATCAATGAAGATCAGTTACCTTTCCCTGAAGGGCGAGCTTGCGGTGTCGTGCTGGATTCTTTATATACCGGCGACGCAAACGTTGGTATGTTCAAAGCACGCTTACTGGGAATGACGGCAGTATTTACCGGTTTGTACCAAATGATCATCAGCGACGGATGGATGAAATTAATACAGCTCAAAATCCTGCGCATGGATCAATGGACGGGCATGAAAGAAGCCTGGAACCTGCATGAGCGTTTTGACGACTACTATTACGCTGCCATGGTCAAATATGACCTATGGTCACCGAAGATCGCTGGCGTTGACTTCCGCACACTGGGCCTGCGCTTTACCGTTGATGCAGCGATGTTTGGCCTTGGCGGCTTGATGGGCATACGCGTTGCCAGCAGCGTGTTGTTGGGCGCGTTCATCAATTTTGTCATCCTGGCGCCAATCATGATTAATCAAGGCGACATTGCACCGCGTATCGGTATTGATGGTCATGTTGTTGCGCTGACTCGTGCAGAAATTGTAAACCAATGGTCACTGTGGTGGGGCCTATCGATGATGGTGGTTGGATCTATGGTGAGCTTGTTAGCGAAGCCAGAGATCTTTACCAATGCGTTTAAAAATTTGAAGAAAAAAGCAACACCAGAATCAACAAGCGATGTATTGAAAGACATAGAATTGCCGCTGTGGGTGTCGTATATTGGTGTACCAATTTTCAGCGTAATTGGTGCTGCAGTAACACACGAGTTCTTTGGCGTGTCATGGTTGCTTTCTTTCATTTCTTTACCATTAATCTTTGTTCTCACAATTATTGGCATTAACTCAATGGCCTTGACTTCCTGGGTACCGACGGGAGCATTGTCAAAAATCACGCAATTCTCAATTGGCGCAATTGACCGTGTGAATCCGGCCAACAATATCTTGCCTGCAGGTATGACTGCAGAAGTTGCAATGAATGCGTCGAATCTGCTGTCTGACATCAAACCCGGCTATATGCTCGGTGCAAAGCCACGTCAGCAAGCAATTGGCCACGTCATTGGTATTTTTGCAGGTGCACTCGCTTGTATCCCACTTTACTATTTGCTGTTCTTACCAGCGGACGCAAACGGTGTTCGTAGTACTGCAAGCATTTTGAGCGACCAATTTGCATTTCCGGCAGCGGTGCAATGGAAAGGCGTTGCTGACCTGATTGCGAAAGGCGTGCATAGTCTGCATACCTCCGCAGTGATCTCCATGATCGTAGCAGCGATCAGCGCCATCGTAATCGAGGTCGCAAAAATTGTGACCAAAGGACGCTTCCCCTTATCGGCCGTATCAATCGGCCTTGGTGTGGTGTTGCCACCAGAGTCCAGCCTGGCGATGTGGATAGGCGCGATGGTGTTCTGGTACATGGGTCGCCGCAACGCGATACCGGGCACCAGGGGCTATGACTTCTGGGTCGATGGTTGTGAACCTATCTGTGCTGGCTTGGTTTCTGGCGCAGCATTGGTCGGTATCGGTAATGCTATTATCAATGTGCTGATCTGAGTCAGCGCACCAATGAAAAGCCCCGGCACTTTGCGGGGCTTTTTTACTTGCGTGGTGGCATAAACTGCATTTGCTGTTCGACAAAACCATCAAAGGCTTCGAGCAATGGCAAATATTTTTCTTCATCGCTTTCAAGCCGCATTAGCGCGTAAGTACTCGCTTCCAGACTGGAAAGTTGATCCGGCTTATGGGCTTTACGTATGCGGTAGTGGGATGCGGGCATCGCTGTCAGACTGAGCCTTGGCAAAGTTTGCAATACCGGATTGAGATAGAGCATCTTGCGACTTTTGCGCCAGGTGGCGTCCAGTATGACTAAGCGAACGCCATCCGGATCCGGGCTCTCCTCGAATTGAGGTGCTGCTGTTGTGATCAGGTCAATAGCCTGACTTTCATCGGTATCCGGATACAAAAGCACAGGCTGCAATGCCTCAGAACCAGGATTACAGAGAGGTGGGGCATGTAACGCGCGTAAAAGCTCACCTGCCGCAAAACGTTCACCAATGATGATTTGTGACGATTGTAGACAAAGATCAAGTAAGCGCACACTTCCTTTCGCATTACTCACTTCCAACGGGTGTTGCAAAATCAATACCTCAGCCTGATTCGCTATCGGTTTTACCCAATGGCAAATGCAGTTTGTGAGCGGACGCTGACATTGCGGACAAATAAGGCGGGATTGGCTGGAAAGAATGGTGGTTTTGGGGTCGCCTGCACTCATAGAGAAATCACGGTATTGAATTCAAACAGTCTGCGATTGTAAGTTACTAACGTGGGGGAAACGCGCTTTTACATTGTTTCAAAACGTCAAAGCCCAGCTTCGACTATCATATCAGTACCAATTACCCGTTTTTCTGCTGACATGAAACTACCTCGCTTACTTATTTTGAGTATCTCTATCGTGACCTCCGCATGTGGAGGTGGTGGTGTAGCATCAACGCCAGTCAGCAACACACCATCTCCGATTCCGACGCCAACACCAACGCCGACGCCAACGCCAACGCCAACGCCAACGCCACCAACATTGCAGCAAAAGCCTGGCGTTCTGGCGACAAATCTGGGACTGTCTAAGCGCTTACTATTAGGTCTAGGAACCACAGATGTTGTTGATATCCAAGCGCAAAAAATTCATGTCGATATTTACGATCAATACCTGACAGGTGTAGGTAATGGCGCATGGCCAACTTGGAATAGCCCCTCTGGCGCCTATGTACAAGTGGTTGGACAAAATGCCGCTAGCCTGGGTGCTGTTCCTATGTTCACCCTGTATCAAATGGCAGCGAACGGCGATGGAAATCTGAGCGGTCTAACGAGTCCTACGTTTATGAGTGCTTATTGGAGCAACGTCAGATTATTATTTCAACAAATCAAACTATTCGGCAAACCAGTACTGGTTAATTTTGAGCCTGATTTTTGGGATTACACACAAAGAGCAAGCACTAACTCAGACCCCAGCACAGTGACCGCAATCGTCAATAGCAACACTGATTGTGCCAATTTACCCAATAATGTAACGGGGGTCGCCCAGTGTCTGCTGCTGACTGCCCGTACTTATGCGCCAAACGCATATGTCGGTTTCCCACCGGCGTTGGCGAGTGATTTGTATCCAGCCTCTGTGGGCTTCATGCAAAAACTTGGTGCGGCAAATGCCGATTTTGTCGTCATGCAAACCCTGGACCGCGATGCCGGATGCTTTGAGACAGTTCCACAAGTTTCATATTGCACACGCGCCGGGACAGGTTGGTACTGGGATGAAACCAATACCAAAACGCCCAATTTCGCGCAAAATCTGGCGCAGGGAAGTAATTTCAACACTAACCTGCAATTGCCATTATTGTGGTGGCAAACCCCATTAGGAGTGCCGTCGACAACAGCTGGTGGCTCGTCAGGACAATGGCGGGATAACCGGGTGCGCTATTTCCTGAGCCACCCTGCGGATCTTGTCGCGGCAGGTGCTTTGGGTGTGGTATTTAGTGCAGGAGAAATTCACCAGACGACCATCAAAACTGACGGTGGACAATTCAAAAACTTATCCAACAGCTATTACGCATCACCAGTAACGTTACCCTAATACTATTTTGTGTGCTTTAGCAAATCCGTCAACGCTGGCAACAACGACGGATGCTTAAACTGGTAACCCAAGGCGCTGATTTTGGCCGGAATAACCCTTTGCCCGCCGATGAGCAATTCGGACATTTCACCCAACACTAATTTTAATAAAAATGCCGGAGTGACAAAAATTACTGGCCGACGCAAGGCGAGTGCGAGTAATCGGGTAAACTTTCGATTCGTAACGGGTTCCGGTGCAACCATATTGAAGCATCCTGCGGCACTCTTATGCTGCAATAAAAAGAGCAGTATGGCGACATAGTCGTCAATGTGAATCCAACTCATCCACTGATAACCATTGCCAATTCTGGCGCCCAGACCCAAACTGAAGGGTAAGTGCATTTTTTGCAGCATACCACCAGCAGAATCGAGCACGAGTCCGGTACGTAGGATACAGGTACGTATTCCCATCGCCGCAGCAGCCATGGCGGCAGCTTCCCAATCGACACACAACTGAGCACCAAAGTCGCCACCAGCTTCAGCCTGCTCGCTCAGAATAACATCACCACCATCACCATAATACCCAATTGCGGAACCACTTAAAAAAATCTGCGGCCGAGATGACGCTTCGCGCATTTTTTGCATTAAGCCTTCCGTTAAATCGATGCGACTTTGACGCAAAATTTGTTTACGGCTTTCGCTCCAACGGGTATCGACGATAGGTTCGCCTGCCAAATTGATGACCGCGTCAAAATGTGTATCAGTTTGATATTCATCGAGGCTGGACATGGCAAGGACGCCTGCGCCACATAAAGTTGACACTTGTTGGCTGCGCCGACTCAAGACAGTAAGCTGATGGCCCTGCGCATGAAGCGCTGCGCATAAACGGCGCCCTATCAGCCCGGTTCCACCGGTAATTAAAATACGCATGAGACCCTCTGATTTATGAATTAATGGCAAGCTTAGTGTCACCAGCTAACCATCATTTTTAACGCAGCTCTTCGATAATCCGCAGGTTATCATCAAAACTCCAAATGCGTCGTATCTCCAATACATCATACTGTGCGGCAATACTTGGTGGAAACGCAGCATAACGAGCGTTGATACTAACGATATTACGCACTGCGCGATCAATATCATCGCGACCACTAGAGCGCAAAATCGTGACCTGCTCCACACTACCATCGCTACGTATGGAAACACTAACCAGCGGATCGCCACGCGACTTATTACTGGAACTTTGAGAATAATTCAAATTACCATTGCGTTCTATTTTTTGTTTCCAATTATCTGCATACATGCGTAATTGCACGTCTTTTTCTATGTTGTTAAGTATAGTATGCCGCCTGGCCTTTTGATCAAGGACAGGCAGCGGTGGTTTACCTTGCAACAACCCCAGCCCTTGTGCCGATTCACGCGAGCGATTTGCCAGATCGCTGCTGAGCAAACTTTTTGGCAAAACAAAAGCACCCGACTTTTTGTCTGTGCCGGTATCCGTACCAGCATGGGAATTACTGCTACCAAAAATATCATCGCCGTTTGCGCGCTCAGATGCGCGGTTGCTTCTTCCTGATACATCGCTTTGGTTCTTACCATTCAGACTGGAAAGCTGAGCATCTTGCGCGGATTTTGTCGCTTGCGCCGCAAGAGTTGCCTGGGCAGCTTGCTGTTGGGCTAGCTGTCGGGCTTGAAGTTGGCGCTGCATTTCCGCTTCTTGCAATGCACGTTCTTCAAGCTCTTCTTTTTGCTGACGCGCTTTAGCAACTTCATGCAAGCGTTCTCTACGTTGTAATTCTCTTTGATTCAACTCTGCTTGCAATTGCTGTTTAAGAGTTTCATCTACCTGACGTATTGTTTCTGCTCGTTGCTTTTCGGTCAGAGCAAGCGTCGCTGTTGTAGCTGCCTCATGTTGGTTTTTTAAGCTTTGCTCTTGCGCCTGAAGTTGGGCCTGCGCTTGCTGTTCGGTTTCCAATTGCTGTTTCAAAACAGCTGCTTGTTGAACTTGAATTTGCTCTGTCTGGCGGCGATTATCATCATTCAGTTGTTGCAGTATCTTCTCTTTTGCGGAGTTATCCTGAATCTTTGTCGCTAACAGATCCTGGGTATGCTGCAGATTTTCAACTTCCCTCTGCTGATGTTTGCGATGATCGATTTCAAAACGAGCAACGCTCGCGGCCGCGGCATCAGTGTCGGCTATCGGCAGGCTGATTTTTGGGTCCGGCTCAACTGGCACCTCCATCTTCGCCTCCAAAGGCACATCAATAACAGGCTCCGGCATGTTAGATATCAACTGTTGTGCGACATCCTCTTTTTTCACTTCATCCGGATCACGTACTGCGACCACAAAACTGTCATCGAGCTTCACAGCCTGGGTGATCAAATCCGGCAATTCTGAAACAATGACTTTGCGCGGGCGTGTAGATTTTGCCGTACTCGCCGATTTGCGTTTCAGCCGTACCAGGTGCTTATCTATTTGCTTATTTGTCTTCATATTGAGCTCTTTTTTTTCTGTCGGTGGCGTTACAGGCTCAAAAGCTCGCGGTGCTATAAGTTGAATGCCGTGAGATGCCAGGGTTGGCTCTGACTTCGTTGCCGACGGTACTGATGCCGCTATTGGCGACGCATCTGCAACTGGCTTTATCCGAGAAATTGGATCAGGAAGCATATCGCTGATCTGTACTGTTATCCGCGGACCCGTCGTAGAAGTGGCGCCTCGTTCCAGCTTAGGTGCGTCCGCACCAGGCTGCCCCAAGCCCGGCACGCCAAATTGCAAAGACAAAATAAAAGCATGCAGTAGCACAGAAAAAACGATAGCCACGGTCAGGCGACGCTTCACCTCGACCGGCATTTGATGTTCATTTTTTGCTGGAAACAAATTCATGCAAATTTTAATATTTACTCAGGTGAAGGCAATTTTTAGTCACCCCTATTCTTCAAAAAATTATCAAAGAGATTCTCAATTCGACCGTTACTGTACCATCCGTGTCGGCAAATTACTGCATTTTTGCAATCAGGTTTGCGATCAATCTTGCAATCAAAAATCAGACTGCATTCGAGAATCACTTTCTGCTATGCCGATTTCCACAACTGCCTGCCCATTTCAGAACAAGACAAGTCCTTATCTGGCAACGTATCCTAGCAATATTGAACTCTATCTGGGTCTTTCATGAAAAAAATAACTATTATCGATTCCCATACAGGCGGTGAACCTACCCGCGTGATTGTCGCTGGAGGACCTGATCTCGGTTCTGGATCAGTCGCGCAGCAATTGCATATTTTCAAAGAACAATTTGACCACTTCCGCACGGCGACGGTATGCGAACCTCGTGGTTCAGACGTATTGGTCGGCGCATTGACTTGCACACCATCAGAGCCAGGCTGCGTTGCAGGGGTGATTTTTTTCAACAATGTCGGCTACCTCGGTATGTGCGGCCACGGCATGATAGGTTTTATCGTGACACTGGCTTATCAAGGAAAAATCGGTGTCGGTACACACCGTATAGAAACGCCAGTCGGCATCGTCGAAGCAGAACTTCATGGAGATCAGTCAGTGACGGTGCGTAACGTCCCGGCATATCGTTTTAAACGGGCAGTCAGTGTTGACGTACCTGGAATAGGCAAGGTTAAAGGGGATATTGCCTGGGGCGGCAACTGGTTTTTCCTGATGAGTGAGCATGGGCAAGATTTGCATCTCGCAAATGTAGACAGTTTGACAGACTATTGCTGGCGCGTCCGACTGGCGCTGGTGTCAAACGGAATTACTGGCGAACAAGCTGCGCTGATCGATCACATAGAATTATTCGCAGAAGCAAGCGACACCACGAATCACAGCAAAAACTTTGTCCTTTGCCCTGGCAAAGCCTACGACAGATCACCGTGCGGAACAGGCACCAGCGCCAAACTAGCGTGCCTGGCCGCCGACGACAAACTGGCACCAAGCCAAGTATGGCGTCAAGAAAGTATACTCGGCAGCGTATTTGAGGCGTCGTATCAACTTCAACATGAGGCGAATGCTACTCACCCCAATGGTGCAATGCTAAAAATTTTACCTGTGCTGCGTGGAACTGCATTTGTGAATGCTGAAGCGAACTTATTGTTGAATGAGTGTGACCCATTTGTATGGGGAATACGACAAGCTCTTACAAATGACCGCAATTAAGTGACTAATACGTCCCGATATTCGCTAGGTGTCATTCCAACCGTTGCTTTAAACACGCGTGAGAATGCGCTGTGATCCTGATAGCCACAAGCAAGCGCAATATCGGTAATGCTCATCTCTGCCTGACTCAACATGGCTGATGCTGAATCAAGCCGAACTTTGACCATCATCTGTCGCGGTGTCAGTGAAAAGATTTTGTGGAAATTTCTTTCAAGCTGAGCAACCGACAAACCGGTTAAATTCACCAGATCGGCCATTTTGATCTGCTGCGCATGGTGTTGGTGTATGTGGGCTACTGCTGCCGCAATTTTTTCATACACAGGATGGTGCTGATCCGGACTTGCCAGATCGCGCGAAATACCGGTCATGCCTATGATTTTTTGCTGCCCATCTCGCAACGGGATTTTTTGAGTCAGACACCAACCGGCCGATCGATTCGGATACAAATGCAATTCAAGCTGATCACGCAATTCTTTGGCACCGTTCAATACCATCGCATCTTGTGCAGCATAATTTGCCGCTAATCTGCTTGGGAAAACATCGCTTACCTTGCGCCCTAATAACGCTGATTTTTCTCTCAAGCCACAACGACGTACCAAAGTTTGATTGACGACGACATAGTGTCCCTCCAGATCTTTCACGAAAAACACGATATCGCTCATCGCATCAAATAAGGTTTCAGAGAAAAAGGCATCGCCCACCAGTGCGGCCAAATCCTGGCGTTGCTTCTCGCAAGAGGATGTGTTTTTTTCCATCAGTCGACTGTCTCCACATGCTGCAACAAAAAAGTACATCAATCTTATGCAATTTTACTCGCGGTTCGCTGTCAAACCCAAGTTGCCGTATAACATCAAATATCAAACCAAATTTAACCATCAAATATTTGGTTTGTTTTTTTTATACAGAGTAAAATTTGAAAATATGTTGATATGATCAAGCCAAGATATATTTATTTTTATATTAAGTTAATCTAAATCTATGCGTATCAATCCAGAACCCCCTGCCCCTACCGAAAAAAAACGTGCTGCCGATATCGCATATGACAAGCTGGAAAGCTTGATAGTAACGATGGAACTGACGCCTGGCGCACCGATTATTGAATCTGAAATCATACAAAAAACTGGACTGGGTCGTACCCCATTGCGCGAAGCCCTGATGCGCATGTCCTCTAATGGATTGATACGACAAATGCCGCGGCGCGGACTGGTAGTGAGCGATATCGAGCCAGCGGCACATTTATCCTTACTAGCGACGCGTCGGGTGTTGGAACGTTTGATCGCACAAAATGCCGCTGAAAAAATATCGACACAACAAGGTAAAGAACTGGTCATTTGTGCCGAACAGATGCTGATCGCCGCAAAACGCCGGACTTTGACAGAATACATGGAAGCAGATCAGGGGTTTGATCATATTATTCAGGATGCAAGCGAGAATCCATCAGCGGTGGCTGCAGTGATTCCGTTAATCATCAAAAGCCGACGTTTTTGGTATGCTTATCAGCTTGAAGGCGATTTGGAAGAATGTGCACGTTGCCATTTGTTAGTGGCGAAAGCAGTCGCTAAAGGCAAGACGGAGCTAGCAACCAAGGCAATTGACGGTCTGATGGATTATCTGGAATCGTTTGCAAAAATCATTATTGCCTAATTCAGTGAAACACTCAAAGTAATTTTACTCCCGTCCTGTGACGGACGAATGCGGCAAACGACGAACGTTAGGCAAAGCTTGCTGCATCAACCAGCGTTTGAAACGTATCATCTGGTAATCTGCACGCCTGTGTGCGGTCCGGTTTTTTAATAAAACATCGAGACCAGACTCGCTGACTGCCCATACGCGCGATTCTGGGAGTATGAGATACTCACTCCCCAACAACCGCAACTCGCGCTCACCGGCTTGGGGTTTGAGCAGAGGCTTCAAGTCGGCGATCGGTATCCAGATTTGTTCATCATGAAAATAAAACCGAACATGATGTCCATCGAACTCATAATAACGGCCGTTCCAGCACGCCAAGGCATCATATTCAGCTTGATGCTTAACTCTAAGAAAGAAGTTCAGAACATCTTTGGCAAATAGTTGCCCCCATAAAAACAAAGTAATGACCAAGCCAATGAGGCCGGCATTCGGATCGATGCTATAAAAAAAACGATATACCGCCCAGCTTATACCCAGGCAGCAGATTATTTTTATAGGAAATAGTAGATTGCCAGCCATTATTAATATCGTCACATAACTAAAGCGTGAATACTTAGATGTGTTGCAATTATAAAACCAATCTCAGACTGGTAAATTCTTGTCGTAAAACCATAGCAGCAGCCAGCTCATAAAGGCCGGCGCTTTTCAATAAATGCTTCCACACCTTCTTGGGCACTGGCTTCCATCATATTGCATGCCATGGTTTGTCCTGCCAGTTGGTAAGCCGCTTCGACACCCATTTCCAGCTGTTTGTAAAACAGTTGTTTACCCATGCTAATGGCTGCTACTGGTTTGCTGACAATGTTGCTCACCAATTCGGCAACACAGGCATCCAACATATCGGCAGCGACTACGCGATTGACAAGTCCGCGCTGCAGTGCCGTGTGAGCATCAATAAAATCACCTGTCAGTAACATTTCCATGGCTTGCTTGCGCGAGATATTGCGCGATAAAGCCACCGCGGGCGTTGAACAAAATAAACCGACATTGATGCCTGAAACCGCAAAACGCGCACTATCCGCCGCCACCGCCAGATCGCACATCGCCACCAACTGGCAACCCGCCGCTGTCGCGATCCCGTGCACGCGTGCAATGACCGGTTGCGGCAAGTGTTGTATCGCCAACATCAGCTTGCTGCATTGTTGGAATAAGGATTGATAATAGGATTGCGAAGGATTCGCCTGCATTTGCTTCAGATCGTGCCCCGCACAGAAGGCTTTTCCGGCAGCAGCCAGTACAACAACACGCACTTGCGTGTCTTGTGCGATCGTCTTCAATGCTGCCAGCAATTCTGTCAACAATTCTTCTGATAAAACATTGAAACGCTCGCCATGATTGAGCGTCAACGTCGTAACGCCAGCCTCATCCTGACGTAGCAGCAAGGCAGAGCTAGCGTTGTGAATCATTCCTGATCCTCGTCCTCGATTTCTGGCTCCATGCCGGTTTGTACGCTCTTACCTTGCCCCAACAATACAGGTGGCACATAGGTTGCCAGCAAATGTTCTCGACTGGCTGGTGTTTCCAGACTGATGCGTCCTAAAGCGCCGCTACGATAATCGAGCAATAAGGTATGGGAAGCTTTTTCAAAATCCCAATCGCCGCCTTTGAGCTTGTAGCCGCGCTTCATGGCAACACCTTCAATAACCGCAACGGCATCCATACCTTCGAGATTAAAGCCATATCGTGTTACCAGCGACTTTGGATAATGCAACAATAGTTGTTCTGCGAGGAAGGTCGCAATTTCTTCTTCAATCAGGGCGTTAATGCCGATCGCATGGCTGGCTGCCAGCATCAGACCATCGGTAGGATGCTCAATTTTAGGCCACAACATTCCAGGCGTATCGGTCAAAATCATGTTTTTGCCGAGATACAAGCGTTGCTGCGTTTTAGTCACTGCGGGCTCATCACCAACGTTGGCGACGCGTTTTTTCAGCAAAGCATTCATCAACGTAGACTTACCAACGTTGGGAATCCCCATGATCATCATGCGTAAAGGCTTGGTTGGGACACCACGATGCGGTGCCAGCTTTTGCGCAAAACCAGGTACTTTGGCAACGTCTGCTGGCTTTTTGCAGCTCATCGCCACTGCAAAAACATCTTTTTGGGCGTTATAAAAATCCAACCACTGTTTAGTCGCGTTGGGGTCAGCCAAGTCGGCTTTATTTAAAATTTTGAGGCAAGGACGCTGACGAAATACCCGCAGTTGCTCCACCATGGGATTACAACTTGCTTGCGGGATGCGGGCATCCAGCACTTCGATCACCAAATCGGTGTTTTCCATGGTTTCCGCCGCTTTCTTGCGGGCGGCGTTCATGTGGCCGGGGAACCATTGTATGGACATGCTTATTCTTCTTTTTTGCTAAATCAAAGCGATATTGTACGGAAGTCTGTCGTGCTTGACCCAAAAGTTTCATCTCTGATCTTCAAAATTAGCCAACATTAGGGGGTATAGGCAATTTTCTTATTATTCCCAAGGTGTATAAACGATGTCTAAAAATACTCATAGGGAGTATATATTCATATATATATCAACTTTGAGGGGTGGTTGACTCGCAGCAAATAAAAAATGTGGCGCTGAAATCTTCAGCGCCACATCCAGTATACGAACTTCGTCTAATTCTGTCAGCGATCAGTGCGCATTTATCGTGACCGGCACAGATGCTGTCGCGGACCGTCCCAGATTATCAGTTACTGTCACTTTCAGGGTGTAGCTACCGGTGACGGGATTTGGCCAGCTAGCAACCAATGACATACCGCTACCCATAGAGAAGCTCATACCCAGTGGCACGCCAGAGATCGAAACCGACAAACCAGTCGCGCCAGCATCGGCAAAGCTAATCGTTCCCGACATCGGCTTACCAGCAACACCTGCCATTGGGGCAGCAGTAATGATTGGACCGACTGGCGTTGCAGCACTGATCACAACAGAGTACACGCCCTGACCACTCAAACCAGTCTTGGTGTCTTTTACAGTCACTGTCACGTTATAGCTTCCAACGACAGGATTTGCCCAGTTGACCACGCCTGCAGTGCTGATTGTCATTCCGGATGGTGCGCCACTCAAGCTGTACGTCAGAGGATTGCTATTAGCAACAGTCACGCTGAATGACAATGCAGTACCAGCCTTGCCAGAGATGCTGCCACCTGGAACCGTTGGAGCAGGTTGTGCCGCAATCGTAACAACATACACGCCCTTGCCAGTCAAACCATTTTTGCTATCCGTGGCAGTAACAGTGACCGAGTATGTACCGAGAACAGGTGTCGCCCAACTTACTACACCAGTGCTGCTGATGGTCATACCAGATGGAGCGCCACTCAGCGTCAAGGTGGTTGGATTAACATCGGTCACGCTGACGTTGAACGACAATGCAGTTCCGACTTTGCCGCTAATCGCGCTACCGGTCACGACTGGAGCAACTGGAGGGGAAATTTTTACTGTGTACACACCACTGCCAGACAACTTGGCTTTGCTATCTACCGCCGTAACAGTCACAGAATAAGTACCAGCAACTGGTGTTGCCCAAGTCACTATGCCAGCAGCATTGATCGTCATTCCAGATGGCGCACCGCTCAAGCTAAAGGTCAAAGGATTTGGCGATGAAGCTGATACCGTGAAAGAGAGTGCTGTACCGACCTGACCACTAATGCTTGCGCCTGTCACCACTGGTGCACTTGCAGCGCTAGTGCCTGCCAGATACGTCAGCAAACTGGTGACATTGGGCGTACCCAAGCCAGTCGTTTCGTCGTAACCAACTTTTGCATTACAAGTCGAGCAGCTACCATCGGAACCGGAAGTTACATCGTAAAACGCACTCGCGTAAGAACCTGGTACGCCAGCAATCTGTCCATACAATACTGGCTGCGTCAGACCCAAAGCAGCTTTTGCGTTTTGCGCACGAATCGCATTCGCAACAGTAATTACGCCTGCCCACTGTGGTGTTGCCAGGCTAGTACCACCAGCACTCAACCAACTGACAGTACTGCTACCCTGATTGATCACTGCCAGATATTGACCAGTAGATGGGTCTGCATTGAAAGCCACGTCTGCAACGCTGCGGCGTGGGAGGCTACCAACGCCTGGTACACCACTGGCTTGATACGATGGTGTGGAAGTATAAGCACTGATGCCGCCACCTGTACCGGACCATACCGTTTCAGAACGAGAGCCGCTACCGGAATAAGTGAGCGATGTACCACTGACTGCCAGCACATTCGGCGATACAGCCGGCCAATCGACAGCTGCGCCAGAATCACCAGTCGCAGCAACGTATGTCATTTTGGCGCCAGTAAAAGCAGAATCAACAGATGAAGTCCAATTTCCTTCAGAGGCACCAAAGCTCATCGATACGACACCTGGCCCCATCGCATTAGCGAGTTTGACGCCGCCAATCAAACTATTGAGGGACGCATCTGGTGCTTCGATCAATACAATCCGCGCCAAAGGTGCAGTCGCATGTGCCCATTGCACATCCAGCGTAATTTCTGTTGCCCAGCCTGAATCGTATGCCGGCGCAGTACTCGTCATCGTTCCATTTGAAGTGTTATAAACAACAGACAATACACAGCCAGAAGTGATTGAAGCTGGAGCCAGTGGCAAACTCGCATTCGTCGCGATCGTTTGCGTTGTACAAGCTGGCAAACCAAATTTTTGATTGAACGCTGCCAGCTCTTGAACAACGTAAGGATCATGTTGTGCATCGACCAGATAAATTGTTTGACCAGCGCCTAACTGCGCCGCTTGCGCAGCACTTAAACCAGTCGTATTCGCAGGCAAAGCTGGCAAACCGTAAGCAGCACGAATCTGCGCTGGTGTATAGGTAACAACAGCGGCTTTATTGACCTGTGGCTGAATAGATTGCCCAGTGGAGAAACTACTAGCACTGAAGTTTTGACCCGCGTGTGTCGCATTCATCATGTCAACCGTCAAGCGGCGCGAAGACAAGCCTTGGAATTCATTAGGAACAAATTGCTTATTTGCCGCCATTTGAGCAGAGCTCTTACCATCAAATGCGTCAATGTCAGAAGGCGCATTTAATATTACGGGTGCAATGTGGAATGTTGGTGTCGCTATTTGATCAGGTGCTGAAGCAGCGGATCCGATAACGGGCAAATCTAATGTCGTCGTTGCGGTAGAGATTTGCGCGACGGGTGAATTGGAGTTGGCACTGGTAGAACTTGTGCCGCTACCACAAGCACTCAACAAAGCTATTAGCCCTGCAGATGCCACGGTACGTGCGGCCGGGGAAGAAAAACTAGAAGAAACAGAAGAAAACAATATGTTTTGTTTGATACTCATGGTGTCAGCTCTCCAGGATGGAAAAAGGCTGCGCACGCACAGTGCCAGAAAATACATTCCGTCACCGGCAACCCCGCTACCTTAGCGCTCTAACGCCGTAGGCCGGAAGCTTTGCGTCCCCGACTTTCATCGGGTTTGCCCGTCGATTTTTTATTTCAATAAACTACCTCGTTAGTTTAAGCAGATACGATTGCAAAAAACAGTCGGCAAATGTTATTTATTGTTGCAAAAAATGGTCTTTTAACAAAAAATTGTCTTTATAAATCAAGTAATTAGCAATATTTTTCATTATTACATGTCGCCTTCATATCGTTTCGGACAACGACCTGACATATTCTTGCTAAGTAGGCAAAACACTGACCTATTTGCTTTTTTATGGATTGGTTTTTTGCTTCTGCTCGTTTTTCTTAACGCCTTCAGACAGGTAATCAATCAACTCGTTGGGCACTGTTAAAGACAGTTGATAATGTTCAATTTGAAAACCATCCGAGGTATTTCGCACCACGCCAGAAGCCTGGCAGATGCCCATTTGCGTTTGTAATTGCTCATCAAACCAGATGACGCTTTGATCGCTCGTCATTGCCACGTGACGATCCAGCACTTTAAATGCCCAGGCGCTGGATCGGGCAAAAGCCGGTTTTGCCCAGACCTTAAAGTCCTCACGCGTCCAGCGCTCTGTTTTATCGGTGCCAATATACACACCGTCTTTTGCCATTTTATCGAAGTAGGCCATGCGCGAATGCGCTGCATCATCGTGCCATTCGTCGATGAATTGATTGAGTTTTTGTATCGTCTGGACCTGACTTTCCTCGGCAACCACCGGGAGGCAAACGAGAAAAGACAACAGAGAAATGAAACCTAAAAGTTTTTTCATAAAATAGCCTTGTACCTTCATGTAGCTGATTGCACTTGAGTTTTCTCAAAAAAAAATTAAACAATGTAAATTGACAGAAATCGGGACTTAATAATGCTTGGCTAAGGGCTATGCGACTTTCAAATTTTCCAGAAAATCAGCAGTCATCGTAGGAATAAATTCGGTAATCGTATAGCGTGCGATTGCTTCGCGGTGAAACGGATCTTCTTGTATCAATGTCTCAACTTCATCCCTTGAAGCACAGTTCGCAATAATGATACCGCCGGTGCGCGGCTCCTTACGTCCCGATATCAGAAACTTAGCACTTGCGTAGTATTTTTCAAGAAATTGCCGATGTTCGGGAATAAATTTTTCGACTTCGGTTAAAGCTTTTATGTAATCTAAATCAATAATAAACATGATCTTAAATTGAATTAAAAAATCGTTGTTAATCGTTGTTAAACAATCCGATAATCTATTTTTGTGATCTCACTCAAGGTCAGCGAGAATTTTCACATGAGCGATAACACTACGCGCCAGCGCCGACAGGTTATAACCACCTTCAAGACAACTGACGATGCGACCATGTGAATGTGTCTTTGCAACGCGCATAATCTGTTGGGTTATCCACGCATAATCGGCTTCAACCAGGCCTAATTGCCCCATATCGTCTTCCCTGTGCGCGTCAAATCCAGCAGAGATAAATATCATTTCTGGCTTAAATGCCTCAAGTGCTGGCAACCATTGTTCTGACACTAACTCACGTATGACGTTACCATAACTATGCGCAGGCACCGGCACATTGACCATATTGCTAGCTGGGTGTTCTGCCCCTGAATACGGATAATAAGGATGTTGAAAGAAGCTCACCATCAGGACACGCTGATCACCATTAAATATTTCTTCGGTTCCATTGCCATGATGAACATCAAAGTCAACGATCGCAACGCGTTGCAAACCTCGTACGTCCAATGCATGTTTGGCGGCAACCGCTACATTATTGAACATACAAAAACCCATTGCTTCTTTACTGGTAGCGTGGTGTCCAGGCGGTCGTATTGCACAAAATGCGTTTTCAATTTCTGCATCAATCACGGCATCGGTTGCAGCAACGGCAGCACCTGCGGCTCGTAATGAAGCACGCCAGGTATAGGAGTTCAAAGAAGTATCGGCATCCAACGGAAAATGGTCATACTCCGAACGCTCAGACGGGCAATTTTCTCGTATCCGGTATATGGCGTCGGCAGTGTGCACTCGCGCCAGATCCGATATCTGAACCGCTGGCGCTTCGCGATAGTCAAGTAGCGTATTGATGCGGCTGGCAATCAATTGATCTTCTATCGCTTGCAAACGTTCAGGCGATTCTGGGTGCCAGGAGCCCATTTCATGCCGTTTGCAGTCGGCGTGGGTGTAATAAGCAGTTGTCATGTCTCAAATTCTTATTTATTTATTCAAGTTTCCGCCTATTTGCCTTGTTTTGCAAATAGCTTGCCGCCACCAGCGCAGTTTGCAACAGATGCCGCAGATTCAGTTTACACTGTGATGTAAATTTTTATTTGAGGAAATCTATGTTTTCCAAAGTGCATCAAGTTGCCAAACAGGTCAATAACGTGATTATCGGCAAAGAACTGCAAATCCGGCAGGCTCTGGTGTGTCTGCTTGCTGGCGGCCATTTGCTTATAGAAGATTTGCCTGGTGTCGGTAAAACTACACTCGCGCATGCATTGGCGATTTCTTTAGGTTTAAAATTTAATCGCCTGCAATTCACCAGTGACTTGTTGCCTGCAGACGTGGTTGGAATATCGATTTTTGATCGTGAAAAAAATCAGTTTATTTTCCATCCCGGCCCGGTGTTTACGCAGGTCTTGCTGGCAGATGAGATTAACCGCGCCACGCCGAAGACCCAATCATCATTGCTGGAAGCGATGGAAGAAAGACAAGTATCTGTCGAAGGACAAACCCGTGCCCTGCCAAGCCCCTTTTTCGTCATTGCGACTCAAAATCCGGCGCATCAGGTGGGTACCTTTGCCCTGCCAGAATCTCAGCTTGACCGCTTTTTAATGTGTTTGTCACTCGGTTATCCTGATGCTGCCGCCGAACGCGCATTGCTTATGGGAGAAGATCGCCGCGCTTTATTGGCGCATTTGCCAGCAGTGATGCAATCGAATGAACTGATTCAGGCGCAACAAGAATTAAAAAAAATCCACACCTCCGCAGCACTGGTCGATTATGTACAAGCATTAGCGCACGCTACCCGCCAGGGTGATTTGTTCGCGGAAGGTATGAGCCCGCGTGCTTCGATTGCACTTTTGCAAGCAGCACGCGCATGGGCCGCAATGGAAGGTCGTGATCACGTGATACCAGAAGACGTACAAGCAGTCATCATCCCCGTCATCGCGCATCGTCTGCGACCAATTAAATCCGCTACTGGAAAAATCAATATCAACAGCGAATTACTGGCCGAATTAATGAAGCGTGTACCAGTTTAAGCAAACGGCATCGTCATGCTCAACTCTCTGCGCCAGCGTTTGCGAAAAATGATTTTTCTGGAGAACAAACCAGAAAGTGGCGAAGTATTCCTGAAACAAAGGCGCGTCTTCACACTCCCCAGCAAACCCGGTTGGATGTTTATCCTTTTGCTGCTACTCATGTTTGTAACGGCGACCAATTACAATCTGAGCCTGGGTTTTGCATTGACTTTTGTATTGGCTAGCATTGCAATGGTGAATACTTTCTTTGGTTTTCGTAATCTCGCCTATTTGCATCTAAACGCGGGGCCAACACAAGCTGTATTCGCTGGTGAGGAAACACAATACACGGTATTTTTAATCAATCGTCGCGCCCATCAGCGTTATGCAATTTGGGTCGGTATTGCCGAGGCTGGACACCCGGAAACTGCCGTTGATATCGGCGGACAAAGTCAAGTCTCATTGCAGCTCAGCTATCCGACAAAACAACGTGGCTGGCAATCCATCCCCAGAATCCGCCTGCAAACCTGGTTTCCGCTAGGCATGTTGAGAGTATGGAGCACCTGGTTACCAAACTCACAAGCGCTGGTCTACCCGCAACCAGAACTCAATGCTCCCCCGCTTCCAGTGATTGGCGTGAGCAAAGATACCGAACATGGTCACTCGGGTCATGAAGATTTTGCCGGTGTACGTGCATATCAGTCAGGTGATCCTTTAAAACATCTCGCATGGAAACAAATCGCCAGAGTCGATACCGCGCTGGGCGGTCAATTAATCACCAAGCAATTTGCCGGCGGTGCTGGTAGTGACATTGTTATCGATTTTGCTGCGCTGCCACGGATCTTAGATACCGAACTTAAACTCTCACGTATGACAAGCTGGGTGATGGAAGCGGATCGCAACGGTATGCTGTATGCATTCAAGCTTGGCAGCAGCGATTTTGCCGCTGCCCAAGGTCCGGCGCATCGTGACGCCTGCCTGCGTGCTTTGGCACTTTATGAGTTATAAATGATGCGCCTAAATTTGCCCAGCCGTTTATCTTCGCGTATTTTGAGTCGCGACAAAGTAGATACGCTACTTTTGCTGACCGCCTGTTTGTGCGTACTACTCCCGCATGCAAGCCATGTCACATGGTGGGTGAATCTTGCCTGTGGTGGATTATTAAGCTGGCGCGCGTGGCTAACCTTCAATGGCAGACGTTTACCCCCGTCATGGCTACTGCTGCCGATTGCGGGGTTAATGATGGTCGGTGTGTATTTGACGCACCACACATTTTTAGGTCGCGAGGCTGGCGTGACGATGTTGGTGCTACTGCTGACCTGCAAACTATTAGAGATGCATGCCAAGCGCGACCTATTTGTCGTCATCTTCCTGAGTTTCTTTTTGTTGCTAAGTAGTTTTTTCTATCAGCAAAGCATAGGTGCAGCAGCCCTCGCATTGCTGGGAACTGCGTTGTTAATTACTGCGCAACTGTCTTTTCAATATACGAATCTGGTACCTTCGTTAGGTCAAAAATTCAAATTAGCCGGCACCTTAGTAGGTCTGGCGATTCCTCTGACGCTATGTGCGTTTCTGCTCTTCCCGCGCATACCAGGACCACTTTGGGGATTGCCAGGCGATGCCCATAGTGCCCGCACGGGGTTGTCTGAAACAATGGCACCTGGTGGTATCAGTGAGTTGGTGCAATCCGAAGAGATCGCATTTCGTGCAAAGTTCGATCAACCGATTTCAAATAAATCGGTCCTTTACTGGCGCGGGGTTGTTTTGACGGCATTCGACGGACGCACCTGGAGCCCGAAAACGACCAGACTGGGTAAAAAATCAGCGAACTCTGAATTTTCCGGCGACCTGATCCAACAAGAAATAATCCTGGAACCACAAAACCAACGCTGGATTTTTGCGCTTGACTTGCCAGTTGAACCAGCTGTATTTGCAGATAAAAATACGTCTAACCTGAATGCAGATATGGAACTCAGAAGCGCCGAACCTATCCTCGAACGCCTACGCTATGAGGTACGATCTGCGACAAAATACAAATATTTACCTGATCTGCGTGATGAAGAGTTAGCAGCCTCTCTGGCATTACCTGCGGGCTACAACCCGCGTACCGTCAGTTTCGCACAGGATTTACGTCATCGTCATAAAGACGATCAACAACTAATCAAAGCCGTACTGGATTTTTTTCGCAAAGAAGAATTCAATTACACACTGGAACCACCACTACTTGGCACCAATAGCGTCGACGATTTTTTGTTTAAAAGCCGTGCCGGATTTTGCGAGCATTTTGCCAGCTCGTTTGTGATTCTCATGCGTGCCGCCGATATTCCCGCAAGAGTGGTGACAGGTTATCAGGGCGGAACAAAAAACGATGTCGACGGCTACTTTGAAATTCGTCAGTCGGACGCGCATGCATGGGCGGAAGTCTGGCTCAGAAATCAAGGCTGGGTCAGGATCGATCCAACTGCAGCTGTGGCTCCTGAGCGGGTGATGCTCAATCTGGCCAGAGCCATTCCACAACGTGGCCTGGCAGGACTGGTCGGTCAAGCTGTTTCTGGAAACCCGTGGGTGCAAGCCTTGCATATGCGCTGGGATGCAGTGAACAACTCTTGGAATCAATGGGTTTTAAATTACAACCAAAATTCGCAAAGGCATTTACTCGATTCGCTTGGCTTTAAAAACGTTGACTGGGCACAAATCAGCTTAGTATTTTTTATTGTCGGGAGCATCGCGATCAGCGTCGTTGGCCTACCTTTAGTGCTTAACAAACCCACAATCCCAGCGATCGATAGCGTATACTTTTCATTTTGCAAGTTAATGGCAAAGCATACCGAGCCAAGAGGCATCAATGAAGGCCCTCAAGCATTTTTATGGCGGCTCAGGCTAGCTTTGCCAGCAGAAAAAATTCTGCCAGCAGAACATTTTTTAAATTTTTACATTGCTGCCAAATACGGTAAACATGACTTACCGGAAAGCAGTATCACTAAACGCCTGAAAGCCTTACTGGCCGCCTGCAAATAAATTGTCTATGTTCAAAAAACCTTCTAAATTTCTTGCTCTGTCCTGCGTTTGTGCCGCCATGTTGAGCACCTATTCCCCAAGCAGTTCTGCGACTGATAACGTCGCAAAAAAAAGTAAAAAAACGCAAGCAGCGACCAAAAGCCAGCAAGCGGACATTCATTTTACGCAATGGAAAGAAGTATCTGTTTTTATTGCCGACATGGTTGCGAAACATGGTTTTCAGGACGCTGAACTCAATGCCATGTTTGAGCAGGCACGCTACATTGAAACTGCACGACAACTGATGCGACCAGCGCCACCAGGAAAACCCAAGAATTGGAAAGCCTACCGTGCTCGTTTCGTTGAACCTTACAGGATTGATGCCGGTGTCGCTTTCTGGAATAAAAATGCCGACCTATTGGCACGTGCCGAACAGCAATACGGCGTCCCTGCGGAAATCATCGTTGGTCTGATCGGCGTCGAAACCATCTACGGCAAAAATACCGGAAGTTTCCGTGCTATGGACGTATTGACCACCTTAGCATTTGATTATCCAGAAACACCAACCCGCGAAACCCGTATGCAATTCTTCAGGTCTGAATTGGAAAATTTATTGGTACTGGCGAAAGATTCCGGTGCAGACCCATTTGCTTTTAAGGGTTCTTACGCTGGTGCAATAGGCTTACCACAGTTTATGCCTGGTAGCATCCGGCAGTACGCGGTCGATTTTGATGGCGATGGAAAAATCAATTTGAATGAATCAACCGCTGACGCGATTGGCAGTGTTGCCAACTATCTTTCCTTACATGGATGGAAGCGCAATCTTCCTACAGTTTTTCCCGCTACATTGAACCCATCAGATGAGAACCAGGCACAGCTAAAGACTGCTATTTCAAGGGGTTTGCGCGCCACTTATACGCTCAATGATCTAAAAGGGTTTTTAACAACACCAAGCAGTGATGCGCCCGACGGAATTTTGTACGGCGTGATCGATTTGCAAAATGGTGAAGACAGTGACGAATATTGGCTAGGTAGCGATAACTTTTTTGCTATCACGCAATATAACCGTAGTTACTTTTACGCGATGTCAGTCATCGATCTTGGTCGAGTAATTAGTGCCGCACGGCAAAATTAAAAAGTGATAGCGATAAGAAAACGACTTTTAACAATATGTTTCACTTGAACCAATTGATCTAAAGAACATTTTGTCCAATACTGCAATGGCACGGAACGAAAACCATGCAAATTCGGATATTGATGATATCCATTATTTTTTCAAAAAATATAATTGTTTTTCGACATGAATTAATCTAAAGTAACTAGATCTAGTTGATACAATGGCATGCAAACCATGCAATGTGTCAATAGATTTAACAATGTTTTGCTATTTTTATGATAAGCAATTTCTATTTTAAAGATACAATATTACCGTATGATTAATTCTCATTGAAGCAACTAAATCCAGCATCAATAGACTAGACAGCGAGGTAATTATGGCAAATCTGACCCAGCTTGAATCGGATGAAATAGACTACGATCCAAATAATCTTTTGGATACTCTGATCAAGCAATTGCATTTAAAGAATGACGCAGCACTTTCCAGAGCATTGGAAGTAGCACCACCAGTAATTAGTAAAATCAGACATCGTCGTTTGCCTGTTGGCGCGTCTTTGCTGATTCGCATGCATGAAATTAGCGATGTAAGCATCAAAGAATTGCGCGAATTGATGGGCGACCGTCGTGCGAAATTCCGTATCAGCGATAAGCAATTCAAACCAAAAGACGCTGCATAAAAATACTTTAAGTATTGCGACGCAGTACTTTAAAGACAAAATACCGAAGCTACTCTGAGAGTAATTTCGGTATTTTTTTTATATTCAGCGGAAGCAAGTCGGCAAAAACACATAAAACGACGCAAATTTGCCACACTCAAAAAACAAATCGAGCTGCGCAATAAACATCACGCAGCCCGATCATTTCACAGCAAAAAAAACCGTCAGAAGGTTCAGGCAGGAAACACGCCCGTCGACAAATAGCGATCGCCGCGATCGCAAACAATAAACACAATGGTCGCGTTTTCGACCGTTTCTGCGATTCTGAGCGCAATCTGACACGCTCCTGCTGCAGAAATACCACAGAATATACCCTCTTCAACAGCCAGGCGACGTGCCATATGTTCTGCATCGGATTGCGTCACAGACTCAACCTGATCAACACGTGCTTTGTCGTAAATCTTAGGCAAATACGCTTCTGGCCATTTACGTATGCCTGGAATTTGCGAACCGTCTTCTGGTTGCGCACCAATAATCCGGATATCTTGATTCTGTTGCTTTAAGTAGGCAGAAACACCCATGATCGTGCCTGTAGTTCCCATCGCACTGACAAAGTGTGTAACCTTGCCATTGGTATCGCGCCAGATTTCAGGGCCTGTTCCTTCGAAATGCGCCAGAGGATTATCGGGGTTCGCAAATTGATCCAGAATCACACCCTTACCTTCTTTTTGCATCTGCTCCGCCAGATCACGCGCGTATTCCATACCGCCTGTTTTTGGCGTCAATACAATCTGTGCGCCATAGGCAGCCATACTTTGACGGCGCTCAATACTCAGATTTTCTGGCATCAATAACACCATCTTATACCCGCGCATGGCCGCAGCCATCGCCAGCGCAATACCGGTGTTGCCGCTGGTTGCCTCAATCAGGGTATCCCCTGGTTTGATCTGACCACGCTCTTCTGCGCGCTTAATCATAGACAAGGCCGGACGATCCTTCACGGAGCCAGCCGGATTATTACCTTCAAGCTTGCCAAGAATAATATTATTGCGACGCTGATTATCGGCTCCGGGTATGCGCTGCAACTGTACCAACGGCGTATTTCCTATTGTGTCTTCTATCGTCAGATAAGCCATTTTCAATGTCTCTAGTCGGTCAAACGTTCATTCTAATCGTAGCGGCAAATACGTGCAGATTTGTCATATACATATTTAACACTTACTTTATGGCATTTTGTAGCAAGATCGCACATTTACATCAAAAAACTATGTAAATAGGTGTTTCAGCAGCCATCTGGATCTAATGGCCACTTTATATATTATTCAAATAAGCAAATAAAAAAAACCTCTGACAAAACGTTCAGAGGTTTTTTAGTGGGCACAACTAAAAATTACTTGGTCTTGTTCTCTTTAGCGACTGTTTTTACAGATGCGGCGGTTGTATTAGTGGTCGTATTGGCGGCCGCTGCCGGACTCGAATCTGCCTTCACTGATTTAGCACTAGCTTTCGCTGCAACCGTCGGTTTAGCTTGACCATTCACAGTCAGTCCTGCGTCAGACAATTTCAGGGAGTTTTTATCACCTATGCCTTTGATGCGTGTTTCAAAGTCAGTCCAATCTTTAAAACTACCGTTTTTCGAACGCTCTGCAATGATCGCTTTCGATTTTGCCGGACCAATACCTTTAACGCCATCCAAAGCTACCTGATCCGCTTTATTCACATCCACATCAGCAAACGCAAACCCCATTGTGACGATCATGGTGGCAACAGCTAACAATAATTTTTTAAACATGAAAATCACTCCTAAAAATAATTATCGATTCAAACCCGCAGAACCTCGCTGCTTGTTTGCATCAGTTCAACCTAAGAGAAATAACGCCTAAGCGCATTAAAGGTTGACTATGACTTACTATTTTTAACACAATTCTCACTGCCCTGGAAATAGCTCTTCCCGCGAAACCGTCGCGGTTCCCAGCTTGCCAACGACAATACCTCCAGCCCGATTAGCAATGGCAACCGCATCCTGCATAGACATGCCATTTGCCATCATGACCGCCATGGTGGCAATCACGGTGTCGCCTGCACCGGATACGTCATACACTTCGCGTGCCATTGCCGGAACATGAACAACGTCATTCTCGGTGTATAGCGTCATCCCTTCTTCGGAACGGGTCAGCAACAAGCCTTGCAAACGCAAATCCTGACGCATTTTTTGCGCCTTTGCAGTCAGTTCGTCTTCGCCATACCATTCACCAATCACTTGCCTGAGTTCGGATTTGTTTGGCGTCAACAAGGTCGCACCGCTATAACGTGCAAAGTCACTTCCCTTAGGATCAACCAAGATGGGCTTGCCAGCATTTCGGGCAGCCTCAATCATGGTCGTGACATTGACCAGACTGCCCTTCGCATAATCGGAAAAAATCACGACATCATGCGAGCCTAACAACGCATTAAAACGATTGAGCTTGTCGTTCAATACGTGTTCGGTCGGACGTTCTTCAAAATCGATACGTATCAACTGTTGCTGACGTCCGATGACGCGCAATTTGATAATGGTCG
Organism: Undibacterium sp. SXout11W; assembly: GCA_049339905.1. Taxonomy (GTDB): domain Bacteria; phylum Pseudomonadota; class Gammaproteobacteria; order Burkholderiales; family Burkholderiaceae_D; genus Undibacterium. The sequence continues at coordinate 228,559 of JBMPPG010000006.1, forward strand.
ATATCTGCTTATCACGACTCAGATACGAGCCGATCCCAGACTTTACCAATAGGTCGCTGACAGTATTACCTGCCTCATCATCGCCAATCACCCCCATCAGACTAGCGTCAACGCCCAAGGCAACCGTATTTAAGGCGACATTAGCTGCGCCCCCAAGACGTTCTTCACGACGCTCCACCCTGACAATCGGTACTGGTGCTTCAGGAGAAATACGATTCACTTCACCGAACCAATATCGATCCAACATCACATCGCCAGCAATGAGGATACGTTTTTTCAGAGAATCGGCACTAGCAATACGTTCTTTATGTTCCGCTTGTAAACTCACTACTTACCTCATTTACGCGTCAGTACGGAACGGCCTATCCCATGGTATTCAATACCGATTTCGGTCATGACACCAGGCTCGAACAAGTTGCGGCCATCAAAAATAATTGCTTGCTTCAGACGTGTTTTAACCTGATCGAAATCAGGACTGCGGAATGCCTTCCATTCGGTCACGATTGCCAGCGCATCTGCACCATCCAAGGCGTCCATAGGAGTAGTCGCAAAACGAATCGAAGACAATAATTCAGGCGCATCAGAAAAATCTAAAGCAAACACGCGCTTGGCCTCTTCCATTGAAACTGGATCGTAGACGGCAACGGTTGCGCCATTACGCAGTAATTCGCCCAACAAAACTCGAGAAGACGCAGCACGCATATCGTCCGTATTTGGTTTAAATGCCAAACCCCAGATGGCGAAGTGTCTGCCTTTCAGATTTTGCTCGAAACGCTGCAAAATTTTATTGCCTAACACTTCTTTCTGACGCGCATTCACTGCTTCCACAGCTTGCAAGATCAACAGATTCAAACCGTAGTCTTGCGCAGTACGCTCCAGTGCCTGCACATCTTTCGGGAAGCAAGAGCCGCCATAGCCACAACCTGCATACAAGAAACTGTGTCCAATGCGTGGATCAGATCCAATCCCATGACGCACCGCTTCGATATCAGCGCCAACATGATCAGCCAGATTTGCTAATTCATTCATGAAAGAAATACGGGTCGCCAACATTGCGTTTGCCGCGTATTTGGTGAATTCAGCAGAACGTACATCCATCCAATAAGTGCGTTCATGATTACGATTAAACGGCGTATAAAGCTTTTTCATCATGCCACGTGCTTTTTCGCCTTGCGGAGAATTATCGCAACCGATGACAATACGATCAGGACGCATGAAATCTTCTACTGCCGCGCCTTCTTTTAAGAATTCAGGATTGGATACCACCGAAAAATGAGCATCCGATCCGCGGACTGTCAACTCTGACTGCAGAGCAGCAGCAACGCGGTCTGCAGTACCTACAGGCACCGTAGATTTGTCGACCACGACCTTAAAACCATTCATGTATCTACCGATATTACGGGCTGCCGCCAACACGTATTGCAAGTCGGCAGAACCATCTTCATCAGGAGGGGTACCCACGGCAATAAACTGTACGTCACCATGCGCTACGCTGGCTTCGACATCGGTAGAAAAACGAATACGTCCGGCAGCGCGGTTACGTGCGACGATTTCTTCCAGGCCAGGTTCGTGAATAGGGATACCGCCATTGTTAAGTATCTCTATTTTTTTGCTATCGACGTCCAAACAAAAAACGTCATTGCCCAATTCGGCCAGGCAAGCGCCCGTTACCAAACCCACATAACCAGTACCAATAATAGTAATTTTCATTTTATGATCACAATCTAAAAAATGCTGATGCTCTGTATTGACGTTATCGCGTTTATTCATCAACCTTGTTTGGTTAATACAAACTGTATTTGTTCAAACAAATATGACCAAACTACCTGCTTAACGTCAATCGACCATTGTCAATTAATTCATCACGTTCAATTCTTCTGTACGGCGTGGCGGATAGGTTTCCCACCGGCTGCAACCTGGGCAGTGCCAATAAAACTGGCGTGCTTTGAACCCGCAGTGCGAACATTGGTAACGAGCCAGCTTTTGCGCATAACCATGTACCAGATTTTTCACAATCGCCAACTCAGGACGCACTTCTGGCGGTGCATCTAACATGCGCGCATCCAGCAATTTATCCAGACCGAGCAAAGTTGGTGTGCGACGTAATTCATCGCGCACCAATTGATTCGCTGCAGCAACAGAGTCAAGCTCCAAAGTTGCTTTGAACACGACTTCCAACAAATCAATAGACGGCGCCTCCGCCAAGTAATTCTTCAGCAAATTCAAGCCTTCTTGCGGGCGCTCAAGCTTACGGTAGCCATCCATCAGGCGTTGCGCAACCAACGCCACATGCGGCACACTTTGTTGCTCAACCCGACGCCAGGTAAGCACAGCTTTTTCAACATCGCCGTTGGATTGATGTACGTCGCCAGCTAGAATAGTTGCACGCACATTGTTTCTGTCTGTCGCTAATGCTTTATCGAGCATCACCATCGCAGCATCCGCGTTTGTGTGAACCAACTCGTCTTGCGCGATTTCGCAGTAAAACTGAGCGATTTCTTTTTGACGTCCACCAGCGCCTGCTTCTTGTAAAGCGTGTGCAGCCTCAATCGCGCGTGCCCATTCTTTTTCACGCTGATAGATTTCCAGCAATGCACGCCGGGCTTGCGCCTCGAAATTACTCGACAACAACACCGTAAATGCTTCTTCAGCACGGTCGAGCAAACCGGCTTTCAGATAATCTTGTCCCAGTTCAAATCTGGCCTGAGTTTTTTGTTCTGCCGGCAAATCCGGACGCGCCAGCAAATTTTGATGGACCCGAATCGCTCGTTCGGTTTCACCACGTCGGCGAAATAAATTACCCAACGCAAAATGTAATTCCACCGACTCAGGATCAAGACGAACAATCTCAATAAAAGCATCAATCGCTTTGTCTGGCTGTTCATTCAATAAAAAATTCAACCCTTTGAAATAACCTTTTGGCAAGGTGCGCGACTCCGATAACAATTGACGGATATCAACACGGGCAGCAATCCAGCCGAGGGTAAAAAACAAGGGGATGCCTAGCAACCACCAAATTTCAAAATCCATTTTTTCTTATTTTCTTTCAAATAACCGGTAACTTACCGGCAATTTCAGACCAAGTTAGCAGCACAAAATATGCGCTAACTCTACCGCTATTTAAGTGTTACGAATGCTATCAGGTTGTGGTGCCTGTGTGCTGGCACGCTCTGCCTCTTCACGTTCTTTTTCAATTTCAGCCAGCGTCTTTTTATGGCGATGCAGATCACGACGGTGACGAAATACCATCGGTACCATTGCTAAAATTCCCAACACTGCACCTGAAACAAAGAACACCAGAAGCATAATGACAAGTGGGGCTTTTTGTTCATATCCAAAAAAGTAATGGAGCGTCACTTCGCTATCATTCTTTAAGGCAAAACCAAAAAACAGAACGAAGAGTATAAGAGTAAGCAGTCTGGAAACATATTTCATGGACGCATCCTAAAAATGAAGAAGAATAGCAATAGAGCTAACACACGCTATGCAAAGTATCGTATCACCACTGGGGTAGTTTTGCGGAAGTCCACTGTTATTGCGAACTCATATTGTGAACTAATTGAGTAATAAAGTAGACATTGTACTGAAAAAAAACGGCATACCGGAAAAACCGATATACCGTTCTTTATTTTGCGTCAATCGCAAAGTCCGACGACCCGTCTAATCATCTCGTATCGGCTGCCCTACCATGGCATCGACACGTTCGCGTAATTCCTTACCTGGTTTGAAATGTGGCACCCGTTTTTCAGGCACCATCACTTTATCGCCAGACTTAGGATTACGACCTATCCTTGGTGGACGACTGTTCAGAGCAAAGCTACCAAAACCACGGATCTCAATGCGTTGCCCGGTTGCCAAAGCATCGGACATCGCATCTAGGATGGTTTTGACAGCGACATCCACATCTTTAGCGACCAGTTGTGGATACCGCTCTGCCAGACGAGCTATCAGCTCCGACTTCGTCATATGTATAAGACCTAATGACTAGATTGAGCTTAGTTTTTGTTGTCGAGCTTAGCTTTCAACAACGCGCCCAGGCTTGTAGTACCAGAAGCTGCATTAGCGTCAACGGCTGTCGACATTTTTTGCATTGCTTCTTGTGTTTCAGCGCTATCTTTTGCTTTGATAGACAACTGGATACCACGTGCTTTACGGTCGATGTTCAGAACCAACGCTTCAACGCTGTCGCCGACTTTCAGGTGTGTACCAGCATCTTCCACGCGGTCGCGGGAGATTTCTGATGCACGCAGGTAGCCTTCAACGTCGTCTGCCAATTGGATCACTGCGCCTTTGGATTCAACAGATTTGACTGTACCAACAACGATAGCACCTTTGTCGTTCATTGCGCAGTAGTTGTTGAATGGGTCACCTTCCAATTGCTTAACGCCCAGGGAAACGCGCTCACGCTCAACGTCGATTGCCAGAACGATGGCTTCCAGCTCGTCACCTTTCTTGAACTTGCGAACTGCTTCTTCGCCAGCTTCGTTCCAGGACAAGTCAGACAAATGTACCAGACCGTCGATGTTGCCGGACAAGCCGATGAACACGCCGAAGTCAGTGATAGATTTGATTGCGCCACGAACTTTGTCGCCTTTCTTGTGATTGATCGCGAAATCATCCCAAGGATTAGCTTTACATTGTTTCATGCCGAGGCTGATACGACGACGTTCTTCGTCGATTTCCAGAACCATGACTTCAACTTCGTCGCCCAATTGAACTACTTTGTTTGGTGCAACGTTTTTGTTTGTCCAGTCCATTTCGGAAACGTGTACCAGACCTTCGATACCTTGTTCTACTTCAACGAACGCGCCGTAGTCGGTCAGGTTAGTGACTTTACCGAACAAACGTGTGTTCGCTGGGTAACGACGGGACAAGCCTGTCCATGGGTCGTCGCCCAATTGTTTTACGCCCAGAGAAACACGGTTTTTCTCTTGGTCGAATTTCAATACTTTTGCAGTGATTTCTTGACCAACTGTCAACACCTCGGAAGGGTGACGTACACGACGCCATGCCAAGTCGGTGATGTGCAACAAGCCATCGATGCCACCCAGATCAACGAACGCGCCGTAGTCGGTGATGTTTTTAACAACACCGGTAACCACTGTGCCTTCTTTCAGGGTTTCCATCAATTTTTGACGCTCTTCGCCCATGGACGCTTCAACAACAGCGCGGCGGGACAGAACAACGTTGTTACGTTTGCGGTCAAGCTTGATTACTTTGAATTCCATGGTTTTGCCTTCGTAAGGAGTTGTATCCTTAACTGGGCGTGTATCAACCAAAGAACCTGGCAAGAAAGCGCGGATGCCGTTCGTCAGAACAGTCAAACCACCTTTAACTTTACCATTAACTGTACCAGTAACGATTTCGCCAGACTCCAGCGCTTTTTCCAGCGCGAGCCAGGAAGCCAGACGTTTAGCTTTGTCACGGGACAAAATTGTGTCGCCGAAACCGTTTTCCAGCGAGTCAATCGCTACGGAAACGAAATCGCCGATATTAACTTCCAGGTCGCCCTGGTCGTTTTTGAATTCTTCAACAGGGATGAAGGCTTCAGACTTCAAGCCTGCGTTCACGATCACGAAGTTGTGGTCGATACGAACGACTTCAGCAGAAATCACTTCACCGGAACGCATATCCTGACGTGACAGGGACTCTTCGAACAAAGCTGCGAAGCTGTCTGCACCGGTTGCGAAATCTTGGGACATGAATACAGTAGACATAATATTTACGAGTTAGCCGGAATAGCACAATGGCACTATTTACCGGGTTAGGTTAAACAACCCTTTAACAAGCTTGCCTCATCAAAGGGGACGTACAACACAATTATCTTAAAGAACTATTCGGATTTTTGTGTTTTTGCAAACCATTCCAACACGTTTTGCACCGCTTGTTCAGCGGTAATTTCTGACGTATCGAGAATAATTGCATCTGGCGAAGGCTTGAGCGGCGCTGCGGTTCGGGCGCTATCCCTTGCGTCACGTTCAATCAAATCTTTTACCAAGTTTTCCATATTAGCAGAAATTCCCTTTTCAATCAATTGCTTATATCGACGACTTGCGCGCGCCTCAGCACTTGCAGTTAAGAAAATTTTTAGTTGCGCATCCGGAAATATGACGGTACCCATATCGCGCCCGTCCGCTACCAGACCGGGTGTATTTCTAAAAGATACCTGCAAATCCACTAATGCCTTGCGCACCTCTGGCAGCACTGCAATTTTCGACGCCGCAACGCCTACGGTTTCGGCGCGCACTTCTTCTGTGACATCAATTTCTTCCAGCAGTACGTGACCATGATTAAAACGACAAGGCAAAACGCGAGCCAACGCAGCAATCGCGGGCTCATCATCAAGAGCAACGCCCATATTTTGCGCCATTAAAGCGGTCAGTCGATATAAAGCACCGGAATCCAGGTAGTGATAACCCAGATGCTTCGCAACGCGGTGCGCGACTGTTCCCTTACCGGACGCGGTTGGGCCATCGATCGTAATTACCGGGCTAAGTAAGCTCATAAGGGGAGTATCCGTAAAATTCATTCAATTGTCATTACAAGCACAAGAGGTATTTTTAATACAAGGGGGAGTATTAAAAAAGCTCAGTATGGTTAATTTTAGCAAACACCTCAAAATAGTCTGGAAAGGTCTTGGCAACACAGTGCGGGTCATTGATGCGCATCACCGCACCGCGCCTGACTTTACCATCCAAACTTGCGAGGGAAAAACACATTGCCATCCGATGATCATCGTAAGTATCGATCGTTGCTGGCAAAATTTGCGCCGGCGGCGTGACTTTCATGTAATCGGTGCCCTCTTCCACTTCCGCACCGAGTTTGCGCAACTCTGTTGCCATGGCGGATAAACGATCAGTTTCTTTGACGCGCCAGCTCGCAATATTACGCAAAGTGGTGGTGCCATTGGCATATAACGCCGCAATCGCAATCGTCATTGCAGCATCAGGGATATGATTAAAGTCCATATCAATCGCCTGCAACACGCCATTCGATTGCACTTCTATCCAGTTATCGCCGCGGGTAATCGTCGCCCCCATGTGTTCCAGCGCTTCTGCAAAACGGACGTCACCTTGTATGCTATTGGCGCCAACCCCCTCTACACGCACTGGGCCACCCGCAATAGCGCCCGCCGCCAGGAAATAAGAAGCGGACGATGCATCGCCCTCAACGTGCACGACACCAGGTGCTTTATAGTGCTGCCCTTGCTTAATGGTGAATGCTTGCCAACCATCGCGTTCAACTTGTACGCCAAATCTTTGCATCAGATTCAGTGTAATTTCTATATAAGGCTTAGAAATCAATTCACCAACCACTTCAATCACAACATCATGCGCTTTCGCCATGAGCGGTGCCGCCATCAGCAAGGCCGTTAAAAACTGGCTGGATACATTACCCTTGACTTGCAAACGCTGAGCGTGGATATGCCCGCGGCGTATGTGCAAGGGAGGATAACCAGGATTGCCGGTGTAATCGATTTGCGCACCAGCGTGATTTAAAGCTTCGACCAGATCACCGATCGGGCGCTCATGCATGCGTGCAACGCCATGCACCGTGTAATCGCCGCCAATCACTGCCAGTGTGGCAACCAAGGGGCGTATCGCGGTACCCGCATTACCCATAAACAGATCAGCGTTATGATGCGGGAAATTACCATTGGCACCGTGCACGATGTAGTTCTGTGTTTCGCCTTCACGTTCCCAATGTACGCCCAATTTTTGCAAGGCATTGAGCATCACCATCGTGTCATCAGAAGACAGTAAGTCTTTAATTTCGGTCACACCTTCAGACAAGGCGGCAAGCAGCAATGTACGATTAGAAATGCTTTTAGACCCCGGCAGGCGCACGGTACCCTGGGCGTGCATCACAGGTTGCAAATCGATATAATGCGGATAATGTTTGCTGTGTTGTGTCATTCTCGTTCTGTCTTTTATTGGTGTTTTATCTGAATTTTATCTGAGGATAAATTAAAAGGCGCGGCAATTAATCGCCACCTTCTCGCTGCTGCTTTTCGGCTGCCTCGATCGCGCTAATCCAATTATGACGCGCCTTTTGAGCATGGCTGTATATACCTTCGATAGCTGCGCCATCCGCCTGCACCAGATGTTCGCGCAGTATCGCTAAACGTGCGGTGTAAGAATCCAACTCTTCCAGCATTGCCACGCGGTTAGCGAGCGTAATGTCGCGCCACATTTCCGGTGACGAACCAGCGATCCGCGTAAAGTCCCGAAAGCCACTCGCCGCATATTGAAACAAGGTATCTGCATGCGGCTTACGCGCTACGTCATCGACCAAAGCATACGCCAACAAGTGTGGCAAATGACTGACTGCCGCAAATACAGCGTCGTGCTGTGCCGGATTAAGCTGATGAATGATTGCGCCGCATTGTTGCCATGCCCAGGCAACTGCCGCAACACCTTGATCGGTATTTTCTGGCAAGCGTGTGATAACGACTTTTTTACCAACGTACAAATCAGTCAATGCTGCTTCCGGACCATTCAACTCACGTCCAGCGATAGGATGTGCGGGAACAAATTGTGCGATTTTGTTACCCAAAGCCGCACGTGCCGCGAGCACCACATCTGCCTTGGTACTTCCTGCATCAGTAACAATAGTATTTGCCGCCAAAAATGGCGCTATAGCACGCAAGATACTTTCGGTCTGCGCTACAGGTGCTGCAATCATAATTAAATCACTGCCGGTCACAGCGTCTTCGACCGAGTCAGCAATATGATCAATGATACCCAACTGTTGCGCTGTTTCCAGCGATGTACGACTACGACCAACGCCTACGATTTGCTTGACCGATCCTGATTTTTTTAAAGCTAAGGCAAATGAACCACCGATTAAACCAACACCGAAAATGGCGATACGATTAAACACTGTTTGCATCGTTCGCTCACAAAGTACACGGGTAAGAACCGAGGACCTTGAAGAAGGCCGCTTTGTCATTCAAATCTGCCATGGCTGCCGCAACTTTGGCGTCTTGGACATGCCCTTCGACGTCAACGTAGAAGTAATATTCCCAATTGCCCGTCCGTGCCGGACGCGACTCAAAACGCGTCATTGACACGCCATGCTTAGATAACGGCGCCAGCAGATTGTAGACAGCGCCGGCTTTGTTTGGCGTTGCTAAAACGATCGAGGTTTGATCCTTGCCACTTGGCGTGGTTTGCAAACGCCCGACGACCGCAAAACGAGTCCGATTGTGCGGATCATCCTGAATATGCGCGCTCACGATGCCCAGATTGTATTGCTGACCTGCGATCTCGCTGGCAATCGCCGCCACGGTAAAGTCACCGCTAGCCATACGCGCTGCTTCCGCATTCGATGCGACAGCGTGACGCTCGACGTGCGGGTAATGCTGATTCAACCATGCCTGACACTGCGCCAGTGCTTGCGAATGCGCACAGATACGGCTCACCCCTTCCATGTTGCCTGATTTACTCATCAAGCTATGTTGCACTGGAATCGCTAACTCTCCACTGATGGCGAGGCTAGTTTGCAACAACAAATCAAGCGTACGATTGATTGCGCCTTCTGAAGAGTTTTCAATCGGTACCACACCAAAATCAGCAGTACCCGCTTCTGTGGCACGAAATACTTCGTCAATCGAAACGCATGGTAAGGCTTGAATCGCATGTCCAAATTGCTTATAAACTGCTTGCTCGCTAAACGTGCCGACTGGCCCTAAAAATGCCACAACAACGCGACGTTCCAGCGCACGGCAGGCCGACATAATTTCACGGAAAATCAGTTGAATATCGTCACTCAATAAAGGGCCAGGATTGCGCTCCGCTACGCTGCGCAACACCTGCGCTTCGCGCTCAGGCCGAAACACTGGTGCATTAGTTTCTGCTTTGACGTGACCGACTTCTTCAGCAACCCGTGCGCGTTGATTCAACAGATCTAAAATCTGCGCATCAATGGCATCTATTTTTTGACGTAAGGGGAGTAATTTATTATCGCTCATGCTGTACCTAAAAACCGTGTTTGATCGTTGTGTAGACAGCTCGCACTCGCGGCGAGCTGCGTGATATTTCGTGTACTTATACCAGACTTGTGATCTGGTCCGGCAACGCTACGGTTTCAAGGTGATGGCGGATACCATGCTCAGAAAGCGTTGCCGATAAAGATTTTTACACCGAAGATTTAATATTTCTGATTATTGCAATCTCTGCTGTGAGATAAATCCAATTTGTTGCAATTTACTTGTGAGAGACTTGCGCAAATTCCTGCATAAATTGAACCAAAGCGTGAACACCTTCAATTGGCATCGCGTTATAAATTGATGCACGCATACCACCAACAGATTTATGTCCTTTTAACTGGAGTAATCCGCGCGCTTTTGCCGCAGCAAGAAAACTCGCATTTAAGGATTCATCTTTTAGGTAGAAAGGCACATTCATTCGCGATCGAAACTCTTCTTCTACGCGATTTTCATAAAAATCCGTCGAGTCCAGATAATTGTAAAGCAACGCCGCTTTAGCGACGTTTTTTTGCTCCATCGCTGCCACACCGCCCTGGCGCTTCAACCATTGGAACACCAAACCTGCAATATAAATCGCGTAGGTTGGCGGCGTGTTGTACATGGATCCATTGTCGGCAACGATTTTCCAATCGAATGCTGAAGGGCAGTATGGCAAAGCATGACCTAATAAATCTTCACGCACGATGGCAATGGTTAAACCAGCGGGACCAATATTCTTTTGCGCACCGCCAAAGATGACGCCATAGCGGCTCACATCGATTTCACGCGACAAAATATGTGAAGACATATCTGCAACGATAGGTGCGCCATTAGTATCAGCCGCCACATCGGGCACGAAATGGTACTCAACGCCATCAATCGTTTCATTGGTACACAAATGCACGTAGGCTGCATTTGGCGTCAGCTTCCAGCTATCGCGTGCTGGCACGGAGGTAAAGCCATTATCAGCAGACGATGCAGCAATATTTACTGCGCCGTATTTCTGCGCCTCTTTGATGGACTTACCACTCCAGGAGCCAGTATGCACAAAGTCGATTGTCGCATTCGGACGCAACCCCATTAAGTTCATGGGAACAATCGCGTTCTCACCTAAACCACCACCCTGCAAAAACAGGATTTTGTAATTTGCCGGGATCGCCAGCAAATCACGCAAATCTTGTTGCGCGGCATCCATGATAGACATGAATTCCGCGCCCCTGTGGCTCATCTCCATGACAGACATACCGCTGCCATGCCAATCTAACATCTCGGCAGCGGCTTGCTGCAAAACCTCTTTAGGCAATACCGCCGGACCGGCTGAAAAATTGTAGATGACCGTCATTCAATTACTCCGCTACATCAGCATCTGGACTTGTATCCGAAGCGTTTGCATCAACCTCACTAACATCGGCAGAATCAATCGCCTCTGGGTCTGCATCCGTTTCAACAATACGCTGCAAGCCAGACAACTTCGTGCCGTCTTCAACGGCGATCAGTGTCACGCCCTGTGTTGCACGACCCATTTCGCGAATTTCAGAAACGCGGGTACGGATCAACACACCACCCGTTGTAATCAGCATGATTTCATCAGTTGCTTCAACCAGGGTTGCAGCAACGACTTTACCGTTACGCTCAGACGTCTGGATTGCGATCATCCCTTTGGTACCACGGCCATGGCGCGTGTATTCCGTAATCGGTGTACGTTTGCCGAAGCCATTTTCCGTTGCAGTCAAGACTGATTGCTGCTCATTTTCCGCCACTAACAAAGCGATGACTTGTTGCGATTCATCCAGATTCATACCACGCACACCACGTGCGGTACGCCCCATAGGACGTACATCGTTTTCGTCAAAGCGGACTGCTTTACCAGAATCAGAGAACAACATGACATCGTGTTTACCATCGGTCAATGCTGCACCGATCAGGAAATCGCCTTCATCCAAATCGACCGCAATAATGCCGGCTTTACGTGGGTTACTGAAATCCGTTAACGGTGTTTTCTTGACCGTACCAAGGCTGGTCGCCATGAAGACATAATGATCTTCAGGGAAGCTACGGTTATCGCCTGACAAAGGCAAAATCACTGTGATTTTTTCACCGTCTTGCAGCGGGAACATATTCACAATAGGCTTACCACGTGAAGTACGAGAACCTTGTGGTACTTCCCAGACTTTCAACCAGTACAAGCGACCACGGTTACTGAAGCACAGGATGTAATCATGTGTATTGGCGACGAATAATTGTTCGATCCAGTCATCGTCTTTGGTTGCTGTCGCCTGCTTGCCGCGACCGCCGCGTTTTTGCGCGCGGTATTCAGACAGCGGTTGCGATTTCATGTAACCGGTGTGTGACAAAGTCACGACCATATCTTGCGGCGTAATTAAATCTTCGGTTTCCAGATCCGTGGCGTTATGCGTGATTTCTGAACGACGTACATCTTTGTTGCCTTCGCCGTATTCGTTTTTCGCTAATGTCAATTCATCGGTGATGATGGTTGTCACGCGCTCTGGCTTAGACAAAATATCGAGCAAATCAGCGATTTCAGCCATCACATCTTTGTATTCGTTGACGATCTTGTCTTGTTCCAGACCAGTCAAACGTTGCAAACGCATTTGCAGAATTTCTTGCGCCTGATCATCCGACAGTTTATACAAACCATCGTTTTGAATACCGTAATGCGCAGGCAGATTCTCTGGGCGGAAAGCAGCGATACCACCTGGATTGTCAGCCGCAGTACGCGTCAACATTTCACGTACCATGGAGCTATCCCAGGCGCGGGTCATCAATTCTTGTTTCGCGATTGGCGGTGTTGGCGCCGCTTTAATGATCGCGATGAAATCATCGATATTTGCCAAAGCAACAGCCAGACCTTCGAGCACATGACCGCGTTCACGCGCTTTGCGTAACTCAAATACGGTACGGCGTGTCACAACCTCACGGCGATGCGACAAGAAGCATTCCAGCATTTGCTTTAAGTTCAGCAATTTTGGCTGACCATTGACCAGCGCCACCATGTTCATACCAAACGTATCTTGCAATTGCGTTTGTTTGTACAGGTTATTGAGAACGACGTCGGGCACTTCGCCGCGCTTTAATTCGATCACAACGCGCATACCGGATTTATCCGATTCATCGCGAATATCAGAAATACCTTCGAGCTTTTTGTCGCGCACTAATTCAGCGATACGTTCAAGCAAGGATTTCTTATTGACCTGATACGGCAGCTCATCGACGATCAGTGCAGTGCGATTGTCTTTGCCGAATTCTTCAAAATGCGTCTTAGCGCGCATCACAACGCGGCCACGGCCAGTGCGATAACCATCGCGTACGCCGGAGACGCCATAAATAATACCGGCTGTCGGGAAATCTGGCGCCGGGATAATTTCGATCAGTTCATCAATTGTGCAATCTGCATTGCGCAGGACGTGTAAAGCACCGTTGATGACTTCTGTAATATTATGTGGCGGAATATTCGTCGCCATACCGACCGCGATCCCGGAAGCACCATTAATCAACAAGTTAGGAATACGGGTCGGCAATACGGATGGTTCTTTTTCTTTACCATCGTAGTTGGGTACGAAATCAACGGTTTCTTTTTCGATATCAGCCAGAATTTCATTGGCGATTTTATCGAGACGACATTCGGTATAACGCATCGCCGCCGCATTGTCACCGTCGACAGAACCGAAGTTACCCTGACCATCAACTAAGGTATAACGCAAAGAGAAATCTTGCGCCATACGTACCAAAGTGTCGTAAATAGAAGCGTCGCCATGCGGGTGATACTTACCCATGACTTCACCGACCACACGCGCACATTTGACGAAAGGACGGTTATAAACGTTGTTCATTTCGTGCATCGCGAACAAAACGCGGCGATGCACTGGCTTTAAGCCATCACGCACATCCGGCAAGGCTCGACCAACGATCACGCTCATGGCGTAATCGAGGTAACTCTTGCGCATTTCTTCTTCAAGGGAAATCGGGAGTGTTTCTTTTGCGAATTGATCCATTGGCAGGCCGGCAAATTAGAGCTTGGTTAAATGACGACGCTATATATATTGATGTAACTCTAGTGATGCAATTCTAGTGATGGAAGCTTGCTCAAAATCTGTACGCGTTTTTATCAACGATAATCGCCTGACTTCGCATACAAAAAATAATATGCGTCCAGAACCTGCGTTCAGGATAATTTGCACAAGACCCATCAATTTACATAGCGTTTAACTCTTGATTCTAACATGCCTCACGCACCTAAAGCGGCATAAATAGCATTTCTGCACAGATCTGAGACGCTTAGTGCGATCATTGATGCACGGATATCAGAAAGTAGCAAAAAAACAGCCAGGTAATTGAATAAACTGCTGCGTTGCAACATTTAAGCGCAAAAAAAGGGCTGGTATTTTCAATTTAAGGACGAATAAAACCCGTTTTTTCAACGAAAAAATAGCCATTTATCGTTAAAGTTTGATCTTTAAACGACAAAAACAGCACACTTACCTGTGTTAATTCTGGCTAAAAACAAAGATTTACAATTCAACAATGCCCATGAAAATCCGCTTAAAATTAGCCTAAATTCATCAAACTCCTGATATTTCGTTGCCAATACACGACATATTTACCTCTTTCTCAGTTTTCCGAATTAACAAGAATGCCAACGACTTACTCATCTATGGCAAAATGACGAGGAATGATAAAAGTCTGCTTGAAGAAATAGTATTGTCATCAAGCACATGGTATCATCCGGTTTTATGCAGCATTTTGCGCAGTTTATCTGCGGTAATTCAATCTCACCCGAGAGGAGAAATATGAAAATTTTAGTTAAGCTCGTTATCGCAGCGTCCGCAGTGGCTTCTTTTTCTGCATCCGCACAACAAGACATCAAAGCAAGCACACCTAACAGCGCATACGTTCAAGATGGCCGCGGTGTAGTTGCTATGGATCCATTTGGTCTGTGCTGGCGCACTGGCTACTGGACACCAGCTGATGCGGTTCCAGGTTGCGATGCACCATTGGTTAAAGAAGCTGCTCCTGCACCTGCACCAGCTCCTGCACCAGTAGTTGTACCAGCACCAGCACCAAAACCAGCTCCAGTTCCAACTTCCGAAAAAGTTACTTTCGCTGCTAGCGCGTTGTTTGACTTCGACAAAGCTGTATTGAAACCAGAAGGCAAAAAACAACTGGACGATATGGCTGCTAAGTTAAAAGAAATCAACTTGGAAGTTGTTGTTGCTGTTGGCCATACTGACTCTGTTGGTACAGATGCATACAATCAAAAATTGTCTGTTCGTCGTGCTGAAGCAGTTAAAGCTTACTTGGTAACTAAAGGTATCGAAGCTAACCGTGTTTACACTGAAGGCAAAGGCAAAAAACAACCAGTTGCTGACAACAAAACAGCAGAAGGCCGTGCTAAAAACCGTCGTGTAGAGATCGAAGTTGTTGGTACTCACACAGTAACTAAATAATTAAACTCCGGTTTATTTATTGAAAAACCCCGCTTCGCGGGGTTTTTTATTTTTTACTGCATTTTTCTCTTCTTTTGCCCCCTCCCTCCATCCAACATCAACACCATAGCAAATAACGAAGCGACTCAATCCTCCATGAATTGACGCCGGCTAATGCGATAAGTCTCTGAATCGCCTACAATACGTTTTTTGCCATTCGCACCTCGCGTGCCTCAGCGATTACATCATGTCTACCATTAATGCCGACCCAGCAGAAATTCAAAAATTCAGTGAACTTGCCCATCGTTGGTGGGATCCGACCTCCGAATTTCGTCCGCTGCATGAAATTAATCCTTTACGCCTGGAATGGATTAATCAGCGCGTTCCGCTGGCAGGTAAAAATATCATCGACGTCGGTTGTGGCGGCGGTATCCTCGCAGAGTCCATGGCAAAAAAAGGTGCTACGGTCACTGGCATCGACTTATCTGACAAAGCCTTAAAGGTTGCGGATTTGCATAGCCTGGAATCTGGCGTATCAGTACGCTACAAAAAAATTCCTGCCGAAGAAATGGCAGAAATGGAAGCAGGTCAATTTGATGTGGTCACTTGCATGGAAATGTTAGAACACGTTCCAGACCCCGCATCGATTATTCGCGCATGCACCAGAATGGTCAAACCAGGTGGGCACGTTTTCTTTTCAACCTTGAATCGTAACGTCAAATCGTACCTGTTTGCGATCATCGGTGCTGAATATATCCTGCAATTGCTACCAAAAGGCACGCACGACTATGCCAAATTTATTACGCCTGCAGAATTGACTCAGGACGTACGCAATGCCGGCCTGGAATTGCATGCAATGAGAGGCTTGAGCTACAACCCGTTAACAAAAATGTATTCGCTCAATAACGACACGAGTGTTAATTACATGATTGCTTGTACAAAACCAGCTTAATAAAGAGCACTGGGCAACGCCAACGTATTCCGGAGGGGATCAGATTCAATATTTGATCCCCTTCTTTTGATCTCAATCACACACCATGCAAATTCCAAAAGCCATTTTATTTGATCTTGACGGTACCCTCGCCGATACCGCGCCAGATCTGGCAGCCGCGATCAACGTCATGCGCCGCAACCGGGATTTACCTCCCACACCTTATGAACATTTGCGCCCTTATGCGTCCGCCGGCGCACGTGGCCTGATCGGGGCTGGTTTTAATATCAAACCGGAAGATCCGGAATATGAAGCGATGCGAGTTGAATTTTTAAATCAATACGCATCAGCAATTGCTGATCAAAGTACACTTTTTGACGACGTACCACATCTACTCAACGGACTTGATGCCTTGCAATTACCGTGGGGCATCGTCACCAACAAAGCCATGCGCTTTACCGATGCACTGGTGCCCTTACTCGATTTAAAACAAGCCCGCTGCATCATCTCTGGTGATACCACGCCGCACGCCAAACCGCATCCAGCACCTTTATTCGAAGCCGCAAAACAATTAGCAATAGCTGCAGAGCACTGTTGGTACGTCGGTGATGATTTGCGCGATATTCAAGCCGCTAAAGCGGCAGGCATGCACAGCATTGCTGCCGCGTGGGGCTATTGTGGCGCGACAGAACCAATGCATTGGGGTGCTGATCTGGTGCTTTATAGTCCCTTAGAATTGCTGGAAATCATACGTAGCAAACATTTTGCGTAACCCAGCTATTGAATCCGCTGCCCTTCGCCCCCAATATTGAGGTATACTAGCAAAGCTTAGGGGTCGACCAGGTTTCGACAGGGGTTGCAAAGCAGCGCAGGGCATACCGAGGCCAGACTACCTCGTAAATACAATCTGAAATTTATAACTGCAAACGATAACTCGTACGCATTAGCCGCTTAATACCGGCTAACCTTACACTACCTCGTCCATAGGGTGGGCTGGCAACAGCAGTAAGGACATTCATATGGAATCGTCTTGAGTCGGGTTACTTGGCTCAGGATTAAATAATAGGTAACTCGTCTTGCCGCAGCGTGTGCGTCCGCGTCGTCAAGATTAAATTAAATGGCAGCACTAAGTATGTAGAACTGTCTGTAGAGTGCTTCTGGACGCGGGTTCGATTCCCGCCGACTCCACCAGAATAAAAAAAGCCCGGCTTTCGCTGGGCTTTTTGATTTTCTAATCTATCAATTTTCCATCATTTCCAAAAAATGGAAATGGCCCCGGGTAATTGCCTATCAGCGCGGTGTGGCTGATTAAATGGCCGTCGTTCCACCAGTGCAGCAAATATCCTGGTGGTTCCATGCAGAAGTGACTTGGGGCTGAAGAGCTAATTTCTAACTCAATCTGATGCGCGGGACTGGGGCTTGTCATCGCCGGACGACCACCAACCTGAGCGTGAATCGTGCGATGCAAGTGACCGCATAAAATCGCGCGAACCTGTGGGTGGCGAGACATAATTTCAGCGAATTCTTCACGGCCTTTTAAACCGATATCATCCATGTGACCAATACCGGTTAAAAATGGCGGATGGTGCATCATGATCAGTGTTGGAACGTCGGCCTGCTGTTGTAAAGTCTGGTCTAACCACGCAAGCCTCTCCTGGCACAATTCGCCTCCGCCGGAGAAAGGGATCAGAGTATCGAGACCAATGAGGCGAAAAGGGTATTCATCATTGATCGCAAAATGTAAAAATCCGCTCGCTGGCAAATAGCTCGCATCTTTAAAAGCACGACGCATTGCATCACGTTCGTCGTGGTTGCCGGGAATAGCGATGATGCGTTGTTTGATCGGTGCAAGTATGCTACGTAGATAGTCGTATTCTTCATCACGCCCAAGATCAACCTGATCGCCTGTCAGTAAAATCAGATCTGGTTGAATTTTTAACTGCATGATGTGGGCAACGCAGTCACGTAGCATCTGTGCCGTATCGACGATGTTATACGCCACCTTTCCAGGTATTTTGATGTGGGTGTCGCTGATTTGTGCGATTAACATAGAAGCTCCTATAAGGCGATAATGCCACGCGTATCAATGTGCAATCCGACCTTATCGCCAGCTTTGAAATCGTAGCGGCTATGACTATCAATCACCAGTGGTTGCCGCTCGCCGACGTCGACCAGAATACGCGTACGGTCGCCCATGAACACGGCTGTGTTGACGGTACCGCGTAAGCTAGTGTTCTCATGCGCTTCGGCGATTTTAATATCTTCCGGACGGAACAAAATCGAATGCGCGGCGGTGTCTGGCTGCTGCCATGCCAACTGCCCTGCTTTACAAGAAAATATTCCGCCACGGATCTTGCCATTTAACCGATTCATGATGCCAATGAAATCGGCAACAAAGGTATTCGCAGGTTGCTGATAAATTTCACGCGGTGTACCGATTTGCGCAATACGACCATGCTCCATGACGACGATGCGATCACCCAACGCCATTGCTTCAGTCTGGTCATGTGTGACATAGACCGAGGTGATTTTTAACTGACGTAATAAGCCATTGATTTCGAGACGCAGACTATCTCGTAGTTTGGCATCGAGCGCCGTTAAGGGTTCATCCAGCAATAAGGCACGCGGTCGTACCGCAATCGCCCGCGCCAGTGCGACGCGCTGACACTGACCACCCGACAATTGCGTAATACGGCGATCTGCCAGACGTTCAATTTGCATCATCGCCAGCATTTCAGCGACACGCGCCTTGCTTTCTGCTGATGGCATTTTGCGGATTTTTAAACCATAACCAATGTTTTCGGCAACGGTCATATTCGGGAATAAGGCATATGATTGAAACACCATGCCAACGTTTCTTTTTTCTATCGGCAATGCAGTAACATCGACGCCGTCAAACATTACTTTACCACCGTGATCTGGCTGTTCCTGACCTGCGATCATACGCAACGTCGTGGTTTTTCCGCAGCCCGACGGACCGAGTAATACGAGGGTTTCGCCAGCATGAATATCGAGATTAATCGGCTCCAGGGCGCGAGTACCATCAGCAAACGTTTTACTGCATTGTTGCAGTGAAATAGAGAGAGAAGATTGCGTTTCCATTATTTGCTTTCTGTCGCGAGTTCTTCAGGTACAAAGCGCACAACACGTGCTTTGCCGATAGCCTGTATCGCCAATAACAAAGGAGTAATCAGTAAAAAGAAAATCAAAGTGTAGGCACTACCGATTTCAAAACGTAAAGAGGCATAAGCATCCGCCAGACCAACCGGTAAAGTTTTGGTCAGCGGCGTATGCAACAACCAGGTCATATTAAATTCACCAACGGATAAGGTGACGACCATTAGAGAACCAGCAAGGATGCCAGCACGGCAGTTAGGCAACACGATATCGACAAAGCGCTGTGCAAAGTTTGCCCCCAACGAAGCAGCGCCCTCTTCCAAGGTTTTTAAGTCGGTAGCATGCATCACAGCAAGTACGGAACGCACCATAAATGGCAAGGTGAACAAAACGTGACCAACCAGAATAAATAACCAGGAAGTCCGAAAACCGGGCACTCCACCAAAGGTGACAATCAATGCCAATGCGGTTGCCAGACCAGGAATCGCAATCGGCAAGACCAGCAATTCTTCGATAATTCGACTCAGGCGATTTTGTGTACGCACTAATACATAGGCAGTCGGAATACCGAGAATCAAGGTGATGATCAAACACGCAACCGATAGGCCCAGTGAGGCGAATAAAGTATCGCGATAACCATCCCAGACTTCCATCACCCAACGCAAAGTCAGACCACTTTCTATTCCCACCTGATAATTCGTCGTAACACCCGCCAGCATAGACATGCCTACTGGCACAATCAAAAATACGCAAACCAACAGCGTAAATAGCAACTGCAAAACGAATAAAACTCTATTTCTTGTCATCACTTTTTCCTTGCATGTCTTATGCCGCAGCAGCGACTGTTGCGCTACTGGCGCTACGTGCCAATGCGAGGACGATCCACGTGACTACGCCCAATACAAAACTCAGTGCAGACGCCATCGCAAAATTGGCAGACATTGTAAATTCGGTATAGATCACCATTGGCAACACATCGATACTTGAGGCCAAAGTAAATGCCGTACCAAACGCACCAACGGCGGTCGCGAAGCAAATGGCACCGGCAGAAATCATCGCAGGCTTCAGCCCCGGAATAATTACGTCAACCAAAACGCGCCATGGTGATGCGCCTAGTGAGCGAGCTGCCTCTTCTAAACGTGGATCAAGTTTTTCAGCGGCCGCCATAACGGTCAAAATCGTACGTGGCACCGAGAAATAAACATAGCCCATGAACAAACCAGATAAGGAGTAAGCAAACACCAAACGATCGTAACCCAGAGCTTCACTCAGATCGCCGATAATGCCCTGACGCCCGGCCAGCATGATGACCATGAAGCCAATTACGACGCCAGGAAACGCTAAAGGTAAAGTCAGCAAAATCACTAACAAGGCATTACCTGGGAATTTATGACGCTGCAAAAAGACACCACTAATCCCGCTGATGATGAGCGTAAC
Organism: Undibacterium sp. SXout11W; assembly: GCA_049339905.1. Lineage (GTDB taxonomy): Bacteria > Pseudomonadota > Gammaproteobacteria > Burkholderiales > Burkholderiaceae_D > Undibacterium. Next base: position 249,458 of record JBMPPG010000006.1, read on the forward strand.
GATCGTGGTAGCAAGGCCAACTCCTAAGGTCGCCAATAAAGAATTCAGATAATTGTTGTCGGTCAGAATAGCTGTATATGCTGACCAGCCTTTGACCCCACCACCACCAATCATAAATAGCTTGGCCATTGGCAGCAAAAAGAACGCGGAAAAGAATATTCCTGTCGGAAGTAATAATAATGTCAGGCGACGGGTTTCAGTAGGCATTTGCGATGAATGTAAAGAACAGGGGACATGACATGAAGGAACAGTTGGTGATCACTTCATCTACAGCGTTGCAGTTCATGCTCCAAAACGCCAACATAAAAGCGCTTTGGAGCATTGATATGATCCGAATACTTCCTTATTTCGCTTCGTTCTTATAACGTTCAATGATCATATTTTGTGCTGCTGCCAGCTTCTTCAAATCAACAGGTTTTGCACGTTCATATTCACTGTCAGGCAAAAATTTTGCCTTAGCTGCGGCTGACAACTTCTCCGCAAATACCGGACGCAAATACGCATTGCCCCACATTTGTTGGCTTTCGTCAGACAATACAAAGTCTAATACTTTTTTACCGTTTTCCTGGTTAGGACTATTTTTTACCAACGCCATGACGTAAGGGAAAACTACGGTGCCTTCTTTCGGAATCACGAATACGACTGGTGCTTTGTCGGTATATTGACCACGATACGCATTGAAATCGTAATCAATCAGAATAGGAATTTCACCGCTAATTACGCGAGAATAAGAAGTTTGCTTAGGAACGATGGCCTGATTTTTGACCAACGCCTTAAAGAAATTGATACCTGGGGTGATGTTTTCATAAGTGCCGCCCAATGCGAGATTAACTGCCATCACACCTACTTGACCAACAGACGCAGAAGTTGGATCAAGGTAACCGACGAGACCCTTGTATTCTGGCTTAAGCAGATCCAACCAGCTTTGTGGAACAGGCTTTTTACCTAAGGCGGCTTTGTTAATGAATAAACCCAAAGTGCCTGAGTGAATGGTGAACCAATTACCTTGTGGATCTTTTAAATCGGCGGGAATTTTGTCCCAGTTTTTTGGTTTATATGGCGTGATGATCCCGGCTTCACGCGCCTGATCAGAAGCAATACCACCGAGATAAACAACGTCAGCAACGGGATTTGCTTTTTCCGCAATCATTGCAGTAATGGATTGGCCGGAATTCTTATTATCAGGTGGGATTTGTATGCCCAAACGCGTTTGTATCGTTTTTAATTGGGTACCCCAATCTGCCCATTCTGGTGGACAGTTATAGCAAATTGCGCGGTTTTGCGCCTGTACACTGCCACTCAATGAGATCAAGCCCAAAGCAAACGAGGCGACAACATGCTTCATCTTGAATAATTTCATAATCCACTTCTCCTGAAGTTACGGGGTAAAACGGGGTCGGAACAAATAATTAAGCGAACACCTGCCTGGTGCAATTGATTTTCCAGTTCAATGGAAATAGGTTTGTCGGTAAAGACGGCTGTCGCATCCGTAATGTGTCCACCACGGACTGTCGCACTGCGTCCAAACTTACTGTGATCAAGAACTAAGAATCGCTGACGACAGTGTGTACTCAATTCGGTCCGCATATGGACTTCGTCACTGCTGAAGTCCAATAATGTGCCATCTTCAGCGACGCCAGCGACGCCATAAATTCCAATATCAACCGAAAAGCGAGCAAAGAAGTTGTGCGCCTCGCTTGAGACCATATCCTGGTCGGAGTTACGAATACGGCCTCCAGCTAGAGTAATTTCGCACAACGGATTTGGCGATAAGGCAACTGCCACATTGATGTTGTTAGTCATAACACGCAGACGCGTATGCTCTTGCAATGCATGGGCACATTGTTCAGGTGTTGTGCCTATTCCAAAAAATAGAGAAGCATCTTCAGGAACTTCCTTTGCAACCCGCCGTGCAATTGCACGCTTCGCATCAATATTTAGTACCTGACGCATGGGGTAGGCAAGATTTTCGCCCGTGCAGGGAACATCAACGCCACCATGCCGGCGACGTAAAATGCCCAAGTCACACAAACTGTTCACGTCGCGCCGTATCGTTTGCGGAGTAACATTAAAGTGCAGCGACAAATTTTCTATACGCTGAAAACCTGATCTGCGCACCAACTCGACAATTGCCTCTGCACGTTCAATAGCACTGCGAGTGGCGAGTTGTATTGAATCAGAATAGTTGGATGTAGGTATGTTCATATAGTGAATCGGTCAGCTATTCGACCACTATATGGTGTGTTTATTACGTGCCGATGACGTTCACTTTGATTTAGTTTTTAAATTATTTTCTTCAAGTGAAAATTTAGCGGCAATTCCATCTTCAAATGAAGATCAACAATCAATAGATTCATCTTCGATCTATAGCTTCTACTTATCTGCAATTGCGATAAATGAAAAAGCCACTTGTCATATTGAACTGTGGCTTTCTTCAATTCAAACTAGAGACGAGAATCGTAATTCACCTGATTCTGAACCGATTGAATTCCAACAATGTAGCTCGAACGGTATAGCCCTGAACTGACTGTGCCATAAACTTTCGTTTGCCAATCAATATTCAATCCACATGTTGTGACTGGAGATATATTTGAAACCCCTTGGTTATTTGGAGCTTGGCTCGCAGCATTCAACGTGGCATCAAGATCGGACGTATAAATGGCAAAACTATTATTTGTATTCGCAACATGCGAAACGGGAACCGCATTTTGCCCGCTAAAGCTAGTACCATCGGCTCTATTACATTGCATATTGACGATTGCTCCGACGTTAGCTGTCGGCGATAAGCTAAGTTGTACCAGCAATTTTCCTGCGCTCTTCCCCAAGTTTACAGTGCCCATCGGCGATAGCATCGCAAATGGTGACGGCAATGTCACTGTGCTTGGATACATGGACGTACCACGCAGGAAATTCACCGCAACGACTGGTTGCAAACTAGCATCAGGCACCATTGCTGTATAAGGTGTCCCAGTATCAGGTGTCGACTGAAATGTGGCCGCTTGCCCATCAACTGTCGCTGTCAAACTATCACCGCCAGTAATTGCTACCGCTGTTAATAAATTGGCGGTCTGTCCGATCGAAGCTGTGATGGTTACCTGTCCATTTTTTTGAGTTACCACGTAGCTAGTTCGAATATCACTGACGACATCAGCGTTAGAATTTGTACAATTAGAAATGATACAGATGGTGTTAAAGTTAACTGGACCTGGGTCATTTACGATAGCGTTAGCGACGTCATTTGCAAGAAAACAGCCACTTAACAAGAGCGACAACACCCCCCCGACAAATATGCGTAATGTAATCACTTTATGTGCCACACCATCAATCATCTGGTTATCCCAAAAAGTTAAATAAAATACAGATCAATATAAAATTTATATTTTATTATATCTATGTCTATATTTTTTATGCAACTTATTCTTAAAGATATTTTTTAAATTATTAATATTAAATAAGTCTTAAATGGGAAAATTGATGCTTATAGGGATCTATTTTCGAGAAAATAGTGATCAGATGTCCCTTCATTTAATTCAGAATAGCTACATTTAATATTTTAATATTTATCCGTGTTTGAAATTGCTTACCCGTGGAAATAAACTATATTGCTCGGACTAAATGAAATAAAAAGTCATTAAAATTTTTGACTCATCCGAGATCAATAGCAATAAGCCCCAGAGAAGACCTAGGCACTGTTTCGCGCATCGGATTCAGGCAGGAACGTAAATCAATGTGATTGATGAATTAACTAATAGATTAATTTAGGAAATGATTTGGGAATAGGTTTTGATGATCGCGCCGGGAGATCGGAGAAACATTTCTGCACCATAAAAGCAAAACCCCTCACTGTTTTCACAGAGAGGGGTTGCAATTTAGAGCCTGACGATAACCTACTTTCACACTGGTTGCAGCACTATCATTGGCGCAGAGTCGTTTCACGGTCCTGTTCGGGAT
>JBMPPG010000007.1:0-239594 GCA_049339905.1 Undibacterium sp. SXout11W
CGCTGGTCTGGTGCGACGCGGGATTGGAAATTGAAGGACGAGGTCTGGCTGAATCCGAAACGAAATCAGGCAGAGGAACTAATGCTAGCAGCATGACTTGACGCGACATCTTTGTTGACAACTACCGCTATTGACCTTCCATCGATAATTAGTTCACCTGGTGGTACCCAAATTTCACCCACTAAAGTTGAAATTATTAGGCCGGAGTAAATGTGACTATTGAGCAAAAAGATGTCGTAGATCTGATCGCAATTTCAGCGGAAGGTGCAGTTGCATATTTAATTATTTCTGATCACCTTAAGTGGGGTGTTGGTGATGAGAAACATCTTTTGCTTATTCAGGAAAAAAATAAACGAATACCTATCTTTTATTGAGGGTGGCTCTAATTAACGCTCGCCCCGATTTAATAGGAAAGCGCCTTGTTCTTAAAGTGATTGCATCTCACGAACTTAATAAAGCAGGTTTTACTTTTTACGAACAGCTTAGAAACGTACTTGTAAATGCAGGCTATCCTTTTATTCTTGAAATTCACCTGTAACCCTCCTGTAACCCAGAATATTTAAATGAATAGAAAGGTCAAAGTTTGCGACGTGAACTTGTTTGGATTGCCTGCGCATGAGCGGGCATTTTTTATTGGGAATTGAATCAATTTAAGACATTAGTAACTAGCCAGCCCCAATAATAAACTGTGGTTCGCAGGCAAACCCTACGATACTGCAGTAGGTGTTGTTAGTCAGATTACTGGTACGCGGCAAGCGTTAAAAACAGCACGTGCTGTTGAGCATGGGGTTGAGGTTGCTCGGGTTGCTAAGGGCGTCAACGACGCTAAGGTTGCCGAAGCGGCATATCATTCGAAGGAATTTAATGGTGCGCTCGGTAAGGCGATGGATTGGTTGGAAAAGAAAGGTTTTAAAGCTGAAAGGGAAACGTCTGGGAAATTTGGTAATGCGGGTAAACCTGTTGGGATGCAGACCGCAGATGGTAAAATTGGATACAGAATTGAGTACGATGAACGAAATGGTGCTCATATAAATGTCTGGGCAGGTAAAGAAAAAGGCCCACATTTTACTTTCGATGCCAGCAAAGAAACTGTAGACCGAATTCATCGACTTTTTCAATGAAAGTAGAGGGTTATTTGTGGCGATAGCAGGAAATTATTTTGAAGAGCAGTTGCTAAAAGACTTACACAAGGAAATTATTGATGGCGAGCTGTTGATTGATCCAGAAAGTATTGAATATTTTTCTAGACTAGCTGAGCTCTATCCAGTTTTAGGTTCGAAAATTCAATGGAGTGAAGTGCCAGGGGCTATTGAGTTAAAAGTAGAATCAGCCGATCTTCAGCTATCAGCATTTTCTGCTTTTTTTAAAAAAATGGTCGAAATTCAGAGATTAAATGGGCGAGTTATTTATATTGGAGATAGCGCAGTTAATTTTTCACTTATGTCGTCAGTTGATGTATTTGTCAAGCATCTAGATGCAATTTTCTCAATTCCTCAACACCATTATTTTATAGCTGAAGATTATTCTTGGTGTCTTGTATTTACTATGGAGGGGGATATGTCCTTTGGTTTGCCGCCATGTTTCTTTCAGGCGCTAAATATCATTTCTCGCAATTCAAAATGAATAACTGATGCAAAATATAAAATGCCCGCAAAAATTCGCGGACATTTTTTTACCCAAAAACCAAAATCTTATTCTGTCGGCGGGGTGTGCATTTTCTCAGAGTGTTAAAGATGTGGCGAAAGCCTGGAACCCTCTGTTGAAATGTGTATTTGCAAGATGGTGCCGCAGTCGATGTCGCGCTAAGCACAGTAGGTGTTAGATGATATTGATAGCACTGTCGGCTTTCTTATCTTAATGGCTGATGATCCAGAATTTAATGGTAGTCATGATAGCTGGGTTGAGGACGAATCTGCTTTGCTTCGCTATTTTCAAGCGGCTGGCTGGTCAATTGACTGGAAATGCGAATAATAAAACCTGCTTTGGCGAGTTGATTTGACTGGTGCTCAAATCAATTGCAGCAAAGAAGGGTTAAACTAAATCATATTTTCAGTAATGCCTCTAGCACGTTTCCCAATAAGACGGAAATACAGGTTGCGCCCAACTTGCCACCGATGCCAACGGCAATGTGGTCTGGAAAGAAAACTATCGCCCGTACGGCGACCGTTTAAATAACCAGGCTGCCAGCGCCAATAATAAACTGTGGTTCGCAGGCAAACCCTACGACACCGCCACAGGCTTGTCGTATATGGGGGCAAGATATTACGCCCCTGTAATTGGCAGGTTTATGGGTGTTGACCCCAAAGGCGTCGACCCGGAAAATATCCACAGCTTCAACCGCTATGCCTATACCAATAACAATTCCTGTAAATACGTCGATCCCAATGGCCGCATTATATGTGATGGTGTAATCGTTAAATCTCGCGCGACGATGCATTTGAATAATGCCAAATTTAAATTCAAATTGATGCTAATACGCAGCTGAATTTTTCAATCAGGATAGATGCATAAGCTAGGAATTCAGGTTTTGTTATCTATTGAAAATTGTCGTTTGACGATTTTTTAGACAATCAAAAATCTCTATAGTTGAACATTTTCACTATCAGTGGAGTAGCACTCTTTTTCATTTTAAGTACGGTAGGGTAGTTGCGTCGCGTTACCACCAATGGGAATGTAGCTCGAAGGATTGCCCTCATTTAATCGATGCATTGATTAATTATTTTTTTGCACGATTCATATGAGCAAAAAACGCCGTTTCTTCGTATCAAATGAAAACTGCTCCGTGCATTTTACCGCACGATTCTCAATGCCAACCTCTCACTTTGCCACCATAGTCGTGCTAAGAGAGGCTTAAAAAAATGAGCTCAAAAATAATTTAAATTAGAAACTTTTTGCTACAAAAAGATTGTTTTCGTTACAAAAGCAAACAATTGATAAATTACGTAAGCGCTTGCGCGTTATTGTTGACGCTAATTTATATAAATTGTTACAGTACTTTACGTTGCGAAGCAAATCGCTTCGTGGCGAACTACTAAGCAATTAAATTGGAGGGAATGATGAATATCACTATTGATGTAAATTCTATTTTAGTTATCGACTCTACAGAATCTGAGTACCTGTACGACGATTTGTCAGCGGCTGTTGCTGACGTCAACGTTTCATGCTGCACATGTTCTTGCTCATGCTGCTGCTAAACAACGAGGCTTGAGAGTCGTTTAGCTAGTAGCGAATTCTCTGGTTAAAAAGAATAGTTAGCTATCGTTGTGTCATGCACTTCGTAGCCGACTGTTCTGGATATTCTGGAATTAACGTTGCGGCGATTCCAGAATATCCCAATCTGCATCGATTACCTATTTAAATTATGACCGAACGATTGTTTATTTCTCCGCTTGCCGAGATAACGACTTTAGTTGACGACAAAATTGCTCTATCAGTTGTTGGCCGCCGCTACACGGTGGAAGATAGGGGTGGGCTTATTAAGAAAATGTTGGCTTACGCTGAAGATGGCGTTGAATTATCAACATTAACCGAGGCCTTTGCAGCCGAATTTCCTGATGCAGCGGTGGAGGCGGCGTTTGCGTCACTTGTTTCTGCACGCGTTCTTGTCAAAGATGATGCACGTGCCTTGGGTGATAGTACTCATCTGCAGTTGCAACATCGTCGTGAAATGAGTGGCAATCTTGAGGGAAGAGGTACAGAAGATTATGACGCTGCGCATTGGCATGTTGTTTTGGCCGGAAAAGGCGCGTTGGCAAATGCACTCGCATTGGCGATAGCCGATTTTAATATTGCCGTTGAACGCCTCAGAGATGATGCTGAGTTGACCGATTTTGGTGATAAGCGTTGCTTGCTATTAAGTGTTTCTGATGATGAAAATTTTGCGTTCGCACGAGCGTGGAATAAAAAAGCAATTAGTCGTGCCATGCCGTGTCTATTTGTTGGTATTGATTGGACGACAGTTCAATGTGGCCCATTGGTGTTACCGCGCGCGACTGCTTGTTATGAGTGTTATTACCACCGAGTTCGCGCTACGCGTCGGTTCGTCAACGAATTTGATGCCCGCAGTGATCGCTCTAATGTTCTCTACAACGCCCTACCTAGTAAGCTCGCGATACAGTGGGCGGTCGCAGAAACGTCACGTTTGGTGCTGCGATATTTTAGCGGAACTCTTGATAATTTACATCAAAGCCCTTTTTCTGAAATCGACACTTTTACTGGTGAAGTCGGACGCAGTATGGTCTTGCGCCTGCCACGATGCCCAGCCTGTGGCAATGCAAGTTCTGAAAGACCTGTTACCTCTGTATATCAGTATGCGCAATTACGTCGTAAGGGGTGATGATGCAGCATATGACTGATTCTGAAAAATTGGCAATGATTCACAGTGCTTTAGTTCACAAACGTCATGGGATTATTACGTCCCTGTTTGAAGAAGTCGAGCATCCGGCTGCTCGTGGCCTGTTTGTATTCAATGCAATGATGATGGACTTTAAAGCCATCATGATTGATCCCACGCGTAAGCAGATACAGTCAGATCGTAACAGCTTAGCTGGTTCTGGTGCTGCATTTGATCGTTCATCGGCATTATGGTCTGCCTTTGGTGAAGCCATAGAGCGTTATTCAGCAGCTGCGCATTTTGACGATCAATTGCGCTATGCCAGTCAATCTGACTTAGGTGAAGCGGCAGTGGCTCTGGATGATTTTATTTTGTATGCACCAGAGCAGTATGCGCAAGTCGGTTTTGAGTTCAGCGCTCCCGACCCACATATGGTGCGCGCTTGGACTGGCGCAATCGACCTTGCTCGTCCCCAACAGGAAGTGTATGTGCCAGCACAGATGGTGTATCTGGGCATGCGCGTCAAACAGAAGGCAGAAATTGTCACGCAGTCATCGAGCACGGGTTTGGCTTGCGGGATGCAAGTTGAGAGGGCGATACTCGGCGGGCTTTTTGAAGTTATTGAGCGCGATGCATTTGCTGCCATGTGGCAAATGCGCTACGCGCCGCGCCGATTGAAAATGAGTGAGCAAACTATAGCAGAGCTATTGCCAGGTGTCAGAGAGGTGCTCAATAAGGGAGAGGTTGAGATTACCTTGTGGGATATTACTACCGATATTGGCTTGCCAGTCGTACTCTGCTTAGTGCGCAACCGTCATAACGCGACGATGTCCTTTGGTGCCAGCGCAAGTTTTTACATCGATCACGCAATCAATAAGGCAGTGATTGAATCATTACATGGCTACATTTGGGCGCACTCGATTTTGGCTGGTGATTTGCCGATACCTGAGGCTGATGCAATTCGCAATCCGAACGATCATTTTGCTCATTATTTGCTTCATGAGCGGCAAGAAAAACTCGAATTTTTGTTTGAAAACGGTGAGGAAATTTCAAGCGCAGATCCGTCATTGCGACAACTGACTAATTTGGATGCGCTGATTTGGAGCCTTGATCAATTAGGCTATCGCGCTTTGGTCGCCGATGTCACATCCCCTGATATAGGCTCGCTTGGTTTTACGGTTGTGCGTGCCATGATTCCGGGATTGCAGCCATTGCTCTTTGGAAGTGGTTTGCATAGTGACGATCATCGGCGCCTCAACCGTATTGCGCAGTACTGGGGTTTGCCAGCGATACCGCCAGCTAATCCTGATCCGCATCCTTTCCCTTAAACGTAAGATATCCTATGGAATCCCTGCAAAAATTGCTTCCGCCGCGGCCAGTGGCTGCTGAATTTAATATTGATGATCCCGCAGAAATTCTGCATGAACAAACTAAATTTCATCGCTTGACGATGGCAGGTTTGGCTAAAAGCGTCGCGCGCTACTTACATCATCCCGCTTATATTGCGCGTGGTGTCGCTGGATTTAATCATTACGATGCCAGTCCAGTCATTACCCTACCTGCGCCTACAATGGATATTGGCTCATTGGCAGATGCCTTGTCGCGCCGTAAGAGTGCCCGTCAATTTGCACATGGCATTAGTTCACGAGAACTATCGAGTTTGTTGCACCATGCGGTGCGAGTTAATCGCTACGCCAATAGCAATGCCGCGCCTCATTTGAAACTGTCGTTTCGCCCTTATCCGTCGCCGGGCGGGCTTTATCCCACCGAATTTTATTTATTGATCAATAGTGTAGAAGGGATCGCGCCTTGCATTGCACATTATGATGCGCGAGAACATTGTTTGCGCCGTTTGCAAAATCAAGACGGTAAAGCTTTTTCGCAAGTGGAAGTACGCTCATGCGAAGATGGTATTGATGCTCCGCTGATGATCGTCATTACTAGTGTGCCGCAACGCGCTACCACTAAATATGGCGCACGCGGTTATCGTATGGCTATGCTGGAAGCCGGACATGCCAGCCAAAATCTATGTCTCGCCGCGCAAGGTCTTGGTTTGGGAAGCTTGGTTTATGGCGCCTATTACGATGATGAGCTGGCGCAGTTGCTACACATTGATGGTGTCACCGAAACGGTGGTATCTGTCATCCTCATTGGCAAGGACATGGGATGCGTTAAATGAACGCGAGCGAAGATAATATCGTAGAAGATCTGGCAAATACATCGTTGTTAGCAGCGAAAGGTCAATCGCTGATCTCGCATGCGCTGGCGGCTGACTATATCGCTGCACAGGTGTCGCTGAATGAGTTGCATCAACTGCGTGGTCGCTTCCCCGCATATGCAGTGCTGCGCAATATTGCCACTGGAAAAATGGTGCTTAAGCCTTATGGGAAAAGTGTTTGTATTGGCATCATGCCTGATTCGGCTGAACTGGTCGGACAGCTTGATGCTGCTATAAACAGTTGTGCCCAATGGCTGAAAATCTCACCGCCGCAAATTGTGCTGCATTGTTTGCCTGATCAGAGTAATTTGCATTACACCTTACAATGCTTTCCTGGTCTGGCGATTATTCGTTTATCAAGTTTGGCGCCCGGTTTTCCGAACGATTTACGTTCGGTCGTCTTTCATGAGGTTGCACACGCTTTTCTTAGTTGCGGAGTCAGGTTGCTTGACGAAGGGTTGGCGAATTTTTTTGCTACGCAATTCATCGAATTAAGCGTACCACCTATTGCGACCAAGAAACTTCCTGATGTTAGAACCTTATTGAGCGCACATGGCGAAGCAATGTTTGGTGAAAGTGCAGATAGTGACCCTGAAATCTATCAAGCAGCGGTAGGGGTTGGGACTGAGTTAATTAAGCAACTAATTGCAGTATTGGGTGTTAACGGATTACCTTCCTTTTTTGCTTCGGTATCGCAATGCACTTGTGACGCTGAGATTGTCGAGCAGATTGAAGCCGCTTTGGGGAAGCCTTTGCCACTCAGACTGCCTTCGGCGACAATGAGTCTGGCTGAAGAACAATTAATTACCCGTACACGTCGAGCAATCTTTGCAGCATGGATGAGTAAAATTCCACAAGAACTTGATATTGTAATCGCCGAGCTTGAGGCTGCTGATTACATGTCTCATCAAGGTCTGATCGATTGCATGCTCTCGGTGAGCATTAATCGTGCCTTTCTGTATGTTAATGCTGGTGTTAAGCCTGGTGCGGATGAACTAGCCCATCTCGACTACTTACTCAATGAAGCGCAATGTTTGACACTGGGACGTTTATGGTTATGGCGAGCTTGTCGCGCGATGTTGACCATTACATTAGTTAGGCCAAATTTAATCAAGGTTGCAACCGCTGGTCAGCAAGCGATGCAAGCCTTTAGTCATGCGGCAGAACTTATCCCCGACGATCCTGATCTCTTAATACAGCATGCCGTGTTGTTAATTAATACGCCAGAAAAATATGGTGGAGACCTTGATCTCGGGCTGTCGAAATTACGTCGTGCGATGGAAAATCCCGAATATCGTCTCCATGTTATTGGCGTGTTAGAAAAATATGGCCACATCGAACCACAACCAATAGTTAGTGCCAATACAGAGGCTGGTGCAGATGCAGTTAGCAATTCAAGCACAACTTCTATGGCTCATGCTGCCGTCGTCTTAAGCGCCACCAACGTCAGCTTAACGTTAGATAGCAACTTTTGGTTGCGGCCGACTGATTTGATTTTACTCGAGGGTGAGAGAATTGGAATCGTTGGTCCTAATGGCAGTGGCAAGACTATGCTACTTGAAACACTCTTGGGTTTGCGTACGCCTGATATGGGGCGCATTGAGCTTGTACCGGAGGAAGATGGCGAACCCCGGCAGCATATCGGTGGTTTATTGCAGGGCGGTGATCTACCTGCGGATATTAAAGTACGTGAAATTATGCGTATGCACGAGGTTGTTTATCAGCAGACGGATAAGCGCGTGACTTTGGCTCTGGGTTTAGATGATTTGCGAAATCGCACGTGGAAGCAATTGTCGCGCGGGCAAAAGCAACGTGTTTTGCTATGGCTTGCTTTGTCACACGTGCCAAAATTAGTTTTACTCGATGAGCCATCGTTGGGTCTTGACGAATGGTTTAGTCGTCGCTTGCGTGACTTGCTACTGACTCTGCCATGCGCAGTGATACTGATATCGCATCAAGCGACAGATCTGCTTGCTGTTGATCGCATATTGTGTATGACTGATGGCCGTATCGTTGATCAAGGTTTTATGTCAGATTTAATTGATCGTCATGTTGGGGCTTTTAAGGCTTTTGTGCGACAAACGCTTGACGATGATGCGCGACAAGCATTTGCCAATTTGTCTCTATTGCGCCATGCACCGCGCCAGATGGGCGATGGCTGGCTGTGTTACGGCGGAGCGGGATTCGATCAGGTTTTCCGTGCTTTTATTGATCGGTACCGTATCCAGGCATTTAGTCTGGAGTGTACGGGCATTGATGATTTTCTTGCTGAGGTAAGTCGGACATGAGACTTCAAGTATTATTCCATTTAATGGTTTCTGATCTTAAACTTTTTGCCCGGGCAAGGGTGGCGATGTTTTGGACCTTTGCTTTTCCATTGCTGTTGTTGCTCATGCAGATGGCCTTGTTTGGACATAGTTCTTCGCTTGGACCCGTCTCGTTTAGCATCATTGATCATGATACCAGTGACGAGAGCATTGCCTACGCCCAGCACCTGAGGTCTGGCTTAACACATCAAAAATCAGTACGATTTGATCTGCTTTCTGCGGAAGAGGGGGGTGTTGATACAGACAATAAATCTGATATTCGGTCTGGAAATAAGTCCTATATTAAGCCCGATTTTTTGCTCACCATTCCTGAAGGATTTGCCAGCAATATTGCTCGTCAAAAAGAGACTGTCATTGGCCTTACGACAAACTTAAAAGAAGGTGCCGCCTATGATGCCTCCTATGGGCTTTTACGTGCGCTCAGTAATGAATACAATCTTCACGCTATATTGACACCGCAGCGTGTAACGCTGCAAGTTCCCGTGCGCTCAGAGCCCAAACTAGCCTATGGCCTCTACCTTGTTACAGGACTGACGGGCATGATTATTTTATCTTCTAGTCTTATGGGCTTTGCGGGTTCGTTGGTTGCAGCACGCGAGGGGGGGATGTTTAGGCTCTATCAGTTATTTCCTATGAAAACTGCAATTGTCGTTGTGGCGTGGTGGTTGTCGCGACTATTGGTGACCTTGGGTGCTAGTATTTTGATGTTGGTCGTTGCTCGTCTTTTGTATGATATTCACATTGATGCGAGTGGAGGGGGAATGTTATTGGCGTTGTTCATGTTATGCCTTGGAACAGGTGCATTTCTCGCCATTGGTATGTTAATTGCAGCAATCTGCCCCAATGTTGCGTCGGTTACGATGATTTGCAATGTCCTGTATTTTCCGTTGATGTTTGCCAGCAATCTCATGATCCCACTCGATACGCTTCCCAAAGTATTGCGCGATATACTTGGATTGTTGCCGCTTAACGCGATGGTTGATGCGATACGAAGCTGCCTTAGTAATCAGTTAAACATGCACATGATAGGTTACAGTGCGATGGCATCATTGCTTACTATGGGCGTGGGTCTTGCTTTTTCAGTAAAGTATTTTACTTGGGTGCCGCGTGGATAGTCGGATGGGAAATAAAATATTTTAATAAGATAATTGGTAAAAATGTAACGCGAATAATTTTTTTAAATCAAGGTTATCACGGCAAAAATTCCCTGGTCGCAAGCGCTGACAGGGAATTTTGCTCATTGAAGATGTTTGACCAAACTAAAACACGGCATTTGAAGAGCTTTGCGAGAAAAGGTTGGATCTCGTTTAGTGGCAGATGACAAACACTGTCAGAAAAATTCTTACTCTGTCGGTGGCACGTAACCAGCAGCGGCATCGGCACCGTCACCGAAAAAGTGTTTTTCCATTTGCGTAGCCAGGTATTTGCGGGCGCGAATGTCTGCCAGATTCAGGCGGTTTTCATTAACTAACATGGTTTGGTGCTTCATCCAGCCAGCCCATGCTTCTTTGGACACGCCTTCGTAAATCTTTTTACCCAATTCGCCTGGGTAAGGAGGGAAGTCCAAGCCTTCGGCTTCTTTGTCTAATTTAATGCAGTGGACCATACGGGCCATGGTAATACTCCTTAGTCAATCTGTAGATACTTAAAAACAGCACGGATTATAAGTCAAAATTCAATTTCTCAAGGATGCGCTATCGATCATAGCTGTTTGATCAGCACTAAAGACTTACGCTGCCAGTTGTACATTTTTTGTCTGTCTTTAGGCAGATCATCGACCGAAGCTTTGACAAAACCGCGCTTGAGGAACCAGTGTTCAGTGCGAGTGGTCAGCACAAATAGGGAGTGGAAGCCCGCCCGACGTGCGCGTTTTTCCATGTGTTTGAGGATGCGTTCGCCGTCGCCTTGACTTTGTACGTCGGGATTGACCGTGAGGCATGCCATTTCGGCCATTTTGTCGAACGGGAATGGGTACAGGGCTGCGCAACCAAAAATCACGCCATCATGCTCGATGACGGAGAAGTAATTGATTTCTCGTTCTATCAGTTCGCGACCGCGTTTGACCAGGGTGCCGTCAGCCTCTAGGGGCTCAATCAGTTTAATAATGCCGCCGACGTCTTCAATGGTTGCTTCGCGCAAACTTTCGAGGTTTTCCGAAGACACCATGGTGCCAACGCCATCATGGGTAAAGACCTCCAGCAAGGTGGAGCCATCCATTTCGTAAGGCACGATATGTATCCGGGGTACGCCTCCGCGTGATGCCTTGATCGCATGTTCCAGATAGAATGCGGAATCCAGAGGCAGGTAATTCTTTTTGAGTTCTTGCTCTGCCTGAATAAACGACAATTCACGGATCTCATCGCCATCCTGATCAATCATCATCGGTGTTTCTGAAATAAAGATCAGTTTGTCAGCGCGTAACGCGGTCGCGGCTGAAACTGCGACGTCTTCCATCGTCAGATTGAAGGCTTCACCGGTCGGTGAGAAACCTAGAGGTCCGAGCAAAACCAGGTTGCCAGCATCGAGAATTCGGTGGATCGTGTCGTAAGCAACTTTACGCGCTGTGCCTGTGAGGCCAAAGTCTACGCCGCCAACGATGCCGATCGGTTTGGCAGTCACAAAGTTGCCAGAGATAATCCTGATAGCGGCGTGCGCCATTGGGGTATTAGGCAGGCCCTGACTAAAAGCGGCTTCGATATCGAGGCGTAATTCACCCGCCGCTTCTTTAGAGCATTCCAGTGCAGCGGTATCGGTGATGCGAATGCCATTGTGAAACTGGCCTTCCACATTCCGCAACGCGAGTTGTTCAGCGACCTGTGGCCTTGAACCGTGCACAATCACGATTTTGATGCCAAGCGCATGCAATAGCGACAAATCTTGTGCCAATACCGGTAAGGCACCAGCCATTACCAGTTCGCCCGGAAAGGCGACCACAAAAGTCTTGCCACGGAAGGCATGAATGTAAGGCGCGACCGAGCGCAGCCAATCAACGAATTGAACGGGATTTTCCATGCGCTTATTATAATCTGAGACTTGGGGTTGATAGCCAGTTCTGATTAAGTCGTGCAATCAAATTTACGTGCTCTTTTTAAAGCAACTTGTGCAACGCGTGTTTTTAGTGTGAATTTGATAAGCTCGCATTGAGACGTTCCATTTTGCTGGTATAGAAATCAAAAGAACTATGGGTGATGCTATTTTCTTTTGCTAACACTAATTCTTTTTTTGCCTCGCTCAGATTTCCAAGCCTGATATAGCTTAAAGCTAACCACAGATGAAACTCATGGTAATAAGGATCTCGATCCAACTCTTTTTTGATTAAGTTAATCGCTTCGACGGGATGGTCGTTTTGTAGTGCTTTTTTTCCGAGGTCAAAGTAATAAAAAGGCGCGACAGGCTGAAGTTGATGAAGAGTGTTTGTGACGACCAGACTCTCTTCAAGACGTCCGGATTTCTGCAGTAACTCAGCTAAGTTAGCGAGCGCAATCAGATTGTTTGTGTCATATTTTAATATCTCACGAAAGGCTTGTTCGGCTTGATGCAGATTGTTATGACGGCGATAAACAACACCAAGGGTGTTGTAGGCGCTCAGATAGGAGGGGTCTTGCTTTATTGCTTCTTTGGCATACCAATATGCTTCATCGGTTTGATTTTGTGAAAGTTGTTCTGCCGCCCGGTTATTCATGTACATTGCCAGAATTGTTTTTTCATCTATCGGTATGGTCTTTTGGGTTTGTAAATTTTCAGACGGCATGAAATCGACAATTAATTGCTGGCTACCATCGTAACCGCCCAAGTTGGATGTCGCTTTCTTTGATAAATTGACATTGACGTGGCCTACCGCAAACATTAGATTATTTGACTGACTCCAGTTGTTGTCCTGGACAACCTTTTGAAACTGAACTTGTAATTCTAATTTTTTTGCAAAAGCGGCAGTCAAAATGACAAGTGATAAACAATTGCCGGATCGAGAAGAAAAAGTTTGTGCAGCATTGCGCGTCATTTCGGCATCGTATTCAATCCGCATCGATTTGCTATTTGAAATCATCTCAAATAAACCTTGTTTCAATCCATTTCTTAGAATGTTTGATTTGACTTGTTCTTTACGGAGGTAGGTGCTCATTTCATCGCTTAGTGCGAAAACTTCATCTGGATTTATTTTCGCTGAAGGTGCCCGGAACATAGAGTCTTGAAATAGCTCATTCGATGAGGGCGTGATTTTTACACTATTGCATCCGCTGAGTACGCCGGAAAATGCTATGGCCAGCAAAAGTTGAAAAAACATAGCGCTCCGACGATTCGCTTCCGATACATTGGTTCCTGGCAGGCATTGCTTCTTAGCAGCCAGCTTCATTTGTAGCAGGTTAAGCGATCCTGACAGCCAATTTTGCATTTTGTGCCTCTGGTTTTGTTATCGTTTAAATGGATTTAAGTATATACATTCAGGTTAAAAAATAAACTAAAGTATTTTTGTGGCATTCATGGCTCTTGATTCACAGTGAAGAATGAAAATCTGGGATAATGCGCACCGCTATGTCTTCTAATCATTCCCCTAAAAAACACCCAAAATCAGCCAGCGGTACCACTATAGATGGTTTGTCTGGATTACGTGATCTACGTCAGCAACTACGTCAGGCAGCAGCGACTCCTGCTGCCGTTACAAATGTGACTGTGCCCGAAACTTCGTCAGTTGGAGCGCGGCCACAAGCCCAAAACGCTGCCGTACCTGCAAGTGCAGTCGGTAAGCCAGCCGGCAAGCATGGCGCAGGTCGTGAAACCCGGTCGTCTTCAGTGATATCTGTTCAAGGCGTACATTTAACTTCTGAACGTCGTAAAACTCCTGTTTTGCCAGGCGAGGCTGAAATACCGTTTCGCAATCCACCTCCGGTCATTACATATCCGGAAGAATTACCTGTATCTGGTCGTCGGGACGATATTGCTGAGGCGTTGCAAAAGCATCAAGTGATTATCGTCTGCGGTGAAACTGGTTCTGGTAAGACGACACAGTTGCCAAAAATCTGTCTTGAGTTGGGGAGAGGACAAAAAGGTTTAATCGGTCACACCCAGCCACGTCGTATTGCAGCTTCATCAACAGCAAAGCGTATCGCGCAAGAATTGAATTCGCCTTTAGGTGAGCACGTTGGCTTCAAAGTACGCTTCACCGACACCTTAACGAAGGGAGCATCAGTCAAACTGATGACGGACGGAATTTTGTTGGCAGAAACGCAAACCGATCCGTTGCTTCGCCAATACGACACCATCATCATCGATGAGGCGCATGAACGTAGTCTGAATATCGATTTTCTGTTGGGGTACCTGAAGCAGTTGTTGCCTAAACGGCGTGACCTGAAAATCATCATCACCTCGGCAACCATTGATGCGCAGCGGTTTGCTAATCATTTTGCGCAGACAAAAGGTGACCAGATCGTTCCGGCGCCGGTGATAGAAGTATCCGGTCGTTTGTATCCAGTCGAGTTGCGCTATCGCCCGGTTCAGGACACCGAAAAAGACAAAGAGCGCGACTTAATGACCGCTATTACCGATGCGGTCGATGAATTGTGTCGTATTGGATCTGGTGATGTATTGGTGTTCTTGCCGGGTGAGCGAGAAATTCGCGACGCCGCTGAAGCTTTACGCAAACATCATCCGCCGCATGTAGAAATTTTGCCTTTGTTCGCCCGACTATCTGCGCAAGAGCAAGAGCGGGTGTTTAAGGCTTCGAACGCGCGACGTATCGTGTTGGCGACCAACGTGGCTGAGACTTCGTTGACTGTGCCCGGCATACGTTTTGTGGTTGATACTGGTCTGGCGCGCGTGAAACGCTACAGCTATCGCAATAAAGTAGAGCAATTGCAAATCGAGGCGATTGCGCAATCGGCCGCCAATCAAAGGGCTGGTCGTTGTGGTCGTGTTGCTGCCGGTGTATGTATCAGGCTGTTTGACGAACAAGAGTTTAATCAACGTACTCGATTTACAGAGCCTGAAATTTTGCGCTCATCGTTGGCGGCAGTTATTTTGCGCATGAAGTCTTTGCGCTTGACTGATGTCGAGACATTCCCATTCATCGAACCACCACCAGGTCGTGCGATTGCAGACGGCTATCAGTTGTTGCAAGAACTTGGCGCGATGGACGACGCCAATCAACTGACGGCGGTCGGTCGACAACTCGCTAAGTTGCCGTTAGATCCAAGGGTGGGGCGTATGATTTTGGCTGCGCGAGATAATCAGGCCTTGCAAGAGGTACTGATCATTGCCGCGGCGTTGTCGGTGCAAGATCCTCGTGACCGGCCTATGGAGGCGCAAGCCGCTGCTGATCAGGCGCATAAGAAATTTACAGATGAAAAGTCCGAATTTTTGTCTTATCTGAAAATCTGGAAATGGTTTGAGGATGCCATAGAGCATAAAAAAACGAATCGTCAGTTGCAAGACAATTGCCGTAGTAATTTCCTGAGTCAGATGCGCCTGCGTGAATGGCGCGAAGTACATTCGCAGTTGCTGACCATCATCAAAGAGCAAGGCTGGCGCTTGAATGAAACGCCTGCAACCTATGAGCAATTACACCTATCTTTGCTGACGGGTCTGTTAGGCAATATTGGTTATAAATCGGAAGAAGATGCGCATTATTTGGGTGCGCGGAGTATCAAATTCTTTATCTGGCCGGGTTCCAGTCTGGCGAAAAAAGCCGGGCGCTGGATTATGGCAGCAGAATTAGTTGATACCTCGCGATTATACGGACGTTGTATTGCCCAGATACAGCCAGAGTGGCTGGAAAAAATTGGCGGTCATTTGCTGAAAAAATCCTATGGCGAACCACGCTGGGAAAAGAAAGCGGGGCAGGTATCAGCATTTGAACGGGCCACTTTATATGGCTTGGTCGTGTATAGCCAACGCCGTATTCAGTATGGTTTGACGCACCCAGCAGAAGCGCGTGAGATTTTTATCCGTGAAGCTTTGGTGGAAGGCGAATTTGAAACCCGCTCGCCGTTCTTTGCTTACAACCAAAAGTTGGTGCGAGAGATCGAAAACCTCGAACACAAATCACGTCGTTTGGATGTCTTGGTGGATGATCACCTGATCGTTGCATTTTATGATCAATACCTACCTCCAGATGTACATAACGCCGTGTTGTTTGAGCAGTGGTATAAAGAGGCCAGTAAAGCGAATCCTAAATTGCTATATCTGAATAAAGAAGAGTTGATGCGGCACGAAGCGGCTGGTGTCACTACTGATTTATTCCCCAAGAATATGCAAGTGTCAGGGGTGGCGCTGCAACTCAGCTACCATTTTGAACCAGGTAGCCCGCGTGATGGCGTGACATTGACGGTGCCGCTGTTTTCATTGAATCAGGTATCTGCCGATCGGAGTGAATGGTTGGTACCGGGCATGCTCAAAGAAAAGGTTCATTTATTGATCAAATCTTTGCCGCAAAAAATTCGCCGCCATTGTGTGCCTTTGCCGGAATATGCGGCCGGATTTTGCGAACGAAATGAGTTTGGTAAAGGCAATTTTCTCGATGCCGTGATTGCGGATATACGCGAACAAAAAGGCTTGCTTTGCAAAACGACTGATTTTAAATTTGAAACCTTGCCGGTCCATCTGACGATGAATTTTAAAGTCGTTGATGAGCATGGTCGCCAGTTAGATATGGGGCGTAATCTGGCTAATCTGCGGGCAGAATTTGGTGGTCAGGCACGCGAAAGTTTTCAAAAAATTGCCAGTGCGGAAAAATTGGCACTGCTCGATGGTAGTCAACACGAAGTCGCGACAAAAACGGTACAGAAAAATCCTGTGCAGGCACCACATGCCAACCAAGCAGTTCGCAATCAGGTTTCTACGCCAGTATTGAAGCAGGAGAATCTGACCGCCTGGACTTTCGATAGTTTGCCTGAGTTATTGGAAGTGCAGCAAGGCAAACAAACCTTGATTGGCTATCCCGCGTTGGTGGATAAGCAAAGCCACTGTCACATTGAAGTGTTCGATGATCCGGACGAAGCGGCACGCATACATCGTATAGGCTTGCGCCGCTTGTTTGCATTGCAGTTAAAAGAGCAAGTTAAGTTTTTGGAAAAAAACATTCCCGGCTTGCAGCAAATGGGTATGCAATTTATGGCCTTGGGCTCGCAAGAAGAACTGCGCGAACAGATTATACAAACCGCAATTGAACGCGCTTGTTTGCAACAACCTTTGCCGACCAATTCTGGCGAGTTCAATATTCGTCGCGAAGAGGGTAAAGCGCGTCTGAATTTATTGGCGAACGAAATTGCACGTCTGGCGGGGCAAATTTTGGCAGAGTTCCATAGCTTGCCTAAGAAGCTGCAAGGTATTAAAGCGCACGCCCAGGCGGCTGCTGATATGCAAAATCAATTGCAAATGTTAATCACCAAACGCTTTATTGCTGATACCGATTTTACTCAGTTGGCGCATTTTCCGCGTTATCTGAAAGCGATCACCATTCGCCTTGATAAGCTGCGCGCTGATCCTGCGCGTGATGCGAAGCTGATGGCTGAGTGGAATAGCGTCGCGCAAGCCTGGCAACGTACGCCGCGCAAATCCGGACATGGATCTGACATCGATCCTAAGATGTTGGATTTCCGTTGGATGCTAGAAGAGTTGCGCGTATCTTTGTTTGCGCAAGAACTGAGAACGCCGATGCCAGTATCGGTTAAACGTTTGCAAAAAGTATGGGAAAGTATGCAGCGCTAGGGACACTTGAGTGATGCACCAATAATAACGGCTTGCAGAAGAACGTTTTCTGTAAGCCTTTATTATTCACGGTACTTTTGTTTGCAATTTATTTTATTGAATGAGGCAAAAAAATGGTGGCTACCCATAGGTGCCACCATTTTTATTTTTGCTCGGATTTGATCTGATAGAGGATCAGGCTACTTTTTTCACTGTGGTTGGAACAGATGTTAAATGCGCTTCGGTATCAAGGCCATTTTCCCACTTCGCGATGACGGCTGCGGCGATGGAGTTACCAACTGCATTCGTTGCAGAGCGTCCCATGTCCAGGAATTGATCGACACCCATGATCAGCAACAAACCAGCTTCAGGGATGTTGAATTGATTTAATGTCGCAGCAATTACCACCAGCGATGCGCGTGGTACACCAGCCATACCTTTGGAGGTGACCATTAACAACAACAGCATAGTGATCTGTGTGCTCATCGGTAAGTCGATACCATATGCCTGAGCGATGAACAGTACTGCAAATGTGCAATACATCATCGAACCATCGAGGTTAAACGAATAACCCATAGGCAATACAAAGCTGGAAATTTTGCGTTTAACACCAAACTTATCGAGTGCATCCAGAATCTTAGGATAGGCCGCTTCAGAACTTGCAGTCGAGAATGCAACCAGGAACGGTTCGCGAATTAATTGCATTAAACGGAAGATAGGTTTGCCGATGAAAACAAAGCCAGCCAAAATCAGCAAGCCCCACAAAATCGCCAGGCCGAAGTAGAAGCCCGCCATGAATTTTGCGAAAGTAACTAATACACCCAGACCCTGAGTTGTGATCACGGAAGCCATCGCAGCAAAGACGGCGATCGGCGCCAGATTCATGATGGCACCAGTCATTTTCAACATGACGTGAGCCAGTTCGTCGATCATGCCAGAGAGCTTTTTACCGGACTCGCCAAGATTTGCTAAGGCAGAACCAAAGAAGATGGAAAAGATCACAATTTGTAAGATTTCATTGTTTGCCATCGCCTCAATCGGAGATTTCGGGAACAGGTGGCTAATAAAATCTTTCAATGAAAACGCACTGGTTTTCAAATTGGTGCTGGCATTGACATCCGGCAGCGGCAAACCCAGATGAGTGCCTAATTGCAATGCGTTTGACAGTAACATACCGATAGTCAATGAGACCAGGGAAGCAATAACAAACCAGCCCATCGCTTTAATACCAACGCGGCCAATTGTTTTCGTATCGCCCAGGTGAGCAATGCCAACGGTTAAGGTTGAGAATACCAGCAAGGATATGATCATCTTGATGAGTCTTAGGAAGACATCAGTAGCGATCGAAAAATATCCTGCCAGGTCTGTCATGAACTTGGTTGTTGCCCAGGTTTCATGGCATACATAGCCGACCGCGATGCCTGCTACCATCGCTGCAAATATCATCGGGGTGGATGATGCTTTTTTCATAGTTCCTCCAATTTCATGCAGACGGTGTTTCGTCCGCACCCTTCATTCAGTTTTTAAAAGCAAAAATTTTCAATTGATCTGGTCATTAATCTGCTGCGCATCAATATAGGTAACACCAGATTGTCGTAAAACGATGCGAAGAATTGAAAATTCTCAAAGGGATTCGGGCATGGCCGATATATCGAACATGCCACATTAAGTACACCGAGACTATTGATCTTTTTGTGTTTGCCAGTAAGGGCTATTTCAGTGTGTCATCACTCGTCTTTAGTGCGTGTGTTTGGTATAGGCACAATGGGCTCGCATCATGGCACTAACAAAAAAAACGAAATATTAGGGAAAACCACAATTGCGCGGCACATTTTTGAATAAAATGCGGAAAAAAGATGTGTAGGGTGAAATAAATATTTAAATTGCTATTTATTTTGGTAATAAATGTGGTTTTCTGGAGGGTGGATTGTTCTTGTGGTGCAATTGTAAGAACCGTAAGAACCGTAAGAACCTGAAGACATGACTTGTTCTTTGGCTCAAATCTACTGGCTTTTGCTTAATATTTTGCTTAATAAATTCGTTGTCATGCAAAAAGTTTAAACATCCACGCCATGACATTTTTTGTATTTCTTGCCGCTGCCGCAGGGGCAAGGATCGTTTCTGCCAATTTTGGGTTCTTTACGTATTGTATGTTGCGTATAGACGTTGCGGAAATTTGCCTGCGTCTCTTTATGAAAGCCCGACCACCAACCCATTTCTTTTTCTACGTCGTGCACATAGCCTTTGCCGTGTTCTAATTCTAAAGCGCGGCTAGCTTCGTAATTGAGGGAGATGTGTTCATTAAACCAGTCCTGATCGCTCATTTGTGGGTCGAGCAATTGATCGGTAAACCAACGGTTTACTTGTTCCGCCATTTCAGCTGCGCAAAGAACCGTTGCGACGTCAACGATGGTTTCCAATAAAACCGCGTCCCCCTGATCTGCATGTTTGCGTTGTTGCGCAATCAATTCGCCACGGATGCTCAGGTAATTCAGTAATTCAGTTCTGTCATTTTCACCAGCAATGACACGGACTTGCCATGCAATCAACGCAGCGGTACGTGACCAGATGCTGGTTTGTTCATCTTCAAAGCGCTGTTTAAGTAACTCGACATTACCGTCACATACTGAAGCCAGGCAGCGGCCGTAGGTTTCAGTAACTACGTCGCCCATCATGCTGTCAATAACGTCGTCCGCAAAGCCACCAATCGCAAGCATGGGCAAATAGGCATCCGTCGCGCGCCATGAAGCAAGTAAGTGCATTGCATACATGTGTAGCATGTAGTCGCCATCTTCCGTGATCTCTGGATTTTTAGCGGTATTTTGCAGCACTTCAATGAAATATGGCGTAACGTCGTCCTTATGCTCCTCTGCAAATGCAATCGCCGCACGTGGAAACGGGGTCGAAAAGTATTCAAGTTGTTCGCGCAGAGTGAGCCAGGTTTGTGACATGTTTGTGCGTCTGTAAGTAGAAAAATCAGGTGGGATGGGTGAGAAAGAGTATAGCAGTCTGTATCCAATTTAAGCGGAAAATAGCGTAACTAAAAATACATAAAAAAACATACCCAAGTGTTGACTTATGTTTGGATTTTGGGGTATTTCTTTTTAGCTGGTGGTACGCTCGTTCAATGGCGGCGTATTTCTGATGATTGAGTAAATACGCCGCGGCGCTGGGTAATTTTGATTGAAAAATTGGTATAGATAAACTAGAGGTTCTCTATTACAAAATCTTTCATCGAATAAATTGGCGTACCTCAAATGGTAGTTAGATACGCCAACTTGGTGGTTTGCGTATCTTGGTAGCAAATCAAATTTACTATGTGTGGGTGCCGGACTCTTAGTGCAGTGATCGCTGTTGCAAAATATAGAAATTACAAAGGGTCTGCAATTCCTATTGGTGCCGGACTGATATTGACGATCATCGAAAACAATTGTTCGTAACGATAGCGTTCACCCGCATCATCGAGTTGTTGGCGATTTTTAATGAAGGCCTGATCAATTTCTTGCCAGTCGTTGATGTTGAGGACTTGTTTCGCAATCGGAATAATCACTTTTTCCTCGGTTGTCATATGCGCATAATAGAATTTGACATATTGTTCAACAAGATGATGAAAATGCGGGAAGGCTTCAGCACCAGTAAATTCATAACGAAGTAAAGCATCTTGCAATTGATGTGCAAGTAATTCACCTTTGCTATGTTGTTCGATGAGAGCGTCTAACTCTGCGTCCAACTGGTGAGTGCGCTCTTTAATTTTTGCGAATAAAAATTTATCTTCTTTGGGATGATGGACTTTTTCCGGATATTCGCTGATGTAATACAGCATGGCACGGAAAACTTTCAGATCTGGCGCAGCTCCGCCTTTTTCAATGCCTCGCACAAAGTACAGCATGCCCTGAATGACAGCGGATAAATGTTCGTGTTCGTGTTGAATAATGTCGACAGAGACGGGGTGAAAGTTACGTGTAGCCATGAATAGTCTCCAAAATAATCTTCAAATTGTTTCTTTAAATGTACTCCTCTAATACCAAAGTGCTTTTGATGCGTATCAAAGAATGTTTTTGGCACTAATGGCTAGTTGTTGCTGACTCGATGAATATTGGTATCAAATGAAAAGTCCCCGCTGGCACGTACAATGCACAGCGGGGACTTTTATATAAATTGCAAAATTAGACTTGTGCGGACTACTTTTTCAAGAGCAGAGACTTTACTTGCGCTTGGCGAGGATTGCCTCGATTTGATCCATAATGGTGTTCATACGTTTAAACACCGCTTGATATGGCGCAGGTGAGGCCAGATCGACACCAGCGTTTTTGACCAGATCATAAGGATAAGCTGAAGCGCCTGCTTTTAAAATGTTCAGATACTTGTCACGCGCACCAGGTTCACCTTTGAGAATTTCGTCGGCAAACATTGATCCCGCAGCAATTGAAGTTGCATATTGAAATACGTAGAAACGATTGTAGAAGTGCGGAATGTAAGCCCATTCAACCGCATAGGTGTCATCGATTTTCATGACGCCTTCTTTGTCGCCGTGGTAACGCTTTAGGATGTCACCGTAAATTTTGCTCAAACCTTCGCCGGTCAACGATTCGCCTTTGTCGACGCGAGCATGAACTTCACGTTCGAAATCAGCAAACATTGCTTGACGGAAGAAGGTGCCACGCAGGTTTTCCAGTGCGGAACCCAGATACAACAAGCGTTCATCGTCGGTTTTGGCGATTTTTAACATGTGATCGAGTAAGAAGACCTCGTTCGTCGTCGACGCAATTTCTGCCGTAAAGGTTGGGTAGTCAGAATTCAGGAAAGACTGGTTTTTGTTTGCCAGATACGAGTGCATGGCATGGCCCCACTCGTGACCCAATGTTGAGACTGACTCATAGTCGTCATTGTAATTCAGCAGCAAATACGGATGCACGTCGTAAGCAGTACCAGACATGTAAGCGCCAGAGCGCTTGTGTGGACGAGGGTACACGTCCATCCAACGTTCAGTCGTAGCTTTTGTCATTGCTGCGACATAGTCTTCACCTAAAGGCTTCACTGACGCCAGCATCAGTTTGACGCCGTCTTCGATCGGATAGTGATAATTGCCGGTGACCAAAGCGGGGTAGATGTCGTAATAGCGCAAGTCACTCACGCCCAACATTTTTGCACGCAATTGGAAATAGCGATGCAAGGTTGGCAAATTGGCTTGAGTTTGACTGACTAAGGTGTCATAGACAGCGCGTGGCAGGTCGTTGCCATCTAAAGCGCTGGTTAGCGAGTCAGGGTAGTTGCGTACCTTGGCATAGGCGGAATCTTTTTTCAACTGTTCATAAAACGTCACGCCATAGCTACGTTCAAATTCTTTCCACTTACCCCAGAATGCATCAAATACGAGTTTGCGGTCGGCACGATTGCCTGATGCACGGTATTTGGTGTAAGCCGATTGATCGATCACTACTTCTTCGCCATTAGATAATTTAAGCTTAGGCCAAGGCATATCGGCATTGGATAAGGTTGCATAGACTGCGCTAGCGGCATTGGTTGCCATGCCGAAAGTAGCGACCAGTTCCTCACCTTTTTTGTCTAAAGTATGTTTCGAACCGCGCAAAATATCATGCAGGTAAAATGCATACCCTGCCAGCGATTTGTCGCGTGCCAGGAAAGCGTCTATTTTCTTTTGACCTAATGTGAGTAATTCCGGGCGCAGGAAAGAACTGGCGGATTCAACTTTGCTGCCGAGAATTTCTGCACTTTGTGCTATATCCTGGCCTGCATTATTACCGGTATCCTGGTCACGGTATTGGGCTGCATAGTTTGCCAGGCGTGCGTATCGTTTAAGGATGTCGTTGGTGAGATCCAGACATTCTTTGAATTGTTTCGCATTGCTACCGAGGTGACCGCTGCATTTTTCAAGCTGAGTTAATTGGGTTTCCAGATGTTTGGCATCCTTGTCCCATGCCGCACGATCCATATACAAATCCTTGAGATTCCATTGATTTGCTTCAATGTCATTTGGATGATTTGCGTAGCTGTAGCCAGGAATGGAAAAAGCGAGTGCCAGTAAACCGGCTATCAATGTACGTTTCATGGGGTCTCCGAGGGCAATTTTTGTGCGCTGTCTTTCACATTGTAGGGATAGGCATTTGTCGTTTTAACGTTTGCCGGATCATGTTTGTTATGAAAAATAGAGCGCTATGAAAGCCCTTAATTAATTGTTGAAAGTCCAAAAATATACAGCGAAACCCGTATGGATGAAGCACTTTTATAGTGTTTAAATTTAAAATTAATTCAATTCAAAAGAATCTTTGGTTTTGAAGTGCTTTGCTAGCTTTTCTACGATTTTGTTGTGTTGTATTGCGAATTTCTTTGGTTTGATTGCGGTAATTTTATTCACAAGTGTTGTTCATCAACGTCTTGGCGTCGTGGCAAGCGTTTCGAGTACAATCGATTTATCTTGTTTTCTGGAGACAATATGCAGCGTCCACGTTTTTTACCTGACAACATGACTTTACTTTTGCTTGGCGTTATTTTGATCGCCAGCTTTTTCCCTGCTCGCGGGCACGTAGCCGAGGTATTTGAGCAATTGTCGGTCTGGATGATAGCACTGCTTTTTTTTATGCATGGGGCGAAGCTTTCGCGTGAAGCGGTGATTTCGGGTTTGACCCACTGGCGCTTGCATTTGGTGGTATTGTTGGTGACCTTTGTTGCCTTTCCGATTCTGGGCTTGGTTCTCAAGCCTGTATTGCTGCCAATACTGACGCCGGATTTGTATATCGGTATTTTATTTCTATGCATGTTGCCCTCAACGGTGCAATCTTCAATCGCCTTTACATCGGTTGCTCGCGGGAATATCTCTGCTGCAGTTTGCAGTGCCTCAGCCAGTAATTTACTCGGTATTTTTATTACACCCTTGTTGGTGAGTTTGCTGCTGAAAACTCAGGGTGAAGGGCATTCATCACTTGATGCAATATTTAATATTGTGTTGCAGTTGCTACTACCTTTTGTTCTGGGGCAGTTGGCGCGACCGTTCTTGCAAGCATGGATAAACCGTCATGCGCAAGTCTTAAAAATGGTCGATCAGAGTTCCATATTATTGGTCGTATTTGTTGCTTTTAGCGCAGCAGTGGTACAGGGGTTGTGGGCACAAGTGCCAAAAATGATGCTGCTCAGTATCTTGGGTGTGAGCGTGGTGATGTTGGCGCTGATTATGGGGTTGACGATGTTTGTTAGTCGTCGTCTGGGTTTTAGTAAGGAGGATGAGATCACCATCGTGTTTTGTGGCTCCAAAAAAAGCCTCGCCAGTGGTGTGCCAATGGCAAAAGTCTTGTTTTCCGGTGGCTCCGTTGGTATGGTATTGTTACCTTTAATGTTATTCCATCAATTGCAACTGATGGTTTGTGCGGTTCTTGCTCAACGTTACGCCAAGCGATAGGGAGTGTGTGATGCCAAAATTTGCAGCCAATCTGAGCATGATGTATCAGGAGGTTGATTTTCTGAGTCGTTTCGAGGCAGCAGCGAAAGACGGTTTTAAAGGCGTAGAGTTTTTATTTCCTTACGAACATACCGCAGCGGAGATTCGCAATCAGTTGGATGCACATGGTTTGCAGCAAGTGATGTTTAATGCGCCGCCCGGCAACTGGGCTGCGGGAGAACGCGGGATAGCTTCTTTGCCCGGACGCGAGGATGACTTTAAGCGCGCATTTGATCTGGCTCTGCAATACGCCAAGGTGTTAGGTAACCGATATATTCATGTGATGGCCGGACTGATCGACCCCGAACAAGATAGGGAGAGGCATCGCGCCGTCTACTTGCGTAATCTTGCCTATGCCGCCTTGGTGGCATCTCGGGAAGGTCTCACTATTTTGATCGAACCTATTAATAACCGCGATATGCCCGGCTATTTTCTCAATTACCAGCATCAGGCACAGGAAATTTGTGAGGAGCTTGATATCGGACATTTGCAGGTGCAATTTGATATTTACCATTGTCAGATTATGGAAGGTGATATCGCCGCTAAGCTAAAGCGCGACATGTCACGCGCGCATGCAGGTATTGGTCACATACAAATTGCAGGTGTACCCGACAGACATGAGCCAGGCGATGGCGAGGTGAATTACCCGTATCTATTTAAACTACTTGATCAATTGGGCTATGCGGGTTGGCTTGGTTGTGAATACCGGCCAAGGGCTGGAACGTCTGAGGGTCTGGCGTGGTTGAGACCGTATTTGTAGGAAGTAGCTTTTCGTCCGGATGGGGGCGATGAACAGTTTCATCGTCGTGTAGGGCGGGGGGGCACCCGCTCTACAGACTATACGCCCGCCGACCCCTCTCCCGCTTGCGGGGGAGGGGATCGATGGTACTTTTATTCCGGGCTGACCTGCAAAATCAACTTGCCGAAATTTTTACCATCAAACAGCATCATCAAGGTATCAGGGAAAGTCTCTATCCCTTGAACAATATCTTCGCGCGTCTGGAATTTGCCTTCGGCCATCCATTTACCCATTTCCGCAACTGCCTCAGTATAACGTGCTGCATAATCAAAAACGACAATGCCTTCCATGCGAGCACGATTGACCAGCAGGGATAAGTAGTTGGCGGGGCCTTTGACTGGGGTTGTATTGTTGTATTGAGAAATTGCACCGCAGATAATGATGCGGGCTTTCATGTTGATGCGCGTGAGTACGGTATCGAGAATCTCGCCGCCAACGTTATCAAAATAGACGTCAACGCCGTTCGGGCAGTGTTCTTTTAAGCCATCGCGGACTGAGCCAGATTTGTAATCTATGCAGGCATCAAAACCAAGTTCATTAACGACAAAATCACATTTGTCTTTACCGCCTGCGATGCCTACGACGCGACAGCCTTTTTGTTTTGCGACCTGACCTACGGTTTGTCCGACAGCACCAGCAGCACCGGATACCACGACGGTTTCACCCGCTTTGGGTTGGCCAACATCGAGCAGCCCAAAGTATGCTGTCATGCCTGGCATGCCCAAGGCATTTAAGAATTTTGGTAAAGGTGCAAGGCGTGGATCAATTTTATAGAAAGCCGCCGTTTTATCGTTGGCGGCACCTACCCAATATTTCTGTACACCCGTACCGCCAGAGACATAATCACCGACTGCAAATTTAGGCGATTTAGAAGCGATGACTTTACCAATGCCGCCAGCTCGCATGACTTCATCAATCGCAACTGGGCGTATATATGACTTACCTTCGTTCATCCAGCCACGCATTGCCGGATCGAGCGACAGGTAAATGGTTTGTACCAAAATTTCTCCATCGGCGATCTCGCGTACTGCTTCAGAGGTAAACGACCAATCACTGTGTTTTGGTGTTCCGACAGGGCGGGCGGCGAGGCGATATTGCTGATTCATTATTGTTGTCATGCTGTCTCCTTGTTGTATATGAAGGTTTGAGTCGTGGATGAAATGCCAATTTTTCGATCTTTTGCTGCTGAGCGATGACTATACATTAATTAGAACGTTCGTGCTTTTTATTGGGAACTTATCTCGAAACACGTTGTATGCTGAATTGTGCTCCGGAACGTGCGACAATAGTCAGTTAAATTTTTCGCTTTCATCCCGAAAATACCAAATTAAATTTGTTTTTCATTCCAAATAAAGGTTTTTTTGGATAGATATTGATTTTATGATACGACAACCAGAATATATACTCACTTTATCCTGTCCCGATCAGCGTGGCATTGTTCACAGCGTATCGGGCTTTTTGGCGCAGCACGGCTGCAACATTATTGATTCCGCACAATTTGGTGATGCGCAATCGGCGACGTTTTTTATGCGCGTGCATTTTGCCGTCGAAGACTCCGCGATCAGCGACGTGGCACTGCGTGAAGAATTTGCCGTTCTCGGCGCTGGCATGCAGATGAGTTGGCAGTTGCATGACGCACATCACAAGCCGCGCGTGATGTTAATGGTGTCCAAAATTGGCCATTGCCTCAACGATTTGTTATTCCGCTACAAGAGTGGTTTGTTGCCGGTTGAGATCAAAGCCATTGTTTCTAATCACACTGATTTTTACCAGTTGGCGGCCAGTTACAATATTCCGTTTCATCATTTTCCTTTGGCAGCTGGTGCAGCACCTGAAGCCAAGCAGGCGCAAGAGCAAAAGATTCTGGATATTGTTGGGGCTAACGATATCGAGTTGGTAGTGCTGGCGCGTTATATGCAAATTTTGTCACCAGCGATGTGCGACGCATTGCGTGGAAAAGCGATCAATATTCATCATTCATTTTTGCCGAGCTTTAAAGGTGCAAAACCATATTATC
The DNA here is from genome assembly GCA_049339905.1 of Undibacterium sp. SXout11W. Taxonomy (GTDB): domain Bacteria; phylum Pseudomonadota; class Gammaproteobacteria; order Burkholderiales; family Burkholderiaceae_D; genus Undibacterium. Next base: position 27,827 of record JBMPPG010000007.1, read on the forward strand.
AGGCGCACGAACGTGGTGTAAAGCTGATCGGTGCGACGGCGCATTTTGTCACTGGTGATCTGGATGAGGGGCCAATTATTGAGCAAGATGTGGAACGCGTCGATCATGCGATGGAGCCAGAGACGCTGACAGCAATTGGTAGGGATGTGGAATGTGTGGTTTTGGCGCGTGCAGTGAAATGCTTTGTCGAACACCGTATTTTGTTAAATGGTCATAAAACGGTGGTATTCAAATAATGGCACTCAAATCAATTATCTATAAAGCAGATTTAAATATTTCTGATATGGATCGCGGTTACTATGCAGATCACAGTCTGACCATAGCACGTCATCCATCGGAAACTGACGAGCGCATGATGATACGTGTGCTGGCGTTCGCGATTCATGCGGCTGAGCGCCTGGAATTTGGCAAAGGTATTTCGGATACCGAAGAGCCAGATTTGTGGGAAAAAGATTACACCGATGCGATTCAATTATGGGTCGAGGTTGGTCAGCCAGATGACCGACGCTTGCTCAAAGCGTGCGGCCGCTCAGATAAAGTCGTTGTATATAGTTTTGCCAGTGCCAGCGATATCTGGTGGAAGCAAATGAATAGCCGCCTTGATAGAGCCAAAAATCTGAAAGTCATGAACGTGCCGGCAGAGCAAAGTCAGGCTTTAGAAAAGCTTGCACAACGTTCGATGCAACTGCAATGCACGATACAAGATGGTCAGCTCTGGATGTCGGCGGGTGAGGCGTCAGTGCAAATTGACGTTGAGACCTGGAAGGATTTTAGCTAATCGACGGTTTGGTATGGCGGGTAGGGCATGCCGTCATCACCAAGTGCATGGGACTGGTGAATTGCACCCGCCAAACAATTGATTATCCGTATACATGGCAATGTCGCTTTTGACTGTCACCGCTTTAGACTAAGCAATTTTTGCTTCACGGAAAACGGATCAGAAAGTATCTTTGTCTGAGCGCCGCGAGTTTAGATACTTTCCCGTTTTACGTGAGGCTCAAATTGTGCCGATACGCAGTGACGGCACCCGCAGGGCAAAGTCTCAGCGTCGCCTTTCTTTTGCTTACTTTGCTTTGGTGAAGCAAAGAAAAGTAAGTGGCTGCCGGGTCACACCCGGCTTGGCTCTACGAAGAGCGATCTATTTACATATTAAAAATGACGCAAAAATGACGCAAAAATGACGCTATAAGGACGACATTAGGAAAACCTACTAGGATTGAGTTGGATAACAGTATCTACAAATTGTTATCCTTGAATGTTACGCCTTCAACACCGAGCGCAACCAGTTCCCAATGTCGTCAATTTCTTCCTGACAAACGGAGTGCTGCATCATGTATTCATGCCACGCAACCGGATAACCCATTTCTTTGAGTAAGTCGCGTGACTGTTCTGCACGTTGAATGTGGATCACCGGATCAGCGCGGCCATGTGCTAGGAAGATAGGTGTGTGTTGGTTAGCAACGCTGCGCTCTGTCGCCACCACGTCACGCAATGGCACATAACCAGACAAGCACAACAAGCCAGCCAGTTTTTCCGGATAGCGCAAGCCTGTTTGCAATGTCATTGCACAGCCTTGAGAGAAGCCAGCCAGAATGATGCGGTTGGCAGGGATGCCACGTGCAATTTCGCGGGCGATCAATTTCTCGATTTCTGCTTGTGAGCTGCGCAAGCCTTTTTCATCTTCGCGTTTGGCAATGTCGGTGCCCAGAATGTCATACCACGCGCGCATGACGTAGCCGCCATTAATTGTCACGGGCATCGTTGGCGCATTAGGGAATACAAAGCGGATAGCGGGACAGTCGTGCAAATCTAATTCTTTGACAATCGGGACAAAGTCATTCGCGTCCGCACCCAGACCATGCATCCAGATAATAGCAACCGTCGGTTGTGGGGCGCTTTCTAATTCTATCGTTTCAAGTAAGTTGCTCATGTCTGGCTTGGCTTTCTTCTTGGTTGGAGGTTTATTTGTGTTGCTTTTAGTGCTTTTGTTGTCTGTGACTGATTGTTTAGAGTAGGAAATGGCAGCCAATCCCGCACTGATGGCGCTGACCGCAGCAACGGTCAGCCACCAGCGTCGTCGGAAATTGGGTGGCGTAGGCTTAGTCATCTCAGTCATATTGATTGCGAATCGCCAACGCTGGCATCAGGCTTTGGTGCGGATGGCGGATTTTGGTCGAAACGCTTTGCAGACTGCCTCGTTAGTTTCGATGTAGGGTCCACCGATCAGATCGATGCAATAAGGTACGGCGGCAAAAATACCGTTGACGATTTGTTTGCCTTGAGCATCCTTAAGGCCTTCCAATGTCTCTTTGATCGACTTTGGTTGGCCAGGCAGGTTCAGGATCAACCCAGCGTGATCAGTAGTTTCGCGAATCACAGCGACCTGGCGGGATAAAATGGCCGTTGGTACAAATTGCAGGCTGATCTGACGCATTTGCTCGCCAAAGCCTGGCATTTCCTTGCTGGCGACAGCTAAGGTTGCTTCTGGCGTGACGTCGCGGCGTGATGGGCCAGTGCCACCTGTGGTGATCACCAGGTCGCATTTCGCTACATCGACCAGTTCTATCAATGCTTGTTCTATGGCGCTACGTTCATCAGGAATCAGGCGCGTTTCCATTTGCCATGCGCTGCTAAGTGCGAGGCCAAACCATTCTTGTAAGGCTGGTAAGCCCTGATCCTGATAAATGCCCGCAGAGGCGCGGTCAGAAATCGAGACCAGACCTATGCGTAAAGCACGATCCAGGGGATCAATACTCATCTTCCTCGTCCTCTTCGTCTTCCAGGTGTTCGTCGTCAGTCGCATCATCCTTAGTGTTGGATTTTTGCAATTGTTTCAGAATCTGGAAAATTTCGCGGTAGGCTTTTGGCGGTTTGTTTTCTGCTTGTTCTTTGCGGGCGTTACGGATCAGCGTGCGCAAATGCTGCACATCGAGTTCTGGATGTTCTGCCAGTAATTCGGTCAGCGTGTTGTCGTCGGTCAACAATTTGTCGCGGCGACGTTCCAGTGCATGCATAGCGGCAGTTTCTGATTTAGAAGCACCTTTCCAGCTATCGATGGTCTTTTGGATCAATGCGACTTCTTCTTCGTCCAGTGTACGCATTTTCTTGCCTACGTACTGCATTTGGCGACGACGGCCTTCATGACTGGAAATTTGCTGACATTCGAGAATGGCGTCACGTACATCTTCTGGCATAGGGACACGTTTGACGCGGTCACGTGGTTGTTCGACCAACTCTTGTCCTAATTTTTGCAGCGCCGTCATCTGGCGTTTCAATTCGGACTTAGACGGACGGTCGTATTCTTCTTCAAACTCATTGGACTGGTAGCCACATGAGCCACGATTTGGATTTGGCATAATTCTGCGCCTTTACTATAAACTTTACTAAACGGCTGCTATGATACCCTTTTTAGCTGGGATATACTCAAAAATGCCCTGTAAAACAGACGAATCGTTTATGTAATTTTGCTGGCGACGCTGTTTTAATGGTCACTCAGAGCTGTCCTTTTAGCCTTTTCTATATACAGAAACTCCTCTATGAGCAAACCCGTTTTTACCCACACCCAAGACCAATTGCAACAAATTGCACAGGATATGTTGCTATTTGCAAAAGAAAAAGGCGCTTCGGATGCCGCAGTAGAAATTAGCGAAGGTGGTGGTTTATCGATCAGTGTCCGAAAAGGCAAGGTGGAAACGATAGAGCAAAATCGCGATAAAGGTATAGGCATTACTGTTTATGTCGGTCAGCGTCGCGGTAATGCCAGCACGTCTGATTTTTCGACGCAAGCTTTGCGTGATACTGTCGATGCCGCCTATAACATCGCGCGTTTTACCGCAGAAGATGATTGCGCAGGTTTAGCGGATGCGGACATGTTTGAAACGTCGCCACGAGACTTAAAACTCTGCTATCCGTGGCTAATCGGCGCTGAAGACGCGATAGAAATCGCTACACGTACAGAAGCTGCTGCATTTGCAGTGGATAAGCGTATTACCAATAGCGAAGGCGCTAGTGTGCACGTACAGCAATCGCATTTTGTATCAGCCAACTCGCGTGGCTTCATGGGCGGTTATCCGATTTCGCGTCATACCATTTCGGTGGCGCCTATTGCGGGCAAGGGTGCCAAAATGCAGCGTGACGATTGGTATTCTTCGCAGCGCAATCCAAAAAAATTGGCTAAGCCAGAAGACATTGGCCGCTATGCGGCAGAACGAGCTTTAGCAAGATTGAACGGTCGTAAGCTTGATACCCGTAAATGCCCAGTGTTATTTGAAGCGCCATTGGCGGCGGGCTTGTTGGGTTCATTTGTGCAGGCAACTTCGGGCGGTGCTTTGTACCGTAAGTCGACCTTTCTACCGGATTCTTTGGGAGCACAAATTTTCCCTGAGCATGTGCAAATTGTCGAAGATCCGCATATTTTAGGTGCCGTCGGTTCGTCACCATTCGATGATGAGGGTGTTCGCACCAGTCGTCGTGATGTGGTCAGTAACGGCGTATTACAAGGTTATTTCTTGTCTTCGTACTCGGCGCGCAAATTGGGCATGAAAACCACGGGCAATGCAGGTGGCTCGCACAACCTTAAGTTGACTTCCAGTCTGACTAAGCGTAGCGATAATTTTGCAGGTATGCTCAAAAAAATGGGTACAGGTTTGTTGGTGACTGAGTTAATGGGGCAGGGTGTCAATTACGTGACCGGTGATTATTCTCGTGGTGCGTCTGGTTATTGGGTAGAAAACGGTGTGATTCAATACCCGGTAGAAGAAATCACCATTGCGGGCAATATGCGCGAGATGTTTAAGCAAATCGTTGCTATTGGGGCAGATAGTTTGATTCGTGGCACCAAAGAAACAGGTTCTATTTTGCTTGAAAGCATGATGGTAGCGGGTAGTTGAGTCTGGTAGGGGCGGGTGCTACCCGCCATTCCGTGCGTAAGTATTGATGCGCTGGTTGGACTTGCCCTACAAATGCTTCTTCCTCCCGCATCATGTTGGTTTTTAAGTTCCCAGATATGCCGCAATTACCTTGGGATTGTTGAGCAAATTTGTGCCAGTGTCCTGCAGTACCATTTCACCGTTTTCTAGTACGTAAGCACGTTCAGCGATTTTCAAAGCTTGTTTGACGTTTTGCTCGACCAGTAAAATCGTCAGACCAGTTTGGTTGATTTCTTTGATGATTCTGAAAATTTCTTGGACCATCAATGGTGCTAATCCCATCGAAGGTTCATCGAGTAATAAAATTGTGGGGCGAGCCATTAGCGCACGACCGATTGCCAGCATCTGTTGTTCGCCGCCGGATAAATTGCCTGCCAGACCATTGGCACGATTTTTTAATACTGGAAAGAGTGAAAACACCCAATCCAGATCCGCAGGAATATTTGCTTTATCCTTACGCGTGTAGGCGCCCAGATCGAGATTTTCTTGTACCGTTAATGTGCCAAGAATGGCGCGACCTTCTGCTACCTGCACCAATCCTTTTTGAACGATGTGATGCGGTGCCAATGCGAGCAGGTCTTCGCCGTCAAATTCTATGCTGCCTGAGTTGGTCTTAATTAATCCGGAAATCGCCAATAAACTCGTGCTTTTTCCTGCGCCATTGGCACCCACTAAGGCAGTGATTTTCCCTTTATGTAGCTCCAGATTGATGCCTTTGAGCGCGTGCACATGGCCGTAAGCGACATGGAGTTGGTTTACCGTCAGAATCGACCTCATGCTGCCTCCTCCTTGCCAAGATAGGCTTCAATGACCTGAGGGTTATGCCTTACTTCTTGTGGGCTACCCTGGGTAATAATTTTGCCAAAATTAAGCACTGCAATCTCGTCACAGAGCTCCATTACAAAACGCATGTCGTGTTCTATCATGAATATGGAAAAGCCACGATCACGGATATTCTTGATCTCAGCCATTAATTCGGTTTTTTCTGACGGATTCATGCCAGCTACCGGTTCGTCTAGCAATAATAATTTGGGGTTGGTCGCCAGAGCGCGCGCTAGTTCGAGTTTGCGTTGTTCTCCGTAAGATAAATTATCTGCCAGCATCTGTGCTTTGTGATCGAGTTTGACCCACGATAGGAGTTCCAGTGCTCTTTGTTTGGCATTTGCTTCTGCCAGCTGAAATGAGTTGAGTTTCAATAACATGCTAAGCGGGCTGTAACGGAGATGCCCATGCATGCCAACTACCACATTTTCCAATAAGCTCATTTCTTTGAAGACGCGGATGTTTTGAAATGTGCGGGCGATGCCTAATTGTGTGATGTTATGCGCGTCAACTGCATGTAAATGCTCGCCATTGAAGTGTATTTCACCAGTTGATGGTTTGATTAAACCAGTGATCAGGTTAACGATGGTGGTCTTGCCCGCACCATTTGGACCAATCAAGCCAAAAATGCTGCCTTGCTTCACACAGAAGCTGACATCTTGCAATACTTGCAGACCACCAAAATGTTTGCTGACGGATGCTAATTCCAACATTTATTGCACCTTTGCTGAAGATGGGGTTTCAAGGTGCCGACGCAAGGCACGCAACCTGGCTGGGTCCCAAATCCCTTTGGGTAGGTACAAAATGACGATGATTAAAATCAGTCCGTTGGCCGCCAGACGGAAATCTTTTAACCAGTTCATTAACTCTGGTAATACGCTTAAAGTAAAGCTGCCTAGCAAGGGCCCAATCAGGTTGCTGGTACCGCCAAACACGGTCATGGTCAGTATATCGACCGCGTTTTCAAAACCGTAGTTAGCGGGTCCGATAGTAAAGGTGTAGTGTGCATTGAGTCCACCAGCGACGCCAGCAATCACAGCGCCCAGCACAAATGCCAGTAGCTTGTAACGTGCAATATCGACGCCCATCAAACGGGCTGCGATTTCATCTTCTTTAATCGCTTCAAAAGCCCGGCCAATTTTGGATCGCCGCATCCTTGCTAAGGTAAATAGCGTCACTCCTAGGAGTAAGGCAATGTGCCACCATTCGGTTTTTTGTGGAATTCCGTTTAAGCCCATCGGGCCACCTGTGATGTTCAAATTTAAAACAATGACTCGCACCACTTCACCAAATCCCAACGTCGCCATCGCTAGATAAACCCCGGATAAACGTAGTGTAGGCATACCAATCGCCAGTGCAACCAATGCGGGCGTGAGCGCAGACGCGAGCAAAGCTATCGGAAATGACAGGTTGGTTTGCATGCTGATCATTGCTGCCGCATAAGCGCCAATACCCATGAAAGCTGCATTTGCCAGCGACAGCAAGCCGCACGACAGTGTCAGGTAAATCGAGAGTGCCAGCATGGCGTTGATGCCTATGCCAAAAATCACAGAGCTGTAAATTGCCCAAAAACCATCCCACCATTCGAGCATGATTTACGCCTTTCTTTCTAGAATTTTGCCAAACATGCCCGCCGGACGCACTAGCAAGATCAAAAACAATAAGCCAAATGCAATCGCATCGCGGAAGTCGCTTGATAAATACGCGACGCTCATGACTTCAGCAAAACCAAGAAATAAGCCACCAAGCATGGCGCCACGGATGTCCCCCATGCCGCCCAGTATGATCACAGCAATGCCCTTGTGCAGCATCGGCTGACCCATAAACGGTGAAATCGCATTGAAAGACAATCCAACCAGAACGCCTGCCGCACCGCCTAATGCCGCAGCAGCAAATGAGGTGAAGAAAAATAGCGCTTCCACATTGATGCCTAGCAAATATGCGGCTTTAGGTGATTCAGCGATGGCACGTAATGCGCGGCCTAACTGGGTCTGGCGCATGACTATCAGCAGGATTAACATCAAGGCAAATGAAATTAACACGATCGCCAATTGCACAGCGGTCAAGTGTAGATTGCCGAGGTTAAAGCTATCCTCGGGTATAGTGCTGAACGGGAAGCGTTGATTTTCTGCACCAAAAATTCCTTGGGAGATATTGGTCAGCATGATGGCGACGCCGATGGTCGCGATCATTGGTGCAAGATGTGGTGCATTGCGTTTGCGTAGCGGACGTAACACCATAAAATCAACGATCACACCCAGCGTGCCACATGCCAGCATCGCCAACAACATGGCAAGCCACAAGGACATTTGAAAGTGATTGACCAGCAGCAAGGCGATATAGCTGCCCAACATAAAGATTGCGCCGTGCGACAGGTTGATGACGCCAAGCACCCCAAAAATCAGCGTAAATCCTAAGGCGAAGAGGGCATAGACACTGCCGAGTGTCAACGCATTGACAAGTTGTTGTGCAAACATGGCGATCCAGATAGTGCTTAATCCTGATATGCAATCCTTGCAGAGCGGAAGCAATTTCAGGTAGAGGTGAAAAAATAAATGGCATTCAATTCAAGCCACAGATCGACATTTCAAAATCAATCTGCAAACGTTGAAAGACCAGCAGAAGTAACGCTTCTGCCAGTCGAGTGAGCGAATTATTTTAAGAGCACAAATTTTCCACCTTTAGCAATATTCACGATGGCGTCTTGCTGAGCATCGTAGCCAGTTTCTTTGCCATCTTTTGATGGAGCGCGACGGAATGAGAATTTCCCAGTAGCACCTTCAAACTTAATGCCAGGCAAAATATCACGCAATGCGATCCGGTCTTTAGTTAGGTCGCCACTCAGCTTTATTTTATGTATGCCTTCTGCGACGATTTGCAATGCATCGTAGGCTTGAGCGGCAAACTGGTCAGGGTCTGAGCCATATTTGGCTTTGTAATCAGCCATGAATTGCTTGTTTGCCGCCGATGGATTGTCCGCGGACCAGGGGCTACCCATCAAGGTATTATCGGCAGCATCTTTGGCGATATCAAACAGTTTTGGCGAATTGAAGCCATTGCCGCCGATGAACGGCTGTCTCATGCCCAAAGATCGGGTCTGTAGAATGATATTGGCGGCTTCCTCTGCGAGGCAAGAGCATACAATTGCGTCAGGTGCTGATGACTTGATCTTCGTTAGTTGTGCTTTGAAATCAACGTCGCCTTTGGCGTAGGTTTCGGTATCGGTGACGGTAATTTTTTGATCTGAAAGCGCGGCTTTAAAAACATCGTAACCGCTTTTTGTGAAGGCATCGTCATTGCCGTAAATTACTGCCACTTTTTTGATATTGAATTGCTTGATCGCTGCTTTGGTTGTGACTGGCAATACATCAGCTTCCATGACGGAATTGCGGAAGGTGAATGCTCCCAAATTAGTAATGCCATCTGCCGTATTGCTCGTTCCAAACACCACTATTTTGCTGGCGTTGGCAATTGGATCAGCTGCGAAAGCGGAGTTGGATAAAGTTGGTCCAAAAACCATTAACACCTTGCTTTGGAAAATCAGTTTTTTGAATGCGTTAATGGCTTCTTCTTTTTTGCCTTGTTCGTCTTCGATGATAAGTGTGATTTTGTCGCCATTGATGCCACCTTTGGCATTGATGTTGTCAACTGCCAGGTTGAATCCATTTTTAATTGCCGTGCCATATTTAGCGGCCGGTCCGGATAAAGCTTCGGCAACGCCCAGTTTGATTTCCGCTGCTTGAACAAATGTTGCAGATCCGATTAATACACTTGCGATTGCCAATTTAAGCTGATGTGACATCAATATCTCCTGAAATTGTTTTGAAAACTTTAAACTTAGGCAGCAAAAGTTTTTCTTAATTTAATCTTATTTCACCAAAGATTGTATTGCTTGTGGGGTTTGGCGGCAATATGAAATGAATATTTTAGCTCAGTATTGAAACATCATTGAATGTGGTTGATTGCAGCGCAAAAAATTGCGACGATGATGTTTGTAGTTGTATCTTGAGTTTTTTAGACTTGTACTTTATCGGTTTATATGCACCTTGCTTTGCAGATCTTTACATACAACGTTGAGTAGATTGCTTGGCATGATCCATATCGATATATGTGATTGCGAGCCCGGAGTAGGTGGGGGCAGGAGTTGATTTTTACACCGTTTTGCCGCATGCCAGGAGGTAGTGAGTGAGGCGGCGGTGCTGGCTTAGGTCTAAGTTTGGTGAGGCAAATTGCGAAAACCTATGGTGGTATGGTGCAATGTTTGCCTGCTACGGGCGATGGCACTTGTTTTCGAATGAGTTGCCCGAGGTATTTGAGGGGGATGGAAATTCGTGAAAACTGAACCTTAAGTAAAAAACGAGGCGATTTCAATCTGTCAGGGTGATTGAAGTTTCACCTCGTTTTTTATTTTAAATTGTTTTAACTCGTTTTAATCAGCTAATTTCTGACGTGCCCGGATAATCGCTGCGCGCACTTGGTTTGGTGCGGTGCCGCCGATATGGTCGCGGGCTGCAACGGAGCCTTCTAAAGTCAGTACTTCAAAAATATCCTCACTGATTAATGTGGAGTACGTTTGCAATTCAGTAAGAGACATTTCGCTCAGGTCGCAGCCTTTTTCTACGCAAGTTTTGACAGCGTGGGCGACGGCTTCATGAGCATCGCGGAAAGGCAAGCCCTTTTTCACCAGATAATCGGCTAAATCCGTTGCAGTCGCATAGCCCTGCAAAGCGGCGGCACGCATAGCGTCTGGTTTAACACTGATACCGGTCGCCATATCAGCAAAAATGCGCAACGTATCGATAATCGTGTCTACCGTGTCAAACAAAGGTTCTTTGTCTTCCTGATTGTCTTTGTTATAGGCCAGTGGCTGACCTTTCATCAACGTCAGCAAAGCGATCAGGTGACCATTGACGCGGCCAGTTTTACCACGTGCCAGTTCTGGCACATCAGGATTTTTCTTTTGTGGCATGATCGATGAGCCAGTGCAGAAACGATCGGCAATATCAATAAAGCCTACGCGTGGACTCATCCAGATCACCAGCTCTTCGGACATGCGTGAAATGTGGGTCATGATCAGTGCAGCGGCTGCGCAGAATTCAATCGCAAAGTCACGATCTGAAACCGCATCCAAAGAGTTATAACAAACCTCATCAAACCCCAGAGTGCGGGCAACGCGCTCGCGATCGATAGGAAAGGTGGTACCAGCCAATGCCGCAGCACCCAAAGGCAAGCGATTGACGCGTTTGCGGCAATCTTGCATACGTTCGGTATCTCGACCAAACATTTCTACGTAAGCCAGAATATGATGACCAAACGTAATCGGTTGTGCCACTTGCATGTGTGTAAATCCAGGCAAAATGGTTTCAGCATTTTTTTCTGCGAGATTAATGAGTGCAGCACGTAAGCTGCGTAGCAGTTCAATGATGTTGTCGATGGCGGCCCGCATGTACAGGCGAATGTCTGTCGCTACTTGATCATTGCGCGAACGGCCAGTGTGTAGTCTCTTACCAGCATCTCCCACCAATTCTGTCAGACGTTTTTCGATGTTCAAGTGCACATCTTCCAGATCCAGTAGCCATTCAAACTTGCCCGATTCAATTTCGGCCTGAATTTGTGCCATACCGCGCTGTATATCTGCATAATCCTGCGCTGTGATGATATTTTGCGCGCTTAACATTTCTGCGTGTGCCAATGAGCCCTGAATATCAACGCTTGCCATACGATTGTCAAAAAACACCGAGGCGGTATATCGTTTTACCAGATCAGAAACAGGTTCAGAGAAGCGGGCAGACCAGGCTTCGCTTTTTTTATTGAATTGAGATGTCATAATGGTTGAATTGCCGTAGAGGCTGCGGTTGGCGATAAATTGAACCTGATTATAAGACACTGCGAAACGCTGCGCGAAGTTTTCCGGGCTTTTTGCCTTGATATATCAGTTGTTCGTTTGAGGATGCTATTCAATCGTCGTGATTGGGCATCCATTTTTGAGAGTTAATGCGGACGTTTTGTGATGAGCATTGGAAATGCTCAGGCGAGATGTAAATGGAAATTAGGAAAATTCAACGCCAGACTGGCAATCCTGTTAAATCGGTGTTTTCGTCGTTGACCCATGCAGGCAGACCGCTGATATCAGTTGGGCCTAACACTTCCAGTAAATTCATTTGGATTTGCTTAGCGATTTTGCTGCGTTTTGGAGGACTGATAAGTTTGCGGAGTTCAGGAGTCTCGGGCGCAGGATCGGCGAAACCCGGTAATTCCATCGTGGCGTGATCTTTGTTATCTTTCATCGGACAGCATCTAATATCAGTTTCTGTACAAATTAGGACATGCTTGCTACGCGAAATCGATAAAGTCTGTCGATCCTTGTCTTTTTAAGGAGCACTTGTCTATTGAAGTCGTGCGAACGCACTTAGAAAAAAGCTTTGGTTGCGGGGGCAGGATTTGAACCTACGACCTTCGGGTTATGAGCCCGACGAGCTGCCAGACTGCTCCACCCCGCGTCTGAAGAGGGCGAACTATACATGGCATCGGTGGAATATACAAGAGACCGGGCAAAATATTTTAAATTGTTTTTGGCATATTGTTTTAACCTATTGGAAAAAAAAGAAAAAAATAGTTGATGTAACAAGCTTATTCATTAATCCGTGCATAATGAATACGAACTAGAAGTGCTGCGGCATTTATTTTTGAATATATCCACTGCTGGCAAATAGAGAAGTCTGTGGACAGTTGTTCGGTGAGATATGGCGTGCTTTAAGAGGAGAATATCATTGTGATTGAATATGACGTAATTGATACCCAAATTTCGCCAGAAGGCCGTATGGAGGTTTTGTCAAAGGCTGAGGTTGGTAAATTACTCGACAATAGTCATGGCGGCTTGTATCAGGTGTTTCGCAGCTGTGCATTGGCAGTTTTGAATTGCGGCAGTGGTCTGGATGATGGTAAGGAATTGCTGGAGCGTTACAAGAATTTTGATATCAGTATTATCCAACGTGAGCGTGGCATTAAGCTCGATGTGAAAGGTGCGCCTGCAAGTGCATTCGTGAATGGCATCATGATTAAAGGCATTCAGGAGCATCTGTTTGCGGTCTTGCGCGATATTTTGTTTATTAACGTTGAGATTGCAGACGGTAAGAAATTTGATCTGAATTCGTCAGAAGGCATTACCGATACGGTTTTTCATGTGTTGCGGAATGCGAATTTATTGCAACCTCAAGTGAATCCTAATTTGGTGGTTTGCTGGGGTGGTCACTCGATTTCTGGCGCGGAATATGATTACACCAAGCAGGTTGGTTATCAGCTAGGATTGCGTGGTATGGATATTTGTACTGGATGCGGCCCCGGTGCAATGAAAGGCCCAATGAAGGGGGCAACGATAGGTCATGCAAAGCAAAGGCTGACGCACAGTCGCTATCTTGGTTTGACGGAGCCCGGCATTATTGCTGCCGAGGCGCCTAATCCTATCGTGAATGATCTGGTAATTATGCCGGATATAGAAAAGCGTCTTGAGGCCTTTGTTCGTGTAGGGCACGCCGTGATCGTGTTTCCTGGTGGTGCCGGAACAGCAGAAGAAATTTTGTATCTGCTTGGTATTTTGTTGCATCCTGAAAATGCTGAATTACCATTCCCATTGATTTTCACTGGCCCAGAAACTGCCTCTGAATACTTTGCTCAGATTGATCGTTTTATTGCTGATACCTTAGGCGTGGCTGCGCAGAAGCACTACCAGATCATTGTAAATAATCCTGCTCTTGTGGCACAGGAAGTGGAAAAGGGTATTAAGCAGGTACGTGAATACCGCAAGCAAAAAGGTGATGCCTACTATTTCAACTGGTTATTGAAAATTGACACTGAATTTCAAAAGCCATTTGAGCCTACGCATGAAAATATGCGTGGCCTTGCACTTCATAAAAATCAGGAGCCCCATTTGCTGGCAGCGAATTTACGCCGGGCGTTTTCAGGTGTCGTGGCTGGAAATGTTAAAAATCAAGGAATTCGTGCCATTGAGCAATACGGAAACTTTGAAATTTGTGGTGATATTGCTATTATGGAATCGATGGACGCATTGCTCAGTTCATTTGTTGTGCAAAATCGCATGAAATTACCAGGTAAAGCTTACACTCCTTGCTATCGCATCATAAAATAGTGAAAGAAGTATGTAATCTTGGCGGAGTATGCGACGACTCCGCTTCGCTTTGCCCATTTGAATCGATTGTGGACTTATTGTGAACTTATGTGGCATCGTATTTGAAATTGAAATGCGTTGGTGAATTCGTACTATGATGAAAATTTCCGAAAAGACATAAATTTGTTTTGGGCAATTTGTTTGAACTTGGTAAGATGTTGGCAAATCAATTCTATAGGACTTACGCAAAACTGCCTCGGCGCCCTTATGGCTCAATGTCTTTATATTTGGTACAAATGTATTGCTTTCGTCGCCTAACCTCGCTGGAACATTTCTGTGTAAGTCCTGACTACAACTCTAGAGGATCATAATTATGAGCACCGTACAACAAGAAGTTGATGAGCGTACTAATCTCACCGGTTCAAATAAATTTGAATTGCTGCTTTTCAGATTGGGTGGCGATGGCGGTGGTGATCGCTCCGAGTTGTTTGGTATTAACGTTTTTAAGGTGCGTGAAATCGTTGCTATGCCAGCGATTACGGCGGTGGCGGGTTCTTTGCCACATATGTTGGGCGTGGTGAATCTGCGTGGTCAGATTATTCCCGTCATTGATTTGCCGTCCGTTGTTGGTTGTGTGCCAAAAACCGGCTTAAATATTATGCTGGTCACCGAATATGCGCGCACGACCCAAGGTTTTGCGGTTGAATCAGTTGAGGAAATTGTGCGTCTCGATTGGAGTCAGGTGCTGTCTGCAGAAAACAGTGCCGTCGGTGGTATGGTAACCAGTATCGCTCGTCTTGATGGTGATACGGAGAATACGCGATTGGCACAAGTATTGGACGTAGAGCAAATCTTACGCCAGATTACACCGTCAGATGCAAAAGATGTTGATCCTGAAACCATTGGCGATCGCTTGCAGATGAAAGAGGGATCGGTCATTTTGGCTGCCGATGATTCAGGTGTTGCTCGTAGCCTCATAGAAAAGGCATTGGGCGCAATAGGTGCGCCATTCATTATGACCAAAACGGGTAAAGAAGCCTGGGATAAATTGCAAGTGTTGGCAGCGGCTGCACAAGCTGAAGGTAAGGGGTTGCGTGACAAAGTAGCGATGGTGTTGACCGATCTGGAAATGCCTGAAATGGATGGATTTACACTGACACGTAAAATTAAACAGGATGATCGCTACAAATCTTTGCCAGTCATTATTCACTCCTCATTGTCTGGGCAAACGAACGAAGAGCACATTAAAACCGTTGGCGCTGACGCGTATGTCGCGAAATTTGTGGCGGAAGAACTGGCTGCGGCGATTCGTAAGGTATTGGCAGCTAAGTGAAATAAGTTTTACCGAATAAAAAAGGGGCAATGTAAATTGCCCCTTTTTTTTAATATTGATACTGAATGCGTATATTTATTTACTTACCTTTTTCCAGCCGCCAGGGCAATCTTTGATAGCCGGGTAGTAACCGTCAGGCTGATTGCAATATAGCCACTCATTAGCATTCAATGTCGGTGTTGAGGGTTGCGCTTCATACATATTGTAGGTTGGTAAAGGTGCTGGCGCTGTGGTGTAACTTGGCGTGCTATAAATTACTGTTGGCGACTGAATAACTACTTCGCGTGGATAAGAGTAGTAAGGAGAGCCGTAATAGTAAGATGAACCATAATAAGTTGGTGCATAGTAAGGAGATCCAATCACCAGAGGGAATGGATTGATATAGACGCCAAATCCTACTCTGGGACCTCTCCAGTACCCATAGGGATGCGCAAAGCTGCTACTTACCGTTAAAAGACCGAGTAAGACTAGTAAAGAAGCTTTCAAGATTTTCATCACGCAACGACCTCTGTGTTAAATAAATGAGTTTACGTCAAAAAAAACGAAACTATTTGGATAAATTACACTCTGTTACCAGTGCATCGATTTCTGCAAGTCATTGCTTGCATCAGTGGCAGTCATTCGCCTGCCAAATTTCTATAGAAATGCATGTTATTTAGGTGCTTATTTCATCAAAAAGTTCAATGGATGAAAAATAGATAAAAATAAATAAAAATAGATAGTAATTAGATAAAAATAAAGGACAACATGTCTGCGCGCTTAAAAAAAATATTATTTATATCTGCGATGATCTCTATCACAAGTGGAGACGCGGTTGCTGCCACCAGAGAAAATGCAGATCCCGAAAATGGCGAGCAAGTTACGTCATCTGTACGTGAACATTACACTAAGTACGAATATCGCATTCCTATGCGTGACGGTGCTCACTTGTTCACTGTCGTTTATGTACCGAAGGATAGGGCGCATACCTATCCATTCCTGATGGTGCGCACACCTTATGGTACTGGAGTGCGTCAAAATGATGAGGCACATTATGGGGTTGATTTTTAC
Source organism: Undibacterium sp. SXout11W (assembly GCA_049339905.1). GTDB lineage: Bacteria > Pseudomonadota > Gammaproteobacteria > Burkholderiales > Burkholderiaceae_D > Undibacterium. The sequence goes on from JBMPPG010000007.1 coordinate 44,085, forward strand.
CCCAAAAATCTCGGTCCGTCTAAGGATTTTGAAACTAGTGGATATATTTTTGTAAATCAGGATGTTCGCGGGCGTTACATGTCTGAGGGGAAGTGGCAAGAGATGACCCCGCATAAGAATCCACAACTGCAACCAGGCGAGGGAATAGAAAGCCAGGATATGCACGATACGGTTGACTGGTTGTTGAAAAACATCCCTGGTAACAATGGTAAGGTCGGGATCTGGGGGATTTCTTATCCTGGGTTCTATACTTCTGCCAGCATCATAGATTCGCATCCAGCGATTAAGGCGGCCTCACCACAAGCACCCGTGACTGATTTATTTATGGGAGATGACTCCTATCACGGCGGTGCTTTCATGTTGGCAGCGAATTTTGATTTCTATTCTAGTTTCACAGTAGAAAAAAATCCTACGTCGCTGCCAAAAAGCATTGGCTCCTTCGATTATGGAACGAAAGATGCGTACCAATATTTTCTCAAATATCAAAGTTTGAAAAATATTGCTGCACAACTTAGCGAGAAACAGCGTGAGTTATTTGTCCCTAATTTTGAACACAGTACTTACGATGATTACTGGAAATCTCGCAATATCGCTCCGCATCTCAAAAATATCAAAGCGGCAGTATTGACTGTGGGCGGTTGGTTTGACGCTGAGGATGTGTGCGGACCAGTGGCAACCTACGACAGCATTAAGGCAAACAATAAGGGTAACTTCAATGGATTGGTTCTTGGTCCTTGGGTGCATGGAGGTTGGGCTGGAGCTGACGGTAAAATGTTAGGTGACGTCGATTTTGGCACTAAAACCGGCGAATACTATCGCAAAAATATCTTATTCCCATTCTTTGAGCATTATCTTAAGGGCGTTGATACCAAGTCTTTGCCAGAAGCGACGGTGTTTGAAACTGGTACTAATGTCTGGCGTGAATATGCAAGCTGGCCTCCGAAGCAGGCGCAAAGCAAGACCTTGTATTTTGGCGCGGATGGCATATTGAGCTGGACGCAACCAACTGCTGCAGTGACAATTACGTCGGCAGCTTTTGATGAATACGTCAGTGACCCTAAAAAACCGGTTCCGTATATTTCTTATGTCGCCACTGGTGTTCCCCGTGAATATATGGTGTCGGATCAACGTTTTGCCTCCACACGTCCAGATGTGTTGGTATATCAATCTGACGTCTTGCAAGAGGATGTGACAATGGTGGGCGCAGTGGTTCCTAAGTTGTTTATTTCATCTACCGGTACGGATGCAGACTGGGTGGTTAAATTGATTGACGTTTATCCAGCTGATTACCCTGATGATCATGTACCCCATGAGCGTGGTCATGATGTACCACCGCCAACTGTGACAATGGCTGGTTATCAGCAATTGGTGCGTGGTGAGCCCATGCGTGCAAAATTCCGCAATAGCTTCGAGCGTCCAGAGCCTTTAGTTGCTAATCAAATTACACCCTTGACGTACAAAATGCCAGATATTAATCACACCTTCCGTCGTGGTCACCGGATTATGGTGCAGGTGCAAAGTTCCTGGTTCCCATTGGTGGATTTGAATCCGCAACAATTCATGGATATTCCTAAGGCTAGTCCCGAAGATTTTAAAAAAGCGACGCAACGAGTGTATCGTGCACCGGGTCAATATTCAGGCATAGCGGTACAGGTGCTGGCAAAGTAAAATGCCTGATCTGAGCAACAATAGACATTCACATTTCACTCTTTTCGATAAATAGGATGTAATTTATGTTATCACCATTTTTCAAGCGTACTACGGTCAGCACACTGGTTGGTTTGGTCTGTGCAGCTTCTGCACATGCGCAAACTTCATCAACTGTTGCGGCAACTTCCGCTACCTCAAATCAATTGGTGCTCGAATCTGCGACAATGGATTTGAAAGCGGACCCTTGCACTGAGTTTTTTGAATACGCAAATGGTACCTGGCTCAAAAATAATCCAATTCCTGCGGACCGCTCCCGTTACAGCGCTTATGACGAAGTGACTGAACGCAACCTGACAGCATTGAAGCAAATTGCCGAAGCGGCGGCAGCAGGTGAAGTGAAATCGAAAGTCGGTCAGTTAGTCGGCGCGTTTTATGCCAGTGGTATGAATGAGGTGCAAATTGAAAAAGATGGTGCAACGCCGTTGAAACCACAATTGGATGCGATCAATAGTGTCAAAGACAAACAACAATTAATGGCGGTTATTGCGAGTTTGCATAAGCAGGGTGTGAATGCTTTGTTTGGTTTCGATGTCCAGCAAGATGCGAAAAAAGCGACACGCTACATTCCTCAATTGATGCAAGGTGGTCTTGGCTTGCCGGATCGTGATTACTATTTGAAGACAGACGCAAAGACGGCAGAAATTCGCAACAAGTATCAAGCTTATGTTGCGCAAATGTTTGAGTTGATTGGTGATGCACCTGATGTCGCTAAACAAAATGCTAAGACAGTCATGGATCTGGAAACGCGCCTGGCAAAAGTATCATTGACCAAGGTTGCCTTGCGTGATCCGGAAGCCAGCTACCACCTGTCAGATCTGAATGGCTTGCATAAAATTGACCACTTTACATCTTGGCCGACTTACTTTAACGCGGTAGGTTTAAATCAGCCGGGTCAACTGAATGTTGCCCATCCAAAATTCATCGCTGAAGCGGGGCGTATGATTAATGGCGTTTCACTCAATCAATGGAAAACCTATTTGCGCTGGCATCTGGCGAACGATTATGCCAATGAACTGAGCTCTGCTTTTGTCAATGCGCATTTTGATTTCTATGGCAAAACTCTTGCTGGCACCAAAGAGTTGCAGCCGCGCTGGAAGCGCGTTCTGGCGAAGATAGATATGGATGCCGGTGAGGCATTGGGCGAATTATACGTGGCTAAATTCTTTAGTCCGGAAGCCAAGGCTGGTGTGCTTGAAATGGTCAATAACATCAAAGATGCTATGCGTGAAAGCATAGGCAAGTTGGAATGGATGTCTGACACCACTAAACAACAAGCCTACAAAAAGCTTGATACTGTCATGGTAAAAATCGGTTATCCAGATGTCTGGCGTGATTACAGCGCTCTGCATATTGACAATGGTTCGTATGTCGCCAACGTTGCTCGCGCGAATGAATTCGAATTCAATCGCGTCCTTTCAAAATTAGGTAAGCCAATTGACCGCAATGAATGGGGCATGACACCGCAGACCGTCAATGCCTATTACAACCCGACGATGAATGAAATCGTGTTCCCTGCGGGTATCTTGCAGCCGCCGCTATATCACGTTAATGCCGATCCTGCGGCTAACTACGGCAATACTGGCGCTACCATCGGTCATGAATTGACGCATGCATTTGACGATGAAGGCAGCCAATTTGATGCACAAGGCAATCTGAAGAGCTGGTGGACCAAACAAGATCAAAAACAATTCCTGACTCGTGTCAAAACGATACAAGATCAATTCGATGAATTTAATCCTATCGATCAATTGCATATCAATGGCAAATTAACCGCTGGCGAAAATATCGCCGATCTGGGTGGTATGAAGATCGCCTTGCAAGCTTTGCGTAAATCCCTGAAGGCGAAGCCACAGGCAGCAGAAATTGATGGTTTGACGCCAGAGCAGCGTTTCTTTGTAGCAAATGGTCAAAGTTTCCGTAGTTTGATTCGTGATGAAAGTTTGCGCCTAAAATTGGCTACCGATCCTCACTCTCCAGATAAATATCGCGTTATTGCACCATTAGCAAATATGCCAGAATTTTCCGAGGCATTTAGCTGTAAAGGTGAACGTTCACCTTTGCGTCATGGCGGTAAGCAGGTAATTATCTGGTAACAGCGTATACTATCGCCTGAATTGATTGTTTCTAATCCATGGTAGCAAGCTAAAAATGTCGCATGGCTTGCTACATGTAGTTAGAAATTTCAGGGTGAGGTAGGAGTATATTTAAAAATACACCCTTTTGTCCTTACGGATATTAGGGTGTTTTTATATACATCTACCCAGTATAGATTTGAAGGTGAGATTGATCAGACAGTCGACCAAGTTTGAAATGGTTTTCTCACCCATCATTTTTACTTTTTTGCTTTTGTTAGTTTACGTTGACTAAGTATGGAAACCACCAAAGTTATCGAATTTGAACGTCCGCAAATGGACGTAGGCCTGAGCTGTACCGCCAATGCCTGGGCACGTATTCCGGAAGCGCCGGATGCGGAAGAAAAATTGGCTCTGAAAGCCCGCGTTAGACAACTGCTTAAAGAAAAGCAGGCTGTGTTAGTGGCGCATTACTATGTTGACGCCGAATTACAAGATTTGGCGGAGGAAACAGGTGGTTGCGTTTCTGATTCTTTAGAAATGGCACGTTTCGGGCGGGATCATCCAGCTAAGACATTGGTTGTGGCTGGTGTTAAGTTCATGGGTGAAACCGCCAAAATACTGAGCCCGGAAAAAACAATTCTGATGCCAGATCTGGACGCCACCTGTTCCCTTGATTTGGGTTGTCCTGCTGATGAATTTGCAGCATTTTGCGATGCACATCCGGATCGTACAGTGGTCGTTTATGCCAATACCAGTGCTGCAGTCAAGGCGCGTGCTGACTGGATGGTGACCTCAAGCATTGGTTTGGATATCGTTGCCCACTTGCACGCGCAAGGTAAAAAAATCTTGTGGGCGCCAGACAAGCATCTTGGTAGTTATATCCAGAAGCAAACTGGAGCCGATATGTTGTTGTGGCAAGGTTCTTGTCTGGTGCATGATGAATTTAAAGGTGTAGAGCTGGATGTGTTGAAAGCAGAATATCCAAACGCTAAAGTCCTGGTGCATCCTGAATCGCCCGCATCCGTCGTGGCGCTGGCAGACGTGGTTGGCTCAACGTCGCAAATGATCCATGCTGCACAAACGCTGGATGCGCAAGAGTTTATCGTCGCGACCGATAACGGTATTCTGCATAAAATGCAAATGGCTGCACCTGGCAAACGCTTCATCGTTGCGCCAACTGCTGGCAACAGTGCGACGTGCAAGAGCTGCGCTCACTGCCCATGGATGGCAATGAATGGATTGCGCAATTTGGTGCAGGTATTAGAGCAAGGTCATAATGAAATTCAGGTTGACCCTGATACGGCCGACAAGGCTAAATTATGCATCAACCGCATGCTGGACTTTGCTGCCGCGAAAAAAGCGAATGTCCGTCCATCCGGCGATCTGGCGAATGACGGCGCTTTGTTTTCTGGTATAGGACCAGCTTAACTGCTCAGTTTAAGTGGATTCATATTTAATTGAAGTTTTATCGCAAACAAGGATAGTTTTACTATGTCCAGTAATTTAAAAAATAAGCATTTTCCATTCGATGCAGATTTGCAGCAGGCATTTGATCGCAATGTGCGTGATGCCTTGGTGGAGGATGTCGGTGTGGTAGATCTGACGGGATTGCTGGTACCTTCAGAGGAGCGCGTACAAGCACAAGTGATTGTGCGTGAGAGCGCAATCCTGTGCGGCGCGCCTTGGTTTGATGCTGTGATGGAGCGCTGTCATCCAGATATTCGTATTGACTGGAAATACGCCGAAGGTGATGCAATGATCGCCAATTCTGTTGTTTGCAAAATAGATGCGCCAGCGCGCGCTTTGTTGACTGCAGAACGCTCAGCACTGAACTTCTTACAATTGCTCTCTGCTGTTGCGACTGCCACCGCCAGATATGTTGCCATGATCGCCGGTACTAAAGCAGCCATTCTGGATACGCGCAAAACCTTGCCAGGATTGCGCCTTGCGCAAAAATACGCAGTCCGGGTTGGTGGTGGTAAAAATCAACGACTGGCTTTATATGACGGTATTTTGATTAAAGAAAATCATATTGCCGCAGCGGGCGGTATTGCAGCGGCGATGCAGCAAGCATTTGATTTGAAGTCTAATGCGACGATACAAATTGAGGTAGAGAGCATAGCCGAATTGCGTGCTGCTTTAGCTGCTGGCGCTACTTCAGTGCTGCTCGATAATTTTACTACTGATATGATGCGAGAATCGGTTGCGTTGAATGGTGGTCGTGCATTGCTGGAAGCATCAGGCGGCGTCGATGAGCGCAATGTACGTTCCATCGCAGAAACCGGCGTTGACCGTATTTCTATTGGTAGCCTGACGAAAGATATCAAAGCGACAGATTATTCTTTGCGGGTACTTTGATTTACCGTTCAATGTGAAAAATAAGCGCCACACCCTGTTAGAAAGGGTGTGGCATTTTTTTGGTTCTAATGCGTTATTCGCGATATTAACTTGGTTCGACTAGCTCTGGTAGATGAGCTACGGACAAGCAGGGATGTTCGATGTCCCATTTATCCGTCTTCTCAACCATTTAACCCCGCCAAGCAACACTTAGTCGCATTTCAATAGAGGTTGGCCTTCATTGCCATTATTCTCCACTCATCGAAGCAAAAATGATGTCGGATCTGATTGATGTCCGGTTTTTAACTTAGGGAGAATGGTGATGAGTCGCAAACAAGCAGAGATATTTTCCAGAATTTCTACATATTGGTCAGCATGTAGCAGTCGTCTTCACGCTGCATCATGGGCGCGTGTCTTTGTTGGCTGTATTATGGTGCTGATTGCAGGTGCCGTTTTGCATCTCACGACGCTGGCGAAGTTGATCGTTACTATCTCCATATTGAATAAATTATTTCTGCGTCATCGTGCAGAGAGTAGGGGCGTTCTCATGCTCGGATCTGCGTCTTCAAATCAGTTTGATGGAAAAGTAAAATGAAAACCAAAGACGAAAATCCGGTGTTGCATGCAGTGCTAAACGTGGCGGAAACGGTCAGTGTTTTGTGGTGGAAATTTTTTGACTGGGCGGCGGTCGTTTCTTGGCTCTCTCTTGGCTTAACCAGTCTCTTTGCAATGATTTTTGCTGGCTTTATAGGTGTCGGACCATTTATGGTGATGATGGTCTTAGCCGCGATCGTGATCAAAACCGTTGCCGGTGGAAAGCGAAAAGCAGAATTGATGGCAAGTGCTGCTGTAACGCGTGCCGATGTCGAGTCGCTTGAAAGACGTCTGTTGGAAGCGGAAATGGCAGCCTTGCAAGCGCAAATAGAGCCGCATTTTTTGTTTAATACATTGGCTTTGATTGGCCAGTTAATGGCGACCGACGCGGAGCGGGCGGCCTCGGTGCATGCAGATCTGATTAAGTATCTGCGAGCCGCATTGCCGCAAATACGTCAGCAGGGAATAGGGCAGCTTGGGCAGCAAATAGCTTTGTCTCGTGCTTATCTGAATATCATGCAAGCGAGGATGCAAGAACGCTTGCAGTATCAGATTGAGGTTGGTGAGGGCTTAGATCAGGCGCAATTTCCTTCGATGATGATACAAACTATGGTGGAGAATGCGATTAAGCATGGCCTTGAGCCTAAAATTGAAGGTGGTCAGGTTTGTATTAGCGCTCAACGTCACGACAATGAACTATGGGTCGAGGTCAGTGACAATGGCATGGGCTTTGACGTGCATGTTGCTGAAGGTCTGGGCTTAACGAATATTCGTGAGCGACTCAAAATGTTGTACGGTGCTAAGGTCAGTCTGGTAATTGAAGTGCCGTTCGAAGGTGGTGCCCGATTCCGTATTCAAATTCCGTATCTGAATCAATAATGTTAATCATCAATAATAAAGTGAGCTGCTATGCATGATAATTTCGTAGTGACTGCCATGTTGGTCGATGATGAGGCGCCAATGCGCGACTATTTGCGCGGTGGTTTACTCAAAGTGTGGCCGGAATTGCAAATCATTGGTGAAGCTGCTAATGGTATCGCGGCCGCAGAACAAGCCGCTCAATTGTCGCCGGATATTATTTTTCTTGATATTCGTATGCCCGGCAAAAATGGCATTGAAGCAGCGGTCGAGTTGGCGCAGCGATCGCAAGTTGTTTTTGTAACTGCATACAACGAATATGCGATTCAGGCATTTGAACGCGGGGCGGTAGATTATTTGCTGAAACCGGTTGAGCTGGAGCGTCTGCAGCAAACTGTTGAGCGCCTGCAACTGCGGATAAGAGAAAAGCGCGCACAAGTTTTACAGTCTTCAACGCCAGATATTAAATCGACGCAAACTGTTGTGGCTGCTGATCAGCAGTCACAACAAATGAAAGAAATTTTGCAACAACTGATGCTGCGCCAAGCGCCGCAACGCGAATATTTACGGTGGATACAAGCAAGCGTTGGCAATGCTTTGCGTATGATTAGTACCAAAGAAATTGTATTCTTTCGATCTGACGAAAAATATACATTGGTGCAAACTGAGCAAGCAGAATACCTGATCCGGAAGTCATTAAAAGAATTGGAAGATGAATTGGATCCTGATGAGTTTTGGCGCATTCATCGTTCCACGCTGGTGCGCGTTACTGCGATCGCCGACGTCACGCGCGACTTTCGCGGTAAGCAATTGATGGGGTTGAAAGGCCGCAGTGAGAAATTGGAAATCAGTCGCAACCATGCGCATTTGTTTCGGCAGATGTGATGGCGGAGATGGTCTTGCGGGCGGGTTGTCTCCGCCCTGCAAAAATGCTCGTTTATTGCACTCGGTAGAGCTGATTTAGCTCTTTTTTCGTTTTGGCATTAGTACCGTTGGTAGCGCCTTCGGTAAGGTATCTGGATAGTCCCGGCTGTAGTGCAGACCCCGGCTTTCGCGACGACTCAGGGCGCTATTAACAATCAGTGAAGCGACTTCGACCAGGTTGCGTAATTCCAGCAAATGGTTTGAGATCCGGAAATGCGCATAGTACTCGTCGATTTCTTCTTTCAATAAGCGTATCCGATGCTTTGCGCGTTCCAGACGTTTAGTCGTGCGGACGATGCCGACATAATTCCACATGAAGCGACGCAATTCATCCCAATTGTGCGCAATCACAACTTCTTCATCGGCATCAGAAACCCGGCTCTCATCCCAGTCGGGTAATGCAATCGGTGTGGCGCGTTCCTGTTTTTCTATATGTTTTGCGGTGGCGCGACCTACTACCAGGCATTCAAGTAAAGAGTTGCTGGCGAGGCGATTCGCGCCATGCAGGCCGGTGTAGGCAGTTTCTCCAACTGCGTATAATCCAGGTAAGTCGGTGCGTCCATCGGTATCAGTGACGATGCCACCACACGTGAAGTGGACTGCCGGGACGACTGGTATGGCTTGCTTAGTGATGTCAATGCCAAACTCAAGGCAGCGCGCATAAATGGTTGGGAAGTGTTCTTTCAAAAATTCCGGAGATTTTTGTGTGATGTCGAGTTCGACATAATCGAGACCGCGTTTTTTCATCTCAAAGTCAATTGCGCGTGCAACGACATCGCGTGGAGCAAGTTCTGCACGCTCATCGTGCATTGGCATAAAGCGTGTGCCAGCAGCCGCACCTGCTTCTGGTGGTAAGCGCAAAATGCCTCCTTCACCACGAACTGCCTCCGTGATCAGGAAGGATTTGGCATACGGATGGTAAAGACAGGTTGGATGGAACTGGATAAATTCCATATTACTCACGCGGCAGCCTGCACGCCACGCCATCGCGATGCCATCTCCGGTTGCGGTATCCGGATTGGTCGTGTAGAGATACACTTTGCCGGCACCTCCCGTCGCTAACACGGTATGTTGCGCTGAAAACGTGTCAACTTTGCCGGTTTTTACGTCCTGCACATATAAACCGAGGCAGTGTGGTGTGGCTGATGCATCACCTAACTTGCCTGACGTAATTACATCAATGGCGTAGTGATGTTCAAACAAGGAGATATTCGGATGATTGCGCACTTTTTGCTCAAGCGTGACCTGTACTGCATGTCCCGTTGCATCGGCTGCATGAATAATTCGTCGTTGACTGTGGCCGCCTTCGCGCGTGAGATGGAATCCTAATTCTGCTTCCTCATCGCGGGTAAAAGGTACCCCTTGTTCGATCAGCCAGTCAATTGCTTCGCGCCCGTGTTCGACGATGTAGCGTGTCGCGCCCTCATCGCACAAGCCGCCGCCAGCGATCAAGGTATCCGAAATATGCTGCTCATGGCTGTCGTGAGAGTCCAGAACAGCCGCGATTCCACCTTGGGCCCAATTGCTGGCGCCATCCAGTAATTCACGTTTTGAAATTATGGCTACTTTGCGGGTTTGTGCCAGATGCAGGGCAACTGAGAGTCCTGCGAGGCCGCTGCCAACGATGGCAACATCGAAATTCTTCATTGGTATGTGCTTTAAATTTGCTGCGCGATAATGAAAACAATTATGAGCTGGAAACGAGATGCCAGAAAGGGAGGATTTCTGGCGAGCCCCAATTACCTGGATAACAATTTTACTTGGCTTCTACGATGATTGGTTTAACTTTGGCTGCAGCTGCTTTGGCGATACTGCGAGCAGTATCGGTATCGCCTGCTTTAGCGAGAGCGACACCCATGCGTCGCCGTGCGAAAGATTCTGGTTTGCCGAACAGGCGTATGTCGGTTCCAGGTACTTGCAATGCTTCTGCCACGCCTTCAAAAGCGATTGCTTTTGCTTCATGTTGACCATAAATGACGGCTGATGCTGCTGGTGTTTGCAGCGTCACGTCAACTGGCAGGCCAAGTATCGCTTTGGCGTGCAGTTCAAATTCATTTTGTACCTGGCTCGCCATGGTGACCATGCCGGTGTCATGCGGTCTTGGGCTGACTTCTGAGAACCAGACCATGTCATTTTTAACGAATAGCTCGACGCCAAATAAGCCCAGGCCACCGAGGTCATCGGTAATTTTTTTAGCGATATCGCGCGCGCGTTCGAGTGCAACAGGGTGCATTGCTTGTGGTTGCCAGGATTCGACGTAATCACCGTGAACTTGCACGTGGCCGATAGGTTCGCAAAAATGCGTCTCAACATTACCGTCTTTGCCGATGGCGCGTACAGTCAGTTGTGTGATTTCATAATCAAAATCGATAAAGCCTTCGACAATCACACGTCCGGAATTGACGCGACCACCTGCTGCAGCGTAATTCCATGCGGTTTCTACATTGGCCGCACTGTCGAGTTTGGATTGTCCTTTGCCGGAAGAGGACATGACGGGTTTAACGATGCATGGAAATCCGATCTCAGTACATGCAGCGGTTAACTCTTCCATGCTATCAGCGAAGCGGTAGGGGGATGTCGCTAAATTTAGTGTTTCGGCGGCGAGGCGGCGTATGCCTTCGCGGTTCATTGTGAGCCAGGCGGCGCGAGCAGTAGGGATGACACGGACTTTGCCAGCGTTTTCAAGTTCTACGAGCATCGGTGTTGCAATAGCCTCAATCTCTGGCACCACGAGATCTGGTTGCTCTTTTTCGATCAACGCTGCCAACGCGTCACCGTCTGTCATGTCAATGACGTAGGAGCGATGCGCTACTTGATGACCGGGGGCGTTTTCATAGCGATCAACGGCAATGACTTCGACACCTAAGCGTTGTAGAGAAATTATGACTTCCTTGCCTAATTCGCCGGAGCCCAGGAGCATAACCTTGGTGGCTGTGGATGATAGTGGGGTGCCTAAGACGGTAGGAAATTTCATAGCGTTTTTGATTGAGTGGTAAGGTATTCTGGAAGTGCTAGTGGCTGCGCGGATCGGAACTTTATAGCTAGTTTAGCTGATTCTGTCTCGTCTGATCTAACATTGCATTATATCGGCGTCGTTTGTTACCGATTAAAATTGAAATTATACTGATGAAATCGGAATTTAATCTGTAGATTATATTGAAACGATGCAAACCGCTTGACACAAGGGTTTGCGGCTTGTTTTAATACTGAATGCAGACTTCCTGCTTGCCGCGATTGATGCACGACTTATAAAATAATCGAAGACATCGTCGCGAATTCAAATTTTTGTGAGGGGGCTTTACGTGAATAAAACTGAGTTGATCGATCATATTGCGAAAACAGCGGACATTTCTAAAGCGGCTTCTTCCCGCGCCCTGGACGCGTTGATCGGTGCGGTAAAAACAACCTTGAAGAAAAATGGAACAGTTACTCTGGTGGGTTTCGGTACTTTTTCTGTAGGTAAACGTGCAGCAAGAACTGGTCGTAATCCACGTACTGGTGAAGCAATTAAAATCAAATCTGCCAAGGTTCCTAAATTTAAACCTGGCAAAGCTTTGAAAGATGCTGTAAACTAATGCTCTTTCGCGCTTCTGTGACTGGTGGCGCGAGTTTGATGTAGGTGCGGGCGCTTAGCTCAGTTGGTAGAGCGGAGCCCTTACAAGGCTTAGGTCGGGAGTTCGAGCCTCTCAGCGCCCACCATATTAAACATTGCAGTATTGAGGAGTGGTAGTTCAGTTGGTTAGAATACCGGCCTGTCACGCCGGGGGTCGCGGGTTCGAGCCCCGTCCGCTCCGCCAGAAAATCAAAAAGGCGAACGAAAGTTCGCCTTTTTTTGTATTCGCAATTTCGAAATTGTTATCCTTAGTCATACGATTGGTTGAACATGTTTGAATATATTCGTACCCATCAGCGTTTAATGCAATTTTTATTGTTGCTGATTATTTTTCCTTCGTTCGCTTTTTTTGGTATTGAAAGCTATACCAGATCTCAAGCCGCTGCTGGTGCAGTCGTGGCGACGGTTGGCGGTCAATCTGTGATGCAGGCTGAGTTGGATGCTGCATTGCGCGATCAATTGGAAAAATTCCGTCAATCCTATGGTGCGCAGTTTGATCCAAAGTTGATGAATACACCTAAAGTGAAGCAAAACGTTCTGGATGAATTGATCTCGCGTAAAGTTGTCGCGGCTGAAGTTAAAAGCAATAAGCTTTCGATTACTAATCAGACTTTACAGCAATCAATTCTTGCCAATCCGGGCTTGATTAAAGCCGATGGTAGCTTTGATTCTGAAAAATATAAAAATATATTGGCCTCGCGTGGCATGAGTCCGACCATGTACGAGCAAAACTTGCGCCAGGATATGGCATTGCAACAGTTAATTGACTCTGTGCAAAATACAAACATCGTTCCAAAGGCAGTGGCTGAACGTATTGCTTTGATTGGTGAGCAAGAGCGTGAAGTGCAAGCACTGACATTTAAAGCGTCTGATTTCATCCCTCAGGTCAAAGTTACTGACGAGATGGTGAAGGCGTTTTATGATAAAAACGCAGCACAATTTGAGATTCCGGAATCGATTAAGGCTCAATATGTGGTATTGACTAATGATGCTCTGGCAGATCAGATTTCCGTGACTGATGCTGAAGTGCAGGACTTTTACAAAAATAATGCTAAGGCATACAGCGTAGATGAGCAACGTCGTGCCAGCCATATTTTGATCGCTGTTGCTAAAGATGCGAGTGCAGCTGATAAAGCAAAAGCAAAAGCCAAGGCGGATGGATTGCTGGCTGACTTGCGTAAAAATCCCGCTGCGTTTGCTAAATTAGCGAAAGAAAATTCACAAGATCCTGTTTCTGCTGAGCGTGGTGGTGATTTGGATTTTTTTGGTAAGGGGGCACTACCAAAAGTTTTTGATGATGTGGCCTTTAAGCTCAATAAAGGTGATATCAGTGATGTTGTCCAGTCGGACTTTGGTTATCACATCATTGAAGTAACTGATGTCAAACCTGCGAGCATCAAGCCACTTGACGATGTTAAAGCGCAAATTGCTGCGGATATCAGAAAGCAAAAAGCATCTAAAGCCTATGCTGAAGCTGCTGAAACTTTTGGTAATACCGTGTACGAACAATCTGATAGCCTGAAAGCTGTTGCTGATAAGCTTAAGTTGAAGATTGAAACTGCAGATAATCTAACTCGTCAAGGTAATTCTGGCGCACCAGCAACTATGTTTGCTAACAATCCTAAGTTCTTAAAAGCAGTTTTTTCTGACGATGTTGTGAAGAAAAAACACAATACCGAAGCAATTGAGGTCGCACCGAATACGCTGATTGCTGGTCGTATATTGGAATACAAACCGGCAGCTAAACGTCCTCTTGAAGAGGTTAAGGCAGCGATTGTTGCGAGTCTGACACAAACAGAAGCAAGTAATCTTGCTGAAAAAGAGGGTAAGGCAAAATTATCTGCTTTGAAACAAGCAGATGCGATGACTGGTTTTTCAGAAGTGAAAATATTGTCGCGTGCTAAGCAACAAGATGTTCCTCCGCAAGCGATTGCACAAATCATGAAGGCTGATACGCAGAAGTTGCCGGCTTTTGTTGGTGTTTCTTTAGGTAATACTGGTTACGCTGTGTATCGTATTTCTAAAGTGAATGCTGGTACGGTTGATGCTGAGAAGCGTGCTGCTGAGTCGCAACAAATCTCAAATTTATTGGCGCAACAAGAATTGGCTTATTACGTTGAGCTTTTGAAGAAGAAAGCGAAAGTAACGATTAATAAGTCAGCGTTGGAAGCGCCAGCTCAACCAGTGCAATAATAGTTGAATTTTTTCAAAAAAAGCGGTGCCAATTTGGCGCCGCTTTTTTTTTTTTGGCAAAAAATCAATTGGATAGTATTCTTATGTGTGTTGTCATCTGGTCGCGTAGACGGTGAAGCTTGCTTAGATTTTGGCAACATTTGATGTGTATCAATGTAACTGATGAGGGCGGTTGTTATTCTGACGGTGTATTTTTACAACAGAGTGAGATCATGACGATAACTAAAGAAAACTCATACAACTATCGGGTTGTACGCCAATTTTCGGTCATGGCTGTAGTTTGGGGAATAGTCGGCATGCTGGTAGGCGTGGTGATTGCGACTCAACTGGCCTGGCCTGAATTTTTAACCGGAATCCCCTGGCTTAGCTATGGACGCTTGCGACCTTTGCATACCAATGCCGTTATTTTTGCATTCGGCGGCTGTGCATTGATGGCAACTTCGTATTACGTAGTACAACGCACCTCCAATGTGCGGTTATTTTCTGATGGCCTCGCAGAATTTACATTCTGGGGTTGGCAACTGGTGATTGTTGCTGCGGCGATTACTCTGCCATTGGGTTATACCCAAGGTAAAGAATATGCTGAGCTGGAATGGCCTATCGATATCCTGATCGCGGTGGTGTGGGTTGCATATGCTATCGTGTTTTTTGGAACGCTGGTCAAGCGTAAAGTTGAACATATTTACGTCGCCAACTGGTTCTACGGCGCGTTTATTATTGCGGTGGCTGTTCTGCACATCGTCAATAGCGCGGCAATGCCAGTCTCCATGTTGAAATCTTACTCTGCCTACTCCGGTGTGCAGGATGCGATGGTGCAGTGGTGGTATGGCCACAATGCGGTAGGTTTCTTCCTGACGGCTGGCTTCCTGGGTATGATGTACTACTTCATTCCTAAGCAAATTGAGCGCCCGGTATATTCCTATCGTTTGTCTATTGTTCACTTCTGGGCGTTGATCTTCACCTACATGTGGGCGGGTCCGCATCACTTGCATTACACTGCTTTGCCTGATTGGGCGCAGTCCATCGGTATGGTGTTCTCTTTGATTCTGCTGGCTCCATCCTGGGGTGGTATGGTCAACGGTATCATGACGTTGTCTGGTGCCTGGAGTAAGTTGCGCTCCGATCCTATTCTGCGCTTCCTGATTGTGTCCTTATCGTTCTACGGTATGTCGACATTTGAAGGACCTATGATGGCGATCAAAACAGTCAACGCTTTGTCTCACTATACTGACTGGACGGTTGGTCACGTGCATTCTGGTGCGTTGGGCTGGGTCGGCTTTATTTCTATCGGTAGCTTGTATTACCTGATTCCTCGTTTGTTTGGTCAGACACAAATGTATAGCAAGCGTTTGATTGAGGTGCATTTCTGGGTTGCAACTATCGGCGTGGTGTTATATATCGCTTCGATGTGGATTGCTGGCGTGATGCAAGGTTTGATGTGGCGTGCAGTGAACGAAGACGGTACTTTGACTTACACCTTTGTTGAAACTGTAAAAGCGACTTTCCCTTACTACGTAATTCGTCTCACTGGCGGCGCGATGTACTTAAGCGGCATGTTGGTGATGGCATATAACGTTGCGAAAACCTTGATGGCGGCGAAGCCTGTCAATAATGCGATTCCTGCCTTACCAGCTGCGCATGCGCATGCATAGTTCGCAGAAATAAGTCAGAGAAATCAAAAGGAGAAGTTTGATGCGTAATTTTACTCATGATCTGATTGAGCGTAACGTCGGCCTGATGCTGATACTGGTCATATTGACGATCAGTGTTGGTGGTTTGGTGGAAATCGTTCCGCTGTTTTTTCAGAAAACTACGACGCAACCTGTGCAAGGTCTGAAGCCTTACACGCCGCTGCAATTGGCTGGTCGCGATATTTATCTTAGAGAAGGTTGCTACGGCTGCCACTCACAAATGATTCGTCCATTCCGTGCGGAAACCGAGCGTTATGGCCATTATTCGGTCGCAGGTGAATCTGTTTATGACCATCCATTTCAATGGGGTAGTAAGCGTACTGGTCCGGATCTGGCTCGTGTCGGTGGGCGTTACAGTGATAACTGGCACCGTGATCACTTAAATGATCCACGTTCGGTTGTTATTGAATCGAATATGCCAGCCTATCCATGGTTGGGCAAAACACAGTTGGTTCCTGCAGAGATCGTGCCGAAGTTGAAGGCAATGAAAACCTTAGGTGTTCCATACACCGACGAGGAGATTGCTGCTGGCCCTGTTGAACTCGATAGCAAGACAGAGCTGGATGCGCTGATTGCCTACCTGCAAGTTCTGGGAACTGCAATTAAAAACAAAAACTAAGAAAAGTGCTGCCTTGGGTTATCACTTTTTGAGAAGGGGAAAATTATGAATTTCACGATCCTGAGCAGTGTGGTGACGGTGATTAGCCTGTTTGTATTTTTGGGCATCGTCTACTGGGCGTTCAGCTCCGGTAACAAGGAGCGTTTCGAAAAAATGGCTCGGTTGCCAATTGAAAATGAGGATGGGAAATAGTCATGGCTGATTTCTTTAGTGAATGGTGGGGAATAGGGATTTCCATCGTTGTTGCCATAAGTATGGTTGCCTGCGTCGTACTGTTGTGGTCGCAGTCCAAGGTCAAAGTCAAAGTGGGGGCTGACGGAAAACCTTTGCCTGCAGAAACGACAGGGCACGTCTGGGATGGTGACTTGATGGAGCAGAATAATCCGTTGCCACAATGGTGGAAATGGATGTTCTATCTGACGATCGCATTTAGCGTGGTATATCTGATTATTTACCCTGGTTTCGGTGCTCGTCAGGGTACCTTGGGATGGAGTCAGGTCGGCGCCTATGAGAAAGAAATGAAAGATGGAGAGGCGCAATATGGTCCCATTTTTAATAAATTTCTGGCGATGGATGTTAAAGATGTAGCTCGTGATCCTCAGGCGCATGAAATCGGTCAGCGTTTGTTCCTGAATAATTGCGCTCAATGTCACGGTTCTGACGCGCAAGGCGGTAAAGGTTATCCAAACCTGACAGATAATGACTGGTTGTATGGCGGCGATCCTAAAACGATAGAATTGACTATTACCGAAGGTCGTCACGGTGTTATGCCTCCAATGGGTGCGGTTGTTGGTACGGATGATGATGTACGTAATGTTGCTAACTACGTGCTGAGTCTTTCAAATTCTGCGCATGATCCGATTAAAGCAGCGATTGGTAAGCCTAAGTTTGCGGCTTGCGCTGCATGTCATGGCGCCGATGGTAAGGGTAATCAGATGGTTGGTGCACCTAACCTGACCGATAAAATTTGGTTGTATGGTGGCGACATTAATACCATCATGGAAACCATCAATAAAGGTCGCAACAATCAGATGCCAGCACATAAGAGCATTCTGACGCCAGGCAAAATTCATCTGTTAGCAGCTTATGTCTGGAGTTTGTCCAATACTGGCAATGCAGTAAATGTGTCTGATGCCGATACCAAAGCAATCAAGCAAATTTCTGCAACTGCCGCGGCATCGGATACAACTAACGTTGTGAAGTAGTTTTTTAATTAAAGAAGCAAACAATGAAGCATATCCCCATTACTCCAGTACCGATTGAAGAGGCAGAGTTAGCCTTATTTGAAGAGCGTAAGAAGATTTATCCACGTTCGCAGAAAGGTTGGTTTGCCTCGCGGCGCTGGGTAATGGTGGCTTTGACTCAATTGCTGTTTTACGGCACTGTCTGGCTGGGCTGGAATGACAGGCAGGCAGTGTTATTTGATTTAGTTGCGCGTAAATTTTATATTTTCGGTTTTGTTTTCTGGCCTCAGGATTTTATTTATCTGGCCGTGTTGCTGGTTATTTCTGCGCTATCCCTTTTTCTATTTACGGCAATAGCCGGGCGTTTATTTTGTGGTTATGCATGTCCACAGACCGTCTATACCGAAATCTTTTTATGGATAGAAAGCAAGGTTGAAGGCGATAGAAATGCGCGTATCAAACTCGATGCGGGACCTCTGACTGCGCGTAAGTTTTCTCTCAAATTTATCAAGCATTTCATCTGGCTGATGATAGGTCTGTGGACTGGATTTACTTTTGTTGGTTATTTCACCCCGATCAGGCAGTTAGTGAGCGAAATTGTTAATTTCACGCTAGGTCCGTGGGAAATATTCTGGCTCTTATTTTATGGTTTTGCTACCTACGGAAATGCCGGCTGGTTGCGTGAACAAGTTTGTAAATACATGTGTCCGTATGCACGCTTCCAAAGTGCGATGTTTGATAAAGATACGCTGATTGTGACCTATGACACAGTGCGTGGCGAGCCACGCGGATCACGTAATAAAAAAGTCGATTTCAAAGCGAAAGGACTTGGTTCTTGTGTTGATTGCGGTATTTGTGTTCAAGTTTGCCCTACCGGTATTGATATCCGTAATGGCTTGCAATATGAATGTATTGCCTGTGGTTTGTGTATTGATGGTTGTGATCAGGTCATGGATAAGATGGGCTACGAGCCAGGCTTGATTCGCTACACGACTGAGCACGCGTTGACGCGAAAATTAGATCAAAAAGCAATGTGGGCGCGTGTTTTCCGCCTCCGAACTTTGATTTATTCCGGCATATTGGCACTGATTATTTTGGCGACTGCAGTATCTTTGTTTAATCATGTGCCTCTGAAAGTCGATGTCATTCGTGATCGCACCATGCCTAAGATTACAGAAATGGGCGCGATTGAAAACGTCTATCGTTTGCAAGTAATGAATACGCAAGAATCAGCGCGTCGATATAGTGTTGAAATTATCGGTTTGCCGGGGGCAACTATCCTGAATAACCCTGTCGTCGAAGTTAAGTCGGCGAATGCAACCGCGGTGCCAATCAGGGTCAGGGTGCCAGCTAATCTTTTGCAACCGGGTTCAAATCGTATCCGGTTTGAGATCCAGGATTTAGATGCGCCGAATGTTAAAGTAACAGAAAAAGCAGTATTTTTAGTTCCACGTTAGGAGAAGTAATGGATGCCGTTCTGATTCCGAAGAAAAAAGATAAATGGTATAAAGAGCCATGGTTACTCCTGGTGGTTGGTGGCCCTGCCGTGGTTGTCTGTGCGAGTATTTTTACCGGTGCTATTGCATTTATGGGTTCCGATAAAGTAGTGGCAGAAGACTACTACAAGCAAGGTTTGACGATAGATAAAGACATTCAGCGCGACGCCAAAGCCAGAGAAATGCAATTGAGTGCGATGCTCAATTTCGATGCTGCTAACAGTAAAATACGCATGCAACTAAGTGGCAAGGGAGAGTTTCCTTCTTCTCTGCAATTGAGCATTGCTCATGCAGCAAATGATGGTATGTCTGTATCAGAAATCATACGCCGTTTGCCGATGACGCAGG
This sequence comes from Undibacterium sp. SXout11W, assembly GCA_049339905.1. Taxonomy (GTDB): domain Bacteria; phylum Pseudomonadota; class Gammaproteobacteria; order Burkholderiales; family Burkholderiaceae_D; genus Undibacterium. The sequence continues at coordinate 63,727 of JBMPPG010000007.1, forward strand.
TCAGTCCGGGAGTGTATGAGGGCGATTCAAAACTGATCTCGAATATTTCTTCCAGTTCTGTTAAATTGTTTCATCTCAAGTTGGAAGCATCTGACTGGAGATTAACAGGTGATTGGTTTGAGCCAGAGCAAAAGGTTGCGCAGCTAAAAGCGTCATAATTGTAGCGCTTCCCTAAGATTTGTTGTCTGAGGGCTTGTGAATAGTGATCCCTGAATGGTCGTGGACTGTCTGGATCGTTTGGCGCGAGTCCTAAATATAATCACTAGAAGGGGACGAGATTGGAACATGCTATTTCTGAACACCGCAAAGCGCATTTGCGACCGATGTTGATGATAGTGCTATGGCCAGCATTTTTAATGGCGTGCGCTGCGACAGGATTGTTTTTTAGTCTCGTTGATCCGATGGAGCTTATCGTGTTGGATGAGCGTCTGCAAATGCATATTTCAGGCGTGTATACGATAGGCTTTTTTGCATTTTGGTTGCTCGGAATTCTTTCTAGTGGATTGACTGCCTTACTCGTACAAAAAGCTCACTAGAATAGAACCAAAACTTATGAATATGCATGAATCAGCTATTTTCCCAGCGATAGAAATACCAGAAGAATTAATTCGCCGTTTTGATTCTTTCGGTCCGAGATACACTTCGTATCCAACCGCTGACCGGTTTCATGCGGAATTCAATGCTGATTCGTACGTTTCTTATCTGAAAGAGCGTGACGGTTTATCCAACAAGCCGCCGCTTTCTTTGTACATCCATATCCCATTTTGCGCTTCGCTTTGCTATTACTGCGCGTGCAATAAGGTGATCACCAAAGATCGTAGTCGCTCAGCAATATATCTGACGTATCTGGAAAAAGAATTAAAACTGGTCACTCAGCATTTGTCACAGCGTGAAAGTCTGAGTCAATTGCACCTGGGTGGTGGTACGCCGACATTTTTGAGTCATGATGAAATGCGTCAACTGATGGCGATGTTACGTCAGCACTTTGATTTTACCGACGACGCCGAGATCTCGATTGAAATTGATCCGCGTACTGTTACTTCAGAGAGTTTGCAGATACTGCAAGAAATTGGTTTTAACCGCACCAGTCTTGGCGTGCAGGATTTTAATCCTGAGGTGCAAAAAGCGGTGCACAGAATTCAAGCGTTTGACATGGTGGCACATACCATCAGCGAAAGCCGTCGCTTTGGTTTTGAGTCTATCAATTTCGATTTGATTTATGGTCTGCCTAAGCAATCTCTTGAGAGTTTTTCAAAAACGCTTGATCAGGTTATCAGTTTGTCCCCAGATCGTATTGCTTTATACAACTATGCCCACTTGCCGACTCGCTTTAAACCTCAGCGTCGGATTGCGGAGGCGGATTTGCCTAGCGCGGAGCAACGTCTGGAAATTTTCCTGATGTCCTTGCGTCGCTTGCTGGCGGAAGGCTATGTGTATATTGGTCTTGATCATTTTGCAAAACCCGATGATAGTCTGGCAAAAGCAACTTTGGACGGTAGTTTGCACAGAAATTTCCAAGGCTATACCACACGTTCCGACTGCGATCTGATTGCCCTTGGTTTGTCCGCCATCGGCAAGGTGGGCAATTCTTACGTGCAAAATTTGCGAACTCTGGACGAATATTATGCATGCCTTGATAAGGACATGCTGCCAGTCGAAAAAGGCTTCGATCTGAATCAAGATGATCTGATGCGTCGTCAGATCATTATGGATATGATGTGTAGCACTGGTGTTGATTTTGACACCGTAGAGAATCAGTACGGTATTTCTTTCCGTGATTATTTTGCAAGCGAATTGCAGACGATGGGGGCTTACGCATTGGAAGGCCTCGTAGGCGTGACTGATACTGGCATTCGTGTGTTGCCGAAAGGGCGTTTGTTTGTACGTGCTTTTGGCATGGCGTTTGACGGTTATCTGGCAAAACAGACTGCGGCCAAATATTCGCGCCTGATTTAATTATGCTGACCCTGCCTCTGGCACTTGCAGCCTTAACCGCCGGCGTTGCCGGTGGCGTGCATTGCATAGGCATGTGCGGGGGAATTTCTACCTTGTTAAATCAGGCTGGCACTCGCCAGGCTAAGATTATTCCTATTAATATTGCGGCGATTCAAAAACGAAGTCAAGGGTCTGGTCTTGCACGGTCATCCATGTATTTTCAAGCCCAACTGCAGTCAGGTCGATTGACGACTTATATGTTGATCGGTGCCATGTTTGGCGGACTTGGCAGTGCTGGTTTGGTGCTCGGGCCTAACTTGCCGGCACATCAGATCTTATTCATTTTTGGTAACCTTGCCTTGCTGGTGCTGGGATTAAGGGTGTTGGGATTTAATCTGCATTTTGCATGGCTAAGTAATATCTTTTATCAGTTGCAACAAAAGCTCTTTGATCGTATTCCAGCACTTAAAAATGGCGTCCGTTTTCCATTTTTGATAGGCATGGTCTGGGGATGTTTGCCATGTGGTTTGTTGTATAGCGTGATTCCATTCGCGCTCCTATCCGGGGATTGGTTTTCTGGTGCGATGTTAATGCTTTTGTTTGGGCTTAGTGCTTTACCGCATCTATTGTTGAGCCAGGGTATCTTTTCTTTTGCCAATCAGCGTAAAACCCCAGTTTGGCTAAGAAATGCAGGTGGGGTGACCTTGATAGGTATTGGTTTACTTGGCTTGTGGTACTTTGACATGAAACAGATGCCAGCATTTTTATGTGTAATGCCAGTGACTTAATTCATTTTTGTTTAAATGAAAATAAGTGATTTATTTTTAAGTTAGGCGCTTACGCTTTGACGTTAAGTAAAGTTCCCAATACCTGATCAGCAGCTTTGATGACTTGGGCGTTCAATTTGAATCCCGCCACATACTGAATTGAATTTACAATTTCTGTCGTTAAATCTGTATCACTAGGACTATTGGCAGACGCAGAAGCACCAGCTTTGCTGATATTTACGGTCACTCCACCCGTCGCTCCTTGCTGAAAATTGACAACTTCCGGGGAATATCCGTTCGTATTTGCATTTGCAATATTATTTGCTGCGCTGTCGAGAGCAGTACTATTGGCGTGTAAGCCTGACAAGCCGCTGCTTAATGATGAAATGGACATAATACCTTCCTGCAAAAACGATGAGCGTACTGTTTGCTGCAAGTAAGCATATACCTTTTCGTTCCACAGTGCGCCCACTTTTTTGTAAAATAAACTTGCGATGTGTTTGAAAGGGATTGCACCAAACGTCACCAAAAAATTAGTGATGTTTAGGGTAGGATATTGCATTAATAGAATGGTAAGTATTTGCTGTTTTAGCTCAGGCATCTTTGTTTAAAGGTAAAGTGATTTCAAGCGTTGTCCCTTCTCCGTTATTGCTAACAACATGAAATTCGCCATGCATTGCCTTGACACGCTCGCGCATACCGACCAAACCAAAGGATTGTGTTTTTTGCATGTCCCGGTCATCAATACCTTTTCCGTTGTCGCTGATGGTAAAGCGTAATTTCTCTTTGGAATGATGAAATTCGATTTGTACATAATTCGCTTCTGCGTGGCGTGCAACGTTGGTGAGCGACTCCTGGATGATGCGGAAAATCGCGGTACTACGAGCATCGTCGAGTATTAAATGTTTTTCATCTGCAACCAGTTCACATTCAATTTTATGGCGTTGAGAGAAATCTTTTTGTAATGTTTTTAAGGCGAAAAACAATCCACCTTCGTCCAACGCTCGTGGCCGAAGGTCGGTTGCAATCCGGCGTAGCGTCGTGATTGCAGTTAAGATCAATTGATCCATGCTTTTCATGGTTTGCTGATTATTCTCGATGAGTTGACGATCTCTTTGTAGTAATGAGAGGTCCATGCGCAGAGCCGCCAACAATTGACCCAGGTCGTCGTGTAACTCGCGAGCAATATGCTTGCGTTCTTCTTCGCGTATCGTTTGTAGTGTGTTCGATAATTGGCTCAATTGCGTGTGGTAGGCTGCCATTTTTTCTTTGGCAATTTTGCGATCAGTAATGTCGCGGAAAATTACTGTGTAATAACGCTTACCTTTTTCTAATTGATGGGCAATTGATGCCTCGATCGGAAATTCATTGCCGTCCGCTTTGCAGCCGGTGACGTAAAAGTCTTCATAATGCGTTCCCATTTTGCGTCGCGTCGTGCCGGCCTCACCAAATTCGCGCATGTGATTGCTATGGTTATGACGATGGCGCATTGGAATTAAGTTGTCGAGTGGTGCACCAATCAGGCTATTTACCGGATAACCAAAAATCGTTGATGCTGCAGGATTGGCGAGAATAATAATTTGCTCTTCATTCACGGTGATAATGCCGTCAATTGCCGTATCTATCATGCGGCTGAGACGTTCGCGTTGCAGAATCAATTCATTGGTGGAGCTGACCAGGTTTTCGGTCGTTTCAGCCAATGCAGCATAAGGTGTATGAATATTCACTGCGACCATGCTGCGGTAGATGGCAATTGCCGCGAATAGTTGGAATGAATGGCCAATCACGATATCAATATCACTGCTCGACGAATAGAGTGAGAAATAAACCTCGGACATTGCCATCAAAGCACTGGCAAAAAATAGAGGTGCGCGCTCTATGTGCAAGTGTTCCGCGGTTTTATCTGATTGAAATCGTAATGCGTGTTTGTAGAATAAAAATGCTGTGAGACTGTTGATTGTCACCAGACCCATTTCATAAGCCAGTTTGAAGCTTGTTTGTCCGGTTTTTTCGCTAAATGTGAGTGGAAGTAAATGTGGTGCGTCAAAAATGATAATTGCTAGCAGTACTGTGCAGATAGTGCCAGCAAATAATATCGAATACGACTGCTTCTGGCTGATGTCAGAATCATTAGGGTCTAAAGCTAATCCGAGCAGCGTGACTGCAATCAGCGAGCGTGATGCAAGCCAGAAACTCAAAGATTTATGCATGTCAGCGGCGGTTTCAAAGCCAGGCATCCCTTGAAAACTGACAGAATGAAAAAAGCCAAGTATCGCAGTGCATAGAAAAGCGACCGCCAGAATAGCGCTACTTTTCTTTCTTGAGTCTCCAAAGGCGTTCCAGCAAACAATGAAGACGGACGCAAAGATAACGATTGTGACCGTTTCTAAAAAGGTATGTACCGGTAATGGTTGAGATAATCTGAGTGTTGATAGTAGCTCTTGATTTGCCCAGAAAAAGCATGAGATAAGCAAAAGGACTCCTACCAGCCAGCGTGCCAGTAATATTCTTTGCGTAGTGGTTGTAGTCGGCGAGGACATGCGGATTTTTAAGTTAGTGAAGTGAGGCGTGTATTTTAACGGTAAATGATGACAAAATTCCTACTTCTCTATGGAGTTGACGATACGTAAAAAAGGGTACTCATTTTATAGAGTACCCCTTTAATGTTGTGGTGCTGTTTTGGTAACGCTTTTTTAAAGTCTGTTGGATACGCTCGTTTAGTGTGACATAAAGACTGGCACTGTCATGCTTTCTAATATCGTTCGGGTAACTCCGCCCATTATCATTTCTCTGAAGCGTGAATGACCATAACCACCCATCACGATCATATCGCTGTCCAGATCATGCGCTAAAGAGAGCAGTGCGTTGCCGATGTCGGTTGATGTTTTATGTACCGATACCTCAACTTTGATACCGTGTCTGGCGAGGTAGAGTGCGATATCAGCACCTGGTTGCTCGCCATGTGCATCGGGTGTCGATTTTGTGTTGAAGATCGCGACCTGTACTAAATCAGCTTTTTTGAGTAAAGGAATCGCATCTGTTACTGCTCTGGTGGCTTCACGACTGGCGTCCCATGAAATTAATGGGCGTTTTGCGACTGAGTGAAAGTCACCTGCGTACGGAATGATTAATGCTGGTCGACCAGAATTCAAGATGATGTATTCAGGAAAATCTGGCAACACTGAAGGTGATGGTTCATCGCGATTTGTTTGACCTACGATCACCAGATCGCTATACCTGGCTTGCAATCCGATCCCGCCGCCAGCTTCATCATTGGCAATCGATGACTCGTAAGAACGGACGCCGATGTGATCCACCATTTTATTGAATTCATCGATTGCTTTTTCAGCACGCTCACGCAGAAAATTCAAATGAATAGTCAAGTTAGGATCGCTGGCGCTGATGTTGCCATCCTGGTAAATAAAGCGCGATACACCAGTAACAGCTGTACCAATCAGGTGTGCGTCTTCTGTGCGTGCGATTTCAGCAGCAAATTTCACTCTCAGACTGGAACGATCAGATTCATCTACGTGGACAAGTATGGTTTTGTATGACATGAGTTGCTCCTGGATATAAAGCAGGGCTGTGCCTCATGGCACCATACATGCCCCGCAGATTATTATGAACCTATCGACAATACTTTGATACGTCTTTTTTGCAACGCGTTGACCTAATCAACTTCAGGCTGCGACTGCAGCTTCTGTGCCCCATTGTGGGATGAGTTTTTTACTGACTAAGGTAGAGACTTTTTCACTGACTTTGCTACGTGCCTTTGCTGGTGGCAGGCGGCGCAAGGTTTTGAGTGTCGCTGAGTCGAGCAGGCAAATTTCACGTTGCTCTACACTGATCAAGCCCATTTCATTGAACGCGGATAAAGTGCGACTGACGGTTTCTAATGTTAATCCAAGATAGCTACCGATCTCATGGCGTGTCATGCGCAAGTTGAAGGAGCGGCCAGAATAACCTAATTGGCTGAAGCGATCGCCCAGATTAGTCAAAAAGCGAGCAACCTTGGCTTCTGCGCTCAGGGCGCTTAACATACCGATCATCAATTGTTCGCGCACCAGTTCACGGCTCATGACGCTGAACATTGCGTGTTCCAATTCCGCATAAGTGTGACCCAAGGCAGTGAAAATTTTGTATGGCAACAAAATGATATCGCAGTCAGAAAGAGCTACTGCTTCCGAAGCGTGGTGTTGATTATGAATGCCGTCGATACCGAGCAAATCGCCTTTCATAGGGAAACTCAACACTTGTTCATTGCCGTATTCATCAATCAGCACCGTTTTCAAAAAGCCAGAATTGACGATGTACAGCGTGTCAAAGCTTTGACCGATAGTGTGGATTCGTTGACCTGCTTTAAAGCGCACATGTTGAAACAAAACCTCTTCCTCAACTGAGCTCACAGGCGCTGCAATGTGCAGCAAATCACATACTTCACGCAAGTTTGACCATAAATTGCCGTGGCAGCGCCAGCCAGCTTCATTGATGTTAGCAGACAGGATCGCCTTGCTCGCTTGGTTGCTCAAGCTTGATGGGCGGGATGAAAGCGCTGCTGTAGTCATGTGAGTCTCCAGAGGGTGAGATTTAAAATATTAAATAAGTTGATTCGAAAAATTCGGTGCTTGCCAACGATGCAAAAATCCTGGTATTAACTGAAAATCGGTTGATTTATCTAAAAAACCATCAGCACCGGCGCGCATTGCATGTTCGCGATTATCTTCAGTGGAGTGGTTAGTTAAAACGACGACTTTTACTTCAGGTTTTTTTTGCTTTATATTTTTGAGTAATTGCAATCCATTACCTTCGCCGAGTTGGAGATCTAAAATAATGGCGTCAGTATCGGTATTGATGACTCTCTCAAGTGCGGATTCAACATCGCCAGATACGCCGATGACATGGATGCCTGGTACTTCTTCAACGAAACGGATAAGCCGGTTCTGAATCAGTACAGAGTCTTCGACAATAAATAAATTCATGATGCTGTTGATGTTGAACACCGCTTTGTTTGCATGTGTTCATTATGCTGAATCAATGTATTGATTTAAATCAGGGCTTGCTGATTTGATCTATCGGATTTAAAGCGGTCGTTGTAGGAGTTTTCCTACAAGATTTGACATTTGATGGGAGAAAATGCTGAGGCGACAAATGTGCCGCCTTAAAACTTATAAGGGAATGCAGACGAGAGGGGGGGACTCAGGCGTTTGGCGTCAGCAGGTGGTGGGCAACTGCATATTGAACCAGATCAGACATATTATTCATGTTCATTTTTTGCATGATCCGCATTTTGTGCGTGCTGACAGTTTTAACGCTGAGATGGAGTAACTCGCCGATTTCGGTAATGGTTTTTCCTTTGGCAAGATGGCAGAATACTTCAAATTCACGGTCTGATAGGCTGATGTGCGGCAGATTATCGTCGGCGGGCATGGCATTCATCGCTAATTGCTCGGCAACTTCAATGCTGATATAGGGGCGACCGGAAGCTACTTTACGTAAGGCTGTCACCAATTGTGTTCCAGCGCTCTCTTTGGTCAGATAACCACGCGCACCAGCACGGATAGCGCGCACAGCATATTGCTCTTCCTCATGCATGGTTAAGATTAAAATCGGCAACTTAGGGAATTCATCTTTGATCTGGCGGATTAAATCAACACCGCTGCGACCTGGCATAGATAAATCCATCAATAAAACATCAAAAGTTACGCTTCTGACCTTTTCTAAGGTATCAAAGCCATCGACTGCTTCCGCTACAACTTGAATGTCATCATTGCCATCAAGAATGCGTTTTAAGCCTTCGCGCATGATGGTGTGGTCATCGGCAATCAGAATACGAATCATTGAATTGGTACTAAGTAAAGGTTCATTGCAAGGAAAGTTGCAAGGCATTCACTATTGTACTTTACAAGACTCTCTCCTGTACGTTGTATCTCTGTAAAAAATCATTTTTACGGAGACTTGAAGCGCATTTTCCTGGCTGAGAGATGAATATTAATTGCAGCGAAGCTCTTACGCCTCTTTGCTATAAATCAACCGGGGTGATCTCGAATGCATGTTCTGACGTCAATGAACTTTGGTTCTGTGTACTAAAACAGGGATATTGCATAAAGACAGAACCTTGGTAGTGGTGCTGCCTAATAGTAAGTTCCCGACGCCGCTACGACCATGAGAGCCCATAAAAATTAAATCGCAGCCATACTGTTTCGCTGTATGTACGATTTCTTTTGCAGGAGAGTCGTTAAATTGCACAATACTTTCAAAGGGAATTTCTGCTTGCTTTGCGGCCTCTTTGGCTGATTCCAGATAGGTCTGGCCAAAATTACGCATCGCAGCTTGATATTCTTCTTCTGTCGGTGTATTCGGTGGAATAATGTCGATATAAATTGGATATTGGTAATTGCTGGCAACGAATACGGCGACCACTTTGGCATTGATTTGTTTGGCAAATTCAATCCCGGCATGAATGGTGGCATTGGCCAGTTCCGAGCCGTCGGTAGATAAAAGAATCTTGGTGTACATACAATGTCCTTTCAAAATAGCGTGGTCTTGATGAGGTCATCATGCGCTATTCAGTTTAGTGTCTGTTTGATAAAGAACAAATGTTTTGTCATCAATGCGGGTGTAACCCGTGTCGAGCTTACGGAAGATCCAAAGTTGACGAGTTTACACCAAACAAGTGCTGCTAAATAGTGCTCTAATTTTACTCATCACATAAAGCAATTAACTGCTTTGTAATCGCGGCTGTTGGTGCAGTGGTGATGCTAATACGCTCGCACTGATGCCACTTCCCAAATTTATTGAACACGTTCGCCAGATCTTGCAATAATGCGGAGCTGACGCGTGTTTCTGGTTCCAGATGCAGGGATTTGATTTCCATGATCTTTGTTTGCCGATGGGCTTTGGCATCGATTCTGCCTATGAGTTTGCCGTGGCGTAGGATGGGCAGGCAGAAGTAGCCGTATTGGCGTTTTTCTGCTGGTGTGTAGCATTCTAATCGGTATTCAAAGTCGAATAACTCTGAGGCGCGTTTTCTATCCCATACGACTGGGTCGAAGGGGGATAAGAGGCGTACGTTGGAGGTTTTGAGCTTGTTGTCGGCGGCGAGTTCTAATGTGGTTAAGTGGTTTGGGTGCACATACATTGTTTGATCCCAGCCGGCGATTTGAGCTTTGATTAATTCGCCTTTTTGCGCCAGTGTCTCAGGGTGGCAATTTATAGAGATTTTTTTCATTCGAAAATAATCTGCGACCCAACTCGCTTTGGCGATGCCTAAGGCCTTGACTGCATTTAACACTTTATGGCGTTCACTTTCCTGAGATTCTGGTAGGTGAAGTTCATCATTCCAGGATGCATGTACCCGTTCAGTTAAATCGTAAAAGCGCTGAAAGTGATGACGCCGTGCCACCATCAGTTTGCCACTGGTAAAGAGGACTTCCAAAGAACGTTTTTCTGGTTTCCAGCCCCACCATCCTTTAGGTTTATTGGCCTCGCTTTCTGGTCGCTCAAAATCGATCGAGCGTACTGCGCCGTGTTTGGCAATGTGCTGATGTAGTTTTTGTATTTCGTCTGCATGTGAAGCTAGCCATTGATGATTAAATTTCCAGCCTAAGTTTTCTGGATTCAACATCTGGCGACGATAATGCCCAAAATCTTCAATAGGTAAAAAACAAGCTTCGTGCGACCAGTATTCGAATAACTTTCCTTCAGAGAGAAGCTCATCTAGCCACTCAGACTGGTAATTACCCAGACGGCTCCAAAGTACGAGATAAGGACTACGCGCAACGACGTTGATGGTGTCGATTTGAAGTGCGTGCATGTCGCGTATGCAACGCAGAACATCTTGTTTGTTAGTCTCTTTTTTGGGACTACTAAGCAGTTGTTGGGCATGCAAATGCAACGCTCGGGCAGCAGGGAGGCTGAGATGGTAATCTGCTTTCTTCATATCATGATCCTTGCTGTGCGATGAAAAATAGACCGTAGAAAAAATTTTGCCTCAAACGATACCAAAATGGCGTTCGTTTGAGGCAAGAATTGTTTTATTTGAAATTACGGTGTCGAATTAAAAGTGTTTCAAACCAATCGCTGCTTTTACTTCATCCGTGGTTTGCGCCGCGATTTCGCGTGCTTTACGAGTGCCTTCTTTCAGCATTTGTAAAACCTGACCGCGGTCTTTAGCGAACTCTTCTCTGCGCTCACGGATTGGGGTGATCAGATCGTGCAATACGCCTTCCAGGCGTGCTTTGACGACGCTGTCGCCGAGACCGCCGCGCACATAATGATCTTTCATGGCTTGTAAGCCTTCTTTATCCTGATCAAATGCGTCAAGGTAGATAAAGGCGACATTGCCTTCCAGATGGCCTGGATCGGCAACACGCAAATGCAATGGGTCGGTATAGACATTCTTCACTGCTGCTTTGATTTCGGCTGCACTGGCGCCAAGATTAATGGAGTTACCAAGAGATTTGCTCATTTTAGCTTTGCCATCAATGCCCGGCAAGCGACCAATTTCTGGCACCAGTGCCTGACATTCAACCAGAATATCCTTGTTCACGAGGCGATTAAAGCGTCTCACGATCTCGTTGGTTTGTTCTATCATCGGGATCTGATCTTCACCGACGGGTACCAGGCTCGCCTTAAATGCAGTGATATCGGCAGCTTGACTGACTGGGTAGGTCAGGAAACCAGCAGGAATATCGCGCTCAAAATTTCTTAAGATGATTTCTTGTTTGATGGTCGGATTGCGCTCCAGGCGCGCAACTGACACTAAATTCAAGTAATAAAACGTCAGTTCTGTCAGTTCAGGAATCTGCGATTGAATAAAAATCGTCGATTTGGCAGGATCGATGCCGACCGCCAGATAATCGAGGGCAACTTCCAGAACATTGTTATGAACTTTGGCCGGATCGTCCATGTTGTCAGTCAAAGCTTGAGCATCAGCCAGCATGATGTACTGTTGGTATTGGTGCTGGTATTTGACACGATTGCGAAGGCTGCCAACAAAGTGACCTAAGTGGAGCGGGCCAGTTGGACGGTCACCTGTCAGTATCAGGTGGTTTTTGTTTTCCGGGGTGCTTGCTTGCATAGAGGGTCCATTGCTTTCATGCGTAAAAAAATGCCGCGCAATTTTGGCGGCATCTTGAAAATCTGCGTCTAAATAAGACACTATGATGCCGTTACTAAAGAATCTGTGTCAAGTTTGAAGAGATTCCTCAAAAAGTCTGTGAATTTTACCGCGTCTTGTCGTCTGAATCATGAATCCGGAATGGTAAAATTGGCGCCAATCTGGTTGCTAGCTACAGTGTTGACATTTACGTAAATAGAAAGAGTTATATTTTGACTGCCGTTTCTCCAAAAAAATTGGTTATTGCCTCACGTGAAAGTCGCCTTGCTATGTGGCAGGCGGAACATGTTCGGGATCGTCTGTCCGCTTTGTATCCTGACTGTGTGATTGAAATCCTGGGGATGACTACGCGCGGGGATCAGATTTTGGACCGCGCCTTATCAAAAGTTGGTGGAAAAGGCTTGTTTGTCAAAGAATTGGAAGTCGCGATGGCTGATGGTGCTGCTGATCTGGCGGTTCATTCGCTCAAGGACGTGCCTATGGACTTGCCTGAAGGTTTTGCGCTGGCAGCCGTGCTTGAGCGTGAAGATCCACGTGATGCGTTAGTCTCGAACGATTACGCTTCACTCGACAGTCTGCCACATGGTGCGGTGGTCGGTACCAGTAGTTTGCGTAGACAAGCACTGATTTCAGCGCGTTTCCCGCATCTGGTGATCAAACCTTTGCGCGGCAATCTTGATACCCGTTTGCGTAAGCTGGATGAAGGGGAATATGCTGCCATTATTCTGGCGGCCGCAGGGCTGAAACGTCTGGGTTTGCCGCAACGTATTCGTGCTTTTCTGGAACCAGAACAAAGCTTGCCGGCCGCTGGTCAAGGCGCAATGGCAATTGAAATACCTGACAACCGCCCAGAGTTGGCGGCATGGTTGGCGCCATTAAATCATGAAGCAACTGCGCAGGCGGTGCAAGCCGAGCGTACCGTGTCGAAGGTGTTTGGTGGTAGTTGTCAGATTCCCTTGGCTGCATTCGCTGTGGTCGAAGGTGATAATATGCGATTGCGTGCGATGGTCGCGACACCCGACGGCACGCGCATCGCACAGACCGAAATTTCAGGTTCGGCTAAAAATGGCTTAGCCCTTGCGCAAAACGTGGCTGACGCATTGTCTGCCCAGGATGCAGAGGGTATTTTGGCTGCGTGTAAAGTGCAGGCTCAGGATTGATTGAGTTTCCCAATGCGGACAAAAAAGGTCATTGTCACCAGGCCATTAGCGCAAGCCAGGGATTTTGCTGTTAAAGTGAATCAAATCGGCAGAGAGTCGGTTTTGTTCCCCTTAATCGATATTCATCGTTTGCCAGATCAGACGACAATTCGCGAAAAAGTGCAGGAATTGGAAAGATTTGCACTGGTCGTCTTCGTCAGTCCGAATGCCATTGATGCTTTTTTTCAGCATGTTGACACCTGGCCTGCTGTAGTGCCGATCGCGGTGATGGGGGCTGGTAGCCGTTTAGCACTGGTACGTCACGGTGTCACTGATCAGAATGCTAACGTTATCAGCCCTGTTAATTTACTGAAAACTGATTCCGAGACGTTGATGGAAGTTTTGGATACAACAGTGCTTAAGGGGAAGAAGGTTTTAATTGTTCGGGGAACTGATGGACGTGATTTTTTATCTGATGCCTTGCGATCCGTTGGTGCCGATGTCGTATTGTTATCGGCGTATCTGAGATGTGCGCCTGAATTTGATGAGCAAAAAAAAACCGAATTAATTCATTTTCTTGAAGGGCAGCACCAATGGGTTATCACGAGTTCTGAGGCACTGCGAACCCTCATGAGTTGGTGTGCTCAACTTGGAGTTGATGATTTCGTGGCAAAAATGCAACATCAAACTATTATCGTTCCTCATGCTCGTATTGCGGAAGTTGCGCAAAACCTGGGGTTTCATTTCATCACTTTGACAGCATCAGGCGACGAAAATGTGCTGGTCGCGTTACAATCTCACGTATGAATGAACAGCAAATAAATTCTGGCGCCACTGCGCCTACATCAAGCGCTGAACAGCCTGCTATGCAGGCTGCAGCTACTCCTGTGCCAGTTGTCGTCAAAGACGCCAACTGGACCCAACCAGCATATCTGCTGTCCGGCGTTCTGGCAGTTCTTCTGGCTGCCAACTGGTGGTCTTCGCAAAATCAGATCAGTGCTTTGCGAGAAGAGGTTGCGCGGCGCCTATTAACTGCGGATACGACCAGCAGCGAAACCAAAATTCTGGCAAAAAATGTCCAGGAGACGGCAAAAGAAATCCAGACCAAAGTTATTTTGCTCGAAGGTAAGCAATCTGAGGCGCAAAGCCAGCAATTGGCGCTTGAGCAGTTATATCAGGATTTATCAAAAAATCGCGACGAATGGGCTTTAGCAGAAATTGAGCAAGTACTGTCGACCGCGAGCCAGCAATTGCAATTGGCTGGTAACGTAGCGGGTGCATTGATCGCTTTGCAAAATGCAGATAGCCGTCTCGCTAAATCGGATAAGCCACAATTCATCACGATTCGTCGGGCGATTGCAAAAGATATTGAGAAACTCAAGGCTTTACCATCACTGGATTTGCCAGGCATCGCGCTGCGTTTAGATAGCGTGATTGCTCAGGTGGATCGTATGCCATTGTGGGTGGATGAAAAGTCTGTCGTGACGGCAACGCCACCCAAAGCGCCTTTAAGGGTTTTGCCAAAATCCCAGAACGCGCGTGTAGCGGAGAAATCTGGTAAGTCCGCAAATAAGTCTGACAAGACTGATAAAGCTGATGAGGATGTCAGCGATGTTACTTGGTCGATGCGCATGCAAGACGCATGGCAAAGCTTTTCTAGTGAAATGTGGGGAGAGGTCAAGCAACTTGTGCGGATCCGCAATGTAGAGACGCCGGATGCCTTATTGCTGACGCCGACGCAGTCTTATTTCGCCCGCGAGAATCTGAAGCTACGCTTGTTGAATGCTCGATTAGCCTTGCTGTCACGGAATGAAGCGGTGTTCCGCAGCGATATTAATGCTGCGCAAGATGCGGTCGCAAAATATTTTGATACCCGCGCAAAACAAACTCAGACTGTGCAGGCTTTGCTGGTGCAGGTTCAGGGCAGTAATTTGTCGATTGAAATGCCAAGTTTGTCTGAGAGTCTCAATGCTGTACGTAACTACAAAGTGAAGCCTTAGAGTATGCGAATTTTTATCCGGCTTCTTATTCTGTTTGCGCTTGCTGTTGGCCTGGCAATTGGTGCGCGGTTTAATCCTGGAAACGTGGTTTTGTTTTTTCCGCCTTACAGGATAGATTTATCCTTAAATTTGTTTTTGTTTTCGCTGCTGGTGCTATTTGTCGTCATCTATTTCATTATGGGTGCGATCGTTACTGCCCGAAAAATGCCTAAAAAAGTCGCAGCTTACCGTCAAGGGAAACGTGAGCGAGATGGTAATAAGGCTTTGCGCGAGGCACTCAAAACTTTGTTTGAAGGGCGTTTTGGCTATGCTGAAAAAGCAGCGATGCGTGCTTCTGAGTTGCCGGAAAATGTTGGCGTTGCTGCATTAATTGGTGCACGCGCGGCTCACCACATGAGCCAGTTTGAACGACGTGATACCTGGCTCTCTGGGATAGAATACGATCAAGCCTACAAGGTTGCACGTCTCGTCACTTCAACAGAGTTGCTGGTTGATCAGCATCAATCCGAAAAAGCCCTGGAGGCTGTGCGTGAGCTACATCTTAACGGCAGTCGTCATATTCAGGTATTGCGTTGGGCGTTAAAAGCCAATCAGCAAGCTCGAAAGTGGCCTGAAGTGTTGAAGCTGGTCCGTACTTTGGATAAGCACCACGCCTTACATCCGGCACTGTCTACTCGTTTAAAAGAATTGGCCTACGAAGATCTGTTAAGGGATCATGGCCATGATGCTGAGTCCATCCGTCGCGTTTGGTTTGGCATTCCTGCGAATGACAGGATATCCGCATTTGTCGCTTATCAGGCAGCGATCGCCTTCAATGCCCGTGGTTTATTTGATGATGCACGTGGTATCGTCGAAAAAGCCCTGGCCGAACAATGGGATGATCGATTGTTGAGAGCCTATCGTGATGCTGCTGCGTCTGAAGGCTCTGCTGCTTTGCTTTCGCAAATTGATCATTGCGAAAAATGGACTAACGAGCATCCAACAGATCCAGAGCTTGCACTGACGCTTGGCGTTTTGTGCTTGCGTCAAAAGTTGTGGGGTAAGGCGCAGCGTCACATGGAGCAAGCATTATCAGACGCAGTTTCCGCTGTCACCGTGCGCGAAGCAAATTTGAAACTCGCCCAGTTGCACGAAGCCATCGGTCAGGAAACCGAGGCGGCCTATCATTACCGTCAATGTGCAATTGCCACCACGCTATAAGTCATCTTCCCGACAAATGGTTTGCTGTGTTGCAGCTAGCTCTGAAACCGCATCCGGCTTGTTGGGATAAATTTTTCGGCAACGTTGCCGAAGTCTTAATTCTGGGTAGTTCTTGTTTTGCAATGCACAATTCGGCGAAAAAAGTCGATATAATCTCGCATAAACAAAATTGGCACTTCTTGAAATTTACTGAGAAAGAGTAACATGAGCTTGAATAACGTTTCTGCAGGTCGCGATGTTCCTAATGATTTCAATGTCATTATTGAAATCCCAATGAATGCTGATCCGATCAAATACGAAGTTGATAAAGAATCCGGCGCGATTTTTGTTGACCGTTTTATGGGTACAGCGATGCATTATCCATGCAACTATGGTTATGTGCCTCAAACTATTGCTGGTGATGGTGATCCTGTGGACGTTTTGGTGATTACACCATTCCCATTGATTCCAGGCGTTGTTGTTCGTTGCCGTCCAATCGGCGTATTGAACATGACTGACGAAGGCGGCGAAGATGCGAAAGTATTGGCTGTGCCTGTCGACAAAATTTTGCCTATCTACACACACTGGCAAAAACCAGAAGACTTGAACGAATTGCGTTTGCGTCAGATCCAGCATTTCTTTGAACACTACAAAGATCTGGAAAAAGGCAAATGGGTTAAAGTTGAAGGTTGGGGCGGTCCAGAAGATGCGAAGAAAGAAATTCTCGCCGGTATTGAGAATTTCAAAAAAGAAGCAAAATAATTTGCTGATGTGACATAAAAAACGCGATCCACGGATCGCGTTTTTTATGTTTGCCATCTGCTGTATCAGAGTTTGCAGATGCAAGATGAATGGTGTGGGTTTGGTTAATGAGCGAACTTAGAGACAATGATCGCAGCAATGGCGACGATAACTGCGATGCCACTCAATAAAAGCAAAGAATTAATTCCTTCTTTCTTTTTCTCGTTACGGTCTGGGGCAGATTTCGATCTGCCGCCTTTTTGTTTAAGTTTTTTATCTCTCTCCAAAAAGCGATACAAGGCTTGCGACATTTCTTCCGTGCTCTGATAGCGCAATGTCAAATCTTTTTGCATCGCTTTCGTCACGATTTTGGATAGAGACTCGGGTATGCCAGAGTGAATCTCAGTAGGTGATTTAGGCTGCTTATTGGCGATCTGATGAAGCAATTTATCAATATCATTGCTTTGGAATGGCTTTTGCCCAGTCAGCATTTCATACATCACTGCACCAAGTGAGTAGACATCGGTCAACGCAGTCACTTGTTTTCCCATCGCCTGTTCGGGTGACATGTAATTTGGCGTCCCGAGAACATTGTTGTTGAACAGGGTTACGTCTGCCGGGCGGTTTTCATCAATCAGGCGGTTTGGTGCTCGTGCGATGCCAAAATCAACCACTTTGGGATGATTATTCGGCAAGATAAAGATATTGCCTGGTTTGATGTCGCGGTGAATGACGCCATTGGCGTGTGCAACGGTCAGTGCATCGGCGATTTTCTGGATAATTGTTGCCGTTTCTATAATATCAAAGCTTTTCCCTGTTGCTAGCATCTGACGCAGATCTTGGCCGGGCAAAAATTCCATGGCAATAAAGGTCGTGCCGCCTTCGCTGGAAGCATCAAAAATGGTCACGATGCTGGGGTGAGACAGTCTGCCCGCTGCACGCGCCTCATTAATGAACTGTTGTTCCCGTTGCTTTCTGTCAGCTGCATTGGGGATGGTGTTGAGGATTTTTATTGCAACGTCACGGTCAATTACAGGATCGTGTCCACGAAATACTGTGCCATTTGAACCCACCCCTAGTTTTTCAGTCAGGTAAAAACGACCTACCCGTTTATTTAGTGGGCTAGCCGAGGGTTGGGATGCTGGATTTGTAATATTATTTTGCATCTCATCAGGATGCCTTGAACGTTGTAAAATTTCAAGTCTATGTGTCCCTTAATTCAGGATCTTTTTTATACGGTGTGTGTTGATTTAACTCGTCAATATACATTTCGACTCCGTTTGTCTCTCTTTTTAGAAATTGTGCTACCGCATCGCTGAATTCAGGACGTGTCAATAAATGTGCTGACCAGGTCTTTTCCGGTAAAAAACCACGCGCCATTTTGTGCTCCCCTTGAGCGCCACCTTCAAAAATAGCGATTTTCTGCTCAATACAGAGTTCTATGGCTTGGTAATACGCTGTCTCAAAATGTAGGCAGGGATAAGACTCGATACAGCCCCAATAGCGCCCGTAAAGTCGCTGTTGATCGTAAATGAGTAGAGAAGCGGCGATTCTGTTGCCGTCTTTGCAGGCAAAAATCAGGAAAATGTTTTCTGGCATTTCTGCGCCGATGGTTAAGAAAAAGGGCAGATTCAGATAGGGTGTAGAGTGATGGTTGCGGTAGGTCAGGTCATAGCAATGCTTGAAAAATTGCCAGTCCTCAGGCGTGGCCTCAGTTCCTGGGATGTGTAAAAAAGATATGCCTTGTTCAGCAACCTTACGTCTTTCCGCCCGGATGTTTTTCCGTTTTTTTGCTTCTAAGCTGGCCAGAAAATCATCAAAGCACTGGTAGTCTTGATTTTTCCAGTGGAACTGTACCCCGGTTCTGATTAAAAAACCCGCATTTTGGTAAAATTCCAGGTCAGCGTCAGGAAAGAACAGCGTGTGACAAGAAGAAAACCCGCCTGATACTGTCATCTGCTTAAATACATCAATTAATAATGCTTGTATCTGAGGGCTTCTGGCAAGAGCACGACACCCGGTAACCGGCGTAAAAGGAATTGCCGATAATAATTTAGGGTAATAATCGTGCCCATAGCGATGATAGGCGTCGGCCCATGCCCAATCAAAGACATATTCGCCGTAAGAGTGGCTTTTTTCATAGACGGGATACGCCCCGACTAATTCTTTGTCTTCCCAAATGGTAATGAAGCAAGTGCGCCAGCCAGTCTTTGCACTGGCAGATCCGGATTCTTCCAGCGCAGACAGAAAGGCATAAGATAAGAAGGGATTACGATGGGTTTGCACGTTGAGAAGGGTTTCCCATTGTTCGCGCCCAATCTCTGAAAGAGAAGTGGCGATGCCCATGCGATAATGCTGACTTATAGATGTTAATTCCATTTTTGATTCAATTCAGATTGCACGATTATGACCATTAAAGTTGCCATCGCCCAGATGAATAGTACGGTTGGAGACCTGACCGGAAATGCGGCCCACATATTTGAATACGTCAGTAAAGCAGCCCAACAAGGCGCAGACATTGTCGTCACGCCAGAGTTGTCATTAGTTGGCTATCCGCCTGAGGATTTATTGCTGCGTCCGGCGTTTTACCGTAAGACAGAGTATGCCTTAAATCAACTCGCCACGCAGTTGGCGGTTTTTCCGGATGTTTATGTTTTAGTGGGACATCCAGCGGAGGATCAGGGGCGCCGGTTTAATGCGGTGTCAGTGTTAGCCAATGGTGTAATTGTTACCAGTTACTTTAAACGTAAATTGCCTAATGACATGGTTTTTGACGAAGTACGCTACTTTTCTGAAGGACATGAAAGCTGCGTATTTACTGTCAAAGGTGTGAAATTTGGCATAAATATTTGTGAAGACACTTGGGCCAAAGACGCGCCACAGGTGGCAAAAGACGCTGGCGCACAAGTACTGCTCGTGCCAAATGGCTCACCATTCCATATGCTCAAGCAACATCAACGTATTGAGGTTATGCGTGCAAATGTCACCCGCAGTGGCATGTCCCTCGTCTATGCCAATCTGGTTGGTGGTCAGGATGAATTGATTTTTGATGGTAATTCGTTTGTGTTGAATACCGCTGGCGAGTTGGTCGCGCAGCTTAAGCATTGCGAAACCGAGTTGCAACTCATTGAATTCAATGGTGCTGAGCCGATCGTCCAAACGCTTCCCGTCGAGGAGCCTATCGAGGCACAAATTTACCAGGCACTGGTTTTGGGAGTGCGAGATTACGTGACAAAAAACGGTTTTCCTGGTGTTTTGCTAGGATTATCGGGTGGTGTTGATTCAGCTTTGACATTGGCAATCGCTGTCGATGCCTTAGGTGCAGAGAAAGTCAGAGCAGTGATGATGCCATCTCCCTACACTGCTGACATTTCTTTACTGGATTCACGTGACATGGTGCAGCGTATAGGCGTACGCTATGATGAATTATCTATTGCAGGATGTTTTGATGCATTCCGCGCGACACTTAGTCAGGAATTTGCGGGTTTGAAAGAAGATACGACGGAAGAAAATATTCAGGCGCGTATTCGTGGCACTTTGTTGATGGCATTGTCGAATAAGTATGGTTCTATTGTTCTGACCACCGGCAATAAGAGTGAAATGGCAGTAGGTTATTGCACCTTGTATGGTGATATGGCTGGTGGCTTTGCGGTGATTAAGGATATCGCAAAAACCATGGTGTATCGTTTGTGTGCTTACCGCAATAGCCTGTCGGATGTGATCCCAGAGCGTATCCTGACACGTGCGCCATCGGCGGAATTGCGACCAGATCAGACAGATCAGGATTCTTTGCCACCTTACGAAGTATTAGACGCCATCATGCAGCTGTATATGGAAGAAAATAAGTCACGAGAAGAAATCGTCGCTGCTGGATATACTGAAGAGGACGTTGAAAGAATTACGCGTCTGATTAAAATTAATGAATATAAACGACGCCAGGCACCCATTGGGATACGGATTACGCACCGGGCGTTTGGACGCGATTGGCGCTATCCGGTAACATCAAAATTCAGAGATTAAAAAATTAAAAAATTAAAAATTATGAAAGGAAAAAATAATGAAACAAATTACTGCAGTTATTAAACCATTTAAATTGGATGAGGTTCGCGAGGCTTTGGCAGATGTCGGTGTGACAGGCTTAACTGTGACTGAGGTAAAAGGTTTTGGTCGTCAAAAGGGGCATACCGAGTTGTATCGTGGGGCGGAATACGTGGTCGATTTTTTACCTAAGATTAAAGTTGAAGTTGTTGTTGACGACAAAATCTGTGACCACGTGGTTGACGCCATTATCAAGGCAGCGCACACTGGAAAAATTGGTGACGGTAAGATTTTTGTACAAAACGTCGAGCAAGTGATACGCATACGCACCGGTGAAACAGGGCCGGAAGCGGTGTAATCATCTCAATGAATCCTGCTTTTTAAGACTCATATGACATTGTTAAAAAAAATAATTACCATTCTTTCTACTGTTGTTGCAGTGTCGGCGCATGCCGAGACGGGCGTTTCTGAGCGTAAAATTATCATTGGGCAGTCGGCGGCTTTTTCTGGTCCGGCTGCGCAATTAGGGATACAACTCAATGCCGGGGCAAAGGCGTATTTTGACCACGTGAATGCTGCTGGTGGGGTGTTTGGACGCAAAATTGAAATTCTGCAGCGTGACGACCAATATGAAGCGGATATTGCTGCTACCAATACGAAAAACCTGATTGAAAACGATAACGTTTTTGCCTTGTTTGGTTATGTAGGTACACCTACCAGTAATGCTGCGCTGCCGATCTTTACGAAAGCTAAAGTGCCATTTTTTGCACCGTTTAGCGGCGCCCAATCATTAAGAGATCCTTTTAATAAACTGATTTTCAATGTGCGCGCCAGCTACAACGATGAAACCGAACATCTGGTCGATCGTCTGGTGAATACTGGTTTAAAGAATATCGCTGTGTTTTATCAAAATGATGCTTATGGTAAAGCCGGTCTTTCTGGCGTAGAGCGCGCACTAAAGAAATTAAATTTACCGATTATCGAAACCGCGACTGTTGAGCGGAATAGTTCGGATGTATCTAAAGCAGTAGAAAAGATGATGGCAAAACGTCCTGATGTCATCATACAAGTCAGTGCATATACATCGTGTGCAGCTTTTATTAAAGAAATGCATAAGCGAAACTATACCGGTCAATTTTATAATCTCTCATTTGTGGGGAGTCAGGCTTTGTCCGATGCGCTCGCTAAAGAGGGGCCTGGTGTGGTGATTTCGCAGGTAGTGCCATTTCCTTGGTCTAGCGCTAATGCGCCAGTGGTGGGGGAGTATGCCAAAGTAATGAATAAGGCAGGCATCAAAGACCTGAATTTTTCAAGCCTTGAAGGGTATATCGATGCCAGAATATTTGTTGAGGGCTTGCGCCGTGCCGGGCAAGATTTAACCAGGGAAAAATTCATCGCAGCTTTAGAAACCATCAATATTAAAAATTTTGATGGTGGTGGATTCGACGTGAACTTCTCACCATCTAATCATAACGGTTCTAAGTATGTTGATATGACCGTTATTACGAAAGATGGTAAGTTCAAAGACTAATGACGTTGATGTCAGTTTGACGCCAAAATACAAAAGAAGGGCAAAATGACGACGCAAGTCATTTTGCCCGGCCTTTACGATTTTAGCAGCACGATTAAAGCGCCCGAGCCGCCGTCAGCCGCCGTGGCCTGACTAAATGCCAGTACTTCATCTTTCTGTATCAGCCAGTTTCTGACCTTGTGCTTTAAGACGGGTTCTTTATTGATCGAACCCAAGCCTTTGCCATGAATAATGCGCACGCACCGTAAGCCATTGCGGTCACATTTTCTCAAAAACTCACCTAGGCTGTCGCGCGCCTGATCGCGACGCATTCCATGCAAGTCAAGCTGTGCCTGAATCACCCAATGCCCTTTTCTGAGCTTGCGAACCACATCTGCGCCG
This sequence comes from Undibacterium sp. SXout11W, assembly GCA_049339905.1. Classification (GTDB taxonomy): domain Bacteria; phylum Pseudomonadota; class Gammaproteobacteria; order Burkholderiales; family Burkholderiaceae_D; genus Undibacterium. Next base: position 86,556 of record JBMPPG010000007.1, read on the forward strand.
ACACCAGTACGGGTGTAGCTCAGATCGCCATCAGTTTCAAGCAAAGAATCAGCATCAAATTCATCCGATAGTGATTCTTGCAGTGCTGATTTTTCATCAGCGAGATGTTGAAATGGAATCGGTTCAGGTCGCGCCGGAGGAGTAAGGTGCTTGCTGGCAGTTTTGATCGGTGCAACTGCGCCGATGCTGGAACGGAAAATATTCGCTTCTGCTGCTGCTTTTTTCTCGCGCTCCAAGCGTTCGGCTTCAGCCTTCTGCTGGGTTTCTTGTTGCTGCTTTAATTGCTGACCCAAAGATTTCAGGTCAGCAAAATTTTTCAAGGAAGACATTGCCTGAACCTGAATTACTCTTCAAGGAAGCGTTGCGCATCCAACGCTGCCATACAACCAGTGCCCGCGCTAGTGATCGCCTGACGATAGATGTGATCTTGCACGTCGCCGGCCGCAAACACGCCGGGGATATTGGTCGCTGTGGACATGCCTTCTGTACCAGTGCGTGTTTTGATGTAGCCGTTTTGCATGGTCAGTTGACCTTCAAAAATGCTGGTGTTAGGTTTGTGGCCGATAGCGATAAACACACCATGCAAAGGAATCGCAGTCACAACACCTTCAGCCGATTTGACATTAATACCGGTCACGCCAGAGTCATCACCAGTCACTTCATCGAGCGTATGGTTCCATTTGACTTCGATTTTACCTTCTGCAACTTTTGCCATTAAGCGATCAATCAGAATCGCTTCAGCGCGGAATTTGTCGCGGCGATGAATCACCGTCACTTTGCTTGCGATATTCGATAAGTACAAAGCTTCTTCAACAGCAGTATTGCCACCGCCAACAACGGCGACTTCTTTGCCGCGATAGAAAAAACCGTCGCAGGTTGCGCAAGCGGAAACGCCTTTGCCCATAAACGCCTGTTCGGTAGGCAGGCCGAGGTATTGCGCCGAAGCACCAGTTGCGATGATTAAGGAATCGCAAGTGTATTCGCCCTGATCACCAATCAGGCGGATTGGTTTTTCAGTCAACTTTGTGGTGTGGATATAATCGAAAATAATTTCAGTGTTAAAGCGTTCTGCATGTTGCAGGAAGCGCTGCATCAATTCTGGACCCTGAACACCCAGTGGGTCAGCTGGCCAGTTTTCTACATCAGTTGTGGTCATCAATTGACCACCTTGCTCAACGCCGGTAATCAGCACCGGATTAAGATTGGCGCGGGCAGCATAGATCGCTGCTGAATAGCCTGCGGGGCCAGAACCAAGAATGAGTACGCGAGCATGTTTGGATGTAGACATAGGTTGACCTGCTTAAAAAGTTAAACGATACGCATACCGACATAAAAAAATCAATGTGCGCTGAGGAATGAATTGCAGATGGAGTCACAGTAGAGAAAAACAAGCATCAGCAAATAAATTAGCTAAAATGCATGTTATTTTATACTTTTTGACCATCTTTTTACGTATTTTGTGCGTAATTTGTTCCGAAAGTCGAACAGAAGCATAAATTATAGTCTATCCCCAAAAGCTTGGCTGGCCGGGTGGCGTTTGGTCGAAGTCTTGCTGGATTATTGCTGGATTATTGCTGAAATACCGCTGAAGTTTGGCTGAAGTTTGGTTACTGTGGCCTAACATGCTATCTTGTCAGACTTTGGTTGTTTGGGTACCCATTTTTCCTGATTTATGACTACAAGTAACGAAGCCTATACCCGTACGAATAAAGCCCCGCCAGCGCCGCCATTGCCAAACAAAATGGTCGTGTTGCTCATGGAGGCGCGATGGATATTATTTGCTGCCTTAAGTATCTGCCTTATTTTGATTCTGGTGACCTATTCCAAAGCCGATCCGGGCTGGTCGCAGTCGAGCGTGGTGCCGAAAATTCATAACGCCGGCGGCAAATTTGGAGCCTGGTTGGCGGACGTCTTGCTCTATGTATTTGGTTTTTCAACCTGGTGGTGGTGCGTTGCTGGGCTGCGACAGGTCTGGAAAGCTTATCGTAAGTTGGCCAGCCGTTTTCAGGTGTCACCAGAGCCAGAGCCTGATATTTCTCAGCCTGAAATCCTGATTCAAAAACTGGGTTTCGCGATGCTACTGTCCGGCAGTATGGGAATTGAATATTTGCGGATGTATTCGATGCATATTCCTTTACCTTTGGCCCCAGGGGGGGTGCTTGGTGATCTGATTGGGCGTGCTGCATTTAATGCCTTGGGATTTACTGGCGCAACGTTAGCGTTGTTGTTGCTCATGGCATTAGGTATCAGTCTGTTTTTCCAGGTGTCGTGGCTGACAATTGCTGAGAAAATTGGCGCTGCGATCGAAAGTGTCTTTGTATTTGTCAACAATAAATATGCCGCAGCCGAAGATCGCCGTCTCGGTCAGACAGCTGCTGTTAAGCGCGAAGAGGTCGTGGTGCAGGAGCGTGCCAAAATCGTTGAAGCGCCACCTATTCGCATTGAACCGCAAGTGGTTGCTGTTGCGCGTTCTGAACGGGTTGAGAAAGAGAAGCAAGTTTCTTTGTTTAATGAGTTGCCTGACACCAATCTGCCGCCATTAAATCTGCTCGATGATGCGCCGCCTGTGCAAGAAACGGTCAGCGTCCAGACGCTGGAATTTACCAGCCGTCTGATCGAGAAAAAACTCTCGGACTTTGGTGTTGATGCCAAAGTTGTGGCAGCTTATCCAGGCCCGGTCGTTACCCGCTATGAGATTGAACCAGCCACGGGCGTGAAGGGTAGTCAGATCGTGAATCTTGCGCGAGATTTGGCGCGTTCTTTGTCGCTGACATCGATTCGCGTCGTTGAAACTATACCTGGTAAGAATTACATGGGTCTGGAATTGCCAAATCCTAAGCGACAAATCGTCCGTCTGACTGAAATTCTTGGCTCCAAACTATATAACGACGGCATTTCCAGCCTGACCATCGCTTTGGGTAAAGACATTGCAGGTAACCCCGTCACTGCTGATCTTGCCAAAATGCCGCATTTGTTGGTCGCAGGTACGACTGGTTCTGGTAAGTCAGTCGGTATTAATGCGACGATTTTGTCGCTGCTGTACAAGTCAGATCCAAATGATGTCCGGATGATTCTGATTGATCCTAAAATGTTGGAGATGTCAGTCTATGAAGGTATTCCTCATTTGTTGGCGCCAGTCGTCACCGATATGCGTCAGGCTGGTCATGCCCTGAATTGGGCGGTGTCTGAGATGGAACGTCGTTATAAGTTGATGTCCAAACTTGGCGTGCGCAATCTGGCAGGTTACAACGTCAAAATCGCAGAGGCAGTCAAAAAAGAACAATTGATCCCCAATCCATTTAGCCTGACTCCGGATGCACCAGAACCTCTGGATAAGTTGCCGACCATTGTGATCATCATCGACGAATTGGCTGATCTGATGATGGTCGTTGGTAAAAAAGTCGAAGAACTCATTGCCCGTATCGCCCAAAAAGCCCGTGCTGCAGGTATTCACTTGATTTTGGCTACGCAACGTCCGTCGGTCGATGTGATTACTGGTTTAATTAAAGCCAATATTCCTACCCGTATTGCATTTCAGGTCAGCAGTAAAATCGATTCACGCACGATTCTCGATCAGATGGGCGCCGAAGCCTTGCTTGGTATGGGGGACATGCTTTACATGCCTCCAGGTACTGGCTTGCCGATTCGTGTGCATGGTGCTTTTGTCTCTGATGAAGAGGTGCATCGTGTTGTTGAGTATCTAAAAGCACAAGGCGAGCCGAATTATATCGAAGGCATACTCGAAGGCGGAACCCTGGAAGAGGGCGGTGAAGCAGGTGCCGCGGCTGAGGGCGCCGGTGGTGGTGAGGCCGATGCCTTGTACGATCAAGCAGTAGCGATTGTGTTGAAAAATCGTCGTGCCTCGATTTCTTTGGTACAGCGTCATTTACGCATCGGATACAACCGCGCTGCACGTTTGTTGGAACAAATGGAGCAAAGCGGGGTCGTATCTACCATGCAGTCGAATGGCAACCGGGAAATTCTGGTGCCGGTAGGCAATGCGGAATAAGCCGCAAAATCCAACGAAAATCTACACAAATCCTCAGATAAAGCGTCTGAATGACAGGAAATACAGTGAATAAGCAAATTCAGCAAAATCAGCAAAATAAAACATGGCACCGTTTAGTAACGAGTGTCGTGGTCGCAAGTAGTTTAATCATCGGCTCAGGTAGCGCTTATGCCTCAGCGGTAGAGCAATTTAAGTCTTTCGTCAGTAACTCAAAGAGTGCCAAAGGTGATTTTATTCAACAGCAAGTCAAGGTAGTGGATGGCAAGCCTAAGGTAATCAAAACCTCGAACGGCATATTCGTATTTGCCCGTCCTGGTAAATTCATCTGGACTTACCAAAAACCGTATGAACAGGTGCTGCAAGCTGATGGTGACAAGCTTTTCATCTACGACAAAGACTTAAATCAAGTCACAGTCAAAGAACTGGGTAATGCGTTGGGTTCTAGCCCCGCCGCGATCTTGTTTGGTGGTGCGGGTACTGCCGATCTTGAAAAGAACTTCATCCTTAAAGATGTCGCTGACAAGCAAGGTCTGGAATGGTTGGAGGCTACCCCTAAAGCCAAAGATAGCCAGTTTGAGCATATCGGCATAGGCATGAAAGACGGTGTTCCCTATGCGCTGGAATTGCGTGACAGCTTTGGTCAGGCGTCCTTGATTACCCTCAAAAATGTAGAAAAAAATCCAGCCTTGAAAGCTGATCAGTTTAAATTCGTCGTCCCTGCCGGGGCTGACGTGTTCCGCCAATAAATGAATACCACAAGTCGTCCACTTACACCTCTTGCTGAGCGCATGCGCCCTGCAAGCTTGCAAGAAGTCATTGGTCAACAACATTTGCTGAGTGAAGGCAAGCCTTTGCGGGTGGCCTTTGCCTCCGGTGAGCCGCACTCCATGATTTTGTGGGGGCCACCAGGCGTCGGTAAAACCACGCTGGCGCGTTTGATGGCGGATGCTTTTCATTGCGAATTTATAGCGTTGTCTGCGGTTTTGTCTGGCATTAAAGATATTCGTGAGGCGGTAGAGCGCGCACAGATTGTGCAAGCCAATTCGCGTCGTCGTACCATTTTGTTTGTCGATGAAGTACATCGTTTCAACAAAAGTCAGCAAGATGCATTTTTACCGCATGTAGAAAGCGGCTTGTTCACGTTTATCGGCGCGACCACAGAAAACCCATCGTTTGAAGTCAATAGCGCTTTGTTGTCACGTGCTGCCGTGTATGTGTTGAAATCGCTGACCGATGACGATCTGGCAGCGATGGTCGACAGGGCTTGCGAGCGAGAATTAGGTGGTTTGCAAATAACCCCAGACGCTAAAGCTAGCCTTGTATCGAGTGCCGATGGAGATGGTCGCAAACTGCTCAATAATCTTGATATCGTGGCGCACGCTGCAAACGCCAAACAAGTCGGCTTAATTGACGCGGTATTGCTGAGTGAATGCCTGGGCGATGCCTTGCGCCGCTTTGATAAAGGTGGTGACGCGTTTTACGATCAGATTTCAGCTTTGCATAAATCGGTACGCGGTTCCAGCCCTGATGGTGCTTTGTACTGGTTAGTTAGAATGCTTGATGGCGGTGCTGATCCGCGCTACCTGGCGCGTCGCATCATTCGTATGGCTGCTGAAGATATCGGCCTTGCCGACCCACGCGCACTGCGCATTACGCTGGATGCGGCAGAAACCTATGAGCGTTTAGGTTCGCCAGAAGGCGAACTGGCGCTGGCAGAAGCCGTGGTGTATCTGGCTTGTGCCGCCAAGTCGAACGCGGTTTATAAAGCCTATAACGAAGTGAAGGCACTGATTGCCAAAGACAAATCCCGCGTCGTACCTGAGCATTTGCGCAATGCACCGACCAAATTGATGAAAGAATTAGGCTACGGCAAGCTATACCGTTATGCGCACGATGAGCCAGATGCCTACGCCGCAGGTGAAACCTATTTGCCCGAGGGCTTGGAGGGGCGATCCTGGTATAAACCGGTACCGCGAGGAATGGAAATCAAAATTGGTGAAAAACTCGCCTACTTGCGCCGTTTGGATGAAGATGCATCAAAATCCTGAAGGCTTGTAAAAAACAAAATACTCAACAATAAAATTCGTCTATAAATTTAGGGGAAATCCGTCGGGCTTGTTACAATAGACGGTTAATAGGCGATTCGCTCCATTTCAAAAACTTGGCATTAAATTACTATGATAGACATTCAACTCCTACGCAAAGACATTGATAGCGTTGCCGCCCGTCTGGCGACACGCAAATTTCAATTGGATGTGGCAACCTTTAACACGCTTGAAGGTGAGCGCAAGCAAATACAGTCACGCACTGAAGAATTGCAAGGCAAGCGTAATACCCTGTCCAAGCAAATCGGTATACTCAAAGGCAAAGGTGAAGATGCATCAGCAGTCATGGCTGAAGTGGGCGGCATTGGTGATGAACTAAAAGCTTCCGAAGTACGTTTGGCAGAAGTGCAGCACAGTATGACCGCGTTCTTGCAAGCGATCCCTAACTTACCGCATGAATCCGTGGTCGTTGGTAACGATGAGTCAGGCAACGTAGAAGTGCGCAAAGTTGGCGCACCACGCACTTTTGATTTTGAAGTTAAAGATCACGTGGATATCGGTTCTGCATTGGGTCTGGATTTTGATACTGCGGTGAAGCTGACTGGCTCGCGTTTTTCTGTCATGAAAGGCGGCATGGCACGTCTGCATCGCGCCTTAGCGCAATTCATGCTCGATACCCAGACTTTAGAAAACGGCTACACAGAAGTCTATACACCGTACATGGTCAATGCTGACTCTATGCGTGGTACAGGCCAATTGCCAAAGTTTGAAGAAGATTTATTTGCGGTCAAAAAAGGCGGACAGGAAGGCGACGGAGAGACTCTGTACCTGATCCCTACTTCCGAAGTGACACTGACCAATACCGTACGTGACGAAATCGTCGCCGCCGATGCGTTACCAATCAAAATGACAGCGCATACACCATGCTTCCGTTCTGAAGCAGGTAGCTATGGCCGTGATACGCGCGGCATGATCCGTCAACACCAATTCGATAAAGTAGAGATGGTACAGATCGTGCATCCAGATCATTCCATGGCAGCTCTGGATGAAATGGTCGGGCACGCCGAATCCGTGTTGAAAAAACTCGAACTACCATACCGTGTCGTTAGCTTGTGTACAGGTGACATGGGCTTTGGCGCAGCAAAAACCTTCGATCTGGAAGTCTGGCTGCCAGCGCAAAATACCTATCGCGAAATTTCATCCGTCTCGAACATGGAAGCCTTCCAGGCACGTCGTATGCAAGCGCGTTTCCGTAACGCTCAAGGCAAGCCAGAAATGGTGCACACCTTGAACGGTTCTGGTCTGGCTGTTGGTCGCACACTGGTTGCTGTATTAGAAAACTACCAGCAAGCTGATGGTTCTGTGATCATCCCAGAAGCGCTGCGACCATACATGGGTGGCATTGAGAAATTGCAGCCAGCCGCTTAATCCGGAGATGTCGGCAATATGTGATAGGGGTTTAGTAGAAGCCCTATCAAATCTCAGTAAGCAATTTATGTAAAAAAAGCCCGCATCATTCATTTGATGCGGGCTTTTTTATTCGTGAAATTTATTCGTGAAATTTATTTTTGATTAATTATTTGATCTTGGATGAATCATTCTCTGAACGACGATCAATAAACAAACTATTGCCAGGGATTTTTTTTGCTTGTTTCTTTGCATCCGATGCAGCTATCGAAATCTGATGGTGCGAATAAAACTTATTTAAACTCGATTTCACCACCCCCAAAGACAGACAGACCAAAGGATAAAATACTTTTTGGCCTTGACGATCTTCACTCAAATAGCCACCGCGTTCGCGATCTTCGTTGCTGTAAAAGTGTTGAATCTCTTCAGAAAAACTTTGCAAAATCGCTTTGCAACGGTTTTCCCAGTCTTCACTGCGGAACAAAATAATAAAATCATCGCCACCTATGTGCCCGATAAAGTCCGTTTGCGGATCGCAGTGCGATTTTAAAATTTCACTGGTCAGCTGAATAATATCGTCACCGCGACGGTAACCATACACATCATTAAATGGTTTGAAATGATCGAGGTCACAGTAGCATGCTGTAAAGGCCTGCTTCTTTTCCAGCAGCTTATCGATGTGTTCATTGATAGGCACATTACCTGGCAGCTGCGTCAGTGGATTGGCATAACGCGCCGCCGTGATTTGCATCTGCGTAATTTCGCGCATCAAATCGGGGCCGGTGCAAATACCCACGTACTGTCCTTGATCGGTAATGATAATCCCGTTAATCAGATGATCAGGATTAGTCTCAACAATGATGTGACTGACATCCTGCATACTAGTATTTTTATCGACCACTACCGCATTGGCATCTATAAATTCTTTGCAAGATTTTTTGCCATACAGTTCACGTTGGTACGGGCGGGCAAAACGCTCAATCATGTGATATCGATTAATGATGCCGATAGGAACACCATGATCAACCACTGGTATAAATTGCAGTTTAGGATTTTGTAAAAAAATCTCATCCACCTGATTATTTGACATCTTTGACGGAATCGTCGGTGATGTCTTTAAAATCTTTTCTACGGCAATTGTTTGCTCAAATCCTGCCGAGTTTCTGCGCGGGCTGGGTGGGCTATTCGCTGTCAGCACTTTTGCTACTTCCGCAGAAATCGCACGGGTTGGCGTTGGGTGAGGGCGGGCAATGTGATAACCCTGTCCACAAGCAACCCCCATTTCACGTACCGTCAGCAGCTCGGATTGGGTCTCTATGCCCTCGGCAATCACGCGAGTGCCAGATTTTTCTGCAATCGACTGAATCGAGCGTACAAATTGCGCTTTGACAGGATCATGATCGATACCCTGGATAAAGTGCATATCAATCTTGACATAATCTGGTTTTAATTCAGACCACAAACGCAGACTAGAAAACCCCTCGCCCAAATCGTCAATGGCGATTTCAAACCCCATCTCGCGATAATGAAAAACCGCTTCGCACAACAGCCCGTAATCGTGGGTTGGTTGGTATTCAGTCAGTTCGATGATTACACGTTCAGGATTGATGCCCAGATCGCGAATATAGTCCAGCGTCTCGCCATTTCTGGTATCACGTTGCAGCAGGCATTCCGGGCTGACGTTCAGAAAGAGCTTGCCAGGCAATTTTTGCGCAGCAAATTGTTCCAGAATCACGTGCCGGCAAAGATGCTCTACGGTTACGGTCAGATTGTTTTCTGATGCAGCTTTAAATAAGTTCAGCGGCGAATGTAGGGGGCTGTCAGAAGGGCCGCGGATCAAACCTTCATAACCCAAAATGTCACCATTGTGCATTTCGATAATCGGCTGAAAGCGTGCAGTCAGCGAGCGCTGCTCGATGATGCGTTGAAGCTGTGCCGATAAGCTATTGTCTTCCGTATTGGCGGCTGCAGAGTATGCTTCGCACGCGGTGGCCATGTTGTGCTGAGAAAGATCTGCCATATAATCTTCTGCCAATACACTATCCATTGAAACTACTTCCTAAAATACAAAGAGCCGCACTTCACTCATGGTGAAGTGCGGTGTTAATTGGTAAATTGTGACTATAGGTAAAATATGTTACAACTTGATGTCAATGTTGATGTGCGGCAATGGCGGAACATGCAAATTGATCCTGCTGGAATAAGTGTAGACGGGCAGTTTTTTAAATACAGCCTGATCTGATTGGTCATTTGTTGGCCATTGCATAATTCGATTGCTAACGAAGCTAGGAAACCCAAAGTTTCTTTGCTATAATCGAAGGCTTCGTTTTTAACGAACAACCAAAGCCGGAGAGGTGGCAGAGTGGTTGAATGTACCTGACTCGAAATCAGGCGTACTGTAACAGGTATCGGGGGTTCGAATCCCCCCCTCTCCGCCAATATTAAGTTTCAAGCAGTACCAAGAAACACCAAAAACCCGCGTAACTCCCAGTGAGTACGCGGGTTTTTCGTTTCAGGTCGTGCCATAAGAAACATTGACATCCCACTTTTTTGCATCCATGCTTGCATCCATGGATAAACCTACCAAAAAGCCATGGATGCAAAATGCCTAAACTCGCTACCCCACTGACAGATATACAGGTTAAGAACAGCAAGCCCAGAGATAAAACATGGACACTGGCTGACGGTAACGGTCTGTATCTTGAGATCGCACCAAGTGGTAAGAAAAGCTGGCGCATGGCCTACCGGCGCCCAATTATTAAGAAGAATAATCGTTTAAGCTTTGGTGACTACCCGTTAATAAGTTTGGCGGAAGCCCGTAACAAGTGCTTGGCAGCATCTAAATTGCTGAAAGAGGGCATAGACCCTGCGGCAGAACGAGACGAAAAGAAGCAGCTCGCAGCCGAATCAGCTTCACATACTTTTGAGAAAATCGCCCGTGAATGGCACAACACACGCTTGAGTGCATGGAGTGCGGCCACTGCCAAGGACACAATCAACCGGCTAGAGAAAGATATTTTTCCGGAAATTGGCAAATTACCGATAAGCGAAGTTACTCATAAGCAAATGATAGCTGCATTGCGCAAGATCGAAGAACGCGGCGCGGGTGAAGTCGCACACCGGCTGAAAGCCACTTGTGCACGGGTGTTCAGTTATGCTAATCAGCACGGTATCGAAAACCGTAACCCAGCCGCTGACCTCAAGGACGTTTTAAAGCCTGTTAAAGCTGGCCACTTTGCCGCAATATCGCCTGATGAATTGCCTACTTTTCTGGAATCTATCAATAAAAACGATACCAGATTGTATGCCCCGACACGCATAGCATTGCGTTTGATGCTGTTGATCTTTGTTCGCAGCAGTGAGCTACGCACTACTCCATGGAGCGAAATTAATTTAGAAACCGGTGAATGGGTCATCCCATGGCAGCGTATGAAGCGAGGCAAGCTTACAGTAAATCCAGATCAAACCGACCATCATGTGTGTTTATCCCGTCAAGGGTTGGATCTATTACGCGAATTGCATAAATATACCGGTGGTAGCAAATACCTTTTCCCAAATCAGCGAGACCATGAAAAGCCAATGTCAGGCGACGCTATCCGTATGGCCTTAAATCGAATGGGTTATGAAGGAAAGATGACTACTCACGGCTTCCGCGCCTTAGCTATGACCACGCTAAAGGAGAAGCTAGGATACCGCCATGAGACCGTAGATAGGCAGCTTGCCCATGCCCAGAAAGACAAGATAGCGAGCGCCTATGATCGAGCGCAATTCTTAGAGGAACGTAAAAAGATGATGCAGCATTGGGCGGACTACCTCGATGCCATAAAAGCGGGTCGTAACGTCATTCATGCAAACTTTAAACAGGCGTAAAACAGCTCCAGCAGATTAAGCAAGCCGCTAACCATGCGGCTCGTTTGCATTAATCCCCTCAACTTTTTCTAGGTTCTTTTTCGTGTCATATAAACGCGGGAGCCATGACCTCAGAATTTAGCTAGTTAGCTGAACTCCTAGGGGGGTATAAATCAACCCACTTATAAGCAATTGCGATAAACAGCAAAAAAAATTCCATGCTTTCAAAAATGCGGTGTTACGGTGTTACAAGTCAGTAAGCAGGCTGGAGAGTTAGGCTGGGCTTGGTTTTTTCTGTTACACCATATATATATAAATAGGTGTAACAACGGTGTAACAACGGTGTAACACTAAAAATATCACCTTCGTTTTATAAGGGTTTGCAAGGCAAAAGCGGCGATAGGCTGCACCAGCCATGCGTTTGTGCTTAATGGAACGTTTAAAAACGCAGCGCGAGGCGGTTCTCTGGCGCTAATCTCCCCGCGATACCTAAACGCGATGCGTATAATGAAATCTAATATTCTGAATATCGTCCCCCTACAAATAGGCGACAACTTAGCAATATGACTAAAACAAAACATCTCACAGCAGCAGACATTAAAGCTGGTTAAAACCCAAAAGCAGGGAATAGCTTTTCAGAATATGAACGCAGTTCAATAAGTGCTGGGAGATCAAAGAATTGACGTACTCATATGATTAACTAAACAAACAAAGATCACTAACTTGCAATTGAGTCCAATACTTGATGTGAAACTTGGAAGTGGATTCGATCCTTCATTATTGGTTAAGGGTAATGGATAAATATAAGAAAACTGCAATCACAGATGATGACATTCCTGAGTGGGACACTACGATGGGTAGTATCTGGATAGCTGAAGTTCTAACACCGGAAAACAGGAAGTTTTTGCTTGAATCAAAAGAGCACATCTGGCCTAGAAATTTTAGTAACGATGAAAAGAATGCACTTCTAGATACGGCGAATACTGCTTTAAATTTCTGGAAATTGAGAAATGAAAATGCCAAGAATAGGCCAACCCCAAAGGAGCAGAGAGCGCAATTAAATGAATTGGTGGATTCGATAAAAAAACTGAAAGGGCAATTAGCCAAATTGGAGGGCGAACCACTCACGCATTCTGATTTGTCTTTTCTGAATGCTAGATATTTGACCAATCCGCCCTTTGATCTATGGTTAAAGGACGAATATGGAGCACATATTGGTTCGCTACTTACTCGCACTTGGCTGCATTTGGATGATTCTCAAAGAGTCTTGATGGCAGCCGCAAATAGAATTCATGTTGATGTAAGTTACCGCCCAGAGAATCATTTAAACGACTGTATTGTTACTGAATTAGCTAGTCAATGGAAGCAACAGAATGGTAAATATCCGCCTCGATCGAAAACAGGTTGGTTTGCTAAATTCGTTGTGGAGTTGGGTTCCACAATAAATCTTACACTTTCACCGGAACTCACAAAAAGATGTATCGATTCGATGGAGGAAGTTGATAAATCTTTTACTGAAGATATGGCAATAATTAAAAAGTCGAGTTAACTGAAAGATATATTTCGGTTAACCGGCTCGCTGATTTTTACGCGAAATTAGATCATTCACCTTGTTGAGTGCCGCTCAAACCCGAGAAGGCACAACAAAAGCCAATAAAGGTGAATATGACAGTGCAATCACATCAAGACTCCAAACGTCTTTTAAGACTACCAAGTGTCTTAAACAAAGTCCCATTTTCAAAAACTGAGCTTTACAGACGAATTAGAGCTGGAAATTTTCCGGCTTCTATTCGTCTTGGTTTGCGCTCTGTAGCGTGGCTTGAATCTGACATTGATGAATACATTCAAAAATTGACTCAGAGTGGCGACAAATGAGCCAAGATCAATCAAAAGTATTGCAGAATTGCTATGCTACAACCGCGTCTACGTCAACCAATGACCATGAGTTGACCGAAAAAATAAAATCAGAAGAAGTGCGTAACTGTAAATTTATGGCTGAGTACGAGCGCTACAAAATTAATAAGCGCCTTCTTGGTGTGATTCAACTAACGCCAGATGCTTACCCTTTAATGCACGAACTTTTCGCGGCCTGCAAGTCTCATTTAATGACTCTCACTCCTGAGGATATGCATCGCCAACAATATCAAATTAGGTTCTCTTATCTTGGCCGTTCGTGGCTCATTTTATTTTTGCACGAAGGGAAATTACGGCTTAACGAAGTGCATCTGTCTATTTGTCATGATGAACCTAATCCAACCCCTTTTGCTGTCATCGGTGGCTTTAGAGTGCCGCAGAGTTGGGCAGATTATTGAGAATAAAGCAGCGTCTCTCTGGGCTTGTGCAAGGCCTGAAAAAAATTATTTGAGGTGAAACATGACACGTAAGTTAATTCGTAGCGGTATCGAAATGGAATTTTTCAACGAAATAAAAGCTGATGCAGGTTATTATTTTTTGGAGTTGGAAGTAAGTGATGGTGTTATTCCTCGGCTCGTATATCACCCGATCATCGGATGGGCTTTAGAGTCTGATACATATCAGCAATATCCAATCACTCTACATGGTCTTGTGACTGAAAAGATTGCCGTTTTAACGCCGAACGGCATAGTTTTTACTCCGCAGAATGGTGGTTATTGCTTGAATGTTTCTGATTGGGTTACAGAGCAAAACGTAAAAGGTATTCATTCGATTGGCGCACCAATATGAACTTGCTGCTTGCCATCCAATCGCACAAGTATTATGCTGTGCACGTCCCTGAAAAAAAAGGGAACAGGCGTGGAAACCTGAAATACATCAAAGCGCACTGGCCGCGCAATGCGGCTTTTTTACGTGTGTATGCTGTCGCGCGTCTTCTATGGGCGGCGATAGTGGGAGGCTTCGGCCTGCTGGTTTCCTTTGGTGTACCAGTTTCCAACCTGCTATTTGCCGCCCCCCTTCTTGGAAAAAGTGGGAACGGTTTAACCATACACCGAAGGAGTCTGCCATGACTGGAATTAACACGTCTTTCCCCCCATTATCCGAAACAGAAATTGAGCTGATACAAGCTTACCGTGCAATGGAAGCAGGTCATCATTTTCAATTGCTGGCGATGGTTAAAGAGTTGGCTGCACAAAACCCTGATAAAACTGGCGTTGCAGCAATTAATCTCAAAAAGTCTCGAACTATTAAAGCTGAAGTGCTGGACGATCTACGAAAATTCGGTTTTGAGAGTGAAGAAAAGCAAATTGACCTCAATGTTTTTGTTGAGGCCATATTAGACAAGATCGACCATTTTGATAATTTGAATTTGCATAATATGGGCGTTGTCAACTCAATATGCTGCTTTGCTGGCTACGCATCACAAAAGGTGATGGAAGTCACAGAAATTCACCAAAAGATGCTAGAAATTATTGGTTATAACTTGCAAGGTGATCGCCATGCATAAGCGTTCTTTTCAAGCGGCCACTCTCACAAATATTGATGGAAATCATCTGCCGCCGGTAGAAACTCAAGTCGATGCACGTTATCAGATGGCCGTTACTTGCGGCGCTCAAGCCGCTATAGCTTTCTTTGGTGAAGATCATTCTGTTTCACTTCATGCGCACCTTCCCGCGTCTTTGGCCTATTTCTTAAAACAAAGTCGCCTGAGTGCGGCCGCTTTAGGCGTAGAGTTTGAAGATTATCGCCAAGCTTGTACCGATGCTTTCGTGGCTGGCTATTTAGGCCGTATCCAGCAGGAGTTACGCATAATCCGACCGCCATTACATCATTACGGCAACGCTGCCGCGATGCACTAAGAGGCAGATATGACCCCAAAAAAACTAAAGAGTCGCATTTGTTCGCAAATGCGCTGTGGTTGCATACGTCTGTACATTTTGTATTTGAACGCTTTTTCTCTATTTAAGCGTAGAGAAAAAAGCAAAGGATAAGCTATGCAAAAGAAAACAATAGAACGTCCAAGCCTTGACACGATACAAGCCGCTTTAAGTTTCATACCACCTAATGAGCGCGACTTGTGGCTAAAAATAGGTATGGGCATAAAACAGGAATTTGGTGAGGCTGGCTTTGATGCATTTGACTCTTGGAGTCGAAGCGCAGAGAACTACAATCAAGACGCGGCAAAATCTAGCTGGAAAAGTTTTAAGACCGGCGGCAAGATTGGGATAGGCACTGTGCTATACGAAGCAAAGCAGCGAGGCTTTAATATCAAAGAGTCTTTACCTGCTGCACCGGTCAGCGCAGAGCAAGCCGCACTGCTGGCGCAGGAACGTGCGGAACGATTGGCCGCAGATCAGGCAGAGATAGAACGAAAACTAGCAGCAGCAGCGAGTATGGCGGCTAAGGCATGGGATAGCGCCAGCAATACCGGCCAATCAACCTATCTACAAAAGAAAGGTATTGCATCACATGGCCTACGTTTTGCACCACATCGTACTGGTGATGTATTGCTTATTCCCTTGTATGATGTCAACGGCCAGCTTTGCAATATACAGCGTGTATTTGCGAACGGTGACAAACGTTTTTATACAGGTGGCCGTGTATCAGCTTGCTTTCATGGGATTGGTGATGCTGGCGCTGTTGAGTGCATCTTGATCGCTGAAGGTTATGCAACCGCAGCCGCTTTATACGAGGCCACCGGTTATGCCGTTATGGTTGCATTCAGCGCCAGCAATATAGGTCATGTGGCGGCGATAACGCGTGAGCGTTACCCAGAAAAGCGCATATTGATGTGTGCTGATGACGATAGCGAGACCGAAAAAAGGACGGGCAAAAATACCGGTGTTATCGCGGCGCAAGTAGCAGCTAAATCGATTCGTGGCCTATGGTGCAAGCCAGAAGGATTGCCAGAGGGCGGGAATGACTTTAACGATCTATTTTTATCCGCAGGTCGTGAAGTTGTGCAGTCTCAGATCAATGCAGCCTTAAATGTATCTGAGACTATCCAGAATCGAGTACAGGCTGAAAAATTAACACCAGCGAAGGTTGATAAGCCCACTCCTGAGAAAGCACCTCAAAAGCCGCGCCAACAACAAAGTAAAAATGCTGGCGCTGGACAATCAAGCAAACCATTTTTCACCAATAATGATGAAGGTGTTTTTTATCATGCCTTCCATGAAGGCGAACCATTGCCAGCTCTCAAAATATGTTCATCCTTGCGCGTGATCGCTAAGACTCGTGATGCTGCCAGTAATGAATGGGGTTATCTCTTGGAATTTAACGACCCTGACGGCAATGTCAAACGCTGGTCAATGCCAGCTAAGATGTTATCGGGGGACGGCACACAATACCGCGCCGACTTACTTTCAATGGGTTTACTTATTGAGCCTGGCTTAAAGGTCAAAAATCATCTAACGACATACATACAAACCGCAGAAGTACCAGAGCGTGTGCGATGCGTTGAACGCACCGGCTGGCATGATGATGTGTATGTGCTGCCAGACCGTAGTATTGGCGATGGCACAGAGCAAGTGCTATTTCAAACTGCTGGCGGTGCTGTATCGCATTTTAAGCAGCGTGGCACACTTGCAGAATGGCAAAGCAATGTCTCAGTGTATTGCCGTGGTAACTCCCGTTTATTATTCTTTGTATCGGCTGGCTTTGCATCCCTACTGCTGAATCATGCAAAGGTGCAGAGTTTCGGGCTGCATTTAATGGGCAGTAGTTCGACCGGAAAAAGTACAGCCATGAAAGTGGCCGCGTCAGTATTTGGCGGCGCTGACTACGCCCAAAGTTGGCATGTTACCGATAACTCGTTAGAAGCAACGGCACAAAAGCACTCAGATGCTTTGCTGGTATTGGATGAGTTAGGACAAGCAGATCCTAAGATGGTGGGCAATATCGCGTATATGCTGAGTAATGAAAAAGGCAAAGGCCGCGCCACACAAAACGCAACAGCCAAAAAGATAGCGACATGGCGGCTGATTTTTATCAGTGATGGCGAATTATCCTTAGAAGCAAAAATGGCAGAGGCAGGCAAGACCACGAAAGGCGGCCAAGATGTAAGGATGGCACATATCAATGCTGATGCTGGTAAGTCATTGGGCTTATTCGATACGGTACATACCTTCGCTGATGGAGCGGCATTATCACGGCATTTAGTAAGCATGGTGCAGCAGTATCACGGCACAGCAGGTCTTGCCTTCATTGAATGGCTTGTAGATAACGTAGCGCAATTGGGTGATGTGCTGGCGCAGACGATCAGCGAAACAACGAAAAAGCTTTGTCCTGCAAATGCGCACGGTCAAGTAAAGCGGGTGTCAGATTTTTTCTCATTGGTTGCGGCCGGTGGTGAGTTAGCAACGGCTGCCGGTGTTACGGGCTGGGTTGATGGTGAGGCGACAGAGGCGGCTACTACCTGCTTCAATGATTGGCTAAGTAGTCGTGGTGGTGCTGGTGATATTGAGCATGGCCGCATGTTGGAGTTGTTGCCTAACTTCTTGCAGGTAAATGGCGACTCGCGTTTTGCATGGGCGCATAGAGCATTAGATGACCACGCACCTAAAACGATTAATCAAGCGGGATATAAACGTATGGTAAGTAAGGCTGGCAACCCAATCAAGACGAATACTGATTGGCATAAAGAGTATGGCGATAAAGTCCACCCAGAAGAAGCAGATGGTGCAAGCGTTGAATTTTACTTGTTGCCAAAAGTGTTTAAAGAGGAAGTATGCAAAGGCTACGATCATAAAGCAGTTGCATCTCTGCTAGCTGGCGCAGGTGTGTTTGAGTTGGATAAGCAAGGTAAAACAAGCATCACAGAACGGTTTGCCGGTTCGGTAGGGCGTTATTACAAGATATCCAGCAGTAAGCTAAGTAACTTACCGATATAAATAAGCTGTTCTAGTTGGCGGCGCGGCTTGTGGTGGTTGGGGTAGATAACCAATCGCGCCGAAAATCACTATTTGTACTGATTGCGTGTACAGTATTTACACCAACAACCAACCTAAAACCTGTGTTTTATTACACCGTTACACCGTAAAAGGTATGTGTTACACCGCCCATGTGTAACACGTAGACCTAATATCCATGCGGGTTACAGGCTGATTTGATAGCGTTGTTACACCGTAACACCGATAATCAAGCGCATTCCTACTTTATATCGCAAGTACATTAATTTTCTTAAAAAAGCATAGACTGCACTAACATTGGCTTTCAAGACCAAAATAGGCTGTAGCACTGCATCAGTGCTAGCTTTGGCCTTCAAAGGGAGGGCAATGCATTTTCTATTGGAATCTATAACCTGTGGTCACACGCAGGTAGGGTGGGTTTCATCTCTAGAGATGCCCTAGCGAAGACCGGCCTTATAACTCTTTTTTTATACGCGCAGGTTTTGAGGGTGGGGGGAGGTAAAAAGTAGAAAGCTTTTTGAATGGAAACCGTTAGGTTAGGTAGAGTTTTATGGAAAGTAAAAACTACCCCCTAGGGGCTTGCATAAGAAATTGTATTAATGTTAATGGCTGAGTGAGGAGTTTTTTTGTAGCCTTGACAGAATATTTTAGCCAAATGTGTCCATAGAAAATTCTAAGGTTCTTTTTCGTTAGGTTGTAACGCGGGCGCGAAGACCCCGAAAATTCTGTAGATGGTTGCTGGTCAATTACCTCCTTCCTTTGACGTGATTCAAGAACATAGCTAGTTAGTCGGATTGCTATAGTGGGCATAAAAATACTGCAAGGGCAGTTCGTATATTTTAGATAAATTGCGCTTTGTTTGAAAAGTCTCGTTTTGGTAAAAAATCAATAACTCAATTTTTCGAATATTAGTGCTAATTTGCAATTTAAGAATTATTATTAAGTCATCCAGTAAAAATCTAATTTACATATAAGTTGAAACATTATGAGCAGCTTTTTTTACATGCAGGCAGACAAAAATGAACAGAATCATTTGTTCGTTGATGGAATTGAAGAATTTTGCAATCGAACAAAACAGCAGGCTTATTTGCTTAGTAAGCCTCTGGGAGATAATAAATATGCTTATACCTATAAGGAAGCAGTAGTTTTGTTGATGCCAAAATTAAAAATAATTTTCATTAATTTTGGTGCTGACGGCGATGATTTTGAATCATACGTTGATGATTTTACTGAAGACTTAGGTTCAATTTCTGATAAGTACCGTTATAGAGATGTCGTTGGGCGCCCTCGCATTTGGAGAGATCTATTGACATCAACGACGAAATACAACGCAGATACGTTCAATGCAGAAGATTTTCTCAATCAATTTATTATCGAGTCGCCGGTCGAACAACGGAAGTGCGAATTATTAATTTCATTACTTACCGGTAGTATTAATGATGTTGAGAAAGTTAGAGCTGAAATTCCGCAATCCCTTTTGGATAAAGTTAAGCAAAAAATTCTCCTATTTGATGGTGATCAAACCAGATTCGTTTATCAGCCGCAGGTTAAGCACGAAATTACAATTCAAGGGCTATCTGGTACTGGTAAAACAGAATTGCTCTTGCATAAGCTTAAGGAAATATATCTTGATTCTGACGACACAAAAATCATGTTTACCTGCCATAACAAAATATTGGCAGATAATTTAAAGCAAAGAATTCCAGATTTCTTTAACTTTATGAAGGTTGAGCAACAGATTAAGTGGAATGAGCGCCTATGGTGTACCCACGCATGGGGTTCTCAGTCTGATATAGACTCGGGCGCATTTCGATATATTTGTCATTTTTATGACCTTCCTTTTTATCGCTATAGTCCTGTTATGTCTTTTTCGAAAGCATGTGATTTGACATTGGCTGCGTTAGGGAAAATGGAAGAAGAGAAATTTGCGTTTGATTTTATGTTGATCGATGAAAGTCAGGATTTTCCTAAATCTTTTTTAGATTTATGTAACAAAGTAACAAAAAATACCGTTTATATTGCTGGTGATATTTTTCAAAGTATTTTCGATGAAACTATTACAGCTAGTATTTCTCCAGACTATTTACTTAGTAAATGCTATCGAACCGATCCTAGAACCTTAATGTTTGCTCATGGTTTAGGAATGGGCTTATTTGAAAAGAAAAAGTTGCGTTGGCTAGAAGATGCAGAGTGGCAAAAATGCGGATATCTTGTTGAAAAAGATGAAGCAAATAATTTATATAAATTAAAACGCGAACCATTGCGGAGATTTGAAGATGTGGATAATGCAGCATTTCCCAGTGTTCAAATTGAAAGAATGTCTGATTCTTTTTATTCACACGCCGCTGGCAAAGTCCTGGAAATAATCAAGAAAATTCAAGCTGAAAACGCAACTGTCACTCCTGACGATGTTGGAATTATTATCATCGATAAAAATGAGGAGACATATTACCTTGCTGATCAACTTGCGCAACTTGTTCCGCGTGAAATCAATTGGAAAGTAAATAAGGCGCACGAATCAAAAAGAAAGATTAAGGGAGAGCTTTTTGTTAGTAATCGAAATAACGTAAAAGGACTGGAATTCCCTTTCGTAATTTGTGTAACTAGGCAAATCCATAATTCCTATGGTTACAGAAATGCCCTGTATATGACACTCACTCGATCTTTCCTCCAAACTTATCTGGTCTTGTCAGATGTTTGCAATGCCTCAATTTTGGCTGATATCGATGTAGGGCTGAAAAGCATCAATGAAAGCGGTTTTATTGAGGCAAAGATGCCAACTGAGGCCGAAAAAAATGCGATTAAAACGACTATTAAACATACTGATAGTTCAATGTCATTTTATGACTTTGCAACAAGTATTTTTGACGAACTTAAAGTTCTTCCTATTTTAAGACAAGATCTTTTGGAGACCATCAAAAGGATGGTTGGGGAAGATTTTGATTATGACAATGTAAAGGAGACTGCGGAATTTGCTTATAAAAAGATGATGGTCAGGGATTAGAATGAAAAATTTTCCGTTTAATATTGATAAACATCAGGCCGAATGGATATTTGCGCCGATTCGTACCCGCAAAGATGCAATTGTAGTCTTGATGAAAACATTAAAGATTTTGATGTTGGATAACTCGCTTCCAGATGAATTGGTTGCTGGACGGATAGTATTGCAAGTATCTAAGATGAGTAGGATATTTTTTATATCAGACAGTAAAGTCTTTTCTCTGGCATTCCCATTTTTTGTAACTGAGACTGAAGATGGTTTGAGTTTTAAATCGCACGGTCACTCAAATGTAAATCATAAAGTATCCTCAGATATTCTTTCTTTGCTAGAGGCTCCTGATTTATTTAACTCTTCCTCAGTTTACAATTTTGCCGAACCGGTAGATGATTTGTGCTTAATGGATGGAGAGATTTGGTCACTATTCAGAGAGTTATTGATGATGGAGGAGGGGTATATTCGGTACGATCATGACCCTCTGCACGTAAAAGATCACTATCATCCATTGAATCATTTTGACGTTTTTTTCTCTTCGAATGTTACTTTTAAACTAGGGTTGCACGAAAAGATAGAGCATAAATTTATGGTCGATATGCTTGACTCCAATACTCCATGTCATTATGTAGTTCCAGTCGGTAAGTAATCATGACTTATTAGATGTGTGTACACCTTTTAGTCTGGGAATAATGTTTGCTAATTAAAAGATCCGTTTATTTGTTAAGGATTTTATTTTGCATCCATGGTTGCATCCATGATTAAATCGCGAAATGTGTAGATCGTTTATTTGTAAGGCTTTCAGTGGATTATTCGACTTCCCCCCTCCGCCAGTATTCATGCGGGTTTCCGCAGATTCAAGAAGATCGCTAAATGCGGTCTTTTTTTATATCTGCTGGGATTTTTTTGCATCCGATCGACGAATCTTAAAAATCACTTTCTTAAGTGTAGCTGTGGCCAGATGGCGATAGCTATAGGGGGACTGATCTTAATGATTCTAAGTTGCCTCATAAGCTGCGGTTTTACCGGGGAATATGTGTAAAGCTTGGGTTTATTTGATCTTATCTAGAGATATATATGAAAGTATTGAGTAGATATGTTGTAGCTATGTGGCAATTTTTTTTGGTTGTTGCAAAAAAAATCATTGATTCAACGGAATTGATATCAAAGTGGGTTACGATCTCGGCAATTATTGCAGGCGGAATTTGGGCTTACTATAATTTTCTAATTGTTGATTATAAGTTGCCGAATGCTCAAATTACTTTGTCTACCGAAGTCATTGACACTGGCGGTGATCTTCGGCTGTTGGTTGTTCATATTAAACCAACAAATATTGGTAAAGTACCAATAGAGATAAAGAGTGACGGATTGTCATTGAGCTTGAGGAAAATACCTTCTGGAAACGGGAAATCGGAACAAATTAATCTTGATGAAATTAAGCCTGTATTTGAAAAGAAAGACTTACTGAAACGCTACGAGAGTTATTTAATGGAGCCAGCAGTGATGTACGATGAGGTAGCATTATTTTACTTACCAAAAGGTGATACATATGCGATCGAAGCAAATTTAGACTTGGGTGAAACCGGTGAGGTTGGTGCTTTTGATTTTGTTAAAATAAATTAGAATAGCAATTTCGATACAGGAAAAAATGTTAAGGAATCTATTTTGCGCCCATGAGCCTAAATATAATAATCAAAACCGTTTATTTATAAGACTTTCAAGAGATTATTCGACTTCCCCCTTTAAATAACTCTAGTTGTGCATGGCTCGATTTTACGGGAGGGTTGCATCACGATACTGAGATTTTTAAAGACATCACAGAAAATCGTGAACCGATGTTGATTAACCAAAATGGTGAAATCAAGTAGGTTGTAATAGACGTGGGAAACTTTGATGAGCAGGAAGAGACTCTCGCGTTATTAAAAACTTTGGAATTGGGTAATCTCGATATTGCGCAAGGCAAATTCAGAGATGCTGAGGATGTCTTCGCAGAGCTTGATAAGCTTGATCATTAATGGGTTTTTAGTTTGTCATCCTTGATTTAGCGTAGCAAGATGCTGTCGATATACGGCGCGACATGAATACATTGCTGACGCGCCGATTGGTACGAATCTCTTAAATTTTAAAACGCCTCCAATCTTCACTTCTCACGCCTACCATGATGTCCGGCACCTGCTGACTTGCGCAGGGTGCGAAGGCGTTTGAGTAGTGCTTCATCGGGGGTCAATACAGCCGCTACTTTGCCGTGATAGATCACGCCTTCATTGCCATCGAGGGTGATGATGTCGCCTTCGTGTAGTGTGGTTTCTGCGAAGCTGACGGTGCGGGCTGTCATGTCGATGTGCAGCGTGTCGCAACCGACCAGGCAGACTTTGCCTAGCTGTCTGCCGACGACGGCGGCGTGGGAGGTGCGAGCGCCGCGTTCTGTTAAAAGGCCTGCTGCGGAATCTAATGCGGCAATGTCGCTGGTCTCTGCGTCTTGTCTGACCAGAATCGTGGATACGCCGCCTTTAGCGTGTTCAGCGGCGCTTTGTGCATCGAGCACGATTTTGCCAGAGACTACACCGGGGCATGCGGACGCTGCCTTCGCTAAAGGTGCAATGTCGGATGAGGTTTTGTGTTGAGGTGATAGTCTGATGGTTCCTATCTCTTCTTCTTTTAATTGTTCGGTGCGTTGTAAGGCGGTAGCGGCGTCGATGATATTTTCATCTAGCAAATCCAGTGCAATGCGGGCGCAGGCGAGGGGAGTGCGTTTGCCTGAACGCGATTGCAGCATGTAAAGCACGCCATCCTGGACGGTGAATTCAAAATCCTGCATGTCTGAGAATTCTTGCTCCAGTGCTTGTGCTGCTTCCTGAAGTTTTTGCCACGCTGCTGGTGCAACGGTTGCCAGACCCTGATGAGCGTCAGCATTGCGGCGGCCGGAGACCACGTCTTCGCCTTGGGCATTGCCCAAAAAATCAACCCAAAGACCTTGTTCGCCTGTGGTTGGGTCTCTGGTAAATCCAACGCCAGCGCCAGAATGCGCGCCGCTATTACCAAACGCCATGCTTTGTATGGTGACGGCTGTGCCTATTGCCGCGTCGATCTTATTTAAATGCCGGTAGGTGTCTGCTTTGTCTGACATCCATGACGCAAATACGGCGTGAATCGCTCCGGTCAGTTGCACATGCACGTCTTGTGGAAATGGCTGACCGACTTGTTCTTGATAGACGATCAAAAAGCGTTTGGTTAATGCGCGTAATTCACTGAAATCCAATTCGCGCTCGTCGCGTCCTTGGGCGATGATGGTAATCTCATTTTCAAATAAAGACGCCGGGACGCCGGACACGACCTCGCCGTAGCAAGCGACCAGATGACGATACGCGTCCCACACCAGGCGCGGGTTGCCAGTTTTGCGCAAAAATCCAGATAAGGTGGCGTCGCTAATGCCAACATTGAGTATCGTTTCCATCATGCCTGGCATCGACACCGATGCCCCTGATCGCACTGAAACGATCAGGGGATTGCGGATGTCGCCAAAGACTTCGCCTGCAACGTTTTGTAGTGCGGGTAAGCCGATATCAAAAAGTGGCTTGAAGCATTCTTCCGGACGTTGAGAAAAATCCGTCCCGATTACCAAAGCAGGGGGAACTTGCAGCCCGATTTCTGCCATGCGTAATAAATTGTACGCCTTGGTTCCCATGCTCTCGCGGCTAGGTTTGTGATTGAAATGGTGATCAGTGTTGTTGCCCGAAATCAGGAAGAAATGTTTAGGCCAGTGTGTTGAAGACGTCATGACGAGATACCTGTTTTAGTGAACACCATCTTGCGCAATGCATACCCAGCAGCGAGCAGATGATCAGAAGCTTTTTCGATGACATTGGCCAGATCGCTGGCAAGGCTATACGCCGCGGCTGATGATTGCAGTGAGCGTACGATGGTCATACGTGCCTGCCGCGACAGATCGTCGCACACCCGTTCGGCACGTAGCATGCGCCACAGTGCTTGTAAAAATAAATCGCTGTCTATCGGTTCGCCCAAGACATTGATGTGACGCGCAATCTCTATCGCTTTGATTAAATCTTGTATCGCCGCGAGTGTCGTGTTTGCCAAAAGCAGAAGCGCTTGTTTGACTTCTGAAGGGAGTCCCTTGAGTGGCTCAATCAAGGTCATCGAATAAATGAAGATCGCTTCTTCTAAGGCGTCTGCCACATCATCGGATCTTTCGAGTAAGTCCACCAACGGCAGCCATTGCCCGTGCCGTTCTGCGCGCTGTCGTGCATCCATCAATTGATGATCGGCCTGTCTTTCCCATGTTTTGGCGCGGGATACGACGTCGTTAATTTGTGTGACTTCTGTGTATTGCCCATTTTCCAGAACGTCGCATAATGCCATCGCAAGTGTATGACAATAAGCGGCATGTTCTGCCAGCAGGTCAAAGCCAAACGTGCGTTGTTGCAGTGCTCGCGCCAGTAGCATTCGGGCTTCGTCAGCGACCAATGCGACCGGTTGTTGCTGGCGCAAAATGCTGCTGCACATGCGCATCAATTCCAGCAAGAATGTCGTGGCAACGGATTCGCCAAGCACTTCATCAAGGCGATCACCGATCCGAAACGCTTCGGTATCGACGGCTTGCATTGCATTAAAAACCAATTGTTCTCCACCAGCCAGCAGCCACGCCATGTGTCCCCACTCTTCTTTGGCTGCGCGTTGAAGAATCAAATAAGCCTGGTTCTTGTTCACAAAGTGGCGCAGGCGTTTGCGGGCGCGGTTCCAGTCAATCACAAAAACAATGCGCGATGCGGCAGCTTCCAGACCATTGAGCAAGTCTTGTCCTTGTGCTTTGAAAATGGCGGTCCCAACCCGGTAAGGCTTACCCGAATTGAGCACATCGGATTGAACCGGGGTCGATACTGTCCATATAAAGCCAATTTCCTCTAACATTCCTTTAAAGAACTCGAAACGCTCCACATGTAAGTCAGAATAAGTCATGCTCACAGTGTCTTGTTCGACCTCAATGACCAGCACATGCGCGTCGTTCGTGCCAATGTCATTTTGGATGAGTAAGCGTGCCCCATCGCGGGTTGCTGCTGTGTCTAATCCGGGGTGAGAGAATTTGAGTGGCGCTGTGCGATGCAATCCGCGCATAAATGCTTGAATCAGCGGGCGGTCGCCATCTTCAATTTGCCATACGTTTGCATCATCGACTATTTCGGTCGCAATCTCGCTTGCCATCGCATTGAGCTGCTTATGCAAATCCATCACTAACAGATGGAAACTGTCTCCCTCCTTGCGATTGCCTTGGGTCAAAGCTGTCATTGATTCGCGCGTGAGACCTTCATCGTCTTTCATCTGCTCAAATTGTTTGATCCAGTGATCACGTCGTGCCGTGATATTGAGTGGAACAGTCCGGTCAGTTTCGCACACGGGGCGAGCCATGATCGTGATATCTGCCATCAACGCATCGAGCAGTTGATTCAATTGCGGCAATACAAGCGTGTCGCCATCGATATAGGCAGTTTTAATCAACTCAATAGGCCATGTACTACCTTGCAGCCCCGCCTGCGCGAGTTCGGTTCCAAAGTCGCTTAGCGCAGTCGTCGGTGCGTTGGCATGCTGAGCCGCTGACTGAAGTAGCGTCAGATACAGCTTCAATCGATCGTTAGCATTGAGTGCTGATTTGACCCACGCTGGCATCAATAATGATTGTTTTCCAAGTGCTGAGACAGCCTGTTCTTTAAGCATTGAGATTCTCGGTATGAGCAAAATGAATGACTAAAGTGTAGGTTTGTTAAATGACAATTGAATGACAATTGAATGACAAGGCATCACTTTTTAATGTTCTGGAAAGTATCAAAATTAAGCCGCGAAAACCGGTGTTTTGAATTTATTTCTCCTATGAGGCGATTGCTTAATTACACAAGTGAAGTAACAACTTTACTGCTTCAGGTTCAAATTTTATTTGATCGAATTTTGATAAATATCAAGTGAGAAAATCTTCCCGAGCGAAAACTGATAACTGAGTGTTGAAGTTCAGATTTCTTCATGCAATGAGCAGTGGTGCGTTGCATTCAAGACCTGTTGATGGTGAAAAAATAAGGGGGCGTTGACAACCAGGTACATGTATTTGTCCAAAGGAAGAGGAAATCACCGATCTTCACACAGAAGTTGAAGATTAAAATGCTCTGTGGAAACAAAAAAGCCTTTAAACTAGCGAACTCTGCAGAAAAACCTGCCTTAACAATACGAAGAGCTGGAATTCTATTTGCCGTTAACAATAAAAATTCTAGGTCTATACTGAAGAAATGAAAGCTATTGCCAGATTGACCCATCTGTTGTTACTGATTGGTGTCCTCATAACACCTGTACAGTCACGGGCGATGACGACCCGCGTGGTCTATCCCTCAAATGATGTTCATACCGACAGGCGTTTTGATGATGTAATAGAAATTTTGCATACGGCGTTGGAAAAAACTAAAGCAAAGTATGGGAAGTATGAGTGCATCCCCAGCAGCACCATCGTTCCTAAAAAACGTTCAATTCAAGAGTTGGAGCAAAACGCAGGTGAAATTAACGTCATCTGGAATCCGACCTCGGAAGAAATGGAAAAAAAATTCCTGGTAATACGCATTCCATTGCGTAAAGGCTTATTAGGTTACCGGATACCATTAATTCGCAAAGAAGATCAAAGCAAGTTTGATCAAATCAAAACCGAAGATGATCTGAAAAAATTCACCGTCGGGCAAGGTATTGACTGGGTTGATATTCCTGCTTATACCTCGCGTGGTATTACCGTGATTCAGGCACCGTATGTTCAGCTCAGTGCGATGTTGGCCAACAAGCGATTCGATATGTACCCCAGAGGTGTTGGTGAAATTTTGCCTGAGTACGAGCAATATCATGAACTTTATCCTGATATTGTGATTGAGAAAAATTTGCTGATCTATTATCCGTTTCCATACTATTTCTTTTTTAATCCCGCTGATCGCCAATTGAAAGAGCGCATTGAAGCGGGATTAAACATCATGCGTAAAGACGGAAGCTTTGATGCCATTTTTAATAAATATTATCAAGTGGCGATTAAGCGATTGAATGTAAAAAAACGTCGTCTGATTAAACTGAGTAATCCGGCGCTGCCTAAAGATACTCCACTCGATGAGAGTGACCTTTGGTACGCCCCCCACGTACGTTGATTGATTTAACTCGCAAACAATGACTCTGTGAGTTTGTATCCTCAGTCCCACTAAAAGCGACGCAATGCTGAAGTGATTAATTACCCGAGTTGTTGGATTTGTAGCTAATTAAAATAATAGCTACACTTTTGATGAGCAATTTGCTACATTTAATTGCTGGTGAGTAAAACTGAGATGAAAACCCTATCACTGCTCTGGTCTCGTAATATCCGAGTCAGAGAGGGGGAATTGTCACTGTAGGATTAAATGACGTTTGCCGTGACGAAGCCAGTTCTTTTTGTTCCTTATTGCTGTTTGCAATCAACCGGGGTTGTATGTAATGTCCATTCGACCGAATCACCCTATCTCACGAAAATTTATCCTCGCCGCGATGCTCTTGTCAGGCGTTTTTATTGTTCTGGGTTTGACCATTTTTTTAAATTTTGCGGAGCAGTCGAAAGAAAAACTTCAGGACGACATCAAAATCATCGCCGCCAACAAAAAGCAAGAACTGGAGAGCTTTTTAACTGAGCGCAACGGCGATGCAGAGACTCTGGCTGGCGAACAGTTTGTGATCGATGCCATATTAAGTGTCAACGATGTGAGTCAGTCTGATCTGGCAACGAGCCAAGCCTATCGCGCAATTGATCAGTTGGGTAAAACGTATGGCTACCATGATGTGAGATTGCTAGATCGTTCATTGAATGTGAAGCTGGCGTTGCATCAATCTGCGATCACACCTTTGGAACGCGAATCCTTGAATCAGGCTATGGTAAACCGAAGTCCTGTGCTGATTGATATTCATCAGGCAGTAGATGGAATCTGGAGTTTCGGTTATACAAGACCGGTTTATGCTTTGAATCAGCGTGACGCGCCTGTTATTGGTGCGGTCTATCTTGAAGTTTCAGTCGTCAGCACTATCGATAAGATTCTTTCCGTATGGCCCTCGAATTCAAATAGCTCAGAATTGGTGCTGTTTGAGAAGAAAAATAACGAAATTTTTTATTTGAGTGCGCTCCGGTTTGAGCCAGCAAGCCAGCGCTTTAAGCTAAGTCGTCCGATAGAAACGGCGAATCTTGTGGCCTCCGAGTTGCTCACTACCAATAGCGCCGCGTTATTGGATGGCGTTGACTATCGCGGAATTCGCGTACTGGGAGCTGGTGCGCCAATTACTGGCACGAATTGGTTTTTGCTTGCCAAGACTGACTATGCCGAAGTTATTTTACCTATGAGAGAGTTGGTGTATTCGGCTATTGCGGGCGGTGTAGGGGTCATCTGTGCTTTATTTGCATTTTTAACCTTCTATTGGCGGATAAAGAATGCTGATGCGATCGTCAGAATGGCATCAATGGACGGTCGACTTATGGCCGCAAGGAGGGCATCGCTTGACGGCTATTTAACGATAGATGCCCAAGGTCGGATTATTGAAGTCAATGAGAGCCTTGCTAAGTTGAGTGCCTTTTCTGCTGAAGAACTGTGCAATAAATACTTGTATCAACTTGAGGTTGACAGTAGTGATGAAAAAACGATGCGCAAACTGGAGCAAATTCAAGCAAGCGGTAGTATGCGTTTTCGAACCCAACTGAAATGTAAGCATGGCTTGGTGCTGGATGTCGAGGTGAGCGCTGTTTTTGTGCGAGATCAGGGTGTTGGAATCTTTAATGCATTTGTACATGACATTGGTGCAGAGCTGGCCTCACGTAAAAGAATGGAAAGACTCAATACTTTCTATCGTTTTACCAGTAATATCAACATAGTCATTTTTAACACCAAAGATCCTATTCAGTTATTGAAAAAGATATGTCAGTCGGCGACGGAGTATGGTGGTTTTGTTCTTGCCTGGGCTGGTTTTCCCGACAATAAACTGGGACGTATCATTCCTGTAGCGGCAACCGGGAACGCATCTGCTTATGTCGAGAATTTGATTGTCACTTTAGATCCGACGTTGAGCACCAGTCATGGTCCAACGCGCATGTGTATGCTCGAAAAGAAAATTCAGTTTGCAAATGATTTTAATCATGATCCAAGGACCAGTTCATGGCATGAACTAGCTCAAAAATACGATATCTGTGCTTCCGCTGCTATACCGGTTTTGGTGAATAATGAAGCTATCGGGGTCATCACGTTTTATGCAAATCAGCCGCATTATTTTGATGAGGAATTTCGGGATTTGATTGAGGAGGTGGGGCGAAACATCTCAATTGGATTTCAATTGTCGGAAACAGAACAGCAGCGTGATCGTGAGGCTATGCAACGTATAGAAAGTGAACAACGGTTTAAACGTATATTTGAAGCATCTCCTCTCCCAGTACAGATTCATTCATTATCGACACGAAAACTGCTTGCAATCAATAGTGTACATGAGGAGACATTCGGATATCCGCTTGCAGAGATCGCGGATGAGGAAACGTGGTTTGCTAAGGTGTTTGCATCTTCAGACTTCCGGGGAAAAGTTAAAAGCTTGTGGGAAGAAAATCTGGCGATGGCCATATCGGACGTGTCGAACAGAGTGATTCGTTCTCCTGAGATTCAATTGCGTTGCAAAAACGGTGTTGACCGCACTGTATGCGGATTCGTGAGTATTGATGCGGATGACGTCATTGTGCAATGGCTTGATCTGACGGAAATCCGGCGAGTGGAATCTGAGTTGGTTGAGCATGAATCGCAAATTCGCGGTTTGCTTGAACAAACCATCACTGGCATTTATGTTATTCAAGATGATCGCATCGTTTATGCTAATGCCCGAATGGGGGAAATTTTAGGGCGTACGCAGTCTGAGATGATAGGTAAAGATTCTATCGAGGTTTTTGATGCATCTCCAGATGCTGTTGAAAAAATCAGGCATGCGCGAAGCGAGTTCAAAGCCGGTACTCGCCAGATTGCAATGAACCTTTCGGGAATGACCAGATTTGGTGACGCTATTATTCTTGGAACCCATGCTAGCAGGGGGGTGTGGGATGGTCGAATGGCAATCATCGTGATGGCGCAGGATATTACGGAGCGATTGCATGCTGAAGAGAGAATCTCGACTTACGTTAAGCAACTAGAGCTCTCAATGCAGAGTACCTTAGAGGTGGTTGCCAAAATGGTCGATATGCGTGACCCCTACACGGCGGGGCATGAACGTCGGGTCGGATTGATTGCTTCCGATATTGCGAGAGAAATGGGTTGGGCCGAAGATCAATGTAAGTATCTTGAATTGGCGGGGTTGGTGCATGATATTGGAAAAATTGCGATCCCCGCGGAAATACTTTCTAAACCAACGCGCTTAACTGCAATAGAGTACGAATTAATTAAATCTCATGCTGAACGAGGATATGAGATTCTTAAAGATGCAAAATTTCCGATTCAAATTGCAGAAATTATTCGAGAGCATCATGAGCGTATGGATGGTAGCGGGTATCCTCAAGGATTGAAAGGTGAACAAATTTTGCCCGAGGCAAGGATACTGGCGGTAGCCGACGTTGTTGAATCCATGTCTTCGCATCGCCCATATCGCCCCGCAATGGGAATTGAATCTGCGTTAAAAGAGATTCGAGAACACCGTGGCACCTTATTTGATGACGCAGTAGTTGATGCTATGTTGCGATTGGTTGTGGAGAAAAAATACTGCCTGCCTTTATGATTTTTACTCATTCAGAAGTGAGAAGTGAATGCGTGTGAAAGTTGAAAGATGAAAGATGGTCGGTATCATGCGAATTGCGATTCGATACGCGATTTAAACGTTTTTTAAATGAGTGGATATCTGACCTCATTTTGCATGAAGACTTGAAAATCGCTAGTTATGTAAAAAGCGCGGTGCGCCGCCCGATCGGTGGACATCTTTATGAGTAGTATCTGTTATCAGAAGAAAAATAGTGGATGCGGTAGTTGTAATATATTTCTACTTTTTCCTGAACCTTTCAATCGATATAGTTGCCAATGATTTCCTGATTTAATAGGGTAGACATTGTTTGATGATAATTGCGACAGGTATTAAAAAGGGATTATGGTGCTCCACTATAAGGAGCTAATGATTTTCAGAGAGTGTCGTGAGTAATGCAACTCGCGCCTCTCCATATTGGTGGTGGTCATATTGTAGATCATCAATGTGGAGAAGCCTGTGAGTTTGCCTAAGTTGTAGCTCGTGACAAAAGGCAGTATTAAGCAGCCGATCAGATGTCAGCATGGAAGCGTAAGCCATAAACATTGATCGGGCCGCGATCCATGTTGTAGCCTGGGTTTTTAATACGTTGATAGTCAACAGTGATGGTCGCGTGTGGGTGAACGCGAATGGCGTAGTAGGTTTCCAAAATATTTTCTGCGCCATAATTGAGTGTGCCATCACCAATCAAAACACCAAGCCCGCCAGCCTTAAAGTATCGTTGCGCGTCGCCTGAGATGCTATTGTGCGCGATCGCCAGACCCACTGTATCGTCATGCCGTCCCCAGCGGTCGCCTTTAATTTGGATGCCTGCAGAGAAGCCTTGGCTGATGTCCGTGAATTCGTAAACTTCTTTATCACCAGGTGTTTTGCTGAAACGTGCAAACGCGCCGATATCAGAAGTTAATTCTTGTTCGGCATTTAAAACGAAGCCATAGTTGGGTGCGTAATGGCGATTGGCTGCGACGTCTGGGGTAGTGTTGTTGGCTATCGCATGTTGGACTGCGTCGCTGTATTTACTCATTGGTGCGCGGTTCAGGTAAGTCAGGAACTTCAACTTGCCCGGGTGACCTGCGAGCTGGTGGCGTTCTTCAACTTCGCTGATTAATTCAAACTGATGGAAATTAATGCCGGTGATTTTACCGTTTGGAACCGGCGACATTTGATAGGCGCCATTGCGCCACGTCCAGTTTCCTTGATTCCATTCTGCGGCTACTCCATAAGTGTAGCCCCACATATCGGCAGCATAATCAAGTGCGCCGCCGTCGATCATCGCCCAGTTTAAAAAATCAGAGCGTGGATCATGTGCATAGGTATTGTTATCAAAAATGTCGACCACGGCCATCTTGCCGACGGTCAGTGTGACGTTATCGGCGCTATGCATGCTCGCCAATTGATTGGCGCCGGCTTCAACCGCGACTTGTTCGCCGCCAAGCGGAAATACCTGACGTACAAATAAGCGTGGCATGCGAAGGTAGGGCATGTTTGCACCTTCTTTGTAAGCGCCGCCACTGGGAAAGCCAGCCGCACCAAACGAGTGGCTCAAGCCAAAGCCCTGATCGATCTCCGCATTGATCCATAACTCTGCGTTGCGCCATAACTTTGTGCCAGCAAAGAGTGTCACATCCGTCGTCTCTTCCTGACGACCATTCGGATCCATGCTCTGCGGACCGCTATAAGGAGAGGTAAATCGGGGATGTTGTTGCAGGATGGTTGTTACCTGCCCATGCACCGCCCATGTTTCATCAGCTTGCTGATGCAGAGCCGGAACGGCTTCATCGGCATGGGCGTGAAGAGCCAGGGCTAAAATTGTGCCGCCAAATGCTACGGCAGCGGCGCCTTTGGGCGGTCTGCTTACACGAATTGAGATGGGGGCGGACTTGTCTGGTACTAAATCAAAAATACGTTTTTTCACACTAGTTTTCTTTATCAATGATGTTATTCGTCGTGTTTTTTGAAAGTTAAAGCAGCGTATTGTGGATTTTATCGCAATGTGGCATAGCAATCTTCAGTGTTTGGCCGATACAGCGAAATACCACTTCGTTCGTCAGTAGAAACGATGACGTCGCATTAAATGTAGCTGACGCAAAGAATTTCCCTTTGAGCTGGGACAAGTCTGCGCGTCTCTTGCCTTAGCGTGAAAAATAGCACGCCACCACTAACGCGAAGACGCCATAAAATCCGCTGGCAACGAGTAATTTTCGGCCATCAACAGCTCCGCGTCGAAATAACTGCCAGAGAAATACAATCGCAAGCGTTGTGATAATGCCTGATGCCAGCAGCGGCCCATCAAACAACCAAGGCGTAAAAAATAGCCCCAAGGCACTCGGTATCGTCGCCTGTATCATCATGGCACCAGAAATATTAGCCAGTGCCAGCCTTTCTTTGCCTTGTTTGACCCAAATGAGCGCGTTCATGGTTTCTGGCAGCTCTGTAGCGACTGGACTCAATAGTAATGCCACCAGATGCGGCGACCAATTCAGGGCGGTGCCGATCGCTTCGAGCTGACCGACAAATACATGCGATGCAATGCTGATGACAACGAGCGAGCACGTCACTTGAAGTGCGGCCCAACGCAAAGATGGCTCAGCGACTGAAGGACAGAGCTTAAGCGGCTCTAATTGTTCTTCTTCGGGGGTGGTATCGCTGGTTTGAATTTCGCGCCAGACATACAGCGCATAGGTTGCAAGAAATAAAAGTCCCAACCAAGGCTTATAGGTAAATGCCACCACGCCCAATCCAACTTTGACCACAAAAACTGCAAGAAATGCAGCCTGATCGTGACTTAGGCGAATATGGTCGACTTGCACCTGGCGATTAATACGTTGAAGTTTGTGCCGATGAAAAATTAACGCCGCGCCTACGACTGCGTATGCCAACGTCGCCAATACAAGTGGGCCACCCATTGCGGCGCCTATGCCTATGTCTTTTTGGGCTGAAGTTTTACCGAAAACGACTGCCATAAAAGTGACTGCGCTTTCCGGTAAGGCAGTACCAAATGCCGCGAGTACTGAACCAATGGCTGTAGCGCCGAGCTTGAGTCTGTGGCCAAACCATTCGATACCGTTGACGAAAAATTCGCATGCAATATAAATCGCGACTGCAGAGAGAGAAAATAGCGTAATAGTGAGAAGCATGGGTCTCAGTGGTCGGGCGAGAGTGAGGACAATGGCGCAACCATACGACTCGCCCGACTGGCAAAACGTAAGGTGGCCAAAGGTCTCGCCTGGCTTAACTGCAACAGCAGAAGCTGACCACGCCATGAGTTTTTTCTCTCAAGTTTGTTGACGTGGACTCTTTAGCGGGAACTAAAGATGGCTACTCCCCAATGACAATGGCGCGCATTGTATCAGGTAGGTTTTATCTTGTCTGTGTGTATTTCTGGAAATTTGACAACAGTAATGAGGTTGTCACCATACATTTGATACATCAGTGTTGGTGAATGAGCTGTTCGCATTGCCGGTCTTTATTGGGTTGGTTAATTATTTGATAATTTAAAATATCTTTGATGTAATTTAATTGGTTTTGTAGGCAGGATGTCATCAATTACCTATAGTATTGGTGATTTAATGTGAGGCCATAGATTCTGGTGCCTCGATCGTTGAATTTTTTTAAATCGTATTTTTGTATTTAATTTGCATTAATTAATCTTTCTCGCAGTGTGTGCGCCAGAATTAAATGATGGTTTTTATGAGGGAATTATGAATTTTGGCCGTTCATTTTGGATTTGCCTTTTGTTTGTTTTTCTGTGCGGATGCGGATATGCTGACAAGCCTGACAGTGTTTCCGCGCCCAATGCATCACTTGTGCCTGAGCTTTCATCTAAATATAAAGTTGCTCTGGTCCTCAAAACGTTCACCAATCCTTTTTTTGTCGATATAGAGAAAGGGGCGAGAAAAGCTGAGCAAGAATTGGGTATTGAACTCATCGTTAAAACTGCAGGCCATGAAACCGCAATCGAACAACAAATTCAGATTGTGCAAAGTTTGATTGAGCAAAAAGTGAATGCGATCGTGATTGCCCCTGGCGATTCACGACGATTAATTCCCGTTTTAAAAGAAGCGGATAAAGCGGGGATTGTGATAGTTAATATTGATAACCAGCTTGACCCTCAGACGATGCAAAGTTATGGCATGAAGATGGTGCCATTTATCAGTGTTGATAACGAGGTCGCCAGTTTTTCTGCAGTCAAGTCGGTCGTTGAAAAAATCAATAAACCAACCCAGGTAGCGATTATCGAGGGCTTCCCTGGTGCTGAAAATGCTCGCATGCGAATGATGGGGGCAGTGCGCGCTTTTAATTCAAATCCTGCAATGCAGATTGTGGCAAAAGAAACCGCGCATTGGAAAATTGATGAGGCGCATAAGGTAACCAAGCGTATTTTTGAAAAATATCCTGCGGTTAAGATTGTTTTTTGCGCGAACGATATGATGGCATTGGGTGCGATTAAATATATTTCTGATAGTGGTAGAAAAAATGTGCAGATCATTGGCTATGATGCACTGGATGATGCAAAGGCCGCTATTCGAGCCGGACATATGCGTGTGACTGTCGATCAGCAATCTGCCATGCAGGGGTATCAGGGGGTGCTGCTTGCGGTCCGTGCAATGAGAGGAGAAAAAGTACCTTTAATGCTCACGGTTGATACGCATTTAGTTTCGGTTGATACGCTTAAATAGGCGGGGTTAGTTTTGAAACTCAAGTTCATTAAATTAAATATTATTTATAAGCTGATCGGTTATCTGGTCATCGTTAGCGTATTGCCGTTATTGATCTTTGCTGTCAGTTCGTATGATGTGGTTCAAGAAACCATTTTGGATTTGACCAGTGAATATAGTTCTCAACTGGTCAGCAATCAACGCGATTATCTTCAGCTACAGTTGCAACAAGTAGATAATCTGGCGTCGCGGATTGCAACGATAGATGAAATTGGTGACGTTGCTGTCAAAACTGACGCATCTAACGACATCAAGCGCGACGCGTATGACGATTTGTCGACGCAGGCAGAAATTCGCCAAAATTTGAATTTGTATAGCAGCCTCAAAGGTGTGACATCGATTGATTTTTATACTGCAAAAGGGCATCGCTTTTATGTCGGTGAAACCCTCAGTGAGCCCGCTGTTGATATGCATGTCCGTGATGTGATGTATCGAACTGCGTTGGCTTCTGATGGTTCGCTGCAATGGCTCAGTCTGGGGAGTAAGTTATACACGACACCAAATGCTGAAAAATTATTGACCGCGTATAAGATTGTTTGGCGATACTCTGGTGACACGCAATTGTCAGAACCTGTTGGCATGCTATTGATTAATTGCTCCACTAATTATCTATTTGAGCATTTTAGTAAAGTCGATTTGGGTCATGGTTCTTACATGATTGTTACTGACGCGGAAGGGCGGGTAATTTATGCGCCCGATAAGAAATCGGTCGGAGAGCTGATGCCCGCTAGTCTGAACGATTGGCTGCTGAAAGGGGATGTTAAATCTGGCCTGCATGCAGATAATCGTGATTATCTTGTCAGTTTGGCGGCTATTAAAAATGAGGGGTGGCATTTATTCGGAATTATTCCTCAAAAAACTTTGCTAGCTCCTATGCAAAGGATGACAGAAATTGTTGGACTTCTGATTGTTTTGAGTTCGATGATTATTTTAGTGGCCAGCCATCTTTTTAGAAGAAATATGGTGGCGCCAATTCAGGAGATTTCCAAAGGTTTTCGACGTATCCAGGAACAAAAAAATGACCTGATTGAGCACTTGCCTGTGCCAAACAGCAGAGACGAAATTAGTGAATTGGTGGTCTGGTTTAATGCGTTTGTAGATGCCCATAAAATACGACTGCAATATGAAGAAGAGTTACTGGAAAGTCAGTACAAGTTCTCTGGTATCTTTCAGCAAGCGCCGATTCCGTTGGGATTGGTGCGAATAGAAAACGGTCAGTTTGTTGATGTTAATGATGTCTGGTTGGCGCAGTTCGAATTTGTCAGAGAAGAGATTGTTGGTCGTACTTCGTTTGAACTCAACGTCTGGGTTGATTTAAGTGAGCGTCTGCTCATGCTTGAGCAGATCAAACAAACACAGATGGTCAGCGTCGAAGTGCGTCAACGCGCAAAAAGTGGCCGTATTATGATTTGTATTTTGTCTGGTCGCCCAATCAAAATACACAATGAGCGCCTCTTCATTTTTTCGGCGGTCGATATTACCCGTCAACGTGAAACCGAAAAAGAAATTCAAGAAATTAATCAACAATTAGAATCACGGGTACAGTCGCGGACGCTAAAGTTACAAGAAACCAATGAAGAGCTATATGACGCACTTGAGTCATTAAAACTCACAAAAGGCGAGTTGGTTCGATCGGAAAAATTAGCCGCGCTTGGTTCTCTGGTTGCTGGTATTGCACATGAATTGAACACGCCGATTGGCAATAGCGTGACGGTGGCAAGTACTTTGCAAGATGATACACGTGATTTACGCCGCGCCGTCAAAGATGGCAATCTGCGTCGTTCAGCAATGGAAACGTATTTTGATATCATCGAAAAAGGCACCGAATTGTTGTTGCGTAATCTCGGTAATGCCCATGACCTGATTGCAAGTTTCAAACAAGTTGCGGCGGACCAGGCGAGTAATCAACGGCGCAGTTTTGATTTGAAAGAGACGATAGAAGGAATTATGGTCACTTTGGTGCCCATGTATAAAAAAACTGCGTTTGTACTGGTGAGTGAATTGGCACCGGATATTAAGATGAACAGTTATCCTGGTCCTTTGGGCCAGGTATTGACCAATTTGGTCACGAATGCACTCACGCATGCGTTTGAGGGGCGCAAACACGGAACGATGCGTCTGACTACGCGCTTGATCGACGAGACGCGTGCAGAACTGCTCTTTAGTGATGATGGCGTGGGTATTCCCGTCGAAAATTTACCACGTGTTTTTGATCCCTTTTTTACTACTAAGCTAGGTCAGGGCGGATCCGGTTTAGGCTTAAATATTGTCTATAATATTGTAACCAGCGTCCTTGGCGGTACGGTGCAACTAAAGTCTGAAGTAGGTGTTGGTACATGTTTTATTATTACTATTCCTTTGTCGCCAGTTGCCTTAGAGACTCATTCCTAATCAAGTTAGATAGCCAGAAAAATTTCATCTGCGCGTTAAACAAATTTGTCTATTTGCGATTTATCAAAAATGTCAAAACAAGAATTGGTAGAAAGTAATAAGGTAAGCAATTATCTCTCGTTTGTATTGGGGATATTTCTGCTTGCCCTGCATGTCCTGGTTTTTGCAAATGAATCTCTTCGTCATACTGAGAACAAAATTCAAAGTAAAACTGGATTTGAGTTTGCAACCCCTTATTTCCAAACCATGGGAGGTGCGGTGGGGGAGGCAGTCAAAGAAACCCAGGTGATTACTCAGGATAAACGTGGGTATTTGTGGTTTGGAACGCGACATGGTCTCGTCAGATACGATGGATATCATGCAAAAATATATCGCCATTCTCTTGATGATAAACATTCTATTGCTGGCAGAGTTATTACAGCGCTGTGGTCGGCTCCTGACGGCAAGCTTTGGGTTGGGACTAAGACAAATGGTTTATCTATCTATGATCCACAAACAGATCGGTTTATCAATTACAACCAAGACGACAACAACAAATGGCTAAGTAGTAATAGCGTTACCAGCATCGTTGGCGATCCACAGGGGAACGTATGGATTGGAACCTTAAACGGTTTAGATTATTGGTCCAAAGATATGAAAGTCGTGAAACATTGGACGCATCAAATTAACGACTCTCATAGTCTGTTAAGTAGCAGCATTTTAAGTCTCTATCTCGATAATAATAAAAATCTCTGGATCGGCACGACGAAAGGTCTGCAACGCTTATCTGCGTCAACAGAAAAAATGACGCAACTGTTTTTTAAATTGCAAAATAATAAACAAGTTGATTGTCAAAATATTCGCGCGATTTTTGGGGGGCAAAACGGAAAAATATGGGTAGGATTTTCTAATGGATGGGGATTCATTGATGAAAAATATTCGCCCTCAGTCGCAGTGAAAATAATACGTCTAGGAGTAACTAGTGATCGCCAATCAATCGCGCAACCCACACCTGATCAGATATGGCTAGCTGATAATAATCAAATTATTACTGTGGAACCAAATGACGGGCGGATTATTAATGAAATTAAATATTCACCATCGCAATTACACGGGTTAGCTGGCGGATTTATACGTGCGCCCTATGTTGATTTATCCGGCCGCTTATGGCTGGTTGCCGGGTCCTTGGTGCAATATACCGATATTAAAAATCATGCATTTTCAGCTGTCTATAAGGGTGGTTCTCCAAAATTTAATATTGAAAAGGAGGAAGTTTGGGGTGTTAGTGAGTTAAAAAATGGCCAAATTGCTGTCGGCCAACTGGGGGGCATGGCAATCATCCTCGACAAAAAACTGGGAATAGTAAAAATAGAAAAGCCTACTTCAAGTAAAAAAAATGATGGTGAGTCTGTGCAGATCAATGGCATTGCTGAGTCTGATGACGGCGAACTTTGGTTGACTAGTTACGATGCAGGTTGGTGGTATAAACGTCAGGGTCACGAATTTTGGCAACATAGTCAAGAATCCCAAATTACTGACATACGCTCAATGTATAAACGATCTAACGGTGAGATTTGGCTCGCTGACTATCATGGTGCTGAAGTATGGAACGCTCAGCGAAGTATGTTTGAGAAGCGCGTTTTTTCTTCAGAAATAAGTACTATCCAGATAAACGGTTTTTTTGAGAACGCAGATCACCAACTTTGGGCATACTCTGAGTATTCAGGTTTATGGTACATGTCTAGCGATGGTGATCGTTGGCATAACATCCAATATTCCCCAGCGCGACCAGATAGCCTTGCATCAAACTTAGTCACTAGTGCCATGTTTGATTCGCTAGGGCAATTGTGGGTGAGTACCGAATTTGGGCTAGACCGTCTCATTTCTTGGGAAGGCGGTGTTGCAAAGTTCGAGCACGTCAGTGATATGTATGGCGGTCATGGAGAGCCTTTTGGCTCGTGCCTGATGGAAGATCAAATAGGCCGAATTTGGTCAAATCGGAAGGTCTTTGATCGTCAAAAAAAGAAAATCTATGACCTCAGCCAAGCTGATGGTTTTGACATTGGCTTACCAATAATCCAATCTTGTACCAAAACGCATGATGGGATGTTTTTATTCGGAGGCAGAAGAGGTGTTGCTCTCGTCAATCCGGAAGCGTTTCATCCGGGCGCGTATACACCTCCTTTAGTAGCGACAGAAATATTAATTGATGGCAAAGAAGTAAATAGCGTCGTCAATAAAGAGCTAATCATTGAGTCTGATCAGCTCAGTTTTTCTGTTGAGTTTTCGGCATTGGACTATACAGCTCCCGAAAAAAATCACTATAAGTATCAACTGGTAGGTTACGACACACATTGGATAAACGCCGATGCGGATCATCGGCGTGCCTCATATACGAATCTATGGCCAGGCACTTACCAACTGCATGTCATGGGAACAAATTATGTGGGTGATTGGAGCCCTAAAGAACTCATTATTCCAATTCAGGTGATGCCTAAATATTGGCAAACAATGTGGTTTCTGTTTTTTGTGATTTTGATTTTTTTCCTATTTTGCTATTTTTGTGTAAATCGCTATACCGCACGGCTTCGATTCATTGTAAAAACGCGAACAACAGAAATTTCAGCTGCCTATGCGGAAGCTGAAATGGCAAGAAAAACCGCCGAAGAAGCAACCAACGCTAAATCTGAATTTTTGGCAAATATGAGCCACGAAATCCGTACGCCAATGAACGCGATCATTGGAATGTGTTATCTCGCATTAAAGACTAAGTTAACGGATCGTCAGAGAGACTATATTCAAAAAGCACAAGCTTCTGGTGAACATTTGCTGGCCATCATTAACGATATTCTTGATATGTCCAAAATCGAAGCGGGAAAGCTGGAACTTTCTGAGGTTGAATTTAGTGTTGAAGAATTATTGTCAAAAGTTGTTTCTTTAATTAGTGTCAAAGCTGCTGAAAAAGGAATTGAATTATTAATTAATATTGATTCGGATGTGCCTTTGATTTTGGTCGGAGATCCTCTACGGCTCAGTCAGATGCTGATTAACTACGCAAATAATGCGGTCAAATTTACTGAAAAAGGAGAAATTGAATTTTTAGTGAGTGTGTTAGAAGTTAACAAAGAACACTTGCTGGTTTCGTTTTCAGTTAAGGATACTGGAATTGGTTTAACACAAACACAGATAAGTTCTCTATTTCAGCAATTTCAGCAAGCCGATAATTCCATTAGCCGACAATATGGTGGCACAGGTTTAGGGCTTGCTATAACGAAATATTTGGCTCAAAAAATGCATGGTGAAGTGGGTGTAAAAAGTGAGCGAGGGCAAGGATCGCGTTTTTGGTTTACTGCGCGACTCGGTATGCCAATCAACCGAGGTGCGAGACCTGTATTTCCTTCAATTTTTATGGGCTTGCGCGTTTTGGTTGTGGATGATCTACAGTCCGCGCGCGACGTAATGCTTGCGATGCTGACATCGATGCACATTAATGCGATCGCATGCGCTGACGGGGAAAAAGCAATCCAGGAAGTTGAGCGTGCCGATCGCGCAAACGAAGGCTATCACGTAATTTTGGTTGATTGGAAGATGCCAGGACTTAACGGTGTTGAGACAATACAAAAAATAAAGCAACTTCATCTTAAGTCAGTGCCGAAAATTGCTTTAACTACCGCGTTTGCCACGGATGAACTGAAAATCACTTTAGAAGAAGCTGGCATCGATGCTTTACTTGCGAAACCAATAGGCTATTCAACTTTGCACGATAGTTTACTGGATATACTCAATAAAAATGGCGACGCAGAGAGGTTGGTAATTAATCAGACCGTACAGGAATTTACACCAATTGCCCTTGGGCATCCCTTACTTTTGGTGGAAGATAACGCTTTAAACCAGCAAATTGCTAATGAAGTCCTAACTGAATTTGGCTTCTTGGTTGAGATTGCAGATAATGGTGAAATTGCGTGTGAGATGATTGCCTCTAGACCTTACGTGATGGTCTTGATGGATATGCAGATGCCAGTGATGGATGGCATCGAAGCGACAAAAATAATTAGAAGGGATGTGCGATATAAAGATCTTCCTATCATCGCTATGACCGCAAACGTACTCAAGCAAGATCAAGATCGCTGCTTGGAGGCAGGTATGTCTGATTATGTGACGAAGCCTATTCAACCAGTTCAGCTTTATAAAATACTGCGGCATTGGATGGGCGCGGAGGGGGGCGCTATTTCCTCTGTTAGTGATAGTTCTGCCGCGCACGATCATCAAGCAGACTCATTGATTAATAATGACGAGACGGCTGACTCAAGTCAGCAATATCAAAGTTCGTTTCTCGATAAAATTGATGGTCTTAATGTTCAGGATGGATTGATGCGGGTTTTGGGAAGGGTTCCTGTCTATACAAATATTTTGAAGTCATTTGTTTCAAATCATGGACAGTCTGTTGAGTGTATTCGAGAAGCATATCAAAACGGAGATATCAAAGCTGCAAAAAGAAGTCTCCACACATTAAGAGGACTCGCAGGGTCAATTGGTGCAATGCAATTAGCGATGAAAGCCAGGCAGTTGGAAGAAAGTTTGGATAGGGCAGATCAGACATCCGATATAGATTTGAAGATTAATGCACTTGATGAAACGCTGAGCAAATTGCTGCTCTCGATAAACGAACATATTCCGGATAATAAAGCTACGGTAGATGCTGATGGTGCTGATGGTGCTGATTTCATTCAAATTAAGACAGTGTGCGAACAGCTTACGCTATTGCTTAGCAATGATGATGGTGAGGCAGAGGATCTCTTTAAAGCGCATCAACAATTATTCTCAAGCGCATTTCCAGCAGACTTTGAGGCATTGAAACGCGCCATCGAGGCTGTTGACTATAAGAAAGCGAATATATTAATTTGCGATGCCTTAGTTAAGTATAATAAAATTGAAAAACGTTAGTTGTCCGTGAGGTACTTATGCCGCCCTTATCCGCTCGTGTCAAAGATCAGACCATTTTGGTCATAGACGATACACCAGAAAATTTAACGCTTATGCGAAATTTGCTGAGTGGAAGTTTTTTCGTAAAAATTGCACCGAGTGGCGAGCGCGGGTTGGATATCGCAAAAAATAATGATCTGGATTTAATTCTGCTTGATATTGTTATGCCCGATATGGATGGATATCAAGTATGTCAGCATTTAAAAA
Source organism: Undibacterium sp. SXout11W (assembly GCA_049339905.1). Taxonomy (GTDB): domain Bacteria; phylum Pseudomonadota; class Gammaproteobacteria; order Burkholderiales; family Burkholderiaceae_D; genus Undibacterium. The sequence goes on from JBMPPG010000007.1 coordinate 130,757, forward strand.
ACGACCCCGCCACTAAAGACATACCCGTGATTTTTTTAACGGCAAAAAATAGCCTGGATGACGAGCAATATGGATTGGATTTGGGCGCCGTTGATTTTATTTCTAAGCCTTTTAATCCGACCATTTTTTTGTCCAGAATCCGTAGTCAATTGCTACTGAGAAAAGCACAAATTTTATTGCAAGATCAAAATAAGAGATTAGAAGTAGAAGTAAAAAATAGAACGAAAGATTTGACTGAGTTGCAAGATGCCACGATTCTATCAATGGCTTCGATGGCAGAAACGCGTGACAATGAAACAGGAAACCACATCCTGCGGACGCAAGAGTACGTGAAAATGCTGTCGAAATATTTGCAAACCCATCCGCTATTCAAGAATTTTCTAACTGATGAGAATATCGAAATATTATTCAAATCCGCACCATTACACGATATAGGGAAAATCGGTATTCCCGATAGCATTCTGCTTAAACCTGGGAGATTAACGGATGAGGAAATGACGATTATGAAAACTCATACGACCATTGGTAAGCAGATCATTGAATCGACCGAGAGGCGCTTGGGAAGATCGATTCCTTTCTTGCAAATTGCGAAAGAAATTGCGTTTTCACATCAGGAAAAGTGGAATGGATCCGGCTATCCAATGGGCTTGAATGGGAACCAAATTCCCATATCTGCAAGACTGATGGCAGTCGCTGACGTCTATGATGCACTTATTAGCCGTCGCGTTTACAAGCCAGCTATGACGCACGAGCAGGCAGTTGAAATAATGCTTGAGGGACGAGGTAGCCATTTTGACCCAGATATATTGGATGCTTTCTTACAAGTGCAAAGTGAATTTGCGGCATGTGCGGGACGTTTTGTAGACAAGGATCATGTGACCGAAAGTTAAACATCAAAGTACACAGTATGATCATGCTGGAAATTTTGAGCAGAAGTGCGTCGAGGCTATTTAACACAGAAACCTTTGCGGATGTCGGTGCACAGATGATTCCATCGATACTTATTCGTGTTTAATACCCGGCCTCATTTTTGAGAGAAAAAAATTTTTGTTTAATGAGTGAAATCAACGTTGTGATCAGCGTTATGTTTATCGTGCCTAAAAACGTCGAGAGGAACGGTTTGAGTGTTTTTTCGACCATGTCCTTTCGTCTTTGATCTTTCCTAGTTATTGCAAGATGCAACACCGTTATGGCAGTGTTGAGAGATGATTTTTTGCTGAGTTACGGCTACATCAATTTTTCTCAATATACGAGAAATTTTTATACTTTTTTATATAAAAATCAATACATTCACATGAATTGTTGTTCAGTGAGAGTCAAAAAAATTCTCATTCGCGAGATGACGTTATCACTGATCGTGATGAGATTTTAGAAATGATGATCAGTCACAATCTGTGTAGATACGCTTCCGTTCGTCTTGTTGTCAACTGAACTTGTCGGTGAAACAAGTAGTTTATTACCGTTTAGTTTAAGTTATTTTAGTTGGAATATGTCGCTGTCCAACATAAAAGGAATTTTTCTTTAGCAATTTGGGTGCTCGTTGGTTAGACAGAAAGAGCATAGGTCATATTTTTGTTATGGATTAACATTGGGGTTGCACTATGAGCGAGTCAAAAACAGAAACCGAATTGGTTGTTTCGCCATTGAATACAGTATCTTTGTACGAGGGAAATCCACCTGCCTTGCGTTACGAATTGCAAGCGGATCGGCAAATCGATTTAAACAAATTTACCGACGAGCAAAAAGCGCGCATCAATCAAATCGCCGCAAGTGTATCGTTTTCCGATACCAATAGCCTGATGTCATTTGGCGCTGATGCGCAACGTGAATTGAGTAAACATCTCGATCAGTTATTGGAAGGAATGCGTACCAGTGAAGCAGGGCGTGCGGGAGAAATCACCATTGCACTGGCGACAACCTTGAAAGACTTAAATCTTCCTAAGATCAAGCAAGAGGTCGCTGGCCAAAGTAGTCTGGCAGAACAATTTGGAAAAATTCCTTTTGTTGGTGAGTGGTTCTCCGCATTACGTGCATTACAGCAAAATCATAAAAAAATTACGGAGCATCTGAATGCGATCGAACAAAAATCGCAGGCACAACTGACCACACTCAGATCAACCAATGACAAATTGGATCGTTTGGTTCAAGCCAGTATCGACCATATCAAAACCATGGAATTGTATATGGCGGCTGGTCAGATACTGATCAAACGTGCCCGTCTGGAGTTTGAACAAAAGCGTTTGACCGTCGAACAATCACGCGATGTGGTTGAAATCGCTAAGTTGCGCGATTTTGCAGAGCAAATCAATGCATTTGAAACACGTATCGTGCGTATGCATGTGGCGCACAGCCAGTCTATCGTATCGGTGCCAGAAATTCGCGCTACACAAACGGCTGCCATGATAGAAATGAATAATGTCATGGATAGTATTCTGTTCGATCTGCCTGCTTTGAAGCGGGCAATTCTTAATGTAGCTGCTTTATCGGAAACAGCAAAGGCATCCAAAGCAACCGAAGCACGCCGCGCCCTGTCCAGAGAATTGGGTAGTATAGGTAGCGATCAGTTGCAAGACGCGTATTTAAAAGCAAAAAACAGCCAGGGAGATTTTGCGGCGGATGTTGCTGTACTGGCGCAATCCGCGGATAAATTGTTGCAAACGATCGCGCTTGGTCATCGTCTGGATCTGGAAAACGCCGATAAACGTGAAAAATCCATTAATGATTTGAATGCACTCAATCGTAAATTTACAGAAGGTTTGCTGGAATCCGGCAATCAATTTGTTCAAAAGATATCGGCTTAATATCGTCTTAACTGACTCTCGTCGGAGTGTTTTATGTTTCGTATTCAAGGTTTTTTTAACCCTTATTTATCTGTCGGTCAGTCGCGTCTTGACACGGTATTGACGATTTCTTCTGATGTGCAGATTGTTCCTCACGCAGGTGGCCGCAAAGTTGTTGGTTTTGTCTTGGATGTGTCAGGTTCGATGGGAGGTGAAAAGCTCTCGCAAGCAAAGAATGCTGCGCGCCGTGGCATTGATATGTTGTCGGAAGATATGTGGTTCTTTGTTGTCAGTTTCTCAGGTAGTGCTGACATTGTGGTGAAAGCGAGCCCGGCAACCGCTGCGAATAAAACGTTTGCGCATAGTGCAATTCAGGGTTTGCGTGCGTCGGGTTCAACATCGATGTCGGCGGGACTGAAGACTGCTTATCATCAGGTCAGAAGCAGCGGTGCTAGCATGGCGAGCGTTTACTTTCAGACTGATGGTGAAAATGGTGCTGAAGACAGCATGCATCTTACTGCGGTGATTGAGGAGTGCAAAGGCGTGTTTCAGTGTGATTGTCGTGGTATTGGTACTGATTGGAAACCTGCGGAGTTGCGTACCATTGCTTCGGCATTGTTAGGTACTGCTGATGCGGTCACTGACCCAGCCGGCTTGGAAGAAGATTTGCAGGCGTTTTTAAGACGGTCCATGTCGAAAGGAATATCGGGTGCGGTGTTGCGGGTTTGGTCGCCCAAAGTCGTCAAGCTGCTGACGGTAAAGCAAATGAGCCCTGATATTATGGATCTGATGCCAGTCGCCAAACGCGTCGATGAAAAAACGCTAGATGTACCATTGGGTGCCTGGGGTAACGAGGCACGCGATTTTCAACTTGCTTTTGAATTGCCTTCAGGTGCAGCGGATGAAGAAGTGTTAGCTTGTCGGGCGAGCGTGGTTTATCTCGAAGGTGGTGTAGAAACGAAGGTCACTTGCGACCCGATTGCTGTCAGATGGTCAAGCGACGATATGCTGACGACACGCATCAGCAAAGAAGTTGCGCACTACACTGGGCAAAAGGAATTGGCTGACTCGATCCAGGAAGGTCTGGAAGCCAAGGCCAAGGGCGACGAAGACAAAGCCACACGTTTGTTAGGACGTGCGGCAAAATTGGCACAGGAATCCGGCAATGAAGAAGTAACGCGACGATTAAAAAAAGTGGTCGATGTGATTGATGCTGATGCAGGTACTGTACGCTTGAAAAAGTCAGATAAAGCCGCTGACATGGAATTAGAATTAGGTGGAACGCGCACGGTACGCCGTCGTACTGGAACCGTTGGCGATGCAGTGAGTAGTAATTAAGAAGAATGAAGAAAAATTTCTTTATCAACACCAGGTTCATATCATCACCCAACTGAATAGAAACCATGAGTAATATTTGTCCTAAAGGTCATTTTTCTACGGATACGGATTATTGCTCGGAGTGTGGTGCTCCGATTAAATTATCAGTTGCGAATAATAACGTTCCCGTTGCACCTAAAGCGGCTGATGCAAAAACTGCCTCTGCCAATGCTGGCAATCTGGATTGTCCAGATTGCATGACGCCACGTCGCAGTGGTGCCCGCTATTGCGAAGTTTGTCGTTATGATTTTGAACTTGGTGCGTCGTTTAATGGTTTGCAGAGTATTGCGACACCAGCCGCGACACCAGCAGCCACACCAGTACCGCAAATTTCTCCGGTAGTTGCTGCCGTAACGCCAGCACCGGCGCAAAAAAATGTTACGCTCACCCCAGTGGCCTCGGTCGAGTTAGTTAGGATCGAATCCGCAGTGGCAGCACCAACATTACCGATAGTTGATAAGATGAACAGTGTTGCTGATCCGACGGTGCCGTCGCAGCGTCTCAAGCTCATTATTATGGTCGATCCGACCTTGTATACAGAAAATGACCCGGAAAACCCGTGTCCGGTAGGAGCGCCCGACAAAGAATATCATCTCGATCTGGATGAGCAAACTTTGGGGCGACAGTTTGAAGGTAAGGGCATTTATCCAGAAATCGTTGTTCAGGATCCGGGGATCTCTCGCCGTCATTTGAAATTGATGCGGGATGAAAAAGGAAACCATACGGTGCTCGATTTGGGCTCGGCGAATGGTACCGAACTCAATCAACGGCCTCTGGATGTCGGCATAGTCTCCATCATCCGTCCCGGGGACCAGTTGTGTCTTGGCATGTGGACGCGTATTTGTGTCGAACTTCGATAATCGAGCCTTATAGTATAAGGATAGCAATTTATGTCTTCTTCCATTTTGGCCGCAGTGACATCCGTTGGGAATGCCACTTCACATGGGACTGTGGTTGCCCCTGATTTGTATCTTGTATCTGAGGTTCCACGGCAACTTAAGCTGAGACGCGTTCTATGCGTAGCGCTCAGTGTTTGTGTTTTTATCGCAGCGTTCTTTGTTTTCTATAGCTATCGGTCGGTAGTCACTACGGTCGGAAAAGACTCGGTTCCTTCCATTGTCGCCGCTGAGCAAATACGTTCAGGATTGGCTGATGCACATACCAATCTGATGGATCTTTTTTTGCTCAAAGAAGAGGCGAATGGGCCATCAGGCAAGGCATACGTCGCAGCAATTAATCGGGCGCACGATAAATTGTTGTTGGCGGCGCAAAATATTACTTTTGGTGACGAAGAGCGTGGTCCAATTTTGACGGCGATGACCCAGCTGTCAGAATATGAGCGTGTTGTTGGCATGGCACTGAGCACTAAAAATCCACATGATTTGTTGTTTAAGGCAGACGCGTTGATGCGAGAGCATATTTTGCCCGCGGTAGTTGAGCTTGATAATGCTAATTTTAAACATTTGGCGAGTAGTTATACCGAGGGGCGACAAGCCGCAGAGCATTACTACGTCATGTTCCTGTTGTTGTCTTTGCTATTGAGCGTGGCATTGATAGAGGCACAGGTGAAGATGTTTGCCATATTTAAGCGCATCGTCAATCCACTGATGTTGGCTGGCTTGTTGGTATTTATTGGCGGCGTTTCTTATATGGTAATAAAAATTGATCGTATATCGTCTGACCTCCGGATTGCCAAAGAAGATGCGTTTGATTCCGTCCATGTTTTATCGAAAGCGCAGGCTTTGGCTTACGCTGCGAATGTACAAGAAAGCATGTACCTGTTAACCACTGACAAGCAAGCGCAAGCAAAACAACTTGCTTTGTTTGAGGATGCTGCTGATAAAATTTTCTCTTCTAAATTAGGCGCTGCAAACGCCCTGATTGCGAATCCCAGCGAGTTGAAAGGGCGTGGTTTACTGGCTGATGAATTGGCAAATGTGACCTTCCCCGGTGAGCATCAGGCAGCCGTTGACACATTGAAAGCCTGGGTCGTATACGTATACCTTGACAAAGAGATCCGTAAGTTAGAAGCCAATGGGAAGCATGATCAGGCGGTTGCTCTATGTGTTGGCAAACTTGCGCATCAATCAGATTGGGCCTTTGATCGTTTTAATACAGCGCTGTCAAAAACCTTGATGATCAACCAGACCCAATTTGATGATAGCATCGCCAGGGCAATGTCCTCGATAAAGCATCTTGTTTATCTATTGGCGCTTCTGTTATTTGCACCTGTATTGGGAACGATATTTGGTATACAAAAGCGTCTGGTGGAGTTTCGCGAGTGAGTAATATGGATGATTCACTGGCGGTCTGGCAGCAACGGCTTGCCGCTATCAGTGCGAATGCAAATGAGTTAGCGGATGCTGAGAGTACGAAACGCATTCGTATCAAACTCAGGGCTGGTAATTATTCAGGTTTGAGTAAGACTAAAGCAGAACAAGCGACAGCGCAATTAAGTACTCTGGTTGATGATTATTTATTGTTAGCCAAAATTGTCGACGAAGCATTGAACATTGCGCAGCGTGGCTTATTTATGTCGTCGTCAACTCGCGAGGAAAAAATATCTGCGCTGCTGGAAGGTTCTTCCATCGTCAGGACAACCGGGCAAATTTCGATCAAGAACCGCGATTTGTTAGGCTGTGCTGCGCAGAGCTCTCAGTTGACGCCCACGGCACTGTTAGTGATCATGCAAAATGAATTTGAGCAGGCCAGAGATAGTTTAAATGAGTTAGATCTGGCCGAATCAAAAGGAGCCGAATCCCTCGCTGGAATCAAGCATGATTACAGTCTGATGGAACAACGCGCTCAGGGATTAAAGGCAGAATCGGATCGTCCATCGTTTATCGAAATTCAAGGCCTTCTGGCCGATCCGATTAATGCCATGGACGGCATAGAGGCTTTACGTCGCAGTCTTAGTGTGTGGGCAGCTAAACTGGATGAACTTGAACGTACCAAGGCGTCAGCTGCAAAGGGAGTTGAACAGGCCAAGCTGACATTGAATGAATTAAGAGACTTGGAGTTGACCTATCACGCACAATGCGAAAAGCTTAGTCATTTATGTGGCGCACAGATATTAAACACCTTAAAAATGTCAGGTACTTCGCCAATTGCGATGTTGCAAAGTTGGTGCGAGACCTTAGACAATAGTTTGCATGCTGGTCAATGGTCGGCGGTGTTGGTGGGAATGAGCAGGCTGCAATTGGCGATGACGCAGGCGCAAGCCGACTTAAATCGTGCAATTGCAGAAGTGCAAACCCGATGTGCAGAAGTCGATGAATTAAAAGGGCGCTTTGCAGCATATAAAGCCAAAGATCAGGCACTCATGATGCAGTACGGTATTGACCAAAGCCGACAACAGTTGCGCGCACAAATTGAATCTGATTTGTTGCTGCGCCCTTTGGATCTGGACAATTTACGGGTCAAAGTGTCTCAGTATCAGCAGCAGTTAAGCCAGTTAATTTAATTCGACTTTGGGAATTGGTTTTTTTTAAAGACTGTTTTTTTAGTAAGCTCGGATAGTAAAACTTGAGGTGATTTTATGGCAGCGTCCTGTCAATATTGCGGTGGTGTCGTTGTCGACGACGTGTGTGAAGATTGTGGTAAGCCAGCCAGTAAAACGCTGCTAACGGCGGCGACTGGCGGTCTTGAATTGCCGCCGGGAGTTGTTGCGCCGAATCTCTCTGCTGACTTTACGACCAGTAATGTGACCACCGGACGCACCCGCGGATCGACGCGTTTTACCGTCAATTATCCTGTACGATTACCAGAATCTGGTGGCGCTAAAACTACCCGTCGCCGCGCTGGTATCACCTCCCACTCAAGCACTCGACGTAATGCACTTGGCGGTGGTTTGGTGTCGCTGCCAGATCTGCCGAATCAGGATCCATTGAAACTCTTAATGGCAGATCCTGAAGTACCTTTACATAAACGCCATTGCCCGAAGTGCGATGCTCAGGTGAATCGTGCAAAGGGTTTTTGTCCTGCATGTGGCACCCCATACGATTTCGTTGCACGGCTCAAAGCGGGTGACGTGGTTGCCGGTAAATATGAGATTAAAGGTCCGATTGCGTTTGGTGGTCTGGGCTGGATCTACCTTGGATGGGATCAGGTTTTACAGCGCTGGGTGGTGCTTAAAGGTTTGCTGAATGCGAATGATGAAGCGAGTGCGGCTGCGGCTGTGGCAGAGCGCCGTTATCTGGCGGCGTTAAAGCATTCTAAGATTGTGGCTATTTATGATTTTGTGAATCAGGGCACTGAAGGTTTTATCATCATGGAGTATGTTGGCGGGCAAACGGTACATAGTTTGCGCAAACAACGCGGCCCATTGCCAGTGACCGAAGCAATTTCCTATATTTTGGGGATTTTGCCAGCATTTGCTTATCTGCATGCACAAGGTCTGGTGTATTGTGATTTTAAACCAGACAATATTATGATCGAGACGGGCGATGTCAAACTGATTGATATGGGCGCCGTCAGAAAAATTGGTGATCCAAACGGTGATATTTACGCCACGATAGGTTTCTCAGCACCTGAGGCTAGTGCCGATCCAATTGCAGTTTCTGATTTGTACACGCTTGGTCGGGCGTTAGCGGTATTGATCATGGACTTCAAATTTTCTTCTGAATATGAGTTCAAATTGCCGAGCCCCGATAGCGCAGAGGTTTTGGCTGAAAATGAATCTTTGTATCGGTTTTTATTGCGCGCTACGCATACCGATCCGGACGAACGCTTCCAGACCGCGGATGAAATGGGTGAGCAGTTATTCGGGGTCTTGCGTGAAATCGTCGCCTTGCAATCTGGTCCTAAACCAGTTGATAGTAAAGTCTTTACCGGTGACCGACTGATTCACGCGTCGGCGCGTGAATTGGCAACGCAAATCAATCCTTTATCTTTGCCCAACCCTCGCGTCAGAATCGATGATAGAGCGGCGGGTGAGGTGATTTGCGTCCTCAGCATGATGAATGCCAAGGAACAGCTGCAAGAGTTGCAGACACTGGCAGAAAAAAACGGCGACAAAGCGACCGAGCCAAGATTGCGATTGGTTGAAGTGTTGATCGCGAATAAGGATTTGTTGCCCGGACAGCGCGATGCGGTGATCGACTCGACCCTCATGCAGCTAGAAAACGCTGATCCATTTGACTGGCGGGCAAGTTGGTATCGTGGTTTATATCTGATTACTAAAAATGATGGTGCAAAGGCACTTCCATATTTTGAGCGATGCTATTTCGAAATGCCAGGCGAATTGGCACCGCGCCTGGCGATGGGGTTTGCAGCAGAAATCGCCAACGATTTCGAACAAGCCTTGCCGTATTACGATAGGGTGGGGCAAGTCGATCCTGCCTTTGTCAGTGCCCATGTTGGCGCTGCGCGTTGCCATGCCAAAGCGGGGCGCCTCATGGAGGCTTTTCATATTTTGCAACGAGTCCCTGGTAATCATGCATTACATACAGAGACGCAACTAAGCGTTGGCGAAATGTTGCTGGCTTATCCGCATACTGTCGATATCAAAATCATGCTAGTGGCAGAAACGGCGATTAAATCTGTATTGGGCAGTGGTGGCTCGGTATTCCAGATTGCTGGTCGCTTGATTAACCTGTTGGTGGAGCGGACTAAAAGTGCTAACTGGCCAGCCAACACGACATTTTTAGGTGCCGAATACACCGAGCATTCTTTGCGGGTTGCGGCAGAAGGCCAATTCAGACAGGCTGCCCGGTTAGCTAAAACCGAGGCAGAGCGTCACTACTGGGTGGATCAGGCAAATCGCGTGCGTCCAGTGACCTTACTTTAATATTGGCAGGAGTGGATCGTGGATTGTAAGCAGTGTGGTGAAGTGCTTGGTACAGGTTTTGCATTTTGTGAAGCGTGTGGTGCAGCGATTACAGTTGCGACTGACAGTGATCGGGTTGGTGCTCAATCCAACCAACCTGGCGCAGCTTGTGCCTGCGGTCACGCTGACTTTGATTCAGATGACATTTGCGAAAATTGTGGTCGTAAGCAGCCGATCCTTGATTGTCCTGATTTGCAGGTTTTAAATGTGATGACTGTCAGTGCCAGCCATCGCGGTCTGCAACATACCGAAAACCAGGACGCGGTAGCAATGCGTGATAGTGATGGAATTTTTGCGTTGGCGCTTGCAGATGGCGTCTCTACTGCTTGCCGTTCCAAAGAAGCAGCGCGTGTGGCAGTGACAACAGCGTTGGCTAGTTTGCAAACGTACAGTGATATGTCCGCCAGTCAACGTTTGCAAATCGCCGTCAGCGCAGCGAATGATGCGATTTGTGCTTTACCGTACGATGATCCTGTGTTGGCAGAGCCAGAGGCGACAATAGTAGTGGCGATGATAGAAGCGGGACAATTACATTATGCGTGGGTAGGCGATTCCAGGCTGTATGTAATCAGTCGTGATAGCGTGATGCAGTTGACCGAAGATGATTCCTGGCTCAATCAGCAAGTTAAAGCGGGTATCAGCATTAATACCGCAATGAAAGATCGCAATGCCCATTGCATTACCCAATGTCTGGGGATGCGTGACGATGTTCCCAACATTCATGTTGCGAGTATGGCGTTGGAAGGTGATATGACAATTTTGTTATGCTCTGATGGATTATGGAATTACTGCGATAGCTTGGAAAAGATGCTGGCCTTGTTTGATTCAATGTTGACGGTGAGTGATCAATGTCTGAAGCTAATCAATTTTGCAAATCAGCAAGGCGGACATGACAACATCAGCGTGATTCTGCATCGTTATTCAGCCTTAGGTTGACATTGCGCTTGTACATCTAGTAGCGGCGATGATAGTAATCGTTATGTTACGGGCGATTTCTTTATACACCTCTTTGAGCTACGGCATTTAGCACTTCATTGAGTACTTGACGATTGACCGGTTTTGTCAGATAACCATCAAGTCCGGCTTCGATTGCCTCTTGTTGTTCGCTCGCCATTGCCGAGGCGGTCAGAGCGTGGATGGGAATTCGGTTCGGTATATTTTTTTCTTGTTCGATTCTGCGTATCTCTCTGGTGGCATCCATACCTCCCATGACTGGCATCTGCATATCCATCAGAATCAGATCAAACTGCCCCAATTGCCACATGCTGATCGCTTCTGCCCCGTTGTTTGCAATGCTTGTTGTATGACCCTGGCGGTTCATTAAATTAACCATCAAAGTTTGATTGATTGCATTGTCTTCCGCAATGAGTATGTTTAATGTCCGGATTTCTGCTTGCTCACAACGTGTTACGGGCTCCGTTGTTTTAGCTGTCTCTGGAGGAAGAGTGACCGGGAGTTCTAAAGTGAACTGACTGCCTTCTCCTACCTTGCTGGAAACAGTAATGCGACCGCCCATTAATTGCGCCAGCTTATTGCAAATACTCAGGCCTAAGCCGGTACCGCCGAAACGCCTTGTGGTTGATACATCCTGTTGCGAAAAGGCGTCAAATATGCGATGTTGAACTTCGTCAGGAATACCTATGCCGGTATCTTTGACGCTGATGAACAGGCGTGTGGATGCGTCATTGCTGACATAGGCGGATAAAGTAATTTGTCCTTGATCAGTAAATTTAATCGCATTGCCAAGAAGGTTATTGATGATCTGACTTAAGCGAACCGGGTCACCAAGTATCAGAGGTGGCAGCTCTGAACTGAGGTCTGTTTTTAACGTCAAATTCTTTTTGTTCGCTGGAAATTCGGCTGTTTTAAATAAATCAGTCAGCAAATCCTTTACCGACATTGGAATGGATTCGAGTTCTATCTTATTGGCTTCTATTTTGCTGAAATCCAGGATGTCATTGATGATCACTAACAAATTGTCAGCGGAGTGTTTTGCCATGCCTAAAAATTCTTGCTGATTTTTGTTTGGAGAGCTGTCCAGGCAAAGATCAATCATGCCAATGATACCGTTCATCGGGGTGCGAATTTCATGGCTCATGTTCGCAAGGAAAATGCTCTTTGCCTTATTGGCTTGTTCAGCACTGTCTTTGGCAGAAATCAATGCTAAACGCGATTTTTCACCTTCGGCAATCAAGTGTTCGATATTGGACAGAATCACGGCAATATTTTGTCCTTCTAAAGGTTTGTCGGCAGATGTGGGGAGCAGGCTGATTAAAATCTGCCGCAGCGATTGCAGCGTACTCTCGCGTTCGCTGAGTTCGATGCGCAACTGACTGGCGGTATTTTGCAGGCGTATCAAAGTTTGACGGACTTCAAGTGGCGCTTCGCTGATCAATGACTCGTTTTCAAGGTCACGTCCTTCCACGGTGCCTAGTGCAAGTACGCTACTTCCCTGAAGTTTGCCGAGCCAGTTTTTGAGCGGATACCATATCAAAATTAATCCACCGATGAAGCTGGCGAGAGTGAGCGCTATGGCGACCTGCATCATTTGCCACATACGCTCGGCAATTTGGAGGTTGTCAAAACTCAATCGCAATACGCCGTAATCGACGCCACCGACTTTGATGATGTTGTTATCGTCAAACAAGTGGGCTTCTACGCGCGCAGTAATCCAGGACGGAATATAACCATGATTGATCACCGGTTTTTCATGGCTACTCACGACACCTTGTTGTAGCGTGATAAATTTGGCGGAAGAAAAATTGGCACTAACCATCATATGGTCTAAGGTGCGTTTGATGGTGTCAAAGTCACCAATAACAACACTATCTGAAACACTGTTAGATGCCACGACCAGCATCGATTCTGCTGCTTCTTGTACGTCTTCTATTTCTTGTGTGAAGCGCGTTTCATAGTAAAGCCCAATAGCGGCGCACATAAATGACAACCAGGTCACGGTGTAAAGCGCGTAGACGCGCAGAACCAGAGACTCTGGAAGTAAGAACTTCAGCAAACGCACTTGAGCACCTGTACCGGCAATGCGTCAGCGTAAGCTGGGGGGAAGGTTTTGATAGAATTTTTTATAGTTAGCATACTCGCTACCATCAGACGGGATAAAGAAACTGTTTTCGGATAAACCGATTTTTGCTGATGCTTGTTTCAAGATAACTTTTCCGATTGGATCGTCTTTCATGCCAAAAAAAGCAGCTGCGACTGCTTTGAGGTCGGCAGGGGTAACTTTATTTGATGCCATTAAAGCCAGGTCGTAGTAGGGTTCCGATTTCCATAAGATCCGGAATTTTTTGTTTTCACGGGTACTGTAGCTTTCAATTAATTGAGAGTTCCCACCGACTGCTTGCACCTGTCCGGAAAAAAGTTGTGCCAGTGCGCCATTCTGGTTCCCGCCAAAAAAAACATTCACGTTAATTTTTTGTTCTATGAGATGCGCCATTGGCACTTTATAGGCAATCAAAGCTTCAGGGCCGGGGAACGCAATGTCTTTTTCGCTGAGTTGTGATATGTCGGTAATGGGGGAGTTTTGAGGGACGACTATTTCTCCTGAAATGGGCGGAATATTGCGACGCCCAAAAGTTTGCCAGCCAAGTTTTTCGCGCTCTGGTGCAAACAAATGATTGGTGAATGCAAAATCGACTTCTTTTGCAAGTACATAGCTCGTTGTGTCGGCGGAAGTGCGACCGATTTTTAAGATCAGTTTGACGCCGCTTTTTTCCGATACGTAACTGATAATCGGATTCCAATAGGCGGCAGTTAAGTTGATATCGTACTGATTGACTGGAGAAAAGCGATATTCTTGAGCCGCGATAGCATTGCCACTGATGATCGCGCTTAAAGAAATACAGATAGCCAAGCTCAAACTGTTATTAAAAAGAAATGACGATCTTGTTTTTGCGAACATAGAAGCCTCACTTGGTTGATCAGTTTTGTTTCATTATAGTCAGTTTGACAGCAAATCGATGCTTTGCAATGAAATTTGCTTTATTTCACTTTATGATGGGCGTCTCTGTAACCGCATTTTTTGTTGTCGTTTGTGTCCGATATTGATCTCACGCAGTATTTGCAGAGTGACAAACAATGGATTGCGGAAGGAACAGCTACAATGACGGTTTTTAATGCTGATAGCGTAGATAACGCTTTTCTTATTGGACGTTTTTTACAATGACAGAAAAAAAACCACTTTTGCGTGTTGATCAGGCACTTGAGTGCCTATTGCAAGCCGTGCGTCCGCTGACAGAATTTGAAGCGCTTCCTACAATAAGCGCACTTGGTCGTATTCTGGCGCAAGCACAAGTCTCTTTGCTAGATGTGCCACCAATGGATAATTCCCAGATGGATGGTTATGCCGTTCGTGCTGCAGATTGCGTCCATGGCCCAGCCAGACTGCAAGTGACTCAGCGGATTCCTGCTGGCCAAATTGGCTACCCTCTGCTTGCAGGTACTGCCGCACGCATTTTTACTGGCGCCATGATTCCTCCTGGCGCCGACGCTGTTGTGATGCAAGAGCAATGTGTGGCAGACGATGATGAGGTCATCATTAAACATGTGCCGAAAGCCGGGGAGTGGGTACGTCGTCGCGGTGAAGACATACAGGTTGGTGCCACGATACTTGCGGCCGGTACCAAATTAGGTGCTGCAGAATTAGGTCTGGCAGCGTCGGTAGGATTGGCAAGCTTGCCAGTTGTACGTAAGCCGAAAGTCGCCGTTTTTTTCACTGGTGATGAATTAGCGATGCCGGGTGAAGAATTAAAGCCTGGTGCGATCTACAACTCGAATCGTTTTACGTTGACCGGTTTATTACAAAGCATGGGCTGTGAAGTGACTGATTTTGGTATTGTGCCGGATACCTTGGAGGCCACGCGCGACACCTTACGTAAAGCAGCGCAAGGACATGATCTGATTGTGACTTCCGGTGGGGTATCGGTTGGTGAAGAAGATCACATCCGTCCTGCTGTTGACGCAGAAGGGCGCTTAAATATGTGGCAGATTGCGGTCAAGCCCGGCAAGCCGTTGGCATTTGGCGAAGTTGGGCAGGCATTTTTTATGGGCTTGCCAGGCAATCCAGTCTCAAGTTTTGTCACGTTTTTATTGTTTGTCCGGCCATTTATTTTGCGTATGCAAGGCGTGACTGATGTTTCTCCGAAAGCTTATTCTGTGCGGGCTGACTTTAATTGGCTCAAAGCTGATCGTCGTCAGGAATACTTGCGGGCGCGTTTGAATGCAAATGGTGGACTCGATTTGTTCTCAAATCAAAGTTCAGGTGTACTGAGTTCAGCAGTCTGGGGAGATGGCCTGGTCGAAGTGAAGGCAGGACAGTTAGTCCATGCGGGTGAAATGGTACGTTTTATACCGTTCTCTTCTTTTTAATATCGCCTGTTTTTCAGGTTCAACGAATTCGTTCTTTTTTTGGTGCTATGAAAATTCAATTACGCTTTTTTGCCAGTGTTCGTGAAAAACTTGGCGTGTCCGAGCAAACCGTCGAGGTGCCGGAAGAAATTAAAACCGTCGGTGATGTACGTGCTTGGCTCGCTCTGCGTGGAACGGATTGGGCAGAGACTTTGTCTGACGAACAGCCTTTGCGTACGGCCTATGATCACGTCATGTGTGAGGCCGACACCCTCATTGAGGATGGAAAGGAAGTCGCATTTTTCCCACCAGTGACGGGAGGTTGATCATGGTAGTGCGCGTCCAGATTGAGAATTTTGATCTGAGCACCGAGATCAGGCAGTTACGTGAGAATAATCCGCAAATAGGTGCGGTGGTGAGTTTTCTTGGTTTGGTGCGCGATCTGAATGACGGGCAAAACGTCAGCGCGATGGAGCTGGAACACTACCCAGTCATGACGGAAAAAGCGTTGCAAGATATCGCTGCGCAAGCTGCCGCTCGCTGGTCAGTGATCGATAGTCTGATTATTCATCGGGTTGGTGCCTTGTTACCCCTTGATCAGATTGTGTTGGTAGCAGTTGCATCACAACACCGCGGCGATGCGTTCGCTGCCTGCGAATTCATCATGGATTATCTCAAAACCCAGGCGCCGTTTTGGAAGAAAGAGCAAACATCAACGGGCGCACGCTGGGTCGATGCACGCGAAAGCGACGAGTTGGCGCGTAAGAAATGGCAGTTGGATTAGTTGCTTGTATAAGTTGCTTGTAATTCGTATCTGGTCGGCGTTCGCCGACCTGCTAGCCTCCTTTTTTTCACCCTATCCTGCAAGTTGTTGAGTTTTCTGTCAGTTCGTCTATAGATCACTATTAAAATAGTTAATATGTAGAAAAATAGTTCTAGACAAAAGTTTCTAGAACATTTATTCTGGATGTGTTGATGGGTTCGCCCATCTATTATCTATTTGCGATCTTCGTTTTCCCAGGGAATTAAGGAAAATCCATGACCCAGAAGTCAAATACACCCAAACCCACTGCGGCAGAAATTAATCTGCTCAAAGTCCTATGGCAAATCGGACCGGCGACCGCCAAGCAAGTCCATGCCGCTGCGTACGCGGAACGTCCTGAGTTGGCGTATGCGACCGTACTGCGCCATTTGCAATTGATGCATAGCAAGGGCATTTTGAAACGCGACGAGAGTCAGCGTTCTCACATTTATGCACCGGTGCAAGAGCAGGATGATATGCAAACCAATTTGCTTAAAGACCTGATACAAAAAGTATTTGCGGGTTCCGGCAAGGCATTGGTGATGGCAGCTCTACGCAGTCATGTGAGTCAGGAAGAACGGGCTGAAATCGAACAATTCTTGGGCGAGGATAAATCGTGAATGCCAATTTTTCAGTTGCAGAAATCATCGGTTGGCCTTTACTGCATTTTGTCTGGCAGGGGGTAGTGATTGGCTGCATCGCTGCGCTGGTGTGTGCATTGTTGCGTAATCGACGTCCAGAAACTCGTTATCTGGTTCTTTGTGTGGCCTTATTGATTTGTGTCGGTTGGCCAGCTTTTGGCATCTACCAGCAAATGATGACTCCGCAGGCGATGGGGCTGGAAGCCGCGCTGGACTTGATTCAACAATCTGGTGGCCGGTTTGATGTGGAATTTGTTAAAGACAACCATGTCCTCAACGCATTGCAAAATCAATTGCCTTTGATTGTCACCATCTGGTTGTTGGGCGTTAGCCTGATGGTTGCTCGCTTAGTGGTTGGTTTATTGTGGGTCAGGCAGTTAGGACGAAACCTGTTACCTCAGGAGCAGCAACAATTGCAGGTGCATTGGCAGGGGCGCACCCGATTGATGGCGCAGGCATTTGGTTTGCAGCGTCAGGTTGCGTTCAAAATGGATACTCGCTTACAAACACCTGTGACCAGTGGATGTTGGCAGCCGGTAATTGTTATGCCAGCATCTTTGTTGTCCGGTATGTCGCCGGATTTGATTGAAGCCTTGTTGGCGCATGAGTTGGCGCATATCAAACGCTGGGATTACCTCGTCAATATGGGGCAGCACCTCGCTCTGGCGTTCTTGTTTTACCATCCGGCAGTATGGTGGATTTCACGTCGTATGGATATTGAACGTGAACAGATTGCTGATGATGTGGCGGCAGCGGTCTTAGGTAAGCCAAGAGCGTTGGCATTGGCATTGCAAAAGCTCGATGGATGGCAATCGGCACCAAGGATGGCGCTGGCAGCCAACGGTGGGCATCTGTTAGCACGCATTAAACGTTTGATGAGACCTGATCAGCAGGCGTGGCGCTGGACGATGGCATCGCCGGTATTGGGTGTGATTTTGAGTTGTGTGGTTGTAAGTGCAGTTGCGAGCTATGAGCATCATGTGAACGAAGATCAGACTCAGGCATTGCAAGGAACACTACAAGCACTCAAAAGCGACCCGACTGCCGCACCTGTGAAATTATTGGTCAAACTTAATTCTGCGCATGCGATAGTCGTTGACGATGCCAGTGGTGAGATTCTGTTGCAAAAAGAGGCAGATAGCACCGTACCAATGGCATCCCTGAGTAAATTGCTGACCGCGATGGTAGTTCTGGATGCGCATCAGAACATGCAAGAAATGCTTACTGTGACCAAAGAGGATGTTGTGGCACTGAAAGGCGCTTCTTCGCATCTGAAACCGGGTAACCGCCTGACGCGTCAACAGATGCTGGAAATGACTTTAATCCCTTCGGATAACCGTGCTGCACAAGTGCTGGCGCGTACTTATCCTGGTGGTGAAACTGCATTCCTGGCAGCAGCACAAACGAAAATTGACAAGCTGGGTTTGACCCATATGCATATGGAAGAACCAACTGGCTATAGCAAGAATAACGTAGCAAGTGCTGTGGATTTGGCGCACCTGACACAGAGCGCGATGACCTATCCTGAATTACGCAGTATTGCGAGCGCCGCGGCTACTTCTAAAGCGAAGTTGATGGCGTCGTATGGTGTTAAATCGGAAGAGAGTAGTCATCAAAATACGAATGTTTTGGTTGGTCAAAAAGGCTGGGATATTCAATTGTCAAAAACCGGTTTCACACGGGTAGCGGGTCGTTGCATTCTGATGCATCTGAATGTAGCCGGAAGAGCCATTACGATGGTGTTGTTAGGTGCTGAAGACCTCGATCAACGAACCGACGATATTCTACATATCCGTGAGGCAATTGAGCAGCAGTCCACCTCTTCCTGATGGCGCTACTGCTTATCTGATTCTTTGTGGCAGCAGTTTCATATGTGACCGAAAACTGCTGCCAAATCCTTCTGACCATTGATTGAATTACGCCGCGGACCAATGCCAATTGCAACGCGAATTGCGTAATGGAGCCGAGTTGCCTTTTTTATGAAAAAAATTTTTAGTCTTCATCCTTTAAAGCAGCTTGTTGCAGCTTCGTGCTTCATAGTCTTTCCAATCGTCGCCGTTGCAGAAGCAGATCAAATCCAAAGTGTGGAGTTGAATGGAATCAATGCCACTAACAAGGTACGGCAAGGTGAACCAACCATAGTCAGTGTATTTGGAAAAGAGGAATTAGCACGCTATGGTGACACAGTCTTAAGCGAGGTCTTGAAACGTTTGCCCGGAGTGACAATCAGCGAAAGTAAAAATAAGGGCACAGTTATTTCTCTGCGTGGGCTTGGCGTTGGATATACACAAATTTTACTGAATGGTGAAACCATGCCAGATGGTTTTGCGATTGATACGATTGCTCCCGAGAACATCGAACGCATCGAAATCATGCGGGTCGCAGGTGCAGATAGCAGTGCGCAAGGGATAGCGGGTAGCATCAATGTCATCTTGAAGAAAAAGACCAGTCAGGATCAGACTGAAGTGAAATGGCGACTTAATCAGCAACTGGGTTATGTTGACCCGGGATTGACTTTTAGTAGCTCGGGCAAGTCCGGTGATCTGGCATATAACTTCAGCACTGTGCTTGATCGTAGCCGTACTGATAATAACGACAGAATCGATGAATATTTGTTGCAAAAAACAGCAGCAGATTCAAGACAGGCTGAAACGTTGCTTTCGGCGCGACAATTGCAGCAAGCAGCACAAGTGCACCGCGACAGCCTCAGCATCACGCCGCATATCAATTGGCAAATAAATCCGGATCAGACCCTGAGTTGGCAGGGATTTGTTAATCAGGTTTATATACATCAAACCAAGCAAGAAAGTGAAACAACACTGGCTGGTGCAACGACGGATTTTCCGCACAATACCAGTGTCTGGAACGGGCACTTAAGTACCGCCCGTAATACGTTTAGTTGGGAACGTAGTCTTGAGAATGACGCTAAATTAAGTCTGGCAACCGGATGGAATTATTTCAGACGTGCCTCATTTTTCCAATTCTGGGGAAGTGACGGCGGTGGTCAATTGTTGCAGCATAGAGATGTTAGTGCAGATGCAAATGAAAATGTATTTAAATTGAATGGCAAATATCTGGTGCCAGCGATAAAAGATCATGTGTTGTCCATGGGGTGGGAAACTAGCTATGGAAAAAGGCAAGAACAACGCACAGAACACGATCACGATGCTGGCGGAAATCAGGTTCTTTACACCAATCAGCAATACGATGCGTCGATGACTAAGGTGGCTCTGTTTGCACAGGATGAATGGCGTCTATCTGAAAACTGGCTGAGTTATCTTGGTCTGCGCTGGGAACATGTCAGAGTGCAAAGTGATGTCGCAGGCGACTTTGCACTGGCGCATACCGATAGCTTGTTGAGCCCGATTGTGCAAACTGTCTGGAAGCTTGATGCGCAAAGGCAATGGCGTTTCGCACTCAATCGCACACTCAAAGCACCAACTTTGGTGAATTTGATTCCACGCATTATTCGCATCGACAATGACAATGGGCCGCTGAACCCTGATCAGCAAGGTAACCCGGTTTTACGTGCCGAAAAATCGTGGGGGCTGGATGTCGCTTACGAGCAGTTTAATGCAGAAGGCAGTATGTTGAGTGCCAGTGCCTATATGCGCAAGATTTCGGATGTCACGATCGACTCCTTATCGCAGCAAGCCAACGGATGGTTAGTCATGCCAGTCAATAACGGTAATGCAGTTGTAATGGGGATAGAGCTGGAAACCAAATTTGCACTGACGGCAATTGACGCGAGTTTACCTAAAATTAATCTGCATGCGAACCTTAATCGCAATTGGTCGCGTGTGATGAATGTCCCCGGTCCGGATAATGTGATGCCAGATCAGGTGAAGTTCAGCGCAAACGTAGGTATGGATTATCAGCTACAAGCCGGATGGACGTTAGGTGGTAATTATGCCTTCCAATCACACGGAGCAGAAAGAGCGTCGGCATATTCCTATGCAAGCCAGAATCCGCAGCGTAAGTTGGATATGTATTCCGTCTGGAAAGTCAATCCGCAAGCGCAAATCAGGCTGTCTGTTAGCAATCTTTTGCATCAGGATAGCCGGCAACGTGCTGATTATGAAGACACGCAAATCCGCGCTGGGCAACAGTTTGTCAAAATCAGTAATTCGGTGTGGCATTTGTTATGGGAGCAGCGTTTTTAAATAATGAATTGAGGTGAGGGGTGTGGCTCCAGCTCTGAGTATAATGAGGCATTTTCTTCAAGATCAGGAGTCACGATGTCTGATACCTTAAGCTACCCATTATTTCCCGAAATTGCACCGTATCGTACGGGCATGCTGCCTGTTGATGATCTGCATACACTGTACTGGGAGGAGAGTGGCAACCCAAAAGGTCAGCCCGTCTTATTTTTACATGGTGGCCCGGGTGCTGGAACAACGCCAGGGCATCGGCGCTTTTTTGATCCTGCACACTATCGTATTGTAATGTTTGACCAGCGCGGTGCGGGTAAATCAACGCCGCTCGGTGAATATCGCCAAAACACGACACAATTACTGATCGCAGATATCGAAAAAATCCGTGTGATGCTGGGGGTTGAGCAATGGCTGGTATTTGGCGGTTCCTGGGGTTCTACGCTGGCGCTGGCTTATGGTGAAGCGCATCCAGAGGTTTGTCTGGGTTTTATTCTGCGTGGAATTTTCTTGTGCACCAAAACTGAGGTCGAGTGGTTTGTGAATGGCATGAAATACTTCTATCCAGAGGTTCATCAACGTTTTGCAGAAGGTGTGCCTGAGCAGGAGCGTGGCGACCTTTTACAAGCGTACGTCAAGCGCTTATTTTGTGATGATCCGGCGATTTATATGGAAGCGGCACGCAACTGGAGTCGCTACGAAGGTTCATGCTTATTCTTGAAACCGCAAGCGGCAGCGATTGCCAATTTTGAATCGGATGAAGTTAGTCTGGGCATCGGTCGTCTGGAAGCGCACTACATGCTTAATGGCGCATTTATGGAAGATGACGCTTTGATTAACAATGTCGCAAAAATTGCGCATTTGCCAGCAGTGATCGTGCAAGGTCGCTATGACGTGATTTGCCCACCTGTGTCCGCTTATCGTCTCCATCAGGCTTGGCCGACGGCGGCATTTCATTTGATCGGCGACGCTGGTCACGCGGCAATGGAGCCGGGGATTGCGAATGCCTTGGTTCGTGCAACTGAGGAGTTTAAGAAGCACGCTAGTTTTTCATAACTAATTTTCATAGTTGCAACACGTGTTGCCCGACGTCATGCAAACTTCGGGCAAACTTGCGCTATCACAAACAGTTTTGTCTCGTCTGCTCCACACTGCTTGAAAACAGCCCCACAGCCCCAAATTGTGTTGGTAACTAATCATTCAGGAGCAAAAAATGCGTCTCGATAAACTGACTACCAAATTGCAAGAAGCGATAGCCGATGCCCAAAGTCTGGCGGTGGGCAACGATAATCAATACATAGAACCTGTGCATCTGCTATTAGCACTGATCAATCAGGATGATGGCGGTAGCCGCTCGCTGTTGCAGCGGGCAGGTGTGAATGTGAATGCACTGTTAAATGCCTTAAAAGGTGGTTTGGATCGCTTGCCTAAGGTGTCTGGCACCGATGGACAGGTACAAATTGGTCGTGAACTGACTGGTCTGCTTAACCTGGCGGACAAAGAATCGCAAAAACGTGGCGATGAGTTTTTGGCTAGTGAAATGGTTTTACTTGCTTTGACAGAAGATAAATCCGAAGCAGGTAAATTGTCCCGTGAAAACGGCCTTACCCGCAAATCCTTAGAGACTGCCATTGCCGCGGTACGTGGCGGTGGCAACGTCAATTCGCAAGATGCGGAAGGTCAACGTGAATCGCTTAAAAAATACACTCTGGATCTGACCGAACGTGCGCGCTTAGGTAAGCTTGACCCAGTTATTGGCCGGGATGATGAAATTCGCCGTGCAATTCAGGTTTTGCAACGTCGTAGCAAAAATAATCCGGTATTAATTGGTGAGCCTGGCGTTGGTAAAACTGCGATTGTCGAGGGCTTGGCGCAGCGTATCGTCAATGGCGAGGTACCTGATAGTCTTAAATCCAAGCGCGTATTATCGCTCGACATGGCAGCCTTATTGGCGGGTGCCAAATACCGCGGTGAATTTGAAGAGCGCCTGAAAGCCGTTTTAAAAGAAATCGCCATGGATGAAGGTCAGACCATCGTCTTTATCGACGAGCTGCACACCATGGTCGGTGCGGGTAAAGCTGAAGGTGCAATGGATGCTGGCAATATGCTTAAGCCAGCTTTGGCCCGCGGCGAACTGCACTGCGTTGGTGCGACGACACTCGATGAATACCGTAAGTACATAGAAAAAGATGCAGCATTGGAACGTCGCTTCCAGAAAATCATCGTTGATGAGCCAAGCGTAGAGGCCACGATTGCCATCCTGCGCGGCTTGCAAGAGAAGTACGAAGTCCATCATGGCGTCGATATTACCGATCCGGCTATTGTTGCAGCGGCAGAGCTATCGCACCGTTATATTACTGACCGCTTTTTGCCTGATAAAGCGATTGATTTGATTGATGAAGCGGCTGCCAAAATCAAGATCGAGATTGATTCCAAGCCTGAAGTCATGGACAAGCTTGATCGCCGCCTGATACAGCTGAAGATCGAACGTGAAGCGGTAAAGCGCGAAAAAGACGAGGCTTCGCACAAACGTCTGGGTTTGATCGAAGAAGAAATTGAAAAACTATCGCGCGAATACGCTGACTTGGAAGAAATCTGGAAATCGGAAAAAGCGATCGTTCAAGGTAGTACGCATATCAAGGAAGAGATAGAAAAAATCCGTTTGCAAATGGAAGATGCAAAGCGCAAGGGCGACTGGCAAACCATGTCGCAGCTGCAGTATGGCCGTTTGCCAGAATTGGAAGCGCAACTCAAGCAAGCTGACACACAGGCCGAAAAAAATGAGGCAGGTAGCCGTAAGCTGCGCCTATTGCGTACTCAGGTTGGCGCTGAAGAAATTGCCGAAATCGTCTCTCGCGCCACCGGCATACCTGTGTCACGCATGATGCAAGGCGAGCGCGAAAAGCTGTTGCATATGGAAGATGCTTTGCACGAGCGTGTGGTGGGTCAGGAAGAGGCGATTGTTGCAGTCTCGGACGCTATTCGCCGTTCTCGTGCGGGTCTGGGTGATCCGGGGCGTCCGTATGGTTCGTTCTTGTTCCTTGGTCCTACAGGCGTTGGTAAAACCGAATTGTGTAAAGCGTTGGCTGGATTTATGTTTGATACTGAAGAATCTTTGATTCGTATCGATATGAGCGAGTTCATGGAAAAACACAGCGTCGCTCGCCTGATCGGCGCACCACCTGGTTATGTTGGCTATGAAGAAGGTGGCTATCTGACCGAGGCCGTGCGTCGTAAGCCATACAGCGTAATTTTGCTCGATGAAGTTGAAAAAGCACACCACGACGTATTCAATGTCTTGTTGCAAGTTTTAGACGACGGACGTATGACCGATGGTCAAGGACGCACCGTGGACTTTAAAAATACGGTCATTGTCATGACCTCGAATCTGGGATCGCATCAGATTCAGGCAATGGAAGGCAGCGATCCTGCGGTAATCAAGATGGCGGTGATGGGTGAAGTGAAAGCGCATTTCAGACCAGAATTTATCAACCGGATTGACGAGATTGTCGTGTTCCATGCACTCGATGCCAAAAACATTGGTGCCATCGCCAAGATCCAGCTCAAAACACTGGAAAGCCGTTTGCAGCAAATGGATATGGGCTTGCAGGTCAGTGATGCAGCGTTGTTGAAAATTGCCGAAGCAGGTTTCGACCCAGTCTACGGCGCACGTCCTTTGAAACGCGCAATCCAGCAAGAGATAGAGAATCCTTTATCGAAGCAAATCTTGCAAGGCAAGTTCGGGGCAAAAGACGTGATTGCAATCAATGCGCATGAAGGCGAGCTGGTGTTTAGCAAAGCCTGATGCTTGGTTGGAATGGTGCTGAGCTTATCGAGCTTATGTCAAACCCTTCTCCCGCATGCGGGTGAAGGGGCGGAACGAGGGCAATCGAACAAGGTAAATATAGCGTGCTTGCAGGATTTCTGCGAAATTAGGTCTGCTTTTGATGATCGGGTTGCAACCGCCATCAATGTTAGCCCTCCTTTACTCGACCTGTCGAAAAAATATCGTCGGTGAAACCCCAAAGGTTTTTTTAAACATTGCAGAAAACGCTGACTGACTAGAATAACCAAGTTCCGAAGCAACTTGCGATAAGGGTGTGCCATTCGCGATTAAAGGGTAGGCTCGCGCGAGACGCATTTGCTGGCGCCAATCACCAAAACTCATATGCAATTCGTGCTCAAATAGCCGACTGAGGGTGCGCGCAGAAGCGCCGGTTTTGTTTGCCAACATTTCCAGTGTGTCATTGCTGGCTGGATGTGCGAGCAATATTTCACACAGATTTTTCAAACGCTTATCTTTCGGCATCGGTAAATGGATAGGCAATGGTTTGGCGGAGATCAATTCATCAAGGATGACTTGCACTAAATGTCGTTCTTGCTGGCTATCGGCTTCGATCTGTTCCAGACTGAAAATCAATTCCCGCAATAAATTTGATACTTCCAGCACCAGGCAATGCTGTTTGCTCAATGGTGAATGGTCAGCATGGATATGAATTGCCCGCAGATTTGATTCTGTAAGTAAGCGTACTTCATGCACGGTGCCTGGCGGTATCCAGATTGCGCGCATGGGTGGAACAAACCACACTGTTCCATCGGCAATGACTTGTAGCATGCCTTGCGGTGTATAGGTAATTTGACCGCATGGGTGGCTGTGCGGCGCGAGGTCTTGCGAGATTTTTAGATTGCGTGCGATCAAGCGTACCGGCCGTTCTGGTGTGGGTAAATTCGGGGCGGTGACTGGTAGATTGTGATTCAGTATAGGAGTTGCCATAGGGTAAATTGCACCTGCTCGCCGGATGTTGAGAAAGAATAAGTCTTCATCTTAAATTGGAACGACTATTTTTGCAGATGCCGGGCTGAATAAGCGTTCTAAAATCACTTATTGGCACT
Source organism: Undibacterium sp. SXout11W (assembly GCA_049339905.1). GTDB lineage: Bacteria > Pseudomonadota > Gammaproteobacteria > Burkholderiales > Burkholderiaceae_D > Undibacterium. Next base: position 156,589 of record JBMPPG010000007.1, read on the forward strand.
TGCAGTCAGGCAAGCTAGAATAAATCACCCAATAGAAAGGATAAGACAATGCGCTTTGCAACCTGCGATCTATGTGATGCCAATGAAGGTAAATTAGAAATTGGTGCGCTTTCAGTATTGCCGCCAATTTTTCATGCCTATGGCGCTGTAAGTCAATTCTCCGGCCGTGCCAGCACGCTCAAATTATTTGAAGATAATGGTATGGTGCGCACTGTGTTAGAGACCCCGGGGCAGGGGCGCGTTCTGGTCGTCGATGGTGGCGGCAGTTTGCGCTGCGCCTTATTGGGCGGCAATCTTGGGGTATTGGCACAAGACAATGGATGGGCTGGTGTGATAGTCCATGGCTGCATTCGCGACGTGGCGGAAATCAACGCGTGTCAGATAGGTGTGCGTGCCTTGGGCGTGATGCCAGTACGTAGCGTTAAGCGAGGTGGCGGCGAACACGATGTACGCGTTTCAATTGCTGGCGTTGCCATTCACCCAGGCGATTGGATATATGCTGATCAGGATGGCATACTGATTTCTCAGCAAGCTTTGCAATAATATTTAGCGACGACGTAATGCAGTAAATTCTTCTGGCTCCCATTCCCGCATCGCTAACAGCAGCGCAGTACCACGCCGCTTTCTGATGGGGGCGGCTAGACTTTCCGTGTGCAATTCCGCAAACTTGCTCTTGAGCAGACGCAGTTCTGCATCTAGCTTGCTTAACGCTGAGTCGGTTAGCATGCCGTGGATAAAATTCAGAGATTGATCGTCCTGATGAAATTTGGCTGCCAGAAAATCTGGCATGCCTTTGTGACGAAAATAATGCTGTATCGGCCCCTCCGGTAGCCAGTCAAAATCACGTGCCAGGTTGAGACGTATGCGATTGCCGGGTAATAAACTCAGTAAGCCTAATTTATCAAGCTTAAGTAAGTGCCGCAAACATTCAGTTTCTGAAATGCGGTAAGCGCCAATAATCTCTGTATGCGTCCAATGATTAATGGCACACACCGCAACCAACAATAACGTCGTGTCCGCGACCAATTCTCTTTCTTGTGCTAACTCCAGTGTATGCAGGCGTTGGCCTTGGGCATCTGCCTCCTGCATGAGTTCTATTAGGCTTAATCCTAGCATTTGACTGATTTGCGATAGTCTTTCTATGCTGATGGACGCGGCATTTTCCGCTTGCAGCAGTCGCTTGACACTCGCTTCAGACAAATCGAGTGCCACCGCGACATCGCGGTAGGTTTTGCTCTGGAGTTTAAGCTGGTGCTTGATGGTTTTAAGAATTTGGCTAATTTCACTCATAGTCTGGTAGTAAAATGTAATACTTGTTTGTCGTTGATTAGCTACTTTTTTTGAAATGGTTTCATATTTTTATGCTTCTTGGCAAGCTGTCTGTATCAATTTTGAGATTGGATACAAAAATGCACAAACGCTTCGCCCATTTGCCCGACTTATTGAGTTTGTTGATCGTGATTGGCATGGTATTACATGGCCCCATCCCTCAACTTGCGCATTACCATGATTTTGCTGATCAATCAAAGTGGATGGAGATGCCACATGCAGCTGATGTATTGAGTAATGTCGGTTTTGTGTTGGTCGCTGTGCTTGGGTTTTATTATATGGCGCGAAGCAGTCAACTCATGATTAAAGCCATCAGCTTTCCTGCGTATTGTGTGTTCATTGTGAGCTTGTTGCTGACTGCGGCGGGCTCCTGTTTTTATCACCTTGCTCCTGATGATGCGCGTTTGTTTTGGGATCGCTTCCCCATTGCCTTGGTATGCGCAAGTCTTATCTGCGCAGTGCACGCCGAGAATGTTCCTGGTATGGCTAAACTGCGTTCATGCGTAGAGCTATGTCTGGCTTTGGCATTCGCTGTGTTTTCTGTGTTCTGGTGGAAATGGACATCGGATTTACGTCCTTATTTGTTGTTGCAAGGATTGAGTCTGATCTTGATACCAGTGTGGCAAATGACCTGGCGCGCCCCGAAAGCCGATCGTATCGCTTTTGGTTTGGCGATGATATTGTACGTTTTCGCTAAAATTGCTGAGTTATCAGATGGCGCGATATTGAACTTGAATCACATTGTGAGCGGACACAGTATTAAGCATCTGCTGGCAGCCGCTGCTGCTGCGGTGATTGTGTTGCGTCTGTTGCAGAGAGATAGAAAGCTTTGAAATTGGGTAGTGCGTAAGGCGGCTGAAACTCAGGCTGCGATGATGTAAAAACACGTGTTGCGGGAGCACCTGCCCTGCAGGTTGCAGTATTTCTGAATGCTGAATTGAGATATTTGTCGGTTTTCAACAAAATTACTCATATTAAACAAGGAAAATGGTATGCCATCAAAAATTCAAGCTCCAACCAGTGCCTTTGTCGCTGCATCTTGGGTTTCTATGTTGTTCGGGGCTGCTGCTTTTGTCATCGGCTTAGGGAATTCGACGATGCAGCTTAATGAGCGCGGTTATTACTTTACGGTACTGTTGTTTGGTTTGTATGCGGCTATTTCCCTGCAAAAATCGGTGCGGGACAAATCCGAAGGTATTAACGTGACAGGCATCTATTTTGGCGTATCCTGGTTTGCGTTATTTGCGGCAATCATGTTGCTGGCCATTGGATTGTGGAATGCAAGCTTGCAATACAGTGAAAAAGGTTTCTATGCGATGTCATTTATTTTGGCGTTATTCGGCGCCGTAACGGTACAAATAAACATCCGGGATATGGCAGTTTTTCATGTTGATACAGCGATGACTCATCATCAGGAAGAATAAAATGTTCCGAATGTATAGAAAATATGCGGCCAAATTTTCTATGCTTAGGGCCGATGGCATCAAATTCGGCGCTAATTGTCAGCTTTGGCAAAATTGATACGTTCAATACAAATTCCTATTTGGGATTGTCTCGCCATATCCTGCATAATCGTGGAATGCGAAATGTTAATCAAAATTTGAATCAAATTATTTGTCTCAAGGTGCTGCTATGTGGATAGATACACATTGCCACCTTGATGCCTCTGAATTTAATGGTGGCTCGCTTGCTGTTGCAGAGGCGGCGAAGCAAGTCAGTGTTGATGGTATTGTGATACCAGCTGTGCATAAAAACAATTTCGAACATGTGGCGCAGTTGACGCGGCAAGCCAGTAATTGTTTTTATGCTTTAGGTATCCATCCCATGTATGTGCCGACTTCCGATGAGCAGGATTTAGTTTTGTTGCGTGACCGCGTCGCCGGGTTGATGGCACAAGCAAATGACAATCATCGCTTTGTCGCCATTGGAGAAATTGGTCTCGACTTTTTTGTTCCTGCGCTAATGCAAAGTCCTTTGCGTGAGAAGCAAGAGTTTTTCTACGTTGAGCAATTAAAAATTGCGCGTGATTTTGGATTGCCGGTCTTACTTCACGTGAGACGTTCGCAAGACATTATTTTAAAACATTTGCGTCGTATTCAAGTTGTTGGCGGTATTGCGCATGCTTTTAACGGTAGTGTGCAGCAGGCCAATCACTTTGTTGATTTGGGATTTAAATTAGGCTTTGGCGGGGCAATGACTTACACCCGTGCCTTGCAAATCCGTCGTCTGGCAACTGACTTGCCTCTGGACGTTATTGTTTTGGAAACCGATGCGCCAGATATTCCGCCGAGCTGGAATTCACACGGCGTCAATAGTCCGGTGGAGTTGCCGCAAATAGGGGGAGTACTGGCTGAATTGCGTGGCATGAGTTTGCTTCACATTGCCGAGGCTACCAGCGCTAATGCAAGAAATGTTTTGCCTCGCATGAGCAGGTAAAAAGCGATGCGGGTGACATGCCTTTTTTTTGTTATGGGTGTCGCCTGTTTACAGCAACAAGCGGCTTTGCTTTCGTTAACGCAGCTTGGCTATCTGATAGCGCTTGCTTCATTGACCTTTCTTGTTGTTCGCCGTTTTATTGATAAAACGGAAAATCCGAATTTCTGGTGTAATCTCAACCGCGGTCTATTCGCTCTGGTTGTAGGTTTTGTCTGGGCAAGTTGTTTTGCGCACTTCTATTTGCGCACATCGTTACCGTCAGCATATGAAAATCAGGATCTGACGATCATCGGCACGATAGATAGCCTTCCCTTGCAAATGGCAGAGGGGCAACGATTTAATTTTGCAGTTGAGCAGCTTCTCGATAGTAGACTGTCGGCTGACGATCAAGCTCACTTTCCGGAAAAATTATCTTTATCGTGGTATTTGAAAAGACAAGCCACTGATGATCCTGAAAATCCCGGCGTTCGACCTGGCGAGCGCTGGCATTTTAAGGTGCGACTGAAGCGCCCGCATGGGGCTGCTAATCCCGATGGCTTTGATTATGAAGTCTGGCTTTTAGAGCAGGGCATACGTGCCACCGGAACGATTCGTGATGACGCAGGTGGCGGCGCCGTTAATCAGCGGTTCAGTGAATTTGTCTGGAGTGTCGGTAACATCGTTGAGCGCGGCCGCGCAATATTGCGTGATCGTATTCATGCGGCCTTGCCAGGGTATCCGTATGCCGGTGTGGTTGTGGCATTGGTGATCGGAGATCAACGCGAAATCCCGCAGTCTGACTGGACAGTGTTTAATCGGGTTGGTATCGGTCACCTGATTAGTATCTCAGGTTTGCATATCACGATGGTGGCAGGTTTGTTTTCAGGGTTGCTGGCTTTTTTGTGGCGACGTTCTTTTTATCTGAACTTGTCTTTACCTTTGTACGTCCCTGTGCAGAAAATTGCTGCGTTAGCTGGAGCAATGATGGCGGTGTTGTATGTAGCGTTGGCGGGTTTTGGTGTGCCAGCGCAACGTACGATGTATATGTTACTCGTGGTCGCAGTGGCGATCTGGAGCGGGCGTATAACGAGCTTTTCTTCGGTGCTTTGTCTGGCTTTGTCTCTGGTGACTTTGCTTGATCCCTGGGCGGTATTGTCGCCAGGTTTCTGGTTGTCGTTTGGCGCAGTTGCCGTGATTATTTTTGCAGCAGGAGGTCAGCTGCAGCCTGATACTGATGGGCGGTGGCAGAAATTCGTTCGCGATGTGCGTATAGCTGGTCGTACCCAATATGCGGTGACGATAGGTCTGGTGCCGTTGACGATGTTGTTATTCGGGCAGATATCTTTGGTGGGGCCAGTTGCCAATGCGGTGGCGATACCTTTGGTAAGTTTTTTTGTTACGCCACTGGCGTTATTGGGCAGTGTTTTACCGATGCCGCTTTCAGTTTTTGTGTTAAAACTTGCACATGGTTTGATTCAGCTGTTGGTTTGGTTTTTAGATTATTTAAGTGCATCACCAATGGCTGTGTGGAGTGCCGCCTTGCCTTCATTTTCGATTTTCTTGATGGCGTTGGTGGGGATGTTGTGGATGTTGTTGCCCAGAGGGTGGCCTATGCGTTGGCTCGGAGGGGTATGTTGTTTGCCTCTGATATTTCAAACTCCGCTGGCAATTGCAAATAAAGATTTGCGGGTGACGGCATTAGATGTGGGGCAGGGCATGGCGTTGCTCCTGGAAACTGCACATCATCGTTTGCTATACGATACCGGACCCTCGTACTCTGTTGATTCAGATAGTGGGAGTCGTGTCATTCTGCCGTACTTGAAAGCGCGTGGAATTAATACGCTCGACATGTTGATGATTTCGCATAATGATAGCGATCATTCAGGTGGTGCGCTCAGCATCCTAAGGCAATTGCCTGTGAGTCTGACAAGTAGCTCTTTAGCTTTGGATAGTCCAATTGTGGCGCAATCAGCGCGACATAGGCGATGTCAGGCGGGGCAGGAGTGGGATGGCGTGCATTTTGAAATTTTACAACCCGTGCCAGTCAGTTATGAGAGCATCAAATGGAAGCCCAACGCGCGCAGCTGCACTCTGAAAGTCACAACCGATCATCATTCCATGTTATTGCCTGGTGATATTGAGGCGATTCAGGAAGATGAGTTGATCAATAGTATTCCCGATAAATTAAAGGCAGATGTATTATTGGCACCACACCATGGAAGTGGTACCTCATCGACGCCAGCATTTTTGCATGCAGTAAGTCCTGTACTGGGAATTTTTCAGGTTGGTTACCTGAATCGTTATCATCACCCCAAAGCAGAGGTGTATTCACGCTACGCTGATTTTGGAATAAATCGTCTAAGAACCGATGAATCGGGTGCAATCACATTACAATTCAGCGCATCATTGCAGTTTTCTCAATTCAGACAGGAGCATGCGCGCTATTGGTATGGTCAATAATGCGGTAAATCATTATGAGCGAGCAATCCGGTAAACCTCTTCTTCACTTTGCGCACGGCAATAGTTTCCCTTCAGGGTCGTATCGTGTATTTCTGGATCAATTGCGTCCCCACTATGATGTACGCGTTACCGAGATGTTCGGGCATAATCCCGCCTATCCGGTGACTGATGGCTGGCGTTATCTGGTGCAAGAACTTATCGACACGCTGGAGGCTAATTATCAGCAACCCGTTATTTTGCTTGGACATTCGCTTGGCGGCTTATTGTCATTGATGGCGGCCAGAGCGCGGCCAGATTTAGTGCGTGGTGTGGTGGTGATTGATTCTCCGGTGGTGGCTGGTTGGCGCGCAATGCTACTGAGATGTTCGAAAATGCTCGGTTGGGCGCAGAAATATGGACCCGCGCGTTTTTCTGAAAAACGCAAATATGTCTGGAAAGACAAAGAGGCGGCCTATCAACATTTTGCCTCTAAAGAGGCGTTTGCAATCTGGCCGCCCGAAGTTTTATGGGACTATATCAATGCCGGAACGGTACCATGTGCTGAAGGGGTGACGCTGCGCTTTACGCGCGAGGTTGAAACGGCAATTTATCTCACTCTGCCGCATGGTATGGGTCGCTTGATACGGCGTCCGCCTGCAGTGCCGATTGGGTTTGTCGGTGGTACGGAGTCGATAGAGTGCGCCCAGGCAGGCGATTTTTACACCAAGAAATTGATGGCTGAAAATTACGTCCTGATGCCAGGGGGGCATTTAATACCAATGGAAACGCCGGTACAAACCGCAGAGGCGGTTTTGAAGATGCTGGCGAAATTAAAATTGAACTGATCTTACGCGAATCGAATATGAAATTTTCTCAACAAGTTTTGGCACCTTTGGTGGCGTTAGCCTGCATTACGGTGTCTGGCATTGCCGCTGCGAACGACAATGCATCTGCAAACTTTAGTGCTCCTTCCTGGCAGCAAGCAAGAACCGTGATGGATCAAGGGAAGGCGATCTGGATGCTGGAATTGGAAAATGATAGTTTTCTTTTAAACAGAGATGATAAGTTTTATACCGCTGGCGATCATTTGCAGAAGACTTATGTTTTGCAGTCAGATTTGCATTCGGTTGAATATGGCTGGCGTATCGCGCAAGACTTATATACGCCATCTGATGTTAAGTTATTGCCGTCGCAATTGGCGTCAAATGATCACCCCTATGCGGGTTGGTTGTATGGTGGCATATTTAATAATAACGCCGACGTGACCGGTAAAAGCTGGCGCTGGGGTGTGGATATAGGTTGTTTTGGTCAATGTGCTGGTGGTGCTCGCACACAGGCACAATTGCATCGATTGATCAATCAGCCTTTGCCGCAAGGTTGGAGTACTCAGTATCACAATGAGCTTGGCGTCGTTTTGTCAGGTGAAATGTCGCCAGGTCGTTTGCTTCCGTTTGCTGGCGTTGATATCACACCGAAGGTGCATGCTCGTTTCGGAAATATTTTTACTGATCTGGGCGCAGAAGTTGCGATTCGGTTTGGCCGTTTGAATGCTTTACCCTACCAGTCGGCGAGTTATGGATTTTTACGTGGCGACGTGAAAGCGGTTGCTTACAACGCGACGATAGAAGGCGCTTATTTTAGTAAAGACGTACCTAAGGTGCATGCAAAAACTGCTGGTGGCGAGATTGAATTGGGTTATGTGTGGCAGGCTGGCAAGTATGGTGCTACCGCCTCGATTTTCCGTCGTGCGAATGAAATAAAAGAAATGTCGAACGCTGTTGGTGCGCAGAATATTGTTAGATTGCAATTTTTGTACGCGATGTAAATATTCGTGAATTGCATATTTTTTAGCTGCATGAGCGGGAAAGCGTGAACTCTGTTCCAGAGTGATGTATAATTCGAATTTCCCGCTTGTGCCGTCTGGCACCTTCTGCAATGACTAAGTTCGTATTCGTTACGGGGGGCGTAGTCTCCTCATTGGGCAAAGGCATCGCTGCCGCCTCTCTCGCCGCCATTTTAGAATCGCGCGGTCTCAAAGTTACTATGCTCAAACTGGATCCGTATATCAACGTTGATCCAGGTACCATGAGTCCATTCCAACATGGTGAAGTTTTCGTGACCGATGACGGCGCAGAAACTGATCTGGATCTGGGTCACTATGAGCGCTTCATCACTGCCAAGATGAAGAAGGTGAATAACTTTACAACAGGCCAAATTTATGAGTCCGTGATCCGCAAGGAGCGTCGCGGTGAGTATCTGGGTAAAACTGTTCAGGTTATTCCTCACATCACCAATGAAATTCAAGAGTTCATCCACCGCGGTGCAGCTGGTGCTGACGTCGCGCTGGTTGAAATCGGCGGTACCGTCGGCGATATCGAATCTCTGCCATTCCTGGAGGCGGCGCGTCAATTGAGCTTGCGTGCTGGCCGTAATGCTGCTGCGTTTGTGCATCTGACATTGGTTCCCTACGTTGCTGCTGCTGGTGAATTGAAAACGAAGCCAACACAGCATAGCGTGCAAAAATTACGTGAAATCGGTATTTTCCCTGACGCGCTGTTGTGCCGCGCTGATCGTCCGATTCCAGATGATGAACGTGCGAAAATTTCGTTGTTCGCGAACGTACCAGAAGAAGGCGTTATTTCCGTCTGGGATGCAGACACGATCTACAAAATTCCACAAATGTTGCACGATCAGGGCTTGGATAAGATCGTTTGTGACAAATTGATGCTGTCTCCAAAGCCAGCTGATCTGACGATGTGGGATAAATTGATTTATGCCCTCGAAAATCCAAAAGAACAAGTTACCATCGGTATGGTTGGTAAGTATGTTGACTTGACTGAGTCCTATAAATCGTTGACTGAAGCTTTGCGTCATGCGGGTATTCACACAGAAAGCCGCGTCAATATTGAGTACGTTGATTCTGAAGAAATCGAAGCCCACGGTACTAAAGCATTGGAAAAATACGATGCGATTCTGGTTCCTGGTGGCTTTGGTAAGCGTGGCGTCGAAGGTAAAATTCTGGCCGCTCGCTATGCCCGTGAAAACAAAATTCCTTACCTCGGTATTTGCCTCGGTATGCAAGTTGCACTCATCGAATACGCACGCCACATGGCTGGCCTGACAATGGCGAACTCAACCGAGTTTGATCCAGAGACAGAACAACCAGTCGTTGCGCTGATCAATGAATGGAAAAATCACGACGGTAAAGTTGAACAACGTGATGAAAATTCTGATCTCGGTGGCACTATGCGTCTGGGTGCGCAAACTTGCGCCATCAAACCAGGCACGCTGGCTGCGGAAATTTATGGCAATGTAGTGACTGAACGTCATCGTCATCGCTATGAAGCGAACAACCATTACCTGACGCGTGTTGAAGCGGCTGGTCTGGTGGTTTCTTCTCGTACAGCGACCGAAGATTTGTGCGAAATCATGGAATTGCCGCGTGAAGTGCATCCGTTCTATATCGGTGTTCAGTATCATCCGGAGTTCAAATCAACACCACGTGATGGTCACCCATTGTTCATCGCTTTTGCTAAAGCAGCACTTGCCCTTAAAAAGGCACAAGGATAAATAACATGAAGTTATGTGGATTTGATGTTGGTCTTGATCAGCCTTTCTTTTTGATTGCTGGTCCATGTGTAATCGAGTCGCGTCAAATGGCGCTTGATACAGCGGGCTATCTGAAAGAGATCACGCAAGAACTGGGTATACCATTTATTTACAAATCGTCTTTTGATAAAGCCAATCGTTCTTCAGGTAATTCTTTCCGTGGTTTGGGCATGGAGAAAGGCTTAGAGATTCTGGCAGATGTCAAAAAGCAGATTGGTGTCCCGGTGCTGACCGACATCCATTCCATCGAAGAAATCTCACCGGTCGCCGCCGTGGTCGATGTGTTGCAAACGCCAGCGTTTTTGTCACGCCAGACAGATTTTATTGAAGCGTGTGGTCGCTCTGGCAAGCCAGTGAATATCAAGAAAGGGCAGTTCCTTGCTCCGCACGATATGATTAATGTGATTGCAAAAGCCCGTGCCGCGGCTAAAGCCGCTGGTCTCAATGAAGACAACTTTATGGCTTGCGAACGCGGCGTATCGTTTGGCTACAACAATCTGGTGTCGGACATGCGCTCGTTGGCGATCATGCGCGAAACCAATTGCCCGGTCGTATTTGACGCGACGCATTCGGTGCAATTACCAGGCGGGCAGGGTACATCTTCTGGTGGTGAGCGCCAGTTTGTGCCGGTGCTGGCGCGCGCGGCGGTGGCGGTAGGTGTTTCTGGCTTGTTTATGGAAACGCATCCCAACCCTGCTGAAGCTTTGTGCGATGGTCCAAATGCGGTACCTTTGAATCGTATGAAAGAATTGTTATCTACCCTTGTCGATCTTGACAGGGTGGTGAAAAAAACGAGTTTCCTGGAAACCAGTTTTTAATTGAAGTATGCAAACCTCCTATTGCTGCATAAGTAATAGGAGGTTTTTTTGGCACTTGAGTTTAAGTAGTTTTGGTGGCTGAACGTATCTTTTTTTTATAAATAGAAGAACGTTTCAAGTACGCCACTACGTCAGATTTTTTTACTTTGTTCGCTATATTGATCGTTTAGGAGAATTGAATGAGTGCCATCGTTGATATTATCGGCCGTGAAATTATTGATTCACGCGGTAACCCAACTGTTGAATGTGATGTGTTGCTTGAGTCTGGCGTGATGGGTCGCGCTGCTGTTCCTTCTGGTGCCTCTACTGGCTCCCGTGAAGCGATTGAACTGCGTGACGGTGATAAATCCCGTTACCTCGGCAAAGGCGTATTGAAAGCCTGCGAAAATATCAATACCGAAATCGCTGAAGCGATCATGGGTTTGGATGCGAATGAGCAAGCATTCCTCGATCGTACTCTGATCGATCTCGATGGTACTGAGAACAAAGGCCGCCTTGGTGCAAACGCGATGTTGGCAGTGTCCATGGCAGTGGCGAAAGCAGCAGCAGAAGAAGCTGGCTTGCCGCTTTACCGTTACTTCGGTGGTTCGGGCGCGATGCAATTGCCAGTGCCTATGATGAACGTCATCAACGGTGGTGCTCACGCGGATAATAATCTGGATATTCAAGAATTTATGATTATCCCAGTTGGCGCGCCAACATTCCGTGAAGCAGTTCGCTACGGTGCAGAAGTTTTCCACGCACTGAAAAAAATCCTGCAAGAAAAAGGTTTGACGACAGCTGTTGGTGACGAAGGCGGTTTTGCTCCTTCCGTTGATAACCACGAATCTGCAATCAAAATGATCATTCAAGCGATTGAAGCAGCTGGCTATGAGCCAGGCACGCAAATCGCTCTGGGTCTGGATTGCGCCGCGAGTGAATTCTACAAAGATGGCAAATATCACCTTGAAGGTGAAGGTTTGACTTTGTCTGCGACGGATTTTACCAACCTGTTGGCGACTTGGGTCGACAAATATCCTATCATCTCCATTGAAGATGCAATGGCTGAAGGTGACTGGGAAGGTTGGGCAATTCTGACAGAAAAACTGGGCAAAAAAGTACAGTTGGTGGGTGATGATCTGTTTGTGACCAACACCAAGATCCTGAAAGAAGGTATCCAAAAAGGTATCGCTAATTCTATTCTGATCAAAATTAACCAAATCGGTACTTTGACTGAAACGTTTGCAGCGATTGAAATGGCAAAACGTGCAGGCTACACAGCTGTTATTTCTCATCGCTCTGGTGAGACGGAAGACAGCACGATCGCTGATATCGCAGTGGGTATGAATGCTTTGCAAATCAAAACTGGCTCTATGTCCCGTTCTGATCGTATGGCAAAATACAACCAATTATTGCGTATTGAAGAAGATTTGGGTGAAATCGCGAGCTACCCAGGCCGTGATGCATTCTATAATCTGAAATAATTCATCGCTTTCAGATGAGAAAGGGGGAACGATGTTCCCCTTTTTATTGTTCTTCAATTCAATTTTAAACGCGAGTATTTGTGCGACTGATTGCTGTTTGTTTTATTCTTTTGCTGGCACTGATTCAGTACCCTTTATGGTTGGGGAAGGGCGGATGGCTGCGCGTCTGGGAATTTCAGCGCCAAGTAGATCAGGCAAAAGCAAATAACAATAAACTCAAAGAGCGCAATGCTAAACTCGAATCAGAGGTCGCTGATCTGAAAACTGGTACCGACTCCGTTGAGGAGCGCGCCCGCTTTGAATTAGGTATGATCAAAAAAGACGAAGTTTTTGTTCAGATTCTGGATTCAAATGCAATCATGCCGGCATCTGTTCCGGCAGAAACATCACCACCGTTAGCACCAAGAAATACCGCAAAAAAAATCGGCTCAAATCATTGATTTTTACATTTTCCTCTCGTCACGTGGCTTTCGTCCGGCTAATCGCAAGCGAAGCGATTGCTAAAACTCATCCCATTCATCACTTTTTGAATTGGCGATTTTGCGTTCAGCTGGTTTTGTTTTGTTGGCTAATGCCGCTAATACAGGTTTCGCTGCAGACGTTTTATCATTGGCAGCAGCCATGCGCACGCCAGAACTCACAGTTTTAAACTGATGATTTGCGTTATTTTCTATCTGAAATACGCTCATCGCTTGTAGTAACTTATTCGCCTGATCTTCTAACGATGCCGACGCTGCAGCAGCTTCTTCCACCAAAGCTGCATTTTGTTGTGTTACTTGATCCATTTGCATAATGGCGTGAGAAATCTGATCAATCCCTGATGTTTGCTCCTGGTTTGAGGCTGATATCTCACTCATGACGTCGGTGACATGTCTTACGCTTTGAACCACCTCAGCGATCGTTGTACCTGCGTCATTGACAAGCTTACTGCCGATAATGACATTTGCGACAGATTCATCAATGAGTGCCTTCACTTCTTTGGCCGCCGCTGCCGAACGTTGTGCGAGGTTTCTGACTTCAGAAGCGACGACTGCAAAGCCGCGTCCTTGTTCTCCTGCGCGTGCCGCTTCAACCGCTGCATTCAAGGCCAAAATGTTGGTTTGAAATGCGATGCCGTCGATCACCGAAATGATGTCGACGATTTTTTTCGAAGAAGTATCAATTGCGCCCATTGTTTCTATGACTTGACCGACGACATTTCCGCCTCTGGCAGCTACTTCAGAAGCTGACTGGGCAAGTTGGTTGGCCTGGCGTGCATTGTCTGCATTCTGTCTTACGGTACTGTTGAGTTGTTCCATTGATGAGGCAGTTTCTTCTAACGCCCCAGCTTGCTGTTCAGTGCGAGACGATAAGTCCATATTGCCTGTTGCAATTTCGCTTGCGCCATGGGTAATCGTATCGGCACTGGTTCGCACATCCTGCACAATTTTAGCGAGGCTTAAGCGCATTTTATTCATGGCGTAAAGCAGGCTACTCGTATCGCCTTCGCGCATATCAACGACAACATTCAGATTGCCAGCGGCAATCTTTTCTGTAATGTCTACCGCATAGGCTGGCTCGCCCCCAAGTTGACCTAGTATGCGACGAGTAATCAACGCGGCCAGAGTTAATCCTGCAACCAGCGCAACCAGGACGCTGATGATCAGCGAATTGGTCGCAAGCACGTACTTCTGGTTCATGCTGGTAATGGCATCCTGATTTTGTTTTTCCTGTTGATCTATCATGCCCTGTATTTCCTCAAACCATTTGTCTTGAGGGGCTTGCACTTTATCGAGTAGTGTCTGGGCAGCGTCTTCGGTTTTATTTGCTTCGATCAGTGAAATCACACTGGCAAAATGCTGGCGCACTTCGTCGCGACTGGTATTGATTTGCGACATGATCTGTTTTGCGCGCTCAGTCACTATCATTGCTTGTAATTTTTCAGAACTCACATCGTAATTCTTATTCGCTTCATTGAAGCGTCCCAGCATATTTTTTTTAACATTTGGGTCGCTGTAGATGAGGTAGTTACGAATTGCTCTGGCAGCTGCATTCAGATGTCCGCGCAAAGCATAAGCATGAGCTATTTTTACGTTGTTGGTATTGACGATGACATCCGCCTCGTGTTTGTTGCTGGAAAGCAAGTTCCAACTGAAGACGGAAATAAGAAGAATCAGGGCGAGCATCACACTAAAAGCAAGCGTAAGCTGTTTTCGTACTGTCATGTTATGCATCGTAGAACTCCCTTCAAAGTATTCAAAGCAAGCTATCAGGCGAGAACAAAACTTTTAATTGGTGCTACGTTTTACGTCATATATTAATCAATTTTAAAAAAATTGGATTATAGATAGCTTCACTATAGGTTGCGAAAACAGGGTTGTCATCTCCAATTTATGGTGATGATATCGATTTATTGATTTACCCCAAAAACGTAACTATCGAACCTTATCAGGTCAAATGAAGTCTGGTGTTGTAGGAAAACCACCCTCGTGTTGACGACGCATGTCTGGCGATGGTTTATCGAATATCGTCTTCTTTTAAGTTGTGATCGCGTTGTTGGTATCAATGCAATTGTGCTAAGTAGATATTTCTTCCAGATAAATCGCTTTTATATTCGCTTTTATAGTCGCTATTGTTCTGGCGCCCAACAAATTGTAATTGCTTCTTTTGCGCTGCCCACGTCATTGGCGTTGCATCATACGGGCTTCTAAACTGGCTATCAGCCGTTGCTACAAAATTCTGTATTGCATCATCGGTCACGCCTTTGCGGCGTATTTCAGCTTGCAAGCCAACCAGACGGATATAACCGTCAAGATCGGCGACACGTTCCATGTAATTAACATAGGTTTCCGGATATCTGAGTAGCATTTGGTAAAGAATTTTTCCAAACGGATTGTATAAATTGTGGACATAAGGCGGGAAAGAATGTTCGCCACTCTCTTTTGATAATTCACTTAATTGTTGCTGAGTATGATTAAATGCGGCGGGCGTAACATGTGCGGACTCGACTACCATTTCAAGATAATTTGCCATCATGTTCACCGTCGCATTTGGCTGATAAAACGCTTTAAGAAAGAGGGAAGAAAATTTATCGGGTGTCGTTTTGGCCTCTTCTGCTGGATAATGGGTCGTCAAATTTGTCAAAACAAATTGAGCTTCTTTCTTCAAAGCAGGAACCAAAGAAAGCTCAGCTTCACTTAAAGGGCGCAGCATCGTGCTTTTGACATCCCCAACGGTTTCGATAAAATTTGGATATGCTTCAACCAATTCACTGATTACCCTCGTTTGTTGTTGTAGCATGGACGTGATGACCATCTTGGAGGTTAAAGTCGAAGATTGAAGCATTAAGCGGCGAATGAACTGGTCATTTTTTGCCAAACGTTCGATACCTGCTTTGGTTCTGCCGTCGGCGATATCAAAAACAGCTTTTAACGTGGTTAAATCTGATGCATGCAAAAGTGATGAGTAGCCAGCTATAGATAGCGCAGGCGAAATGATTGGTGGTTCTTCGAATTGTGAGAGTTGTTCAATCATCTCGTAGCGTTTAAGCAGGAGCGAATTTTGCGCTATGAGTGTCTCAAGTTTTGTTCTATTTAAAATATCTTCTTCCAGGCAGCTGATATTGACGTTTTTGCAGCGACCATCTAACCATGTAAATGGCGGCGCTTTTTTATATTCCGCTTTGTCTATGTAATCGATTCGAAATGGATTTTCATTAGCGAGGGCCGCATATTTCTTTGCTGCTTCCTGCCCTGTTTTTAAGGCATCCAGACCTTCATCGGCATCCATTGCAATCAATACAAAGTAGCCATTGGTTTTCGGATCAACAGCATTGGTCGTACCGTCACGCATGGCTTTTGCCTTTGAATCAAGTGGTTCGTCTTTTAGATTGATCAGAATCCCGACAACGATAATAGAGATTGCCAGCGCAGTTACACCACCAATAAAGGTTAGCGCCCAGCGCAAAATTTTTCTGACCGGTGAAACCATATTTGAACGTTGATTCAAGGAAATTTCCATGCCTGCTCCCTATTGTTACGTCAGTCATTTAAGTGATGTATCTGCGGTAAAACATCACTCATTTCTCGCTTGCATCGGCGATTAAAGATGAGAGGAAATTGTTTATGACAATAAATTAATATTAAGCCAATTACAATTATGAATTGAAGACTTATGACTTTGGTGTGTAATGAATGTGATGATTGTTGCAAGATTGAAACGACTTTTCATTTGACTCCTATTGCTTGTGTCGTTTGAAATGCGAAGCCTTTTTAAGCTGTGTCTTTAAAATTACTTTACCTTTAAATAGTTTAGGTTTAAAGTATATTTCACTTGATTGCGTAAATCCTGAATTCTTCGCCGAAAATGAAGTGATAGGAGGTGACATGGCTATAAATGAACAAACGGTGTCCGCTCATGTGGATACGTTTGCCTACGATAATTTGCCGCCGCGTGAGCAGTGGCCAGAGTTGAGTTTTGCTTTGCCCGAGCTGGCATATCCCGAGCGGATTAATTGTGTCGCAGAGATTGTAGATAAAGCCTGCGCACAGGGTTTTGGCGATAAAGTCGCAATACGCACCTACACAGAAGCCTGGACGTACGCGCAATTACAAGAAAAAGTAAATCGCATTGCCCATGTTCTGGTGCAAGATTTGGGGATGGTCGCCGGAAATCGCGTCTTATTGCGCGGCGCGAATCACCCCATGATGGCAGCCTGTTTTTTAGCGGTGATTAAAGCGGGTGGTATCGCTGTGCCGACGATGCCCTTGCTACGTGCCAAAGAGTTGGGTGTGATCGTTGAAAAAGCAGAAATCACGCATGCACTTTGTTCTTATTCCTTACATGAAGATTTAGAAAAGACCTGCCAGGAGCAACCCCGCTTACAGCACGTGATGTACTTCTGCGGTGGTGACGATTCGCTTGAAACTCGCATGCAATCGAAGTCTGTTGAATTTGCGGCTGTGGATACTGCGGCGGAAGATGTGTGTCTGATTGGCTTTACCTCTGGTACAACAGGTAAACCCAAAGGAACCATGCATTTTCATCGCGATGTATTAGCGATTTGCGATTGCTTTCCACGTTCTACACTCAAATCTGCCGTCAACGATATTTTTATAGGCACACCACCATTGGCGTTTACCTTTGGGCTTGGGGGCTTACTGCTGTTCCCATTGCGGGTAGGTGCAACCGCAGTCTTGCTCGAAAAATTGACGCCAGAATTATTGCTCAAAGCCATTGCCGATTTTAAAGCGACGATTTGTTTTACTGCGCCTACCTTTTATCGTCAGATGACGGGATTAGTGTCGCAACATGATCTGACCAGCTTACGTAAAACCGTCTCTGCGGGAGAAGCATTACCCATTTCCACACGTGAAGCGTGGCGTCAGGCGACCGGATTGATCATGATTGATGGCATCGGTGCGACTGAGATGTTGCATATTTTTATTTCCGCTGCTGACGAACAAGTACGTCCGGGAGCAACTGGTCAACCGATTCCTGGCTATCAGGCATGCATACTGGATGAGGATGGAAATCAAGTATCAGCGGGTGTGGTTGGGCGCCTGGCGGTGAAGGGACCCACCGGGTGCCGTTATCTGGCGGATGAGCGCCAAACGAAATACGTTTTGAATGGTTGGAATCTCACTGGCGACGCGTATCAGATGGATGTCGATGGCTATTTTTGGTATTGCGCCCGCACCGACGACATGATTATTTCAGCTGGTTATAACATCGCTGGCCCAGAGGTGGAAGAAGCGATTTTATTGCATCCAGCGGTTGCTGAGTGTGCGGTCGTTGGTATTGCTGACGAAGAGCGAGGTCAGATCGTCAAAGCATTTATCGTTGTCCGTACTGATGTGGTAGCGGACGATATGTTAGCTAAAGAGATTCAAGACTTTGTGAAGCAATCTATAGCGCCTTACAAATATCCGCGAGCGATCGAATTTAAAACGGCATTGCCGCGAACTGAGACTGGCAAATTACAGCGTTTTAAATTACGCGTTGCGCAGTGACATGATTTGACGATGATCCCAATCAAGATCATCGAAACTCAATTTTGGGAAATGAGATGAATATTCTTTGCATAGGCGGTGGACCAGCCGGATTGTATTTTGCTTTACTGATGAAGAAGCAAGATGCAGCGCATCAGATCACAGTCGTGGAACGCAATCGCCCATACGATACGTTTGGTTGGGGCGTCGTTTTTTCTGATCAAACTTTAGGTAATCTCGTCAAGGCGGATGAAGATACCGCACGTTCGATTTTGCAGGCGTTTAATCATTGGGATGATATTGACACCCATTTTAAAGGGCAGGTCGTTACTTCTGGCGGACACGGCTTTTGCGGGATAGGCAGAAAGCGCTTGCTGAATATTTTACAGGCGCGTTGCGAAGTACTTGGCGTTAAGCTGGTATTTGAAACCGATGTATCTGATGATCAGGCGTTGGCGGCGCAATATGATGCTGATATCGTGATCGCTTCGGATGGTCTCAATAGCCGCATCAGAACGCGCTATGAGGCGAGTTATCAGCCAGATATTGATACACGCAAATGCCGCTTTGTCTGGCTAGGCACCAAAAAATTATTCTCCGCTTTTACCTTTGCGTTTGAAGAAACCGAACACGGTTGGTTTCAGGCGCATGCGTATCAGTATGACGGTGATACTGCGACTTTTATTGTCGAGACGCCAGAAGAAGTCTGGCTCAAGGCGGGCATAGACAAAATGTCGCAAGAGGAAGCGATCGCATTTTGCGAACGTTTGTTTGCCAAATATCTGGACGGCAATCCTTTGATGGCGAATGCTGCGCATTTACGCGGTTCGGCGAACTGGATTAAATTTCCACGTATTATTTGCAAAAATTGGGTGCATTGGAACACCGTCAATCAAAAACAAGTGCCAGTTATTTTGATGGGTGACGCCGCACATACGGCACATTTTTCAATAGGCTCTGGTACTAAATTGGCTTTAGAGGATGCGATTGAGTTAAGCAATAGTTTTGCGCAATATGGTGAGCAAGGCATGCAGGCGGTGCTCGATCATTATCAGCAATTGCGCTCGATCGAAGTGTTGAAGATTCAAAGCTCGGCACGTAATTCGATGGAGTGGTTTGAAAACGTTTCACGCTACACTGCGCTTGAAGCACCGCAATTTGCGTATTCTATGTTGACCCGTAGCCAGCGTTTGTCCCATGAGAATCTGCGTGTGCGCGATGCCAGCTATGTCCGTAGTTTTGAGCACTGGATTGCCGAGCAAGCGTATGCCAAAGCGGGCGTTCCTATGCCTGCCAGTGCACAAGCAATTCCCCCGATGCTGACACCATACAAATTGCGCGACGTTGTTTTGAAAAACCGTATTGTAGTTTCACCCATGGCGCAATATTCTGCTGTGGATGGTGTCGCGGGTGATTACCATCTGGTGCATCTTGGTAGTCGCGCAATGGGTGGGGCGGGTCTAGTGTTTGTCGAGATGACCTGTGTCTCTGCGGATGCACGTATTACTCCAGCTTGTCCAGGTTTATATGCACCGGAACATATGGTGGCGTGGAAGCGGATTGTCGATTTTGTGCATGCGAATACCGATGCCAAGATCGCAGTGCAATTGGGGCATGCCGGTGCTAAAGGTTCCACTCGCGTTGCTTGGGAGGGTATTGATCAACCGTTGACTAATGATAATTGGCCTTTGATTTCCGCTTCTGAGCAGCGTTATCTGCCTGGTGTTTCGCAATTGGCACGCGCTGCGACGCTGGCTGATTTGGATAAGATATTGCATGACTTTGTGCAGGCAACAATAGCCGCAGAACAGGCCGGATTTGATTGGCTGGAATTGCACTGCGCGCATGGCTATTTGTTGTCTAGCTTTATTTCTCCGTTGACGAATCAACGTGACGATGAATATGGCGGGTCTTTAGAAAACCGTTGCCGTTTTCCTTTGCAAGTGTTTGCTGCTATGCGCGCTGTGTGGCCGCAAGAAAAGCCAATCTCAGTGCGTATCTCCGCGCATGATTGGGTGGAGGGCGGTATCACGCCAGACGATGCGGTTCAGATTGCCCGTTTGTTCAAAGCGGCGGGTGCTGATTTAATTGACTGTTCTTCTGGCCAAGTGAGTAAAGCTGAAAAGCCCGTGTTTGGACGCATGTTCCAGACGCCGTTTGCCGATCGCATCCGTAACGAAGTGCAGATTCCTACCATGGCCGTTGGTGCTATTTTTGAAGCAGATCATGCCAATAGCATTATCGCTGCTGGTCGTGCTGACTTGTGCGCGATCGCGCGACCACATCTGGCTGATCCGGCATGGACTTTACATGAAGCCGCCAAACTCGGCGTTACCGACATCGCATGGCCGAAACAATACGTGGCCGGTAAATTCCAGTTGGAACGTAACCTCGAACGTGAACGCCAGATTGCAGCAGCGAGCGCCGGTCTGACGCCGCAGCAAATCGCAGCAAAGTTACTTGAAGGTTGAGCTTGATGATGATCGAAAAAAATCTGGACAATAAGCACGCGCTGATTACTGGTGGGGGTAAAGGCATAGGCTATGCAATTGCTGCGGCTTTGCTGGCGCAGGGGCTAAAGGTAACGATTGCCGGACGCAATGAGGAAGTCCTCAAGGTTGCAATGAAAAGTCTTAGCAATGCACATGGTGAAACTAGGATCGCTTACATCGTACTTGATGTTTCTGATTCAAAAGCCGTTGAAACCAGCTTTGCACTCGCAGCACAGAAGCTGGGCCCTATCGATATTCTGGTCAATAACGCTGGTCAGGCGAGTTCTGCGCCATTTTTAAAAACCGATACTGCACATTGGCAGCAGATGCTGAATGTGAATTTGATGGGTACGGTTCATTGCACCAAACAGGTACTGCCAGTCATGTTGGAAGCTGGCTGGGGCCGTATTATCAATGTCGCAAGCACGGCAGGTTTGACTGGATATCCGTATGTCAGTGCCTATTGTGCCGCCAAACATGGTGTGATCGGACTGACCCGCGCTTTGGCGTTGGAATTGGCGACTAAGGGTGTCACAGTCAATGCGGTGTGCCCTGGTTATACGGAAACAGATATTGTCAAAGAGGCGGTCAGCAATATTATGTCGAAAACCGGCAGGACCGAAGAGCAGGCGCGTGCGGCGTTGGCGTCCGGCAATCCGCAGCAACGATTAGTGCAGCCTTCTGAGGTAGCCAATACAGTCGCCTGGCTATGCCAGACTCAGGCAAGTGCCATCACAGGTCAGTCTATTGCTGTTGCTGGCGGCGAGGTGATGTAATGGATGCCGATTTGAACAAGGATGCGCTGGAAATGAGTGCTGATCTGGAAACGCGATTGACCGGAGATCACCATGATTCCTTGCGTCTTTGGCTACGTATGCTGTCTTGTACGGTCATGGTAGAAGCGGAGATTCGTTCGCGTCTTCGCAATGAATTTGGCATCACCTTGCCACGCTTTGATCTGATGGCACAACTTGAACGTTACCCAGACGGATTGCGTATGGGTGAATTATCCAAGCGCATGATGGTCACTGGCGGCAATATTACTGGCATTACCGATCAGCTTGAGCAAGAAAACTTGGTGGTGCGCGTGCCAGACCCCAAGGATCGGCGTGCTTATAGTGTCAAACTTACGCCCGGTGGGCGCGAGGCTTTTCAACGCATGGCAGCGGTGCATGAACGCTGGATTGCCGAATTATTTTCCGGCATGCCCGGCAAGCAGAAAGCCAATTTGTCCGAATTATTATCGCAAGTAAAAAATCACTTGAATGTCTCAATAAGCAAGTTTGAAAATAAGTCTGAACAGGAATAAACCATGAAATACCTCCCGGGACAAACGCATCAATTGCCAGGTGGCCGCCTACATCTGACGACCTATGAAGCGCAGCATTTTTATTTTGAAGTGGCAGATACGGTTGCCACGATTATTCTGAATCGCCCAGAACGTAAAAATCCACTGACCTTTGAATCCTACGCTGAACTGCGTGACCTGTTTCGCGCACTGGCGTATGCCGATGATGTCAAAGCGATTGTTATTTCTGGTGCCGGAGAAAACTTTTGCTCGGGTGGCGACGTGCATGAAATTATTGGTCCACTGACCCAATTAGACATGCCGGGTTTGCTCAGCTTTACGCGAATGACGGGTGATCTGGTGAAGGCGATGCGCGCTTGTCCGCAACCAATTATTGCGGCAATCGATGGCGTCTGCGCGGGTGCGGGTGCGATCTTGGCATTGTCTTCGGATATTCGCTTTGGTACGGCACGCAGCAAAACCGCGTTTTTATTTACTCGCGTTGGTCTGGCTGGCTGCGATATGGGCGCATGCTCGATTTTGCCGCGTTTGATAGGTCAGGGACGGGCGTCTGATTTACTGTATTCCGGTCGTTCAATGTCTGGTGAAGAGGGTGAACGATGGGGCTTCTTTAATCGCTTGAGCTCACCAGATGATGTGTTGTCTGATGCTCGCCAATACGCAAAAAATCTCGCCGAAGGTCCAACATTTGCACATGCAATGACAAAAAAAATGTTGCAGCAAGAATGGAATATGGGCGTCGACGAAGCCATCGAGGCAGAAGCGCAAGCACAGGCAATTTGTATGATGACCAATGATTTTCATCGTGCTTATCATGCGTTTGTGGCAAAGAAAAAACCTGTATTTGAGGGAGATTGAATATGACGCACGTATTATCAGACGCAGACCGTCGTTATCTGGATTGGCCCTTCTTTGATCAGCGTCATCGTGATTTGCAACAGCAGCTTGATGTCTGGGCTGCGCAACATATTTCAGACGGTCATGGGCATGATGTAGATCAGGCATGTATAGACCTCGTCAAGCAATTGGGTGAGGGTGGTTGGCTTACACATGCGATTGGTGGTAAGACTTACGGTGCGGCGACGGATGTGATTGATACCCGGGCGTTGTGCCTGTTGCGTGAAACCTTGGCGCGCCATTCTGGTCTGGCAGACTTTGCGTTTGCGATGCAGGGATTGGGATCGGGCGCGATCAGTTTGTTTGGAACCGAAGCGCAAAAGCAAACTTATTTGAGTGCCGTGGCACGTGGTGAAAAAATTGCTGCCTTTGCTCTGTCCGAACCTGAGGCTGGTTCCGATGTCGCAGCGATGCAATGTGTGGCCAAGCAAGATGGCGATGACTATATTTTAAATGGCGAAAAAACCTGGATCTCTAACGGTGGCATTGCCGATATGTATGTGGTGTTTGCCCGCACAGATGAGGCACCGGGAGCACGTGGTATTTCGGCTTTTATTGTTGATGCTGGTTCGCCCGGGTTTGAAATTGCCGAACGCATCGACGTGATTGCCCCACATCCGCTGGCGCGTCTGAAATTTACGCAATGCCGTATTCCGGCCACCCAACGTATAGGTGAAGCGGGGCAGGGCTTTAAAGTGGCGATGGCGACCTTAGATGTTTTCCGCACTTCAGTTGCTGCCGCTGCGCTGGGATTTGCGCGTCGTGCAATGGACGAGGCTTTACATCGCGCGACAAGTCGCAAGATGTTTAATCAGACTTTAGCTGATTTCCAATTGACACAAGCAAAGTTCGCGCAAATGGCAACGGCCATTGATAGCTCGGCTTTGTTAATTTATCGCGCCGCCTGGCAACGCGATCAGGGGAAAAAAGTCACCAAAGAAGCGGCAATGGCTAAGCTAACGGCAACCGAAAGTGCGCAACAAGTGATCGATGCTGCCTTGCAGATGTTTGGCGGTCTTGGCGTGGTATGCGAAGTGCCTGTGGAACGCTTGTATCGCGAGATTCGTGCTTTGCGCATCTACGAAGGCGCGAGTGAAGTCCAGCAATTGATTATTGGCAGAGAATTACTCAAAGAATTTGCTGCGACTACATCAGGAGAAGAAAAATGACGCAAACATTGATGCAAATTCTTCAACCCGAAGGTTGGGCCAGACCACGCGGTTATTCGAATGGTATTGTAGCTAGTGGGCGCACAGTCTGCGTCAGCGGTATGATAGGTTGGGATGCGCAGGGGCAATTTCATACCGATGATTTTGCCGGGCAAGTGCGTCAGTCACTGCATAATATTGTGGAGGTATTGGCGCAAGCCGATGCGACGCCAGAACATATCGTGCGCATGACCTGGTATGTGACTGATAAAAAAGAATATGTTGATGCCTACAAAGAAATCGGTGTTGCTTATCGCGATATCATTGGCAAGCATTATCCAACCATGACCGCAGTGCAGGTGGCTGCGTTGATTGAAGACCGCGCTAAAGTAGAAATTGAAGTAACGGCGATTATTCCGGAGTAATTTATGTTGCGAGTCATTGCGGTGGTGGGGGCTGGTGCGATGGGCAAAGGGATCGCACAGATCAGCGCTCAGGCTGGTTTTCAGGTGCTATTGTTTGATGTGAATAAAGTAGCAGCCGAAAAAGCCAGAATGGATATTTGCTTGCAGTGGGACAAAATGCAAGACAAGGGCAAGCTCAGTCCGCACTTATGTTCGGCAACCAAATCTAAGTTGCGCGTGGTTGAAACCTTGTCGGGATTGGCATCTAGTAATTTGGTCATAGAAGCCATCATCGAGAACCTGGATGCGAAGCGCGATTTATTTGCGCAATTGGATGAAGTGGTCAGTGAACACTGCATACTCGCTACCAATACCTCATCTTTGTCTGTTACGTCGATTGCGGCAAAGACCAAGTTGCCGCAGCGTGTGGCAGGACTACACTTTTTTAATCCCGTACCTCTGATGAAAGTGGTCGAGGTCATCCACGGTTTACGCACTGATACGGCAGTGATTTCGCAATTGCGGACTTTTGTGCAAGAAACCGGACACACCCCAGTGTTGGCCAAGGATACCCCAGGATTTATTGTCAACCACGCCGGACGCGCCTATGTGACCGAAGCGCTTAAAATTCTTCAAGAAAATGTCGCCGATGTCAGTGTTATCGATCAAATCATGCGTAGTGCAGGTTTTAAATTGGGTCCGTTTGAATTGATGGACCTGACCGGGTTGGACGTGTCACATCCAGTAATGGAAGCAATTTACCAGCAATACTATCAAGAACCACGTTATCGCCCTAACCAGATAGCAGCGCAACGCTTGCAAGCGGGTTTATTAGGACGTAAAAGCGGTGAGGGTTTTTATGCCTACCCAACGACCCCTGATCTATCTCCGATGATTCCTGAATCTGTGGAGGCGCGTTGGCATATTCCGATCTGGATTAGTCGGCAAGATACCGAAGCGCATGCCTTGCTCTCTGCATTTTTTGCGCACTGTGATATGCCGCTTGATACCAGCACTTCGCCCTCTGAACACGCTTTGTGCATCGTCACCCCCTTTGGCGAAGATGTCAGTACCTGTGTTGTACGAGAAGGACTGGACGCGCGCCGGACAGTGGGGGTGGATACGATGTTTGCAAGCGATGTATCAATGACAGTCATGCTAAATCCCGCGACCGATGCGCATTTGGCGCAACAATTGAAAAGAAATCTGTCAGAATTCAATTGTATTGTCCATTTGATACAAGATAGCGTCGGTTTTGTTGCTCAACGTATCATCGCCAGTATTGTCAATGTCGCCTGTGATATGTGCCAGCAGGCTGTTTGCAGCCCGGCTGACCTTGATTTGGCAGTGGTATTAGGGCTGGCTTATCCTGATGGCCCATTAAGCTGGGGCGACAAACTCGGCGCTTCGCGTATACTATTGGTATTGCGGAATATGCTGGACAGCACCGGCGACCCGCGTTATCGTCCTAGTCCTTGGCTGGTACGCAGGGTGCAATTGGGCTTGTCTTTATTGCAGCAAGCGCAAGATACCAGAAAATGATGTGTGGTCAGCTTTGCTTGCTTCGTGATTGTTTCGCTATACCGTAAAAAATTAACACAAAAAATATTCAGGAGAATTAGATGGCTAAGGCAGTATTTAGTTGGGAAGACCCTTTGTTATTGTCCTCGCAGTTAACGGACGAAGAGCGCATGGTGCAAGATGCGGCACGTGCGTACAGTGAAGAAAGACTCGCACCACGAGTGCTGGAAGCTTTCCGCCACGAAAAAACTGACCCTGTCATCTTCAGAGAAATGGGCGAACTCGGTTTGCTTGGTTCGATGATCCCCACCGAATACGGCGGTGCTGGCCTTAATTACGTATGCTACGGTCTGGTTGCACGCGAAGTAGAGCGCATCGATTCGGGCTATCGCTCTATGATGAGCGTACAAAGTTCGTTAGTGATGGTGCCTATTAATGAATTCGGTAGCGAAGCGCAAAAACAAAAATATTTGCCTAAACTGGCGACCGGTGAATGGATAGGCTGCTTTGGTCTGACTGAGCCAAATCATGGCTCCGATCCTGGCAGCATGGTGACACGCGCTAAAACAGTTCCAGGTGGTTACTCATTGTCCGGCGCTAAAATGTGGATCACCAATAGTCCTATCGCCGATGTTTTCGTCGTGTGGGCGAAAACTGACGACGGACGTATCCGCGGCTTTATTCTGGAAAAAGGCTGGAAAGGCTTATCCGCACCGGCAATCCATGGCAAAGTAGGATTACGCGCTTCTATCACTGGTGAAATCGTGATGGATGAAGTGTTTGTGCCAGAAGAAAACCTGATGCCACACGTAGAAGGCTTGAAAGGCCCGTTCACTTGCCTCAATTCTGCACGTTACGGTATCGCATGGGGCGCATTGGGCGCGGCAGAGTTCTGCTGGCATACGGCGCGTCAATACACCATGGATCGTCAACAATTTGGTCGTCCTTTAGCGGCTAACCAATTGATCCAGAAGAAGCTTGCCGACATGCAAACTGAAATCACGCTGGCGCTGCAAGGCTGTCTGCGTTTAGGTCGCATGAAGGATGAAGGTACTGCCGCTGTCGAAATTACGTCGATCATGAAACGTAATTCTTGCGGTAAATCGTTGGATATTGCCCGCATGGCACGCGATATGCTCGGTGGTAATGGTATCTCCGATGAGTTCGGCATTGCCCGTCATCTGGTGAATCTGGAAGTCGTGAACACCTATGAAGGTACGCATGACATCCACGCGCTGATACTTGGTCGTGCGCAAACAGGTATCGCTGCATTTTAAAATTTCTGCTTCATTGTGAGTGAAACAAAAAAGGCAATTACTGACCAGGTAATTGCCTTACTTTTATGCTTGTAAAGACTTAGCCAGCCTGATTGGCGCTAGCACGATTGTCCTTTACTAGTCGCATCGGTGACGCAAATAGCGCAAATATAACGATCAACATCAACATAGCTCCACAGACAAAGAATAACTGTGTCAGTTGCAGACTACGCATCATCCAACCAGATAGCGCAGCCGATATCGGCCCTATACCCATGAAGATAAACATAAACATACTCATTGCCCGGCCCAGCAGGGCAGGTGGCACCTGCGTTTGTATCCAGGTGAACACCGCGACATGCAGATAACCACCAAGACTGGCTATCGTCAATAAAATCAGCACCGCTTGCCAGCTAGATTGCACCAAACCTAAAGGCATAAACAAAAGTGCAATGATAAAATCAATCAATAACATGGTGCCACCCAGCGTGCCAAAACGCAGATTGGGTTTGATGCCAGAAATTGCCATTCCTAAGAGTGTTCCTGCACCGTGAGCACCCGCTAATAAACCAAAAGTGCCAGCGCTGTTGTTAAGCTTGGTCGCTAGCAGAGGCATCGCAATTTGCATCGGTCCCATAATAAAAAAGGCGATGGCTGACCAATACATGAAGCAAGTACGTAACTCTTTTTGTTGCCAGCAAAATTGTAAACCTGTGAAGACATTCTTTAAGATACTCACAGCGTCAGATTTATTCTGCGCATCGTCTCTGGTTATCACTTTGTTTAGGGTCCATGCTGAAATCGCGTAACTGGTGCAATCCAATAAAAACGCCGCACTGAGCCCAGTTGAGTCTTTAATTCCGGCATTCTCTGATTGCCCACATATCGCAATCAATATACCTGCCATGACGGGACCTAAAAACATACTGACCTGGCGTATGCTCAGCGTAATGCTGTTGGCTATTTGAAGCTGCGACAGAGCGACCACGCGCGGGAGCATCGATGTTCCAGCCGGTATGCTAAATGCTGTAGAGATGCCTAGGCTGAGCGCCAAAGCGTACACCATCCATAGACTCAAATGGCCAGAGAAAACTAAACCTGCAAGTGTGGCGAGCAATACGGTATTGATGTACTTGGTGATCATCATGACGCGTTTAGGCGAATATTGATCAACGATGGCGCCACCGATAAAAATAAACAATGCACGAGGCACACCTAACATTGCCAGCACGATTCCTAAGATGAAGGTGTCGCCAGTCATTTTTAACACCAGCCATGGCAGAGCGACCATAGTGAACTGATCGCCCAACATGGAAATCGTACTCCCGCCGATCAGCCAGCGAAAATTCTTATCACTAAATAGAGTTGCTTTTGCCGTTGTCGTTGCAGTTGTCGTTGCAGTTGCCTTTGCTTCTTTTTTTATTTGTGGCTGCATGATTTTTCCTTTAATTCGATTGTTGTCTGATTTCTGCTTCCAAATAAACCAGGCCTTGTCTGGCATAAGTCATCAGTTCTTGGGTTATGCTCCCACCCAACAAGACCCCGCTTTCTTTGGCATGAATTTCTCTCACTTTCGCAATGGTTGCCATGTCACCACCCCACGCATCTAAAAATAGGCCGCGCCATTTTCTTAATACCGTGAGAGTTTGTGTAGAGGTAGCGGGTATGCCAGCTTGTATGAGTTCACGCACTTCTGAAAAAATTAAATCCCACTCCAAAGAGTGCTTTAGCATTGAACTCCGGAAGCAACGCAATTCGTGCTCACTCAGATATTTTCTGTAAATGCTGTAACGCACTTCAATGCTGGCTTGTGTAATGAAATCCATCAATTCGTTGTCGACGCCAGTCAGGGTTTGTAGCGAAGGCTCATTTCTGTGCATCTTGGTGATAATAGTGAGATAGCGTGGAATTGATGGCATGGTCTCATTCATCGTCGTAACCCACCGCACCGCCAGATCTTTCGCCTTTGCGTCATCTGGGCGTATTCCAGCCTGCAACATTTTTTTGGCTTCTTTGATCAATTCTTGCATGCGTAAATCCGGAGAGACACTCCCATTTTTATGGTGCCTTAGTTTATGCAGGTCTTCCCGCGTAAAATATTTATCGGCGATACTCATCATTTCCATTACGCCTAACCAGTAATCAAGTTGTGGTTCCTGGTTGGCGTGAAGTAATTCCTGAAGATGTTGAAGCTGGTCACGTAAAGCAATGCTGCTGGCAATTTGTTGTTCCAGCATAGCCAACTGTTCAGAGACAACATTCTCCAGCCCGACTTGATCTTGCTCTACCAGTGTGGCAATCTCAGCCAGGGACAAATTCAGGCGGCGTAAAGCCTGTATTCTATGCAGGCGAGTAATATCGTCACGGTTGTACAGGCGGTAATCAGACTCAGAGCGTTCTGACGGGCGTAGTAGCCCGATTTTGTCGTAGTGGTGCAGAATGCGTACGGTCAAGCCGGTACGTTTTGCAAGTTCACCAATTTTTAATAACATGACAAGTCTCCATTGATTTTGCGAGACTATAAAGCCTGACACCGTGTTATGGTCAAGCACATTTTTAGGTGAATCCTGATTAAGCTACAGTGCTCGCGACCTATGATCTGAGAGTAAAGAAAATATGCATCCCGATAAAGTTGACCGCCAGCGTCTTAAAAAATTAACTGACTTACCTAATATTGGTAAAGCGGGCGCAGATGATTTAAAGATTCTTGGTATTGATACGCCAGATCAGTTAGTCGGGCGTTGTCCTTATGAACTATATGAGAGCTTGTGTCGGCTGACAGGCAAGCAACACGACCCATGCGTGATCGACGTCTTCATATCGGTCACCAGGTTTATGAATGGCGAACCAGCTCTTGTCTGGTGGGCTTATACGGAAGAGCGCAAGCTGACGCTTGCTAATGGTTGATTGTCTTTGCGGTGATGGATGCCAGATGGTGCTAGCGAGAGCGCTTTTTGCCATCTGGCTTTATTGGTGCCGAAAAAACTTAGTGCTTGATTTCAGTTGGTGTGACTGTACCTTCGGCTAACGTTTTAGCAACGAATAACTGCGTGCAATCAACCTGGTCAAAGCCGTAATGTTTTCCGCAGAAATCGCAATTGATATCAAGTCTGCCAATTTCCGCAATTGCTGATTCTACTTCTGCCTGACCTAACATTTTGAGCATATCGCCGACTTTTTCACGCGTGCAGCTGCAATGAAAAACCGGGTGTAAAGGATCAAACACGCGTAAGGTTTGCTCCCAAAATAGGCGGTGCATCAGCGTTGCTATGTCGGTGTTTAACAGTTCTTCGTGTTTCAGGGTGTCGCCGAGCATGACAGCGTGGCTCCACATGTCTTCGCCATCTTCTGCTTGCGCGCCCGAACCGCCGATTTCTGGTAGTTTTTGCAATAGCATCCCGCGGGTGACTTTTTCATTTGCCGCGAGCCAGAGTTTGGTGTCGAGCTGCTCCGAGCGCAGCATGTAATTTTCGATGACAGTCGCGACGGTGTCACCGTCTAGCGGGACAATCCCTTGATAAGCCTGCTGCCCTGGCATTTTGTCATTCGGATCAAGGGTAATCACGAAGCGTCCTTGTCCATGGGCATGAACGAGTTCTTTCAGTGTTTCGTGATCTTCGATAACGGCGTCGTCAGCTAATTTTGCGGTTGCTCTAATGCGCAGATCTGCATCACATTCAACAACCATCAACTTAACCGGACCATTACCGTGAATTTGCATAATCATGGTGCCATTAAACTTCAGATTGGCTGACAGTAAAGCAGAAGCTGCCATCAGTTCACCTAAAATGGTTTGCACGGCTTTTGGGTAGACTTTATGAGACAACATCTGTTGCCATGAAGATTCCAGTTCAACCAGCTCGCCACGGACGCCAGCGTTTTCGAACATGAATTTTTGTAAGGTGTCAGTCATTTTTTTTACTTTTTCTAAAACGAGTAATTCTTTGTAACGCTCAAGCACTTCTTAAAACATACGAATCGCTGAATTAGTCTATGCGTTTGAGTTCTGTTTTGTATAATTGACCACGCATGGCGTAGTTGTCGGTATTCCGGTGCATACCACGAATATCTTGCTCGGTCAGTTCGCGCACTGCCTTGGCTGGTGAGCCTATGATCAGTGAATTGTCAGGGAATTCTTTCCCTTCTGTCACCAATGCACCAGCGCCCACCAGGCAATTTTTGCCGATTTTTGCACCATTTAAAATCACGGCTTGTATGCCTATTAATGAGCCTTCACCGATGGTGCAGCCATGCAGCATCGCCTGATGGCCGATGGTGACATTTTTACCGACAACTAAGGGATAGCCGGGATCAGTGTGTAAAATGCAGCCTTCTTGCACATTGCTATTTTCACTGATCGTAATTAATTCATTGTCTCCGCGGATGGTGGCATCAAACCAAATGCTGGCTTTGGCTTCGATTTTGACTTTGCCTATAATTTTGGCAGTGTCAGTAATATAAGCTGAGGCATCGATATCAGGTGCAATGTCGCCTAACTGGTAAATGGGCATATGAATTCCGTAAAATAGAGGCTGAAAAGGGGTGACGCAAAAGCGCCCCAGCTTCGCTGTGTGCCAAGCGCGTGAATTGCATGCAGCTGCTATTTTAACGCTGCCTTAGGACTTACGTCAGATTTAACAAAAAATGAGTATTTTGAAAACGGATTTTTAATGGAATTACGCGCTACAGCCTTGCAAGCTTTACTTGCTACCGACACTGATACCAAATGCGCACTATTGTCTGCCATTCCTGATGATGTGCTGGTTGATTGTGAGAAGCAATTCGCAGTACCAGTTGGCATACCTGGCCGCCCAGAGAAACCAGAACTAATTGCGCCAGGTAAAGTCGGTCGTCGCTCTATGGTAACGGTAGAAGGGCGTGCGATACTGGTTCACGCTCTGGCACATATCGAGATGAATGCAATCAACCTGGCGGCAGATATTTTGTGGCGCTTTGCCGGGATGCCAGAGAAATTCTATCGCGATTGGTTGAAAGTCGCCAAAGAAGAAGCCTATCATTTTCAATTGCTCGAAGCGCATTTGCGCACTATGGGATATCACTATGGTGCTTTTCCTGCACACAATAGTTTGTGGGAAATGGCAGAAAAAACCACGGATGATTTACTTGCTCGTCTGGCATTGGTCCCACGCACTTTAGAAGCACGTGGTTTGGATGTCACTCCAGGTTTGTCGGCAAAATTAGCGCAAGCGGGAGATAGGGAAGGTGCTGATATTTTATTGATTATTTACCGTGATGAAATTGGTCATGTGGCGATTGGTAACTATTGGTACCAAAGCCTTTGCGATGCCCAGGGAATCGACACGATAACAACGTATTCACGTTTGGCAGCGCAATATCAAGCGCCTAAATTACGCGGACCATTTAATCTCGATGCGCGTAAAGAAGCGGGGTTTAGTGAAGCTGAGTTGCAGGCGTTGGAGGTGTAAGAAGCATTGGAATGCGTCGATCAAAAATGTTGGGGCCGACTTCAATAGCCTGCCCCCAAGGCGACTTTCTGTCTTTTTGATCAATTAGCCCGGCTGAAAACTAAGTCGGACTGAAGATCTTTTAAAGGTTTGGATTGAATGGTGAAGCTATTTGGCTTAATACGCTGTCCAGCCACCATCTGTTGCAAATAATCCGCCGGTCAAATTCGACGCCTCGTCAGAGAGTAGGAAGCAAATCACTGAGGCTTGTTCCCATACCGTTGCCTGACGTTTTTTGCTATCAGCATAGGCAAGCAGACTCATCGTTTTAGCGCGTCCCATATTAACAGCTTCAGGATTTGGATTTTCTTTGCTGGCGGCCATCACATATTTTATCGCCATGTCAGTCATTGCTGTTTCGGTCGCAGCCATGTTAACTGAATTAATCCGGATGCCATTTGGTGCGTAATCGATCGCGCCGTTTCTGGTTAAGCCATTACATGCGTGTTTGCTTGAGACATATGCGGAATTGCCTGCCAGACCAGTCAGGCCAGCAATGGAGCAAATATTGACAATGGCACCGCCTTTACCTTGTTTAAGGATTGGTTTTAATTCGACCCGCATTGAGTTGAAAATACCTTTGGCGTTGACATCCATGAGCGTATTGAAGTATTCATCGCTGGCGTCTGCAATTGGGCTAGGCATCAGGCTTTTTTGTTTTTGATAATCAAATTTCGCATCTGGGGCAGTCGCTGCCATAATGCCAGCAGCGTTCAGCGCGCCGTTAAGCTCACCAAAAGTCGTCAAGGCAACATTGACTGCCCTTTGCAAATCGTCGTTGCTACGTACATCCCCTTTGATAAATTCCGCTTTGCCGCCTTCCTTACGAATTTGTTCAACGGTCTCTTTTCCTTCTTTTTCCAACACGTCAAAAATGACGACGTTGGCGCCTTCTCGTGCCAAACGAATCGCTGATGCGCCACCAATTCCGCGGGCACCACCTGTGATCAGATAGGTGCGACCTTCATGGCGTTTAGGAATAAAGTAGGCTGGATCCAACGGTTTTATATCAACGTGCTTATATTCTTGAGCGAAGGTCGGAGTGGCGAGTATGGTGCCCGACATAAGCAAAGCGGTTAAAATACTATTCAATTTCTTCATGCTATTTCCTTCGTCAAATAGGTGAGTGAAAACGAGTAAAACCGTTAAATTTTTGTGTCAAATTTGATGCGTATACCTTGCCCATCTGTTTTTAGAAGCGAGCTATCATGAGTGCGCTGGCACTCGTCCAATTTTTATAGTTGTTGTTCAATGCGAGGCGGATAGCATCCCCGGGTTGAGTGTAGGCGACTGAAAACACGAAGATAAGATTTTTGCTGGAAATATAGCGTGCAGTCATATTGATTTCTTTGCCAAGGTCATACGATTGCAGCATAGAAAGGGCTTGTGCACCGCCAAGATTATTTAAACCGTCCGCTTTAAAAAACCACAATTGCGGTGTCAACTCCCACTGTGGGGTGGGTTGTAGCCTTACCATTATGCGGTGGGCATTGACGTTCGACGTTTGTATGACCTTATATTCGTTCAAACCCTGAACCCATTCTTCACCACTTCCACCTGCAAATAACGGATCCCAGCGTTGGAATGTGGAAGATCCGGTTTGGTCGCCGGAGAAGCTCGAATAGCGATAACTTAAGGTCGGTGTCCACGCTACCTTGCTAAAACGATAACCGGCTTCTGCATAGCCAGCTTTCGCGTTCATGCTGAAGTTATCATTGGTTTGATGTGCGAGTTCCCCTCGTATAAAGATATTGGAGACATCTGGCGTTGGCTCGTACGCGGCGCGCAAATCAATGACTTTCAAGCCTTTTCGTGAGTAGGTTGCGGTGGTTGTGTAGTAAGAAAAATCAGATTGCGGCACTCTCAATATCATCGCACCTAAGCGCAAGCTATTTAAAAACTGCCCCTCATAATTAATTCCTTCGATGACCGTGTGACTGTTGATTGCATCAAGCTCGTCAGGATCCAGACGAAAGAATTGGAGTTTGTGGTTGTCATAGACGAATTGCAAATCGACCAGATGTTCCGCAGCATTGCGTGGATTTGACTGAAGCGACGCACGGTCACCCCCATTCGCGGAGGCTAACCGCAAAATCATGCCGCTATCGATTTGGAACGCTTTCCGACCATATAAAAAACTCATTTGTCTGATACCACCAGAATCCGTCGTATCTGAACCGATGAAACCGACATACGCATCTTCCACGCCACCATGAGAGCGTGTTCTATCTGTAAATAGTTCATTTCCCCAAGAGCCTGATGTGATGTAGCTTACACCGCCAAAAGCAGATACACGTTTGCTGAGTGAAGTCAGTCCATATAAGCCTAACTCGACACTGCTTTCGAGCCAGTTATCCGTTCCTCTGCTTCCTGATGGCGCTTCGGCCAATGGGTTTCCGGCGGTAAGAATTTGAGGATTGCCAAAGAATGCATGCGTATTGGAAAATATCATTGTCTTATTTTCCAATTTGCTTTGAATTACCGTGCGATCGTCTGCATATAAACTCGGAAAATCAGCCCAATTGCCGGTATTAAAAAGCCCAATTGGTTTTTCCGCCAGATCTCTGACTTCTTCATTTAATTTAACGTTGAGTGTAATGGCAACGTCCCCGTTCGCAGTGGAAGTGATCGAATAGGATGCATTCTGAACAAAATTCAGCCTCTTAACTTTGTTCAGAAATAAATTACTTTGTGTTGGATAGAAACGCGATCCAGGGTTAGCAGAAAATACTCTAAGGACTGCGTTCTTAAAAGTGGTATTTTCTTGCCCATTATCAAATGCGACAGAAATCGATTCGATGCGTGCCCCAGTAAAATCCGCATCGGCAGCATGTGAGTAAAAAGGTAGCAGCAAAATCGCTAATGCCACTAAGAATGAAAACGACGCGCGTGCTATTTTTGGCATACAGAAGCCTCTCGGCAAATTTGTGTTGTTTGCAAAAAAATATGTCTTTTATATTCAGCTTGGGATAGTTTTTTTTATGTTCTGTCTTTTTGATTCTTCACTTTATCATAAAAAGAGCAATGAATGAAGAAAATGATAACGTTTTAACATCCAGGTGCTTTTCGACGACCATAAAGAAGCGGGGTTTAGTGAAGCTGAGTTGCACGCGTTGGAAACATAAGTGTTGAATATCAAATAATGATATAAGTTGAAATAGTAAAATAGTTGAAGCATATTTTATGCTACTCATAAGCTATTAATTTTGTCAGTTGGTTCACTAAGGTTCAATACTCTGCGGAGTATTGCTAGCATCATCAATGAGCACAAGCTGGCCAGAAACCTTGAATAGTTCTTTTAGAATTCTTTTAATCAGACTTTTCCAGGCTTTCTCGAACCAGCAGTTTCTGCTCGTCATCACCTGTATAGGTGTCAACATTAAGCAGATTCTATTCACCACCATCACTATTCATCTTAGAAACTATCGATGCCTGAAAAGACACATTCGGCCCGTTATCATTGATTTCAACATTGAAATCGTTCACAGAGCCAATGACCGTCTTAATGTCTTTGCCAGTTGGAAATCGCAATGGTTCCATTGGGTATTTCGCACCACTAGCATCGATAAAGTGTTTTCACGCTGCAATCTTTACTGAAAGTTCGTATTTCTAATATGTTGGAATTGGAGTCTGTTGTTTTTCGTTATGGTTATGATTAAACAGCTCATTTGCCGTGATGCGTTCAAGCATTCTTTTTTGATTTTAATTTTTCTTGCAGATAATATGAATAAGGATTTTCCAGGTTAGTTATGCTAGATATCGAAAAGGCGCCGACCAAACTTTTGGTATCTCGTCCCCATTAACAAGATACGAGGCTACCTATTAAAATTTAAAAGGGTCAATCAATGCTAAAGAGTGATACGCAGAAAGCATGTTCGTTTCTTGCAGTTATGAGTGCAGTGATAGCGATCAGTACGATCACGATTAGTGTGTATGCAGCTACGCCAGAATATTTGGTTGTACGTGAGAGAGATGCGGCTATCGTAATCGACGTAGTTGACGAGCAAGGACATCCGGTCCCATTTGCAGAAGTTTGGCGGGTCGTTACACCTCGAGTGCGACCTGGCTTGTTTCCCTCCACTCAGGGGCCGGATTTGTCGTTGGAATATCTGGACAGAGTAGCTGGCAGATACCGAGACGTGCCTGAATTTGCGGGATCGTTTCGACCAGGGTTTTTCCCTGCCCATGTTGATTCAATAGGATCTGGGCGCGCTTTTGACACGCTCACTCCAACAAACGAAGATGGGCGCACCCAGGAGGTACTGAAATATGAAACAGTCCGGCCCGCGCTGATAAAAGCGAAGTATGTCGCTCTTAACTTTGGGTTTGTGCCCGGCTTTGTCAGCTTCGATTTGCATCCCGGTGAAAATACACATTCTGAAAAGATTGTGCTGAAACGTGATCAATCGATCAAATCGCCCAGTGCCCCGTATGTAAATATTTTTGGCCGGATTCGACGCGATTCTGATGGCAATTCGGACAGGTATAAGGATGATCCAGAACCGTATCGCAATGAGTTAATTGAGGCCGCTAAAGCGGCAGAACGTGCCGGTGACTTTACCTATGCAGCTCGGATTTATAGTTGGGTGCCGTATGTGCCGACCGTTATAAAATTTGAAAACACAACGAATGGCATTAGGACTGCTGGTTTCACGAGAGAGGACGAACGATCACAGCGAAATATTGATATCTTGAACAAGGCTCGCGAGATTGACCCAACCAGCATCTATATCCAAATGAAGCAGCTATTATTGGTGCCGCCACAAAATAACCAGGAACGAATTAAAGCGCTCGAGAAACTCATTAGCAAAGGGAAAAATCAAATGTGGCCGGGCGTATTCAAGGCGCTTGAAGCATACTACAATGCCGCAGGAGATAAGGAGCATGCCTATCAAATGTTGAAGTCGTATAGGGAATTTGAACCGGAAGATCCAGTTAACCAGACTGATCAATATGAAACGCGTCTGACAAAATACTTGAGCGTGAAAGAATTCATTCAAAGGCACGTAGCGGCAGGCGATCCTGATCAGTCCGATCAATACAAGCACCCACCAATTTATTATGCGGTTCGAGCTGGTAGAGTCGATATCTTTGATTGGCTACTGGAACACGGAATTAAAACGCCACTTCCTAGCTATGTACTTATGCAGGCGACCTTATCCAGAAGTCCTGAAATGTTGCGTCGGGTATTGGGCACCGATCCCGCAATTACCGGAATAAAAAGCACATGGAATTTTGCTCCCCAGATTTTTCAGTTGGATGAATTCATCAAGAATGGACTGCCGGACGAAGTGGCTAAACTCACCGAAATGAAAGAAAACTTACGTGCCTACTCCGCTAATCGCGCAAATTGATTCTATGAGCATATGCCATGCTGTAGAGTGGTCTGTACCAATGACCTGCACCAAAATATTTCATGTTATCGTGTTTTGAACGTCGACGAAATCAATACATAAATAAAGAAAAATGAAATTATTTTCGATTCAATCAACAAGTGAGATATCGGAAGACAGCTCCATGAACGCGTTACATCGCATCGCTGCTGAACAGTCGTCCAGGGAATTGGGTTTGGTGCTTTCTGACCTGGTCGTACGGAACGTGAATTTCCATGCATCCGATCCACGGACCTGATTGCGATTCAATCAAACTTCTGTTCATGCGATTGCCGAGGTATGAAATTGATTGGATCGACTTTTACACAAACAACGTTAAAGGACATAAGTTTTACAAAGGCATTTCTATCGAAGGCGACTTTCTACAGATGCAGCTTGATCAAGATTGATTTTCGTGCAGCCAATTTGATTCGTAATGAGTTTACGGATGTCATTTTCAGCGATGTGACGTTTGCCGGAGCTGATTTGAATGGTGCTTCGTTTGAAAATTGCGATTTGCGCGGTCAAGATCTTGGCGAAGCAAATTTGGATGGGACACAATTTTTTGGATGCTTGTTGGATGACTCCGTCAAAATGATGGTAGGTGCTATCGTGAGAGAATCGCTATCCTAAGCGACTTTTCCAGTCTATGGAAAAAAGGGATTCAATGCGTTTTTTTTTGAGGAGCTGTCTGCTCCTCAATATGGATTGATTTTAAACACTCTGTCCATGTGTTGCTTAGAATGGGGATTTTTTTTGGTTGGTATTATTTTAGCGAAAGAAAGTCATTCTGCGATGGGACTTATTACTAATTTTGTCAAAGTACGACTTGATGGAAAAATCATCGACGAGAGTCTCAATCCGAGACAAATGATCGATCTGGGTTGGGCTCCGTGCATCGTAACGGAATTGCGCTGGCAATCAGATGGGCGAATCGTTTCCAAGCAATTTCCTGAGGGAGTATTGGCGAAACTGCTGCCGGGAAAGACATCAATCGCATTGATTGAGACTTATGATGTAAATCGGGCTCCGCTTTCAGCAATGAGCGTAATTGAGAGTACGGGAGACTTACTTTACTCAATCCCAAACCTGCAGGTTGTCATGGGTAAGAATCTATCAGGATCTTTTTGCTGGTTTGAGCCATCTACAGACGATACGGAAAATTGTTTTTCTGCGGTATTTCAAGCGGATATTGATGGAAACTTGGTTCAATATAAATTTGATTTCGATATCGCGTCCGGAAAAATTCAAAAGATATCGGCGTCTCGATAAAGCTTTGCGTTAGCCGTAGTCCCGCACAATCGAGAAAGTTGAAATATTGAAATCTCGCTACGTGGGTTGGACTTCCCCGATTTTCGCCGCATCCATTCGTAATTTGCGAAGCCGATCTTCAATAGCTAAATAAATTTTCTCGCAACTCTGAGGATACTGGATTGTATAGCCGTATTTGTGCGTTGCTTTCAATATGGCTATAAGCTATCTCGTGTTTGGCGAATTGTTGTCAGACTTATTGAGTGCTCGTCGTAACATTGTGCGTGACAATAGCTTATGAAACGGCATGATGGTGAACAGGTAAATTCTGCCAAAGAGATTGTTGATTTTAACCAGAGTGGACATGCTTACTTTGGAGCCGTTCGGACCGGCTTGAATACTGATCCAAATCCGAAAATTAAGGTGCTTATCGTCGCCACCAACAACAATTTCATTTTCTGTACGAGAAATGATCGGAAAGACGTCTATCTTTCCCAGCCCGAGATCACGAAAGTCAACACCAGCCTTTATCCCAAAGGGGTGCATGATCTTGTTGCGTAATGTCATCAGCATATTGACGGCACGTGGCGGATTGGCAAATACAACGCGTGCCGCTTGCTCGGCGCTTGCATAGACCCGCTCAGCCTGACCCGAATAACCGTCAGCAAAGTCGATGTGCGGCATTCCCGCTGCGTTAAATGCTTCGGCTGGGGTCGCGATTGACAAGACCTTGTTTGTCATGATTGTGAATTGCGCTATGGGTTATAAATGCAGATGAGGAGATTTTTTTAATTTAACGTTAAATGTTTCTCCTAAGTCAATAATTATTTTTAAATCAAGCATACTTAGTATGAATTATTTTCGCTATCTACAACAAGTGAGTAAAACAACTCAGAAATAAGCAAAAAAAAGCTCTGAAGCCGGTATCTTCAGAGCCACATCTACTTATTTTTATGTACATCCAACACTGCGTGAGCAGCTTTTATTTGTTAGTCACCCGCTTTGATGCTACCTATGCCTTCGACGGATTTACTGATGGTACGTGGGTGTCCATAGTAAGTCAGACTTCCTATGCCTTGTAAAGTTGCATTTAATTTTTCTATTGCTGTCACGTTAATGGAGCCTATACCTTCACCACGTACGTCGACTTCTTTGGCGATCACATCTTTTGTGTCAATCGAGCCCACCCCTTGAGAGCGAATTGTCAGGTGGCTGACTTTGCCATTGGCAGTCAGGCTGCCAGCACCTTCGTATAATAATTCAAAATTGTCGCTATTAAGGTTATTGAGTTTCGTTGATCCCGCACCTTGGAAATTGAATTTTTTTAATTCTGGAACGGTAATGATGATTTGGTCGGCATCGGTTATTTTGAGACGTTTACTTTTGTCGGAAATGACTAACTCATTCCCAACCACGATAGTGCTAAATTTTTCAATGAATTGGGTATCGCCTCTAAGTGTGATCGACTGAGTTTTTCCAACTTCAACGATAATTTTGCAGGCACTTTGGGTATTAATGGTGTTGAAGCTTGAGACGTTGCGGGTTTGTTCGTCGGCGAACACATTGGTGCTCAGAAAGCACAAAGTCAGGCTCATTGCTAAAGTAGTCAGTATAGGGCGCATGCGTTTCACCTTAAATTTTTTGGAATATTAGATCAGTGTGTTCTGAACTTTCGAGTTCTTTCGTTTCAGAAGTGACTCGAGTATGGCCGATACGTGTCTGATTCACCATCGTCTTGCGACGAATTGCAAAAAACGCTATCTGAACTGTTTTTTAACTGCGGTTTTAGCTCAATTTGCCGTCATCAAATTGTTTTGCGTGTTTTTCAAAATGCAGCGCATCCATCCATATTCCATTGCGCAAAATTGATGCATGGGAGTGGCCATATTGAGTGAAACCGCATTTGCGTATCACACCGATCGACGGAAGATTGTTGGCGATGATCGTGGCTTCGATACGCCATAACTTTAATTCGGTCAATGCGTGCTCAATAATCTTATTGACAGCGGTGCTGGCATAACCTTTGCCGCCATGGCGGGCACTAAAGCGGTAGCCAAGTGAGGCTTTGAAATACTGTTCACGTTCTATGCCACGTAAAGTGATCCTGCCGATAATTTCTTCACCTAACCAGACCAGGTAGTGAAG
Organism: Undibacterium sp. SXout11W; assembly: GCA_049339905.1. GTDB lineage: Bacteria > Pseudomonadota > Gammaproteobacteria > Burkholderiales > Burkholderiaceae_D > Undibacterium. The sequence continues at coordinate 197,912 of JBMPPG010000007.1, forward strand.
TTCTGTGCGCGCATGGGCCGCCCATTGTGCTTGTTCCAGACTTTTTCGTACGGCTTCTTTTGAATAAAACAGGTCACCGCGGCTGGCGATCCAATGTTCAAAATGCGCGCGATTCTCAAGTTCAAAGGCGAGTAGTGCGTCGGCGTAGTCTGGATGCGCAGGGCTGATATGAAATTGAGTTTCAGAGATGGTGTTCATATGAGTTGACTGGAAAGATGCTTGAGAGAAAATGTTACTTTGCTTTGCAAGCATAACTCAAAAGCAACTCTTTTATTGGATGTTGCGCTAATGAATTGATAAGGTTTGCCGATAATAAGCATGCTGTATTGCATTCGAGTACTTTTGTTTGCCGGTTTATTTCATTTTGATTTGAAGCATCACTGGAGATTGTCACCTGATTTGAGGGATCGTTTCTGGCAATTTACTATGACTTGATTTTGCTTGAGGTTAGATATGCATTTGCTGCGAACGTATTTGTCGGTGCTTTCTCTGACATTTTTGTTGATGTCTGGGCTTTGTCTCGCACAGGCATTGCTCCCCACGCGCGATGCTGGACGTAGTGTCTTGCTGACAGGCTTTGCGGTTGCTCACCCTACACAGTTGATTGATATCGACGATATTGCTCAGGGTTTTCCCAGAGAGCTGGCGCGGCGGTTGGAGCAAGGTCAACAATTTTCAGTCAGAAGCACACCAGAATTGTTGTCGTTTAATTGGCAATTAAATCCACCGACTCCCAAAATGTTGGCGCAGGTTGCAGAAACGTATAAGGCACGGTATGTCATCTCAGGAGATGTCAGAGATGCTGGCATTCGCATTCAGCCTTTGATGTTCGGTCTTTGGGAAAAGAAAATCCGTGCATTAGATGTGGAGATTTACGTCTATGATGCACAAGCCGGAACCCTGATAGAACGTTTTAAATTTACCGGCAGTGCCACTGGCGATGTGTTGGTCGGAAAAGATTATAGTTTCGATGGCGAAGCATTTCGTTTTACGCCGTTTGGAAAGGCGATTGATGATCTCATCGAACAGTCGGCACAAGCGATCAGTGCCAGACTGATCGTTCGTCCCTAGTTTGCAAGAGGTTTATTTAGCTTTGAGTTTGCTGCGTTCTGATTCTCGGCGTCGGAGTACGTGTCTTTGGATTTTACCGCTGGTGGTCATGGGCAGAGCATCGATGAATTCAATTTCTTTTGGATATTCGTAGGGCGCCAGCTTGCCTCGTACATGGGCTTGCAAATCTTTGATGAGATCTGCACTTCCAATAAAGCCCTTACATAAAACAACATAGGCTTTGACGAGGTTGCCCCGATCTTTATCTGGCTTTGGTACCACGGCGGCATTCGCAACCGCCGGATGTTGAATCAGGCAGTTTTCTATCTCTGAGGGGCCGATGCGGTAGCCGGCTGCTTTAAACATATCATCGGCACGCCCTTGATACCATAAATAGCCATTGGCATCGGCAATCGCCAGATCGCCCGTACGGCACCAATCACCGCTGTATTTGTTGCGGGTGGCGGCATCATTTTTCCAATATCCCATGAAAAAAACTGGGTCAGGATGACCGTGAACATCGTTGCGATTGACGGCAACTTCACCGATTGTGCCCAGCGGCACTTCGGTTCCTGATTCATTGATTAAAGCGACTCTGTGACCGGGATAAGGGCGCCCCATACTACCAGGTCGGGCAGGCCAGCGTTGATGGCTGTTGCCAACGATATAATTGACTTCGGTTTGTCCGAACATTTCATTTGGTGTGACGCGCAGCGCGGTCTGACACCAATTGAAGACTGTTTCGCCCACTGACTCGCCTGCGCTCATAATGGCGCGTAGCTTGAGTTTGTAGTGCTGACGCGGCTCAGGGAAGGCCTTCATCATTATTTTTAAGGCAGTCGGGAACAGAAAGGTATTCGTGACCTTGTATTTCTGCAGGAGATAAAAAGCGGTCTCAGCACTAAAACGACCTTGATATGCGACGATAGATTTTCCGAAATACAAGGTTGGCAGTAATGCATCCATTAAGCCGCCGGTCCAGGCCCAATCAGCTGGAGACCAGAACACATCTTTTTCTTGAGGAAACCAGTTTTGTGATGCAACGAAACCAGTGAGGTTGCCGAGAATTGCTGAGTGTGGGATCAGGGCACCTTTAGGATCACCCGTGGTACCGCTGGTGTAAATCAGGATGGCAGGGTCGGTGGCGCGGGTCTTTTCTCTTTTAAAGTTGCTTGACATGTCAGCGACATAGGTTTCCCATTCCAATGCCGCGAAATTCTTAGGCACCCGATGACAATCAACGCCGATCACGGTTTTTAAATACGTGCATCGATCGGCGATTTGCATGTACGCATCGACCCCGCTTTGATCCAGAATCAGGGTCGTTGCTTCACTATGGCCTAAGCGGTACTCCAGCGCTTCTGAACCAAATAAAAAAGACAAGGGCATGATAATAGCGCCCAATTGCAGGCAGGCCATGATCGTGATCGCCATTTCTGGTCGTTGTGGCAAGATACAGGCAACGACATCGCCGCGTTGAACCCCTTGCTGACGTAATAAGTTGGAAAGCTGATTCGACTTTTTATATAACTCGGCGTAGCTGGTCTTGCTGCAATTGCCGGCGCTGTCTTCATAAAAAATAGCGGTGCGTTTTGTTTCGTCGGCCCAACGGCGGCAGCAGACGTCGGCAATGTTCAAATGTTCCGGAACTTCCCAATAAAAATCTTGATATAGGCTCTGATACTGATCTTCTGTCGTACAGTTTGGAATTGATTCCTGCAGTTTCATCCAGTCTCCGTTATAATTATCGAACGGTCGTTCTATTATGTGTTATTTTATTTCTGACCGTTGTTCTATGCTACTGCATATTGCCATAGCTTCGCACAATTGCTGATAGTAATTTCTCGTAGCTTCCGAAGAAAATTGTATATTGCCATGACATCCACTCATTCATCGATTATTTCCGCTTCGCGTTCCGAATTCATTCAGATTCGCGGCTTACAATACCATGTTCGTCATTGGGGGAAACCGGATGCACCAGTGATTTTTATGCTGCATGGCTGGATGGATGTATCAGCATCGTTTCAATTTATGGTCGACCATTTTACGCAAGATTGGCATGTAATTGCTCCTGATTTGCGTGGCTTTGGTTTGACTGATGCGCCAGGCACGGATACGTATTGGTTTCCAGATTATCTCGGTGATTTGGATGCTTTATTAGATCATTATGTACCTGACGGTGCGGTGAATTTACTCGGGCATAGCATGGGCGCCAATGTGGTTGGCCTGTATGCAGGTACGCGGCCGGAACGCGTGCGCAAATTGGTCAATCTGGAAGGTTTTGGTATGCCGACCACGCATCCAAAACAAGCCCCTGGTCGTTATCGCAAATGGCTGGACGAACTGCGTCAGCAGCCAGAATTGCGTACTTACGCATCGCAATCGGACGTGGCGGCGCGTCTGCAAAAGACTAATCCAAGATTAAGCAATGAACGTGCAGCGTTTTTGTCTGAGTTTTGGTCGCGTGAAAATGCCGAAGGACGTTGGGAAATTCTTGGCGATCCTGCACACAAACAAACTAGCCCATTGCTATTCCGTGTTGAAGAAGTGATGGCATGTTGGGAGCAAATTACGGCACCGGTGCTGTGGATGCAAGCCGATGACACAAATGTCTGGCATTGGATGGGGCCAAAAGAAGAAGGGCAAAAAGAAATTGATCGTCGCCTTGCGTATATTCCGGATTTGCAAAAAGAAATGATCCTCGATGCGGGACATATGTTGCATCACGACCAGCCCGCCTTGTTGGCGCAGTTGATTGAAGCGTTTTTATTGAAATAATTTATTTCGTTAGAGGCTGAAGCATTTACACTCTTACCCAATATTTTTTGTAAGTTCAGTGGAAATTAAAGGATTTGGTTTGTCAGAGCATCGTATAGAAAAAAGCCAGCATGCAGAGGGCGAGGGACAGGGTTATCAACGTTGTCTGGTCATGGCAGGTGGGGGATTCCGGTTTGGTTATTACCTTGGGATTTATGCTGCTTGTCAGGAGCGTGGAAAAACGCCTGATGTAATTTTAGCCAGTTGTGGTGCGGCGATAGCTGGCACGATTATCCATCATTTGCCCGATAATGCGCAGCGTTTAGCGTGGCTGACATCGGCACAAATGCACGCATTTTGGCGTGGACTGCAAGCCAATCCTGAAAAGAGCCTGCTCAAAGCAATAGGCGGTGTCGCCAAACGTGCTTTGTTTGCGAATGATGTTAGACGTATTCCGGACCTGTTTCAGGATTATCTGTTCGATATTCCGGCGGTGCTGCCTTTGCCTGACAATATCCATTACAGTGGCGCGCCGGATTTGGCAATCGTCGCCGGGCGATTATTGTTTTCTAAATCTGAAGTAGGTCAGTTGCGCGGCAATCGGAAATTGTATGCCGAAACTATTTTCTCTAATCATCGCGTAGCAAGCATATTGGATGGCATGTGTTCCCCGCTCGCCAGTGCCGAATGGAAACATAGTGCTGTCGCTGATCAATTGCTATTTGAAACGCAGACACCAGTTGCTGATGCGGTACGTGCATCAATTGCTGACATGTATTATTTCCGTTGTCATCAAATTGGTGAGCATCATTATATGGGCGGTGTGCTGGATCTTTTTCCCATAGAAATTGCTCGCAAATTGGGTCGCGAAGTGATTATGGAACGTAAAGGTTTGTACAATAAATTCATCGATGTACCCGCTTTGCGTTTGGTCATGGGCATACACGGTAATCAACGTTTGCATAAAGTATTTCAGCAACAGGCGGATTATTGGGTCGATACGGCAGACATGGAACAGGCGCTGGTCAAGCATCAAATTAGCAAGCAGCTATTCTGGCTGCGCAACCGCTTGGCTTTGCGCATTCCCGAGCGCCACGAAGACTTTGTTGAGATGATTAATTTGCAATGGCAATATGGCTATCGCAAGGCAATGTCGGCGTTTAATGCCAAATGAAATTTCGAACTTGTAAGAACCGCATTGAGCTGCATTGAGCTGCATTGAGCTCAATGCAGCTCAATGAAGTATTTACACATCTATTAGGATTGCATAGAGATCGTCGCTTCTGCGTTACACTTATACTTTGTAATGCAGCTTTTTGAACTCATATTCAACGACTAATTCCAGCGATTAATTTCTACAATACTAAGATGAACGATAAAACTTCCTACGGCTTTACCACCACTATTCTGCATAGCGACCGCCAAAAAGACATAGAACACGGGTCCGTCCATAAGCCAGTGCATACCTCGGTACTATTTGGATACAAGGATGCGCGTGATTTGGCGCAAGTGTTTCAGGGTAAGCAATCGGGATATCGTTATGGTCGTCAGGGCAATCCGACGGTTGCTGCATTAGAAGACAAAATTACTAAAATGGAAGGTGGCGCATCAACGATCACCTTTGCAACCGGTATGGCAGCTATTGGAGCAGTGTTTCAGGCATTGCTACGTCAGGGTGATCATGTGGTTTCATCCCGATTTTTGTTTGGGAACACCAATAGCCTGTGGCAGACTGCAAAATCTCAGGGTATCGAGTTAAGTCTGGTTGATGCGACTGATGTTGCTAACGTTGAGGCTGTGTTGACACCCGCAACGCGTCTGGTTTTTGTAGAAACAATTGCCAACCCACGGACTCAGATCGCTGATCTGAAACGTATCGGTGCCTTGTGCCGCGAACGCGGTATTCTGTTTGTGGTTGATAACACGATGGCGTCGCCGTATCTGTTTCAGCCTAAGTCTGTTCATGCTGGTCTGGTTATCAATTCGCTGACTAAATCGATCGCGGGTCACGGCAATGTGCTTGGTGGCGCAATCACCGATACTGGCTTGTTCGACTGGAGTGCCTATCCAAACATTGCCGATAACTTCCGCAAACAAGCCTCCGCGCAACAGGGTATGGCACAAATACGTGCCAAAGGCTTGCGTGACTTTGGCGCAACTTTATCGCCAGATGCTGCGCATCAGATCGCGGTCGGCGCAGAGACACTTGCCTTGCGTATGGAGCGCGAATGCGCAAATGCCCTGGCGCTGGCGCAAATGCTGGAGGCGGATCCGCGCGTAGCGGCTGTGTATTACCCTGGATTGCCATCACATCCACAGCACAAGTTGGCAACTGATTTATTCCGCGCTTATGGCGCCTTGCTGAGTCTGGAATTAAAACCAGAAATTGATTGTTTTGATTATCTGAATCGCCTCAAACTAGCTATTAACGCCACCCATCTTGGTGATACGCGTACTTTGGTGATACCGGTAGCGCACACGATTTTCTTTGAAATGGGTGCCATACAACGTGCAGAGATGGGTATTGCCGACTCATTGATACGGATATCGGTAGGGATCGAGGATACGCAGGATTTGCTGAGCGATTTCGCTGCTGCTTTGAACGCTTGATAGATAAGTCTGATGGGAGTTGTGGTTCCAGGTAGTCTTGCCAATATAAGCAAGTGGGCGTGCAATTCCGGTTATGTTTGTTGGTGAACTCGTAATAACTATTGGTGATCTGACGAAAGGCAATGATGTTTCGACTCTCATGGCGCATGACGATGCGTGATTGGCGTGCTGGTGAATTGCGGTTTTTACTGGTTGCTTTAATAGTTGCTGTAGCTTCTTTGTCGTCTGTCGGTTTTTTCGCCGATCGTCTGCGTAGTGGACTTAATCGCGACGCCCATCAATTGCTGGGCGCGGATTTATTGGTCAGCGCTGATCAGTCAGTCAACCTAGAATGGAAAACCGAAGCGAAGAAGCGTGGTTTACAAACAGCTGAGACCGTGGTGTTCTCTAGCATGGGGATCGCTGGTGAGGGCGATCACGCTTTGGCTAAGCTGGTCTCGCTCAAAGCGGTCAGTCAACATTACCCTTTGCGGGGTAAGTTGAAGCTGAATCAACGCGTGGGTAGTGTTGACCGGGAAGTCGCCACCGACGATATTCCTGCACCGGGTACGGTTTGGATAGACCCCTCTTTGCAGATTGCGTTGAATCTGAAGCCAGGCGATAAATTACGCTTGGGTGATATGGCTTTTGTATTCACTCATACTATTGCCGATGAACCTGATCGCGGTGCCGGTTTTATGAATTTTGCACCGCGCGTTATGATTGCAGTGAGCGATTTGCCTGCGACCAATTTAGTGCAAAATGGCTCGCGCGTAACTTACCGTTTTCTAATGGCGGGTGCCAACAAAGAAATTGCGCAATTTCAGACGCAATTAGAATCACAGATTGAGCAGCAAAAACTCAAAGGAGTACGACTAGAGTCGCTGCAATCTGGTCGTCCTGAAATGCGGGCAACGCTGGATAGGTCAGAACAGTTTTTATCGCTCGTCAGTTTATTGTCTGCGATGCTGGCTGCAGTGGCGATCGCCATGGCTGCACGCCGCTTTATGTTGCGACATCTGGATGCGTGTGCGATGTTGCGTTGTCTGGGCTTGACACAAAATCAGGTCACGATGATGTACCTGTCAGAGTTTTTGCTGCTGGGATTATTGGGTAGTATCGTTGGTGTCGCCGTTGGCTATGCTGCCCACTATGTGTTGCTCGAATGGTTGGGTAGTTTACTGGCGAAAGATTTGCCTGCGGCAAGCTGGCTGCCAGCCTTGCATGGTGTCGCCACTGGCTTGTTACTGTTGGTTGGGTTTGCTTTGCCGCCGGTTTTGCAACTGAGAGACGTCCCACACAATCGCGTTATCCGACGCGAGCAAGATGCGCCGCAAGCCTTAACTATCGTCACTTATGTATTGGGTTTGTCGATGTTTGTCGGGCTGTTGTTATGGCAAACGGGTGATGTGAAATTAGGCTTGCTGACCGCTGCTGGTTTTTTAGTTGGCTTATTAGCGTTTGCGTTAATTTCGTGGTTGTGCGTGATGTCATTGAAGCGCGTGCGCAATGTGTTTCAATCCACATCGTGGCGTTTTGCAGTCACTGCATTGCAGCGCCGACCAGGAGCCACCGTGATACAGATCGTGGCTTTGGCACTGGGTCTGATGGCATTGCTGTTGTTGACGGTGGTCAGAGGTGATTTGATCTCAGCATGGAAAAAATCTACGCCCGCTGATGCACCGAACCATTTTGTGATCAATATACAGCCTGATCAAAAAGACGAGATCGCGGCAAAGCTTGCGTCATTTGATCACCCATCTATGTATCCGATGATACGCGGACGTTTGATTGCCGTGAATGCCAAAGCTGTGACTGCAGAAACTTACGAGGAAGATCAGGCGAAACGCATGGTTGACCGTGAGTTTAATTTGTCGGCAATGAATGAAATCCCAGCATTAAATCAAATTACCGCTGGAAAATGGTTTGATGATAGCAGTGCTATTGAGCCAGAGGCCTCGGTTGAAATTGGCATTGCTAAAACACTCAAACTTAAATTGGGTGATCAACTAAGTTTTGACATCGCCGGACAGCAAGTCACGGCTAGGTTGACAAGCTTGCGTAAGCTCGACTGGGGCTCGATGCGGGTTAACTTCTTCATTGTCCTTAATCCAAAATCCATGGTCGATATGCCAGTGACCTGGATTACCGCATTTCGTTTGCCCGCAAATGATGTGCGTTTTGTGAATCAATTGACGCTCGATTATCCGAATTTGACGGTTGTAGATGTTGGGGTAATGATTAAGCAATTGCAGAGCGTACTGGATCAGGTCATTACTGCCGTAGAATTTTTGTTTTTATTCACGTTGGCGTCGGGCGTTCTGGTGTTGTACGCAGCACTGGCGGGATCACAGGACGTCCGGCAACGTGAAGCGGCGTTACTCAGAGCCTTGGGGGCGACGCGTAAGCAGTTGTCGTACGCCCAATGGATAGAGTTCTTATTGATTGGCAGTGTTGCAGGTATATTGGCGGCAAGTGGTGCGTCTGCTGTAGGCTGGGCGCTGGCGCATTTCAGCTTTAATTTTGAATGGAATTTTTCGCCACTAGTGTGGCTCGTTGGCGTATTTATTGGCGCGGCATGTGCCTTGTTTGGTGGGTGGGTAGGTTTGCGCAATGTGTTAAATCAACCGCCACTGTTGAGCCTGCGTGAAAGTTGAACCACTAACGGAATTTAAATATTTTTGAAATATTTTTGAAGGATAACTATGGCAAGCCATTCTGAAGACGCTTTGCGTTTATATGTCGATAGCCAATTTTGCAGTCCCTATGCGATGTCAGCTTTTGTCGCCCTGCAAGAAAAGAAACTGCCGTTTGAATTAATCACAGTAGATCTGGCAGCGAAGAAAAATCATGAGAAAGACTTTACCGAAAAATCCCTGACCCAACGAGTGCCAACTTTGCTGCATGGTGACTTTAGTTTGTCTGAATCTTCTGCCATTACTGAATATGTGGATGAAGTATTTGAGGGTCCTGCTTTGTATCCTAAAGACGCAAAGCAACGCGCCAGAGCGAGGCAAGTTCAAGCGTGGTTGCGTAGTGACCTGATGGCGATTCGCGTTGAGCGCAATACGCAAGGTATTTTTTATGGCAAAAAATTTTCACCTTTATCGGAAACGGCTTTAGCTGTAGCACAAAATCTGTATTTTGTTGTTGAGACCTTATTGCCAGTCGGTCAGAAAAATATGTTTGGTGAATGGAGCATTGCTGATACAGATCTGGCCTTAATGCTGCATCGTCTTGTGCAACATCATGAAGCAGTACCGGCACGTCTCGTCGAATATGCACATCATCAGTGGCAACGTGCCTCTGTGCAGCAATGGTTGCAGCAAGGCAGACCAGTTTTGTAGAACATGTCGCACTAATGCGGCAGAGAAATTTCTTTTGTGAGTAGTAATGAATAATGAAATGAAGCACGAAATCAAGCAAGATACTAAGCAAGTAGATCAGCAAGAACAAAACAATGCGGATGCGGAAGAAGAAAAATCGAATTTGTATGCATTGATCGGTGGCGCAGATAATCTGCGTCACCTGGTCGATCGATTTTATGACCTGATGGAATTGGAGCCGGAGTTCGCAGGTATCCGAGCGATGCATCCGGTACCCATGGATAGTTCGCGCGATAAATTGTTCTGGTTTTTGTCTGGTTGGATGGGCGGGCCAGATTTGTACATCAGTCAGTTTGGTCATCCACGGCTGCGTGCCCGTCATTTGCCATTTGCGATTGCCAGCGCTGAGCGTGATCAATGGCTACGTTGTATGGCGTGGGCGATGCAGGATGTCGGCATTGAAGAAGGCCTGCAGCAGCATTTGATGCAGTCGTTTTACCAAACCGCCGATTGGATGCGTAATACGCCGGGTTGATTCTGCATTCGTGCGTGCACTGCCATACAACTGAAGATTTTCTCCCTTTGAAAACATGACTACATTTGAACTTGTATTATTGGCGACGTTGCTGCTCGTCCTTATCTTGATCGTGATCTTATTGATCCGTACTAGCAGTGTGCAAAAAGATCAGCAAGGTTTGGATTTGCAAACATTGCAGCACTTTCTGCAAACGTCGCAGCAACAGCAACTGTTGAGCGATGAGCGCACGGAGCGTTCGCTGCGCGAGCAAGTGCAATCAACTGCGTTGGCGACGCGGCAAGAGTTGGGAACAAATTTTTCACGTTTGCAGCAAGGTATGGCGACCCAATTGACGAGCGTCGCTACCTTGCAAAAAGGGCAGATCGATGGTTTTTCTCAACAATTGGCAAAACTCAATGAAAGTAATGCCCAACAGTTAGAGCAAATGCGTCTGGCCTTGATACAGCAAAGTCAGAATGCACGTGAAGAGCAGGGCAACAGTCTCAAATTATTTGCTGATACCTTGAACCAAACACTGGTTAGTCTGACTGAATCCAATGCTCAGCGCATGAGCGAAATTCGAGCGACTTTGGAACAAAAAATTCAACAGCTTCAGGCTGAAAATGCCAGCAAGCTGGAAGAAATGCGCAAGACTGTTGATGAAAAATTGCATGCAACTTTAGAGCAGCGTTTAGGTGAATCATTTAAGCTAGTTTCGGACCGGCTTGAAAAAGTCCATCAGGGCTTGGGCGAGATGCAGCAATTGGCGATTGGCGTCGGTGATCTCAAACGTGTATTGACGAACGTGAAAACGCGCGGTACCTGGGGCGAGGTGCAATTGGAGATGGTACTGGAGCAAATGCTGACGCCAGACCAATATGCCAAGAACGTCGAAACTATTCCCGGCACTGGTGAGCGGGTAGAGTTTGCCATCAAATTGCCCGGCAAAGACGAGGGTAAAGCCCCCGTCTGGATGCCGATTGATGCAAAGTTCCCGAAAGAGCAATACGAACGTTTACTCGATGCAGCAGAACGTGCTGATGCGGAAGGGGTGGCAACCTTTGGTAAAGAGCTGGAACGCGCAATACGTTCTGAAGCGAAAACAATTTCAGAAAAATATGTCTCGCCTCCATTAACGACTGATTTTGCGATTCTTTTTTTACCGACCGAAGGTTTATATGCGGAAGTCATGCGCAGGCCAGGTTTGGCAGACGATTTACAACGTACGTGCAGAGTGTCTATTGCAGGGCCATCCACTTTGTCTGCGCTGTTAAATAGCTTGCAGATGGGTTTTCGTACCTTGATCCTTGAAAAACGCTCATCTGAGGTTTGGCAGGTATTGGGTGCGGTAAAAACCGAGTTCTCTAAGTTTGGTGATGTATTGGCTGCAACCAAGGCGACACTGGAAAAAGCAGCGAGAAACATTGATCAGGCAGAAGTACGCACGCGGCAAATGACGCGCAAGTTAAAAGATGTTGAAGCCTTGCCGGTGGATGCTGCGCAAAATTTGTTAGGTGCGGCAGAGCTTGGCGGTGATGCCGATTCATAATTAATAAATTTATTTGTCTGGGTGGTCACCTAACAGAAAACGCGCCCCGGCACCTTTGCTGGAAACTTGATCTTGCGGGTTGTAAAGCGCGCAAGATTTGAGTGAGAGACAACCGCAGCCTATGCAAGACGTTAATTGATCACGTAGTGCAATCAATGCATCAATGCGTTGCTGTAACAATGGTTGCCAGGCGCTGGAGAGCTTTTGCCAATCGGCTTTATTGGGTGTTCGTTGGTCGGGCAGTTGCTTGAGCGTGACTTCAATTTCTTCCAATCTCAAACCGGCGTTTTGTGCGGCGCGTATAAATGCTATCCGGCGTAAACTGTCCTTTTTGAAGTGCCGACGTTGACCAGCAGCAGTGACGCTTTCTAGCAAGCCCCGTTCTTCATAAAACCGGATAGCACTGGCGTTGATGCCAGCGCGCTTCGCCAGTTCGCCTATAGAGATTAAATCTGACATGTGTTGACTCCTTTTAAGAACCCATATTCTTATGACTTGACTTCAAGTTTACTTGAACTTGTACTCTTGTGCTGTATTCAAATTTATTGGGAGGAAAAATGCTGATCATCAATGAATCGGGTGTCTTGCATACTCTATTAGACGCAAATAAAAAATTCGCACTGGCTGCGAAAGGTACTACAAATCATTGTCCTATGGCTTTAGTTGCGTTGGCAAACATGGGGGCGAGTGATCAAGTATTACAGGAGTTCTTTGATTATTGGCGGGAAACCTTTGCCATTGATTTCACTGCGATGCCATCCACCTTAAGTTTTCAACGACATAATTATCGTCTATGTATAGGGCAGGCTTCGTGTTTTTCTGAATTGCAGGCACATTTAACCCAACGAGTGCTGGTTGAGGGCATTAATGTCGTGCTTGAGGAGGTCTTAAATGAGATTCCCTTTGCCCCTGCTAGCGGTGCTTTTCACTCGCTGATCCGCTTAGCTTATGGGATCCGCGCGGAACATAAGGGGGAGGTGGCCGCTGGCCTGGCAGCAATGATAGTGAATAACTTTCCTATACAGTTGTCAACACTAAATTCAGAATTTGATGGGTCAATGGAAGGTGCTTTTGCTCAGCTTTCTTTGGTGTTCGGCGGTCGCAAATTTGCAGGTGAGATGATTACCAGCAAAATGCGTGCAGTGATGGCAGATAAAGAATTTTTATTGATATGCCCGACACTGCCGCATTGTGATGATGCATTAGCAGGAATGCGAGTGTTAGCAATTCATTGTTATTTCCACACGCAGAATTTTACTGCCTTACATATGGTGACGGCGTTGCAGGCATTTTCTGACTTAGCGGCACTTATCCCGGAAATGTGGTTTTCACGAATGATGGGTGATCTTTGGGTCGCCTTGTGCGTCGCCTATGTGTCGATAGGGGCGCCAGCCTTGCCACCAGTTCAACCCGTGACCTCATTGATGAATAGTGATGTTCGGGGACAGGGTGGTCTGGATATGCAAGATTGGGAGGGATTATTTGCGCTGGCGCTTCGTTCTAAAGATGATCATGTCATTAAAATGACTTACTGTTGTTTTCTTGAGTATCAAATTATGCCAAATCCTTTGTATCTTCAATCGGTCAGATTGATTCATGGTCTGGTGAATTGAATCAGTAAATTTGCACGCGCTAACAGGGTGGCGTGCGCAAGTTTTTTTAATATCAATCGTTAGTTGCTGCCGATATTGAAGTTTGCTCTCGTGAAATTCGTGGCATTGTCACCAAGTAATTTATGTGTATGTGTTGTTGGGTGGAGTAAGTCCCAAAACACAAAGGTATCGGCATTGGTGCAATTGCTGCGTGGCGACCATGTGTACGTATAATTCAATGTTGAGCCCGAATTAATATTAAGGCAGGATTGTGTCGTGTTGTTCACGCCATATTTAGACGGATTATTTAACAGATCGGTAAATAAACTATTGGCGTCAAAAATGCGAATATTGATATTGCTCCCATAATTTGCCTTGAATGTCGCCACCATGTCCGCTTGTTGTTGATTTAACTGTTGAACCTGTGCTTTGACGGATGCTGCATCGGTGCGTGTCGCGAAAACCGGAGCACGTGAGACATCAGGTAAATTGACCAGTAAGATATTTTTTCCGCCAGCCGCAATCAGATTGGTCAGTGCTTTTTGTTCCGCTGCGATAATTGTCGCCACAGTGCGTCCGTAATTGACCAGATCATTGCCGCCAATGAGTAATGTAAATAGGGTATTTTGCGGCTGATAGTTGGGTGCATTTCGCGTATAAGAAACCCAGGACGCTACTTGCTGACTGACATCGGGGATAGCAAAGTAGGTGTCGGCAGCTGCACCTGCAACGGCCCAATTGTAGATAGGCAGATTCAAATTTGCAGACAAATAATCGAGCCAGTTTTTGTCATTACTAAATCTTCCTGCAAAATAACTGTTCTTGTTTGGCAGCACCCAATCAGTTGCGTTATACATGTTTTGCATGTCCGATAAGCTATCCCCGAACGCTACAATTTTATTGATGCTGCCATTCTGGACGATTTGATCTAAGGTCCAGACCGTGTGGTTTAAAGACGCAGAACTATCAGCGGCAGCAAACATCGCTACAGGTGCATTGATACCTTGTGTGGAAAGGGTGCTTTGGCAGACTGACTGCAAAGTTGCTTGGGTGGTTGCGCTGTAAAACATATTATTCAGATCGACATTGCTATACCAATAGCCATTGATACGGTAGTAGTCATTGCTGCTTGGATCGCGCCCCCATACGTAGGTGGTTGCTGGTGTCAGGTTAGATGCATTGATGCGGTAAAAACAACGTAAGTAGGTGTAAGTGTTGCTGCTAAACGCGTAGCTTGAGGCGCTTGCCAAGGCTAACAGTGGAATGCAAAGGCTGAGTAAAAACGTTTTGAAGTATTTCATTTTGTCTCCAGATTTTATAGAAGGACTTGCGCAAAAAAACAGGCTGCTTTTTCGTTTTGAGATGACAGCGGTGAGCCGGGCAGTTCTTGCTTTAGTCCTGTGAAATTTTGCTGGTAAACATGCCCAACATTGATATACAGATGTCTGTTGAGCATGACGTGAAACTATTTTCGACTGTTTTTTACTGCTGAGGATTGACTATTTCGAACAACTGTCGCGATGTGACAAAGACCCCGATACACGCTTGTTTTTTCGTATCTCGGATATGTTTCCACAAAAAAATTGTAAGTGTGAAGAACTGGGTGAATGTCGATTAATTCTAGATAAATCATTCTAATTTGGTGAAATGGAATTAACTTCGTCTTAATTCACGTAAATATCAAATTAAATTGCTGGTTTGGTTGTGGAAATCACACGGTCCCTTTTTTGAGAATGGGATCAGTGAAAAATTTCTCAAGAGTAAGTCGCGCTTGCGACGCGGTAATCGTTGCGCCCCGATTTTTTGACTTCATACATGGCAATGTCAGCTTGTGCTAAAACTTCCGCGGTGATGAAACTAGTCGCATGAATAAAACTGATGCCGATGCTGGTGCCAATGCTGGCAGAGCTATTATTGCTGAGCAAGAAGGGCGTAGAAACTTGCGCAATGATCTTTTTTGCAATTTCTTCGGCGATTGTTTGTTGTTGGAGGTCGTGCAGTAAAACAACAAATTCGTCTCCGCCTAGTCTGGCGATAAAATCGCTTTTTCGCAGTGTTTTGTGCAGTATTTTACTGAACTGCATGAGAACCTCGTCACCGGCCTGATGGCCTAGTTGGTCATTGATCTGTTTAAATTTATCCAAGTCAATAAGCATGAGAAAGAAAGGGCTGCCAATGCCATTTGCGTGGGCTTTGGAGCGGCGCGACATTTCCCGTTCAAAACCAAGACGGTTATAGGCGCCAGTTAGATGGTCTGTGATGGCCAGTTGATTTGCACTTTCTTCTCGCAACTTACGCTCGGTAATATCATTCATTAAGCCTTGTAACTCGCCATTCTCAGTAGCGTGAATAACCAGATGTATCCATTTTTTTTGTTTTTGGGAATCTGTCTCCACATAAAAATCTTCTGAGACGACGCGCATTTCATTGACAGCATTATCTATCATCAGGTGTAAGCGTAGCTCTTGGCCTTTCATGATTTCGATGAGTGCGATATCGAAGCTATTTTTTTCTACTCCAAGCATTTGAAGTAAGGCCGGGTTGCATGACGTTAATATGGCGTCTTTGTTCATTTGGAAAATTCCAGTTTCGGCATTGTCGAAAATTGTCTGGAATTTTTTCTCGCCCAGCGCATGTTGTATGCGTAGTTCTCTTTCTTCATCAAGGGTTGCCACCAGATTGGTAATTAAACGATTGACGTCACTTGTCAATTGCCCCAATTCGTCGTACTTGTTCTTTTCTGCTTGTGGTAGTAATTCCCCCTTTTCCGGGCGCAGATTATGCAGACTATCTGAAATTGTTTTGATTGGTCGCGTGATGAGTGATAGGACGATGTATGCAACCGCCGATGCCATCAGAATGGTCTGCAAAAACAATAGCAAAGAGATGATCCCCGCATTTGTTGTGCTCTGATCGTTGATTGCTTCTTGATTGACTCTGATCCTTATGTGGCAAACTTGCTCAGTTTTATTAAATGGAGAGTAGATGTCTTTCTGGATGTAATCTGACTCTTTGCCTGAGGTATTGCCTAAGTTTTGGGTTGTTTTTGGAAGGCTTTTTTTTACTTCTGAGAGTAAGGTGGATTTATTGAAAATCCGGACTTCTTTTATATTGGTATTTTTTTGCAAATCGTTTGCAACATCATTGCTTAAATTTCTGTCTGAAAGGTAGCACGCAACGGCTGCCGTGTTTTCTACAGAATTGAGTAACTCTTTGATATTGGAAATAGAATGTTTTTGCTCGGTATTTACCAGGTAGAAATAAGTAAAGACAGAAAAAATACTTCCGACCAAGAAGACCATGCCAAGAACAGCACTGGCGCTGCGAAAGACGATGCTGGTGCGTATCAGTTCTCTCATCTGGCTTTAAGGTGAAGGATTAAGGATGTAGATCAGTTTAACCCGTTTATCTAACTTCTTTCTATCGATGTAACCGATGGCACCTTTATTTTCACCGACAATATTGAGGACCTCATCCATCGATTCTGCTTGTACAGGCGGCGACCCTAACCCCGAAAAATGTAAGCGTGCCCGGTAGGAATTGATTTCTGGTAGTTCTTTGCCAGTTAATGAGGAGTAAAATTGCGCTTTTTCTGTATCGGTATTTCGTAAATCAACCGGAAGCGCAGTAAGTCCATTTGGAAATTTACGATTTTTCCCCATATAAAGATTGACAATATCGGCTTTGGATAACTTGTTAATTCCATTGTTCGCATTTGTAATAACGACGAGTTCAGCCGAGGCATTTGTAAAAAATGCTATGGCGATAACGGTCATCATCAAAAGCATTATCTTTTTCATGTTGACCTAAAAGATATAGTTATATGCTGCACTAATTAAATTTGCGTGTCCATTCCAATCAGGTTGGACTTTGCGTACTAGCAAATGGTCAGTGTTGCGAATATGGTCGATTTGTATTTTGATATTGCTGCTATTCGTCAGGTCGTAACGTATCCCGTAGGTAAAACTGGTTTGAGAGTTTTCTTGCCCTATAACTCTTCGATTAATCCGAGTTATTAAGGCGGCGACTACTTGTGGCATATTGGGCGTTATTGCCAATTGAGTGTTGCTATCAATAGGACGAGAGGCAGACAGCGTCGCGTATGGAGTCCATTTGTTGATCCTGTAACTTAAGGTCAAAAAGGCAGCTCTCGAATGAGGAATGATAAGGCTATTTGAGTGAATGTCATTGAGCATGAGTTGCCCCAAAAAAGGGCTGTTATCGTAAACAATTCCAAGAGACGCATAATGGACAAATTTTTCTTTTAACGAAAGCTGATTTGCTATGACTGCGCCACTTGGAATGAAAACTTGATAGTCCGGAGATTGAAGCCGCGCTAACGTGGATGTTAATCGCGGATATTCATTGGCGATTTGCAGCACGCTATATGAAGCTCGCACCGCCCAATGATTTCTCTCATATTCAATGAGACCACCTAAGAGTTTTGATCCAGCCAAATCGAGTGTTTGATTGAAATTTCCAGTTTCTATTTTTTCTCTGGTAATTCCTGCGAAAAACTTGAGCGTTATTTTGCCATCATCGATAGGTTGCGAGAGTCTTGCATCGATGCCGTCAAAGTACGACACAACGAGGCTGCCAAAAAAATCTATTGGTGGTCTGATCCAAATGTACGAATAACCAACGTTTTTGGAATCGGCGAGCATGTAAACGTCAAAGCCAAGGCGTCCAGTTCTGATGCTTAGATTGTCGTTGGGAAGGTATCGGAGATATGCCCAGCTTAATTGCGGGTGGAATTGGTCTGGATTGCGGCGACTGATAACCTGGATGGCGCCATCCAGCGTGTCAGAAAAACGACCATCAATTTGCAGACCCAGGTTGCTATCCATGCCGACGTCTGTTTGACGAGTGTAGCCAACGCCATTGTTTTGTGACAGGTCGCGAATAACGTCAACTTGACGGGTATCGTTGTGGACGATACCTAATGTGCCAAAACCAGAGATTGAAAAGTCGTTATTGTTTGTTTCAGCGAAACTATAAGACGTGCAGAAAAATGCAAGTATTGATAGAGTCTGGAGCAGGATCAATCGGATTGGCGAATCAAACATAGGTGTTTTCCTATTTGTACTTGACTTGCTTTAATCGCTGAATGGGCGCTTGGTACCTTAACTTATTGTGCGCAGTTCTGTTTAATATTAAGTGACCATATCTGCTTCATGTTATCTCAGATCACAAATTTATGACAGATGAAGCTGGTTGTAAATTGCTCGTGAAACAAAAAAGGGCGCTAAGCCATCATTGCTTAGCGCCCTTTTTTAGAATGGATGTTTATTGTGTTCTGGTTGCCGATGTAATAATTACTGGCGTTACCGGTACGGTAGGTAAGCCACCCTGGACGGAAGTTGGTACCGCATCGATTGCGTTCATCACGGTTAACCCACTGACGATTGTCCCAAATACGGCATATCCTCCACTTGTCGTGGTTGCATTAAAGATCGAACTATTGTCAATGACATTGAAATAGAATTGTGACGTTGCAGAGTTTGCGGCACTGGTACTTGCCATACCTATTGTTCCTTGCGTGTTACTTAAGCCCGTTGCCAAGGTACTTTCCAATGAAATTGCTGAGTAAGTAGGGGTTAATGCGGTGAGGCTAGGGTTGTAGCCGCCTGCTTGAATCACTTGCTTGTCAGCACGATGGAATATGGTGTTTGAATAGAAGCCAGCTTCAACATAACTAAGGAAATTGTCCACTGAAATCGGTGCTGCACCGGGATTGAGTTCAACCACAATGTTGCCCATTGTTGTCGCTAAGGTTACTTGCGGTCTTGCTGCCAAAGGGGCGCTCATTGACGCGAAGTACAGTCTGTTGTTTGCTGCATCCGTGATGAACATGTCGAAAGGGCCAACACGGATGATCTTGCAAGTAAATGTACGCGTTGTACTTGAACCGCCCGTAGATTCTGTCAAGCTGTTGCAGCCGGGATTGGTAATTGTAATTCCTTGCTGCAAATTTTGACCGTTCACAACCATCTTAATGGTCTGGCGATATCCCACAACTGTTGGTGAAGTATTGAGAGTAGGTGAAATGCTAACACTGCTGACTGTTGCCAAAGTAGTATTGCTTGAGGACTTTGAGCCGCCGCAGCCGCTCAGAAAGACGAGGGATGCCAAGGCACCCAATAACCACGTTGAAGCTTTCAATCTAATCTCCATGTCTAAAAAACGAATTGTACTTTGCTTGCTGTAAAAAATGCTGCATTTATGTATGTATATCTTGTCACATTTCGTGACGAAAATTCTCTGATGCCTCGATTTTTTTATATGGCAAATGAATTTATTGTATAAATTTTTTAAAAGTGCGACAAAAATGAAATGTTCATTAAAACGTAAATCAAGTTCAGTGAACCTTATCCACCAATGTATGACATCTCAATTTTTTTCTCAGTGGTCTGATTTTTGGCTTCCGTCAGGTTTCGTAATTCTGAATAGCGGTCGTTGCGCGATTGCCAGATAGATGCGATAACGTTGGAAATGAGTAAATCGGAATGGTTTTCTTTACTCCGGATAATATCTCTTAAATCGTGCCCTTCAGTCGCAAATAAGCACGTGTAAAGCTTTCCCTCAGTAGATAGTCGTGCTCGACTGCAATCCTTGCAAAAAGCATTGCTGACGCTGGAAATAAAACCAATTTCACCTTGATTGTCATGGTGTTGCCAACGCTGCGCAGTTTCACCTTCATAATTGGCTGGCAGTAAGCGCAGTGGCATGCCTGCTTCCTGAAGCCGTAGAATTATCTGCTCTGAGGTGATTACCTCATTGACTTGCCAGTGATTTGACGCACCAACGTCCATGTACTCAATGAAGCGTAAGATATGAGGGCTGTTCTTGAAATAACGTGCCATATCGGTAATTTCATGATCATTGACCCCCGCTTTGACAACCATATTGATTTTAATTGGTCCTAAGCCCGCCGCGTGTGCAGCATCAATCCCATTCAGTACTTCGGATACCGCAAAGTCCACGTCATTCATTTGCTTGAAAGTTGTATCATTAAGTGAATCTAAAGAAACAGTAACGCGATTGAGTCCGGCATTTTTCAGGCTTTTTGCTTTTTTCTCCAGCAACGATCCATTGGTTGTCAGCGTCAAATCTGGTGCTAATCCATCGGTGGTTCGTAGTTCTGCCAACATGGCAACCAGATCTTCGATGTTTTTGCGTAGTAAAGGTTCACCGCCAGTAAGGCGAATTTTCTTGACGCCATGACTCAGGAATATTTTCGCAATTCGAGTAATTTCTTCAAAGCTCAGGAGCGCATTGTGTGGCAAGTACTGATAATTTTTGTCGAAAATTTCTTTCGGCATGCAGTAGACGCAACGGAAATTACAGCGGTCTGTAACTGAAATGCGTAAATCGTGTAAAGGTCGTGACAAAGTGTCCGCCAATTTACCGCTGGGAAGCTTCAATTGTGCAGGAATGGTGAGAGAGTCCTGATGCCTGCGATTATCAATCAAAGGAATAAATTTTTCCGTCATCTGTTGCGGCTTGCGATAAGTACTAATTAATTCAGAACAATACCACGAGAATCTGATTTAAGAGCGGACAAAGCATTTAATGATTATTCTACTATGTGAGTATCTTTGTTTGGAGCGGAGTAGTGGAGCTGATTGTATGCATAAAAAAAGCCGGCAGAGCATAGAGCTTT
The DNA here is from genome assembly GCA_049339905.1 of Undibacterium sp. SXout11W. Classification (GTDB taxonomy): domain Bacteria; phylum Pseudomonadota; class Gammaproteobacteria; order Burkholderiales; family Burkholderiaceae_D; genus Undibacterium. The sequence goes on from JBMPPG010000007.1 coordinate 218,955, forward strand.
GCCGGCTTTAGATTGGTGTAGATTAACGACGAGTTTCAACCAGAACCAAAGGCTCGGTAGAAACAGGTGGTAAAGGCTTGCGTTCACGTGGTGTGCGCGGTGCTGGTACGATCTTGCTTGCACTTTCCTGCGCCGCACGTAGTTTCTCTGGATCGGTGCTTGCCAAATGCAGGCCTGCAGCGCTCAACATGCCGTGCAGTTGTTCCAAAGGCATAGACGCCGAGGTGACAACTGGTTTTGCGATGCTTGCTGTAGGTACTACTGGAGTAGTTGCCGCTAGTGATGAGATAACTTCTGCAGCTGGAGCTACAGCGATGGCAGGAGTAACTTCGGGAGTGGCAGGTACATGCGCTTCAACTAACGCTGATGAATCTGCGTTTGATGTAGTTGTGGTGCTTGCGATTGTTTCTGCTTGTGTCAAAGTTGAAGTTGCTTCAGTTGCTTCAGTTGCAGCGTTGCTGGCAACCATTACTGGCGCTGGTGTCATCGCCGCGACTGGTTCAAAAACCGCAGTGGTTGGTGCAACATAGGTTTCCGCAGGCGCAGGCGCTGCGGAAACGGCAACCGCTAAAGGTGCCACCATGGCCGAAACAAGGGCGGGCGCTTGTGTAACGGCTGGCGTTATTTGCTCAGTAGTTGCCTCATGCGCAACTTCATTCGCTACAGCATTTTCAACGGCAGTTGCACTGCCAGATTCAATTACCAATTCGCCTTGCTCATTTACTTCACCAGGTTCGCGCTCACGACGGTTGCGATTGCGACCACCACGACGGCGGCGGCGACGACGTTCTTCGCTTTGCTCCGCGTTTTCATCAACGCCTTGCTCAAGGTTTTGCAGCGGTGCTTGTGCTGGCATCACTTCAACGGGGACTGGATCCTGGTGCTTTTGGATCACTTCTTCCGGCTTAACCTCAGTTAACAATGCTTCTTTGCGTTCTTCGCGTTGACGTTGTTGGCGTTCGCGACGGCCTTCTTGCGGCTCTTTGGGTTCGCGTGGTTCACGAACTTGCTTAGCTGCTTTTGGTGGGCGCGGCGTTTCAGTCATTGGCGCTTTTGCTGCTTCAGCTTTTTCTGCGCTTGATGCTGCCGGGCGATCTTCGCGTTCGTCGCGATCGCGGTTGCTGCGATTGCGATTGCGTTGGTTGTTGCGTTGATTGCGGCCGTTGCGACCATTACGGTCGCGATCAGCGGATTTTTCTTCGGTCACGACAGGTGTTGTTGCTTTTGTCGTCAAGTCTTCAGATTTACCAAAGAAAAAGCTCATCAGTTTGGCAAAGAAGCCTGGTCCGGCAGCTGGAGTTGCCGCGCTTAACGCTGGAGCGGGAGTTTCTTTGCGTTCCACGATAGGTGCTGTTTCTGGTGTGATGCTTTTCACCATTGCTTCCTGGCGCGGCTTTACATCTTCTTTTTGGCGTTTGCTGTAACCAATGTCGGTATCCACTTGTTCCGCCATAGCGTAACTAGCGTGATGTTCTTCCAGGCGAGGGTCGTCGTGTTTCAGGCGATCGAGTTTGTAATGTGGTGTTTCCAGATGGGTATTTGGAATCAGAATCACGGTGACGCGATGGCGGGTTTCGATTTTCAGAATTTCGCCGCGTTTTTCGTTCAGCAAGAAGGCTGCAACGTCTACGGGTACTTGTACGTGAATTGCAGCTGAATTTTCTTTCATTGCTTCTTCCTGAATGATGCGCAGGACTTGCAGTGCAGAAGATTCGGTGTCGCGGATATGGCCTGTGCCGTTACAGCGTGGGCACGTTACGTGACTGCCTTCAGACAGAGATGGGCGCAGGCGCTGACGGGACAATTCCATCAGGCCAAAGCGAGAAATCTTGCCCATTTGGACGCGGGCACGGTCATAGCGCAGTGCATCTTTGAGGCGAGTTTCTACTTCGCGCTGATTCTTGGCGTTTTCCATGTCGATAAAATCGATCACGATCAAACCACCCAAGTCACGCAAGCGTAACTGGCGAGCAACTTCTTCAGCAGCTTCAAGGTTGGTATTGAATGCCGTTGTTTCAATGTCTCCACCACGGGTTGAGCGCGCAGAGTTAACGTCGACAGAAACCAAAGCTTCGGTATGGTCGATTACAATAGCGCCGCCTGACGGTAACGGGACAGTGCGGCTGTATGCGGTTTCAATCTGGTGTTCGATTTGGAAGCGTGAAAACAGTGGTACATCGTCGCTGTAGCGTTTCACGCGATGTACCATGTCAGGCATTACGTGGCTCATGAATTGCTGAGCTTGTTCGTAGATTTCGTCTGTATCGATCAGGATTTCACCGATATCAGGTTGGAAGTAATCACGAATCGCACGGATGACTAGTGAGGATTCTTGATAAATCAGGAAAGCACCAGGAGAAGACTTGCCAGCGCCTTCAATCGCACGCCAGAGTTGCATCAGGTAATTTAAATCCCATTGCAGTTCATCAACATTACGACCAATGCCAGCGGTACGGGCAATCACTGACATACCGGTTGGTAAGTCGAGTTTGTCCATGGTTTCGCGCAATTCCTGGCGGTCTTCGCCCTCTACGCGGCGCGATACGCCACCGCCACGAGGGTTGTTCGGCATCAATACTAAGTACCGTCCAGCCAAAGAAATAAAGGAGGTCAGGGCGGCGCCCTTATTTCCGCGTTCTTCTTTTTCTACTTGAACAACGATTTCCTGACCCTCACGCAACGCTTCTTTGATGGAAGTGTTGCGAACGTCGATGCCTTCTTTGAAGTAGCTGCGAGCAACTTCTTTAAAGGGTAAGAAACCATGACGCTCTTCGCCATAGTTAACGAAGCACGCTTCCAGCGATGGTTCTATGCGGGTGATGACGCCTTTGTAGATGTTTGACTTACGTAATTCGCGACCAGCGGTCTCGATATCAATATCAATGAGTTTTTGCCCATTGACGATAGCAACGCGCAATTCTTCTTGCTGCGTAGCATTGAACAACATACGTTTCATTTTATTTACTCCGTGACCTGATGGTCATCTTTTGCCCTTGCTTCATTCAGTGAGGCAAGGGCTGTACTGGTGCCGGGATGTATGCCAGAACGGAGAGTTTGAAGGGGGTGGAAATGCCATTGGCGTAGCGGAATAGTATCGAGTCCGCAATGAGACAGCAACTAAGCTGAATTGCAATGAACCTCAATATCTATACTGCTTCGCGCGCGGCGCGTGTAATTTTTGCAACAAATTCGAGTGCACATGTCCCCCGCATTCTCAGCCTTAGTTATATTTGTGCAATAACTAAGCAGAACGCCAGGCGATGCGCAACTTTGATGTCAGACCATCTTATTTTGTTGTATCTGACGGAATCGCCTTTACTACAAAAACTATCATAGACAAGCATGCTTATTAATAATTAAACCAGCATCTCTTGTCCAACTTATCCTTACATTTCAAGCTCTCTGATACAACCTCGTCTAACTTGTGCCCGATAACCACAATTGGTCGCTACCTTGGAACGCAAACGAGGGCGCATACACATCTTTTTCCATCATATTTGCAAACTGGCGAGGCTGATGGACTTGCCCCTGTGTAAAATAGCTGTTTATTTCTCTTACACTGCAAAAGCGTAATTGCTGAAGCGAAAATGATTATATATTCAAAATGAAGGACTTAGCGACAATTAATAGGGGTGAGCATCAAAAACAGATGCAAAATGTTCCCCACGAGCAGCCTTCAGCGTCACAGCCGAAAGTCCAAATGCTGACAATCTCTGAAGAAGAGGCTGGGCAGCGCATTGATAATTTCCTTTTGCGTATCTGTAAAGGCGTGCCAAAAAGCCATGTTTACCGCGTTTTGCGATCTGGCGAGGTGCGCGTCAATAAAGGTCGAATCGATCAGTTATACCGTTTAGTGGAGGGGGACATTGTCCGTATTCCTCCTATACGCATGTCGGAACCATCGACGCAAGTGGTCCCTAAATTGGAATTCCCAATTGTTTTCGAAGATAGCCATTTGCTGATTATTGATAAGCCTGCTGGTGTTGCTGTGCATGGTGGTTCCGGGGTTAGCTATGGCGTCATTGAGCAATTGCGTTCGTCCAGGCCTGAAGCTAAGTTCCTTGAACTGGTGCACAGGCTGGATAGAGAAACGTCGGGATTGCTGCTGATCGCCAAAAAACGCACAGCATTAACAAACTTGCATGAGCAAATGCGTGACGGTTCGACCGATAAGCGATATTTTACTTTGGTGTATGGTGATTGGAAGAATGCCCGTCAGCATGTCAAATTATCATTGCATAAATATACAACAGCCGATGGCGAGCGACGAGTTAGAGTGCAAGCTGACGGTATGGCCTCACACACTGTATTTACTTTGAAGAAAAAATTTAAAGAATATGCATTACTTGAGGCTGAACTAAAAACGGGTCGCACTCATCAAATTCGCGTGCATTTGTCAGCCAGTGGTTTCCCTATTGCTGGTGATGACAAATACGGCGATTTTCCGCTCAATAAAGCTTTGCAAAAAGCCACGTCTGAGCGCGGATCATTAAAGCGCATGTTTTTGCACGCACATCAAATCACTTTTACCCATCCTGAGACTGGTAAGTTGACGACAGTGAATGCGCATTTGCCAAAAGAGTGTGAGGACTTCTTACGTAGCCTTTCTGCTGCCTGAAAGTCTTGATGGCTTACTAATGGTATTATCTCGTTATTGAATAGCAACTTTGATGTCTGTTTTGTAATGTTAATTGAATATTATTGACATAGACGTCGCACTTATAAATATGGCAAAAAAGCAATTTGATTTTATTGTTTTCGATTGGGATGGCACCCTGATGGATAGTACAGCCACGATTGTCAAATGTATTCAGGCGGCGGCCCGTGACTTGGGCCTGCCTGTACCTGACGATAGTGCTGCTGCGTATGTGATTGGTCTGTCGCTGGCCGAGGCAATGGCTGCGGCTTTACCCGACGTTGATCCTAAGTATTATCCGCGTATGGTTGAGCGCTATCGCTACCACTACCTGGCCAAGGATCATGAGCTTCCGCTGTTTGATGGTGTGCGCGAAATGCTCAATGATCTGGCGCAGCAAGGATATTTTTTGGCAGTGGCTACTGGCAAAAGCAGGGTTGGCCTCAGTCGTGCACTACATAATGCTAACCTCACTTCGGTGTTTGATGCTACGCGTTGCTCTGATGAAACGTTTTCTAAGCCTCATCCTGCGATGTTGCAAGAACTTACCCGTGAGCTAGGGCAGGAAATGCAGCGAACTTTAATGATTGGCGACACCACGCATGATTTGCAAATGGCTGCTAATGCTGGTGCTGGTGGCGTTGCGGTGGAGTATGGTGCGCATGCGCCGTCCTTGCTTGCTGCGCTCAATCCTTTGTATTCAGCTACCAGCGTGCACGAATTGCATCAGTGGCTCAATCAAAATGCCTGATTGGAGAATATATGACGTCGATATCGATTTGCGCCTCCGATGAGTTGATTGAAGGTGGCTTAGGTGTGCGTTTTCCAGTGACTGCTGGCAGTGATGACGCGACGGGTTTTGTGATTCGATATTCTGGTTCGGTTCATGGGTATTTGAATCGCTGCGCACATGTGCCAGTTGAACTTGATTGGAATCCTGGTGAATTTTTAGAATCCAGTGGACTCTACATTATGTGCGCAACACATGGTGCAATCTATGAGCCTGAAACCGGACATTGTTCGGGTGGGCCTTGCCGCGGTAGTCGTTTAAGAAAAATACAAGTCACGGAAGTAGGCGGTAAAATTTTTTGGCATCCGGATGATTATATCCAGCCTGTCATTGCGTAATTGTTGAGGGTTTTATGGAAATGCAGAACAAGGATTTACCTGTCTCCGGGACGTGTGATGAAGGCGATCAACGCTCGCACTGGGAGAGAGAGACCCTGGAAAAGCTGGCATTTGCGGCTTTGCAAGAGCAAAAAATGCAGCGTCGGTGGGGTATATTTTTTAAATTTGCTTTCGCCGCGATCATCCTCTTGGGTATATATCGGTTCGGTGGCTTATTTCAGAGTGAGAGTGATAATAACGCTCCCCACACTGCCTTGGTTGATATTGAAGGTGAAATTGATGCCGAGGGTCGTGGTAGTGCCCACGATGTAATACCGGCACTTGATCGTGCGTTTGCTGAGGGTGGTTCGGTGGCCGTGATTTTGCGTATCAACAGTCCTGGTGGTAGCCCTGTTCAGGCTGGAATGATCAACGATGAAATTGTACGTTTGCGCGAGCAATATCCTGAGAAGAAATTGTACGTGGTCGTCGATGAGATCTGTGCTTCCGGTGGTTACTATATCGCTGCCGCTGCAGATAAAATTTTTGTTAATAAAGCCAGTGTTGTTGGTTCTATCGGTGTGTTGATGGACGGTTTTGGATTTACCGGATTGATGAATAAATTTGGCGTCGAACGGCGCTTGATGACTGCGGGTGAAAATAAAGGTTTCATGGATCCGTATTCGCCAGTGACGGAAAAGCAAAAAACTTATTCTCAGGCGATGCTCAATGAAATCCACCAGCAGTTTATTGATGTTGTACGCAAAGGTCGCGGCAGTCGTCTTAAAGAATCACCGGAAACCTTTTCAGGTTTGTTTTGGGTGGGAAGTAAGGCAGTAGAAATGGGTTTGGCAGATGGCTTTGGAACGGTGGATTCTGTTGCGCGTGATGTGATCAAGGTTGAAGATATTGTTGATTACACGCAAAAAGAAGACCTGCCAGAGCGGGTTCTGAAGAAATTTGGCGCATCTGTCGGCAGTGCTGCGATGTCGACCTTGAGTAAATCCAGCAAGCTGACTTTACATTGATGCCATAAATTAGTTTAGTTAATTTTTTCAATCCAGTCTCACGCTTGATAGTTTTAATTATCTTCCTCTCGTCATGCGGTTGTTCTATATTGAGTCCGTAACTGGTTCAAAACGGGAGGTCGATATAAAGTTTATTTCGTTTCCAAGGTGGTTTGCGTCTGAGCCCCGGTCGTAGTTTGTTTTGCCGGTTATGTATGAAGTTGATGGATGACAATTAGTGTAGTAACTCTCCGTGTATTGAGACGGATTAGAGGTTTCTAAGATTCCTCATAGAATAGTGAAAAAATTGTAGAAACAAAAAGGCGGTGGTGCAATGCTACCGTCTTTTTGCTTTTTTCAGTCCCGGAACTCACAACAATGCCAATGGTATTTTGCTCAACGACAGATTTTGTCAGAAGCTTAACTGGTGTTGTGGCATATCAAAGATTTCACATGCATAATCGGTTAGGATAATATTATTGCCAACTTCTAACTTTATTCTCCGCGCGTTTCTTATGGCGATCTCACTTTCTCATTTGTTGGAGATGTTACCTTTTCACACTAACCGTGTAGAAAAAATCGATTGCTATCACTGCGGTGAAAAAATGCGCGAAACCAAAGCCTTGTATGTTAAATTTAACGCCCAGCAAAGGGCAGTCTGCTGCCATGGATGCATGGCAATATTGCATGCAATCGAGCGCAACAAAATGGTGGATGAGTATTTGCAAGCTAAATTGGCACAAATGGAAGTGCTATGAGTGTTATTTCAGGTACTGATCATCAATCAAATTCTGCCATTGCGAGTGAGCAAAAAGAAGACCAATTAATTCAAGCAGAAAAGCTCAGTCTGTCGGGTATGCATTGCGCTGCGTGTGTGCAATTGATTGAATTTCGGGTTCGTCAATTGCCGGGTATTAATTTATTTAAAATCAACACCGCGACCCATAAGGCAGAAGTAGTATGGCAGTCAGAAAAAAATAATCTCAAAAATATCATTTCTGCGATCATCAATCTTGGGTATGGCGCACTACCTGCGACACAATCACCCGACGAATTTGAAAAGAAAGAAAGCAAGCTAGCTCTGTGGCGTCTGTTTATTGCTGGTTTTGCCATGATGCAAATCATGATGTATGCGTTCCCAGCGTATTTGGTGCCAGTCCCCCAGGTGGATGGGGATCTGACGCCCGATTTGGATAAGTTGCTCAAAATTGCGAGTATGTTAATTACCGTTCCTGTGGTCGGTTTTTCTGCTCTGCCATTTTTTAAAGCGGCATGGCGTGACTTGCGGCATCGTCATGTCGGCATGGATGTGCCAGTCTCATTGGGTATTTTGCTGACTTTTTTTGCCAGTGTCTGGGCCACGTTTCGCGGAGGCGTGGTCTACTATGATTCGGCAATTATGTTTGTTTTTCTGTTGTTAGCTGCCCGTTTGATCGAAAGCCAAGTTCAAAAAAAAACCACTACCGCACTTAGGGTGCTTACGCAACTGGTGCCGGTCGCCGCGCAAAAATTAGTTAATTATCCACAAAGCCGCGAAGTTTTGGTGCTGGATGCGTCAGCTTTGAAAATCGATGATCTCGTTTTGGTGGCTCCTGGTGATCATATCCCAGCAGATGGTATTGTGTTGGAGGGCCATAGTGAATGCGACGAAGCGCTGATGACGGGTGAGTCGCGTCCCGTACTTAAAACGGTGGATGATAACGTGATTGCAGGTGCTATCAATACTAATGGCACTTTAATCATCAAAGCGCTTAAAGTGGGTATGGAAACCCATTTATCGTCATTGATAGAAATGATGGAGACTGCAGCGACCGAGAAGCCACCAATCGTCCTTTTGGCGGATAAGCACGCAAGTCGCTTCCTGAGTATTATTTTGCTTATCGCAGTGTTGACAGGCGTTGTATGGACTTTCATTGTACCTGATCGTGCTTTGTGGATAGCAATTAGCGTCATTGTGGTCACTTGTCCTTGCGCTTTATCTTTGGCAACTCCTGGTGTGATGTCAGCAGCCATCGGCATGATGGCAAAAAATGGTGTGTTAATCAAGAATGGTAAGGCGATTCAGACGATGGCTGAAGCGACACATTTTATTTTTGATAAAACCGGCACACTTACCGTAGGCAAGCTGAGAGTGGCGCATCAGTTAATGCAAAGAGAAATGCCGCTCGCCGAAAATATTGCGTTTTTATTGGCATCCGGTTCGGGGCATCCAGCTGCCAGAGCGATTGCAGACGGGTTGGCTGCACAAAATGAGAATACATCAGCAATGGAAGTGACTCATATGCAGGAGGTCGCTGGTGGTGGAATAGAGGCGCTGATTGGCAATCGTTCATACCGCTTGGGTAGTGTCGGTTTTGCTCTTGGTTTGGCTTCAAAATCTGCTTCAAAAAATACGCAGGAATTTAAAATCCCATCAGACATGCGCGAAGCCACGGTTTCCGTATTGGCGGATCAGGATGGCGTGATCATGGTATTTGCTTTGGCTGACACCTTGCGCGTTGATGCTATTGAAACAGTTAAAAAGTTACAGCTCCGCCACAAGAAAATATTGTTGTTGTCTGGAGATCGTGACGAGGTCGTGCAAGCCGTTGCTCGTGAGTGTGGGATTGACGACGCCAGAGCAAATTTGAGTCCCGCAGATAAGTTTAATATTGTTCAGACGCTGCAGGTTGAAGGAGCAACCGTGGTCATGGTTGGTGACGGTATGAATGATGGTCCCGCCCTCTCATTGGCGAATGTTGCCGTTGCTATGGGACAGGGGGCACCGATATCACAGACCCGCAGTGATGTGTTGCTGATGTCGAATCGTTTGAGTGATCTGGATTTTGGTTTTGTCGTCGCCAACAAAGCATTTCATTTAATCAGAGAAAATTTGTTTTGGGCGATTGCTTACAATCTGTTTGCGATTCCGGCTGCGGTAATTGGTTGGTTGGAGCCATGGCATGCTGCATTAGGTATGTCATTGAGTTCACTGATTGTCGTGTTAAATGCACTGCGCTTGTATTTGTTGCCGCAGCCTGAATATGTAATGTCGGAAAATTTTAATTAATTATGGATATTTTATATCTCTTGATTCCACTGAGCCTGGTTCTTGTGTTTGCAATTGGCGGCTTATTCTGGTGGGCGATCAATAACCGTCAATTTGAAGAACTGGATCAGGAAGGACAACGCATTCTTGATGATGTGGACGGATGAGTCATCTATTGGTTGGAAATAATTTGTTTCGCACTCAACTCAAAATCAGCATTACTTAAGCTTGTCTGATTGATCTCCTGTGCCTGATTGAATTTGGAGAAATTCCGTGAAATCGACTTGGTGTAGGCGGGGTCGTAATGATCCACCAACAAACTTTGAACTACTTTCGCAATTTCCCCGTTTAAAGCCTGCTTTTTCCATGAATTTATTTTTTCTTTTCCATGCAGGTGGGCGAGAAAATCGAGTTGATGGTTGAGTTGTTGTGGATCTTGTACAAAGTGGGCGTAGTCCTCTATCAGTAAATTCACTCTTTCCGTCATTGGCATGGCAATCGAAACGCAGGCTGACTCGCGCATTTTGCTCATTAGTGCATCGGGTACGCGTAAATTTCCCACTTTTTTACTCTCCGCTTCAACGTAAATCGTACGTTCATGGTCTGCATTTTTTAATAGCTTCCAGATCCTGCTTTCAAACATTTTTTGAGTAGGTTGTTTTGCAGCGGGAATGTCACCTAGCACGGAGCCACGGTGTTGAGCTAATTGTTCGAGATCGAGGACCTGCTCACCTAACGTCGCCAATGTGTTTAGTAGACGACTTTTGCCGCTACCGGTGGTGCCGCACAGGACTTTCAATTGAATCGTGTTTGCAAATTCTTGAATCGATGCGTTGACATGTTGGCGATAGGCTTTGTAGCCACCTTGCAACTGCGCTACGGGCCAGCCAATTTTTGAGAAAATAAGTGCCATACTGCCGCTGCGGTTGCCACCTCGCCAGCAGTAGATTAAGGGGCGCCAGGATTTTCCGTGTTGCTGAAATTGCGTATCAAGGTGGCGACCGATGTTCATTGCGACCAAACCCGCACCGAGTCGCTTGGCTTCAAATGCTCCAACTTGTTTATATATTGTCCCGACTTGTATCCGTTCGTCGTCATTCAGCACTGGACAATTAATGGCACCCGGAACGTGATCTTCGGCAAATTCGGCAGGGCTACGGACATCAATTATGCAATCGAATTGCGATAAATTATCAGCAATACTGTCGAAGCAAATCAGTTCTGGATATTTCATTATTTCATTTCGTCAATAAAGGTGCTAATTGTGGCCAGACGTTATTTAACATCAAAGCGTGGGCGTTGGCGATGGGATGAATTCTATCTGCCTGAAACAGATCATCTCGCTCAGCGATTCCCTCCAGTAAAAAGGGAGCAAGACGTACTTTTTGTTCTTTGGCGAGTTTTGCGTAAAGTGAGAAAAAATTTTGGGTATATTCTTTACCGTAATTGGGAGGAACTTTCATTCCTACCAGGAGCACTTCCGCATTTGCTTTTTTTGCGGCCACGATCATTGCGCGGAAATTTTCTTCTGACGCAGCAAGTGACAAGCCACGCAAAGCGTCATTGCCGCCCAATTCAATAATGACGATGTCAGGTTTGAGTTTGTTGACCAGGGCTGGTAATCTGGTTTTTCCGCCACTCGTCGTTTCTCCGCTGATGCTGGCGTTTATCACGGTAGAATTCGGATTGGACTCAGCCAGTTTTTTTTCCATTAAGCTAACCCAGCCTTGCCCGCGCACCAAGCCGTATTCTGCCGATAAGCTATCGCCAAGCACTAGGATAGATTTTGATGCAGAATGTGCGTAAGCGAACGGCATTAAACTGCTCATCAACAGAGGGAGCAGAACACGAAGCATAAATTGACGAGAGGATAAAAAAGACAGCATGATACATCCTAATGTAAGCAGACAAACGGCAATAGAGGTTAATAAGCTGATCAAGCAAGTCGAAGACGCAAGCGGGCACCTGACGATTCTGAATGGCATTGATTTTACCGTGCAAGCAGGAGAAACGCTCGCAATTGTTGGCGCTTCTGGCTCAGGTAAGTCAACCTTGCTGGGTATTCTGGCAGGCTTGGACATTCCCAGTTCGGGATCGGTTCATCTGGCTGGGGTTGATTTATTCGCTTTGAATGAAGATCAGCGGGCGCAGCTTCGAAAGGATAATTTAGGCTTTGTTTTTCAGTCTTTTCAGTTGTTAATGCATTTGACCGCACTGGAGAACGTCATGTTGCCGCTTGAATTACGTGGCGATAAAGAGGCGAAGCTAAAAGCAGAAAAAATGTTGGAACGGGTGGGTTTGTCGTCACGTTTAAAACATTACCCTAAATTTCTCTCTGGTGGGGAGCAGCAACGCGTTGCGTTAGCCAGAGCATTTGTCACTGAGCCGCCATTGCTGTTGGCGGACGAACCAACTGGTAGTCTTGATGCTGTGACTGGTGAGGCGGTTATCCAGCTCATGTTTGCGCTCAATCGGGAGCACAATTCCACGCTTGTGCTGGTGACGCATGATCTTTCGATTGCAGCACGATGCGGCAGAATCTTGACGATAGCTGCCGGGCATTTGGTTAGTGATGAATACTCACCCAAGGTGGCTTAACGAGAGCTTGTAGTTCCACCGTTTGTGAAACTGATGCGGTTAATTTCACCATGTTCATCGATGGATATCCAGCCACCACGAGGGTTCTCCTCGTCACAATCCCAGTCGGGTAAAACGTAGCGATACTGGCCGTCGTGCTCGTGCAAAGCCGGGCGGTGCGTGTGTCCGTGAATCAGGTAGTGGCAAGCGGAGGATGCAAACAATTGTTCTATCGCTGTTGGGTTGACATCCATGATAGAAAGCTCGTTCTGGCTTTGTTGCATCTTACTGCTTTCGCGCATACCTGACACGATGGTTTTTCTTTGCGCCAGAGGTAAGGTAAGAAAATTGCGTTGCCATTCAATATTGCGAACCTGCGCGCGGAATTGCATGTATGCAGTGTCGTCAGTGCATTGCTCATCTCCATGGCAGATGGCAATTTTCTTTCCAGCTACGGTGATGATGCTTGGGTCTTTTAGTAACTGCATTCCGGTTGCAATAGCAAAATCCTCACCAATTAGGAAATCTCGATTGCCGGCAATCCAGAATAGTTGGATCCCGGCTGCCGTAAGACTACGCAAAGTTTGCACAATTTTAGCGTTGTATTTATCGTAAATATCATCGTCACCAACCCAATATTCAAACATGTCTCCGAGGATGTATAGTTGTTTAGTTCTTGTTCCTTGTTCTGCAAGGAAACTCAAAAACGCACGGGTAGTTTTTGGCAGCGATGGGCTAAGATGGATGTCAGAAACAAACAGCGCAACCGATTTGGGTTGCGCTGTTGTTTGCTTTTCGGAATTTTTCACACTCAATCGAATAATGTTCTGAAAAAGCAGTTGGTTTATTAAATAACTTCAACTTTTTCGATGATGACATCTTCAACCGGTACGTCCTGGAACATGCCTGAACGTGATGTTTTAACACCTTTGATTTTATCAACGATTTCTTTGCCTTCAGTGACTTTGCCAAATACACAGTAGCCCCAGCCATCTTGACCAGGATAGTCGAGGAAACTGTTATTTGCGGTATTGATGAAGAACTGCGCTGTTGCAGAGTGTGGTGCACCGGTGCGTGCCATGGCGATGGAATAGCGTTCGTTTTTCAAGCCATTGCTAGCTTCATTTTCGATTGCATCCAATGTGTCTTTTTGGTTCATGCCAGGTTCAAAGCCGCCGCCTTGAATCATGAAGCCGTCAATGACACGGTGAAAAATTGTCCCTGCGTAATGACCGGAAGCTACATAGGCGAGAAAGTTAGCAACGGTTTTCGGTGCTTTTGCTTCGTCCAGATCAATCGTGATTGCGCCGTGGTTAGTAGTCATGAGAATGGCCATAATAATCCTTGGTAATGGGGTGGAAATAAATTGTAAAAATTAGGGATGAAAAATAAAATTATTTTATAACAGTTGCGGATTCAATGATGATGTCCTTTTTGGGGACATTTTGCATCATGTGGGCGTCGCCGGTTTCAACAGCTTTGATTTTTTCAACAACATCCATGCCCTTGATGACTTTGCCAAATGGGGTATAACCAGCGGTGGCGATCAGTGCCTGCTTTCGTGGAGCCTTAGTCATTGTTCCACGGTAATTGAATTCTACAGGATCACCCGCAGGCAGGGGTTGATGGTTGAGGAAATCATTGTCTCTGACATTAATAAAAAACTGTGCCGTAGCTGAATTAGGGTCTTCAGTCCGCGCCATCGCGATCGTACCCAGGTCATTCCTCAAGCCTTTTTCCAAAGCCATAGCTGCTTCCGAGGCGATGGGCTTGCCAGTGGGTTTTTCTTTCATATTCTTATCATAGCCGCCACCCTGAATCATGAAATTGTCAATAACGCGATGAAAAGTGGTGCCTTTGTATTGCCCTGCTTTGACGTATTTAATGAAATTATCCACGGTTTTTGGTGCTGCTTCAGAGTGGAGTTCCACCACGATATCACCCATATTGGTCTTGATTAATACTTTGGGTAATTCGTCAGCGAATGTATGTGCGGTGCCCAGACTCAAGATAGAGCCGATTAACAGGCCAATTAATTTTGTAGTTGCTGATTTCACTTTAATTCCTCACACTAAACAGTTGATTCGTAGATGATCCGCCATTTTGTTGACTCTTTTAACCAGTACTGGCGCTTACGGACGCTGGTTTTGGTTTTTCCGGATTGTGTTTCTTGAGTGAAAGTGCTGACAATAATCTCATCCTTCCCAGGGTAGCGGAAATGCGTGACATCCTTCAATTGTATGAAGGGATTTGTCCATGATTCCCAATTCTGTCTTTGTTTTGAAAACCAGGCATTTAAATCCTCGCCTTGAAGAGATTTAAAGTTACGGGAGTAGTTGGCAAAGATGCGATTGGCATTCTTGCTTTCTATATCCAGTCGCCAGTCATCGAGCAATTTCGCAGCGAACTGACGATCTGCCAGCCATTTTGCCTGACTTTCAAACTCGACCTGATCGCTAATGATGACGGGTGTTTTTCCAATATCGACTAAGGCAGAGATCTTCAAGAAATCTGGATTGGTTAGCACTACGCAACCATCTGAGGCGAGCGGCGGTCGGCTGAAATTGGCTGAAGGCATCCCATGCAACCAAATGCCTGAACCGCTACGGCCATTAATTTTATCCCATTCATTGGGGTAGTTGAGCGGCAGGGCTCCCGGGCCATAAAAGTCAGGCAATTTGCCGCCAGAAAGGCGATTGGTGATGTAATACACGCCTAAAGGTGTTTTTTGATCACCTTCCTTGAACTTGTTAATCCCAAATCTACCGTGGCTGATATAGTGGTCACTCACGAGTTTGGGTTGGCCGGCAACGTTTTCGTAGAGATATAGTCGGGACTTGTTTGCATCAACGACCAAAACTTGTTTTTGATCATCTCTGAGTTGCAAAACCGCTTTTGGAATTAAAGTTGGATTCGGACGTTCGCGATAAGATCGTATCCGCATCGCCGCCTCATCGCGCATTTCTTTAAGCTTATCGGCCTGAGCGTTTGCGCCGGCACCGAAGCTTGTGACTGGGCGCGCATGCATCAGCAGCAGATCGCCGCGGATCAGGTGAGCCAATTGAAAATGCGGATACGCTTCAATTAACTGATCAACCGTCTCCTGAGCTGCTTGTAATTTGTTGTTGGAAAGATTCTGATAAACATCGATCAGTAACGCATCCGGGTTGGGTGAGTCAGAACTCATTTCCGATGTGGATGCTTTACTTGCACGAGTTTTTGCCTCAGCCGAAGCGACTGGCAACATGGTTGCCAGACACGAGAGTAGGGTAAAGGCGCAGCAACGCTTCTTCGTCACCAGAAATCTGGTCGAAGTATCTTTAAACGCAGAAAAAAACATCAGCTACCCGCGCGCTCCTGCTTGATTTGCCATTTACCATCTTGCTTGACCATGATCAGCGTCTTGCGGCTATTTGCTGTCAACTGATCAGAAGTGTAAATCTGGCGAAATTTTACGGTCGCTTCATTGTCATCAACGTTCACTTTGATGTTTTCAAGTTTTACGTTGATGTGACCTTTACCTTCGATGCGATTGCGACGTTCTTCAGCCCAGGATTTGCGAGATTCACCTTTGGGCGTCTGAAAATCTTTGGCGTAATGACCTAAGTAAATACTGGTATCTTTGTTACTCCATGCCTTTGCCCAATTCTCAACCGTTTTAATAACATCTTCATCGCTTTTGTCGGTCACCGTGGCTGGTTTGGATTTTGTACTGCTTGGCTCAGGTTTCGCTGTATTTGGCTCTGCCTTCGCTATAGCTTCAGATTTGGCCGGATTTGCAGGTGTAGCAACCGACGCTTTGGTTGGTGACGCCTGAGCTAGCAAGGTTGCTGGCGCTGGATTGATTTTCGGATTAACGCTGCCGGAATTGCCAACCAGATTTCGTACCATCGTCAGTTTTAATTTGGCAGTGGCATTGCCAGAGTCCAATTGCAGTGCCTTGTCATATGCCTGACTGGCTAACTTGGCATAAACGTCGCCGAGATTTTCGTGTGCAGTGCCATAGGTGGGGTTGGTGCGTATCGCCATTTCAAGAGATGCACGCGCTTTGTCATATTGGCCGGTAGCTGCATATAACACTGCTAAATTATTATACGGCTCAGGTAGCTCTGGATAATCGTCAGTTAGTTTAGAGAAAACTGTAATCGCTTCTGGCGATTTATTTTGCTCTGTGAGAATTAACCCCTTCAAAAATCGCAATTGCGCGTCTTTAGGTTTGGTCGCCAGCGCACTATCAACTTTTTGCAAGGCTTCAGTAGTCTGGCCGGCGCGAAGCATTTTTCCGATGTCACTCGCTTCATCAGCGAAGGATGGGGTCGCGATAAGCGCTAGAGATAAATTGGAAATAACAAAGATACTTCTAATGGTTTGGCGCATGGTGTTCTGGCTTAGATTTATCAGAGGTTGACTGAACATGAAGGCAGTAATGTTATACTGAAACTATAATAAAGTGCCATCTTATCAAATAAGTGAGTCACAATGGGCTTTTGGTCATAGAAACATGTTATCGGGGCACACAATCACGTGGTTTTTGTGAAAAAAGCCAAAATTATTCCCTATTTGAATTTATTGGCACCTTTAAAGTAACTTTTTTCTTGGGCATTGGTCATTTAAATAGGTGTGAATTTTGGGTCTCGTTTTTAAAGGCCGCTGAAATTGACGGAAAATAGCCGGAGTAGGGCGTAATTCTCCTCTGATAAAATTTTCGAACACATGAAGCTGGACAGAACGGCTGTTTTTGATATTTAATCTGCTCCGTTCAAATATTTTCTGTAATTGCCCGTTTCTAACGTGGAACAATGTGGAAATAAAAATATAGGCAAATCGATCTGTGCAATGCGAAGTCTTGTGAGCTTTGGTTGTTAAATAGATTAATGAGAAGTTATGGCGCACGCTAACTCCTTTTATTGGCTTTTGCCTTAAATTTGCCTAATAAAGCTTTTTTTAACTCGTGTGGATTTAAGGGGGCACGATGACTAAAACGACATTCCTGAGTTTTGAGCAATCTATTGCTGAACTAGAAACAAAAATTGAAGAGTTACGATTTGTTCAAGATGATTCCGCTGTAGATATCTCTGAAGAAATTGACAGATTATCAAAAAAGAGTCAGATGTTGACCAAAGATATCTATGCAAAACTGACTCCATGGCAGGTATCGCAGATTTCGCGTCATCCTCAACGTCCGTACACAATGGACTATATCAATCAGATTTTTACTGATTTTCATGAACTTCATGGTGACCGTAGCTTTGCAGATGACTTGTCCATTGTCGGCGGGTTAGCTCGCTTCAATGGTCAGGCATGTATGGTCATTGGTCACCAAAAAGGTCGCGACACCAAAGAAAGGGCGTTACGTAACTTCGGTATGCCAAAGCCAGAGGGTTATCGCAAGGCGATGCGCCTGATGAAGTTGGCTGAGAAATTTGATATTCCAGTATTTACTTTTGTTGATACGACGGGGGCCTGGCCTGGCATTGATGCTGAAGAGCGTGGACAATCTGAGGCGATCGGACACAATCTATATGTGATGGCTGAGCTTAAGGTGCCGTTGATTGCGACCATCATCGGTGAAGGTGGTTCTGGTGGTGCGTTAGCGTTGGCGGTCGGCGATGCGGTGTTGATGCTGCAATATGCGACATACTCGGTGATTTCACCCGAAGGATGTGCATCTATTTTATGGAAAACCTCCGATCGCGCTGCAGATGCGGCGGAAGCCTTAGGCTTGACTGCGCATAGACTCAAGGCGATGGGTTTGATCGACAAAATCATCAATGAACCTTTGGGTGGTGCACACCGAGATCCTAAGCAAATGTGTGCATTGGTTAAGCGTGCACTCGCCGATACACTGCGACAGTTCCAGGGGATGAAAACGAAAGATTTGTTAGCAGCTCGTCATGAGAAATTAATGAGCTACGGCAAGTTTAAGGAAACCAAGTTATCCGAATGACTGTACGTAGTTTAAGTGGTGCGCTCATGCGCCACTTTTCTGAGACTTTAAATACGCTTTTTTCGGAATCTGGAAAAGTCCCTTCAGAATGTGGTCTTGCTGTTGCATATAGTGGCGGTCTTGACTCATCAGTCTTATTGTTCCTTGCTGCTGAATATTGTCGCTTGCGCAGTATTTCCCTTAATGCGTTCCATGTGCACCATGGACTGAGTCCGAATGCGGATGACTGGCTCGTGCACTGCGATTCGCTATGTCAAAAATTGGGTGTCTCTTTTGCTTTTGAGAGAATTGTTGTTGCTAATAATGAGGGTGATGGTATCGAAGGCAGTGCCAGAAAAGGCCGCTACTTGGCGCTTGGCAGGATGAGTGCTGCGGCCCATGTCGAAGTCGTGCTGGCAGCTCATCATCAAGACGATCAAGCAGAAACATTGTTAATGCAAATGTTGCGAGGCTCTGGTGTGGCGGGTCTATCTGGTATGGATAGGTTTAATTATGCGCCTGCTTTATTTGGCAACTCTTCGGTAATGATGATGCGCCCCGTGCTTGACGTTTCCAGAGCAGAGTTGGAGCAATTTGCGCGTGAAAATCAGATTGCTTGCATCGAGGATGAGTCGAATGCAGACGTGCGTTATCTTCGAAATGCGTTAAGGCATCAGGTAATGCCAATTCTTGAGCGGATCTCACCGGGATTTGCAGGGCGTATGTCGCGTACGGCAAAGCATATGCAATCGACACAAAATTTGGTAGAGGCTTTGGCAGAGCAAGACCTCGCCCATTGTTTATCGGAACATGCGTTTGATCTGGATCTTTATCGCGTGCGCTCATTAAGCCCTGAGCGCATTAATAATTTATTTAGATTGTGGCTGGCAAAGTTTGATGTGCGTATGCCATCTACTTCTCGCCTTAACGAAATCTGTAAGCAGTTATTTGAGGCTAAGGGCGATGCACGGATAACGATTTATCACGAAAAACTGGCGATTCATCGTTATCAGGAAAAAATCTGCGCGTCTGATCGGGCGCGCGAAGCAGTTGATGATGCGTTGAGTATTGCGTTTAACTGGAGCGAAGAAAATGCACTGCCATTCCCTGAATTTCATGGCACGTTACATTTTAGACGTGCTAATTATGGATTAAGCCCAGATTGGCTGGGGCAGCAAGCCCTTTGTTTGCATTTGCGGCGCGGTGGTGAGCGTTTGAAGTTGGCGGAAAATCGATCAACCCGGGATATGAAAAGCCATTATCAAGCACTGCGTATTCCATTTTGGATTCGTCAACAATTGCCGTTTGTATCTGTAGGTAATGAGCTTGTGTATGCTGCTGGGGTTGGTATGCAATCGCAATTTTGTTCTGAATCTGGCAATGCTCACATGGAAGCTCGGGTGGTGCTTGAATGGGTTGCTGATTAGGCTGCTTGTCGATTTGATTGCAGCGCGAATTAATAAGGTAGGCAGATGAAAAAAATTCTGAGACAAATCGTTTTAGATACTGAGACAACGGGTTTAAATGTTCGGGATGGTAACCGTATCATTGAGATTGGTTGCGTTGAGTTAATTGATCGTAAATTAACTGGTAATAATTATCACCAATACATTAATCCAGAACGCGAGTCGGAAGAGGGGGCCCTTGCTGTTCATGGTTTGACCACTGAATTCTTAAGTGATAAGCCCAGGTTCAATGAGATATCAAAAGAATTTTGCGAATATATTCAGGGTGCGGAGGTCATTATTCATAATGCCCCCTTCGATCTCTCATTCTTAAACGCAGAATTTTCTCGCTTAGGTCTCGGTTTATTCGGCGATTATATTGAAACGGTCATCGATACATTGGTGCAAGCAAAAGAATTGCATCCTGGGAAACGAAATTCCTTAGATGCGCTGTGCGATCGCTATGAGATTTCCAATGCTCACCGGAAATTACACGGCGCTTTATTGGATGCAGAGTTACTGGCAGATGTTTTTTTAGCCATGTCTCGAGGGCAAAACAGTTTCGCCATCGATTTGGATGAGGAGGATGTGCCAGTTGTTCAGGAGATGCATGCTATTGATTTTCCTGTTGGCGACGTATTCGTCAAGCATGCGGATGGGGGCGAACTCACGGAGCATGAAAATCTCTTATCGGGGCTTGATAAGCAGTTGCGTCAACCATGTATATGGCGCATTCCGGCTCAATAAGTAACCCATATTTTGTTTTTGAATATTAAATCCCCCTCAGATGAACTGACCCCATTTAGTTGGACAGTTTAATTGCTAGGCTAATAAGGGCTGATTTCTGTATTGCACAGGACTCAGCCCTTTTAATTTCATCTTGATGCGGTCATGATTATAGTATCGAATATAGG
>JBMPPG010000008.1:0-234256 GCA_049339905.1 Undibacterium sp. SXout11W
CGGCTTTATAACCCGCTGAACCTTCTTGATACCGTTTAACAACGGCCAGTTTGAATTGCTTTGTGTATTTACTCATGAAAACACCCCAAAAGTTAGGACGGGTGTCCAACTTTTGGGGTGCAGTTCAGCAAAGAGGTGTTTTTTTATTTCGCTCCGCTCTTATTTTTTCTCAGGAGTCACGCTGGTGCCTTCCGCAGAGCTACTGGCCGTTGTACGCGCTGCGTCTGGAACTGGTGTGGTTACCAGTCTGGAAATCGGCAATTCATTGGTCAGTGCTTTATTTGGCATATACAACGGGCCACGCGCACCGCATGCACCAAGCAGGCTTGCCGAGATGGCAGCTAAAATCAGAGAGTAAATAAGTGGTCGCATCTTGAATTTGTCTAACAACGTATAAAATGGCGTTTTAAATGTGAATCAAAGCGTAAATCAACACGTGAATCAACACGTGAATTAAAGCATGAATCAATTCAAGGGAGTGTAGCATGACTGAATCTGAATTCCTGATCCTGGCGGAATCTTGCCTGGTGCAGGTAGAAGAAATGTTTGAAAAAGCTTTCGACAACGATGAATTAGATGTTGAATGTAGCCGTAGCGGCAACGTTTTGACGATAGAATTTGTCAATAACGGCTCGAAAATGATCGTTAATAGCCAGGCGCCAATGCAAGAAATGTGGCTGGCGGCACGTAGTGGTGGTTTCCATTACAAATATGATGGACAGCACTGGCTGAACACCAGAGATGGTACCGAGCTATTTACGACCTTGGCGCGATTGGGGAAAGAACAAGGGCAATGAAAAAAGGGCAATCAATTTGATTGCCCTTCGTTTTTATTAGTACTGGTTTTTAGTTCGTTTCATCAATAACGACCGGAGTATTTAAATCTTGCACGGCAACCCCGGGTGGATTTTCAGCATAGTAGAAATCCCCATTTGCCGAAATGATTCCATTTGGAACAGGTCGCTCTTCCATTGGTACATCTTTGAGTGCTTTTTGCATATAGCCTATCCAGATTGGCAATGCCAGTCCACCACCTGTTTCACGGTTACCAAGGTTTCTTGGTTGATCGAAGCCTATCCATGCGATGCCGACTAATTTAGATTGGTATCCGGCGAACCATGCATCAAACGAATCATTAGTGGTACCAGTTTTGCCAGCCAGATCGGTGCGTTTCAATACCATCGCTTTTGCCGCAGTACCATAGCGCACAACGTCTTTGAGCATGCTATCGACCAGGAACGCGTTGCGCTCATCAATCACGCGATTGGCTTCGTCACCTGCTTTGTCTGGTTTGGCTTGCACCAGAATATTGCCGTTGTTGTCGGTAATCTTATTGATCAGGTAAGGATTGATTTTATATCCGCCATTTGCGAAGACCGAGTAAGCACCTGCCATCTGCAAAGGTGTGACAGCGCCAGCACCTAGTGCAAGGGTAAGATAAGGTGGATTTTTTTCAGGCAAAAAACCAAATCGTGTTGTGTATTCCTGACCATATTTCGCGCCGATTCTATGCAAAATCCGGATCGAAATCATATTTTTTGACTTCGTGAGGCCTTTACGCATGGTCATAGGACCTTCATATTTACCATCGTAGTTTTTTGGTTCCCACGCTTGCCCGCCAGTTTGACCCGCATCAAAACTGATAGGTGCATCGTCAATGATTGTTGCTGGAGACAGGCCTTTTTCCAGAGAAGCGGAATAAATAAAGGGCTTAAAGCTCGAGCCAGGTTGACGCCATGCTTGTGTCACATGATTAAACTTGTTGAGGTTGTAGTCAAAACCGCCTACCAGTGCTTTGATTGCGCCGTCATGCGTATCAGTTGCAATGAATGCGGATTGTACTTCCGGCATCTGTGTGATAACCCAGTTTTTCCCTTCTTGCATCACGCGTACGACAGCGCCACGCTGGATGCGTTTGTTGGCAGGGGTTTTAGTACTTAAACCGCTTGCCGCAAAACTAATGCCAGCTTCATCTATATGAATTTCTTCGCCATCAGCCAAGACTGCGCGAACAGATTTTGGATTCGCATCAAGTACCATTGCGACCTGCAAATCGTCGCTATTTGAGTGTTCCGCTAATGCCTTTTCAATTGCATCATCTGCTGCTTCTTTGCCTTCCGGGATCGTGATAATTGCTTCAGGGCCTCTATATCCATGGCGCTTTTCATAATCCATGACGCCACGTCGTAAAGACAAGTAAGCGGCATCCTGATCCGCTTTGGTAATGGTTGTGTAGACATTCAGACCGCGGGTATAGGTGTCCTCTTTGAATTGTTCGTAGACTAATTGACGAGCCATTTCAGCAACGTATTCCGCATGAATGCCAAATTCACTGCTGTCGGTTTTCGTGATAATTTCTTCGTTTTTGGCCTGCTCGTATTGTGCGTCGGTGATGTATTTCAAATCATGCATGCGCAGCAAAATGTATTGTTGACGTACTGTTGCACGGCGTGGATTGGCTACCGGGTTGTATGCTGACGGCGCTTTGGGTAGACCAGCTAACATCGCAGCTTCCGCGATCGTCAGATCTTTAATGTTTTTTCCAAAATAAATTTGTGCAGCCGAAGCAAAACCATAGGCACGTTGTCCCAGATAAATCTGGTTCATATAAACTTCAAGAATCTGATCTTTCGTCAGGTTTTGTTCAATCTTCCAAGCTAATAAGATTTCGTAAATTTTACGTTTGAAAGTCTGTTCGCTCGACAAGAAAAAGTTACGGGCAACTTGCTGTGTAATGGTGGACGCGCCTTGTTTGGCTCCGCCCGTCAGATTGTGCAACGTCGCGCGGGTAATGCCTACATAATCTACGCCACCGTGTTCATAAAAACGGTCATCCTCGATCGCTAGTACAGCTTTTTTCATGATTTCGGGGATCTGATCGAAACGGACTACGTTGCGTCTCTCTTCACCAAATTCACCAATCAGGACATTGTCTGCGGAAAAAATCCGCAGTGGCATTTTGGGTTTGTAACTAGTAATCGAATCAAGTTCAGGAAGATTCGGGTAAGCCAAAGTGAGAGCAAAGCCAATGATGAGCGCAATAGCAACGCCTGATCCGATGACGATACTCAGCGTCGCCATAAGAATGCGCCGCCCGATATTGGACTTCGTTGTCGGTTTCGGTTGATTCTCGTAAGGTGAGGAGATTTCTTTATCTGACATGAGTTTCTAGTGTGACAATCGCAAACCTCATTATAACGGTTGTCGCCATGCATCCCTTTAAACCGAGCTGCTTTAATTCTATTCAGATGTTATTTATACATTGAGTGGAAATTTGGCAACGCATTCTGAACGTGCCCTGAGGAAATTCCTTTACCAATGCAGGCTATATTGCTACGATTTCATGTAGGATTGGATAATTGTCTCGTAAATAGCGGTTTTTAAAGAGAATTTTCCAATCGCTCGCGTCCAGGCAACATGCTTTGTTTCAATTTGTAAAAAATACACACAAATGTGTTTATGAGGGGATATTCTTGGCTTTAGATCTTGCTTCACTGCTTGGCAGAAAAAATCCACCGCTTATCGGGTTGGATATCAGTTCGTTTGACATCAAGCTTGTTGAACTTGCTGAGGGCAGTAATAAGACATATCGTCTCGAACGCTATGCCTCGGAACCGTTGCCAAAAGGTGCAGTGCAGGATGGCAATATAGAAAACATTGAACAAGTTTCTGACGCGATCCGTAAACTGGTAAAAAAATGTGGGGCAAGTACAAAAAATGTAGCGTTGGCAATGCCTGCAGCTGCCGTAATTACAAAAAAGATATTATTGCCTGCTACGTTGAGTGATCAGGCTTTGGAAGTTCAAGTTGAATCAGAAGCTAGTCAATATATTCCGTTTTCTATGGATGAGGTAAGTTTGGATTTTTGTGTTATCGGACCTGCACCCAATCAAGAAGATGTTGAAGTCATGCTAGCGGCATCCCGTAAAGAAAAAATTGAAGATCGTGTGGCGGTTGCGCAAGCAGCGGGTTTGCAGGCAAAAGTCATGGACGTTGAGTCTTATGCAGCTCGTGCCGCGATGGTTCGTCTGATCGAAATGCAGGCTAATGAAGGCCGTGATCAGATTTATGCGATTTTCCAAATAGGTACAAAGCGCACGAATATTTATATTTTGCTCAATGGTGAAGTCGTTTATGAGCGTGAGCAGCAATTTGGTGGGAGTCAGCTAACGCAGGATATCGTTCGTAATTATGGTTTGTCGCAAGAAGAAGCTGAACTGAAAAAGAAAACTGGAGATTTACCCGATAGCTACGAAATGGAATTACTTGAGCCCTTTTTGGAAAATGCCGCACTTGAAGTCACCCGGGCGATTCAGTTTTTCTTTACGTCGACGCCTTACACCAGAGTTGATCAGATATTTTTGACTGGTGGTTGTGCTGTAGTGACTGGTTTGGTTGATATCGTCGCAGAACGAACCAAAATTTCTACTGCCGTTATCAGTCCGTTTAAAGGAATGGAGTTAGCTGCTGGTGTCAACGAAAAAGTATTGCGCAATGATGCACCGGCATACACGATTGCTTGCGGTCTGGCTCTGCGGAGATTTGGCTGATGATAAAAATTAATCTTCTTCCACACCGAGAAGAAAAGCGCAAACAACTTAAAAAAGATTTTTACTCTTTGTTATTGCTAGCAGCAATTGTAGGGGCGTTAATTGCTATTGTAGTTGGAGCAATAAATGCAAGTGAGCTTGCTACGCAGGTAGATCGTGTCAATTTCATTAAAAAAGAAAATGGCAAACTTGACGAAAAAATTAAAGAAATTGTCAATTTAAAGCAAGAAATTGATGCACTTAAGGCCAGGCAGCAAGCGGTTGAGGATTTGCAGGGCGATCGGAATCAACCAGTCTACCTTTTGGAAGAGCTTGTCAAACATACGCCAGAAGGTGTGTATTTGCGTCAACTAAAGCAAGACGGGCAAAAAATTACAGTAAATGGCTACGCGCAATCGCAAGAACGGGTTGCAGATTACATCCGTAGTTTGGGAAGCAAGTCTGATTGGATGTATAAACCTGAGCTTGTTGATATCCATTCCTCTGGCATCGGTCAAGGACGGGATGCGAAAAAAGTATACGAATTCTCGATTAATGTTGCTATCAAGCGTCCGAGAGAGAAAGAAGATGTGGCTTCAGGTGCTGCGGAAAGTTCTGCGCAGGACAAGAACCGACCAACTCCTGGTCATTAAGTTAAAAGAATTGGAAGGTCAGGAATGGCAATTAATGTACAAGAGCTTTTTGACGATATTGGTGCACAGTTTCGTGATTTAAATGGCTTGCATCCGGGACTTTGGCCTATTGTTCCCCGATTGGCTGCTGCGTTTGCTGTGTTGGTCGTCGTTATTTTGTTGAGTTGGTTTTTTTACTGGGATGGTCAGAACGAAGAAATTAACCAAAAACAGCAAGAAGAAGTAAAACTCAAGCAAGAATACAAAGAAAAATTGCAACAGGCCATTAACCTTGATGCGTTAAAGGATCAACGGGTTTTGGTGCAACAATATGTTGCTGCGATGGAAAAACAGTTGCCTAGTAAAGCTGAGATGGATGCCTTGTTGTCTGATATTAATCAGGCTGGTGCTGGGCGTGGTTTGCAGTTTGACTCATTTAAACCAGGTGTCGTATCGGTAAAAGATTATTACGCTGAATTGCCTATTGATATCAAATTGACGGGGAATTATCACGATCTTGGTGAATTCGTTGCTGATATAGCGAAGTTACCAAGGATTGTTACCTTAAATAACTTAAGTATTTCAAGTAATGCTAAAGATAGCAATTTGACTTTAGAAGTTGTTGCTAAAACATTTCGCTATTTGGATAAAGATGAAGTTTTGGCTCAGGCCAACCTGAAAAAGGCCTCGAAAAAATGACGTTTAATAAGTTGAGATTTTTATTGTTACTGATGCCATTAAGTCTGCTTAGTGCTTGTGGCGATAATGGTTCAAGCGAACTAACTGAATGGATGGCTACAGCCAGAAAAGAGACGAAATTGTCTACTCCAAAGCTTGTTCCACCAAAAGTTTTCGTGCCAGCTTCTTATACTCAAAAAGATGAGTTGGACCCTTTTAATGCCTCAAAGTTGTTAGCGGTACTCGCCAGAATGAAGGCTGATTCTCATAATGGACCGGACATGGAGCGTAGGAAGGAGGCGCTTGAAGCATTTCCGTTGGATTCCCTCAAAATGGTCGGAACGATAGAAAAAGGCGGGCTCAAACAAGCGTTGGTTCAGGCAGATAAAACCGTCTATCAGGCGAAAGTAGGTGGATATATAGGTCAAAACTTCGGATTGATAACAGGGATTGCCGAAGATGGCGTAGATATTAAGGAAACCGTACAAGATGCTGCGGGAGAATGGGTTGAACGTAAGGTCAAGCTTGAGTTGCAGGAGAGTCAAAAATGAATGCGTTGATAATTAAAAGTAAAAGGGGCGCTATGTTTGTTAGAGCTTGCATGATGCTGCTATTAGGAATAGGCCAGTTAGCGTTTGCACAATCAAATAGTATTGAATCCATCGTTGCAAATCAACAAGGTGCAAATATTATTGTAAAAGTTGGTATGAAAAATCCTTTGGTAAAATTACCAGCAGGATTTTCGATAGCTAGTCCTGCTCGTATAGCATTAGATTTTGCTGATGTCTCAAATGGCACAGGAAAAACTTCCATTGACATTAATACCGGTGACCTAAGAACAGTGACATTGGTTGAAGCAACTGGTCGTTCCAGGATGATTTTTAATCTCAATAAGCCTCTCAATTATGCGGCAACGCTTGAGGGCAAGTTTCTTATTGTGACGATTGATGGATCCGGCGGAATTGCTACGCCCGTCAGCTCTCAGGGTTTGCCAGTTAATAATGACTCAGCACCTGTATTGTCTGGAAAACCTATGCTTCACGATATCGATTTCCGTCGTGGCGTTGGTGGAGAAGGACGCGTTGTCGTTGATCTCCCTTTAAATCAAGTCGCCGTGGACGTTCGTCAACAAGGACAAAAAATCTACGTAACTTTCCTTAAAGCTGGTTTGCCTGACGTCTTGCGACGACGTTTGGACGTTGCTGATTTTGGTTCACCTGTACAAACTATCACTACAACTCCGTCTGGCGAAAACGTTCAGATGGTGATTGAACCCAAAGGTCTCTGGGAGCAAAGTTCTTATCAAAGCGATACGCAATTTGTTTTGGAAGTAAAGCCAATCAAAGAGGATCCGAACAAATTGACGCAGGGTACGCAAGGCTACCGGGGTGAAAAATTGTCCTTCAATTTCCAAAATATTGAAGTTCGTGCGATTTTGCAAATTATTGCTGAAGTGAGCGGATTGAATGTCATCGCCAGTGATACCGTTACGGGTACGATTACCTTGCGTTTGAAGGATGTTCCCTGGGATCAGGCATTAGACAATATTATGCAAATCAAGGGACTTGATATGCGTAAGAATGGCAACGTTATTTGGGTTGCCCCGAAAGAGGAATTGCTGACCAAAGAAAAGCTGGAGTTGGAGCAAAAGGCGCAAATCGCAGAGTTAGAGCCATTAAAAACTGAATCTTTCCAACTGAACTACCAAAAAGCAGAGGCATTTAAACTGGTTTTTGGTGTCGATGGACAGTCCACCAACCGTATGTTGTCTAAACGTGGTAGTGCCGTCATTGAACCACGCACGAATCAATTATTTATTACTGACATCCCATCAAAGATCGAGGAAGTTCGTAAGCTGATTCAGAAAACAGATATTGCTTCTAAACAAGTAATGATTGAGGCGCGCATCGTTGAAGCAGATGATAGTTTTAGTAAAAATCTTGGGGTGAAGTTAGGTTTCACGGATTTGCGTGGTATTAATGGAGGCAATCCTGGCTATCAAATTAGCGGTAATCAACGTGTTGCTGTTACTGGAACTTTGCAAGGTGTCGGTGAGCAAACAGGGCAGGCAGTGGTGTCAAGCGGTAGCTATGCGCCGAATTCGCAATTTGTAAACTTACCAGCGGCAGGAATCGGTGGTTTGAATCCTGGTAGCTTGGCAGTCAGCTTGTTTTCCTCCGCTGCGAATCGTTTTCTCAATCTTGAACTTTCTGCTCTTGAAGCAGACGGCAAAGGTAAGGTAATCTCCAGTCCGCGCGTAGTCACAGCAGATCAGTTGAAAGCGCTTATCGAGCAAGGTACTGAGTTGCCATATCAGGTTGCAACATCTAGTGGTGCAACGTCGATTGCTTTTCGAAAAGCGACAATGCGCTTAGAAGTAACCCCCCAAATTACACCGGACGGTAATATTATCCTTGACGTTGAAGTTCATAAAGACAGCGTAGGTCAACAGACGACTAATGGTTTTGCGATTAATACCAAGGAAGTAAAAACCATGGTGTTGGTGGAAAACGGCGGCACTGTCGTCCTGGGAGGTATTTATCAGCAGACCGAAGCGGATAATGTGACTAAGGTGCCTTTCTTTGGCGATCTTCCATTATTAGGAAACTTGTTCAAAACAACTGGCAAAAGTAATCAAAAAACTGAATTATTGATTTTCATTACGCCAAAAATTATGACTGACCGCCTCGGTTTGAAGTAAACTTAACTTTTTTTAAATAGAATCATCTCAATGCGTTCACTCAACTACAGGTGTTACATGAATAGCTTCTTCCGGATCATTTCTGGCTTATTTTTATTGGCACTCATGTCTGCCTGTGGTGGTGGCGGTGGATCGCCTGGAGCAACCAGCAAAGTAGCATTATTTACTACGGCTCCGACTTCAATTAACGTTATCCCTGGTCAGCCAGCTCAAATTTTTACAATTGGGGGTGGTGTACCTGGATATACAGCAGCAAGCAGCAACACAGCGTTAATAGTGAATGTATCCGGTAACACGCTGTCAATTTCAGCAAATGGAACAGGTAGTGCAACTGTAACCGTGACTGACACGGCTGGTACTCACGTAACAATTGCGGTAACAATTGGTACCGGATTAAATCTATATACATCGGCAGCGGCTACGGTAAATGTTGGCGTTGGAATTAGTTCTGCTGCAATCCAAATTGGCGGTGGTAGTAGTATTTATGCCGTAACGAGCAGCAATACTTCAATTGCTAACGTAAGCCAAATTACTAATGCCAATACCTTTACGATTGTTGGTATTGCGTCTGGTACTGCGGTGGTGACCGTTACTGATAGTTTAGGTGCGTCCGTAAAAATTACCGTTACAGTAGGTACTGTGTCTGGTAACTTGACCACAACAGCGTCTAACGCGATTAACGTTGCTGTAGGTGTATCTTCTGTCTACACTGTTCAAGGTGGTGCTGCGCCATATTCCGTTGGTAGTAGTAACACGAGTGTTGTGACCGCAAATATTGTCGGTGGTCAATTGACAGTAACTGGTGTGGCTATAGGGCAAGCGACGATAACGGTGCTTGATTCGTCAACACAATCCACAACGATTTCGGTTCAGGTTGGCTCATCATCAAAACTATTTACAACTGCACCTGCGGCATTAACTCTCGGTACCCAAACAGTTTCGTCGACCTTTACAATAGGCGGTGGTAGTCAGTTGTATTCCATCAGCAGTTCAAACAATAGCGTTGCAACGGCAAGTATCAATGGTAATTCATTCATTATTTCGGGTATGAATGCAGGGTCCGCTTCCGTTACCGTTACTGATACTGCTGGTAACACTGTTGTTATATCAGTGACAGTAGCTGGGTCTTCCACGACACCATTGTTTACTACTGCACCTAGCGCCGTGACTCTTTCGGCAGGTGGTGCTTCGACAACCTATGTAGTCAGCGGTGGAACAGCACCATACACAGCTGTAAGTAGTAATACGAGTGTGTTGACATCGACGATTTCCGGTTCGAATATGCAATTGACCGGTGTTGCTTCAGGAAGTGCAACTGTTACTATTAAAGATGCAACAGGAGCTCCATTGCCAGTAATTACGGTTACTGTTTCTGGTGGTTCTTCAAATGCACTTTATACTACAGCGCCATCAGCGGTTCAGATTGCCATTGGGGCAGGCAATGCGCCACAATATCAAATTTTTGGTGGTGTCCCTACGTACACAGTCGTTAGTAGCGCGACGAGTATCGCTACAGTAGCGTTGAGCGGAAATACCTTTACCGTGACGGGTGTGGCAGCAGGTACAGCGAATATTGTTGTGACAGACTCTACCGGCCTCAAGCCAATTACTATTGCAGTGACCGTTGGAAGTAACGTCACTATTCCGTTTTACACGTCAACACCAGGTGCAGTCACTTTGACTGTAGGAACTACCCCGCCGGCTTTCCTGCTCGGTGGTGGTACCGCACCATATACGGCGTCGTCAAGCAATACTTCGGTTGTAACTACAGCCGTTAGTGGTGGCTCATTAACTTTGACGCCTGTGAGTCCAGGTACGGCAACCGTCACTTTGGTTGATAGTGCAGGAAGTACCCCGTTGTCTACAAATGTGACGGTGGTTGCGTCAAACATTCAAGCCTTGACCGTCGCACCGAGCAGCATTAGTTCAGCATATGTTGGTGATATCTTGACATTTAATGTCAATGGCGGATCGCCACCGTATTCTGTGATTTCCAGCAATCCAGCGAGCGTCACCATTAATAACGGTACGAGTGTTCCTGCTGGTGGAACGTTTACTGCGACAATGGCGAACACGAATAATTCTGTAGGGATTGTCGTTACTGACAGCAAAGGAAATACCCAGACGGTGAATATAGGCACGATTGGCGCGAAATTATCTTCGATGTCATTAACTCCAGTTGCATGGAGTATCTTTGGCAATAATAGTAGCTCGATATCCTTGAATCTGATTGGTGGTATTGCGCCATTCCAAGTATTTTCTACGAGTCCAACTCAATCGAATGTGGCGCTCCTATCGTCTGTTGTGGTTACAAATAATGGTGTGGCACTTCTTCCAACGCAGCCACCATTCTTTACCGACCGGACGTTGACAATTAATCTTGGTACTCAAGGTAAGCGTTGTGTGGCGGCAAGTACTCCGATTACCTTTACTGTGAAGGACAGCGTAGGTACGGCTGCAACGAGCACCATGACTATTGTTCCAAATTCGGGTGCTTGTCCATAATGTCGAAAAAGTTGTGCAGGAGACCTTGTGAGTGTCCAGGCGCTGAATTTAATTTGCCCAGGAAATTGCGATGTCTGGCAATATTTTCTTAGTAGGTCTTATGGGGTCCGGCAAGACGACGGTCGGTCGGGCCCTGGCAAGAAAACTGAATAAACGTTTTATTGATTCTGATCATGAGATTGAGGCTCGTACGGGCGTCTCAATTCCTGTGATTTTTGAAATAGAAGGTGAGGTCAGTTTTCGTCAACGCGAAGCTGATGTCATTCGTGATTTAACTGCACTTGATGGCATCG
Source organism: Undibacterium sp. SXout11W (assembly GCA_049339905.1). Taxonomy (GTDB): domain Bacteria; phylum Pseudomonadota; class Gammaproteobacteria; order Burkholderiales; family Burkholderiaceae_D; genus Undibacterium. The sequence goes on from JBMPPG010000008.1 coordinate 11,339, forward strand.
TCTTAGCAACTGGCGGCGGTGCTGTATTAAACCCGGAAAGTTTGCGCTATCTGCACGAACGAGGGACCGTCATCTACTTGCGTGCAGGCATTAACAGTATTTTGCAGCGTACTCGCAATGACAAAAATCGCCCATTGTTGCGTACCGCAGATCCACGTAAAAAGCTCGAAGAGTTAGAGGCGCAGCGCCATCCCTTGTACCAACAGGCAGCTCATCTGATTATTGAAACCGGGCGCCCCAACGTACAACATCTGGTACAAAATATCCTCGACAAGCTACCAAAAAACCATGTGGAAACACATTTTCAACATCATCAAACCGGCATGCAATCTGTAGAGAACGGCAATATGCAAACCTTGAATCTTCACCTCGGAGAGCGCAGCTATTCGATTAGTATTGGCCAGGCGTTACTCAATAATCCAACGTTACTGGCAGAGAAAATTCGTGGACAACATATCGTTATAGTTACCAATACCGTGGTTGCACCATTGTATCTGGCGAATTTAGACGCGCAGCTCAAGTCTATTGGTAAAACTTGTAGCACAGTCCTGTTGCCAGACGGAGAAGCATATAAAAATTGGGATCATCTGAATCTGATTTTTGATCACCTGTTGACCAACAAGTGCGACCGTAAAACGACTCTGATTGCTTTGGGTGGAGGTGTTATTGGTGACATGACAGGATTTGCCGCAGCTACATATATGCGTGGAATCCCATTTGTACAAATCCCGACTACCTTATTGTCACAGGTAGATTCCTCTGTCGGCGGAAAAACTGGCATCAATCATCCTTTGGGTAAAAATATGATCGGTGCGTTTTATCAGCCACAAGCAGTGATCGCTGATACTTCTACGTTGAATACATTGCCGGACGAGGAATTGTCAGCAGGTCTTGCAGAAGTCATCAAACACGGTGCGATCATCGATCCGGGGTTTTTTCAGTGGCTAGAGCAAAATATGTCCAGACTGCTCTCCAAAGATCCTGCTGCGCTGGCGTACGTGATAGCGCGCTCTTGTGAGATTAAAGCCAATGTGGTGCAGCAAGATGAACGTGAAGGCGGCTTGCGCGCAATTCTGAATTTTGGACATACGTTTGGTCATGCCATTGAAGCAGGCTTAGGCTATGGTGCTTGGTTGCACGGTGCTGCAGTAGGTTGTGGTATGGTAATGGCAGCAGAGTTGTCGTTCCGCCTCGGTTATATTGATTTCGTTAGTAAAACTCGTATCAAACAATTGGTCGCCGACGCAGGCTTACCTGTCACAGCGCCCGATCTCGGTGAGCAACGCTGGCTGGAATTGATGGAAGTCGATAAGAAAAATGAGGGTGGGAAAATCAAATTTATCCTGCTTAAGCCGTTAGGAACAGCAATAATAACGAGCGTGCCGGAAGCAGTTTTATTAGAAACTTTACGTCACTGCATTTTAGAATAGCGATGATCTTTAGCGACCACCATCTAGCGCCATATGCCGCCCAATCTGCAACTTCGCGAGGGCGGCTTTTTATTGAGCCAACGTCTAGTTCGCGTAGTGAATTTCAGCGTGATCGCGATCGAATTATCCACTGCTCCGCGTTTCGACGACTTGAGTATAAGACGCAGGTTTTTGTAAATCATGAAGGAGACTTGTTTCGTACCCGTTTGACGCATAGTTTAGAGGTCGCACAAATTGGGCGTTCCATCGCGAGAAACTTACGTTTGAATGAAGACTTGGTGGAAGCTATTGCACTTGCACATGATCTTGGTCATACACCTTTCGGTCACGCTGGACAAGATGCGCTCAATGCATGTATGCAACCATACGGTGGCTTTGAACATAATCTGCAAAGTCTGCGTATAGTTGATAAGCTCGAAGAGCGGTATGCCGCATTTGATGGTCTCAATCTTTGCTTTGAAACCCGCGAAGGTATACTCAAACATTGCTCAGTCAATAATGCAGAAACTTTAGGCGATCTTGGAAAACGTTTCATTCAGAAGTCACAACCCGGACTAGAAGCACAATTGACCAATCTGGCTGACGAAATCGCGTACAACAACCATGATATCGATGACGGTCTGCGCTCGGGTCTGATTACAGAAAAACAGTTGCTTGAGGTCGATATTTTTGCACGGCACAGATTGGAAGTAGATGGTGCCTATCCGGGCTTAGCGGGACGTCGCGCCATCTCAGAAACAATTCGCCGCATGATTAATACTTTGATCACTGATCTGATCAAGACCTCCGCGGAGCGTATTCAGGAATATGCACCGCAATCAGTCGATGACGTGAGGAGTATGGGGAAAATGATTGGTTTCTCAGATACGCAGTTTCAGGAAGCGAAAGTACTGAAACATTTTTTGCATCATCAACTGTACCGGCATTACCAAGTGAATCGCATGATGTCCAAAGCGCGCCGCATTATTCATGAATTATTTAATGCGTTGCTGGCAGAACCCAATTTATTGCCGCCGGATTACCAAATAAAAGTGGTGGAAAATGAGCAGCAAAAAATACTGATGCAAGCACGTAAAATTGCCGATTACATTGCTGGGATGACGGATCGGTATGCCATTCGCGAACATCGGCGACTGTTTTCAATTGATGAAATCTGAGGCGAAAAAATCGATCTTGATTTATCCCTTATTTGATTTAATTTTTCTTCGGAGATTGCTATGAAGTTTCAACGCTCAATTCCTGTTTATTTTTCTCGTCGTGCAGTTGCATGTACGTTGATCTGTGTGGCAATTTCTGCTCACGCGATGTCGTTAAGCGATTTGAGCAACCAGGACGCCAGCGCAGGTTTGAAAGCCGCTTTGGATAAAGGTTCAGCGGTTGCCGTGAGCAAGCTCGGTGTGGAAAATGGATTTCTGAATAATGACAAGGTAAAAATCCAACTTCCTTCTGTCCTCGAAAAAGCCATGCCTATTTTGAAAATGACGGGTAAAGGCCAGCAGCTTGATGAACTAGTTGTTTCTATGAATCGCGCAGCAGAAGCAGCCGTTCCGATGGCAAAACCGTTGCTGGTTAACGCTGTAAAGTCGATGAGCCTGACAGACGCAAAAAATATTTTAACTGGTGGTGAAACTTCGGTGACTGATTTTTTTAAACAAAAAACGGCAGCACCATTGTCGGTTAAATTTTTACCTCTAGTGAAAGGCGTTACCGATAAAGCGGGTTTATCCTCAAAATACAATGCGGTGATGGGGCAAGCACAAAAATTTGGCGTCGTCCCTGAACAGGAAGCGACTGTTGAAGGCTACGTCACACAAAAGGCCATGGATGGCTTATTTCTGATGATTGCTGAAGAGGAAAAAGAAATTCGTCGCGATCCCGTTGGAGCTGGTAGCGCAGCAATTAGCAAAGTCTTTAGTTTGCTGAAGTAAACGTAAGAACGTTCTGTTGCGCTGGCTAATAAAGCCAGCGCAACCCTTAATGATGTCTATTGAAACGTTATTAAAAACCTTCTATCGGGCGCTTTGAACTGATCGCAGGTCACAAGGTTGACTCCTGCGACAAGGAATACTTGCTACGTAGTTTTACTTAAGTAGATAATGTTGCAACGCAGTATCAATTTTTCTGGTAAGTTATTGCACAAGCGCAGCACATTTGAAATGATAAAGATTATTTCATTGGCTTATTTTTCAACTGGAATTCTGCTGTTTGCCCTACAATAAATCAACAAAAAGATTCACATCAAAATATCGGAGATCAACATGTCATACAAAATGAAAACACTGATTGCGACCACGTTAGTTGGCTGGTCGATGGTTGGAATTGCTGCTGAACCTATCAAGATTGGTGTATCAGGACCCTTAACAGGTGGATCTGCACCTATGGGTGTTTCCATGCGTGATGGTGTCAAATTAGCGGTGGCCGAAATCAATGCTAAGGGTGGCGTATTGGGACGACAGTTACAGATCGTCGAACGTGACGACGAAGCAAAAAATGAACGTGGTGTGCAAGTCGCGCAAGAACTGATTAACAAGGAACGTGTTGTAGCGACGGTAGGATACGCCAACACCGGTGTAGCAATTGCGTCTCAGCGTTTCTATCAAACTGCAAAAATTCCTGTGATGAATAATGTGGCAACAGGCTCTATTGTCACGAAACAGTTTGTCGCACCTGAGTTCACTGAAAACTATATTTTCCGTAACGCTGCCAACGACACTTTACAATCGGCGATGATTGTTGATGAAGCGATTGTGAAGCATAAATTTACTAAAGTAGCGATTCTGGCTGACTCTACAAACTACGGTCAACTCGGACGTGAAGATCTGGAAAGAACTTTAAGCGCAAAAGGGATTAAACCCGTCGCCGTCGAAAAATTTAATATCAAAGATGTGGATATGACAGCGCAATTGCTCAAAGCTAAGCAAGCGGGCGCACAAGCCATTCTCACTTATGGGATCGGTCCTGAATTAGCACAGATCGCTAATGGTATGGAAAAACTGGGTTGGAAAGTCCCGATGATCGGCAGCTGGACTTTGTCGATGGGTAACTTCCTTGATAACGCAGGTAAAAATGGCAATGGTGCAACCATGCCACAAACCTTTATCCAAGATCCAAATACCCCAAAACGTAAAGCCTTCATCGAGGCCTACCAAAAAACTTACAAAATTGATCGTATTCCTTCACCAGTCTCTGCCGCACAAGGATATGACTCGATTTATCTCTTAGCAGCAGCAATGAAGCAGGCAGGTACGACGGATGGACCAAAAGTACGCGAAGCTTTAGAGAACCTGACTGAAAAAGTTGATGGCGTTGTGATGACTTACAACAAACCATTTACCCACGATGATCACGAAGCGATTAAAGCCGGTGTGCCAGTAATGGGCGAAGCGAAAGACGGTCATATTGTCTTGTCAAAATAAGATATTGCTAGGTAGTTGATGCTCGTAAAGTATTTCTGAGTAATACCGGAACCAGGCTGAAAACGAATCATCGTTTTTATCGCCTGGTTCATTTTTATTTATCCCGCAACCGCACTGTTTTGACGCTTGTAAGACCTGGTATGGAAGTAGCCTTGCCGGGTGAGGTTCGACGCTGTGCGCTCCATTAAGGCATTGAAAAATGGAAATCTTATTACAACTCGTGTTCAGTGGCATTGCCCTTGGCATGATTTACGCTGTTATTGCTTTCGGCTATCAATTGACCTTTGCCACCTCAGGTACCCTCAATTTCGGACAGGGGGAGTCGCTGATGTTAGGCGCGCTGGTTGGTTTGAGTCTGGTAGGTAGTATTCATGGCGGCCCGTATATGAATTACTGGTTGATGATACCGCTGGTGATTCTGTTTGGCGGTTTACAAGGGATGGTGGTGGAGTGGATCGCCGTTCGCCCGTCGATCAAAATCAAATCAGAATTTGGCTGGATTATGTCCACCATCGCTTTGGCAATCATTTTTAAAAATGTCGCAGAAAATATCTGGGGCAAAGATGATTTGACCTTCCCTTCGCCCTTGTCGGCGCAACCGTTCCAAATTTTTGGTGCGAATGTTCAACCTATGCAAATCGTGGTCATTGTTGGTGCCTTAGCGATTATGTTAGCGGTTGAATTATTTAACCGTAAATCGATTTATGGAAAAGCAGTCGTAGCAACATCGAATGACCGAGATGCTGCAGGTTTAATGGGTATCAATACCAGCATGGTCATTACGTTTTCATATGCACTCTCATCAGCGACTGCCGCGTTTGCAGGGGTGCTGGTGGCACCTTTGACACTGACCGGTGCGACGATGGGTTCTTCGTTGGGATTAAAAGCATTTGCTGTGGCGATTATTGGTGGTTTGACTTCCGGTGTGGGTGCCATTGTTGGTGGCTTGATTTTAGGTATTGCTGAGACGCTGACCGGTTTCTACGTTTCTACAGGTTACAAAGAAGTACCTGGTCTGGTTTTGTTATTGTTGGTATTAGCGATAAAACCAGCGGGTTTGTTTGGTAAAACCGCGATCAAGAAAGTATAAGGAAGAAGCCATGAATATAAAGTCCTTAGCGGTTTCTGTTGTCGGTATCGCCGCGCTGGGTTTGTTCCCCGTCTTTATGCACAATCCGTATTATTTGCATCTGGCAGAGACAATTTTAATTTACGCGATTTTGTTGTTTGGTCTCGATATCGTGGTTGGTTATACCGGTCAAGTGTCGTTAGGTCATGCTGGATTGTTTGGCATTGGTTCCTACACGACAGGGGTGTTGTTTCTTAAATTAGGGATGCCAATTTTGGTCGCGCTACCAGCCAGTATCGTGGTTGCGGCTTTATTTGGCGCGGTCATGGCCTTACCTGCCTTACGAGTTACCGGGCCGTATCTGGCGATGGTGACTTTGGCGTTCGGTACGATCACGCAAATTCTGATCAATGAAATGAGCTTCTTAACCGAAGGTCCGATGGGTATACAAATCACTAAGCCAGTTTGGTTTGGTCAAAAAATGACTGAGGTCGGTTTTTACTATCTTGTAGCGGTGATGATGGTGTTGGCCCTTATCGTTGTACACAGGGTGTTGAGCTCGCATTTAGGTCGGGCATTTCAGGCGCTGCGTGATAGTCCTATTGCTTCAGACTGTATGGGTGTTTCTGTCTATCGTTACAAAGTATATGCGTTCGTCATTAGTGCAGCCTTGGCAGGTTTAGCAGGTAGTTTGTATGCGTATTCTGAACAATACATTTCACCGAATACCTACAATTTTGAACTGACAATTTTGTTTCTGTTAGCGGTGATCATGGGCGGGCGTAAGAGCCGGGTTGGTTCGTTACTCGGTGCGTTTATTGTCGTGATGCTGCCTTCATTGTTGGCGGATATTGACTTGTTTCGTCAAATTTCTACCGGTGCCGCAGTGCTTGCAGTGATAGGCGCAATCGTGGCCTTGGTTCAGAAGCGCAAAACAGGACGTGAGCTGGTGGTACCCGTCGTCGCAACAGTAGGCATGGCTTTGTTTTCTTATAAGCTGGAAAATATTACGGACTGGCGTTTGACCATCTTTGGTTTGATGACATTGTTTGTTGTCTACTATTTGCAAGATGGGATTGTTGGGTTTGTCAGTGCAATGTTTGGTAAAGGTCCACGCCATCTCGTCGCAAATGCCGACGCAGATAAAATTGGTGACAGTCTGGCGATCGCTAAGGCGGGTGGTGACAGTACCGGAGTATTACTTAATGCACGTAAGTTATTAATGCAATTTGGTGGTTTAAAAGCCCTGAACCATGTTGACTTGCAAATTGCCAGAGGAACAGTGCATGGGTTGATCGGGCCAAATGGTTCAGGCAAAAGCACGATGATGAATGTACTGACCGGAATTTATAAGCCTACTGATGGTGCGGTTGAATTTAGCGGTAAGGTGATTTCAGGTACGACGCCTTCAGCAATCGCTTTAGGAGGTGTCGCTCGTACTTTCCAAAACGTGCAGTTGTTTGGCGAAATGACCGCCACGGAAAACGTGCTGGTTGGCTTGCATAGTACGTTCCGTAGCAATGTGTTTGACGCGATGTTACACACGCCACGTTATCAGCGTGAAGAGCGCGCAGCCCGTGAACGTGCCGCCAGTATTTTGTACTTTGTCGGGTTATCCGATCTGGCGAATGAAGAAGCGCGCAACCTGCCATATGGCAAACAGCGTTTGTTAGAAATCGGTCGAGCTCTTGGTTTGAATCCACAATTGTTGTTGCTGGATGAACCGGCTGCCGGTTTGACTGCACCCGATATCAAAGAGCTCATCGCTATTATTCGTAAAATCCGTGAGTATGGGATCACGATTATTCTGATTGAACATCATATGGACGTTGTGATGTCTTTGTGTGACACCGTTACCGTTCTTGATTTCGGTCAGAAAATTTGCGAAGGCAAACCAGCCGATGTACAAGCGGATCCAAAAGTCATTGAAGCATACCTGGGGGGCAGTGTGAGTGAAGAACTGAGTGGCGCGGTTCATCCCGTAGCTGCGGTGTAAGGAGAACCTATGTTAGAGATTTCAAATTTACACGCCGCTTACGGTAAGGTGCAGGTACTGCATGGTATTTCTTTGGAAGTCCCAAAAGGAAAAGTGGTAACGTTGATCGGTTCAAATGGCGCTGGTAAAACAACGACCATGCGAGCAATTTCTGGCATGTTGAAACCGAAAGAGGGCACAGTGATTCTGGCTGGTAAAGATATCACCGGACTCGATTCGCATAAAATCGCACGTGCTGGATTAGCTCACTCACCTGAAGGTCGGCGCGTGTTTGCGACCATGTCGGTGAAAGACAACTTGCTGTTAGGCGCTTTCCCGCGCTTTACTGGCTCCCGTAGCCGCGGTGATATTGACACTGATCTGCAAAAGGCGATGGAGCTGTTCCCACGCTTGCGCGAACGTCGTGATCAACTGGCTGGCACCTTATCTGGTGGTGAGCAACAAATGCTGGCGATGGCGCGTGCCGTGATGTTAAATCCAGAAGTTATTTTGCTGGATGAACCATCAATGGGGCTGGCACCGATATTGGTGGATGAGGTGTTCCGTATCATCCAACGTCTGAAGCATGAGGGCATGACTATGCTTTTGGTCGAACAATTTGCGGCTGCGGCGTTAGCTGTCGCAGATTACGGCTATGTCTTAGAAAATGGCAAAATTTCTGTGCATGGTCCGGCCGCTAGTTTGCAAAATGATCCTGCGGTCAAAGCTGCGTACCTTGGCGGTAATGCGCAGCATTAAGTTTGGAACCGTACAAAATGGAGGGCGGGTTGTACCGCCCTCCATGAGTCAATTATCCATTCAAAGAGCGCAGAGGATGTGCATACGTCGGCCATACTTCTTTGAAAAAGCCTGCAACTATGTCTTCACTGACCTCAGACAAGTGCGCAGGTGACCATTTGGGTTGATTATCTTTGTCAACCACTAAGGCGCGTATACCTTCCAGTACTTCGCCGTGTTTAAAGCAATGCCGAACCATATTTCTTTCCATGCGCAGGCAATCAGAAACGGACATGCTGGCGCTGCGGCGAAGTTGTTCGAGGGTCACACACATCAGTAACGGTGAGCGCTTTTCCATGGTGGACAGTGTGCTTTGGGCAAATACACCATCGTTCTTTTTGAGTGCTTCGGCAATATTTATCACGCTATTACCAGAAAATAATACGTCAACTTCAGTGCGTTGCGCCGCTAGTTTGCTTTGTGTTGGTTCAGCTTGTGGTGCGTAAGGGCGTGCGAAATCGTGAATTGCTTTGCGCAAATCGGGCGCATCACTATCGCTCAATAATTCCATCAAGCCAGAAATTTCGCTGGTTGGAATAAATACATCTGCCAAACCGGCATACAGCGCATCAGCAGCACCGATAATTTCGCCAGTTAAACCCAGATAGGTACCGATTTGTCCTGGCGTACGTGACAGGAAGTAACCACCGCCAACGTCTGGAAATAAGCCAATATTCACTTCTGGCATCGCCATTTTTGTACGCTCAGTCACGATACGCAAGCAACTGTCAGGACCCGCTTGTGCAATACCCATGCCACCGCCCATCACCACGCCGTTCATCAGCGCAATATACGGTTTTGGATAGAAATGAATTAAATGGTTTAATGCGTATTCTTCGGTAAAAAAATCTTCCAGTAATGCGCTGTCACCAGTTGGAGTGGATGTTCCGACATCATAAAAAAAGCGAATGTCACCACCAGCACACAAGGCTTTTTCGCTGCTGCTATGAATAAACACAGCACGGATATCGTTATCGTCACGCCATTTGAATAAGGCAGCCGTGATACTTCTTACCATGTCCAAAGATAAAGAATTGAGTGCTTTGGGGCGATCTAAAGTGATGAAACCGATTTGATTTTTGACGGAAGTGACAACATATTCGCTCATAGGAATACCAATAAATTGATCGTGGTAAAGCGGGTATTTTATGCTGCTGCGCGCTTGCCGTCACGGTCTTTAGTACGGTGTGATTGATGTGTAGGATAGCAATAAAAAAGGACGCCAGATAGCGTCCTTGTTTTAGTGACCCTGAACGAGCAAGGGTTGGCGATTATGCCGATGCCGGATCTGGCATGTGTTTAATTGCATCGTGGTGATGTTCTTGAATCTTGTCTTTGTGTTTGATCACTTGACGATCCAGTTTGTCTACCAGTGCATCAATGGCTGCATACAAATCATGCGCCAGACTTTCTACATGGATATCTTTACCGCTGATGTGCAGATTGATATCCGCTTTGTGGCGTTTGTCTTTCTCGCGGAGCTTGTCAACCGTCAGGATGACGGCAATATCAATGACTTGATCGAAGTGTCGCCGGACTCTTTCCAGCTTGGTGTGTACGTATTCGCGGATTGCAGGAGTTACTTCGACGTGATGTCCACTGATGGTGAGATTCATACTGTGCTCCTATGGTAATGTTGCTTGCTATTACGATGCGCTCATTTCATCGGAAGTGTCTTGAGCTAAATCATATATAGCAATTTAAACCGGAATTACAAGGACTTTGTTACAAACATTTACGCATACTGACGGGTGGAATTTTCAGAGCTTCGCGGTATTTGGCGACGGTACGTCGGGCAATTACCATACCCTGTTCACCCAACATGTCTGCGATTTTACTGTCAGAGAGTGGGCTTTTCTGGTCTTCTGCTCCTATTAACTGCTTAATGAGTGCTCGTATCGCGGTGGACGATGCTTCCCCCCCGGTTTCCGTCGCGACATGGCTGCCGAAAAAGTACTTTAACTCAAACATGCCATGTGGGGTCAACATGTATTTTTGGGTCGTAACACGTGAAATAGTACTCTCGTGTAATCCTAGTGTATCAGCTATTTCGCGCAAAACAAGGGGACGCATTGCGACGGCACCATGGGTGAAAAAATTACGCTGTCTTTCTACTATCGCTTGTGCAACGCGCAAAATTGTATCGAAGCGTTGACGCATATTTTTGATCAGCCAACGTGCTTCTTGTAGTTGCGCACTAAGTCCGTTTTCTCCACGATGTTGTCGCATCAGATTAGCGTACATACTGCTGACACGCAGTTTTGGCATCACATCCTGATTGAGTGAGACTTGCCAGCCGTGAACAGTTTTCTTAACGATAACATCGGGAACGACATAGTCGGAATTGCTCTTGGCGAACGCATGCCCTGGTCTGGGATGGCATGTGCGAATGACAATTTGTGCTTCGCGCAAATCCTCGTCATCACAATCAAAAATTTTCTTTAATTTTGTGAAATCTCTTTGTGCAAATAAATTTAATTGTTTCTCAACAATAGCAAGTGCCAACCGACGTGTGACGTAAGGGATTTGAGGCAGACGTTTTATTTGTATTGCCAGACATTCTGCCGCATTTCGGGCGCCGACTCCGGGCGGATCAAAGCTTTGTACCATTGATAACGCAAATGATAATTCTTCCGGTTCGACACTAAGTTCTATTGGTAAGCTGGAGTGAATTTCATCCAGAGTCTCTGACAAGTAGCCATTGTCATCAATTGCGTCGATAATCAGCTCTACTAATGCCAGATCGCGCGGTTCGCGTAAACTCAGACGCATTTGCTCAAGCAGGTGCTCACGCAGACATATATGTGCGGCTTCTAGTTGCCGGTGTCCATCATCATCTTCAGCATTGTACTGACCTGCTGGAGCGTCGTTGAAACTCCAATCTTCTTCGTTGGCACTGACACTATCACTAGGTGCGAATTCACTGTCAGAGGGCGTTTCTTCAACACCGCTGGTGTTTTCTCTGACATTGGCGGTTTCCATACCAGCATCAGGTGTGTTGCTCGATGTGTTGATAGCACCGTCTGCCAGGAGGCGCAGTGCATTGTCCATAGGGTCATCCACTCGCTCCAGCAGGGGATTTTCTATCAACAATGTTTCTAATTCCTGATGCAACTCCAGCGTCGACAATTGCAATAATCTAATCGATTGTTGCAATTGTGGCGTCAATGCCAGATGTTGGGAGGTACGTAGTTGCAGACTTTGTTTCATGATGCTTTCCGTCACATGCGGAAATGCTCTCCCAGATAAACCCGACGCACTGATTCGTTCTCAATGATGTCATCTGGCTTACCACTGGCCAATACCGCACCCTGATTGATGATGTAGGCGTGGTCACAAATACCTAATGTCTCGCGAACGTTGTGATCGGTGATCAGAACGCCGATGCCACGTTCTTTTAGAAAACGCACAATACGTTGAATCTCGATCACCGCAATCGGATCAACACCAGCAAATGGCTCATCTAGCAATACGAATCGCGGATTAGTGGCCAGGGCACGGGCAATTTCAACCCGGCGTCGTTCGCCACCTGATAAAGATAATGCCTGGTTTTCGCGAATTTTTTCAATTTGCAAATCTGCTAATAAGGCATTCAGACGCTGGTCGATTTCCTGCTTTGAAAGGTATTTGTTATTTTTGTTTTTTTGCAACTCCAGAACGGCACGAATATTTTCTTCTACCGTTAATTTTCTGAAAACTGATGCTTCCTGTGGTAAGTAGGATAAACCTAAGACGGCACGTTGATGGATAGGTAAACCCGAAACGGCAACACCATCGATACTGATTTGCCCGCCATCAGATGGTACCAGACCCACGATCATATAAAACGATGTGGTTTTGCCTGCACCATTGGGACCGAGCAGACCAACGACTTCACCGCTTTTTACCGATAGGGAAACATCTCTGACGACTTGTCGCGCGCCATAGCGCTTCTGCAGTCCTTTAACGACCAGAATACTATTTTTTTCTGAAGTATTTATTGGCATCTTAATTTGCCTGTTTTTCAGTTTTTGGTTGTATTGTCAGTCTGATTCTGCCACCACCAGAAACGACCGTGCCGTTACTTGTATTGGTACCAACGAAGACGTCATTTTTGCTGTCGTAAGAAAGGAATTCACCTTCTTGTTCGTCAGTGATTTTCTTACCGTCAAGGTAACGCACTTTTGCTTTAGAGATGAATTTGACGAACTCTGTCTTTTCATCGTATTCGGCACGATCAGCCTCCCCTTCAACCCAAAGATCAGGTCCGCCATCACGCTTCTGTCGGAATCTGACTTTTCCACCCGATTTACTGTATAGATTTACGTGTTGGAAATCTTCAGGTGTTTTGGTTGCTACGGCACGTTCGGACTTGACTATTAACGTGCCCTTCGTAATAACAACATCACCTGTCGCAGTAGTGACATTGGTTTTTCCGTCACTCACCAAGTGTTCGGCTTCTATGACCATTTCCTTTTGGCTGTCGGCTTTTTCTGCATAGGCCGGCAATAAAAAAGTTGTCGTCATACTGAGCAATAAAATCGAACTCAGTATTTGATGAGAGCAAAAGAGAGGCGAGCGCATTTTTTTCTTTCTAAATTTTGTCAGAAACGTTGATGTTTTAGCTACCGCGTTTTTTTAAACGGGCATGTACTTTGCTTAATAACTCCAATTGCTGAGTCGAGTTATTGGCTACCATACCTATCGCGTGAGCTTCCATACCATTGGTAAATAGGGTGACTGGGCGATCCGACGTCACCAAGTCATTATCAGGTGTCAACATCAGGTAATTGGTTTCCAGTCGCATGAAATTTGAATTAAGACCTGCCGGACGTTCCACACTGACTTTGTCATACAAGTGCACAATATCGTGTTCACGTTTAGGCGTGACGACTTCAGACTTTTGATCGACCACAGCGCGCTCAGCGATGATGGTGACTGGCATACGGGTATTGTCGAAGCTATTAATATGGGGATGAGAAATTTCATACTGGTCGGTGCGCGGTAAATGAATTAATCGATCACCTGTTAAGTGGTAATTTGCTTTGCTGGTATTGGATAAGCGTATGAAGTTGAAATGCTCGACATAGTAATCGGGTTCAAGTCTTAACGACGATTTCCGCGCGTCATCTTCTCCGCGTTGACGAAATGCACTTTCAGCCCAGAAGCTTCCAAGCGCAATAAGACCTAGCGCAGCGACGGCTATCCAGATACGTGCCCGATCTATAGTAATCTGTGGTTTCATGCCAGATATTCGGATAAAGCCAGGTCGTATTTGTTTTGTGCTTTTAAAATAAAATCACACGCCTCTCGGACAGCACCTTTGCCTCCCATTGCGTTCGTGACGTAGTCGACTCGAGAGCGTACTTCAGCGTGTCCGTTGGGAACGCTGATTGCTAAACCGACTCTGCTCAATACTGGCAGGTCAATGACGTCGTCCCCAATAAATCCACATTCGTTGCCAGCAAGATTGAGCTCTGCGAGCAATTCCATAAAAGCCGATTTTTTGTCATGAATACCTTGACGCACATGCGTGATTCCAAGATCCGACGCGCGTTTTAAAACGATCGCCGAACTACGCGCACTAATGATCGCTGTTGCTATGCCAGCGTTTTGCAATAAACGAATCCCTTGACCGTCAAGCACGTTGAACGTTTTTAACGCTTCGCCATCAGAGCCAAAATGCAGGCTGCCGTCAGTCAGAATACCATCAACATCAAATATCATTAGTTTAATCCGTGCTGCTTTTTGAATCGTGTCGCTCATTAAATCACCTTCGCTCTGGTCAGGTCATGGATATGCAAGGCACCGACTAATTTGCCTTGTTCGTCTGTGACCAATAATTGGTTGATGCGATGAGTTTCCATAACTTCGACTGCCTCTACAGCTAACTGGTCGGCACGGATGCTGCGCGGATTGGTATGCATGACATCGCCAATGCTGATTTGAGTGAAATCACACACGCCTTCCATCATGCGACGTAAATCGCCATCGGTGAATACGCCAACTATATTATGTTCTGAATCAATCACGGCGGTCATCGCCATGCCTTTTTTAGTGATTTCCAATAAAGCCGATGTCAGTTTAGTGTCCGGGGTAACACTTGGAATAGCATCACCGGTACGCATGACGTCTTTGACATAAGTCAGCAAGCGTCGACCCAGCGCACCGCCTGGATGTGACCGGGCAAAATCTTCCTCACGGAATCCACGCGCATCCAATACTGCAACGGCGAGCGCATCGCCCAAGGCCAAGGTGACGGTGGTACTTGCGGTTGGTGCAAGGTTCAACGGGCAGGCTTCTTTGTCGACCTGCAAACTTAAATGCACGTCAGCGATTTTGCCTAAACTCGACGTAGGATTACCAGTTAATGAAATAAGCTTTACACCTAAACGTTTGATGATGGGGAGAATCGACATCAACTCGGCTGCTTCACCCGAATAGGAAATAGCAATAAAAACGTCTTGCGAAGTAATCATCCCCAAGTCGCCGTGTGCAGCTTCGGCAGGGTGGACAAAGAACGAAGGCGTTCCAGTTGAAGCAAAGGTTGCCGCGATTTTGCGTGCAATATGGCCTGATTTACCAATGCCGGAGACGACGACTCGTCCTTTGCACGAAAGCAGCATGCCCACGGCATGTGCGAAACCCGCGGCATCTTCGTTTTGAAGTCGCGCCTGCAAAGCAATTAAAGCATCTGCTTCAATTTGCAAAGTTTCGGATGCTAATTCAACTGCACGTCGTGCAGCATCGTTGATGAGCACTTCAGGTCGAGTTAGCGCGTCTTTTTGGTGGGATGCATTGAAATCGTTCATTCCCACAGTATAAACGAAATCGAGAAAGCAAAAACTTTGCCAGATGTAACGGAATTATTACATGAGGGGAAAACCCAGTACCTGAGGTGTATTTTTAGCACGATGAGAGTTCAAATTAAGTGTAAATTTATCATAGGAAAACGACAGTTGATTCACGTAAATGGGCAATAATGTCAGTTATGAACGCTCTCGATATTACTTTAGCTCTGTTAGCTGCCGCCGTGCTCGGTGTGGTGGCATTTCGCATGTTGCAATTACCACCCATCCTGGGCTATTTGACCGTTGGTATTTTAATTGGGCCGTTTGGTCTGAAAGTAGCAGAAGATGGTGTCGTTACTCATGAGTTAGCTGAGTTTGGCGTGGTTTTTCTGATGTTTTCCATTGGTCTGGAATTTTCTTTGGCAAAGCTCATGGCAATGCGAAGAGCGGTATTTGGGCTTGGTTTAGCGCAAGTATTTGTGACAGTCGTCGTCAGTATGGTGGCGGCATGGGCGGCGTCAGCCTGGTTGCCACAGTTTTTTCAGATCAGTTGGGAGGCGTCATTTGCCTTAGGTGGTGCGCTGGCAATGTCTTCTACTGCTATTGTGTCCAAAATGCTCACAGAACGCTTGGAATTAGAAAGTTTGCATGGGCGCCAAATTATCAGTGTTCTATTATTTCAAGATCTGGCGGTCGTGCCTTTGCTGATTCTGGTGCCAGCACTGGCATCGCATTCTGGTGATATTTTGCAGACATTGGGTTGGGCTGGTGCTAAGGCGGTATTAGCTTTGTTGATCTTGTTGTTCGTTGGTCAAAAGCTGATGCGCACCTGGTTCAAAATTGTAGTTAAACGGCGCTCGCAAGAATTATTCATGCTCAATCTGCTGTTTGTGACCTTGGGCGCAGCGTGGCTTACTGATAAAGCGGGTTTATCCATGGCGCTTGGTGCTTTTGTTGCAGGTATGTTGATTTCCGAGACCGAATACCGGCACCAGGTGGAAGAAGATATCAAACCATTTCGCGATGTGCTGCTGGGGCTGTTCTTCATCACGATAGGCATGATGCTTAATTTAGGACTAGTGATCAGTAATATCTGGATGGTGCTATTGCTGTTTATCGTGCCTATATTGCTTAAGTTAGTATTAATCACGGGATTAGCAAAGATTTTTGGTAACTCAACAAGCGTCTCATTACGTACAGGTCTGGCCTTAGCGCAAGCCGGTGAATTTGGTTTTGTTCTATTAAATCAAACTGGTAATTTGCATTTGATTGATCCTAATTTAATGCAAATTATTCTGGCGGCGATGGTTTTGTCCATGCTTGCATCACCGTTTATTTTGGCGAAATCGGACGCGATCGTGATGAAGTTCTCTGCCAATGAGTGGATGATGCAATCTCTTGCCCTGACGCAGATCGCAGCACGGACGATGACTGCCAAAAAGCACGTGATCATTGCGGGTTTTGGACGTAGCGGCCAAAGTTTGGCGCGTTTGCTGACGGAAGAAAAAATTGACTACCATGCCTTGGATCTGGATCCTGATCGGGTGCAGGAGGCGCAAACTGCTGGTGACAACGTGTCTTACGGTGATGCCGCGCGGCGTGAGAGCCTGATGGCTGCAGGGATTAACCGTGCCGCCGCTCTGGTCGTTACTTATACAAGTACCGCGTCTGCTTTGAAAATATTGCACTTTGTCACAGAGTTAAATCCTGGTTTGCCAGTCATCGTTCGTAGCCACGACGATAGCGATCTGGATAAACTCAAAGCTGCCGGCGCGACCGAGGTGGTGCCAGAGCTCATGGAGGGAAGTCTGATGTTGGCTTCTCATGCCCTGGTCCTACTTGGAGTACCTTTGCGGCGCGTGGTGCATCGGGTACAGGCCGCACGTGATGCGCGCTACGAATCGTTACGAGGTTTCTTTCACGGTATTAGTGATGCAACTGATAGTCCGGAACATATGCAAATTCGCTTGCATACTGTCGTTTTGAGCAATAAATCTCAGTTCGTAGGAAAACTATTGCCCGAATTGCGCTTGTCTGAACTGGAAGTGGATGTACAGGCAATCCGGCGCGGCAAGAATCGGGTTGAGTTAACAAATTCTCTCATGTTGCAGGTTGGCGATGTAATAGTTTTGCGTGGTACATCAGAAGCAGTCGCTAGAGCAGAGACGCGGCTGTTAAAATAGCGGGTTATTTTTAAAATTGAAGGACATCTGGCGATGTTAAATCCATCCGAATACATTAAACAACATATCCGCACCGTGCCAAATTGGCCTCAAGAAGGTGTGATGTTCCGCGATATCACACCTTTGCTGCAAAACCCTAAGGTGTTTCGCGTCTTGATCGATATGTTTGTACATCGTTATATGGATGAAAAAATCGATGTGGTTGCTGGTTTGGACGCGCGTGGTTTTATTATCGGTTCGGTCTTGGCTTATGAATTAAATCTGGGTTTTGTGCCGATTCGTAAAAAAGGCAAATTACCTTTCCATACCGTTTCTGAGCAATACGAACTTGAATACGGTAGTGCGACTGTTGAACTGCATGCCGATGCTTGCAAAGCGGGGGATCGCGTGGTGTTGATCGATGATCTGATCGCAACTGGTGGCACGATGATGGCAGGTAAAAAATTACTTGAGCGTTTGGGTGCTACCGTGGTTGAAGGCGCAGTGATCGTCGACTTGCCAGAATTAGGCGGTTCTAAAATCATCAAGGACAGTGGTTTGCCTTTGTTTACTGTATGTAATTTCGACGGGCATTAATTTCACCTGAGAATTCTTTCTCACAGATCAAAATACCTGACCAGGAGTCAGGTATTTTTTTATCTAAGAGGTAACTACTGAATCGAGATTTAATCATGACGCTGTCTTTTTCTATTTGTAATGACAAAATGCAATTGAAGGTCTTCATGCTTTTAATGGTGAATGAACGCAATTGTTGACGTTGATTAAAACATCGTTGAGGGGCTCACATCAGAGGCATGCAAAAATGCAGAAGCTGCGCTATACTTCAAGCCTTCCAAGGAGCGTTGCGACGAGAATCACTTTCTCGCCAGGCTTGGAGTCAAAGGCGTTTGTCGGGTGTTTTGGTTTCTTTTTATCAATTTTGATGTGAGGAATGAGAATATTTCCGGTTTCGCTTGCCACAACTGCGCTCACGTTACTTTTTTCAATTGAAAGGAGGGCGTGAGAACGCCACCATCATGACTACCCAAACATCCCATCAAGATTACCTCGTTGCCGATATTAGTCTCGCCAGCTGGGGTCGTAAAGAAATTCAAATTGCTGAGACAGAAATGCCAGGACTGATGGCAATTCGCGAGGAGTTTGCTGCAAGCCAACCTTTAAAAGGTGCGCGCATCACTGGCTCTTTGCACATGACGATCCAGACTGCCGTACTGATCGAAACACTCAATGCATTGGGTGCACAAGTTCGTTGGGCTTCATGCAATATTTACTCGACACAAGATCACGCCGCAGCTGCAATCGCTGCAGGCGGCACGCCAGTATTTGCATTCAAAGGCGAAAACCTGGATGAGTACTGGGAATTCACACACCGTATTTTTGAATGGACCGACGGTGGCTACTCCAACATGATTCTCGATGACGGCGGCGACGCGACACTGTTGCTGCATCTCGGTACTCGCGCTGAAAAAGATATTTCTGTACTCGATAATCCAGGGTCAGAAGAAGAAATCTGCCTGTTTAATGCGATCAAATCCCATTTGAAAAATGAGCCAGATTGGTATTCTAAACGTCTCGCTGCAATCAAAGGCGTAACAGAAGAAACCACCACTGGCGTGCATCGTTTGTACCAAATGCACAAAGAAGGCAAACTCGCTTTCCCGGCGATTAACGTCAATGATTCAGTGACAAAATCGAAGTTCGATAACCTGTACGGCTGCCGTGAGTCGCTGGTTGATGGTATTAAGCGTGCGACTGACGTGATGATCGCCGGTAAAGTCGCTGTTATCGCAGGCTATGGTGACGTCGGCAAAGGTTGTGCACAAGCGATGCGTGCTTTGTCAGCACAAGTATGGGTCACAGAAATCGACCCTATCTGCGCATTGCAAGCGGCGATGGAAGGTTACCGCGTGGTGACGATGGAATACGCTGCTGAATTTGGCGATATTTTTGTGACGACAACGGGTAATTATCACGTCATCAGCCACGCGCATATGGTGAAGATGAAGAACCAGGCGATCGTTTGCAATATCGGTCACTTCGACAATGAAATCGACGTTGCATCCCTGAAAAAATACACATGGGAAAACATCAAACCACAAGTTGATCACGTCATTTTTCCAGATGGTAAGCGCATTATTTTGCTTGCCGAAGGTCGTCTGGTGAACTTGGGATGTGGTACTGGCCATCCGTCGTATGTGATGAGTTCTTCATTTGCTAATCAGACCATTGCACAAATTGAGTTATTTTTGAACAACGATAAATATCCAGTTGGCGTATACACTTTGCCGAAGCATCTGGATGAAAAAGTTGCTCGTCTGCAGTTAAAGACACTCAACGCGCAATTGAGTGTTTTGACCGATGAGCAAGCTGCTTATATTGGTGTGACGAAAGAAGGCCCATACAAGCCTGAACATTACCGTTACTAAGTAACATAACTCCTCGTTTCACCTGGCGTGACGAGGAGTTTTTTATTTCTCATTTACGTCTGGAGTGTTCATGCGTTTGCTAGCAACCTGGTTAATTAATGCCCTTGCCTTATTGGCGATCCCATATCTGATGCATTCTGTGTCGATTGATAGTTTTGGAACTGCTTTGTTAGTGGCAGTGGTTCTGGGTTTGGTCAATGCGGTATTGCGTCCGGTACTGGTGTTGTTGACCTTACCCGCCACGCTATTAACGATGGGCTTATTTATCTTTGTGATTAATGGTCTGTTGTTTTGGGCTGTCGCCAGTTTGGTGGACGGTTTCCATGTTGCTGGGTTTTGGGCGGCGGTTGGCGGTGCGTTGTTGTATAGCGTGATTTCCTGGACACTTTCGACACTTATTTTGCAAAAATAATGAAACCGCATAATTTCAGTATAGAATTTTTCCCCCCGAAAACGGTTGAGGGAACAGAGAAGTTACGTGTTACCCGTGCCAAATTAGCGACGCTGAATCCTAAATATTTTTCAGTAACTTTTGGCGCTGGAGGCACAACACAGCAGGGGACTTTAGATACCGTCGTCGAAATCCGTCGTGAAGGTTTTGATGCTGCGCCACATTTGTCTTGCGTTGGTGGAACACGTGAATCAATCCGGACCATTTTGCGCGAGTACCAAGCGCATGATATTCGTCGCTTAGTGGCTTTGCGTGGCGATTTGCCGAGTGGTTATGGGATGGGCGGTGAGTTTCGCTATGCAGCTGAATTGGTTGAATTTATTCGTGCAGAAACGGGTAACTGGTTTCATATTGAAGTCGCCGCTTATCCAGAAATGCACCCTCAGGCGCGTTCGCCACAAGATGATCTCAGCAATTTTGTTCGCAAAATAAATGCGGGTGCCGATGCCGCAATCACCCAGTATTTTTATAACGCTGATGCATATTTCCGTTTTGTTGAAGAAGCGCAAAAATTGGGTGTAACTGCACCGATCGTTGCTGGAATTATGCCAATTACCAATAGTAGCCAGCTACAACGTTTCTCGGAAATGTGTGGTGCAGAGATTCCTCGCTGGATAAGACTCAAACTCAATAGTTATGGCGATGATAATGCATCTATTAAAGCGTTCGGACTCGATGTTGTGACCAGTATGTGTGAACGATTGTTACAAGGTGGTGCGCCTGGATTGCATTTTTATTCGCTTAATCAAGCTGCCGCAACCACTGCGATCTGGGAACGTTTAGTGTAATTGTCTACAATTTGATCTTCAGATACGAAGATTTCAGACAGATTTTTTCACGGATAGAGAGGTTTTTCTATCCGTTTTTATTTTTATTTCGTACTCTTTCAGCAGCTGTTTATCCCAGCATTTTTGCTGTTGTTTTCTTGGTCGCAACTGAAATAAGCCTATTACTTCCCTGCGCTTATGGCTAATATGGTGTTACATCCTCTTACAGGGATAAGCAGTGAAGTACTGACCGGAATGACGATTTTCAGGTTGTAGAAATTGTTTTATTAGCATTTAGTCTGATTGTATGTAGTTTTGCGATCAGACCGGAACATCTTGGACCTTTGGATCAACCGATCTTGGGGAATCTGTCTGCTGTGATAGCGGGTGTTCGCAAAGAGGTGCTTGCGTTTCGCAGCTCACTTTGGAGGAATGGTAATGAAGTTGAGACTCTATTGCTTAATTCCAGTGTTATCTTTTTCTTTTGCCACAATGTCAGCAAACGCTGAACTTGTCGTGATTGTAAATAAAGATAATCCTGCGACCAAAATGTATCTGGCGCAAGTCGCGCAATTCTATCTTGGCGGTTCCACACTCTTCGCTCCGGTGGAATTGGCTGAGAACTCTCCGGCCAGGGCAGAATTTTACAAAAAAGTCTTAGATAAAGATGCGGCGCAGGTGCAAGCCATCTGGTCAAAGCTTTTATTTACGGGCAAAGCCAAAGCACCCAAAGAATTTAAAACCGATGCCGAAGTTAAAAAGTTTGTCAGTGCTACTCCCAACGCCATGGGATATATCGACAAGTCCTCTGTGGATGACACGGTAAAAGTAGTCGCTATCGTTCCTTGAACGACATCACTGACTCACCTTTTAGGAGATATGCAATGAAGAAGATTTTATTTACTTTGATGCTGGTTCCAGCCTTTGCTTCTGCGATTGATCTCGATGACGAAGGAACATGGAAGCTCACCGGATTTTATAATTTGACTGGAGCAAAGGTTATGAGCGGCTCAGCACAGGGAAGCTCAGCGCCATGGACCTACCAAAAATACAATTGCCCTTGCACTATTCAAAATTGGGAATATACCGGTGTCTATGAAAAGTCGAAAGGATGGCAGTTTGATCAGGAATCCCTGGTTGGCTTGCAACTGAAAAAAGAATTTAGCCAGACGCTATCCGCAACTGTACAAGTCGTTGCGCGCTCACAAAATCCTAACCAGGGCTCTAAGCCAACGGTGGATTGGGCATATTTGACATGGCAGCCATCTGCGGACTCTAACTGGACTTTCCAGGCCGGACGTTTCCGTATTCCTTTGTACTATTACAGCGATTATTTGTACATTGGTTATGCGTATCCATGGGTAAGACCAGCACCGGACGTGTATGGCTGGCCTGTCTATTCATACAACGGTGCGAATGTTAGTTATCGCACACAGTTAGGAGACTCAGATTGGGCAACCACTGTATCCGTCTGGACGGGAAATTACACCCAGGGAAGAGATCCTTACTATTCGAATATCTACAACAACTCAGTCCCCACCAGTGATGCCTGGAAAGGGATTTTGGGTGGATCAATTTCTGTGAATAACGGTATCTTTGATGTACGCGCGATGCTCATGCATCATAAAGAAACCGAGATTATCAATGATCCTGTTCTCGGCCAGAGCACGCCAGTGAATGATGCGTCGACCACGATCATGGGCTTGTCCGCCAATATGGATTATAAGAGCTGGTTGATTAAAACGGAGATAGATCATTTTTCTCAGGTTGATCAGACACAAGGCTTGAATAATGTCTATAAATACGCACTGGTCGGTGTTGGCTATAACTACAAAGGATTTACGCCGATGTACACCTATTCACGCTACCGCACTGTGGCACAGCCGATAGAGGGACGGGATACACAAATATTTTCGTTACGTTGGGATGTACGTAAAAATATGGCGCTCAAAATTCAATACGACGTTTCTAAAGACAAATCGACTTACCCGTACCCATTTTTTGGTGACAACAAGCTCTTATCAATCGCTGTTCAGGGTGTTTTTTAAATTTGTTGTGGTTTGTCGTTGTCCATCGCGCTTTCTCGTTTCATCTCCGAACCCACTTTTTAAAGAGAGTGGGTTTTTTGTTTGTGTACACCTATTTTATTATCTGAGCTAACGTTTTGATCTGTATCAAGATTATTACTCCTGTACTGACTACAATCGGTTGTCATATTTTGGACGACATCGAAGACGGGAGATAAATTGGCGATAGAACTTTTTAACGACGGCAAACACATCTGCGTGATGTTTAATGATCTGGTGAAAGATGCCGGTGATCATGCTGTTCAGGCCAATCAATTTCTCATTGTCTCTGATGGTGAAGGTGCATTGATTGATCCTTCGGGGCATTTGACGTATAACTCTCTAGTGTTGGCGATGCACAAGTATTTGCCTAAGCAGCAGTTGAAGTATTTGTTTGCATCGCATCAGGATCCTGACATTATCGGCGCGTTGGATAAATGGTTATTCAGTACAGAATGCAATCTGTATGTATCCAAATTGTGGTCACGTTTTGTGCCACATTTTTGTAATCTGAATCGCGCTGATGGCCGTATTATTGGTATCCCCGATGAAGGTATGCCGATACGTTTGCGTGATACAACGATACATGCCGTACCTGCACATTTTTTGCATGCGGAAGGTAATTTTCAATTTTACGATAGCAAATCCAAAATCTTATTTTCAGGAGATATGGGCGCATCGATGGTGGATGCAAACGACATCCAGAAGCCCATGCGTACCAAAGAAGATTTTTTCCAGGAACTCCATACCATGAGTGGCTTCCACAAGCGTTACATGGTGTCCAATAAAGTCTGCCGTTTATGGGCGAACATGGTCAGAGAGATGGATATAGAAATGATGGTGCCGCAGCATGGGCGCTATTTTGTTGGTAAAGAAGCGATTCATGCATTTCTGGATTGGATAGAAAATCTGCAATGTGGGATTGATTTGTTCACGCAAGAACATTACCGTTTCCGCGGCTGATAAAATCATACCGACGGCGTGGAAGTTGGCAATCAACTTCCACGTGCTTGTTTCAGAATCGCGTAATCGAGCGGCAATGCGGTGGTACTTTTAATTACTTCCATGACAAAACTGGAACTGACATCCTGCAAGTCAGCGACCTTCACCAGTTTTTTATACACCTGATCAAAACCTGCCATGTCAGGCACGTGGACTTTGA
Organism: Undibacterium sp. SXout11W; assembly: GCA_049339905.1. Taxonomy (GTDB): domain Bacteria; phylum Pseudomonadota; class Gammaproteobacteria; order Burkholderiales; family Burkholderiaceae_D; genus Undibacterium. The sequence continues at coordinate 35,852 of JBMPPG010000008.1, forward strand.
GCAGGTAATCAATATCACCGCTCATGCGTAAAATCTCGACAATTTCCGGAATGTCTTTGACGCCGCCGATAAATTTCTGCATCCATTTCTCATTATGTTGCGCAGCTTTGAGTGTAACCATGACGGTAAGCCCGAGATTGAGTTTGACCGGGTCGCAGAGAACTACCTGCTGACGAATCACACCTTCATCTTGCAGTTTCTGCAAACGTCGCCAACAGGGCGTCACTGATAAATGCACCGCTTGTGCCAGATCCGATAATGCAATTGATGCATCTTTTTGTAGAAAGTGGAGAATTTCTAGATCTTTTTTATCCATGATTTCACTATATTAGAAAATTTTTCTAAAAATACCACATTTTTATAAAGTATTTAGTAAAAAATTTCTGCTCATGATTGTTACGATGGAGTCCGGTATGTTTAGCACTATTTGCTAAGCCTCAAATTCAGAATAACTATGTACTTGGAGCAATCATGAGCAAGCACGAATCCCATCTGCAAACCGCGACCCGTCTGACCCATGCCGGCCGTAAAGGCAAAGACCATCACGGACCGGTGAATCCGCCGCTGGTTCGTGCATCGACCATGTTGTTCCCTGATTGTGCCGCCTTACAAGAAGCCAATGGCACACGCCGCGTGTATGCGCGTCACGCCACCGAAACGACCATGGCGCTGGAACAGGCTCTATGCGCAGCAGAAGGCGCTGCAGCATGCATGTTGACACCTTCAGGTCTCTCCGCAATTACAACGACCCTGTTGGCCTTATTGAAGCCTGGCGACCATTTGCTGATGGTCGATACTACTTATGATCCGACACGCCAATTTTGTGAAGGGCTGTTGAAACAAAACGGCATATCGACGACCTACTATGATCCTTTGATTGGTGCAGGAATCTCCGCACTGATGCAGCCAAATACCAAAGTTGTTTTTGTGGAGTCTCCTGGTTCTTTGACATTTGAAGTGCAAGATATTCCAGCTATCGCAGCCGTTGCTCATGCTGGTGGTGCCGTCGTGGTTTCAGATAGCACATGGGCGACACCAATTGGGTGGGCATCGTTTGAACTAGGTATCGATGTCTCTATCCACGCTGCTACAAAATACATCGTCGGTCATTCGGATGCATTAATGGGCGCGATTTTGACAAATGAGGCTTTGCAACATCGTGTGCGCGACACCTACAAACAATTAGGTATGTCGATAGGCGGTGATGATGCAGCTCTCGCTTTGCGTGGTTTGCGTACCATGGCAGCACGCCTGGCAGTACATCGCGAAAGCGCAAAAGTCGTTGCACGGTGGTTGCAATCACAACCAGAAGTTGCCGAAGTATTGTACCCACCAATGGAAGGCACAGCAGGGCACGAATTATGGAAACGTGATTTCCGCCCCGAATATGCATGTGGTTTAATGGGTGCAGTTTTCCATCGTGATGTGACGAAGCAGCAGGTGGCGGAATTGATTGACCGTACGCGCTTGTTCGGTATCGGTTTTAGCTGGGGTGGTTACGAGAGCCTGATTTTGCCAACATGCCCGTCAAATTATCGTACCATCAACTCAGAAAAATGGGTTGCACCAATGCTGCGCTTGCACGTTGGTCTGGAAGCAGTCGAAGACTTGTTAGCTGATCTGGAAGTTGGTTTTAGTGCTTTGCGTGCTTTGCCGACGATGGCGCAGGTTGCGTGATTTAATCAATATCATTTATCTGGCGAACGTGGCAGAAAGTAGCCATGTTCGTTAAGCATTTCATCTCGTCCGAGTTGAAATGATGTTCGATAGCGCCCTCGCATCAATAATCAGTCTCGATTTTTTGCCCGGTTTTTTTATCGATGTACCAGCCTTTTTCAACGACTTTTCCTCCACTGATGTGAGCCTCTTTGAAATCGCCACCGGGATTAGAATGGACAGATAAATTGCGACCTGCTCGTTCAATATCCCAGCCAAACAATACGCCATCCGATTGCACCCGGAACTTCAGACGCAAATTGCCTCCGTGCTCGCGAATATCATTTAGCACTTCTTCTGGGATACGCTCTGCCACCGGGAAGGTAATCAAAAGGCGATTTTCAGTATCGTAATGCAGTTGGATTAATACCCTCATTCAAGAATCAACAAATTTATTATTGAGATGGTCAAATGGCTCAAAGAAGCATGTCGGCAAAGGCACTTCGATTCCCTGAATGATCATTGGTGGCAACTCCAAACGAAACCGGATTGGGCGTAATGGAAGATCATAATAAAGGGTTTGATCTATCGAGCTTTTAGACATTTTCCTATCAGTAGCTGGCCATACATCAGCTTCGGTAAGTGATTTCAGGTAAGCTTGCCCTGGTAATATTCCGCCGTCAGTTGTTCGTGGAATTTCTAATTTATGAGTTGGGTAACTCACTTTATCGCCCTGAATTAACGCGAACTTCCGATAGTCGATTGACATAGCATTTCGAGGTATAGGACCTGACATGTACTCTTCTCGGCTACCACAGTCCATATATTTTCCAGTATACGAAATCAAATTTTTCGGTCGAATATCGGACAAGCGTAAAAATAGATATAGCGTATTAAAATAGAGATAAAAACCTTGCTTGGAGGTTGCTTGTACGTCTCTGCGTACGGCTGGATCAAATAACACTGGCACCCTATTTTGGGTGGCTAACTGACTTAAATATGCCCTCACTGCCGTTTGTTGTTTCGGCTCATTGGGCATTGTAGGAACAGTCACTCCACACACGTTCGTTTGCCATAAGGCATCAGGCGTATTGATCGCCGTATATATTCGCTTTTCATCGCGCTCCTCTGGCTGTATCGCAGGATTCAGGCGTAAAACGGCGTCCGTCATCGCTTGTCCAACGTTGCTTGCCTGACTCGCACTGCTACCGAGCAAGCTGATCGCACCAGCGCTACCTGCAAAAATAAATTGTCGTCTTTTCATAGATATTCTCAAGGGTTAGGAGGACGAGGACAGGCTTTGGACGGCAGAATCGTTCCTGCATATTTAAATTCGCCAGCATCGTTTTTTTCATCGCAACTTAAACTGCCAAGCGCTTTGGTACGATTATCGGCAGCGAGCGATTCGTTATAAGCCCAAGCAGGGTCTTTCATATTCACATTAATTCCCATCTCCTCTAATGCCGCATCCAGAATATCTAATTTTTTACTGAACGCGGCATTGATCGAGTCAACATTATCGTGATTCACCTCTGCATGTTTAGTTCTTGTCTGATTACCCTGATCGTCCCAAGAAAAATCATATTGTTCGCTCTCGCCAGTTTTATTAAACTCGATCAGCGTTTCCAACACACTCAAGAAATCATGATCACTACTGCGACTCCAGGTCGTCTGCTGAGTAAACTGGTCGAACATCGCTTGCTTTGCACTCAAGGTGCGACCGGCATTGGTACCCCAATAAGTGCCACCATTATTGGCGTTCGGTTGACTGCCGGGAAACAGCTTATTGACAAAAACACTATAACCCCAGTGATTAAAGGTATAGTCGGGATCGGAATCGTTCAGACCATGACCGATGCCCAAACCAAGATCGACTCCGCGATAAGGCGTATCGTCTGTTTTTGCATGACTGTAGGTATCGGCCAACGCATGTAAAGTTTCTCCAAAAAAACTCTGCTTAGCACAACTGCTTGGAGCGTTGAGGTAGGCGTTGTAAAGATTATTAAGTTGATTTCCTTTCATGATAGTGTGGATGTTTGCTTTGTTATCCAATGTATCCGCCATAAAATGATAATACTGCAATCGCGTTTGATTGGTCGTTATGCTGGCATAAACATCGACCTCACCATTCACATTCGTGTTGACAGGAGTAGTTAACGGATTATCGTCTATGTATTGTGACGCTAGCGCAATGTTACGGGCAACTTGTGTATCAAGTCCTGAGGTCAATGCCAGAAAAAACACCATGTAATAATGCATATCGATCTGATACAACCCCGTCGGATCCATTCGGTTGAGTGGATCGCCTTGTGCGTAGAGGTATGTATCTTAGTTATTTCATCTGATTCCCACGTTCAGTCGCGTTACTCACTTCATCCTTACGAAGCAAGGTACTCGTATTTTCAACGATGTTATTTTCGATCAACACGTTGTTTGAACTTAGCAGATTGATTGCCGCTTCAGCTTTATTCTTAGTGAAGCCTGACGATTGCACGATAAAGCGGTTATTGCGAATAATGGCGCCATCGGCGTCTCGTAGTTTTAAAGCTGCAGGGAGTGTCGCTTTGTCTTTGTCACTGAGTTTGATGATGAATGTATTACCCTCGATAATAGGACGTGGGCCGTACAAATAAACTGCTACTTTGCCATCAACCTCAATCACGTTATTGCGAACAACGTTATCCGCACCAGACATAATAATGCCGCGACCGCCGGATTGAATGTGGAGGTTTTCTGCAGTGTAGCGGGTTGATTTATAGCTGGAAACACTAAGATCGTCGAAGTGCTTGTCTTCGAGATTTTGTTTGAGCAGGTACTCAAAATTTAATATTGATGCAAGCGTGATACCTACGCCAAATGTGCCGGGTGTGATCACAGTTCCATTGTGAATTCGCAGATTTATCGGCGTATTTCCAGCCATATACATGGTTGTAATGCCTACGGCATCGTCAAATGGAGCGCTTGAAATTAGGTGATTACGCAGGTCTAAATCAGCATTGTTAATTCTGTAAAAACTTATGACACCTTCGCCACCTGGATTGCCTTGATTACTGCGATCACTATCATGCGCATGATAACGTTGCCGCTGGATAAAATCGTGCACCACACAATTTTTACCAGTAAAATCAACCGTGGTTATAATAGGGACGTAACCTCCATCGTATTTAACTGCTTTACATCCTTCAGGTAAAGTGATTTTATCGCTTGCTGGATGCTGGCTTTCTGCCCATGCCTCATGAGTATAAGTTTGTTCAGATAAGCCGCTACAGCCGCTGATAGCTGCACATATAACAACCGCGAATAGACTTATAGCTTTACTTCTTTGCATACTGTGCTCCCTGGTAAACAAACGCCTGGATATTTGTCTTCTTGTCCTTTTAAATCACCAAGAAATTGGTCTCTATTTTTTTTAGCATCCTTTAAAATATAGGCGTCCTTCGCAATTGATGTATCCGTAGCGACTAACTCAATTTTTTCCACTCTTGTCCCGTCAGCATTTGTCAAATTAAGCTTCTTTTCTCCAATCCAGTTATTTAGTGTCTCTTGCAACAGCTTTTTCTTATACGGAGAATCTTCCCCATGCTCACGAATCGCATTAAACGTTTTCAGAATGACGTCGATCTCATCGGGAGAAACTGCACTCGACGTACTGAAATCTTTTAATTTTCCCAAAATAGCTCTTTCAGCTGCGAAGCTTCTTTCTTCGCGCACATTCCATACTTTTGCAATGACGATGGGATCGGTGCCAGTGTAATTGGGGTCGCCGTTATAGGTGTAATCTGGTTGTTCGCCTGATAATCCATGCCCAACACCTAGCCCCATCGTCAATGCATCAATTGGCCTGTTCATACCATCTCGATGACTAAACGTATCTGCATAAGAGTGTAAAAATTCACCCAGGAATTGATATTTAGCGCACGGTTGGCTAGGGTTACCAATTGACACTGCGTTCGAGAGATTTTTTAATTGTGGGCTGAGATTACTATTCACAATCCCGACATCACTATTATCAAATTTCTTTATCGTATGCCCATTATCATCCGACAACGTAAAGTGATACCACTTCAATTGTTGTTGATTTTTGAGCGGAGACTCAAGAAGTTTTGCCATTGTCTCATCGTCTACCGGACGCGTAATCGGGTTATTGTCCACGTACTGCGAAGCCAAGGCTGTAATTTTTGCAGTGGTGTAATCCATGCCCGATGCCAAAGCAAGAAAGAAGACCATGTAGTAGTGCATATCTTCTTGATACAAGCCCGATGGATCAATCTTATTCAATGGATCGCCCTGTGCGTAGAGGTATGCATCCGGGCCATCGCGGTAACCACTCTTCCAAGTCTGATCTAATGAACGCTAATTTTCCTCATTGATATCTACATGCGTCAGAAAATTATTTGATTACATTTCCACTCTCTATAAAATGACTCTCACCGTTTGATCTGACTAACTGTTTAAAATTTTCAACAATATTTTCAGATATGTTCACATCAGAAGAATCAAGCAGATTGATCGCCGCTGGTGCTTTTCCAAACCAAAATCCTTTATAAATAATTTTGTTATTGCGAACAACAGCGCCATCTGCATCTCTTAATTTAATCGCCGCATCGTATTCTTTGGCTTCACCTTGACCATGAATAATGATGGTATTGTTTTCAATAATGCTACCTGGACCATACATGTAAATCGCCGTGTGTCCGTCAACGTCGATCGTACTATTTCTGATGACGTTTCCAGCTCCACCCATGATGACGCCCCGCCAACCGGCTTTGATATTGACGCTTTCAACTAAATAATCACTACTCCTATAGTGCTCTTTATTTTTATCGTAATCTTCATAGAACGAAATATCTTCGCAATTTGTGGTTGATGGCCAGCATGGCTTACTTTTTTTCAGAGAATTTTTATTTTCATTTTTTGGTATCATCTTTGGATCGCTTTCTCCTCGTAAAGATATTCCATAATTTGGGTCACGATTGCCTGGTACATTTATATATCCGTTCTTAACTGAAACCTTTAATCCTCCAGACCAATTTTCAATACCAACCATATTTTCAGCTTCAGCCGAAAGAGTATATCCTCGTAGATCAATTTGAAAAACTGTACTATCCGTTATTGGTGGATTAACAGTTGGCTTCATCCAAGTTTTTTCCGCTTTGTTCGCTGCATAATCGACGTATTGAGCTGGATACCGAATTTCTAATAACGAATTTCCCGCCAAGCTTTTAAAGCTTCCTGCATGAATATCAAATACTCGTTTTTGCAAAATGTCATAATCCAAGCAGTGCTTACCTGAGGTGTAGATAGACCCGGTATTGGTACGACTGTTTTCCAATTGTGTTATTGATTGGCATTCTTCAGCGTGCGAATTGAATGCACCAAATAAGCTTAAATAAATTAGTGACGAAATAATTTTTTTGAACATGAGACTTCTCAATTTGCACAAGTTGGCAAAATAGTACCCTCGTACATTTTTTGGTTTAAGGTACTACCATCTTTGTTACAAAGGTTTCGGTTTCGATTCTCAGCGCCTTTATTTTCATCATACCCAATAAAATTAGGTGAATCGGGCTTCGATAAATTTATGTCCTTTAGTCTAGGATTTAGATCGCTCCAACCTTGCAAAATTGACTGCAATAAAGCTATTTTCTTACTTGTCGAAGGATTTTTCGGATCAAATCCATCCCCTTCGTTTTCTGGTATCGCATTAAAGTCTTTGAGGGTTTGTTCGATATCAACGATATTTTTCGTTTTACTTGAATCACCAAAACTTTTTAACTTCTCAAATACTTCCTTTTCCGCTTCCAGAGTTCTTTCTTCATTGTGATTCCAATTCAATCCTCCCGGAAACGGCAGCGGAACAAGATGGTTATAGGTGTAGTCTGGATTGCTTCCATATCCTCCATGACCTATACCTATATCCAATGCAAATGGGTGGTTGTTTGAATCCCTATGTGCAAAGGTATCTTCAAATGCATGTAAATATTCCCCCATAAATTGGAGCTTGGTGCATGCATTGTTGCTCAAGTTAGTTTCGCCATTGACCTTAGATACCACTGAGTAAAGGCGATCGAGTTGAGTATTTTGAGGATTGTTGAAATCGGCATTATCACTCGGCGTGCCATAATCATCGACGCCACCTTTGATCAAACCTGTTTTTGGATCAACGGTTGAAGGTACCATCGTAAAGTGATAAGACAAGAGGCGCGCTCTATGAGCGTCGTCTAAACCGCTTTTTAGATTCATTGGTTCAGTAAGAGGATTGTCGTCCACATATTGAGCTGCTAACGCCACAACACGAGTATCGCCAACGTCCATGCCCGCAGCAACGGCTAAGAAGAACGTCATGTAGTAATGAATATCGCTTTGATACAAGCCCGATGGATCGATCTTATTTAGTGGATCGCCCTGTGCGTAGAGGTATGCATCAGGACCATCGCGGTAGCCGATGGGGTCGGGGGTGAGGTAGCGGCCTGTGCCTGGGTTGTAGGTGCGGTGCCAGTTGTCGTGCAGGCCGGTTTCGGCGTCGTAGTATTGGCCTGGTAGGCGAATATTTAAGGTGACTTGTTTGTGTTCACGTGATTGTTTTTTATTTGTACTTTCATTCTGATCAAACGTGACGCGTCCCCATTCGCTGATGTTGGCTTTCCAGACGATGTGTTGGTTGGCATCGGTCATGGCGATGGGGGCGGCGCGGTGATCGGTGTGGATGAAGTAGGTAGCATCGGCATCGAGTTTCGCTATTGGCGTGCTGGTCTGGCCTTCGTTGAAATACAGGTATTGGGTGCTAATCTTGCCATCGGCGTTGATTTCGGCGACGAGCTGATTTTGCTGCCACAAGAAGTACGTGGTGTGGCCTTGCACGGTTTTGCTGTCGTCACCGACGATGTAGCGACCCACTCAATGCACTCCTGGTTCACCGATCGTCAACGGTCTGCGAAACAGGGAACGGAACTCATTATTTTTTTCTATGCTGTTACTTTTGTCGTCCCAGTTTTTGACTAGCGTGTTGATGCCGTAAATGCGGTTGTTTTCGATGACAACGTCTTTGCTGTCAATCAGCGAGATCGCCGCCTTGGGAGCTTCATCGCCCATGCTTTCTATAATGATGTCGTTGTTGCGAATGATTGTGCGGTCGGCCTGATGCAGTTTGATGGCTGCCGCACTTTCAACAGCAGCTTTGCCTTTGAAGATGATGATGTTGTTTTCAATCAATTGGTTCGGGCCAAATAAATAGATGGCGGCATGACCATCGGTGATTTCTATGGTGCTGTTGCGGATGATGTTGGCAGCGCCGTCCATGCCGATGGCTTTGCGGAAAAAACCGCTGTAATTAGCTATAGTGCTACCCGACTCTATATAAAGACGCTCAACGACGTTTTCTGTTTTTTGATAGGCACTCGCGGATGGCGGTAATTTTTTTAAAAATTTTTGAAACTCATTTTCTGCCATTCCTATCGTTTGTGGTGAATCATACATTGCCTTAAAGTCAGAAAGCAGACTAGCCTCAGGTGCATTCAGTAAAATTGCCGAATCAGTTCGACTTTTGATTGATCCATGACGGATCGTTATACGACTCGGCACTTCTTTGTCGCCCCAAACACGTATCCCTGGCATTCCCAAAACCTCCGCACTCATCACAAAACCATGCAAATCAAGCACCACATCCGATGTACGAATGTCTAACATCACACTGCCTGTCGCACTTCTTTCTCCTCCTTCACTGAAGACATACATCCGTGGCACCTTGATATCATGTGTCAGACAATACTCTCCTGGCTGAGTGATGTCCGGTACAGTAACCGGTGTATATCCACGCATGACTTTTTCTAATGGACGGCAGTTATTTTGTGCATTTGCCGTATTCAAAAACAATATCATGCTTATGACGAAAACAGTATTATGAAGCTTCATTTCGGACACTCCGTTGTTGGTAAAATTGTTCCAGGATAATCATCCTGTTTCAGACGCTTTCCATCCTTGTCGCATAGGTATTTGTTACGGTTTTCTTCGGCCTGGGTTCTGTCATAACGGTCTTTGCCAAGATTCTTCTTATCGCTAATCGACAAATCGATGGCACGTATCGACTTGTCTTCATTAACAACCTGAATTTTCCAAAATGAGAGCGCTTTGTTTAGTAAATCAAACTTATCTTTAAAGTCCGTCCCATCCTTCTCACGCTCCTGAATCGCATTAAACGCCTCAGTAACCTTTTGCACATCCTTCCAGTCCTGCGCTTTACCAGGGTCTCCATAGGCTTTGAGTTTCTCAAACACTTCGCTTTCCATTTCTAATGTTCGCGCTGCATTATTGTTCCAGTTGTAGCACCCCGCCACTCCACAGCCCATCTGAACATCCCATGTATAGTCTGGGTTCGAGTCGTACAAACCATGTCCTATGCCAAACTGGGTTCCCAGGACCGGTGCTGTCCAGACGGCATCAAAGGGGATGTTGTCAGGATTGCGATGACTGAAGGTGTCTTCAAAGGCGTGTAAATATTCGCCAAAAAACTGCAATTGTCCGCAACCTGTTGGCGCATTTTTTGAGACCGCTAATAAATTCTGCAATTGTGGGCTGTCCGGGTTGGCGATTGGGTGTTGCTGCTGATCGTAGCCGGTTTCGAGTTGTCCGGCGGGGGTGTAGCTATGCACGCTCAATGCACCCCTGGCTCACCGATCGTCAACGGTCTGCGAAACATGGAGCGGAACTCATTATTTTTTTCTATGCTGCTGCTTTTTTCGTCCCAGTCTTTTACTAGCGTGTTGATGCCGTAAATACGGTTGTTTTCGATGACAACGTCTTTGCTGTCAATCAGCGAGATCGCCGCCTTGGGAGCCTCATCGCCCATGCTTTCAATAATGATGTCGTTGTTGCGGATGATTGTGCCGTCGGCCTGATGCAGTTTGATGGCTGCCGCACTTTCAACAGCAGCTTTGCCTTTGAAGATGATGATGTTGTTTTCAATCAACTGGTTCGGGCCAAATAAATAGATGGCGGCATGACCATCGGTGATTTCTATGGTGCTGTTGCGGATGATGTTCGATGCGCCTTTCATGCCGATGGCCTCACAGATATTGCAGCCTTCATAACCGCGAAGAACCGCTTCTATTTTCAGGTTTTCTATCCTGTGTCCCGTATTTTCATAGGCGCTCGCAGATGCCGGCAGGCTCTTCAGCATTTTTTCAAATTCGTCTTCAGCATAACCCGGTGTTTTGTACTTCGGCTTGAAATCGGAAAGTAAACTACCCTTAGGTTTATCCAACAAGATCCCCGACCGGGTCCGGCTCCGGATTCTGCCATTGTGAATCGTGATGTTCTTTTGTGTATTCTCCGAATATGAGGGGGCGATGCCACTCAAACCCCAGGCGTCCGCATCCATCGTGAAACCGCGCAAATCGATATCGACATGGGATGCCTGGATTTCCAGAATTCCGTTATACGGAGAAGATCTTTCTCCTATGGCAAATACCTCAGCATGTCTGCGTGGCATATGGATATCCTGCGTCAGGCAATATTGTCCAGGTCGAACAATATCCTTGGCGGCTAACCAGATACTGCTCTTCAGGTCGGTTAGTTCGAGCGCCTGGCATGATTCTCCGGCATGGGCGACATTCCAGTCGCTGAGCAATAACAGGGTGAAGAACAGGCTATAGGGCTTCATTTCGTGCACTCCGTAGTTGGTAAAATGGTTCCGGGGTAATCGTCTTGTTTCAGGCGTTTGCCGTCTTTGTCGCAGAGGTTTTGATTGCGTTTGGTTTCGCCTAAACTTTCTTTGTATTGATCATCCGTGAACAAATCAATCGCCCGTTTCGAGCCGTCAGTCTTCATTGCCTGATAGCCCCAGGCTGCAAGAGTTTGATTGAGTTTTTTAAATTTTTCTTCAAAATTCTTACTATCCTTCTCACGCTCCTGAATCGCATTAAACGCCTCAGCAACCTTTTGCACGTCCTTCCAGTCCTGCGCTTTACCAGGGTCTCCATAGGCTTTGAGTTTCTCAAACACTTCTTTTTCCATTTCCAATGTTCGCGCTGCATTATTGTTCCAGTTGTAGCACCCCGCCACCCCACAACCATTCTGAACATCCCATGTATAGTCCGGGTTTGAGTCGTACAAACCATGTCCTATGCCAAACTGGGTTCCCAGGATCGGTGCTGTCCAGACGGCATCAAAGGGGATGTTGTCAGGATTGCGATGACTGAAGGTGTCTTCAAAGGCGTGTAAATATTCGCCGAAAAACTGTAATTGTCCGCAACTTGTTGGCACTTTATTTGAGGCCGCCAACAAATTCTGTAATTGTGGGCTATCCGGGTTGGCGACAGTACTGTTTTTATAGGCATCGGCAGTTTTTCCTGTACTGCTGTCGGACAGGGTGAAGTGGTAATCCTTCAGGCGTTGCTGGTTGTCGAAGATGGATTTAATGTATTGCTCATTGCCGTATTGATCCACGTCAATGGGTTGGGTCAGTGGATTATTGTCCACGTACTGGGTCGCCAATGCAATCGTCCTCGCGTCTTCATAACTAACACCCGCTGCCATCGCTAAAAAGAACGTCATATAGTAATGAATATCGCTTTGATACAAGCCCGATGGATCAATCTTATTAAGCGGATGGCCTTGTGCATTCAATGTACCCCAGGCTCACCAATCGCTAATGGCCGACGGAACATGGATCGGAACTCATTATTTTTTTCTATGCTGCTGCTTTTTTCATCCCAGTTTTTTACTAAAATATCGATGCCATAAATACGGTTATTTTCAATGACAACATCTTTGCTATCAATGAGTGAAATCGCTGCCTTTGGCGCGTCATCCCATTTGCTTTCAATAATGATGTCGTTGTTGCGAATGATCGTGCCGTCGGCCTGATGGAGTTTAATTGCTGCGGCGCTTTCTACTGCGGCCTTGCCTTTGAATATGATGATGTTGTTTTCTATTAATTGGTTTGGACCAAACAGGTAAATTGCCGCGTGACCGTTGGTGATTTCTATGGTGCTGTTGCGGATGATGTTCGATGCGCCTTTCATGCCTATGCCAACTAATTTTGACTCTATTTTCATGCGCTCAACTAGATGCTCAGTTTTTTGATAGGCATCTGCGCTCTTTGGGAGGATTCCCAAAGTCTCACGTAAGTTATTTTTTTGACTTTCAAGTAGCTCTTCTTTAGTCACACCACCGACGGAGTAATAAAAATCCGTAAAGATGCTTCCATTAGGTCTGTTAAAGTCTATTCCTTGTCGAGTTCGACTCTTAAGTGTGCCATTGCGAATGGTGATGTTTTGATTGGCTATGGTGTCTTTCCAATAACCTGAACTGACGCCACCCATACCCATATTATCGGCATATAAAGTAAAGCCATGTAAATCGATAAAAACATTTGATGCCTGGATTTTTAAGATTTCTGGTTCATGTGCAGTCTTTTCTCCTCCTTCCGCAAAAATATAAAATCGCGGAGCTGTAAAATCATGTGTTAAACAATATTGCCCTGCCTGAGTGATTTTCTGTGCAGAAATCATTGATTGCGAATTTTTCCATTTTTCAATAGGAATACATTCTTGGGCGAGAGTTGTATTCGCTAGACTCCATAACAATACAAATCGTCTGTGTGAATTTTTCATTTCTGGCACTCCGTGGTTGGTAAAATGGTACCGGGATAATCCTCTTGCTTCAGACGTTTTCCGTCTTTGTCGCAGAGATTTTTAATGCGATTGGTTTCGCCATTGTCTTTGTTATATTGATCGTCCTTGAATAAATCAATTGCCCGTTTCGAGCCATCAGTATTTGTTGCCTGATATCCCCACTCTGAAAGTTTTTGATCGAGCAACTCAAACTTTTTCTGAAACTTTATGGCACCCTCACTTTCTTCGCTCTCTTGAATCGCATTAAACTTAGTCACCACAGCTTGAATGTCATGCCAATTTTTTGCCGCAGCCGGATCACCATACTTAGCAAGTAGTGCATTAAACACTTGCTCTTCCATGGCTAAGGTACGTGCTGAACGCATGTTCCAGCCATTCGCGTCATCATAAGTGTAGTCGGGATTGCTTAAATCAAATCCATGGCCAATTCCCATATCGAATTTTTCTGCATCGTAGGGTTTGTTGTCTTTGTTACGATGACTAAAAGTGTCTTCAAAGGCATGCAAGTATTCACCAAAAAATTGCAATCGCCCGCAAGTTGTGGGGGCATTGAGAGAAGCGTTCAATAAATTGCTTAATTGAGGCGAAGGCGAAACGCCCGGTTGGCTCAAATCGCTGTTATTGTAATAATCTATAGTTTTGCCGTTGACATCCGAGAGCACAAAATGATAATCGCGAAGTCGCTCTTGATTAACAAAAATGGATCCGACTTTGGTATACCACGTCGATGAGTCCAATGGCCGGGTAATAGGATTATCGTCAACATATTGGGCCGCTAACGCAATGGTTCTCGCATCTTCAAAACTAACACCCGCTGCCATCGCTAAGAAGAACGTCATGTAGTAATGAATATCGCTTTGATACAAGCCCGTCGGATCGATCTTATTTAGTGGATCGCCCTGTGCGTAGAGGTATGCATCAGGACCATCGCGGTAGCCGATGGGGTCGGGGGTGAGGTAGCGGCCTGTGTCTGGGTTGTAGGTGCGGTGCCAGTTGTCGTGCAGGCCGGTTTCGGCATCGTAGTATTGACCGGGTAGGCGAATATTTAAGGTGACTTGTTTGTGTTCAAGTGATTGTTTTTTATTTGTACTTTCATTCCGATCAAACGTGACGCGTCCCCATTCGCTGATGTTGGCTTTCCAGACGATCTGTTGGTTGGCATCGGTCATGGCGATGGGGGCGGTACGGTGATCGGTGTGGATGAAGTAGGTAGCATCGGCATCGAGTTTCGCTATTGGCGTGCTGGTCTGGCCTTCGTTGAAATACAGGTACTGGGTGTTGATTTTGCCGTCTGCATCGATCTCGGCGACGAGTTGGTGTTGCTGCCACAAGAAGTAAGTTATTTTACCCTGCGTGGTTTTGCTGATGCGTTGTTGCAGGCTGTTGTAGCGATAGGTGGCGACGAGCTTGTTTTTTTGGTCGTAGACGTGCTCGATCTGGCCCGCTGGGGTGTAGGTGTAGCGGTAGCTGCCATCGTCGGTGGTGCGACCGAGTTGGTCGTAGTGGGTGGTGGTGTTTGTAGCGTTGTTTGTGGTGTTGTCAGTTTCAGCATTGCGGTCTTTGACATCCGACTGCATTGGCATGGCTGGTTGCAGGCGACCAAAGCCTTGATATTGATAATCAGTTTTAATGAGCGCCGATGATTTGTTTGTCGGCGCGGTCTTGATAGCGGTGATTCTAGGGCCAACGCCGTAATCGTATTGCAAGTCTTGTATATGATCGATATGTAGCGTTGTTAAACGTCCGGCCAGGTCGAAGGTTTTGTTGGTTTGAATGCCATTGCCGACAGTGTAGGCACTTAAACCATTGAAGGGATCAATGGTGATGTCGGAGGCAGTCGATTGTGATGGCAGAATTTTTTCTGCTAATTGGGCAGCGCGTTCACCGAATAAGCGGTCGATCTGATCTTCTATCCAGGCAACGACTGGTCTTTGCAGCAGCAAGCGGTCGGTGGAGGCACCGTGCGCTATGTCAGTGCGATGGGTGCGCAAGACGCGACTATCCGCCAGCATTCTGGTAGTGATGAGGCCATGACTGTCGTAGTGGGTCGTAGTTGTGTATGGGGTAGCCAGACCTTGTAGTGTTATTTGTTCGGCGATGGGTCGTGCAAGCGCGTCGTAGCGGTAATCTGTCGTTTGCTGAGGATCAAGCGCGCGGCTTAGTACTTGTCCCTGGTAGCTGAGATCGGTTTTGCTTAGTAAGGCGCCTTTGGCATCAAGATAGCGTTTCTGCAGCAGGCGTCCGGCATGATCCCACACGTAATGCACACTGCTACCGTCCGCATTGGTGATGCTGGTGAGGTGATTGGCAGCATCGTATGTGGCGGTTTTATTGCCGTGATCAGCCAGTGCTTGCCAGATGACGCGCCCGAAATCGTCTTTGCGTTGGGGTGCTGGTGCTTCTTTGTTATCTTGTTGTGTGTTGAACGGCGGAGAGATGCTGGCACGCAACCAGCCATCAGGCGTTTGTTGCAGGGAGAGACTTTGATTGGTGCCAGACAGATGTAGGGTGCGGATAGCATCGCCATCGGTATGCGTTTGTAGGGTGCCATCGACGCCATAGCGCCAGGTATCGAGCCTACCATCGGGCAAGAGGCGTTGAGTCAATCTGCCTGCCTCGTCATACCATTGGTACGCAGCACGGTAGGGCGTATGGTCGTCTGATCCCGGGCGATAGAGTGCCGATCGCACTGTTTTACCTTCGGAGTCTAAGGTATTGAGAGAGCGATTATCTTGCGCATCGGCGACGCCAAGCCGGCGACCTTCGGCATCATAGAGGATGTGGCTGATCCGTCCGGCGTGATCGGTGATGCGGGTCTGCTGACCCAGTGCATTAAAACTGGCGTGCCAATCCTGAAGTCCGGTTTGTGATGCGGTATCGATTTTGCCATCATTCAGCAGCCAGGCGGTCTGACTGACCGTTTCTGGTTCGAGGGCGACGGTCGCGATCTGGCTGTAGGCAAAACGTGTCTGGCGTTGTCTGAACCCGTCGTTGAATATTTTTTCTTTTATCCGTCCCGCTTGGTCGTACGATAAGCTGACGACCAGATTACCGGGTTCGATGCGCTGAACGATGTAACTACCCCTGGCATCCCACACCAGCTTTGTGATATCGGAATCTTCCGGACTATGCTTGGGGCCATTGGCTAAGGGACCGTCGATTTCTGTCAGAACACTGATGCTGTTGATGAGCTGGTAGCGGTAGGTCGTGCTGCGGCTGATCATCTGGGCGTGCAGCGGTTCGTAGCCGGTTTCGGTGATGTCTGTAGGTTGTCCGGCACTGTTGTAGTGAATGCGGATTTGTTGTTCTTTACCGGCGACCACGCTGGGGCGAGCGATGAGGTTGGGTTGGTAGGAATCGGGGGCGTATTCAAAGCGTTGCAGGAGTTGACTGCTGATAAGTTTGCTCTCGGGTACTTTGCCGTTTTGTTTGCTGTTTTGTTTTTGGTCAGCATGGTCGCGATAGGTATCATGCGTGATGCGGATAATTCTGCCCAGCGGGTCATAGCTTGTGCGTTCACCATCGACCACCTTGCCTTCGTCATCCAGACGCAGGATCGCCAGGCGGCGCCCCATGTCATCGTATTCATAGCGCACATTGCTCAGTCCACAGGTACTGCACCCGGAGCCGCGTAGTTCCAGTATCCGGTATTCACCACCAATCTCTGCAAAGCGGATGCGGCTGGTCTGACCCAGGCTGTTGGTGATGACGATGACCTTAGGGTCGCTGCGATCGATGGTGAGTTGTTCTATGCCAGTGCCGGGGACTAAGGTTTTAGTGCTGCCAGTCTTGCCTTTACTGTCGTCTTGCCAGCGGGCAGGCTCGCCTAACACAGTCAGGATGCCGCGTCCGCGTTCGCCATACTGGTAGGTGCCGATGCGGCGGTCGATCTGCTGACCATCGCTGCCACTGCCGTGCATGCTGATGCCGGTTAAGAAGGATGGAAAGCGTTTGTCTTCGTAATGGTACTGGCGGTTGATACTGCTGGTGGTGACGCCACGATTGGCAAACGCATGCTGTTGTTGATCGGGGTCATAGTGGGTGGGGTAATCGACCTGAATCAGATTGGCGACGCGCCACTCCGGAATAATGGAACTTTTATCGACCTTGATGTGCTCGCTGCCGTAGTGATACACAAAACGCCCGACCGGACTATCAATGCTCACCACGCCGTCATAGGCGTTATCGCGCCACACACTGGCTTTATCGGGATAGTTAAAGTAGAGGCTGCGTCCCTGGGGATCAGTCAGACTGATTAAACGCCCGTTGGGCGAATATAGCAAACCCAGATGGGCACCACTAGGGGCATCAATAGCATCGGTCCAACCAAAGCGGTTAAAGCGGACTTGATAGCCATTGGTTTTATGCCAGGTAAATTCGCGCCCACCGCGTATCTCACGGAAGCTGAGATAGCCCAATGCCGGATCGAGCGGCAGATAACGTTCGGGGTCGACGATGCCTTGCATAAAGTTATGGGTCACGCCATCGGGTTCACGCAGCACGACCTGATGATTGCCTTGATTGAGAGAATATTCGTAAGAAAGGCGCCAGCCACGCCCGGTCAGGCCATTCAATCCGGGGCGACCAGCGACGGCATCACTGCTGTTGTAGTAGCGCACGATCTCCAGACCGAGCTCACCGGGAAGCGCCGGTAAATCGACTTCACGGCGGAATTTATTACCGGTGATGAGATTGATAGGATGACCGGCGTCGGAGCAATGGTCGCCAACGGGCGTGGGGCCACAGGCAGCGGCGGGTTGAGAAAAAACCAGGGCAGTGATGAAACCCAGAAGTAACAAGACAAAGGTAAGCCTTCTCGTCAAGTTCTGACGAAATGCATTGAGTCGGTTCACGCTTTGTTCCAGGTAGCTTTTTGACGTATCAATGCAATTCAACCGAATTTAGCGGCAGAAGACAGCGCGTGCTCAGTTTTGCAATGATCACAATCAAATAAATAATGTAATTAATTTCTTTAATTGTCAATAATGTAACGGCAGGAAGTTGATGAAAAAACGCTATTACCTTATATTTCATTTGGAAACATCTAATTACTTTTAGGCGGGCATACCCTTCAACTAATCTGTCTTGTGACAACAAAAAAGGGAGAAAAATCGTCCATAGATTTTTCTCCCTTTTTTTGTTGCCACCTTCAAACTAAGTCACTTAACTCGCCACCCATTCAAATGCTTTTCGCAAAAAACTTGGAGGTGGTCGGGTGAAACTCGGGTTATTTGCTGGCTCTAAATCAGGTATTAAATGGCGCATTAATTCCGGGGCATTTTGTTGACGGGATTTCACTCTCTCTATTGCCAGGTTATTGATGTCAGCAATGATGCTAACTATTGCATTGCTGGCTTCTTCGAGATCAAGTTGATAAAAATCTACACTTTTATTGCCGTGGCGGTACAACGAAAATTTTTGTGTAATAGCGTCTAACGCAGCGCCACAGTCTTTGGTATGCAGTTCAAATACACACTCATAGCTTCCCGGTAGCATATTCTGTATATCGCGATTAAATTCCATCGCTTTAGAAACACCAGAGCGACGCGTAGCGCCAATACGGTATAAGCCTGGACGTAAGCCATCGTTTTGCAGAATATAGATACTCCCCGGCGTGCCATGAAGGAATTTGGGTTCCTGAGGGAGGGTGCGGTAATTGCGGTATCCGGTTGGCATAGCTCGCCCTGAATGTAGTTTCATCGGGGACAGTGTACAAACAGACGGGTTAAACCAAGGCGGGGAACAAAGGGGGAATCAGGTCGTAATTCGTAAATTATATTTTGGAAATTGTTTGAGATCAGGCCTTGATAGCATTGTCATATTCTTGTCATGCCTGTTGAGTATCATGACGCCATCCTACTGCTTCTCCTCCAAAGGTCAGGATATTTGCCCGCAGATTAACGCTGCGGGCTTTTTTTTGCTGATTATGGTGTCACTGTTTGTCCGGTCGAGGCAGCCGGTATTGCAGTACTAGCTTCATCTAAATCCACGCCTTTGACTCCGGCGCCATTAAGAAATTCGGTGTACATCCAATCGCCTTCGACATTACTGACACCTTCAGGCGCGCTTCTTTGCATTTCTGGCTTACCTGCAAGGCTGACGCGCATACTGTCGATCCAGATTGGCAAAGCTAGGGTCGCACCAAATTCACGTCCACCGAGTGATTTAGGATCATCGTAGCCCATCCATGCCACCGCAACGATATTGTCTGCATAGCCTGCAAACCAGCCATCGACTGCTTCGCTACTGGTTCCTGTTTTACCTGCCAGATCACGTCGCCCCAGCTTCTGATCAGCCGCAGCACCAGTACCGCGTAAAGTCACTTCTCGCAGCATACTGTCGGTGATAAACGCATTGCGGCTATCAATAACACGGTCACTATCCTGTGCGATCGCAGGAGCTTTAGTTTCACTTAATACCTTGCCACGCGCATCGGTGACTTTGCTGATTAACCAAGGTGTAATCTGATAACCACCATTCGCAAACACGGCATAACCAGCGGCAAGTTGGATCGGTGTGACTTGTCCGGTACCGAGCGCCAGAGTGAGGTTATTAGGATGCTTCTCTTTGCTGAATCCAAAATGCGGTAACCATTCCAGTGCAGTATTGACGCCAATATTTTTTAAGATACGTACAGAAACGACGTTCTTGGATTGCGCCAACGCGGCACGCATGGAGATTGGACCATCATACTTTCCGTCATCATTGCGTGGATCCCATTTTAAGGATTCTTCCGTCGTGGATGATAGTTGAATGTCGTTGATTAACGTCGCCGGAGAGTAACCCTTTTCCAGTGCCGCAGAATAAATAAAAGGCTTAATGCTCGAGCCCGGTTGACGCCAGGCGCTGGTCGCGTGATTGAATTTTTTTCGATTGAAATCGAAACCACCAACCAATGCACGGTAGGCGCCGGTTTGTGCATTCAGTGATACATACGCTCCTTCGACCTCTGGCAATTGCGTGATGCTCCAGCGCATTTTGGCGTCTTGAATAACGCGGATAATGGCACCCGGAACGATTTTTAAATCTGATTTAGCTTTGCTTTGCAGTGCGTTGTTCGCGAAGCGTAAGCCGTCGCCATTGATTTCTATGCTCTCGCCTGAGGCCAGTTCAGCTTGCACTAGCTTGCTGCTGGCATTGGTTACCACTGCGGCAATCAGTTTGTCGTTGGCCGGATGTTTTTTGAGTACTTCATCGATCGCATCATCACGTTCGTCTTCATCCGTAGGTAGGGTAATAAAAGCTTCTGGACCACGATAGCCATGGCGTTGGTCGTAATCCATAATGTTTTTACGCACGGCTTCATAGGCGGCATCCTGATCAGCTTTGAGCAGTGTCGTATAGACTTTGATGCCAGAGGTGTAGGCGGCATCTTTATATTCAGCGACGATGTTCTGGCGCACCATTTCAGCGACATAGTCAGCATGAGCATCATACGTTTGCTTGCCGGTGACGGTCAGACGTTCGTGACTTGCTACGTCAAATTGCGCTTCGGTAATCATGCCTTTATTGAGCATGCTTTTTAGTACGAGCATTTGTCGTTGCTTGGCACGCTGAAAATTGACCGCCGGATTATGGCGTACGGGATTTTGCGGTATGCCCGCCAGCATCGCTGCCTCGGCAAGCGTGACTTGATCGAGCGGTTTTCCGAAGTAGGTTTTCGCAGCACTGGAAAAGCCATGTGTTCTCTGTCCCAGATAAATCTGGTTCATATACAGTTCTAAAATCTGATCTTTATTCAGTGCAGCTTCGATTCTGAAGGTGAGTAAAATTTCTTTGATTTTACGTGTTATTGTCTTTTCTTGAGATAAGAAAAAATTACGCGCTACCTGCATCGTAATAGTGGATGCACCTTGATGAAAACCACCACCAAGATCTGCTACAAGTGCGCGTCCGGCACCAATGAAATCGACGCCATGATGTTCGTAAAAGCGCGCGTCTTCAATCGAAAGCAACGCATTTTTCATTACATCGGGAATGTTTTTGATCGGCACAAAATCGCGGTGTTCTTCACCAAATTCACCAATCAGAGCATTGTCAGCGGTATAGATACGCAGTGGTATTTTGGGTTGATAGTCGGTAATCGCATCAAGTGCTGGTAAATCAGGTGCCAATATCAGAAATACGTAAGCAAGAGCGCCGATGATTACAGAGCCGATTAGCGCCACCAGGGCGAGTATCAATTTCATTCGTTTTCCTTATTCTTCCAGGGTTTGCAGCAAATACAGTTTTTGATAAATGCCCTGATCAATTTGCATCAGTTCCTGATGCTTGCCACGTTCTGCCAGTTTGCCGTGGTTTAACACGACGATGCAATCCGCGTCGCGGATGGTCGACAGTCTATGGGCGATGGCAATGATCGTGACTTGATGGCGTAACTCATTTAAGGCAATCTGTACAATTTGTTCGGTTTCACTATCGATGTGTGAAGTGGCTTCATCAAGAAATAAAATTCGTGGTTTGCCTGCCAGTGCACGCGCGATGGCGATCAATTGCTTTTGACCAGTAGATAAGCGTGCACCACCTTCACCTAATGGGGTATCGTAGCCTTGTTCCAGTTGCAGGATTAAGTTGTGTACATGCGCTGCTTTGGCTGCTTCAATTACATCTGCTTCACAGATGTCTCTGCCCATGGTGATGTTTTCTCGTGCACTGGCGGCGAGCAAAAATGGTTCTTGCGGGACTAGTCCTACACTGGCGCGGAAATGTTCATCAGAAAAATCAGCAATACTACGCCCATCAATGGTGATACTGCCAGACTGTGCTGTATAAAAGCGCAGCAGTAAGCTCATTAAGCTGGATTTTCCACTGCCGGTATGGCCGACGATGCCAAAAAAAGAGCCGGAAGGAATAAATAAATTGATGTCATGCAAAACCGGATGCGTTGGTGCATAGCCAAATGTCAGGTGTGAAATATGTACCTCACCAGATTCCATCAGCGCGTTGGTCGGTGCGGAGTGCGCAAGTGGTTCATGCAGCAAGGTATTGACCCGCGCCGCAGAAACCACTGCTTGTTGTATCTGGCCGAATTGCAACGTGATTTGAATCAATGGATCAACTACGCGTGCAATATAGCTGACAAAGGCATACAAAATGCCGACCTCGATGCCGGAAAAATTGCGCTGACCAAAACAGTAAATCACTACGACGAGCAAGACCGAATTTAAAAAATCTAATGCCGGACGTAGTAACCAGGCATTTGCTCGTAATTCATCCAATCTGGCGCGGTAATGTAATTGATTGGTCGTCGTAAACCGTTCGCCAAAACGTTGTTCCGCATTGTTCGCTTGCAATGCGCTCATGCCACTGATACTTTCAGCCACCTGCGCATTGATTTCACTGCGCAATTGTCGTGCTTTGCTCACGGCTGGTGCGCTCCAGCGTTGATAAAACCAGACGATGATCACGACGGCAGGTATCAACATAGTCACGATCAACATCAAACGCCAGTCCAACCAAGCCATTGCTGCTAAGGCGCCGATAACGACGATAGAACTATCGAGCATTACAAACAAAACCTGTACATACAAATTTTTGACAGCCTCAGTATCGTTAGTGACGCGGCTGACTAATTGGCCGGTCATGGCTTTATCAAAAAATGCCATCGGCAGGCGTAACACATGTCCATACACGCGTTCACGCAAACGGCGCACTGAGCGCATTGCAACGCCAGCCAGTCGGGTTAATTGCAGATAGCGTAGCCAGGTAGCACCCCAGCCTGTGATCACGTAAGCACACAACAAACCAGCAACAACTTGCATATCCACTTGATGCGGTAACAGATAGCGATCAATAAAGGCTTTACCAAGCAAAGGGCCAACTGCTTCTAAGCCAGCAGCAATCAATAAAAAAAGGATGCCCCAGGCGACTTGCGATTTTTCCGGGCGTGCTGATTCCAGCAATAATTGCACCGCCAATTTCTTCTCTGATGGCGGTGTTTTTGGTTCGGGAATATGAAGATCACGCGGCATTTAAACTGGCCTCCAATTGCTGATAGCGCCATTGTGCGGCGTACCAATGTTTTTCCGCCAGCAGTTCTGCATGGGTTCCTTGTTCAGTAATCTTTCCATCTCGTAAGACCAAAATATGATCTGCATTGGCAACCGCACTCAGGCGATGGCTGACAATAACAGCGCTACGATTACTTTGTTCTTTACGTAGCGTGTTCAGATGTTGAAGTATGCGGCTTTCGGTTTCTGTATCAACCGCAGATAGCGCATCGTCAAGCAGCAACAGCGGGCTATCGGTGAGTAGTGCGCGGGCAATGGCAACCCGTTGGCGCTGCCCACCGGATAAAGTCACGCCGCGTTCACCGACGGGCGTGTCATAACCTTGCGGGAAACGAATGATGTCATCGTGTACAGAGGCCAGATTCGCTGCATGCATGATCTCAGCACGCGTCGCACCTGGTCTGGCAAGGGCAATATTTTCTGCAATGGAAGCGGAAAATAAAAATGGTTCTTGTGCGACCCAGTTGATTGCTGAACGCAAGGTCTGCAACCGATAATCAGCGATCGCATGCTCACCCCAGGTGACCTGACCTTGTGCCGTTTCTATCTGGCGTAATAATAATTTGATGATGCTGGATTTACCTGCGCCAGTCGGGCCGACGATGCCCAAAGTTTTGCCCGGGATAATCGATACTGAAACATCATCGAGTGCAGTGCGTGATTGCGAGGGATAAGAAAAGTGAATGTGCTGTAAGCTAACGACACCGCTTGGTGCTTGCGTCACTGTGCCATGATCTTCTATCGATAATTCCATATTCAACACAGGTTCTAAACGGTTCCAGGCTGCTTTGCCGCGTTCTAACAGGGATAACACCCAGCCAGCAGCAAACATCGGCCAGATCAACTGTCCAAGATACATGGTAAAACTGGTCAGCATGCCGATGCTCATTTCACCCTGCCATACCAGATAGCCGCCCATTGCCAGCGTTAATGCGCCAGCCGAGGTCAAAGTAATACCGACCGCCGGTTCATAGGCGGCTTCCCAACGTTGGGCAGACAAACTTGCGCTGGCTGCGTTTTCTGCCAATTCGGCAAATTGACTGGCGCTGCGTTGTTCCAGACCCAGAGCGCGTAAAGTGCGAACCCCGGCCAGGGTTTCTTGCACTTGATCATTGAGTTTGCTGAAACGGTCGAGTGAATCACGTGAAGCTTCATGGACATGATGAGTAATACGTTTAAAAGCCCAGGCCATGAAAGGGAAGGGCAATAGCGCCACCAAAGCCAGTCGCCAATCAACGCCGAGCAACATCATGCCGATGACCAGCGCAAAAGTTAACGAGCCATCAAAACCAGCCAGCGCGGCTTCACCTGACGCCAATTCGATCGCATCAGCATCATTGGTTCCCAACGCCATTAAATCGCCGGTGCGTTGTTGTTGGAAAAAACTTTGTCCTTGTAAACTCAGTCGTTGATATAAGCGGGTTCTTAATTCTGCGCCAAGCTGATACGACGCGGTGAATAATTGCATGCGCCAGCCAACCCGTAGGAAGTAAATAGCAACGCCCATCAACAGTAAGTAGGCGAGCTGTTCCAGTAAGCCGTGCTGATCCAGTTGATGATTCACCATGCCATCAATTACCGCACCGACACGCCGTGGAATTAAGACTGTCATGACCGCAACAGCCAGCAACATAGCACCAGCAGCACAATAATGTTGCCAGTGACGCCGGATGAATTCTCTCAATAGTTGAAACAGTGTCATGCCAATTCTTAAATAAAAAATCCGTTACCCCCTTGAGGATAACGGATCGTCAGAGGTAATCCGCCTGAAATGGCGGATTTCAATGAACGATGAATGTACGATTAATGCACGATATAGGCGGTATTATCCCACTTCAGCATATTCCATAAGAAAGTATACGTAATGGCGCTCATATCAGCACGTTGGGTATTATTTGCTGCACCACCATGGCCGCCTTCAGTATTTTCAAAATACCAGACGTTCTTGTGACCTTGCTCTAGCATCTTCGCTGACATTTTACGCGCATGACCAGGGTGTACACGATCATCCCTGGTGGATGTAATAAAAAGAACGTTAGGATAGGTGGTATCAGCTTTGACATTTTGATAAGGAGAGTAGTCCTTAATGTAAGCCCATTCTTCGGCAATGTCGGGATTTCCATATTCTCCCATCCAGGAAGCACCTGCGAGCAATTTGTTAAAACGTTGCATATCCAACAGGGGAACCTGGCTTACTACGGCATTGAAGAGTTCTGGATGTTGGGTCAGGGCGACGCCCACCAGCAAGCCGCCATTACTACCACCCATTGCGCCCAGATGTTGTGGGCTGGTAATTTTGCTACTAATTAAATCTTTGGCGACAGCCGCAAAATCATCATAGGCACGTTGTCGGTTTTCTTTGAGTGCCGCCTGATGCCAGCGCGGACCGAATTCGCCACCACCGCGAATATTGGCGACCACATACACGCCGCCTTTTTCCAGCCAGGCTTTGCCCAAAGCGCCGGAATAGGATGGTGTCAACGAGATTTGAAATCCACCATAGCCATACAAAAGGGTAGGGTTGTTGCCGTCGTAAGCAATATTTTTACGCTTGATAACAAAATACGGAATCTTGCTGCCATCGCTTGAGGTAGCAAATTGCTGCACGGTTTCATAAGGGCTGGCATCAAAAAAGGCTGGTGCCGATTTTAAAATAGTTCGCTGGTCATTTCCGGCCTGTGCCAACAGATAAACGCTAGGTGTTAAATAGTCGGAATAGCTGAGCAAGTAATCGTCTGATTTTTCTGCGTCCATCGGAGTGACGTTGACGCTACCTAAAGTTGGCAGTGCCACTTCGCGCATGACCCATTTACCATCTTTGAGCGTCCATTCTTTGAGGTTGCTCTTCACATTGTCCAAAGCTTGCAAGAGTAGATAGTGACGAGTCGCTGTGATACCCGTGAAAGAAGTGCTGTCGCTGGGTTCGAATAAAGTATTAAAGTTTCTGTCGCCTTTTTGGAATGCAGCGAAGTTGATAGCTAACACACTACCGGACGGATAGACTTTACCTGATAATGTCCATGCCTCTCTTAACGTGATCAGCAATTGATCTTCAAAAAATCCGAGATCAGATTGCGCAGGTACGGCGAGCTTTTTTAATTTTCCGTGTTCGCGCAAATATTGTTCAGAACTATAAAAATCAATTTGTCTCTGAACTAATTCGTGGTGTTGACCAGCATGATTAATATCTGTGGCAGCTACAGACATGTCGGTGGTTTTACCCTCTAAAATCAGTTTTGCTGTGGTCAGTGGTGTCCCACGCTTCCATTCTTTGACCAGGCGCGGATAACCTGATTCGGTCAGCGTGTTTTTGCCAAAATCTGTCGCGATAAACACAGTGTTCAGATCACGCCAATCGACGGTCATTTTTGCTTCAGGCAAGTTAAATCCGTTTTTGACGAATTGCTTTTTTTGCAGATCAAATTCACGCAAGGTCACTGCATCGGCGCCGCCGCGCGAGAGTTCAATCAAACAGCGGTCGTACGCTGGTTCGCGGCATTGGCTATTTTTGAAAACCCAATTTTCTTTTTCAGTTTTTGCCAACGCATCGATGTCTAAGACAGTCTCCCATTTTGGTTCAGTTTTACGATATTCTTCTAAGGTCGTTTTACGCCATACGCCTCTTGGATGTTCGGCATCGGTCCAGAAATTGTAGACAGCATTACCCATTTTGGTGATGCCAGGGATTCTGTCTTTTGAGTCGAGAATGACTTGCAAATCACCGCGTAATTGTAGAAAACCTGCATCATTGTCAAGCTTGCTGCGAGTTTCCTGATTGCGCAGTTTGACCCAATCCAGGGCTTTTTCTCCGGTGACATCTTCCAGCCATAAAAATGGGTCCTGGCTTTGCGCGAAGCTTAAGCTGGCAACGCTGCACAGATAAAAAGCGGCAAGGTATTGGGATGGGTGTCTCATTGGTTCTCCGATGTTGTCTCGATGAATGATAGGCAGTCGATGATCGTTCATCATCAACAGCACATTTTTTATACGGCAATGAATCATAATCGAAACTTCAAAAAAAAGCCGCTGCATATGAATGCAGCGGATTCTCCAGGGAGTCAGAGTAAAGTGAAATAGAAATGCTTAAAAGTTCTTAAAACGAGTGAAGTTTTCTAAAACTAAAACTAAAAGTAATTGGTGGCAAGCCTAGTAAGTAGCGACTAAAGAAACGCCACTGATTGCTTGTGTTGGATTGAGTAAAACGTAATAAGTCGCAGACTTGGGTGACAAAATACTGAGTGTGGTAGTTGTGCCAGAGCCCGCAGATTTGGCATCGTAACTGGATGTGCTTGGCGTACTATCTGCACGGACATAGATCTCTGTACCACTGCCGCCAGAGCGTTTGATACTCAGTTTTTTGGTGCCTGCAGGTACGTCAATCGTGAAGAGTTGAATTGCGCCTTGTGCCAGAGTTATATTGGTAACATCAACGCCGTTGGTTAGCGAAATTTTTGATGGTACTGAAACACAGCTTACGCCTACAGTTTTAAATGCCGTAGTGACATCCGTTACTTTGTAACCACGGTTTGTGGCTGCTTTTTCGACGCCGCATGCACCTTGATTAAACGTGCTGGTGCTACTCCAGTAAAGGCGGTTTGCATCAGCCATAACTTCAAAGGCTTTACGCGTGTTCCAACCTGGAGTCGTTGCGAGTAAATAAAACGCCTTGTTGTATACGCCGCTTGTTAGATGAACATCCAGGTTGGTGTTATATTTGCTGGCATTGTCTATTGAGCGACCATCCAATGGTGGGTTGTACATATAGCGCAGAGCACCGGTCGCCTTGAAGATATCTGTACCTACCTTAAAATCATTCTTGCCCTTAACAAAGTACTCTACCGCTTCGCCAGCCATGTCTGAAAATGCTTCATTCATGCCGCCTGACATTCCGCTATAAATCAATCCGGAATTTTGCTCTGTAAAACCGTGGCTCACCTCGTGGCCGGTAACATCTAACGCCGTCAAAGGATAGAAGGTTGATGCACCATCACCAAAGTTCATACTATTGCCATCCCAAAATGCATTTTCATAGGCAACGCCGTAGTGCACTTTCATTTTGAGTTTCTGTGTGAGCGGGCGTACGCCAAGATAGGTTTGATACATATTGAATACCTGATTACCAAAGTAATGGGCATCGTTCATTGGTGAATAGGCGCCATTGACGGGTTTGATGGTATTGCGCGGGCAGGTGAAAGTTTGCAGCGTGCCGGTGCCTGAACTACTGTTGTTCATGTTGTAGGTATCAACATTGGTGCTGCTGAGTTTGCAATTACCACCGTTGACCATGACATCGAGAAAGCCAAATCCAGGTGTGCTGCCATATTCATATTGTCCGGTTTTACTGTTGCCACCGGGACCGGTTCCGGTTTCTGCGTGGGTTAATCCTTCCCATTTTTGAAGAACAGCCCCCGTATTTGCATCGATAATGAAATGTGGTCGCGAAGGCTGGTTAGGACGCGAGGTATCTACAAAAGAAACCAAATAAATTAATTGTGCAGTCTGATCATTGTGGAGACGTACATACAAATGGGTTTGCTCATTTTCGGTACTATTTGTTTGTGCCTGTGTTTTGGCAAAGTTTAATGCTTGTTCAGGTTGATAGAGCGGTTTGGCGTTAGGAATATCCTTTTGAACGTTACGGAGTATCGTGCCAGTTAAACTCGTTTGCGATTGACCTGGCATCTGGTGTTCAGTAATAGTCTCACCCCACACGGCGACACCTTGATGGTATTGCTGAAAACGCGTGACGACTTTACCATTTGCATACTGTTGACTGCGAACTGGTTTGAGCTCATCGCTGGATAAACCCAATAATTGATGCGTGCTGAGTGGCGTTGCCGTAACGCTTCTTTGTTTGCCTAGGTCTGGGGGCGCAAAGTCTTCGAGATTGATGCGCTCTGCCGCAAAAGCCTGCGATGTGCTGAGCAAAAAAACTGCGTAAGAGATGGTTCTTAACAAGTGCTGCGTTTGAAAGCAAGACGTCATATTGTTCTCCGGTAATTTTTAGCTATGAACTTATTGATGTGGATTACCAGCAATCCGTGTGAGCCAATGTTCAAATTGAAAATTTGATGTCAATGCCGAATCGCTGATAACGCCTGTGAGTTAATCAGAGAAATTGCACCAAAGGAATATTTAGTATGTCGCAATGTATCAAAACAACAGTGGCTTTTCGCTAAGAATAAATTTAAATTTTTAATATTTGATAGTATTTGAAATTTAATTTTATTTATATTGGTAAAAATTGAACTAAATTCAATTTTAAGTAACTTAATGTATCAACTATTTTTACTAAAAGTTCGAGAATAGCTGCTGAGGGAATGAACGGATCTTGACTGCAATCTGATAGATCGCTAGGCAATCAGTGCCATTGCCTTCATGCAGCGAGATCTGGTGATAAACGTGTTTAAAGACGTTTGACCGTCTTCGTTGGTGTCGCGATGTTCTGGCGTATCCATTTTTGCATGTCTTGCCAGATGCGTTGTACTTCAGCGTCTGGGGGCATTTGGCTGGCATTCGGAAGTTCTATCGTCACGACGGGAATATCTTTGTGAATGCCGCTGTAATTACCCAATGAACCAGGATAGACCCCAACCCGGTTGTAGATTAATCGACCAAAACGGCTAGGCGGAGATGTCGGTCCGTCAAAATCAAGCACGCCAAAAGGGGCATGTACTGAGATCACAACATCGGGTTTGTATTTTTCTATGGTGTCATAGACCCAACGGCTTTCTGGTTCAGAAATCGGTGCTTTGCCAGGGTAACGACGCGGGTCGCTGCGGGTGACGCGGGACCAATAAGCCGGCGCTTCTTTTTGCCAATCGGGCGTAGGGAAGTTGCGGTTTAAATCGACTCCACGTGCGTTCATGCGACGTGGATTAGGCGCCAGCAAGCCATCGGGATTAATGACAGGGGCGACCTTCCATTGAAACTCCTGATCACTGCTTTTCTGCATGTTTTCAAGCCATTTGAATACAATGGCAGCGGCGGTTTGTTCGTCGCCGTGGATACCACCAATGAGTAAAACTTTGATGGCATGAGGGTGCTTTTCACCCGCGTTCAGGTCGCGGACGAGCAATGGAAAACCATTTAACGAATTGGTGCCGGTGGGTTGCAGTTTGGAATTACGGCAATCGCTGACGGATATTTTAGGCAAACGGGCTGCTAGAGGTGTACACCAGTCAGTGACGGTTTTGGGCTTGGCAACGGGTGCTGGCGCAGTGGGTTTTGCCGGTGCGGTAGCTGCAAAAAGCGAGCCAGAAAAAGCCGCCATTAATAGCGCGGCATTGGATTTATGTATGAATCGAATTCGGTTGCAGCAAGATGCAATGAAACTACTCTTCAACGGACTCCATTGCATCTTTACTTCAACTCCTAACGATTATTTCAAGCCAGCAGCGGCACGCAAGATGGCTGCTTTATCTGTGCGTTCCCAGGTGAAATCTGGCTCTTCACGACCAAAGTGACCATAGGCGGCGGTTTTGGAATAAATAGGACGCAACAGATCCAGCATCTGGATAATGCCGCGTGGACGCAAGTCAAAGTGCTCATTGACCAATGCCGCGATTTGCTCGTCAGGGATCACGCCTGTGCCCTCGGTGTAGACGGTCACGTTCATAGGACGAGCGACACCAATTGCATATGCCACTTGGATCTGGCATTGGCGGGCGATGCCGGCAGCGACAATATTCTTTGCCACGTAACGTGCAGCGTAAGCAGCAGAGCGATCAACTTTCGTAGGATCCTTACCAGAGAACGCGCCGCCGCCGTGTGGGCATGCGCCACCGTAGGTGTCGACAATAATTTTACGGCCAGTTAAACCGCAATCGCCTTGAGGACCGCCGATGACAAAGCGACCAGTCGGGTTAATCAGATATTTGGTATCTTGCAACCATTCTTTCGGTAACACTGGCTTGATGATTTCTTCGATCACAGCATCGATGAAAGATTGCTTCATCTTGGTCGCTGTTTCGCTTTGATCAGGGCTATGTTGTGTCGACAGAACGACAGTGTCAATGCTGTGCGGCTTACCGTCGACATAGCGCATGGTAACCTGGGATTTTGCATCCGGGCGCAAGAATGGCAGGCGGCCATCTTTACGCAACTGTGCCTGACGTTCGACCAGACGGTGTGCGTAATAAATCGGTGCTGGCATCAATTCTGGCGTTTCATCGCAAGCATAACCAAACATCAGACCCTGGTCACCAGCGCCGATATTCAGATAGTCGTCGCTGGCGCGATCTACGCCCTGAGCGATGTCATTCGATTGTTTGTCGTATGCGACCAACACGGCGCAACCTTTGTGATCGATGCCGTAGTCGGTATTGTCGTAACCAATCCGTTTGATGGTGTCGCGTGCTACCTGGATGTAATCAACATGGGCATTGGTGGTGATTTCACCAGCCAGAACGACCAGACCAGTGTTGGTCAGGGTTTCAGCCGCAACGCGGGAACGTGGATCTTGTTCGAGAATCGCATCCAGAATCGCGTCAGAGATCTGATCAGCGACTTTGTCCGGATGTCCTTCGGACACGGATTCTGAGGTAAAAAGGAAATCATTTGCCATCGCAGGCTCCTATAAAAAATGACCGTAAAAAATTGTGCCGCAGTCGGAAAGAGAACCTGCGACGCTTTAGCGGAACTTGTATACCGCCTCGCAAGTTGTCTGTTAACTCGGCGGTAGCTTGCTTTTAGGGTTCATGAGAACGTCCAAAGCTTGCCAATGTGTGATATTTTACGCCTTCTATTCAAGCTGTGTCGAATACCCCTCATTTTTTCTTAAATTCTTGATCAGCCTCATGCTCGTCACTCTATTCCGATTTTTGTCGATTTTCCCTCTGCCAGTGCTGCATTTTATTGGCGCTATCCTGGGACGTATCGTTTATTTGTTGTCAGGATCTTATCGTCATCGTCTGCAAGAAAACCTTGCCCGCGCTGGTTTTTCTGAACATTTAGGCGATGCTATCCGCGAAGCTGGTAAGAACGTGTTAGAGCTGCCGTTTATCTGGTGCGCCAAACCGGAACGGGTTTTGGCGACTGCCACAATGGAAAATTGGGAGCTCTTACAACAAGCCTTAGATGCGAAAAAAGGCGTCATTTTATTAACCCCGCATCTGGGTTGCTTTGAAATTGTGGCGCAAATGATCGCCGCCCGTACTCGTCTGACCGTGTTATACCGTCCACCTCGTAAGGCAGCACTGAAGCCTTTGATCGAAGGCGCGCGCGCACGTGACAATCTCTTGCTGGCGGCTGCCAATTTGTCTGGTGTGCGTATCATGGCTAAGGCATTAAAAAAAGGCGAGGCGATTGGTTTGTTGCCAGATCAGGTACCGCAAGAAGGTGAGGGCGTGTGGGCAAATTTTTTCGGTAAAAAAGCCTACACCATGACCTTGTCTGCCAAATTACACAGCATGAATGGTGCACCGATTATTCTGACGTATGCCGAACGTCTTCCGCATGGAAAAGGCTACGTAGTACGTTTTGTGAAATTTGAAGAAGAGTTAGCCGACGACGTAACACAACAAGCGGAAGCGATTAACCGCTCTATGGAAAAACTGATTGCGCGATCGCCTGGCCAATATTTCTGGAGTTACAACCGTTATAAAAAACCGGAAGGCGTTGACGGCCCCGAGGCTTCAACAGCGCAGGAGCAAGCATGAGGCTGGTGCTTGCTTTGATGTGGTTATTGCACTGGCTGCCTCTGCCAGTGTTGGGACGCTTAGGTGAGGGAGTTGGTCGTATTTTATTTACCTTGATTCCAAAACGCCGCCATATTGCTTTGACCAATTTGCGTTTATGCATGCCGCATCTGAGCGAGGCAGAACGCGAAAAAATCGCTCAACAACATTTTCAGATGTATGCGCGTAGCGTGTTTGAACGCGGTATTTTGTGGTGGGGTTCCGAGGCACGATTAAAACGTCTGATTCAGATCGAACCTCGGGTGCCCTTGGATGTGATCAATGCGGGACCGACCATTTTGATGTGCCCGCATTTTGTTTGTCTGGATGTCGCAGGCGTTGCAGTGATGTTGGAATCGTCTTTGTGTTCGATTTATACCGAACAGCGTAACAAGGTATTTGATCGCGCATTGCGCCGTGGTCGTTCACGTTTTCGTCCGGTTAAATTGTTTTCCCGCGCCGAAGGCGTTAAGCCTATCATTCGTGCCATGACCAAGGATGGATTGCCTTATTTCATGTTGCCAGATATGGATTTTGGTGTGAAGAACGCCGAATTTATTCCCTTCTTTGGCATCCCTGCCGCGACGCTGACCGCCATGCCACGCCTGGCTGCCAGCACCGGCGCCAACATCGTGCCGGTGATTGCCACCATGCTGCCCAATTACCGCGGCTGGAAAGTGACCTTTCATACGCCTTGGGATAATTATCCGGGCGAAGATGATATGACCACTGCCACCCGTCAGATGAATGCGTTTATTGAGCAAGAAATTTTAAAAGCGCCATCAGAATATTTCTGGGCACATAAGCGATTTAAGACCCGGCCTGAAGGTGAACCCTCCGTTTATTAGTCATAATTAGTCATATTCAGTCATATCCGTTCCTGCTATATCCGTAATCTGATCGTTGACAAGTTAACATAAACACCCCTACAATCGCCGCACAGGTGCAAAGGGGCGCCTGCCCGCTCAAGAGGCTCTCACCCTGCTAAACACACAGCTTTTTCACTTTATGAATGTGATATTGCCATTTTCGTTTGACGTCAGCGGGTCGTCGATAAGCGAATCGGAGCCTGTCATGTTTATGTCTTGTTGTACCTTTCGACCATTTCCTATCTCTCGTACACGTCAAAAAAATCCGGAATTTTTATCGGCCTCATTTTGTCTCTTTGCTATGAGCTTGGGAGATCAGCAATGAATGCCTTGACGAATGAAATCAAAACTCGTGCCCGGCTGTTACTTAAGCTGCTGGAAAGTAGCAACAATGCGGCCAGCAAACGTGCGCTTATTCTGAGTCGCAAGCAGCGTTGGGATATACCTGGACAATGGCAGTTGCGCCACTGTCTGAATCTGGCAGCGGCGGATTGTGGCTTTCAGCACTGGGAACATGCGCGCGAGGTCTTGGGTGGTAACTCGGTTGCGAACGCAGATATGGGTGATTTCTGGCATGGTGCAGAAGTTAGCGGTTATACCAATCATTGGTTTGCAAATTACGCTGAGGCTCTCGCACAGTTACAAGCAAATCCGCAGGAGTATTTGCTGCCGTATCGCTATCAATATTTGGTGGTGAGTAAGGATTACATCAGTGCTTTGGGGCTGAACCCGGATGCCTCTGTATGGACGCAGATTGGCAATGATTTGGTGGCAGGTTATGCATCAGCCAGCTGGTTGCGTCTGGCACAACAACGTATGCAAGCAAGCCGCATTGAACGTTTTGAAAGAGTCTGGGATGTGCAACAAAGTGCCTTAGATTTGCAATCAACGGAAGCGGAAGCGCAGCGTGTGTTAAAGACGTTTATGCAGAACGGGCGTTTGCTTAAAATTCCTGAGCAACGGAAAAAGCGTCTGGTGATTTTGCAGTGGTTGGTTAATCAGCTGGATGTCGCGCAAAAATATTCTGAACCGGAAATCAATCGTTTCTTTTTGGGCTTTCATGAAGATTATGCGACCTTGCGGCGTGAAATGATCATTAATGGGTTGATGGTGCGAGAGGATGGTGTGTATTGGCGTCAGACGGTGATTCCGTAATCAGTTTAACAGCACTTTTTAAATATACTCCCCCATAAAATCGAAAAAAATGTCCAGATATCAAGGTGATATCTGGATATTTTTTATATACTAACCAGGAGTATGGTAAAGAAAGCTTATGGCAACAGTTCTACTTCGCTAGGTAATAAACTGTTGGCAGGGAATGCTTCTCCCAGTTTGAGTTTGTCGTAGTAGGGTGTGAAATCCGGCGCGGTGCCATCAAACAATTCCTGGAAGCTGTCGATGACAAAATAGGTTTCTTGGTAGCTGTCGATTTTGTATAGGGTATTGAGACAACGTTCGATGTCCAGATGGATGTGGCGTGATGTGGTGCCGGGTGTCAGGCAGAATTCGACTTCGCCGCCGGAAGACAAAATACCAGCCCCATAAATTCGCATCCCGTCTTTGGTATTGATCAGACCAAATTCGACGGTGTACCAATACAAGCGCGCGAGTTGATCAAGCCCACCCAATTTCATCGCTTTCAAACCGCCTTTGCCATACAACTGCATGTAATCGGCAAACACTGGATTGAATAGCATAGGGACATGACCAAAGAAATCGTGGAACACATCAGGTTCAACGATGTAATTGAATTCTTCTGGTTTGCGCAGCCAGACTGTGACTGGGAAGCGACGATTCGCCAGATGCTCAAAGAATGTCAGTTCCGGGATCAAACCAGGCACAGCGACGATAGTCCAACCCGTTGCTTCATACAGTTCTTTGGAGGTTTTTTCAAATTCCGGAATGCCGTTGGCGGCATTCATTTGCAACAGTGCTTCAATAAATTCATCACAAGCACGACCAGGAAGCAAACTCATCTGACGCTGATACAGCTTGCGCCAGAGTTCATGTTCTTCTTCAGTGTACGCTGCCCAGTTTTGCTGAACGACGTAGTGTTCATCCGCGTGTGCGTAATCGCCGCGTAATGCTGCCCCGTCAGATTTGGTGGCGACAGTGGCCAGAAAATCTGCGTTCGAGACGGTGGTATCTAGAGTTGTCGTATCCATTTTATATTTTCTTCTAAGGACAAAAGGCTGACATATTGAAGTGTCAGCCTTTTGTCGTTGTCTCATATCAAATCGTTTGCTTCAGGATAATCAGGCAGGAGCCTTGTCATCTTTCAATACACCGCGGCGAATTTGATCCAGTTCGATCGATTCAAACAAAGCGCGGAAGTTACCTTCACCAAAACCTTGATCGCCTTTACGTTGAATGATTTCAAAGAAGATTGGGCCAATCACCGTCGTCGTGAAAATTTGCAATAACAATTCACGTGATGTTTCTGTGCTCTTACCATCCACCAGAATACGCAGTTTGCGCAGTTCTTCGAGGTTTTCACCGTGACCTGGCAAACGACGATCAACCAGATCGTAGTATGTGTCGATGGTGTCCTGGAACACCACGCCAGCCGCCTTCATGTCACCGACTGTTTTGTAGACATTGTCAGTACCCATCGCGATGTGCTGTACGCCTTCACCGTGGTACAGATCAAGGTATTCAGCGATCTGAGATTTGTCGTCAGACGATTCATTGATAGGAATACGAATTTTTCCGCATGGAGAAGTCATCGCTTTCGATTTCAAGCCAGTGTGTTTACCAGCGATATCGAAGTAACGGATTTCACGGAAGTTGAACAGTGTTTCATAGAAATCTGCCCATTCTTTCATGCGACCACGATGTACATTGTGTGTCAGATGATCGATGTAAGTCAGCCCATTGCCGACTGGGTTAGACGCGACACCTGGCAATGCCACGAAGTCGGCGTCGTAAATGCTGATATTGCCGATCGCACCGGCTTCTGCGCCATCTTTACCGTGCCAGCGGTCAACGAAATAAATTAAAGAATCGCCGATACCCTTGATTGCTGGAATATTCAATTCCATTGGGCCAGTTTTATTATCAAAGCCCCATGCACCTAAGTCCAAAGCGCGTTTGTAGGCTGCGTTTGCATCTTTAACGCGGAACGCAAATGCGCATACGGATGGACCGTGCTTGCGCGCAAATTTTTGTGCAAAAGAATCAGGTTCAGCGTTGATGATGAAGTTGACATTGCCTTGACGGTACAAGGTAACATCCTTGGTGCGATGTTTAGCAATCGCGGTAAAGCCCATCGTGACGAACAATTCGCCGAGTGCTTTTGGATCTGGTGCGGCATATTCGATAAACTCAAAGCCATCGGTACCCATTGGGTTTTCCCAAGTCTGGAATGTCATGCTGGTCTCCGTTATAAGATGTCAACTAAGAAGGTGTCAACTAAGGTCAATATTATCGAGTTTGCGTCATTCGGATCAACTTCAAGCTGTGACCGGAAAGTATTATCACTCGCTACGCCATGCTGTTTAATTACCGTCGATTTGACGTAGATCAAGCTATCAGTATAGTCCGACAAACGCGCCATAAAATTTCAAAATAACCCAAAGATTTTTAAAAATGCGCAATAATATTGCTTTAATTTATTATTTATTGGCATTTTATGACTGAGATTGTGCTCGATAAAATCGACCGTAAAATTCTTGCTATTCTGCAAGCAGACGGCCAACTGACGAACCAGGAAGTCGCTGAACGTATCAATCTTTCCCCATCGCCATGCCTGCGTCGCATTAAGCGCCTCGAAGAAAGCGGCGTGATACGCAAATACGTCGCTTTGTTGGAGCCCGCAAAGATTGGTTTGGGTTTGTTGGCCTATGTCAACGTACGTTTGGAGAAGCACAGCGATCACCCGGGTAAGGGCGCATCACGCTCGCCACGTGATGATTTTTCCGCTTCGGTAGCGCAATGGCCGGAAGTGGTGGCCTGTTATGCCATGACGGGTGAAATGGATTATTTGTTGCGTGTGCATGTCGAGGACATGAATCATTTTTCGCGTTTTATGATGGAAACCTTGCTGCGTCATCCAGCGGTGCTGGATGTGAAATCGAGCTTTGCTTTGCAACAGATAAAAGAGACAACAGCGTTACCGGTGTTGGGCGCGGGTTGAGGTTGAGGTCATCAATCCAGTGCTGCAGATTCAATCCGCCAATGTTGTCCGCCCCTTAGAGCAGCACGGCTTGCGCCTACCTACGAGACCTATTTTTCCTTCAACCCTGGTAAATGTCTGATCCATTTAACTGCTGCGCGAGCATTGGCTTTGATGGTGTAATCAATGGCGGCAACTTGCTCTTGTACTGCTTCACGCAACACGCTTACAGCGTCTGCGGGCAAGAGTTTTAAGTAGGCATCTGCTTCACCGTATTCTCGATGAATTTCCATACCGGCTTTTTTTGCGATATGGATCATGGTTTGATTTGATGACAGGCAATGCATGTAGAGTGTGTCCACATCGGCGTTACGGCAGTGGATCGCGCCGCGTTCAAATAATTTGGCACCAACACCTTTGCCGCGCGCTGTTTTGGAAACAGAAACACCAAATTCTGCGACCCTATCTTTGTCGGTGGCTTCGTCTTTTTCATTGCGTGGAGCAAATGCGAGATGGCCAACACCGACCAGTCTGAAATGATGACTCATCACACCAAATACCTTGTCGCGCGAAAAATCCAGCCCTTCCACATATTTCTCGACCATTACATCTGGTAAATAGGTACCAAAACGCAATAAGCGATCACTTTCCTCCAGTGCAAGAAAATGCCGGAGTATACGGTGTCTATCCTTTTCAGATAACTCTTTGACGTAGATAGTGGATTTTGCGTGACTACCCAGATGATTAGAATTGGCGGGAAATATATCGGTAGGATTCATAATGGCTCCTTGCTGCAGATGAATTGGTGCAGCGCACAAAGTATTGTAGGCGATCCCTACCGATTATTCCAGAAAACGCTTCAAATGCGAAGAAATCGTCTACTTTTTAAATTGCTGCACCGCAGAAATTCGTGCTTCGCGTATGGCTTCTGGTATGCGTTGTGGATAATCTGCGCACTGGCGCGCGATCTCACCCCCGTTGACTTGTTGCGCTGCATGCAAGGCTGCTTCTAAGAACGCCGGTTGTGGAAAATCGATGTGTTCTAAACCGCTGCGACCGAAACAATCGCATTCTGCTGCGCGCAACATGTCAATAAAGCGCTGAGGTTTACGGAAGGCATCATTACGCATGAACATGTCAACGATTGTTGCTGGTCGCATTTCTAGCGCGCGCCCTACATTGCCATGATCACGCGCTGTCATATAGGCAAGATCGCGGCAGTCAGAAGGTACTTTTAAGCGTTGGCACACAATGTCGACCAGTTTGGCACTGCGTTCCTCGTGACCGTGGTGACTTGGCCAGAGTTCTGGTGGTGTCGTGCC
Organism: Undibacterium sp. SXout11W; assembly: GCA_049339905.1. GTDB lineage: Bacteria > Pseudomonadota > Gammaproteobacteria > Burkholderiales > Burkholderiaceae_D > Undibacterium. The sequence continues at coordinate 75,133 of JBMPPG010000008.1, forward strand.
TTTGCCAAGATCATGTAATAGCGCGGCAAACCGTATCGGCAGCGAATAGCCTTGGGCTGCCGCATAATCGGTCACCAGCATGATGTGTACGCCAGTATCAATTTCAGGATGATATTTGGCAGGTTGAGGGACGCCCCAGAGTGCATCTAGTTCTGGCAACAGGCGTTGGAGTGCGCCACAAGCGCGTAGTACCTCAAACATCCGTGAAGGTTTCACTTCCATTAAACCGCGTGCTAATTCTTGCCAGACACGTTCAGGAACCAAAGCATCAACTTCACCAGCATCCACCATTTTTTTCATTAGTGCCATGGTTTCCGGTGCGACCGAAAAATCATTGGGAGCAACTGAAAAACGTGCCGCAAATCTGGCCAGACGTAGGATGCGTACCGGATCTTCTTCAAACGCGGCTGACACGTGGCGAAATACGCGTTGTTGTAGATCGCGTTGACCACCAAAGGGATCATGAATCACGCCTGCTTCGTCTTGCGCCATGGCGTTGATCGTCAGGTCACGGCGGATCAGATCCTGTTCCAGAGTGACGTGTTCGTCGGTATGGAACACAAAACCTTTATAGCCTGCGGCAGTTTTGCGTTCAGTGCGAGCAAGGGCATATTCTGAGTTGGTTTTTGGATGCAAAAAAACCGGAAAATCTTTACCTACAGGACGGAATCCTTCCGCCAGCATTTGCTCTGGCGTGCTGCCAACGACGACGTAGTCGCGGTCTTGTACTGGTAAGCCCAGCAGTGCGTCACGAACGGCACCGCCGACAATATACGTTTGTTTCATGATTACTTTTCTGAACGAGCGTCATGCCATGCCATGGTTTCAGTTTCTGCATTCGCTTCACGCATCCATTGCAATACCGCCGGATGCGCCGCAACACGATCAGCATAGCCTTGCAAGGCCGGTGCTAACGAGACACCGTAGGTGCGGAAGCGCATCACGACTGGCGCAAAATAAGCATCTGCTACCGAGAACTTGCCGAATAAATATTCATTTGCGCCGTAGCGGGAAAAGCAATCTTCCCAGATCTCACTGATGCGACCGATGTCAGCTTGCGCGCCCAGTGTCCGGCCTTTACCTGGCAAAGATGCACGTATATTCATTGGCATATCAAAGCGCAACGATGAAAATCCTGCATGCATTTCTGCACAAATGCTGCGTGCATGTGCTCTGGCGGCAACATCTTCCGGCCATAAATTTAAAATTGAAAACTGATCGGCCAAAAATTCACAAATGGCGAGTGAATCCCAGACCGTAATATCGTTAGCGACTAGTACCGGTACCTTACCCGCTGTTGAATATTCCGCAATGCGTGACGTGGTATCGGGCTGCCCGAGCAAAATACGAATTTCTTCGAATGGAATGCCAAACGCTTTCATCAATACCCAAGGTCTCATCGACCATGAGGAATAATTTTTATTGCCAATCACGAGCAACATGCGCGCCCGATGTTCATTTATGATCTGAGCCAGCGCCGGGTGGATTTCTGTATCTTGCATTATTGTTTTGACTCTTCAGGTAAATCGGCATCGCTGGCAGACATGCCTTTCGGCACAACAACTCCCAGTCGGGCTTTGAGTGATTGCGGTTTTTTTTCAAACAGTGCTGCGTAATACGTCGCGTTGGATAACACGTTTTTGACGTAACCACGCGTTTCATTGAACGGTATGGTTTCGGTAAAAATTGCTCCCTCGACAGGGCGGGTGAGTTTGGCACGCCATGCACGTGGTCGACCTGGCCCCGCATTGTAGGCAGCAGATGCCAGTGCTTGCGAACCACCTAAGTCAGTGAGCACCATGTTCAGATAATTGGTGCCAAGTACAATATTCGTATCAACATCATTGACCTGCGCCGGAACAAAGTCCCCTAAGCCCATTTTTTTCGCCACATAGCGTGCTGTTGAAGGCATGATTTGCATCAGGCCAGATGCACCTACATGGGATTTGGCTGTCATGATGAAACGTGATTCCTGACGTATTAAACCATACACCCAAGCCATATCCAGACCGAGTGTTTGCGTTGTTTTATACATGCTTTCGTTAAACGGGGTTGGATAACGCTGGTTGAAATCGACTTCCCCTCTGGTTCGGTCTGAGGTATTGACCATGCGATCGAGCAAATTATTTTTACGGGCTAATTCTGCCGCTGCCAGATGTTGGCGCTCATTGAATTTGCGTAACTCCCAATTCCATTCGCGGGTTCCTTCGGTACGCAAATTCATGGAATAGAACTTCAATGCGTGTTGCAGATGAGGATTTCTTTCCATCGGTCCGAGCTCTTCCGCACTGATTGGTCTGATGGTAATTGGTACGCCAATTTTTTGGCCATTTTCTTCTAAAGATAATTGGCCGTAAAAATGTATCTGATCTGCAATGCTGGAAAAAATCTGACGCGCTTCATCATTTTTACCTTCCGCCTTTAAGGCGCGTCCCAACCAGTAAACCCATGCAGGATCGTTTTTTAAATTTGGCGGCATGGCGTTGATCGCGTTTTTGACCAGCATCCAGTCACCTTCGCGCAGGGCAGTGCGTACGCGCCATTGATAGGCTTCATTGGACAATGTTGCACCATCAGCTCTGACCCAGTAGGCGAGGGCTTCCGGTTCTAACTTTAACGCTGATTGCAAGGCGATTTGTGCCCAGGCATTGCTGCGTTGTGCGTCATTGAGTTTGCTGCTAAAACGCGATAATAATTCCGCGGCGTCCGACGGGTCATTTTTGGCGATGCGGCCTAAGGCAACTACAAATAATTCACGGCTGTACTTATTGTTCTCAGGGCCTTGTTTGAACAATTTTTCTGGCTTATCAAATGCCTGACTGACTTTTTTCTCAGGTAAGTCCAGTAGTTTACCTAAGCGTTGCGCCAATGGTTGAGCTCCGTTTTCAGCGGCCATGCGCATTTGCGTCCAAAGATCAGCCTGCGTGAATTGGCCGTTATCTGTCAGGTAGCTGACCAGGCTATAGCAGCCGTCGCCGTAATCGCGCGGGGCGTTAAGTAAGTTTTTGGCTTCGTTGGCGACTTTTTGCCCTTTAATCGCTTTGGATAACACGGAGTAGCAACGCAACTGATTATCATCGGCGACGACAAATAAAGGATACTGCTGGTCAAACAGATCCCAGCTTCCGCGTTTACCTAACAAGCTCAACCAGTCATTGCGCATACGATCAGCAATCGCGCTGCCTTCGTATTTGTTAATAAAGTCGGAAATCTCGGTATTGGATGCTCTGGAAAGATGCGCCCTGATGCGGTAATAATCAACGTAGGAGGGAATCTCATATTGCGTCAGTGCAGCTGCGTGAAGGTCTGCTTTGACAGGGTCGTCATGAAATGCCGCATCGCGCAGCGCCATGAAGCGGTCATCGTCATTGACGAAATTCAGGCTAGCCGCTGATGCTGATAGAGTAGAAAATGCAGTCAGACCTGCTAACATCGTGATTACAAATAAGCTTTTTTTTACAGGCATCTTGATATCGATAGTAGAAGACTCAGATAAAATTTCCCTGAAAGAGAGTGGATTTGTACTCTCAGGCAATATTCAGGAATAATCTGTTCAGAAAATTTTAACTTGATCCTGCACACTTACATATTTGACAGTATGACACAGCCCAACTCTCCAGAACACAGTGCGAATGTAAATGTCGATCAAACGCGTATAGTGTTGAGGAAAGAGTTGCTGGCGCGAAGACGGCAAACTCCGGCCGAAATCCGCCAACAATGGGATCAACTCCTGATGTCAGGTTTGCTGACGTGGTGTGAACAGCATCAACCAAGCAGCGTCGGTGTGTATTGGCCAATTCATGCCGAACCCGATTTACGCGCTTGTTATTCGCAAATGACGCAAATGGGCATACAACTGGCATTGCCCTGGGTTGTTGAAAAAAATGCGCCCTTGTGCTTTCTGGCATGGGAGGAGGGCGATGCGATGGCGAGTGATGACTATGGCATCCCTTTACCCGCTCAACGTGAACATCTGATTATTCCCGATGTGTTGTTGATTCCTTGCGTGGGCTTTACTGTTCAAGGGTATCGCCTTGGTTATGGCGGTGGTTATTATGACCGGACGCTGGCTTTACACGCCAAATGTCATGCGGTAGGTATTGCCTATCAATCGGCATTAACCGAATTTGATCGCGGAATCCATGATATTCGTTTGCATGAAATTCTCACCGAACAGAGGCATTTAGAATTGGTCTGATGTGCCATTACTTACTTTGAGCTACGGTCTTTTATGTCAAAAATCGTATATACAACTCACTTTTAATTCGTTTCCAGAAAAGAAAGTCAGGTTTAGTATGCTGACATTGCCAATCTCTTTTTGAGTCTCATGTCTTACGTTGCAACCTATTACGTGTTTATCTCCGTCCTTCCTTCACTTTACATACAGTGCATGGCGCAGTGTATGTGATGCAGTTCCCCGCTGAATTCTCAGCAAACGTTTCAAAGCACCACCAGATAGTTGTTTATTGACCGCCTTCTGCTCAGGTCGTCAGGGGCGCTGACGCACTTTGCAAATGCCTATCTGTTGCACTTCATCGATTGATCTTGTTTCACCACTTCATTTTCTAAGGAAATTATGTTTAAGCCATCCAGCATCGCATTAGCGATAGCCGCTGCATTCCCTATCGCTTTTCCACAGACCAGTTTTGCTCAAGAAGCAGATAAGGTTGTTATTACTGGTTCCAATATTCGCGTTACCGAAAAGGAGGGCGCTGCTGCCGTTCAGGTAATTACGGCTAAAGAATTGCGTGCCAGCGGCAAGACCAGTGTCGCTGACGTATTACGTAGCATTTCAGCCAATAGCGGCAATAGTTATAACGAACAATACACAGGCAGCTTTTCTGCCGGTACCGCTGGTTTGTCTTTACGTGGTATTGGTCAAAAAAATACGCTGATTCTGGTCAACGGCAAACGAGTCAGTAGCTATGCCACGGCACAAGATACGCAGGAAGTTTTTGTTGATCTCAATAGTTTGCCTATGGCAGCGGTACAGCGCATCGAAATATTGAAAGATGGCGCATCGTCGATTTATGGCTCTGATGCAGTTGCTGGTGTGGTTAATATTATTTTGAATAAAGAATTTAGTGGCACAGAAATAACCACACAAATAGGCGAGGCAGCGACAGGTACCGGACAAGCAGAGCAAAGCGTCTTATTTCAGACTGGTTGGGGCAAATTGCAAAACGATGGCTATAGCATTGCCTTGTCAGTGGATGCACAAAAGCGCGATAGATTGCAGCAAAGTGATGTGAGTTGGTTACGTGATTCTGATTTCCGCAATCAAGCGAATGGTAGCTTGGGCTGGGTTGCCACCAATTATATCGGCACTAATCAGACTAAGTGGTTGGGCGGAGTACAAGGCCCGTTGCAATCGGTACCGTACTCTGCGATCACACCGGGTAAAAGTGGTCAGGTGCTCGCATATAACCCGGCACCTTATCGTACCCTGATGCCAGGAATTGAACGAGTCCATACCGCCTTATCGGGTAGCTTACGCATCAACGAAGATACCGTGGCCTATGCAGAATGGTTGCACAGTTATTCGAATGCAAATGAAACCTTCGGCGCTCCGCTCAGTGTATCGAGTAGCCTGCGTGCCTGGAATAATGCCACGCAATCACTAGTGTCTATTCCGGTTGTACTACCGGTTGGCAATCCAAGTAATCCGGGCAGTACCACATTACCATTTTCTGCGACTTTGTTTGACCTTGGACCACGTATTAAAAATGATAGGGTTACGTTTTACCGTGCATTGGCTGGTGTAAAAGGTTTTGGCGCTGGATGGGATTGGGATGCGTCAGCTGCGCAGTCAAGCAGCTCTATGGTGGAGACCGTTTCTAATTTTGTGAATCGCTACGCATTTCAGCAGGCGTTGGCCAATGGCACCTACAATTTTGCTAATCAATCGTTGAATTCGGATGATGTCCGCAATAGCTTGCGCTTATCTACCCGCCGCCCGGCAGAGTCGAAGTTATCGACCTTAGATTTTTCTGCATCCAGAGAATTAATGAACTTACCTGCTGGCCCACTGAGTTTTGCTGGCGGTGCGCAATGGCGGCGTGAGGCTATGAATTCGCAAACATCGACTGCCGTCTTGAGTGGTACAGAATTGCGTCCAGCGATTAATATTATTGATGGACAGCGTGACGTAACAGCCTTGTTTGGCGAGCTTGGTATTGCGGTGATCAAAAACCTGAATCTGAATTTGGCGGGACGTTACGATCATTACAGTGATTTTGGTAATGCGTTTTCACCGAAAGCCAGCATTCGGTATCAAGCTGCCGATTGGTTGTTATTGCGTGCAACTGCCTCACGCGGATTCCGAGCACCTTCGTTCCCAGAAATTACAAAAAGCACGACAGTGAGTTACGGCAGCGTGTTAGATCCCCGCGATCCTATATCACCAAACCAACCGCGTGGTGTGACCAACATTACGATTGCTAATCCGAATCTGCAGCCCGAGCATTCGAATAATCTGAATTTTGGTATCGTCATTGCTCCAACGGCGACAAGCAGTCTGGGTATCGATTATTATCGCATTACCCAAAAAGGCGTGATTGGTACGGAAAGTGCCGATACGATTATTGCCAACGAGAACACCTCGCCAGGTAAAGTGTCGCGTGATGATCAGGGACGTATTACCACTTTATATCGTCAATATCGCAATCAAGGCGACCGTGAAGTGTCAGGTTTGGATATCGACGTTCGTCAACGATTTAATACCGTAAATTACGGTAATGTTACGCTCAATGGTCAGTTAAGCTATGTGTTACGTTTTGCCCAGCCATTGACGGATGGCGCCGCATTAACCAACGGTGCAGGAACCAATTATTTCGGTTCGATCCCAAAATGGCGCGGTGTCACCAGTGCTGATTGGGAATACGGTAACTGGACTAATACCTTGACATGGAATTATGTCGGTGGTTATCAACAAGAGAGTGCGACGAATGAATACGTGGCTTCCTATGCGACCTTTGATCTGACCACTTCACGTAAGCTTAGTGCTAACACGACGGTCAGCCTTGTCGTACAGAATCTCACAGATCGTCGTCCGTCTTGGGATTCGTCGACTAATTTTTTTGATATTACGCAAGCTGATCCACGGGGACGCTTTGTATCTGTGAAACTTAACCATCGTTTCTGAGTTTGTTTTTAGTATTGATTAAATTATTGCGGTAATGAAAGCCGCGGTCAGCATACTCTGATCGCGGTTTTTTCCATTAAGCATTATTAATACTGTAATTCAATATGGCGTTTTAATACCCCAGCGCGCTTCCATCAGGATTGCGTGGATCAGAAAAACCAAAGAATACGCCCTTACCGATTTGTATGGTTTGGGTCTTACCCAGAACTTGCGCTTGTTTTAAGTGTTGTCCCTTTTGCTCCAGAATCGACAAAGTATCAGCACTAATTCCTTTTTCATAGCGAAGCTGGTCTGGCATCCATTGTTGGTGTATGCGCGGAGAAATGGTCGCTTCAGCGACATTCATATCAAAATCTATTACGTTGATAATCGTTTGTAGTGTAGTGGTGATGATACGGCTGCCACCCGGGCTACCAGTGACTAAAAATGGCTTGCTGTCTCTTAAAACAATGGTTGGTGACATTGAGCTGAGTGGGCGTTTAAATGCCTGCACTGCGTTGGCTGCACCGCCGACTAAGCCAAAGGCATTCGGCTCGCCAGCTTTAATCGAGAAATCATCCATTTCATCGTTCAGGACGATGCCGGTACCAGTCGCCACGATACCACTACCAAAATTTAAATTTAATGTGTAAGTGGTCGCTACCACGTTCCCATACTTATCTGCGACACTGTAGTGTGTTGTCTGATCGCTTTCGTAGGCGAGTGGGGTGCCGGGTTTGATGCTTGCAGACGGTGTCGCATGATTGAGATCGATTTTCTTTACCAGCGCATCAGCGTAAGATTTGGACGTGAGTCCAGTCACCGGCACTTTGAAGAAGTCTGGATCGCCGAGGTATTCTGAACGATCGGCATAGGCCAGTTTCATCACTTCACTTAACTCATGCAAAGTTTTGGCGCTGTTGGCTCCTTGTTCTTTCAGTGGGAAATGCTCAAGCATATTCAACATCTGCACAATATGTACACCGCCAGAGCTAGGTGGCGGCATAGAAACGATTTGATAGCCGCGATAATTACCTGTAACTGGAATCCGTTCTATCGCTTTGTAATTTTTCAGATCGGCGGCGGTGATGATGCCGTCATGTTGCTGCATTTCAGCGACAATTTTTTTTGCAATCTCGCCTTCATAAAAAGCTTTCGGACCTTGCTCCGCAATCAGTCTGAGCGAGTGTGCCAGATCTTTTTGAACCAGCTTTTCGCCAGTACTTAAAGGTTTGTTATTTTTAAAAAATATGGCGCGGCTGGCTGGCCATTTACCTAAGTGTTCCTGATCAGCGTCAAGCAAAGAAGCCAGATGCGGAGTGATGCTAAAACCTTGCTCTGCTAACCGGATTGCTGGTGCAATAACCTCAGCGAGGCGCATTGAGCCGTACTTACGTAAGGCCAGATCAAGACCGGCAACCGTGCCCGGAACACCAATCGCTTTGTGGCTGTATATTGAGCTATTGGGAATCACTTTGCCATTGGCGTCGAGATACATGTCCCGGTGCGCTTTTTCAGGCGCTAATTCACGAAAATCTAATGCAATGTCTTTGCCAGATTTGGCATCGTGAATCAGCATAAAACCACCACCACCAATATTTCCTGCATTCGGTAATACGACCGCTAGTGCAAAACCGACTGCGACGGCCGCATCGACGGCATTGCCGCCGCGTTTCAGAATATCTGCGCCAACCTGCGTTGCTAATGACTGTTCGGTAACGACCATGCCGTTGGGGTTGCTGACTGGGCTGACGATAGGAAAATTGGTGTCATAACGAACATTGGCTGCAATCTGCGCCTGGCTGAGATGGCAGCTGACACTGAAAGCCGTCGCGATAATGAGTGTGAAGAGATTTTTATTGTTGATGATCACGGGCGTGCACTCCAATTTGGTTCTATTGTTAAGGCTGGCATTCTACTTTGTCCGCAGAATAAAACGATCCCGGATCAATTCAGGTAAGCCATTGATTAACTACATCGTAACAGAGCTTTTTATTTCCGTTCCGGATCTGATTTTTTCTACAAAAAAAAGCCACCCGAAGGCGGCTTTCATTGTTTTTGCTTGTTGCAAAAGTCTGCAACAGCGAGCAAAAATTATTTTGCTTCAGCTTCAGCAGATACTGCACCAGCTGGTACTGTAGCGATTGCAACAGTAGCGTCATCACCGTGTACAACTGCTGTAACGCCTTTTGGCAATACCAGGCCTGATACGTGGATAGATTGACCAGCGTCCAGTTTGGACAGATCAACTTCAACGAATTCTGGCAAATCTGCTGGCAAGCAAGAGATGTCCAGTTCAACTGCAACGTGGCTGATAACAGCAGCGTGCAATTTAACAGCTGGGGATACGTCAGCGTTGACGAAGTGCAGTGGCACTTTAACGTGGATTTTTTGGTTAGGATCAACACGTTGGAAATCAGCGTGCAATACTAATTGTTTGTATGCGTGGACTTGGAAGTCGCGCAACAGAACTTTTTCTACTTTACCGTCAACTTCCATGTCCAGGATAGAAGAGTGGAACGCTTCTTTTTTCAATGCATGGTACAGCGCATTGTGATCCAGAGTGATGGATACTGGGGCTTCTGGGCCGCCGTAGATGATGCCAGGTGTTTGGCCAGCATTGCGCAGGCGGCGGCTCGCTCCGGTCCCCTGTTCTTTGCGTGCAAATGCGATAACTTTCATGGTGTTACTCCAAAATATGCAAGAGCTAACTTGCGGTTTTGCACCCCCGCGACCAGGGATACAGAGAAAACGCCCTTGCTAATAAAAAGTAGCAAGGGCGCAGAAAAAATTTAGTCGTTTTAGTCTGTGAACAAAGAGATGACGGACTCGCCTTTAGTAATACGGCGGAAAGTTTCTGCCAACAAGCTGTCGCAAGATAACTGACGAATCTTGGAGCATGCTCTTGCTGCTTCAGACAATGGAATCGTGTCAGTCACGACCAGCTCATCTAATGGCGATTGCGAAATACGCTGAATCGCAGGGCCGGACAAGACTGGGTGTGTACAGTACGCCAATACTTTCTTGGCACCACGTTCTTTCAATACTTCTGCGGCTTTCGTCAATGTACCTGCAGTGTCAACCATGTCATCCATGATCACGCAGTTACGGCCTTCCACTTCACCAATGATGTTCATGACTTCGGATACATTGGCTTTTGGACGACGTTTGTCGATAATTGCCAGATCGCAACCCAAACGTTTTGCTAAAGCACGGGCGCGAACCACGCCACCAACGTCAGGAGAAACGACTAATAAATCGTCATAATTTTTTGCAACCAGATCACCCAACAAAATTGGTGATGCGTAGATGTTGTCTACCGGGATATCAAAGAAACCCTGAATCTGATCCGCATGCAAATCCATAATCAAAACACGGTCAACGCCTGCTTCTTCCAGCATGTTGGCAACCACTTTGGCAGAGATCGCAACACGTGCCGAACGTGGTCGGCGATCCTGACGGGCATAACCAAAGTAAGGAATCGCTGCCGTAATACGACCAGCAGAAGCGCGTTTTAACGCATCGACCATTAACATGATTTCCATCAGGTTGTCATTGGTTGGTGCGCAGGTGGATTGCAGAACGAAGACATCTTTGCCGCGGACGTTTTCATTGATCTCGACCATCACTTCACCGTCAGAGAACTTGGAAACATCTGCTTTACCGAGAGGAATGCCCAGTTGTTTGGCGACACCAGCTGCTAATGCAGGATTAGCGTTACCAGTGAAGACCATCATATTGTCATTTGCGCGCGCGTTTGCCATGGCGGGACCTATCGGCTGAATTTTTGAGGATTTGAATAATTTGCATAGCTTTTTGCAAATTATTCAAAGATAAAAACTGAAAAAGCCGCCGCACATTGATGCGGCGGCTTTAATTTAATGGCAGGGGAAGAAGGATTCGAACCTTCGCATGCCGGAATCAAAATCCGGTGCCTTAACCAGCTTGGCGATTCCCCTACACAACCGTTTGTCTGTCGTCCTGATTTTTTGTTGAATTTTTTATCAACGTCAAATCGGCATCAGACCAAATTTTTACTTCTGCAATAAGTCTGCCATCGGGTGGCGACTCAGCGCTTTTGCTTTCCATGATACCCAGCGATCTGGCACTTGGTTAATTACTTTGTCTGCTGCCGCTTCGTCGGCAAAAGCACAAAAAACACAAGCTCCGGATCCCGTCATCTTCGCGTTTCCGAATTGTGACAGCCAAGTAACCGCTTCGTCAACTACCGGAAACAGTGCGCAGGCAACTGTTTGCAGATCATTTTTCCAAAACATTTCAGCAGTGCTGGAAAAGTCCGCTATTCTGACGGGCTTACTGTCTCTTGTCAACTCCTTTGCAGAAAAAATTGCTGGTGTCGGAACTTGTACCCCTGGTTCTATCACTACAAACCAACGTTCTGGCGTCTGAATTACCTGCAATTCTTCCCCAATACCTTCTGCAAAGGCGTTTTCTCCGAAGATGAAAAATGGAACATCCGCGCCTAATTGTAACCCTAATTGCATTAACTCCGCTTTACTGAGTTCGGTTTGCCATAAATGATTTAGCGCAATCAAGGTAGTTGCTGCGTCCGATGAGCCGCCTCCAACGCCGCCACCCATGGGCAAAATTTTATTTAGCGTGAGATTTGCGCCGAGCTGGCATCTTGTGTGCTGCTGCAATAGCTGAGCGGCGCGAACGATCAGATCGGTCTCAGCGGGTACGCCGGGAATATCGTTGGTGCGCACGATGGCATTATCTGTACGAATTTCGATATCCAGGGTGTCACAGCGATCAATAAGCTGAAAGGCGGTTTGCAATAAGTGGTATCCATCCGCACGGCGGCCGGTTACGTGAAGAAATAAATTAAGCTTTGCCGGTGCCTGACAATGTATGCGTGTTTGTTTCATGTTGATAAGCAAATGCGTTATGGGTTTGGTGCCTGGATAAAAATACTGATGCTGACGTTGCCAGCCTGTTGCGTATAGCGACTTAATTCTATGCGCTTTGGCAGGTCGGTTTGATCTTGCCAACTAGCGTAGCGTAAAGTCCAGCCACTATTTTGCAGAGTCTGATCTACGCGATGTAAGGCAAGGCGCTGACCGCTTTCTTGCGGAATGAAACCTTGTAACCAGTCGCGCATACCGGCAATAGGAAGTGACCAGCCCAGACTGTTTTGCAACAATTGGTCAAGATCTTGTGCATAACGCGGTGGTTGACCCTCTTGCTCCAGTATTACACGACTCTCGTCGATTGTAATTCTCGCCAGCGTCTGTCCGAGTGGCGACAGCATATTTATACGCAAATGTTGACCGCTTTGTTCCCACTCAAAGCTACCTGGTAATTGCTGAGGCTTATTGTCTTTTTCGTAGCGTACCGATATTTTTCCGCTGAGTTGTATGTTGTCCTGATAGGTGCGGGAACCGAAGCTGGCCGCATTGGTGCCATTCTGTCCTTGTTGCACGCCAAGACTTGTGCATGCACTACACAGTATTGCGCAGGCAAAACTCACTGAGAGCGTTATCCTTCGGCTAGAGGTGAACATCATGCGGTGGTGATTTCAGTTTGGGATGGTGTATGTTGGTTGAACAATGCTTGTCTTTAACTGCTTACAAATACAAGCATTGTTCGCCGCCATTGAAGGGTTTTGTGTCACGTATTACAGACGTACGTCTAAGCGCCCAAGTGTGCTCTTGAGAGATGAATTTTCTGGGTCTTTGGTTCTCGCTTCACGCCACAATTTGATTGCCTTGTCTTTATTGCCAGCACGCCAAAGGACTTCACCAAGATGCACCGCGATATCGGCATCAGGACGTAGTTCGTAAGCCCGACGCAAGGTGGTTTCTGCTTCATCATACTTGCCAAGGCGGAACTTGACCCAGCCCAGGCTATCGAGAATGAACGGGTCATCCGGTGCCAGTTGATTGGCTTTTTCTATCAACGTCAAGGCTTCTTCCAGACGTATGTTGCGATCTGCAAATGAGTAGCCAAGTGCGTTGTAAGCGTGCTGGCTGTTGGGGGCCAGCTCGATCACCTTACGCAACAGCGTTTCCATTTGTAGTACGCGATCCTGAGATTCTAATAGCATCGCATAGTCATACATCAAATCCGGACTGTCAGGATGCGCTGTTAATCCTGTTTTTAGTACTTGCTCTGCACGATCTGTCTGTCTTGAATTCCGTAAAATTTGTGCTTCAGTTTGAATCACCTGGAGTTGATCATTTTCTGCAGTTGGTTTCAGTTCATGTAGCAAATTCAGTGCTTCGTCGGTGTCGTTGAGTTTGACGTATAGACCCGCGCGACGTAATTGTGCATTGAACCACGCAGGGTTACGTCCGTCATATGATTCAATTTTGGCGAGCCATTCTTGTGCCGATTTGTAGTCTTTGCGGTCAATGGCGATCCCTGCCAGATTCATATACGTGGAGGTTGCGTCGCGGTCTTCTGACTTGTCTTCCAGCGTTTTTAAATAGCGCAAGAAATATTCTTCCGCTTGTTGCAATTGATTTTTTCCCAGTGCCAACACGCCAAGTGTATACATCGAGTTGACGTCATCAGGGTTGTCACGCAACAGCAGTTGGAATTGTTCCTGGGCTTTATCGAATTGCTTGAGATCGATGAGGATGCTGGCATATGCCAGGCGAATATCACGCGCGCCAGGATTTTTCGCAATAAATCCAGCCAAAGCCTGTGCCGCATCAGGTTGCGCCGAGGCCTGCGCAATTGTCAGAATCGCCAATTGAGATTCAGGATGTGCCGCGAGCATGATTTTCGCTTCAATGATTGCGCGCTGACCATCTCCCTTGTTGTAGGCGCCTTGTGCCAGAGCAAGGTGAGCTTCCGGCAATGCCTTGTATGGTGCAAGAATTTCTTCAAGCACGTCAAATGCAGCATTTTTATCTCTTGCGCGAGATAACAAGCGCTGCGCTTGTAGCATGATCACGCCATATTGCTTGCTATCTGCGTTGGCTAATTTTTCTGTAAATACGTGCTGAATCTCAGACAAATTATTGTTCATCACCATAAAGCCCAGATAGTACTGGGTTGCTTCATTCGACTCGGGAGCCAGTTCGCGCCATAGCCGGATTGCCACCAATGCCTCGCCAGCTTGTTTCGCGCTCAATGCGATTTCAGCCGAACGTCTGGCGAGTCTGGGGTCCCGAGTTTGCTGTGCAGTCGTCAATAAGGTGACATAGGCCGCTTGCCAGCTCCCACGCTGATAAGCAATTTCAGCGGTCAGTATCTTGTAAAACAATTCTTCAGTAAGCACTGCGTTGGGCAGCTTTTCTTTGTTTTCAATTGTGGGTGGCGCTGATCCATTTAAATCCTTGTCCGCGGCAAGAGCGGCCTTTGCAGCTTCGTGGGCATGGTTGGTGTCTGCGGGTTGGGCTTTCGTATGTCCACCTAAGCTGGCGCAAGCTGACAAGAGTGCAGCACAAGTGAGGTAAGCCGCTGGACGAAGTGCGGATACAATAGAGGTAGTGACAGAAGCAGAAATAGTTTTCAAGACGAATCCGAAATAAGCGTTGATGGCTGATTTTACGCTGAAGTATTCAAAGTGTGTGTTTTCGCCAATGACTAATCAGTGATAAAACGGCATAAGTCTTGTGTCAAATTGTAAAGATAAGACTGTTTTCGATAAACATCCGACGATTTGACATCGATGATTTACAGAATAACTTGATTGTGACATTGTCGTGATGATTGTTTTGTCTTGCGAAAAGCTTATTTTAGAACCATTTTTTTAATAAAAGTTCCAGACGATGCCTGAATTACCAGAAGTTGAAGTGACGCGCCGCGGGGTCGATCCGCATTTGACGGGGCAAGTGGTAACTGATGTCATTTTGCGACGGGAAGGCCTGCGCTGGCCATTTCCGGCAGATTTGCCTGCTCTTTTGAGTGGACAAAAGGTACTGGCAACGGGACGCCGGGGCAAATATTTGCTACTAAATTTTGCACACGGTACCGTGCTCATCCATTTAGGTATGTCCGGACATTTACGCATATTGCCGCGAGCTACCCCCGCGGCAAAACACGATCATATCGACATTGTGATCGGCGAACAATGCCTCAGAATGACTGATCCACGGCGATTTGGCGCGGTACTCTGGCATGCCCTTGAAGACGGCAACATCGAACATCATCCGTTATTAAGAGAATTGGGCGTTGAACCGCTCGAAGATGGATTTAATGCAGAATGCCTGTTTGAGCAGACCAGAATGCGTAGCTCTCCGATTAAGCAAGTATTGTTGTCAGGTGATATTGTGGTTGGGGTTGGCAATATTTATGCTTCTGAAAGTCTATTCAAAGCACGCATTAATCCTAAAACGCAGGCAAAACGCATCAGTCTGGCTCGCTACACTTTGCTGGCCGCCGCCATTCGCGAGACCTTGGCCGCGGCGATAGAGCAGGGTGGCAGCACGCTAAAAGACTTTGTTAGTGTCAATGGACAAAGTGGTTATTTTCAGCAAAATTACTTTGTATACGACCGTGCTGGTGAGGCATGTCGAATTTGTCAGACGCCTATCCGGCAAATTCGTCAGGGGCAAAGAAGTAGTTTTTATTGTGTATTTTGCCAGAAGTAATTGGAATTTGTTGTCTCAAATCGCCGTCTTTGCGCGTTTTGCGCGTATTTTCTCACGCTTCCATATATACTTAAACGAATAGAAAATTAACTGAGGGAAACATGAGCAATCTGGTTCAAAAATTCCAAGAGTACAGCGAATGGCGCAAGGGTGTCGCCCGGGCGCTCGAGCAATATCGTGCCTGGATTGGTGGATCAGATATGGCTGATGCTGCGGCAGATCAACGTCTATCACGTCTGATGGAACGTCTGGTCGATGATAAATTATCGATTGCTTTTGTGGCAGAGTTTTCACGCGGCAAATCAGAATTAATTAATGCGATTTTCTTTGCTGATTACGGTCAGCGGATTTTGCCTTCATCAGCTGGTCGTACGACCATGTGTCCTACGGAATTATTGTATGACGACACGATTCCGCCTTGTATTCGTTTATTGCCAATCGAAACCCGTTCCGAAACACAATCGACCAGTGAATACAAAGGCCAGAGCCACGTCTGGACAGTATTGCCCTTAAATATCAGTTCTGGCGATGGCATGCTAGAAGCATTCAAACAAGTTAGCCTGACCAAGAAGGTGACGATAGAGGTTGCTAAGTCATACGGCTTATTTGATGAAGAAGACCCGGACGCAGCACTCGAGGTGGATGAAGATGGCATGGTTGAAATTTCGCAATGGCGTCATGCGATTGTGAATTTCCCTCATCCTCTGCTCAAAGAAGGTTTGATTATTGTTGATACACCAGGCTTAAATGCAATCGGTACGGAACCAGAACTGACCTTGAATTTGATCCCGAACGCGCATGCGGTGTTGTTCATATTGGCTGCTGATACCGGCGTCACTAAGAGCGATATTGATGTATGGCGTAATCATATCGGCAGTGGACCTGGTCGTATGGTGGTGTTAAATAAAATCGATAGTATGTGGGACGAATTACGCACCCACGAAGAAATTGAGACCCAGTTGGCACGTCAGGTGGCGACGGTAGCGCACACTTTGGCGCTGGAAGAAAAGCAGATTTTTCCAGTATCGGCACAAAAAGGACTGGTTGCTAAAATCAACAAAGACGCACCATTACTGGCAAAGAGCCGTTTGCCATCACTCGAATATGCACTGTCTAAAGAATTGATTCCTGCCAAACAAAGTATTATCCGCTCGCAATTGGCTGCGGAAGTTGCTGAAATCACCAACGCGCAACAAGCCATCATCAACTCACGTAGCCGTAATGTGGTTGAACAAATGCTGGAATTAAAGAGTTTGCGCGGAAAAAATATGAATGTCATTGAACACATGATGAAACGTGTTGATGCCGAGAAAAAAGAATTTGATGCCAGTCTGATTCGCATGCAGGGAACGCGTGCGGTCTTCACTAAATTGTCGACCGAGGTCTACACTAGCCTTGGCATGGATATATTGCGTGAAGAAATCCGCAAAACCCGGGAAACGATGGAAAAAAGTTATTTATCCGTTGGTTTGCGTGATGCGATCAAGCAGTTTTTTGCTCAGGTTAAATTGAATCTGATTGTGTCGAATAAAAAGACCGATGAAATTTCAGAAATGATGTCGGTCATGTACCGCAAATTTTCTACTGAACACGGTCTGGCATTGTCAGCGCCGATGGCATTTTCTCTGGAAAAATATATTAAAGAATTGGAAGCGATTGAAGTGGTTTACCAAAAGCAGTTCAGTGCAACCACGATGCTAACTAATACTCGCGTTGCATTGGTACATAAGTTTTTTGATTCTGTTGCTGCGCGTGTAAAACAAAATTTCTTGCAAGCGAATAAGGATGTCGAAGCGTGGCAGAAAGTGGTGATGGCGCCGTTAGAAGCCCAAATTCGCGAACATAAAGCGCAACTGAAAAATCGCATGCAGTCGATACAACGTATTCACATGGCAACTGACAGTCTGGAAGATAAAATTGCATCCTTCGAAGCATTGCAAAGCGAAGTAGATGCACAGAAAAATTCACTGCTTGCTCTCGAAAATAAATTAAAAGCAGCCTTGTCAGCTGACTTAAACGCACTCCGAGCTGCCGCTTAAAGATTACATGAAACGTCGTATTCCGGCGGCTGCGGCCGCCAATTTTATTCATCCTGAATTCGTTGACCCCAGTTTTTCAAATGCCGTCATACAGTGGCAAAAACAACATGGCAGACATCTGCTTCCATGGCAAAAAAGCCGAGAAGCCTATCGCGTCTGGCTGTCGGAAATTATGTTGCAGCAAACTCAGGTAACGGCTGTTATTCCATACTACGAAAAATTTCTGCAAAGCTTTCCCACTGTATTTGATCTCGCTGCAGCACCCGCAGAATTGGTCATGGCGCACTGGAGTGGTCTTGGGTACTACACCCGCGCTCGTAATTTGCATCAATGTGCAAAGCAGGTTGTTGAAAAATATGATGGACACTTTCCAGTTGATCCTTTGTTGCTGGAGCAACTACCCGGTATAGGACGCTCGACGGCAGCGGCGATCACGGCTTTTTCGTATGGCACGACAGCAGCGATTCTGGACGGCAATGTCAAACGCGTATTTACACGAGTATTTGGTATCGCAGGTTATCCTGGCAGCAAACCAATCGAAGATGATTTATGGCAAAGAGCAATGGCATTATTGCCCGAAGATGGTATAGAAGCTTATACCCAGGGATTGATGGATTTGGGTGCGACCTTGTGTTCCCGCAGCAGTCCGGCCTGCCCACGGTGCCCGTTGCAAGCGCGATGTGTAGCATACGCAGAAAATCGCACCGCCGAATTACCAACCCGTAAGCCGAAAAAGCAGATCAAAGAAAAACATGCTGTGATGTTAGTTTTGCTCAGCAATAACCAGGTTTTGCTTGAACGTCGCCCAGACAGTGGAATTTGGGGCGGTCTGTTATCGTTGCCAGAGTTGAACGGAATGACGGCATTGGAAAAAGATGTTCCACCAAATAGCATTGACGAGCATGTATTACAACAAACAATCGCTCAATTTGGCGAAGTGGGCAGCATGCGAAAAATGCCGTTGATAGAGCATGTGTTTACTCATTTTAAATTGCATATTCAACCACTCTTCATTGCGTTGGATCAGCGATATTCTGTAGTTTCTGAGGATACGCATGTCTGGATGAATTTAGCGGAAATGCGTGATGCAGCTTTACCGGCACCGATCAAGACTTTGTTAATGTCTTTAGCAGCTGAAACATAAAAGCTCTTATTCAACCCAGCGTTTCCTGAGCTTGGGGGCGATGCGTCAATTTCGTCAATGTTATGAAGATGAGATTCCAGGTGGGCAGTGTTTTGACTGAATGTCTCGGATAAAAAAACGCCCATGGTCAGCATGGGCGTTTTTGCTAAGTGCAAAGTCTTAAAAATAGCTTATAGAAAAACTATTCAACAAGCTATTCAGGCAAATTCAGGCAAATAATTAGCCAACCAATGCTGCTGAAGTTTTGCCGTATTTCAGTGTGGTTTCGACAGGCAACCAGTTACCTGTCGATTCTTGACGACCTTGCAATGCGAAGCGTGGATGAGCTTCTTTGATGCTGTCGGCAGCTAATTTAGACAACTCCCCGATTTTGCCTTTTTTCAGACGGTTCACGATCAGACCCAATTCTGTGTCCTGGAAATCGCGCAACATGTCGTAGTCGCCATCGCTATCGCCAGCAACAAACACTGGACCGTAGCCTTTGCTTGTAACCAATTCACGCTTGATCACGACAGTTTTGCCTGGACCCCAGTTCAGAGGCCAGTCTTTGCGGTAAGCATTTTTCAATACTTCGCCATCTTGTTCCAAACGCAGGCCTAATACATTTTCACGTGGTACATGGTAGCCATATTTTGGATTGGAAGCGAATACGCCAACTACATGCTCCAAAGAAGCAGTGCTGACATAAACGTCAAAGCCGTTTTGACGGAAAGTGTCCATCAACGTAGCAACTTCTGTACACAAACGGATGCCGTGGAAATGTGCAGTCGTTACCACACCAGCTTTACCTGGCAAAGATGCCGGGCTGGTATATTTAACTTTAGACAAACCCATACCCAGATTGGCATCGTTGGATGCTTCTGCCAGTTGAGTCACTTCACTCACTGTCATGTTCGCGAAGAAGTAAATGACCCATGGATAACCAACATTAACGCCATGCGTGTCATTTACTGCTTCATACATGAAATACAGTTTGGAACGGAAATCCTGGAATTGTGGTGTTTCTGTGATTTGTGCCAGGTTCATGCTGCCTGCCATACCTTTGTAATTGGCATGCAAGTATGCGTAGTCGCTATCCAGATCCGCGCACAGGCTATCCAGATCAACGATAGTGCCAGCGGCATTTTTGTAATCTGGCGCGAAATTACCAGCAGGAACGTTTTGGCGAATGATCGCGGAAAATTCAGCAGGCGTCAGCTTGAAAGCGAGGTTATTGATTTGGTACATCAATAAAGCTTCTTCGCAGTCGTTCATGATACTGGTGTTGTCCCAGTCAAATACGGCATACGGTTTGCGCTTTGCAGAGTATGTTTTGCTGGTAATGCCATGCTTGGCGATCAATGCGGCAACCAAGTCATGGTTGCGTGGCGACCATTTGGCGTTATCCAAAACAACAGTTTTAACATCAGTATTCTTAGCGATAGCAGATGTTGTCAGTGTCACACCGGCAGCTGTTGCGATCATGCCTTGAATAAAGCCACGACGTGGCGTATTTGCTTGCTGCATGTTCTTAGTCCTCTTAAGGATGAAGTGAAATGAAAGCGTCATTATCCCAGACTAGTTGCCAGAATGTATCAATTTATCGTTATTTTGATATTGATTTTTCATTAACTATCTGGACACCTGTCAGTTTGGATAAACAAAAACTGATAGACGGTCGTAAAAGTATAGACAAGAAATAAGACAACTTGACTACAAATATAAGAGCTTGTCACAACAACAAACAACTTCGGTCTGTTTATCCTAGTAATTCACCGACGCGATGCCAAAAGCCATCCGGGACCTTTAATAAAAGATAGGTCATTGTGATGTAGCGTAAAAATTTACCAATCGCCATGTAGCCAACACTAGACCAGAATGGCAAACGCAGCCAACCCGCCAGCGTACAAATCGGATCGCCAATAACGGGCAGCCAGCCTAAAAGCATAGTTTTAGGTCCAAAGCGTTTGAGCCAGGCAAACCAGAAACTGTCGCGTTCGCGGCTGAAAGCTTGTTTTGCCGCATAACCCATGCCGTAATCAACCACACCACCCAGGGTATTACCTATCGTCGCGACAATTAATACTGGCCAGAATAATTCCGGATTAGCTTTGATGACTGCAAATACTGCAGGTTCTGAGCCAAGAGGAATCAGCGTTGCAGAAATGAAACTGATCAAAAAGACTGAGGTTAAACCGATTTCTGGTACCGCTAAAACATTTAATAACCAATGAATGGCTGCGTCTATCATGGATTCGTGAGGTAAGGCTAAAGGGCATCCATTATAATAGCTAGGCTTTATTCTAAAGAATTACCATTAAATTACTATTAAGCAATTGTCGGAAATGATCTGAAAGCCTCATTACAAATGTGCTCAGGTATCATTGTTAATAGCTGAAGTACTGGCACAACCCTTACTTTCGTCGACGAGATCGTGTTATCACGCTGTGATTGTTTGCTGTCATTGATTTCTGTAAAAACTGTAAAAAATCTCAACTATTAATTCACCTTACTTCTGAAGCTTATGAGCACCGATTATCTGAAAAAGATCCTGACTGCCCGCGTCTACGACGTCGCCTTTGAAACTCCGCTGGAATTTGCGCCCAGCCTGTCAGCCCGTATGGATAATCGAATTATGTTCAAGCGTGAAGACATGCAAAGTGTGTTCAGCTTCAAAATCCGTGGTGCCTACAATAAAATCGCTCACCTGACGCCAGCCCAATTAAAGCGCGGTGTGATTTGTGCATCCGCTGGTAATCATGCACAAGGCGTCGCATTAAGTGCTAAACGCGTGGGCTGCAAAGCCGTGATTGTGATGCCCACCACCACACCGCCAGTCAAAATTGATGCTGTGCGGTCGCATGGTGGCGAGAATGTAGAAGTTGTGCTGTTTGGCGACTCTTTTACAGATGCGTATGGCCATGCGTTGGAATTGGAAAAAAAGCGTAAGCTGACTTTTGTCCATCCGTTTGATGATCCAGATGTGATCGCAGGACAAGGGACAGTCGGTATGGAAATTTTGCGCCAACGCTCGGAACCTATCCATGCCATTTTTGTGGCAATCGGAGGCGGAGGTTTGATCGCAGGTGTTGCAGCGTACGTGAAAGCTATTCGCCCTGAAATAAAAATCATCGGTGTACAAACTACCGACTCTGACGCGATGGCGCGTAGTCTGAAAGCTGGCAAGCGCGTGACTCTCAATGATGTCGGTTTATTTTCTGATGGCACTGCAGTCAAATTAGTCGGTGAAGAAACCTTCCGTCTGGCGAAGCTGTATGTCGATGAGGTCATCACTGTCGATACCGACGCAGTGTGTGCTGCGATTAAAGACGTGTTTCAAGATACACGCAGTATTTTGGAACCTGCTGGTGCATTGGCTGTTGCTGGTTGCAAAGCCTACATCGAACGCGCCAAAGCGAATAAAAAGCCGCTTAAAAATGAAACTATGGTGACCATCGCTTGCGGTGCTAACATGAACTTTGATCGTTTGCGATTTGTTGCAGAGCGCGCTGAGGTCGGTGAAGCACGCGAGGCCGTTTTTGCCGTCACCATTCCAGAAGAACGCGGTAGCTTTAAACGCTTCTGCGAACTGGTTGGGGCGCGCAATGTGACTGAATTCAACTACCGCATCAGCGATGAAAAAGCTGCGCATATTTTTGTCGGTATCCAGGTCAATGACAAACTCGAATCAAGCAAAATTGCGAAGAATTTTGAAAAGCATGGCTTTGCAACTCTCGATTTGACGCACGATGAATTAGCCAAGCTGCATATTCGTCATCTGGTGGGTGGCAAGAGTGTACTGGCGGAAAATGAATTGCTGTACCGCTTCGAGTTCCCTGAACGACCAGGAGCGTTGATGCGCTTCCTTAATAGCATGGCTCCGAACTGGAATATCAGTTTATTCCACTATCGCAATCACGGCGCAGACTATGGCCGTACGTTGGTGGGTTTACAGGTGCCGAAAAAGGAAATGAAAATTTTCCGCGAATTTTTATCCACACTCGGGTATCGCTACTGGGATGAGAGTAAAAACCCCGTTTACCAATTATTTTTAGGCTGATTTTTTTGGCCGAACTTTAAGCTGACTACGATAGAACTTGCAATGACTGACGCTACCTCTACTAATTCACCTGAACAATCTTTGTTAGGTAAAGCGGCGACGTATAAAGCCGAATATGATGCTTCACTACTATTCCCGATTCCGCGCGCCGAAAAGCGCGCGGAAATTGGCGTCGTTACGAACCTGCCATTTTTTGGCGTGGACATTTGGAACGCCTATGAAGTGTCGTGGTTAAATCAACGCGGTAAACCACAAGTAGCGATTGCCACAGTGACAGTACCTGCGGAATCGGCAAATATTATTGAGTCTAAATCGTTCAAGCTCTATTTGAATAGTTTTAATCAGACACGTTTAGCCAGTCCGGAAGCGTTGACTGATGTACTCAAAAAAGATTTATCAGCGGCAGTTGGTGCGTCAGTACATGTCAGCTTATGTTTATCAGAAAATTTTAGTCAACTGAAAATGCAGGAACTGGAAGGTCGTTTGCTTGACCGACTCGATATTGAAGTCGATGCTTATACTCCTAATCCTGCATTGTTAAGCGCCAATCACGACGAAGCACCAGTGGAGGAAACGCTGCTATCGCATCTGCTGAAATCGAATTGTCTGGTGACTGGGCAGCCGGATTGGGGCAGTGTGCAAATTCGTTATGTAGGATCGCAAATTGATCAGGAAAGCTTGTTGCGCTACCTGATTGGTTTTCGCAATCACAATGAATTCCATGAACAATGCGTAGAACGAATTTTTGTCGACATCATGCAGCATTGCAAACCACAAAAATTGGCTGTGTATGCGCGTTATACGCGCCGTGGTGGCCTCGACATCAATCCGTGGCGTAGTAATTTTTCTACCGGCCAAAAGCCCGACAATAGTAGAAATGCACGTCAATAAGTTTCCAATCGCCGTCTATTTTTACATTTTCTTTTTATTTTTTTCAGAATAAATCCATGAACTTTCGAACGCCAATTTTGGGCAAATGCATCAGCATTTCTACATTACTTTTAAGTCTGGCCATCGCTTCAACAGCGTCGGCACAAATAACACCTCAGCCTGTCGTAGAAAGCGCGATAGCATCGTCGCCAGTTGCATCTACAACCGGAGCCCCTCTGGCTCAAGTACCGGTCGAAGATCAACCAGGTTGGTATGAAAGAACCAAACGCAAGATAACAAAAATTGTCGATGAAGGCGCAATGTCGCTTAACTTGTCCGGTCTCGCACATCATGGGCGCAATACGTACACGCCTGAAAAAATTTCAGAACTCAATGAAAACGCCTGGGGTCTGGGTTTTACGAAAGCCACCCGAGATGAAAAAGACAATGAAGAATTAGTCTATGCAATGATCATTTCTGATTCGCACTACAAACCTCAGCCTATGGCAGGTTATGCCTATCAGTGGATGAAACCCATCGCGGGTAATATTGAAATTGGTGGTGGTTACACTTACTCACTGATCAGTCGTGTAGATTATTTTAAAGGTGTGCCATTTCCAGTTGTTTTGCCAGTTGCATCAATAGGTACAAAAAATACCAAATTGATGGCGTCTTATGTTCCGCGCTTGTCCAGGAATAAAGGGAATGGCGACGTACTTTTGTTGTTTGTTCGTATAGACTTAAATTAATTTATTCTCTTCATGGTTGCTATAGTTTTGAAAGAGGATGGAAATTTCCGACAACGTAGTTCGTCAAACTTAAATTAAATGTTGACGAACATGAGCACTCTTTGCCATGATTGCTGCCGGAAATATACTTTCTGACTGCTCAAACATCGTAGATAAATTAAATTGTTTTTTTAGATTGTTTTCGTGATATCGCCCATTACTTTGCTGAGTACCAGTGCCCGTGAACAAATGGTCAACCATGACTGGTACCCAAGCTTACTCGAACATCTCCCTGGTGCAATTTACGTTTTAGTTAACGATTGCATTGCCTACGCAAATCCGGCAGGTCTCGATTTGATGAAGGCAACCGGATTACATCAGTTGATAGGTTCAAAACCTGAGACTTTTCTGGTTGCACGTCATCACGAAACAGTGAAACAGTTACTTAAAAATCCGGGGTCTCCAAATACACCTGAAGTACAGTATTACCAATGCATATGTCTCGATGGTCAGTCGATTGATATTGAAGTTCAAAGTAAACAATTTGTCTATCAATCACAAGCGGCTATTTTACTTAGCGTACGTGAGGCAGCGCCGCATTCAGGTGTTTCTGCGCAAATTCACAAGTTGTCATTAAACGACCTGGTCAAGGTCAAAGCGAACCGGGTGCACGAAGCGTTACATCACGAGAAAGAAATTCTCGAAATGATCGCGCTCGACAAGCCTTTGTCACATATTCTGGAAGATGTCTGTGATCGCATGGAACGTTTGCTGGCAAATGGTTCTATCTGTGCCATCAGCTTATTTGATCAAAGTACGCAAACACTCAATTTTGGCGCGGGTCCTGCATTGCCTGAAGAATTCTCTCAGCAATTGCATAATATTTCGATTGGAATCAACAACTGCTCATCCGCAGCAGCGATTTTCTACAATCGTTTAACTATCGTGCAGGACATAGAAGTCAGTCCTATCTGGGAAAAATTTAAATCCATCGCTACCCAATATGGTTTGCGTTCGTGTTGGTCAGTACCGATCACGACAGCATTTAATAGTGTGCTTGGTACAGTTGATGTCTATAGCAAAGAAACGCATAGTCCGAGCGAAGATGAACATGCGATGATTGTCGATGCCTGTGATTTGATTGGTTTGGCTATCGACAAAAAAAATATGGAGCAAAGCCTCGAAGAAAGCGAAGAACGCTATCGCTCCGTGGTCACCAACCTATCCGAAGGTATCATGGTGATTGCTCCAGGTGGTCAGATTATTACCAGCAATCCTAGTGCTTTGCGTATTTTAAAAATCTCAGATGTAAATAGTGTTGGACGTCGTCATCGCTATTTCAAACGTATTTTCGGTGAAGATGGCCAGACCTTAAAGATGGGGGATGATCCTGCTTCTTTTGTATTTAAAAGTGGCACACCCATCTTAAACTTGTCTACCGGGGTAGAACTTAGTGATGGTTCAATCGTTTGGCTATTGGTCAATTGTCTGCCAATTTTCAAGAAGAGCAATTCTTCCATTTCTGCGGTATTAATTTCATTTACCGATACGACTGAGGTTCGTGAAACACAGCGTCAGCTCAACTTTATGGCGTCCTATGATGCTCTAACCGGTTTGCCAAATCGCCATCAATTAAATCTCAGGCTCACCAAAGCATTAAGCGATGCGCATAAAAAACAGCAACGCGTCGCCTTATTATTTCTTGATCTTGACCGATTTAAAAATGTCAATGACACCGCCGGTCATGCGGCTGGTGACATGTTATTGCGAGACGTGTCTGGACGATTAAATTCTTGTATCCGATCGACTGACTTATTGGCTCGTCTTGGTGGCGATGAATTTGTGATCATTGTAGAGAATGTCCCTGATGCCCAGTTTTTGCGTGATCTGGGTGAACGTGTTCTGGAAAAAATGCGCAATCCATTTGCGATTGACGGTAACGAATACCACTTGGGTACTTCAATTGGTATCAGTGTATTTCCACATGATGGGAGCGATACGGCGACCCTGATGCGCTGTGCTGATTCCGCGATGTATCATGCCAAAGAATCAGGCCGAAATAACTACCAGTTCTTTACCACGGAATTGAATGTTCGCGCTCAACATCGTTATGCGCTGGAAACCAATTTACGCAGGGCTTTGACGGAACAAGAATTTTTGGTGTATTACCAACCCAAAATTTCTTTGCAAACTTCCCGCATCGTCGGTGCGGAAGCCTTAGTGCGTTGGCAAATGCCTGGCATGGGACTCATTCCTCCCACTGAATTCATACCGATTTCTGAAGAGATTGGGCTGATTCTACCTTTAGGACGCTGGGTTTTAGAGCAAGTTTGCAGACAAACCAGCGCCTGGAGAGCACAACTGGCGCCAGATATTGTGGTCAGCGTCAATATATCTCCAAAACAATTTCAAGATCCAAGTCTGAGTAAATTTATCGAACAGACATTGCAAGAAACCAAATTGCCTCCATCTGCATTGCAGCTTGAGATAACAGAAGGTTTGTTAATGGGCGAATTAGATTTGCTGTTGCCGGTATTTGAATCGATCAAAAACCTCGGTGTCAGTATCTCCTTGGATGATTTTGGTACAGGATTCTCCTCGCTTTCTTACCTTCAGCGTTTCCCTATTGATAATTTAAAAATTGACCGCTCGTTTATTCATAAAATTCCTGACAATCAAGATTCTGTCGTATTGACGCACGCGATTATTGCTATGGCAAACGCTTTAGGAATGAGTGTAACGGCCGAAGGTGTAGAAAATGCGGAGCAAATGCTGTTTTTGACTGATTCTGGTTGCCAGGAAATGCAAGGTTTTTATTTTAGTCAACCCCTTCCTGTGGAACAATTTGAGAAACTACTTCAGAACAACAGGCAGTTGTAAGAACATGTTTATTTAAACAAGTTTATAAAAAGAAGCCTATAATTTGTTTCAATTCAGTGCGGCGCCACCTATTTTATTGCTGTAACCAGATCTTGCACCATGACCAATATTGCAAAAATTCTTCCTTTAGCCAATGTACTTCTGGATTTAGAGATTTCCAGTAAAAAGCGAGCCTTTGAACAGGCAGGGCTGTTATTTGAAAATAATTGCAGCATTGCTCGTTCGACTGTCTCTGATAATTTGTTCGCACGCGAGCGTCTGGGATCCACAGGTTTGGGTCATGGTGTCGCTGTCCCGCATGGTAGAATCAAGGGACTCAAAGCGCCGATTGCTGCTCTGGTCAGGCTAAAAGAAGCCATCCCATTTGAATCTCCGGATGCACAACCCGTGAACTTATTGATTTTCCTGCTGATGCCGGACAATGTCACGCAACAGCATCTTGAGATATTATCTGAAATTGCAGAAATGCTTTCAAACGAGAGCTTCCGCAACGAACTCAATTCTGAGCCGAGTGCCAGTGTCATCTACGAGAAAATTCTCGCATGGCGCCCGGATATATCAGCCACACCCTGATTAACCTGTTTGTTGTCGCTGGATTTACTTTATCGCCATGCCCT
Organism: Undibacterium sp. SXout11W; assembly: GCA_049339905.1. Lineage (GTDB taxonomy): Bacteria > Pseudomonadota > Gammaproteobacteria > Burkholderiales > Burkholderiaceae_D > Undibacterium. Next base: position 103,137 of record JBMPPG010000008.1, read on the forward strand.
TATTTACCGAATTAACGATACAAAAAATCTACGATGACAATCGTGACATCATGCAGCTGGGTTGGTTTGCCGGTTTTGCTGGTGCAGACAAACAAATTACTGGCGATGCGGCGTCTTCCGCTGACCAAGTAGGCCATCTCAATCTGATCCATCCGGGACGCATACAAGTGCTGGGGCATCAGGAACTCGCTTATTACAACCGCTTATCCAACGCCTCGCGCGCCAATCTAATCCGTGAACTGGTCGCTGGCGGCCCACCTGCATTGATCGTAGCGCAAGGGCTGGAATCACCACCACCGTTTTTGACGACCTGCGACGATAATAATATCCCACTGTTTTCTACGCCTTATCCATCAGCTCAGGTGATTGATTATTTACGGGTCTATCTGTCCAAAAAGCTCGCACAAAGTATCACGATGCACGGTGTATTTATGGATGTATTAGGTGTCGGTGTATTGATTACTGGTGAATCCGGTTTAGGTAAGAGTGAGTTAGGGCTGGAGCTGATTTCCCGCAGCCACGGCTTGGTGGCTGACGATGCGGTCGAATTTTCACGTATTGCGCCAAATATGATAGAAGGTCGCTGCCCTGAACTATTGCAAAACCTCCTGGAAGTACGGGGTCTGGGTTTGCTCGATATCAAAACCATTTTTGGTGAAACTGCAGTGCGCCGCAAAATGCGTCTGAAACTGATTGTGCATCTGGTACGACGCAGCACGTTGGAAGAAAATTACGAACGTCTGCCAATTGATTCGCAAACCGAAGATGTGTTGGGCTTGCCTATCCGGAAAGTGGTGATACCGGTCGCTGCGGGTCGCAACATTGCGGTTCTGTTGGAGGCAGCGGTTCGGAATACGATCTTGCAATTGCGCGGCATTAATACTCTGCAAGACTTCATGGAAAGACAACGGCGAGCGATGGAAGTCGGAGATTGATATGCAAATATTACTTATCTCAGGTATTTCCGGCTCCGGAAAATCGGTCGCGCTCAATGTATTAGAAGATGCGGGCTATTATTGCGTTGATAATCTGCCGCCAAGCTTGTTACCTGGCCTGATTGATACGCTGAATAAGGAAGATCATTCAAATGCGGCGATCTCAATTGATTCGCGTAGCGCGCATTTACTCACTGGTTTGTCGCAGACTTTGCAAACGCTGCGGGATCTTGGTCACGATGTCCGGATTTTGTTCTTAACAGCAAGTACGGATTCTTTAGTTGCGCGTTTTTCTGAGACACGTCGTAGTCATCCTTTATCCCATCGTCTGGCGATGGAACTCGCCTCGAACGTTGACCTGAGCCTGGTTGAATGTATAGAAGAAGAACGTGAAATTTTGGCTGGGATTCAAAATTTAGCGCACGTCATTGATACCACTGATTTGCGGGCGAATCAGTTACGCTCTTGGGTAAAAGCGGTAGTGCAGATTCAGCGCTCGCCATTAACCCTGATGTTTGAATCATTTGCATTCAAGCGTGGGGTGCCACTCGATGCGGATTTGGTCTTTGATGTGCGTATGATTCCGAATCCGCATTATGATCCATTGTTGCGTCCGTTGACTGGACGCGATGAACCAGTTATCCGTTTTCTGGATAACCAGGAAATGGCGCAAGATATGTTTGAGGATATTTTAAACTTCATCATCAAATGGCTACCAGCGTTCAAACAAGATAATCGCAGCTACCTGACCGTCGCCATCGGCTGCACGGGTGGTCAACATCGTTCAGTCTATATGGTTGAAAAGCTGACGAAATATTTTCAAAAGTCTGAACAGGTATTGATCCGGCACAGACGTCTTTAAGTTAACAATACCGTCTCGACACGGAATAAAAAGCCCCATTGATTATACTGATCTATGGGGCTTTTTAAATTGCGTTTGGGATTAACTCATGACCACTTTACGCATCTTTTGTGCAATATAGGCTAGGCTCAGAAAGGTCATTCCGGCGCACACAAACAAGGCAATTGTGATGGTTAGAAAATTCAATGTTTCACCACGTAATACCTGATTCATCATTTGATTTTGTGCCAGAACGGGAATCCATCTGAACCAGGCGGGTTCCCGACCGGGAAACATAATCGGTATTAACGAGACAAACGGGATAAACATCGACACAATCTGGTTTCTGACTTGCGCTTCTTTATAACTTTTACAATCGAGAGCCACGGCGATTTGCATTGCCGCGACGCTGGCCGCCAGCGGTATCAAGATCATCAGGAAAAACATCGCGTCTTTAAAACCAAACTGAAACTCTGCCCGTAAAGTATCGTTCTTGATCAACCACTGCGATGGAAAAAAGCTGGCTATCGTCAACACAACGACGCCCATACCAACCAACGCAACTGCACTCCATTTGCCGACCGCCAATTGCCATCCACTAACCGGATTCATCATTAACGGTTCAAGCGATCCGCGTTCACGCTCACCCGCAGTTATGTCGATTGCCGCATACATGCCACCGACGACAATTGCCATCAAGACCATCATGGGTAACATCTCTGTTATAGACGTTTTGCGCTCATCTTGCTTCTGTAAATAGCGTTCTCTCACTTCAACTACTTGTAACAATTCGGATGAAATGCCACGCATGGTTAACCCCATCAATATGACGTCCTGATTGTATGCATCGAGCAAGTGCCGTAGCGGTCGTACACCAAATTCCGCATTGCGGTTAGATCTGTCGTAAGCTACTTCGAGATTCACTTTTTCTCCGCGTGACAACTTCGCTTCGAAGTCAGCAGGGATGATCAGCACAGGTTGATCAATTTCTTTACTTCGTGACTTTGCTTCATAATCGACAGGGGCAGTTTTAATTTGATATCCCTGGCGCAGAATAAAATTTTCTAGCTGAGGCGCATATTGCATACCGACCGCAAGTACCTGTCGTTTATCTTCTTGCGACTCGACTTGTGATAGCACCGTAGAAAATACCAGCAAAATTAATGGAGCGCCGAGTAAGGAGCTAAATAGTGCCGTCATTAAAGTCCGACGATCACGCAAAGCATCTTTTAATTCTTTCCAGATAATAGCCAGCAATGCTTTCATTGACGACCTCCATGAGACAAATTCTGTTTTTCTAAAAATGCTAAGCTCACGAAGGCATCCTCAAAATTCGTCTCGTTAGCCTGTCGCATCAATTCTTCCACGCTGCCACGTGCCACATTGCGCCCCTGCGCAACGATCACGACATCATCACAAAGACGCTCTACTTCTTGCATAATATGGGTAGAGAAAATGATGCATTTTTCCCCACCTTCCTGAGAACGCAACCAGCGCAAAAAATCGCGTAATGCACGTGTTGCCACGACATCGAGGCCATTGGTCGGCTCGTCCAGAATAATGTTTTTAGGATCATGTACCAAGGCGCGCGCCAACGCCGTTTTCATACGTTCGCCCTGACTGAAGCCATCCGTCCTGCGATCCAATAACTGCCACATATCCAGCCATTCGGCGAGCTGCTCCGTGCGTTGGCTAGTTTTTTCAGGTGTCAAGCCGTGCAAAATGCCGTAATAGTGTATGTTTTCACGCGCTGTCAGCCGTGGATACAAACCACGGGCATCAGATAATACCCCCATTTGAGATTGCGTCGATGACTCGCCAGCCCGTACTTCAATACCATCCACCAATACACTACCCATATCCGGTTGTAACAAAGCAGCCACCATCCGCAATGTGGTGGTTTTTCCTGCTCCATTGGCACCAAGTAAGCCGGTAATAGCGCCATTATTCGCCCTAAAACTCACGCCATTAACAGCGTGAATCTGTTGCTCAGTTTTCTTTTTTAAGCCGATCAAGCGTGCAAGATCACTCAAGTTTTTGATGCCAGGTTTATCGTTGCGGAGAAATTTTTTATGTAAGTCGTTGACGATAATCATGGCTGTTGATCCTTTGATTCCTGCAATGGCTTCCAGGCTAAGGGGCGTGGTATGGGTCTCACGCAACTGCTATCAATCTTTAAAGCGTCGCTATCTTGCTTCCCACTCAAAAAACGGTACACAACGTCGCGTACGCAACCTTGTGCCATCAATCCGTGCCCGGCATTGTTCAAAGTGACATGGATGGCATTTGTACCTAGTGCTTTCGCTACCGCCGCGCCATGACGTATCGGTGTTACCGGATCAATCCCACCGCTGAGCAAAAGCACAGGTGACTGCGCAGGGGGGATGGTGAAAAATTCTGGCGGAATCGTTGCCCGCGGCCAGTTTTTACAAGTCTGCTCATACATGTGGTTCATCATTTTTTCAAACTCGTCTTTGGCCGGTGGCAATGGACGAGAAAACGCTTCAGAACACCAAACAGAAAAATGCATGCCATAATTAATTGCACCTGGACCGGGTAAATTGGTGGCACCACTTAAAGTTATCAGCGCTTGAAAATCTCCATGTTCCGCCTGCGTAATTGCGTAGGGTAAAGCACCTGTTGTGGTCGATGTGTACAAAGTTTTATGCACTAAACTCAGCAATAAATCACGTTGCATCTCAAATTTTAAAGGAGTGCCAAGCCGTGGATGAGTGACGCTGATTTGTTTAGGCATACTCGCCAACAATTGCTGCCATCGAATCGCCATATCAGGGTAACTGGCATTACATGAAGTTTGTTTTGCACAATCAGCAAATACACCATCTAGTGCAGCCTGTACATCGCCCGATGGCAAACTCATATCGGGTGGCACCACGCCATCAAGTACAACACGCTTCACAGATTGCGGAAACTGCCGCATATATTCAAGGCCAACCCGTGTGCCGTAGGATGCACCCACCAGATTAATTTTGTCGTAGCCTTGTTGCTTTCTGACCGCTTCTAAATCTTGCACTGCGATGCTGGTGCTAAAGAATCGTAAATCACCGTAGGGGAGTTTTTTTAAACGTGCGAGGCAAGTTTCGGTTTTTTTTAGTATCTGATCTTCATTCTCGACATCGGCGGCATTTTCAACTTCCGGGCACGCCAGCGATGCACTGCGCCCGGTACCGCGTTGATCAACGAACACGATATCACGTCGCTTGTTGAGGCGACTCAGTATTGCCTGCCCAAAACTCGCGACATTGATTGCGCTTTGCCCGGGGCCACCGGCGAGTAAAAATATCGCGTCTTGTAATTTGTTTTTATCTTGCGACGGCAAAATGACATACTGAATATCGATTTTTTTTCCAGTGACGTCATCTGGATTTAAAGGCCGCTCGACTTTACCGCAACGCAGTTCCTGCGGAAAATCAGGCAACCGACATGGCATAATTTCTGCATGTACTGCACCACACAATAGCAAACATGATAATCCGAGCAGCCTATGGAAGACATCTCTAAACAAAGTGATCCCCTGATGAAAAAATAACAAAATCACAGTGTAAAGCCAAGCATGTGCAATGTGTCAAATTGCGCATACATATTTGTGTGGTCGCCAAATCACTTGTCTCAGACACAAACGTCCCAATTGCAGTCTCGTTGCATGGTCTGCGCATCCCCTATGTAGCTGAAAATGGTTTTGAACAATGAAAATAGCGGGTCACACCGTCGCTCATTTTAACCAGCCGCTCACATAGTAATTTTGTCACGGAGCCCAGAACAGACTTCGTGCCGTCGGGCAACATATATTTTCTAAGGGCTTGCGTTGTCGTCGTGCTTCTGAAACACAGGGTTTAGATGTACGAGTTCCGATAAATACAAAAAATGAATTGCTTTATCGCAATTAAAGGAGGTTTTTGAAAATAAATCATGCAATTTTCCGAATAAGCTTTGGAAAATTGCCACAAATACCTATCATTGCCTTACAAACTTCAAGGCTGTTGCCGCATGGTGCATCGCAATACGCTAGAATGAGTCTTTAAATCCAGGACTGATACCACGCCGACTCAGTAAACCGCGGTTTGCTGAACTTTCCGGTATTGGTCTGCAATCCGTCTAACCACGTCTCTGATGAACGCTCCAGCCCACATTCAGGCCTTGCTTGCAGATTCGCCGCAAGGTGCCGCACCGACCCGTGTCCGGGAAATTCCGTATAACTACACCTCGTTTTCAGATCGCGAAATTGTGATCCGCTTGCTCGGCGAAGATGCCTGGCAATTGTTGGATCAATTACGCGGCAAACGTCAGACAGGCCGCTCCGCGCGCATGTTGTACGAAGTGCTGGGCGATATCTGGGTTGTGCGTCGCAATCCGTATTTGCAAGACGATATGCTGGATAATCCTAAGCGCCGTCAGGATCTGATTGACGCTTTAAATCATCGTCTGGCAGAAGTCGAAAAACGCCGCGTCAATACAGCAAACGATGACGATGCGGAACGCAGCAATAGTGTAGAAACGCTAGTGCAAGCAGCGCGTAAAGCGGTTGCCGATTTTTCTAAAGAATTTCGCGATACCTACGATTTGCGTAAAAAAGCGAATCGTTTATTGGCGCGCTACACAGCCAAAGACAATATCAAATTTGATGGCTTAAGCCGTGTTTCTCACGTGACTGACGCAACCGACTGGCGCGTCGAATATCCATTTGTTGTGTTGACGCCGGATACCGAAGATGAAATGGCTGGTCTGGTCAAAAGCTGTATCGAACTGGGTCTGACCATTATCCCTCGCGGCGGCGGCACCGGTTATACCGGCGGCGCGATTCCATTGACGCCCTTGTCGGCAGTGATTAATACCGAAAAATTAGAACAACTCGGCGAAGTCGAAATGACGCGCTTGCCAGGTGTCGATCGTGATTACGCGACGATTTATTCCGGTGCTGGCGTGGTGACCAAACGGGTTTCTGATGCCGCTGAAAAAGCGGGATTTGTGTTTGCCGTTGATCCTACTTCTGCTGAAGCTTCATGCATAGGTGGCAACGTCGCCATGAATGCCGGTGGTAAAAAAGCGGTGTTGTGGGGAACCGCGCTCGACAATTTGGCTTCGTGGAAGATGGTTGATCCAAATGGCGATTGGTTGGAAGTCACTCGTCTGGAACATAATCTGGGCAAGATTCACGATGTTGAAATGGCGAAATTCAAACTGGAATGGACACATCCAGGCGAGAAACAGCCTTTCAAAACTGAACAACTCGACATCAAAGGCCGCGTCTTCCGCAAAGAAGGTCTGGGTAAAGACGTTACCGATAAATTTCTAGCTGGTTTGCCTGGTGTGCAAAAAGAAGGCTGCGACGGCCTGATTACATCGGCGCGCTGGATTTTGCACAAGATGCCAAAATACGCACGTACTGTCTGTCTGGAGTTTTTCGGTCAGGCGCGTGACGCGATTCCTAGTATCGTCGAAATCAAAGATTACCTCGATGGTGAAACTAAAAAAGGCGGTGCAATTTTGGCTGGCCTGGAACATTTGGATGAACGTTATTTGCGTGCCGTTGGTTACACCACCAAATCCAAGCGTGGTGTCTTGCCTAAGATGGCGCTGTTTGGTGACATTGTTGGTGACGATGAAAACGCGGTAGCGCAAGCAGCTTCGGAAGTGATCCGCATTGCGAACACGCGTGTGGGTGAAGGTTTTGTGGCAGTGAGTCCGGAAGCACGTAAAAAATTCTGGCTCGATCGCGCAAAAACGGCCGCTATTTCCAAACATACCAATGCGTTTAAAATCAATGAAGATGTGGTCATTCCGCTTGATCGTATGGGCGAATATACCGACGGCATCGAGCGTATTAATATCGAATTGTCGATACAAAATAAACTCGCACTGCTTACGGCTTTGCAAGAGTTTTTTGCCAAACCACATTTACCGCTAGGTAAAAACGAAGATGCAGAAGCGGATGAAATTTCTGCTGAAGAAATGCTGGAAGACCGGGTTAATCAGACCGAGGTCTTGCTGAAACAATCGCAGGCTCGCTGGATTTACCTACTGAATAATCTGGACAAGCCCTTGGCTGAAGCAAAGGCAGATTTGCTGGAACTCGGTCTCGATAAGCTGGCATTCGTGTTTGATGAAAGATTGCAACGTCAACCAGATGCCAGCGTATTTTCTATCGTTCAGGATCGCACTGTTCGCATTTCATGGAAGACCGAAGTCCGTGCGCATTTACGTCAGATATTTAACGGTGCGGCATTTAAATTAATTCTCGATGAGTGCGTAGCACTTCACAAGAAAATTTTGCGTAGTCGCGTGTTTGTCGCTTTGCATATGCACGCAGGCGATGGCAATGTGCATACTAATTTGCCAGTTAATTCTGACGACTACGACATGCTCCAAGTCGCGCACCATGCAGTGGCACGCATTATGGTCTTAGCACGTTCGCTCAATGGTGTGATCTCGGGTGAGCATGGCATTGGTATTACCAAGCTGGAGTTTTTGACCGAAGACGAAATCAAAGATTTCCGTTCGTATAAGTTACGCATTGATCCTGAGGGCCGCTTCAATAAAGGTAAATTGCTGAACCTGCCGGATTTTGCTGCGGATTTACGCAATGCTTACACACCTTCATTTGGCCTGATGGGGCATGAATCTCTCATCATGCAGCAAAGCGATATTGGTGCGATTGCTAATAGCGTGAAGGATTGCTTACGGTGTGGCAAATGCAAACCTGTATGCGCAACGCACGTGCCACGGGCGAATTTGTTGTACTCGCCACGCAATAAAATCCTGGCGACATCCTTATTAGTCGAAGCCTTTTTATACGAAGAACAAACCCGCCGCGGTATTTCGATCAAACATTGGGATGAATTTTCTGATGTCGCCGATCACTGCACGGTCTGTCATAAATGCGTGAACCCATGTCCAGTCAATATCGACTTCGGTGATGTGTCGATGAATATGCGCAATCTGCTGCGTAAAATGGGTCAGAAAAAATTTAATCCGGGTACTGCTGCTTCAATGTTCTTTTTGAATGCGACTGATCCGGCGACGATTAATATGACTCGCGAAGTAATGATAGGCTGGGGCTACAAAGCCCAACGCTTTGGCCATGATTTGCTGAAAAAATTTGCCAAGAAGCAAACCAAAGCACCTCCGGCCAGCGTCGGTAAAGCACCGATCAAAGAGCAGGTAATTCACTTCATCAATAAAAAAATGCCGGGCAATTTGCCCAAGAAAACTGCGCGCGCATTGTTGGATATTGAAGATGATAAAGTAGTGCCGATTATTCGTAATCCACAAACGACCAATGCAGATACAGAAGCAGTGTTTTATTTCCCAGGCTGCGGTTCAGAACGTTTGTTCTCACAAGTTGGTTTGGCAACGCAAGCGATGTTATGGAATGTTGGCGTGCAAACCGTACTGCCACCAGGCTATTTGTGCTGCGGTTACCCGCAACGTGGTAGCGGCCAGTTCGACAAAGCGGAGAAAATGATGACCGATAATCGCGTCTTGTTCCACCGCATGGCCAATACGCTCAATTATCTGGATATCAAAACCGTCATCGTGTCATGCGGTACTTGTTACGACCAATTGTCGACCTATGAATTCGATAAGATTTTCCCGGGTTGCCGTATCGTTGATATCCATGAATATCTGATGGAGAAAAATGTCAAACTCGAAGGAGTCACAGGTACGCGTTATATGTACCACGACCCTTGCCATACGCCGATGAAATTGCAAGACCCATTGAAGACCGTGAATGCCTTGATTACCGGCAGCAATGGCGATGTCAAAATCGAAAAGAATGATCGTTGTTGCGGCGAGTCGGGCACGCTGGCGGTGACGCGTCCGGATATTTCAACGCAGATTCGTTTCCGCAAAGAGAGTGAAATGACCAAGGGCGCAGATAAGTTGCGTGCCGATGGATTTACTGGTGATGTCAAAATTCTGACTTCGTGCCCGTCGTGTTTGCAAGGTTTGTCACGTTATAACGATGACAGCAATACCGATGCTGATTACATCGTGGTTGAAATGGCGAAGCATATTCTGGGCGAAAACTGGATGCCTGAATACGTTGCCAAAGCCAACAACGGCGGTATAGAAAGGGTCTTAGTGTGAGTATTGATGATAAAGAAGTGCAGTGCGAACTCTGCGATAGCAGTCGTGGCGATGTGATTGTCAGCACCGCTCAGTGGCGCGTCATCATGGTTGATGATGCAAATTATCCGGGATTTTGTCGTGTGATCTGGAATGCACATGTCAAAGAAATGACTGATTTGAGCGATGATGACCGAGCTGCTTTAATGCAAGTCGTGTGGCAAACTGAGGCGGCGATACGTGAAGTCATGCAGCCGTATAAAATCAATCTGGCCAGTTTGGGCAATATGGTGCCGCATCTGCATTGGCATATTATTCCACGTTATACCGACGATGCGCACTTCCCAAACCCAGTATGGGCGGCAGCAAATGCCAGCGCACCTGAAGTCAGCACCCTAGATGTCCGCCGCGCGCGCTTGCCGCAATTACGTGCAACGATACGCGCTAAACTGAACAACTGAAACCGCAAACGATGAGTCAAGACAAACCACAACCTACCGCCCTCAATGCACGTACACAATCACGCGTGCTCGAAATTAGTTTTGACGACGGCAAAGCATTCTCTATCCCGTTTGAACTGATGCGTGTGTATTCGCCGTCTGCTGAAGTCAAAGGGCATGGCCCAGGGCAAGAAACCCTGCAAACCGGTAAGCGTGATGTAGGATTGATCGGGATAGAGCCGATTGGTAATTACGCGGTAAAACCACTTTTTTCTGATGAACATAGTTCGGGTATTTTCACCTGGGATTACCTGTATTGGTTGGGTGATAATCAGGCGCAGCTATGGCAGGACTATTTACAGCGCTTGCAAGCCGCAGGATACCCCGATGAAACGGGACGCGATGCACCTATGCAAGCAAAGGCCAGTTCTTGTGGTCACTCACATTAGTGCATTGATAGCGATTGATTTTTACTTTAAGTTACCAGATAGATGATTTTAGGGTCAGCGTCATGTCGGCAAGTGACGTTAACCGTATCAGTTCTGACTGCTTAACCATAACTTAAAGGTCAGCGTTTTTTTCTGGAGACAATCATGAAAAAGCGTTTCATCATTGCTACGATGTCGGGTTTGCTGAGCGCCTGCGTGAGTCAATACCCGAATGATTTCTATACCAGACCCGCTCCCGTTCCATTGGGTAATTCTGGTGGCAATATGGCAGTACAAAAAACATCAAGTAGTACGCGCTCTGCCGCAGACTCGGTCGATAACTACAAAGTAGAAATTGCCAGCAAAATAGCACAAATGAATGCCAATTTTGTGTATGCCGGCAATCCACAAGCGATGCTCCGTTCGGTCGTCGTTGTTCATTATGTGTTGGCGGCAGATGGTCGCTTAGTCAAGGCTGAAATAGTCCGCAGTAATCAGGACAAGTATGCAGAAACGACGGCGCTCGCTAGTCTGCAAAATAGCGCGCCATTTCCAGCTCCAAATCCTCGGTTATTGCGAGGCGGTCGTTTTGATGTTTCCGAAACCTGGCTGTTTAACGACGATGGCCGCTTTCAATTACGTAGTATTGCATTGCCGCAAGCAAGCGAATAAAGCTTAACTCAACAACATGAAATCCTCGGATTAACATGAGCATCAGAGTGATTGATCAAGCGCAAAAATAGTGTCTAAGAAACCTTCGCCCGCAAACGGGAGGAGGTCAGAGACGAGGGCAGGGATGAAGGGGCGTGATATACAGGGAAATAAAAAAGCTGATAGATAAAGCTTTTCTCGGTCATTAAGTTTTTGCCTCGGCGCTTACGACAGGTCAAATTTTGCCCCTCATTATTAACAAATCTGCGCGAAGTGATAGCTTATACAAAGGAATGTAATTGCATTAATTGCAATGTTATTCCTTTCCAATTGATGCCTTTCGCAACTACTTCCCCTATAATGCCGCATCCCATAGGAGTCTTGAGATCATGAGCAATACTACCCATTTCGGTTACACCACAGTCGAAGAAGACCAAAAAGTGCATAAAGTTGCCGAGGTATTTCACTCGGTTGCTGCCAAATACGACATCATGAACGATGTAATGTCTGGCGGCTTGCATCGCATCTGGAAGATTTTCACCGTCGCCCAGGCTGGCGTACGCCCGGGCTTCAAAGTGCTTGATATTGCTGGCGGCACTGGCGACCTGACCAAAGAGTTTGTAAAGCAAGCCGGTAAGACGGGCGAGGTCTGGCATACCGATATTAATGAGTCTATGCTGCGAGTTGGACGCGATCGCCTCTTGAATAAAGGCTTGATTACCCCCACCTTGCTCTGTGATGCCGAAAAGTTACCATTTCCTGATAACTATTTTGATCGCGTCACGGTGGCCTTTGGTCTGCGCAACATGACACACAAGGATCAGGCTCTGGCAGAAATGCAGCGTGTATTAAAACCGGGTGGAAAATTATTAGTTTTGGAATTTTCTAAGGTTCCTGATGTCTTACAAAAACCGTATGACTTGTACTCATTCAAAATCTTACCTTGGATGGGGCAAAAAATTGCAGGAGACGCCGAAAGTTATCGTTATCTGGCGGAATCCATACGCATGCATCCGGATCAGGAAACCCTGAAAAACATGATGGAAACTGCTGGACTTGAAAAAGTTCAGTATTTCAATTTAACAGCTGGCGTGGCAGCTTTGCACACTGGCATTAAGCTGTAGCAGCATACCTGTTGTGTGCTGCGAAAGGAATCTCAGCTTAGTTTGCAGGATAATTTGCGACTTAGTTCGCAGCTTAGTTCGCAATTTAGTTACTACTCAGCACTCTGAAGGAATGAACGAAATGAAAAAATTTTTAATCGCCATGGTAATGGTTGCCAGTACATTGGCAATGACAATGCATGACGCCGACGCAAAACGCATGGGTGGTGGTGGCTCTGTTGGCCGCCAGTCAAACAATGTGTCTCGTCAGGCAGCACCGGCGACACCGTCCAATACCAATAATCTGAATCAACAACGTCCGGCTGCGCCTGCAGCGGCTCCGGCGGCACCACAAGCACCTGCTGTGCCGCCTAAGCCAGCCAGTCCTTGGAAAGGTATTGTTGGCGGTCTGGTTGGCGGTGCCTTGTTGGGCGCAGCTTTGTCACACTTTGGCTTTGGTGGCGCGGCTGCCGGTATGCTGGGTTCCTTGTTGACGTTTGCCTTGATCGGTCTGGCGATTTTCTTTGTCATTCGCTTATTCCGCGGCAACAATAATGCCCCAAGCTCTGTATCACGCTTTGATCAGCCTGCGTATGCTGGTATGAGCAATACTGCAACGCCTGAGATCGGTTCGCGTATTGACCCGCAACCTATGCAAAGTGCTGCTGCAGCGCCAGTATCGGCTGCAACATGGAGTATTCCGGCTGATTTTGACGTACCAGCATTTTTGCGCAATTCAAAAACTTACTTTATCCGTTTGCAAGCGGCATGGGATAAAGCAGATATCAATGACCTGCGTGAATTCACCACACCGGAAATGTATGCTGAATTGAAATTAGAAATTCAGGAACGTGGTACAACGGCAAACGTTACCGATGTTGTATCTATCGATGCTGAATTGCTGGGAATCGAAAATACTGGTAATGATCATCTGGCCAGCGTTAAATTCACAGGCATGATCAAAGAGGCACAAAACGCACCGGCAGAACCATTTACGGAAGTCTGGAACTTGACTAAACCAGTCAATGGACAAGGCGGTTGGGTCTTAGCAGGTATTCAACAGCTCTGATCAAATACACTTATCCTGACGCAGATCGAAGATCAACAATTCGATTAGCTGTTAAACTTGAAACCGCCCGCAGATTTGCCGGGCGGTTTTTTATAGGGCTTATACAAAAATAGCGTTGTCTTAGTGGTTTTTTGGATAACATGGGTGTTAAGACATTGTCCGTCACGCTACAACGCTCATTTTGCATAATTCTTGTTCCAACTGAAAATAAGCATTTCTGTCACACTGGCTTAGCCGATAACACAGCAGGGCTTATCCTCAGGAACCATTTTGCTATCGTCTTTTCAACCCGATATGATCTCAAGCGCACCCTTTATTAATCATTTGCTGGCACAAGAAAAATGGGCCAGAGATAAACTTCTTCCGCACGCTGGAAAAATCGCTTGTATTGATATACAAGTAATGCAAATACGCTTAAAAGTGGCTGCGGATGGCTTATTAGAAAATGCTGAAGCATCCACCACACCTGATGTGACGATACGCGTTAAACCCAGTGATTTACCCTTGATGGCACAGAATCGCGAAAAAGCCTTTTCGTATGTAAAAATCGAAGGCGATGCTGACTTTGCCAATACAATTTCTTATGTAAGTCAAAATTTACGCTGGGAAGCCGAGTCAGATTTAAGTAAATTGTTCGGTGATGTCGCGGCTGTGCGTATGGTTTCTGGAGCTAAGTATCTGGCCAAAACTGCACAAGAAACGCATCAAAAAATCCAGGAAAATCTGGCGGAATATTTTCTCGAAGAAAACCCTTTGCTGGTACGCCCAGCTGAAGTAAATTCTTTTGGAACTCTGATAAATAAAACTCGCGATGATGTTGAACGTTTGATCAAGCGCATCGAAAAACTAGAAAGGATGCGTGGATGATTTTCAAATTTTTGCGCTTAATAAAAATAGTCCGTGTAACGCTGCGTTATGGTATCGACGAGATTGCGATCTCGGGTCTTAAAATTCCTCGCACTGCAAAATTCGTAGAAACCTTGTTGTTCTGGCGTGATTTATCCGCGCCCCGGGGCGAGCGTCTGCGCAAGGCGTTAGAAGATCTGGGACCGATTTTCGTTAAATTTGGTCAGGTACTTTCAACGCGTCGTGACTTGATGCCACCAGACATCGCCGATGAGCTATCTAAGCTGCAAGACCGCGTTCCGTCATTTGATCCCGATCTGGCGATTGCCCAAATAAAAAAATCGCTAGGCGCGCATCCGGATGAATTATTTGCCAGCTTCGAGCGCATTCCCGTCGCTTCTGCATCGATTGCTCAGGTTCACTTTGCCACGCTCAAAGATGGACGTGAAGTGGCCGTCAAAGTTCTGCGTCCTGGTATGAAGGACACGATAGATAAAGACGTTGCCTTGATGCAGGTGGCCGCTGGGTGGTTAGAAACCTTGTGGGCAGATGGCAAACGCTTAAAAGCGCGCGAAGTGGTCGGCGAGTTTGACAAATATTTGCACGACGAATTGGATCTGATGCGTGAGGCTGCCAATGGTAGTCAGTTGCGCCGTAACTTTCTTGATTCCGACTTGCTACTGGTGCCGGAAATGCATTGGGATTATTGTTCATCCTCCGTCATCGTGATGGAACGTATGAAGGGTATTCCGATTTCGCAAACAGAACGCTTGCGCGAAGCCGGTGTTGATATGTCAAAACTATCGCGTGATGGCGTGACGATATTCTTTACGCAAATTTTTCGTGATGGTTTTTTTCATGCTGATATGCACCCCGGAAATATTCTGGTGTCGACCGATCCGGCAACGTTTGGTCGTTATATTGCACTCGATTTTGGTATCGTTGGTACCTTGAATGATTTTGACAAAGACTATTTATCGCAAAACTTTTTAGCGTTTTTCCGTCGCGATTATAAGCGCGTTGCTGAAGCGCATATTGAGTCAGGCTGGGCGCCAAAAGAAACCCGCGTAGACGAATTAGAAGCGGCGGTACGTGCTTGCTGTGAACCGATTTTTGATCGTCCATTGAAGGACATTTCATTTGGACAAGTGCTATTGCGCCTGTTCCAGACATCACGTCGCTTCAATGTTGAGGTTCAGCCGCAATTGGTGTTGCTGCAAAAAACTTTATTGAATATTGAAGGACTAGGACGGCAGCTGGATCCCGATCTGGATTTATGGAAAACCGCGAAACCTTATCTGGAACGCTGGATGAATGAGCAGGTAGGCTGGCGCGGTTTGTTGGATAAACTGAAAGCAGAAGGTCCACGTTACAGCCATATCTTCCCGCAGTTACCACGTCTGGCGCATCAGGCATTGACCAGAATTGGCGAGCGAACTGACAATTCAGACGCATTAAATGCATTGCTGATTGAACAGCGTCGCACCAATAATCTATTGCGCGTGATCGTCTATTTTGGTGCTGGATTATTCATCGGTATTATTGCCGCACAATTATTGCTGCATTTTTATTTCGTCGAATAAGCGGACGATCATGGCAAATTTTATGCAACGCGATCCTACCAATCCAGACTTTTGGGATGAACGTTTTGAGAAAAATTTTATGCCTTGGGACAATGGTGGTGTACCGCAAAATTTCAGAGATTTTGTGGCGTCCAGACCTGCTGCGCTACATTGTCTGATACCCGGTTGTGGTAACGCCTATGAAGTGACATTGTTAGCTGAAAAAGGGTGGGATGTCACTGCCATTGATTTTTCACCCGCAGCCGTGAAGAGTGCCCAGTTAGCCTTAGGTAGTTTGGGTAAGCATATCGTTCTGGCAGACTTTTTCACCTATGTACCCAAACAGCCTTTGGAGCTGATTTATGAGCGTGCTTTTTTCTGTGCCTTACCACCGGATTTGCGTCCACAAATTGTGAATTGCTGGTCGCAATTGCTACCCGCTGATGGTTTATTGGCTGGCTATTTCTTTTTTGATGATGCGGCTGACGCCAGTAAGAAAGGACCACCATTTTCTATTCATAGCGAACGCTGGAAAGAATTGCTTGAGCCGTATTTTGAGATGTTAGAGGACAGTTCAGTTTCTGACTCCATTCCCGTGTTTGCTGGCAAAGAACGGTGGCAAGTCTGGCGCCGCCGTTAATTTGTATTAAAAAAGACAATTTTTTTTGCGTGGAGACTGTTTTAGCCTCAGTCACAATGCTACTATCAGCGTGTTTTTAACTAACGATTCCGCTATGCGCTTCCAACGTCCTCGTTCTGCACTTGAGCAATTACCCGCTATTCCATTGAAGCCGGAATCGGTCAAGACCTTGCTGAGTGCGACAGAGTATCGCCAAGAATTACTGAAGCAAATTTCCAAAGCGAAGCACAGGATTTACTTATGCAGCCTTTATCTGCAACATGATGAAGCAGGTGCTGAAGTGTTGGCCGCCTTATACGCTGCAAAAGCAGCACGTCCCGCTCTGGATATCGCATTATTGGTAGATTGGCACAGGGCACAGCGTGGCTTGATCGGTGAAGCAAAGCAAGTTGGTAAGATGATGGGCAATGCCGCCTGGTATCAGGAACAAAGCGCCCTACATCAAGGATGCATACCCATTTATGGCATTCCGGTGCAGACCAGCGAATTGTTTGGCGTTTTGCACTTAAAGGGATTTGTCATTGATGACGGTGTCATTTATAGCGGCGCCAGTATCAATAATGTCTATTTGCATCAACAACAAAAATACCGGCATGATCGCTATCTGCTGATCCAAAATGCGACCTTGGCGAACACGATGGTGGACTTCATTCGCCGGCATTTATTGTGTAGTGCTGCGGTTCATCGCTTAGATAGAATTGATTCACCAGGCACGCGCAGTATTCGTGCTGAAATACGCGATTTTCGGGCGAATTTAAAAAAAGCACGTTACAGTTTTGATGCAGATATTAAGCAAAACACTGACGCATTGAGTGTGTCGCCACTGGTTGGTGTTGGTAAAAATAATCCGCTTAATCGCGTGATATGCCAGTTGCTCGCCGCAAGTAAAAAACAAATTACGATTTGCACACCGTATTTTAATTTCCCGTTAGCTGTCACACGGGAAATCAATCGCGCTTTAAAGCGTGGTGTGAAGGTCGATATCATCGTCGGTGATAAGGCAGCAAATGATTTTTACATTCCACCCGATCAGCCGTTCAAGGTGATTGCCGCGCTACCGTATTTGTACGAAGCGAATCTGCGTCGTTTTGCGAAATCACATCAGTCAGAAATCAAACATCAGCAATTGAATTTGCACTTGTGGAAGGACGGGGATAATACCTATCACCTGAAGGGGATGTGGATTGATGACGATTATGCGTTAATGACAGGGAATAACCTTAATCCACGTGCTTTTCGATTAGATTTGGAAAATGCGTTGTTGATCCACGATCCTCAGCATCAATTGCAAATCCAGAGAAATGCCGAACTGGTGAGTATCATCCAACATACTTCGGTGATTACCCATTATCGCCAGTTGGAGAAGGTGCGCGACTATCCGCATGAAGTGCGCAAGTTGCTTGCACGTTTAAGTTCCGTCCGACTTGATCGTCTCGCTTATCGGGTATTGTAAGTGATGGCAATGATCGCGCTTACATGTGAAGATAAAGCGGGGGAGTTGGTTAAATTGATGTCTGTATTTTCGCAAAACCGTCATTCACTTTGAGCTTATTTTATGCGCTTTGCTTTTGCAGGTTGCGATAGAAATCTGAGCATCTTCGAGGCACTGGTTGCTGCATCGTGGCAACCAGTCAAAATTTTCTCTGTTCCTGAACAAGAAGGCATTGCTTATCACGGCGCTTTGCTCGCTTGTGCTAATGATCATCACATCTCATTGCAACTCGATCCCTTGCGCCCACATGATTTGCTGGCGCTGGAAGCGCTTGCTTGCGATATTTTGGTCGTTGGTAGTTACAACTATAAAATTCCTGACTGGAATGAGCATTTGCCGTATGCAATCAATTTTCATCCATCGCCATTGCCAATAGGACGAGGCCCATATCCTTTAGTAAATGCGATTTTGCACGAACATCGCCACTGGGCGGTCACTTGTCATCGGATCGACGCCACCTATGATACAGGGGCAATTCTTGCAGCCCAGACATTTGCAATCGATCAATTTGATACGCATGAAAGTTTGAATATTAAAATTCAAATCGCTGCTGCCCAACTAGCGGCACAGATTGGTCAGAAATTCGGTGCTTTATGGGACGCAGCTAGCATACAGTCAGAGGGCGATTATTGGCCCTTGTTTTCAGCGGCTGATCGCACCATCGATTTCGCTACTTCTGTGCATCAGATACGCTTGCAATTACAGGCTTTTGGCAAGCTTGAATGCTGTGCGAGAGTCAATCATCAGGAAGCCCGCGTGAAAAGCGGCTATGCGTGGTTTGAGCCGCATAATTTAGCGATTGGTCAGGTGGCGCATGAATATGCGTCTAACATTGTGATTGCATGCAAAGACGGCTTTGTCGTTTTCAATGATTGGCAATTTGTTCAAGACTAGTCATCGATTCCCGTCGTTCAATTATGTTCTGTTATCTGGCATCAAAACATGATTAAGCAATTGTGGGAGCGTGTGTCAAAACTTCCATACATGCCGATCCAAAAAGTTACATACTAAACAGTTTAATGTCGCATCATATTGTAAATGCTAGCGACATCACGTACACAAAGACAGTGTCGAACTCAGCAGAGAACGGATCCACAGAATCAGCGTCTTAAGAACGAGAAAATCATGCGCTTTGCATTTGCCGGTTGTGACAGAAATCTTAAACTGTTTGAAATGCTGATGCAGGCAGGATGGCAACCTGTCAAACTTTTTTCCGTTCCTGAAATTAATCTTTTGAGCAGTAACAAGGCAATAGTGGCTTTGTCGCAGCTAAATAAAATTCCTATTCAGCTATCTCGCATCAATGAGCAAGAGTTAGCCGCGTTAAAAGATGTAGGGTGTGATTTGCTGGTGGTTGGCAGCTACAATTGGCGCATACCTGACTGGCGTTCTAGTTTGCCGTTTGCGATTAACTTCCATCCAGCGCCACTCCCGCTTGGACGTGGACCTTATCCTCAGGTTAAAGCGATTTTAGAAAAGCATCAGCGATGGGCGGTGACTTGCCACAAAATAGAATACGAGTTTGATGCAGGTGCAATTCTTGATAGCGAAAATTTTTCCCTCGACGAGTACGATACGCACGAAAGCCTGAGTATCAAATTACAGATGGCAGAAGCTCGTCTGGGTTTGCGCGTGGCATTAAACTTTATCAATTTGTGGCAAAGTGCAAAACCGCAGACCGAAGGTGAATACTGGCCACTGTTTAAAGATGAAGACAGAACCTTAGATTTTTATCAGTCTGCTTATGTCATCAAAAAGCAATTGCGAGCCTTTGGTCTTTTGGAGTGCATTGCCTACGTCAATCAGAAACGACTTTTTGTCAAAGCCGGTTATGCCTGGGATGAGCCACACACCCATCAAGCCGGGCAAGTTGTTCAGACGAGTGGATTAACGGTGGTTGTCGCTTGCCAGGATGGCTATGTTGCTCTTACTGATTGGTATCTGGGATAGATAATTGATATTCTCAGGCCTGATTTAATTTTCTGAGCAGGGTATTTTTTCGCCATTGTCGCAAGCGGTAAATATTCTGGCCAAACGTACGTCGTAGAAAATTATTTCTCACACAATGATATTCCACATAATTGATCACCTCAGGGCCCCAGCGCGTCTTTGAAACGTCTTCTCCAACAGACAAATTAATGCGTTGAATTTTTTGCGTTATCGCCCATTGAATGGTTTCTGCAACCAATGTGGTCATCACGCTGTATTTGCTATAAGTGAGATCGTAGCCTGAGTAGTATAAATACAACTCATCGTTCATTTTAAAGCCCAAGCGCATAGCCACAGGTTCGCCATTTAATTCCAGGCTAAACAGGACGCAACGACGAGAAAACTCAGAATCAAGAAGTGCGAGGATAAAATCCTTGTGTCGAGCTTTTGCAAAATAGTCAGGATGTGACACATCAGCATCAGCTGAGGCGCGCGCAGTGTGTAAGGCAAAAAAGCTTGCAATGTTTTGCTTCAGATTTTCTGAACCTTCAATCAGCTTTAATTCTGGATGTAACTGATCACGCTTTAATGAGTTGTAGCAGTGCCTGAGTGATTCTTTGATATTACGCTTGAGCTTCGTTTTAAATGTGTGCCAATCGTCGTTCAGGTGGAGAACGAAATTAGGAATAGCGCGACTACTTAACGGATGTATCTCTTGATTATGATTCAAAAAATGTTCAGCTTGCGCCTGCGTATGAATTAATTGGAACTCTGCCAGGCCAACTATTTCTTGCCTCGACATGGTTTCCCAAAAACGCAAAATACTATCTTTATACGCTGGCAACGCCAAGGGTAATCTGAGTTCGGTTAAATTCGGATCAGCACCGAACGGGCGGACATAACGATAAATATGAAACCGGTAAAAACCGATGTGGGTATTGCATAATGGCATTACCGCAACCAGTTTTTCATTTTCGTATATGGTGCAAATTGCTAGTTCGTCGCGGTGAAACAAAGAAGTATCTGAGAAAAAACGCCACCACAGGCGATTCCAATCGAATGTTTGAAACGGTAACAAATCAGGTATTTCAGCCTCAAGCGCACGCCAATCTGGCGCGAGAGCGTCGAATTCAGATTCTGTAGTGATAATGGTATTTCGTAATGTCATGTGGAATCAGTACGCTGAAATATAAAATCAAGGTCTGTACATCATCGGGAATAGCAAAACAAACTTTATTGCATAAAGGAAATGTTATTATCTTGCAAAGTGGACTGCGTATGTGCGATTGTAATATTTTATTACATTTTGCTAAATAGCTAATTTGATTAGCATTTTTCTGTCTTGCCGAAAAAAATGGTATTGGTGCACGTCGCAAACGACGTGGGACTTCATACAAGGATGAAGTCGATATTGTCCTCAATAAACGGTCAGGTTTGCCGCCTTACCAACAAAGTCGGTAACATCTCCGATTCAACATCTTCTCCTTGAATCAGCGACAGGATTTTTTTCGCCAGCAGAACGCCGCCATCGTGCAAGTATTGATGCACACTGGTCAGTGGAGGGACAAAACTAGCCGCACTAGGAATGTCGTCATAGCCAACCACTGAAACCTGTTTAGGAATATCTAAGCCGTGTTCAGTTAAAGCACGGATCGCTCCCATCGCCAGTAAATCACTGGCAGCAAAAATGCCATCGAACGGAAAATTTGGTGCTTGTAACTGTTGAAGTAAGCAATCGTAACCAGCTTCAAAAGTGAACGCAGTTGGTTGCATCTTCTCAACTTGCCAACCAGATTGCGCAACAATATGTTCAAACCCTAAATATCGCTGTTCGATTTCAGCGTGGTTAATATCGCCGAGGAAAAGAAATTTCTTGCGACCATCTGCAAGAAAATATTCAGCAACACTGGCACCGCCAGCATAATTATCACTACCGACGACGATACAAGAAAAATCCTTGTGTGGCGCACCCCAGACCAATAGCGGCAAACCACATTTCTGTATTTCTTTTAGCGCTTCGCCATGCGAACCCTGACCAAGCAGAATAATTCCATCCGCACCTTGCACCGGTGAGGTATTAATCAGTTGTTTGGACGTCAGTACCGCACTGTACCCGGCAGAAGTCAACTCTTGCGTGATTCCGCCTAATAATTCCAAAGGATAAGAGCCCGACATAGGACGATCTTTGGCTGGCGTCATTTCAACCACAACCGCGATCGAATAACTGCTACGCAGGCGCAAATTGCGTGCGCTCAAGTTCAGGCGATAGCCTTGTGCTTCAGCAATTTGTTGAATTTTTTCACGCGTTTTTTCCGTAACCAAAGGGCTATTTCGCAAGGCGCGAGAAACGGTGATCGACGAGACCCCGGCGAGCGCCGCTAAATCTTCCATCGTGCGGTTGGTGTCGTTTTTTTTTGCGGTCTTCGGCTGATTTGGCATTCCGGTTCTTTCAGTATTGCGGGGCGATCTGTGGGGCAATGGTATTGGTGCTGATTATGGCAGATTAATTGATTTTAAACCAAGAGGACTTACGTAAAACCGCCCCAACTGCGTTATGACTCCTTGCCGTACTAAAGTACTGTCAGCGTCGTCATGCCTTGCTGATCACAGCTTATTCATTGCGTCGGGAAGGTGCAACCCCGACAGAATTCGGCGGGTTACACCTACGCTTGCTCCGGCACATTGCGATGCCGTTTGGGAAGGAAAGCGTCCATTTGATTGCTATTCTGCATATAGTAGAAAGTTAGCATGTGGTGACGAATTTGGCTTTATTTTATGCGCAGAAAGGGCAACGATTGAGTTGCCCCATCAACACTTTTAAGTGCATTAAGGCAGATCGATGTAAAACTGAATAACTATGTGGTGTTGAATTAGCGTGCTTTACTCAGTTCTAATCTTGCGCCCATCTCGACCACACGATTAGGTGGAATGTGGTAGCGTGAAGTGGCATCATTTTCGTTTTTTCGAAACCATATAAATATATGCAATATCAGCCGACGAAGTAAGTTGCCGCTACCCTCATTGATGACCAGCGTCTCATGACCGAGATAGAACGACGTAGTCATCTCATCAAAAAAATGGTGTCCTGTTTTTAGCTCTGCGAGTTCCAACATGCGTGGGACATTTGGTTCTTCCATATAACCATGCCGGGCTACGATGCGGATGAAACCAAGTTGTAATTCATTAATCACCAATCGTTCATTATCATCAACTCGTGGAGTTTCATCGGTTTTTAAAGTCAATATAATCGTTTTTTCGTGCAAGACCTGATTGTGTTTCAGGTGGTGGAATAATACGGTTGGTACGTTGACTATTTGTTCAGTCAAAAACACGGCTGTTCCTTTGACTTGATATGGAGGTGATATTGCAAGGCTTTTAACCAGACTTTCAAGGCTGATACCTGAGTTATCACGCAAAGAATACAGTACCGAGCTACCTCTGAACCAGCTATAGGTAATCAGTAAAACACCAGTACCGATGAGGACTGATAACCAACCACCTTCCATAAATTTCAAGCTATTTGCACCAACGAACGCGAGGTCGATGGTGAAGAAGACGCCGGCAACGGCGGCAATTTTCCAGTTAGACCACTTCCAGCGGCTTTTTGCCAGTGCGGCAAATAAGACCGTCGTAATCGCCATCGTCGTCGATACGGCAAGTCCGAAGGCCGCCGCTAATTGCGCGGAGGAGGGGAACATCAACACTACGGCAATCGTACCCAGCATTAATACCCAATTCAGTCCTGGCAAGTAAATTTGACCAACGGTACTGTCAGAGGTGTGCACGGTTTTAACGCGTGGTGAAAGTCCCAGATGACTTGCCTGACTGGTTAAAGAAAATACTGCAGTTATTAAGGCCTGTGCCGCTACGATGGTAGCTAATGTCGCCAGAATCACCATAGGATATAAACCCCAATCTGGTACTAGTGAATAGAATGGGCGACTGGCTGCGGCTGGCTGACGCAACAACAATGCGCCCTGCCCCAAATAATTGAGCGCCAATGCTGGCAAGGCGACGGCGTACCATGCAAGCCGAATTGGCTTGCGGCCAAAATGTCCCATATCGGCGTACAGCGCTTCTCCACCAGTTAAACAAAGTACCACCGCGCCAAGAGCGATAAAGCCTTTACCGCCGTTCTCTTTGAAGAAGATTGCGCCATAAATAGGATTAAACGCTTTCAATATTGCGGGTGTTTCAAATATTGAGACGATCCCCATGGCACCAATAACGATAAACCAGACGAGCAGAATCGGACCGAACGCCACACCCACCTTGCCTGATCCATATGGTTGAATTGCGAATAGGCCAATCAGAATGACAATCGTCAGTGGAACTATATAAGGATGGAAAGCAGGCGTCGCGACTTCTACCCCTTCAATCGCACTCAAGACTGATATCGCAGGCGTAATCACTCCGTCGCCATATAGCATCGCCATGCCAACCAGCGCTAATAAAATCCATATGGTTTTTTTCTTTGACTTACCGGTCGTGCTATTGCCAACCAATAAGGCCATGAGCGCCAGAATACCGCCTTCTCCGCGATTGTCAGCACGCATTAATACAAACACGTATTTTAGACTGACCATCAATATTAATGACCACAAAAAGAGCGATACGATGCCGGTGACATTGGCTACGTTTGGCGATACCGCTGCGCTTCCTTCAAACGCTGCCTGTAACGCATAGAGCGGGCTCGTACCAAGATCTCCAAAAACAATGCCGATGGCAGCCATGGCGACAACAACGGTAGATTTAAAAGAAGTGCTTTTGGTGGGATTTTGGTTCATGTTTAAGCTTCACTTCCGCAGGCGTTGAGAAAAAAGAATAAAGTGAAAAGTGAAAAGTGAATCGCGTTGGAGGTACTATGCATTTGAGTAATTTTCCGCCACAAATACTAAATGATTAAGTAGTGCCGTGCAAATCTGATGGCAGTGAAGTTGATGTGCATCGTTATTTCCATGATCAGCGAAGAGTTTAGAAATATTTGAGGCTGAATTTTGTTCAACACGGTTTAACACCTCTATGTAAAAATCATTGGTATTGGTGCCACATGGACAGAATGTCGCGATCAGGCTATGGACAAGTTACATACTATTCCAGTCGGACTTTGCTATCTCCGATATTCGCCACGGAAAAATAACAGCCTCTTCATCACTAATGCTGATTGATGTGACAGATTTCGCGATTGCGGAATACGATTTGATATAAGTCTTTCGCTAGGCCGTCGAGACTTTTACCCTTTCCAAAAAAGAGTAATTGAATTGAGAAATATTGCGTTATGGATTTGAGATATAACTGCGTATTTTTAGCTAAATCGTTAGCGTCGGTGGTATCGTCAGTAGTATTGGAATTGACGACTATAACCAGCGCATACTTTCTTGGGGATGAATTTTTTTCTTTTATTTGCTGTCTTAAATTCTCTAAATTTTCTTGAGTCAGATAAGAAGCGTCGGTATTTAGGATTGTCATATCGCTGATTTCGCTCAACGGCTTAGCGACCTGATGATGCTGAGGAGAGGTTACAAATACATCGTTGTAATAGGGTCGTACCCGTTCCAGCTCTATGAGTAAATGTCCAGATACTACGTTGTACGGCGTCGGATAATGTTTTACTTCGTAGATATTCCACACGGGTTTTTTCTGTGAAACAAAGAGAACATTGCGACCTGCATTAGCACGCTGCAGACTCAAGGTTTTGCTTAGCTCGGAGGTATAAAGATAAGAGAGTTCGCCGGGACCGGCAATGATATTGACCAGCATCAGATTCTCCATAGAAAAAGAATGATATTCACAAATAGGATTTTTCTTTTTGAGTCATGCAAGCTGATTTTTATTCATCTTAATTAAGCTGAGAAAATCAAGAAAAATACAGATGTAATCCTCGCAGAATTTTTTCAATCGCAATTGCACATAGCAGTAATCCCAGGGCTTTTTGTATGCTTAATATCAGCATTGAAAATGTGTTGCATTGGCCCCATTTATTCGAAAGTCGCTCGAAGATGAAGATCGTCGCTGCCATAGAACAGAAGCTCATTAAGTAATCATTCAGACCGCTGTTTTGCGACATACATAACAAAACTAGAACTGCAACGCCGCTCATCATGCCGGTGTTTTCTACTATTCTGGTGATTTGTTGTTGTCGAATATTTTCTTTGATGTGAGATGTGAAATTGGTCTTTATGGCGATTAAAAACAGCAAGATGCCCGCGCCAATTTGTATACTGGCCTGATTGGTTTTGTCCCAGACAGCTAACGACGAAATGACGTACGCACAGATCAAACCAATTAACAGGATCGATAATAAAAATAACCGGTTTTGGTCACCGGAAGTTCTTGTCGGTTCTAACTCAGAGGCCTTGTTAGTTTTTAGCTTGAAATTTTTCACTGTGGATGAAGAGATCAATACAAAAAGTAACACGACGAAGGACGTGATGGAAATCATGGATATACCATCACGCTTCTGCCAGAACTGACACGCAAAGTAGCGCGAGCGTCAGCTAACATTGATTGATCTATTTGCCCGTTGTCATTGGTGATAGTAACGATCATGATCTGCGCCGTTTAGTGGATTAATGCAGGGTGATACGCATAGGAGACTTTTGGTGGTGTTATTTCTGGCTTTTTGATTTCCATAAATACTTCTAATTCTCTGGCCAGAAACTGCTTTCCAACTTTTGACATGGGAGTCATGGGCAGGCGGCATTCTTCTTGAAGATAGCCTAACAATGAGAGGGCAGCTTTGATAGGCACAGGATTCGGTTCGCAAAACAACAGCCGTATCATTGGCAGCATTTGATTAAACAGCAGCACGGCGGCGGAGGTTTCTCCGGCAATGATCAAATGTCGCAGATAAGAAAATAAATCTGGACGTAAATGTGCGGCAGCGGAGATCGCGCCATGACCACCTATCGACAAAAAGTCAAACAGGCTGACATCATCACCGCATAAGACTTGTAATTTCGTTTGTTTGATCAGACGCGCCGTTTGTTCCAGTTTGCCGTTGCACTCTTTGATCGCCAGGATTTGCTCATGCTGTCCATATTGCGATAGCGCTTTCACTGTTTCAAACTCAATATTGACGCCCGTTCTGGATGGAACGTTATAGATGATGATAGGCAGCTTTGTTGCTGCGCACATCGCTTCAAAATGCAAACGTATGCCTTCCTGTGAAGGTTTTACATAGGTTGGAGCAGAGATAAGGTAAGCAGCTGGGGGTTGTCCAAAATTTTCTAATTTGGTGAGTTTTTCCGCAGTACTGCGAGTATCGCTACTTTGAATTCCCATAGCGAGAGGGAACGTCGAAGGGACGACCTCTTGTATGGCTGCCAGGATTTGGGCTTTTTCGCCTTCGTCTAACATCGCGGCTTCTCCTGTGGTGCCACAGACGACGATACCGTTGACACCGGATTTGTATAAATCTCCCGCAAGCTTTTGTATCGCGTTAAGATCAACTTCTTGTCGACGGAACGGTGTCACGATTGGCACCCAGATGCCTTCAAATATGCTCATGCTGCTACCTTTTTTACCAAATAAGTTTCTAATTTTTTTTATGAAATCAGTGACGTAATGTTGTATTTAATGGTGTCATACGACCGAATTCTGCATTGGGTAGGGTACTTACAATTGCATGAATGATTTCGTCGGCAATTGGCTTGGATAAACATAGCCAGACTTTAAGGCGGCTCGCATGTTCAATTGCTTGCATGCGCATAAAGGTTACTTGTTCACCACAAGTGTTGAGAATTAAATGCCTGAATTGACTGGCGCTGTCGCTGTCTATGGTGATGCGCATCATGAAATCCTGTTGTATGGTGTGACGTTTGACGCGATACGCCACTGCTGTGACAGTAGGCGCTGCGACATGAGGCCCTGCGACATTAGACCTATTGTTAGTCCTGAAATTTGTTGTATTGTTGACGGCATTATTTTGACTATTACCATAGCTATTCCATGGAAAGCGCGCTTGCTGTGAAACTGGTTTTGGATGATTCATCTTGTGCTCAATGATTAATGACGACCTGTTAAAGATAGCCCTATGTACGTAAAGAATCTCTAAAATGCTGTTGATGGCCTGTAAAAGTGGCGTAAAAATGGAGACTATTTTTGATTTAAACTTAAAGGTGTGAGGCAAGGAGTTCAAATGTAACAATTTGCGATTGCATAACCACGGATTGCATTAATGGCTAGCGGCCTGATTTCTTTATCTGGGTCAGACTTAAATCTTCATTACGATTTGCTTTGTTGGTGACATAGAGATCGAGACAGAGATTGAGTGTAAGCAGATTCACCTGATACTCACGATGACTCGCATCAGCAGGCATTTGGCTTTGTCGCACCAGCTCATTCAACGCAGAAGGTTCAATATGCCGCAAGCGTGCAATTTTTGCGACTTGGACTAACGCCTCATTCAGAGAGATATTCAGCGGATTTACATTACTCTGATTGATGATTTTTGTGTCGGCTATCGCGGTGGCGTGGGGCACTATCAAATCTGCTTGAGAATCTTTCTCGATCTCAGAAAAGTACATTCCTGGCAATGCTGGCAATGGATGTTTGAGTGCAGCTTTTTTTCTGCTTACGATATCCGCGCTACAGATCATCAGCAAAAATATCCCGGCTAAACTAAAGCCAGCGACGAGTGAACGCAAGGTGCTCATGGATATTTTTGCACGATTATGTCAGTACCGCGGTGGCACAACATAACAACGTACCTTAGCTGAGATTTGTTGCCAGGTAAGCAATCAATACTACTGCGATGACTTCGACCAAAAGATAGACCTGAAGGGTTTTTAATTTCTGCGCGTTCTCAAAGCGCTCTCTGGCACTGAGCAGTGAACGGTCATCATGATATTTAAGTTGTGAGAGACGCATAATTTACCTTTTAAGTAAAATGAATATGGCCTCTATCGTAATAAGTATGAACTCAAGATGTTGCTAATTTTTGGCGCAAATTTATATAGATGTTATCAAGAAGCTTCAATTTATTTCACCAGATAATTTGGCCAGAAAAATGCCCACCATAAAGTTTTCAGTGCGCCAATCACATCGATACGCTTTCTGTCTGGTGTAGGAAAAGGAATCCGTTTTGTGACCATGACTATCAATCCAATATTGAGCCAGCTGATCATCATTAGTTCGGTTTGAGATTTATACATAAAATCAACCAGCATCGGTAAAAATAAAACGATACCGTAAGCAATGGCCATACCGCACAAGTGATACATCGTCGGTTGAAGTTTCATATGGATAACGAGAAAAAATAATTGACTGACTGTCAGAACAAATATGGCATGTTGTTGGCATAAGTCACTTACTGACTGAGCCAGTATAAGAATACAAAAGTATGTACAAAGAATTTACAAAAAAATAGCCGATGTCTGTAAAGAAACTATCAAGATACTGTTCATCTCAAAGTTGTCGATCAAATTTTTTTTCTTTGATTCTGTATGAATGGTCCGGAGAGTGCGATCTGCCTGCTTTTGGAAACAACCCAGGCATTCACAGAAAAAAATGGCCGATATTTGTATTTTCTGCTTAATTTTGCGTCGATGAAAATCATCTTTTATCTGAGCGAGAACCCGGAGTTCTTCGTTTGGTATTCACGGGTGAATGAAACAAAGAAATTGCTGACCTATTGCGGATTTTTGATTCCACCGTCTAAGTTTATCGGCGCTGTGATATCAAAACAAGGAGGTTCGTAGTTCAGCTGAATTAATATTGATTGCTACGCAACTAAGAACTATTGGCGTTGATAATAATCCTATCGTCCATCAAGGATCCGTTAACGAACGCGAATGAGGTGAGTAGCGAAGAATGGAGTTTTTACGTGGGACGTATTGACTCAAAGCGATAGAACGCGGTGGCATTACCCGAGCGAAACCTCAATTTTAAATTGAAGTTTGATATATTTTGATATTCAATCTCATCGATAGCTTAAGCATGATTTAATCGTAGGACTAGTTGATTATGTTGTCGAAAGCTGAACGTGGTTTTGTTATTAACAGTTTCTATCCAGTTCCTGTATGCCCAATAATGTTCAATCTTTATACTATCAAAAGCTTCAGTAAAAACTTTATTGCCGAGGTTCACCATTGCGGTTCACAGAAATGGTCGCTCCTGGCGCATGGCGTGTTTGCATATGGTGTTCATAACCACCAAAATCGTAGGTAACGTCCCATGAATCGGGTTCTTGATTTGGTACCGTCCGACAACGCTGAACGTTTTTTGAATAGCTTTCTCCAGAGTTAGACCCAACGTTGGAACCAAGAACTGCGCCCGCAACGGCGCCGCCTGCAGTGGCGATATCACGACCGGTTCCGCCGCCTATCTGATGGCCAAGCACGCCGCCGAGGATGCCTCCAACGATTGCGCCACCGACATTGTTATGGGAAGGTTCATTAACCTGTTGACGTTCGGTCCAGCAGCGCTGTTCTGCAGCACTGTACACTGCATGTACTGAGGTAACTTGCGCCTGAAAAATATCTTCATCTGGACGACGGCGATATTCATATGCAGGTCCTGTTTGCTGTGGCACCTCATTATCGTAGTGATCGTTATGATTGACGGGCCTTACTGAGGATATCCGGTCATTCATGCCCATAGCACTTAGAGAGGGATAATTCCCCTTTTCGAGAATCATGCATTTGCCTCCAAAACCTGCGTTATCGCATATTTCCCAGCGGCCATTCTCGACAATGATTGACGAGGCTTTATCATTGAAACCATACCGATTCAAATCGCCAATTTCACGTGAAGTTGAAAAGACACGTCCGCGCCATTCGTTATTTTCATAAAGCGTGATTTGTGCCATCGCTTGTGCTGACAAAGTCAGGGTCGCGGTCATAAAGACCGTTTTGAAAAGCAGGTTCATCGTCTTCTCCAAAGCATGTTTTATTCATGACGGAACAAATTGTAGAACGTAAAGTTATTGAGTAGTGCTCCCAGAGATTCCGGGTATCGATCATCACCGCTTAAGTTGGATACATCCTCAAAGAAGGAACAAAAGGCTGGCGGAAAATGTCGCTGTGCAGTGCTATTTTTTACCTAAATTTCGGCCACTGCACTACGACTTTTTGCTCTTGTACGATTATTGTCCGTATTTTGCTTTAGCAGAATCTATGCAGGTATTTTTACTTGTGCCAGATAGTGTATCGCACTTCTCTACTGCGACTTTGTAATTTGCTGTTTGCTTATCGTCGTGTGCGTCAGTGCGCGCATCGATCACTTTTTTATCAGCGGTTGCATCGGCTTTGGCAGCCGTCATGGTCGCCTTGGCTTGCTTAATACATACGTCTTTTTGATTGCCACCTTGGTTTTCGCATTTAGCTTTATCTACATCATAGTTAGCATTTGCAATGTCTTTGCGGGCGTTGCTTCGTTCACTTACAGTACCTTTGTACACCGCTTTAGCATTGGCTTCGATTTGAATGCGTGCAGCCTTTGCTTCCGCAACACAAACATCTTTTGCATTTCCCGCCATTCCGTCGCATCGCGCATTGGCAATTTTATAGTCTGCAGCGGCGCTATTTTTTGCGGCATCATAGGTTGTTTGGGCTTCGGCCGTTGCTGCGATTGCTGGCGCAGCGAAGGCAATTGAGCCTCCTACCAATAACAATGTGATTGCGATTTTCATTTTAAATCCTTTAATTGTGAGGAGTAGCATTTTTTAGCCTGTTTCGAACCGTCGGCAAAGTGCGTCTTGTAATTCGAACCGCATGCAATTACTTTTACAGCTTGTTCAGCATTAGTTCTGTTCGGCAAAGCACATAGCTAATTTCAATGATTACTTCTCAAAAAGCGTCCATCTTGCTGCCAAATTATTTCATGTTGACTTTACTTGTGATGAATATGCTTGACTGCCATCAGCAGAGACCATGGGGATAAGTTAGTTATCTTTATTGCGCTTTGTTTATATAAATTAATTTAAATATAACTATTAAAACGGTATTTTTTTTTGATTTAATTTAAATTGACATCGATAACATTTTTTGTTTCAATGAACGTAATTTCAATTACAGAGACAATTACCGTGTCATTACCTGTCGATTCTCATCACACGTTTGCGCTTGATTCCTGGAAAATTTCCGAAGGAAGTTACGATGTTAAAAATAACTATTTGTTGGAGAGTTTATTTGCGCAGGGCAATGGCACGATAGGGCTGCGTGGGACGCATGAAGAGTCCTATTGCGGTCCGGCGGGTAGTTCACAAGAGGGTAATTATCTCAATGGCTTTTATGAGTCGGAGCCAATTACTTATCCCGAAAATGCGTTCGGATTGGCGAGAAATAACCACTTTATGCTTAACCTGCCGAATGGTAAAGGGCTGGAGTTGTGGCTGGCGGATGAGGTGTTTAATCTGGCCAATGGGCGAATTCTCAGTTATCAACGTGAGCTGGATTTTAAAACCGGAATATTGACGCGCATCGTACGTTGGGAATCGCCCAAAGGGCGTCAAATTGAGGTGCAATCTGAACGGCTCGTGAGTTTTGTTGAGCGCCATTTGTACGCGACACGCTATCGGGTGACGGCACTGAACTTCAATGCGATATTGCGTCTTGTTTCGACACTGGATGCCAATGTTAAAAATTTGCCAGCCGGGGACGATCCTCGCGTTGGTTCCAAAATCAGCGCACCGCCATTGCAAATGATAAGGTACCAAAATACGCCAACAATGCAGGCGATGGAGCATAAAACGACGCATAGTGAATTTCACCTCGTGAGCGCCATTGCACATGCCAGCGAGGATTGGACAGCAGAAGAAACCAATGGCAGCGCCGAGCAGCAGGTGCTAGAACGCTACTTCAGTGCGCAGATTGAACAAGGCCAATGTCTGTCCTTATGCAAATTTGGTAGCTATTTCTCTTCTCGTGATTATCCTGCAAAAGAGTTGATGCAACGTAGTGTTGAATATCTTGAGCGGGCATGTGAGCAAGGGTTTGAATACCTGGCGACACAACAAGCGGCGTATTTGGATGCGTTCTGGCAGAAAGCAGATGTAGAGATTGCGGGCGACCCGGCGCTGCAACAGGGAATACACTTTAACCAATTTCATTTGCTGCAATCGGTTGGGCGTGATGGACAAACTAATATCGCTGCTAAGGGTTTAAGTGGCGAGGGATATGAGGGGCATTACTTCTGGGATACCGAAATTTACATCCTGCCTTTTTTCTTATATAGCAAGCCAGAAATAGCCAAAAAACTTCTTGAATATCGTTATCGCGGTCTAGCGCACGCGCGTCAGCGGGCGCGAGAAATGGGGCATCAACAAGGCGCGCTCTATCCTTGGCGGACGATCGGTGGCGAAGAATGCTCGGCGTATTTTCCCGCTGGCTCGGCGCAGTACCATATCAATGCCGATATTGCCTATGCGGTCAAACAGTATCTTGATGCCACCGGTGATAGTGATTTTATCGTCAACGGCGCTGCCGAAATGGTGTGGGAAACAGCGCGTATTTGGCTAGGTCTGGGGCATTTTCCAACAAGTACACCTGAGGTTTTTTGCATCAATGAAGTAACCGGTCCCGACGAGTACACAGCGTTAGTGAATAATAATTACTACACCAATGCGATGGCAAAAGCACACTTAGAGTTTGCCTTGCGTCTGGTAGAACAATTACAGCAAGAATCTACGGCTGACTACATGCGGATTAAGAAACAGATCGGCTTGCAAGATGAAGAAATCATCGCGTGGCGTAAAGCCGCGCAAAGCATGTACTTGCCGTATGACGAAGCGTTAAAAATTCATGCGCAAGATGATAGCTTTCTGGCTAAAAAGAAATGGGACTTTGCAGGTACAACGGATGATAAATATCCTCTGTTGCTACATTTCCATCCTCTTGTCATTTATCGCCATCAAGTATGCAAGCAGGCTGATTTGCTATTAGCAATGTTATTGCAAAGCGATCAGTTCACGCTACCTGAAAAGCGTCGTAATTTTGAGTATTACGAAAAAATAACGACGCATGATTCATCGCTTTCTAGCTGCATTTTTAGCATTATCGCAGCAGAAATTGGTGAACACGAAAAAGCCTATTCTTATTTCATGGAAACTGCGCGCCTCGATCTTGATGACACCCATAACAATACTAAACATGGTATCCACACAGCTGCGATGGCAGGAACCTGGATGTGTATCGCTTATGGCTTTGGCGGTATGCGGGTGATCAACGGAGAACTGCATTTTTCACCCAATTTACCTCAGCAGTGGCAGTACTATCAATTTCAAATTAACTTTAAGCGTGCCACATTAAACATCCGGATAGATAAAGAGGGCACCGAATATCGCCTGGTTGATGGTGACGAAATACATTTTCATCACGGTGAACAAAGTATGCACCTCAATCCGGAACAGCGACGTGTTGTCATTTTGAAATAGACAAAGAAAGATGAGTATGAGGATGAATAAGCAAGCAATTGAAGCCGTTATTTTTGATTTAGATGGTGTGCTCGCGGATACGGCGCACTTCCACTTTTTAGCATGGCGAGAATTGGCGCAAACACAGGGGATTGATTTTGATGAAGCCTTTAATGAGCGCTTGAAAGGTGTCGATAGAATGGCATCGTTGGAATTGATATTGCGTCAGTCATCTCGCAACTACACGCATGAAGAAAAGCAAGTATTGGCGAACAAAAAAAACCAGCATTATCAGCAACTCACTGCCACAATAACGCCTGCCGATCTTTTACCAGGAGCGCGCGAAGCATTAGAAGCAGTGCGTTCCAATGGCTTGAAAACAGGGCTTGCATCAGTAAGCAAAAATGCTTTTTTTATTCTGGAAAGATTAGAAATACGTGATTGCTTTGACGATGTCGTTGATGCTGCTTTGTTGACGCATACGAAGCCGCATCCAGAAATTTTTTTGACAGCCGCAAATCATCTTGGCGTCGATCCAAGCGCATGCGTCGGTGTTGAAGATTCATTGGCGGGAATTACATCGATTAAGGCTGCCGGTATGTTTGCACTTGGTATTGGTTCTGCAAATGTGTTGACAGACGCAGATCTGGTTATTCCAGATTTGCGACATTTTTTGCTAAACGATTATGCCGTGAATTAGCGATTTAAAGTTTCGATCATGCATACGAAGAGATGCAAGCGAATGTAAGACCTAACAATGCATAACGATACATAACATCAGAGACAAGAGCTAACAAATGAAAAATTCACGTATTGGCATCGCGCTATTCCTGATCTATTTTCTCTTCGCTATGCTACTGAACAGCGTCGGCACCGTCATTTTGCAAGTGATCAATAGTTTTGATGTCAGTAAATCAGATGCCAGTATTTTGGAGGCATTTAAAGACTTATCAATTGCTGCTGCCTCATTTCTCGGTGCCGCTTTTTTACCGCGACTTGGCTATAAAAAATCGATATTGATCGCGCTGGGGTTGATGTTTTTTGCGTGTATTGCCATGCCTTTGTGGCCAGGCTTTATGTGTACGCGTTTGTTTTTTATGTGTTGTGGTATCTCATTTGCGTTGATCAAGGTATCGATTTATTCCACGATTGGTCTCATTACTAAGGGAGCGCAAGAACACGCGCAGTTCATGAATATGCTTGAAGGAATATTCATGCTTGGCGTACTTAGCGGCTATTGGGTATTTTCATATTTCATTGATTCTGCTGACATGACATCGCGTCATTGGCTGCAAGTGTATTGGGTGCTGGCCTGCTTATGCGCTGCGGCGTTTATGTTGCTCGCAACAACGCCGCTTGATGAAAGTGCGGCGCGTCCGGATGGCAGGATAGCGCGTACCTCTGAGTCAAAAGGCTTTGCGCTGATGTGGATACTGACCAAAAAAACCCTCGTATATTTATTTTTGATTGCCGCATTTCTATCGGTCCTGGTGGAGCAAGGGATTACCTCGTGGCTGCCAACGTTTAATAACGAAATTATGAAACTGCCACTCAGCTTGTCGGTGCAAATGACAAGTATTCTCGCCGCGTCGAGTGCGATTGGCCGTATGGGATTTAGTTTATTACTCAAAAGAGTTCACTGGTTTACGATGTTGAGTACTTGCCTGTGTCTGATGGCGGGATTGATATTCCTGACCTTGCCATTGACGCATGCATTGAATACCGAAGCAGTGACCGGATGGGGGAATGCACCTTTAGCTGCGTTTATTTTTCCATTAATTGGTATATTTATGGCGCCGATATATCCCGTTATCAATTCTTTGATATTGAGTGCTCTGCCGACCTATCAACATGCGGCAATGACAGGACTCATTGTCATTTTCTCGGCACTTGGCGGAACGACGGGATCATTGATTACAGGATTAGTGTTTGCCCATTTTAGCGGACAAACGGCGTTCTATCTGACGCTGATCCCGCTAGGTATTATGGTTCCCTCATTGTTCCTTTTCAGAAAGGCGTTAGACGCTAAAACAGAACTTGAGCAGATCAGTCTTGGTGCGGCATAGCAAAAAAACTAGCACTATCAGTTGACTAAGCTTGCTCGCTAAAGTTGATTTTGTGGCGCAGTTGCAGTGGTTTTAGAATTTGTATTTCAGAAATTTTTCAGTAAAAAGCAACATCAATTTAAGTCAAATGTTATCGATAACAATTAATGTTTGACATCGATAACATTGACTGTTTCAATATGCTTATCCGTCACTGCTTGATCAATGTGTGATCAATGTTCGATCAATGTTTGATCAAGTTACAAAAAAAATCGTGACTAAAAAGTGATGAGTAAAAAGAGTGCACAAACAATTTAACGCAACAAAATAGAAGTCGTCCCAGGGCGCATTTCTTAGTTTCACCAAGGTTCAGGATAGAACCACCTTTTTAAAAATTATCGGAGACACCTTATGCAAGTTCATCGTCCATTTTTACTTTCCAGTATCACTTTGGCCGTGCTTAGCCTGATTAATCAGGCGAGTGCGGCGGATACCCCACCAAACTCCAGCGAAGTCAGCAGCACTGTCGTTGCACCAGAAAATAAACCTACCGAAGCGCAACAAGTGGTTGTCACTGGTAGCGCCTTGGGGCGTGGTTTGCGCAAGGTCGATGCACCGTATTCCATCACCACTGCGACAGAAGAACAGATGAAAGAAGCTGCGCCCCTCTCTACCGCAGACTTATTTAAAATCGTTCCGGGTGTGTATGCAGAAACCTCTGGTGGTCAAACTGGCCCTAACATTGAGGTCGCAGGTTTTCCAGGTGGCGGCGACGCGAATTACGTGACCATACAGTTGAATGGCGCACCGATTTTCCCGGCTCCCACTTTGTCGTTTATGGATAACTCTTCGATGTTCCGCCTCGATGACACCATCGATCATATGGAAGCCTTAGTCAGTGGGCCAAATACCGTACTGTCGAACGGACAGCCAGGCGCGACGATGAACTTTATTCTCAAGACTGGAGAAGGCGGTGATGAAGGTTTGTTCCGCACCACGTTTGGGACGGGAAATGCACGACGCTACGACGCCTATTATGGCGGCAAAATTTCGGATGGCTGGTTTGCGACGATCGGCGGTTTTTATCGCACAGATAATGGCGTTCGCGATAGCCAGTTTCCTACCAATGATGGTTACCAACTCACTGGTACGCTGACCCGATTATTAGATGATGGGAAATTGACCTTATATGCAAGGACCTTAAAAGATAAGAATTTGTTTTTCACGGCCATTCCGGTCAGCGCCTCAGCGACGGGGGTACCAACAGGTGCATTTCCTGGCTTTAATCCTTTGACCGGATCCTTATATGGAAATGAAACACGTTTCTTCACCATACAAACCGCGCCTGGACAGACGCAAAACATTGATATGGCAAACGGACGTGGTGCTGATGTGCATACGTTTGGCATTGACTTCAATCAAAAAATTCATGATTGGGAAGTCAGTAACAAATTGAATTACGTCAGCGGCGATATGCAAACCAATGCGTTTTTCACTGGTAGTGTTCCGCAGACGATGAGTAGTTACCTCAATGCCGCCCTGACTAAAGCGAACGGTAATAGTGCAACTGTGATAGCCGGTGGCCTCGCAACTGGCGGTACCGCTACCTACACAGATGGCAGCGGTGCCGTAGATCCTAACCAGCAAGTGCTCAATGCAGGTGCGTGGTACGTCGATAAACAAATCAGATCGACAACCGATGAACTCAAATTTAGCAAAGAATTGATGAAGGATCATACCTTTACGTTTGGTACGTTCCTGGCCGATTATTCTTCACAAGATTTGTGGTACCTCGGCAATAGCGTGTTGATGACAGCGACGTCCAATCCTAAACCTATCAACGTCATTTTGAATAATGGTGCGGTGATTTCAAATAATGGTATCGATGGTCCGGTCTCGTATGCGCAGCATGATAGCTACAACGGGCAAAAAACGGCGTTTTTCATGGCGGATCAATGGAAGCTGAATTCTCAACTGAC
Source organism: Undibacterium sp. SXout11W (assembly GCA_049339905.1). Taxonomy (GTDB): domain Bacteria; phylum Pseudomonadota; class Gammaproteobacteria; order Burkholderiales; family Burkholderiaceae_D; genus Undibacterium. Next base: position 141,538 of record JBMPPG010000008.1, read on the forward strand.
ACTGGATGCAGGTCTGCGCTATGAGACCCAAAGAGTGAATGCAACCTTAGGAAATATCACATCCGGAAATATCGATAGTAACCCGCTGCATCTGTATAACCAAGGCACAAGTATGCTCACGGGTACATATCAGTCCGTCACCCAGACTGATCATGCAACTTCTATGACACTTGGTGGCGGTTACAAACTAACTCCGAATGTGAATCTGTATGCGCGCATCAATTCGGGTCATTTAATGCCACAGTTTGACGATATCCGTGGTGATGCAGGAACATCTGCCACAGCACCAGTGCAGGATATCAAGACCTATGAAGTTGGGATTAAGGCGGTTAATTCTGAATTTTCTATCTATGCCTCAGTGTTCCACAAAGACTTTACAGGTATTCAACAAAGCCAGATTTTGACGAATGGCTCTACGGTCTGGTACAACTATGGATCGCAGACTAATGGTGCTTTATTTGAAGGTGCATGGCGTCCTTTCACGAATTTCCAGTTGGCATTTTCAGGAGATTATGAAGATGGCAAATATACCGGTTTTCAAGGTATTGATAGTTCTACCGGCACAAGCAATAACGGTAATCAACTGCAACGTCAGCCAAAATTCCAGTCACGTTTGACGCCGAGCTATCGTATTCCAACGTCCTGGGGTTCTATCAAGATGTACGGTACCTACAGCTACATTGGAAAGCGTTATTCGGATATTCAAAACCAGCAAGTTTTACCTTCTTACAACACGCTGGATGCCGGCATTCTTGCTGTCGTCGGCGACAAGCTTGAGTTCCGTTTAACTGGTACCAATCTCAACAATACCTTGGGTTTGACTGAGGGCGACTCTCGTGTGTTGGGCGCTGGTTCAGGTGTGATTATGGCGCGCCCTATTTTTGGTCGTGCGTTTGAGGCATCGGTTACTTATCGCTTTTAATTTAAATTTCTTATCCAGTGCTCACCCTTTTCCCGGATCAACGCGCCCCCTGTTGATCCGGGCTTTTTTATATGCATGCTAATTTTTTTTTCAAAAATGGCGTAAGCCCATGATTGCCTTGACAATCGGGGGCTTTCCGCACCATCATCCATCCCTTCAGGTGCCTGGCAACCATGCCGGGAGAATCGGGAAGGCGGTGTGAATCCGCCACGTGCCCAACGCTGTAAAGAGGATGAGATTGGCAAAATGCCACTGCGACATAAGATGTGCGGGAAGGTGCCATTCTCAAATGAATCTGAGTCAGAAGACCGGCCTGAAAATGTCACCGGGAGCTTGGTCAGGCTGCCCCCAATTTATTTGCATTAGGGGAATTCATGCAAACAACACCAGTTTCCGACACCTCGGATATTCACGCTTTTTCGCAAGAAGCCCGTGATGCGATCTACCACACGATTTTTTCCAGACGTGATGTGCGTAGTCAGTTTTTACCCACGACCATTGATGATGCGGTGCTAAGTCGCATCTTGACGGCGGCACATTTCGCCCCCTCGGTCGGGTTTATGCAACCATGGAATTTTTTACTGATCAAATCGGAGGACGTTAAAACCCGCGTTCAGCAAGCCTATAAGTCAGCCAATGCCGAAGCACTGGAGATGTTTGAAGGTGAAAAGCGCAATACCTACCAACAGCTGAAGCTGGAAGGCATACGCGATGCACCGATAGGCATTTGCATTACCTGTGACCGCGAACGCACTGGCAGCGTGGTGCTTGGACGCACGCATATGAAAACGATGGATTTATACAGCAGCGTTTGTGCTGTTCAAAATCTCTGGTTAGCGGCGCGGGCAGAAGGACTCGGTGTAGGCTGGGTCAGTATTTTTCATGAACATGAATTGCAAGCGGCGCTGGGAATCCCAGAACATATCGTTCCGATTGCCTATTTGTGTGTAGGTTATGTGAGTCATTTTTATCCCAAGCCAGAATTGGAAACCAAAGGCTGGTTACCGCGTTTGCCGATTGAAGAGCTGGTGTATTTTGATCAATGGGGAAATGCCGATGCTAATCAGCCTTTGATTGCCCATTTGCAGCGTGATCAGATGGCGGCGCAAGACATTGCAAATCGTGCCGCGATGCCATTACCCAAAGAATGAATTCGTTGATGAACTATAGTGAATTGTTGGTAGTTGTGATAGTCGCAAATTGAACCTGATCACGCCCACCATGTTTAGCTTTATACATCGCTTCATCGGATTTTGCTGACAGTTCGCTTTCACTCGTACCATCATCTGGGTACATAGCGACGCCTATGCTGCAAGAAATGGCTAAGTCATGCTCTTCGATTTTAAAGTTTTTGGCATGGCTTATACGAACTTTTTCTGCTACCAATAAAGCATTTTCAGTTGTGTTCACAGACCGCAGCAAAATGACAAATTCATCACCGCCAACACGTGCCACAATATCTGAGTCACGCACGCAGCGAGATATTCTGAGCGCCACTTCTTGCAATAATTTGTCACCGACCTGGTGGCCAAAGCTATCATTGACCAGTTTGAATTTATCCAGATCAATATACAGTAAAGCGAAGCGGGTCTGATCTCGCTTTGCAACCATCATTGCTTGTTGTAGCCGATCAGAAAATAAGGCGCGATTGGCTAATCCGGTGAGCGGATCGTGATGCGCCATTTTCCGCATATTAACTTCAGCTAATTTAAGATCCGTAATATCGGCGATGACACCGACTAACTGATGCCCGACTTTTTGACCATCATGCATGTGGGTTGCGGTCAACTGTCCCCAAAAATGACTACCGTCAGGGCGACTATATTCACGCTCCAGTTTGAGAAAAGAGATTTTACCACTGAGTAACTTATGCAGTTGGTCTTGTGCTTCATCTCTTTGGGCTTCCGAAACGCAGTCCAGATAAGGGCTGCCAATTAAACTTTCTATCGTGCGTCCAAACATTTCTGCCATACGTTGATTGGCCATACTGATATAGCCATCGTCATTTGCCAAAAATATGGCGACACTTGAAGTATTAAAAATATTGGTGAGCAAGGTTTCTCTGATTTGCAATTCATTGACTGCTTGCGCCAAGGCATTGTCGCTTTGTTCTTTGAGTAACAATAAGAACCCCGCACCACCAACCAAGGTAAATGCAAAGGTCATCAGGTAAGTAAAAGCCTGAATCGGCCCATTTTGAAATACCGATATTTGATTGGGATAAAGAACAGCATAAGCAACGCGGCAGGCAAGCATGATACTGAACGCGATGTAGAAACATGCAACCAGAACACGTAAGCGAGAGGCCTGTATTGAGTACAGCATCAATATCGCCGTCATTGCGGTAATTGATCCGACGGACGCTGATGAAAGTGCGACTCTCAGTGCTGGAGTAGTACTAAACATTGAAAAAAGGAAAATGCCCGTGATGGTCACGCTGGCATACAGTCGGGTGAACTTTTTTTCGCGTCGTTCCAGCAGGACAAAAGCCAGCCCCTCAAAAGCAAAGCCCACGTACAGACTGCCATTGCCGACATCGGCCGATAGCCAGTCAGGGATGGTGCCTCGCGCACCGATCAGCATCCACGCGAGCGCTTGAAAAATTTTTCCTGCGATATAACGACGGTAAGCTAACTCCAGACCTTCTTTGCGGCGATAAGCACTCAGCATCACTATCGCTAGCACGTTGCCAGCAAATAGCAATAAAATGACCGTGCGTATATCTGGTGAAAGTAAGATGCTCATCGCTTTACCCGCAGCAAGAGGTACTAAGTGTCCTCCTGAGGTTTGCTGCGGTCAACTAATTTTTCTGACTTTTAAATAATTTTTTACACCTATAATGAAAGGCATTTTAATAATGCTATTTGTATGAAAAAAGGTTAAATTGCGTAAGGTCGAAACGGGACGTTGATCAATCTTTTTTCGTATTTTTTTTCGTATCTTTTCGCCGTGTTTTATTGCTGATAAGTGAAGTAAAAACGTCAATTTTCTGTTTTTGAAAGTTAAATCTCATGCTGACACTTTTGGGTAAATCCCCTTCAATCAATGTTCGTAAAGTGCAATGGACTTGCGCTGAAATTGGCATTTCATTTCAACAAGAACAATTTGGATCTGGTACGCAAGCCGTCAATACCCCAGAATTTATGGCTTTAAACCCGAATGCCTTAGTACCCGTGATCAAAGATGGTGATTTTGTTTTATGGGAATCGAATGTAATTTGCCGTTATCTGGCAGCCAAGCATGGGCGTACCGATTTGTTACCGTTGGAAGCGCAATCAAGGGCACGGGTTGAACAATGGATGGATTGGCAAGCGACAGAACTCAACAATTCGTGGCGCTATGCGTTTATGGCATTGGTCAGGAAAAGTCCAGCGCATACAGATCAAGAAGCCATTGCGGCCAGTATAGAAAGCTGGAACCGACATATGAAGATTTTCGAAATGCAATTAGAGCGCACCGGTACATATGCCCTCGGCGCAGAATTCACGTTAGCTGACATCGTCCTTGGCTTGTCAGTGCATCGATGGATATCCATGCCTATGGAGCGCCCCGCACTTCAAGCGGTAAGCGCGTATTATGAGCGACTCAGTTTGCGCGTAGCGTTTATGCAGTACGGGCGTAACGGCTTGCCGTAAGCTGCATCGCTAGTGCACGCCGCGCGCAGTTTTTGAAAATCCGATTCGTCGCAAAGGCAGAGAAACACAAAGAGGAAGAACGGGCTTTGGAATTATTCGAAGCCCGTCTCTCTTTGTGGCAAATGACTCGTTAACACTGCATGGGCAATTAAGTCTACGGCGGGTCTAGCCTTACCTTGCTTATCGGTCCAGACTTTCGGTGTCAGTGCGCCTGAGAGGGCTACGCTTTCGCCATCCTCTAAAGCGAGCAAGGTGTTACGAACGTTATCATTAAAAGCAATCACGTTGCACATCAGCGTATCACCCTCATCGGTCGTGGCGCGTACTTTGCATGTCACATACAATGAACCACCTTGTCCGCTACGCTCGTCTGCGAGACCGTACATTCTTCCTGAAATTAAAGCATCTATCATGTTTCATCTGTCGAAAAAGTGAAGGCTTGCCCACGCAAACCCGAAAGCCGAATTAGACGCTGAATGTAAATATAAAGCAATACGTGTTCGGTTCAATCAGTGCTGCGGCCTACATTTACTCGCTACCAGCCTAATGGTATATGCTTACGACTTCGAGTACATTTTTAAGATTTGTGCTTACTGTTGAGAATTATTCTTCTCCCTTCAATTTTTCAAAAATCTGAAACGATCAAGGTATGAATCTAAATCAAATCGCCGAAGCCTACGTCAAATTGGCGCTTGCTGTTGGCCAACATGACGACAGCTACGTGGATGCCTATATTGGCCCTGCAGAATGGCGTGAGAAAATGACTCAGAAGCCACTTGTTGAATTGCAAGCGCACGCCGATGAGTTGTTGGAACAAGCAAAAAATTTACCTGCCGCTCCCGCTGACCAGGTTGAACGGCAAGCGTTTTTGATTTTGCAACTGCGTGCCGTACGCGCACATGTAGGGCGTTTGGCAGGACATACGTTGGCTTTCGATGATGAGACCAAAGCTTTGTATGACGCGGTGTCACCCCATCTGACTCCAGCAGATTTGGACGTGACGCTGGCACAGTTAAATGATTTATTGCCCGGCACCGGAGAGTTGAATTCCCGTTTATCCGCCTACAATAAAGATTTCGAAATCCCGCGTGAAAAACTCGATGCTGTCTTTACCGCAGCGATTAACGAAGCACGTGCCCGCACCAGAAAATATATCGCTTTGCCTGAGCATGAAAGTTTTCAGATTGAATACGTGACCGATAAGGTCTGGAGCGCTTACAACTGGTACAAAGGCAATAGCCATAGTCTGATTGAAGTGAATACGGATTTTCCGATGTTTATCAGTCGTGCGATTGATCTGGCCAGCCATGAGGCTTATCCGGGACATCACGTTTTTAATGTATTGATCGAGAATGAATTAGTGAAAGAAAAAGCCTGGATTGAATATGCAATTTCACCTTTATATTCAGCCATGTCTTTCCTCGCTGAGGGTAGCGCCAATTACGGAATCGAAGTCGCTTTCCCGCATGCCGAACGTATGAAATTTGAGAAGCAGGTTTTGTTTCCTCTAGCGGGAATCGATCCTGATAAAGCCGAGCGCTATTATGAAATTCAGGCTATTCTGCAAAAATTATCTTATGCCGGGAACATGGTCGCCAAGCAATATCTTGATGGTGAAATAAATCGTGATACAGCGATTACCATGTTGATGAAATACAGTTTATCGGATGCTGAACGCTCGGAGCAACGTGTGCGCTTTATCGAAAATCTACGCTCCTATGTCATTAACTACAATCTGGGGCAAGACGTGGTGCAGGCGTACATAGAACGACGTGCAGGTACGCAAGATCAGGATTTACGTTGGCAAGTGTTGACGGATTTATTGCGTAATCCTAAGAGTGCTTCGATGATGGTGTAAGAGTTACGCCAGGGCGGCTTGCACCCGCCCTAAAAAATTACGCTTGTTCCAAAGTGATAAGCTTTACCATCCATTGCTGATTCTCTTCGACACTCAGCAAGCGGTCGATGTTAGGATGCTTACCCGGAAACGCAATCGCGTCAGCGGTATGCTCCGCATACAAGATCAACCCCTTCGCTGCCGCAGCAGCATTGATCACTTCAAACTCCTGCGCTAAGGCATGATAGACACGCACACTGCCTGCCGAGCCAGGTTTGTTGTCGATTCTCGCTATCAAAGTGTCGCCATCAAATAATTCGATCGCCGCCAGATGGTTGATCTCTGGCAGGGCGGATAAAACTTCATTAAATTGCATGCTGTGTTCCTGAAAAATTTAAGCTGCTGGTATTTTAATGCTGACTGATGTTTTATGCATAGGTTGTTTTTTCTGATACCTAAAACGTTTGTGAACTCTTGTTACCCCACGCTGACCACACTTCTTCCCCCCGCCGTTCTCTGCACCATAATCTTGGTCGCAATGCGTTCCGTCATTTCTTGTACATGCGAGATCACGCCAACTTTGCGGCCTTGGGCTTGCAGGCTGTCGAGGGCGTCCATGGCGACTCTGAGGGTGTCGGCGTCGAGGCTGCCGAAGCCTTCGTCGATGAACAGGGATTCCACTTTGACGCGGTTGCTTGACAGTGATGCGAGTCCAAGTGCGAGTGCCAATGAAACCAGGAAAGATTCACCGCCGGACAAGGAATGGACCGAGCGGTTTTCATCGCCCATGTCCTGATCGATGACCATCAGCCCCAGACTGTCGTTGATGCGTTGCAGTCGGTAGCGGCGGGCGAGTTGATGCAGGTGTTGATTGGCATAAGCGAGCAAGACGTCGAGCGTATATTGCTGCGCATAGTTACGGAATTTTTTGCCATCGGCAGCGCCGATCAAATCATTTAATTGCGCCCAGATGCGGTAACGATTTTCTTGTGTTTGCAAGCCTTCAAGCAGGTCAGCAGCGTACATACGGCGTTGATCATCTTGCCTGATATTTGCTTGTAGCTGAATCAAACTTGCCTGTGCTTGCTGCTGACGCTGACTTGATACCTCCCGATGTTCTTGAAGAGCAGAGACACTGAGCATATCGCTCTGCGTTTCCGAACGTTCAGAGGCATCTGCCGTATTGTTTTCTTTGTCGCTAGCAATTTCCTGCGCTTCGATATCAGCGCCTATGTCCGCGGGCAATGTAGCTGGTAATTGCTCACGGTGTGTCGTGCTTTGTTGATGGCGTTCTTGCCATACGGCACGCGCGTGTTGGCTGGCATTGGCGATGACTTGCAATGTCTGACGTTCAGTAGCAATCCATTCATTGCTATGTTGCAGCAAGGCGTTTAATCCGGTTTCATCCAGGACACTGTCTGAATTATTTTGATGTTGTTGCAGCCAATGAGTTAATCGTTGTTGCGCCTGAATCTGGTCGTGCTGATGTTGTTCGAGTCGTTGCTGTGCTTGCGCCAGAGCTTCATTTGACCGAATCAGTGCTTGTTGTTGTGTACTCAGATGTTCGGTGTTTGTCGTTACTTGTGATTTTGCAGTTTGTATTGCCGCGTTGAATTTTTCTATGACGTTGGTGACAGTTTCACCTTCAAATAAGTGCAAACGTTGTTGCTGAAGTGTTTGCAATTGTTGTACACATATTTGCAATTCATGGCTCAGGCGTTGCTGCTCTTGTTGCGCGTGTTGCTGGGTGCTGGCGAGCGTATTAAGTGCTAATTGCAGTGCTGTCAGTTCTTCACTCGCCTGTTGCAGATGATGCTGTTGGCTATGCCATTGTTGCGCTTGTTGTTCGCAATTTTGCTGAAACGCCAGAGGTGCAGCCTGCCATAGATCACGCCAGGTATCGCGCAGATTGTTTTCGTTGTCCTCGACATCGCTATGTGCGTTGCGGACGATAAAAGCGGCATCCAATTCATCAAGCGTATGACCTAAGGTTTGTCGTGCATTCAGCACCTGTGTTGCAGCGTGGTCGCGTTGCGTTTGTGTGTGTTGTAAGGCGAGTTGCGTCGCTTGCAGTGCTTCTTTAGTTTGTGTGAAAAAAATCTGACACTTATCCCACGCGGCTTGCGCTGCATCTTTTGCACGCATTGCTTGCTGGTGCTGCGTCTCGCTATTTTTTAATGTTTGCAGTTGCTGATCAACATCGATCAAGGATTGCTCAAACCACGCTAATATCGCCTCGCTTGTCGTTAATGTGATTTTCTGTGCTGTCTGGTACAGAGGGTGTTCTTGCCATGCCTGCTCGTGCGTCTGACATTGATGAAGTAAGCTATCGGCTTCTTGCTGTAAACGCTGGCGTAATTGGCTTTGTTGGTTGGCGATCGTCTGATGTTGATGCAAATGGTCGCGATGATATTGTTCTTGTTGCCGGCATGCTTGCAGCTGTTCTTGCAGTGTTTTTAGCAGCGTATGTAATTGTGGTTGTTCCACCGCATACGGATGCTCAGTTGCGCCACATACCGGACAGGGCGCGTCGTCTTGCAATTGATGTCGCAAGGCTTCAACGTTTGCTGCGCAGGCCAGTTCGGCGGCTTTGAGCGCTTGCTCCGCTTGTTGTTGCGCGGCGCTTGCTGCCGGAAGTAGGGTTTGCGCTTGCTCTGCTTCACGGTGCGCTTGTTTGATTGCCTCGTCTGACTGTGCTATCTGTGCTTGCAACTTATCTACGCGTTGTTGGTGTTCGTGTCGTTGATGCGCCAGCTGCATGGCAGAATGAATCTGATCGCGTTGTTGTTCGGCGCTATGCTTTGCGTGTTGAAGCGCAGCAAGATCAAAATTTGCATATACCTTTGCTGACGTTTGCCGTTGCAGTTCTGCGGCATTAAGTTGCTCTTGGGCGTCAATGAAGGTGCGTTGCTGTAGTTCCAACGTCGCTTGCTGTGTTTGCTGGAACTCATCAAAGTGCGCAACGCGCTGCTGCTGCGTTTGAAGTTCATGCTGGGTTTGTGCCGCTTGTTTAAACAGGCGCTCCCAACCTGGCCATTGTTCTGCCAACACTCGCAGTGATGCATGTTGTTGCAACCAGGTCTGCGCGTTTTGCTGGCGTTTCTCGCATTGTTTTACCAGGACTTTTTTATCGTTAAAGCTGGAATTTGCTTGCTCAGCTTGTAGCGTTGCTTGCGCCACTTGTTGTTGCAAAGTCTGATGGACTGGCTGCAAATGCGCAATGGTGGCGTCAAGCAGTTTTGCCTGGTCCAGATCACCTGCAGCGTTTGCATGGACTTGTTCACTTGCTTGTAATTGTGCTGTGGCGGTTTGCAAAGCAACTTGTGCTAACGCTTCTTGTTGTTTGATTTCTTCCAACTTGATGAGTGTACTTTGGATACTCGCTGTATCTTGGATAATGTTGTTACTTAAACGCTGGAGATCAGCGACGATAGGGCGCGCGCTCTGCACGGCATCCAATTGTTGCAACAAGGCGTAACGCGGAGCGCAGGCTATTTGTGCTTGTTCAGCCTGTAGTGCAGCCTCTGATGCTGATTGTTCTTGCTGCGCCAGTTTGGCGGCATCTTGATGCCAGCGCAAATGCAGATCGATTGCTGCCACATACGCATCAAGCTGTTTCAATTTTTGTGATGCGAGCTGAATATCTTTTTGCAGTTGTTCGCGATCTTCGTCATTGAGTGGCTTGTTATCAGCCAGACGCAAATGAAAACGTTCTAATGCATCGCGCTCATCCTTGGCGCGTTGAAATGCGCGTTTCGACAGTTCTTCATAAATCACACTGCCGGTTAAGGTTTGCAGCAATTCACCACGCTCATTGTCATCCGCTTTTAAAAAACTGGAGAACTCATTTTGCGCTAATAACACTGCACGCGTAAATTGTTCAAACTTGAGCCCTATACGTTTGACGATTTCTTCTTTGACTTCAGTTTTTTTGCCGCCAATTGGTAGTAGTTCCGGTAGCTGATGCAGGGTCATGGTGGTTGGTTGCAAGCTACCGTTGGCTTTATTGCGCGAACGTCGGACGCTCCAGCGGGCGCGATACTGCACACCATCGTTACCGACAAAATCCACTTCGGCGTAACCATCGCCAGTGCCACGACGTAAGAGATTGCCGGTATCTTGCTGCGAGATCAGTTCTTTGCCATCTGGCAGCGTTTTGTTGCCGCCAGCCCTGACCAAGCGTGGTGTGTTTTCATACAAGGCCATGCAAAGGGCATCGAGCAAGGTGCTTTTGCCTGCGCCGGTTGGACCGCTAATCGCAAACAGGCCAGCCGAACGCAGCGGTTCTTGTTCAAAGTCGACGGTGAATTCGCCTGCCAGTGATGCCAGATTTTTTCCACGGAGGGCGAGAATTTTCATGCCTGGTCTCCGCTTGTTCCCAGCATCAGTTCGGCAAATGCTTTGCTTAATTCTGGTGGTGTCGGGGTGCCTTCTTCAGTGCCATATTTGCTTTGATACAAGCGCTCAAAAATCTGATCAGGTTGCAATTTTTCCAGTTCAGCCATGGTGTTGTTATCGCTGACTTGCGCATTTCTTTTGACGAAAGTAGTTTCGATTTTCGCTAATCGGACAGGTTTTCCTTCCAGCGCCTGTTCTATGGTAGCGCGCAAACCAGGTTCCGGAGCGTCAAGTAAGACACGCACCTCTAGAAACGGCATACGATCGGCAGGGGTATCACGTGGGATATCGAGTGCGGTTAAGGCGACCAGTACTTTAGCTAATACCTGAGGTTGACGTGGCACCCGCAACAGTTCCACGGCGCGGGGCACAAATAAGGGTGTAATGTCGCCGACGCGCTCGCCATCCAGATCAACTTGCAACACCTGATGTTGATAATCAACTTCGGCAAATGATAAGGGAATCGGACTGCCGCAATAACGCAAATGGTCTTGTTTACCGACTTTTTGTGCCAGATGCAGATGCCCTAAAGCGGCATACGCAACATGACTGTCAAAGATATTTGCTGACAAGGCTTCAGTGCCGCCGATGACAATGCGGCGTTCTGATTCTTCTGAAATTTCACCGCCTGTCATGTGGCAATGTCCGAGCGCGATAATTGCTTGTTGCGGTTGGCGCAGGTGCAAAGCGTATTCCAGTGTCTGTTGATAGAGCAGCGCAATACCTTCCATATATGGATCGTTGGCGTCCTCAATGCGCGGCACGTCCCCGGGGCGCAAAAATGGAATCGCCAGACAGTACGCTGTAATCGCACCTTCGGCATTGCGTAGTGGTACCACTAATCGTTGCAGGTCGATATTCCCATCCAGATCGCGCGGCACGAAGCCGATGACCGTGACGTCGAGACTTTCCATCAGTGGTGCAGGTGCTTCCAGACGCCCCGGAGAATCATGGTTGCCGGCAATAATCACGATTTGCAGATGCGGCTGCGCGGCTTTGGCTTGTTGCAGAAAGCGATAAAACTGCTTTTGTGCTGCAGCTGAAGGGTTGGCGGTATCAAAAATATCACCGGATATGAGCAAAGCATCGGCTTTCTGATGAACCAGCGTGGCCGTCAGCCAGTCGAGAAAAGCCTGATGCTCTGTGTTACGTTCAAATTGATGCAGTGTCTGGCCTAGATGCCAGTCAGATGTGTGGATAAAGCGCAAGGAAAGTCCTTCCTGGGGAAAACCGGTGCAGAGATCATTTATTGCTGAGAATATATCGTAGAAGCGGCCTGAATGTAAGCGCCAATTGCGTTGACGATAGAAAGACAATACCCTGCGACAGATGAAATTTTTTGTTTTTTCGCCGTCACGCAATTCTGTTAGGATTCTTGTCTGCAATAAAATCCATCCCGCGCACAAATTATCTGGACAATATGAAAAATATCCTGCCGCAAACATCCGTCGATTTTTATTTATCTGGCGAAAACGCCGCAGTCTTGTATTCGCGTTCCCCGGTCGATTTAGATTGCCAACGCCGCATCTGGGCGATCGCGCAGGTGATCACCAGTGAGGCCGTATGTATCGATGTGGTGCCGGGAATGAATAATCTGACGCTCATTTTTGATCCCGAATTACAACAAGGGGAGACCTTGCTGGCGCGCCTGAAAACACTATGGGAATTGGTGGAGATAGAACAATTTACACCACGTGAAGTGCAAATTCCGGTTCATTATGGCGGTGCATGTGGCCCAGATCTGGCAGATGTGGCAGCACACACGGGAATGACTGAACAGGCGGTTATTGCCGCGCATAGTCAGGCGGAATATCAGGTCTATTTTTTAGGCTTTCAGCCGGGCTTTGCCTATTTGGGCGGGTTGCCCGCAACGCTGGCAACGCCAAGACGTGCCGAACCGCGTCTGGAAGTAGCTGCCGGATCTGTCGGGATAGGCGGGCAACAAACCGGCATTTATCCGGCAATCAGTCCCGGTGGGTGGCAGATTATCGGGCGTACTGATGTACGCCTATTTGATTTGCATCGGCGGGTTCCCAGTCTTTTGCAAAGCGGCGATATTGTGCGATTTGTTCCTGTAGACGCTTCAGAACAGATGGGGGCTAAACATGCTTGAGATTCTACGTGCAGGCATACAAACCACTGTTCAGGATCAAGGGCGTAGCGGCTTTCGCCACATGGGTGTCGCCCAAGCAGGGGCATTGGATGCCCCTGCCATGTGGTTGGCAAATCGTCTGGTAAATAATGCTGGCACGGCGGCAGGCCTGGAGGTAGTTGCTGGCCCATTTGAAATTCGCTTCACGCGTGACGGCTGGGTCGCTTTGTGTGGCGCTGATTTTGACGCAACGCTGGATGAACAAGCCTTGGTATGTGGTTGGCGTTATCCAGTTAAAAAGGGGCAAAAATTACGCTTACGCGGCCCCAAATCGGGCACCCGTGTTTATCTGGCGTTTGATGGCGGGATTGATGTACCGGTTGTGATGGGATCACGTTCTACCGACATCAGAGCCGGATTTGGCGGTCATGCAGGACGCGCTTTGAAAAAAGGTGACCGCTTACCGCTTGGCGTTACCTATCCATTAAAAAATAAATTAGGAACGCCGCAACGACAATGGACGCCCGAGGTCAGGGTATTACGTGGACCTGAATTTGATCAGTTTGATGAAGCCAGCCGTCAAAGTTTTTTTAAACAGGCATGGACGGTCAGTACCCAAAGTAATCGTATGGGATATCGATTGCAGGGCACCGCTTTGCAAAAAAGCGAAAGCACCGATTTGTTGTCACATGGCGTCTTGCCCGGCGTAGTGCAGGTGCCGCCCAATGGGCAGCCCATCGTATTGCTGGCGGATTCCCAGACTACTGGCGGCTATCCGCGCATTGCAGCAGTGATCGCTGCCGATTTGTGGAAGCTTGCACAAGCGCCGTTGGGGCGACAATTCTGCTTTGTAGAAACCGATCTGGACGGCGCAAAAGCTGCCCGTAAGCAATGGCAAAATGAGCTATATCGGTTTGAATGGAGTTTGTATGGAAAATAAAACCTTGAACAATATAACGATAGATTTAAACGCTGATTTAGGTGAAGGCGGTGCTGATGATGCCGCGATTCTGGCGTGCGTCAGTTCAGCCAATATCGCTTGTGGCGGTCACGCTGGTGATACGCAAAGTATGCGCATTGCAGTACGTGCGGCGATGGCGTGCGGTGTTGCGATCGGTGCCCATCCTAGTTTTGTTGATCGTGAAAACTTTGGTCGTACTGAGATGCATTTACCTATGCAACAAGTTTATGACGAGGTGTTGGAACAAATATGTGCGTTGCAGGATATTTGCAAAATGGAAGGCACGCAGCTAGTACACGTCAAACCGCACGGCGCTTTATACAATCAGGCGGCACGTGATGTCAGGCTTGCCGAAACGTTAGTTAAAGCGATTGCTGCCGCAGGACCACAATTGAAAGTAGTCGGTCTGGCTGGCAGCGAACTAATTCATGCCGCCCGCCGCGCAGGTATGAGCGTTGCAGAAGAAGCATTTGCAGATCGTCGTTATAACAGCGATGGAAGTCTGGTGTCGCGCAAACTATCTGGTGCAACTATCGATGAAGTCGAGTTAGCCTTGCAACAAGCAATGCGTATGGTGGAGCAACAAAGAGTGATCAGTATCGACAGCAAAGAGCTGCAGATGAATATAGACACCCTTTGCCTGCACGGCGATGGCGCACATGCATTGCAACTTGCACGTCGTTTGCGAGAGCAATTACAACAACGAGAGGTTGTGGTCACGGCAGGTCTGTAGACCGGGTACAACCCACCAAAAACCGTATAGCTAAAATCCGCATGGGTTGCACGCGGACTACAAAAAATGGAGACAAACACATGGATATACAACTTTATTTGCCGCTCATCGGCATTCCCATCATCGTGCTGGGGTTTGCTTTTCGCTTTAATCCTTTAATGGTCGTCACGCTCGCCGGGCTGGTGACAGGGTTAGCGGTAGGTCTGGATTTTGGCACTTTATTAGAAACCTTTGGCGAGAAATTTTTAAATAGCCGGCAGTTGTCCAGTTCTATTCTTATTCTGCCCATTATTGGTCTTTTAGAACACTATGGCTTGCGCGAGCGCGCGCAAGAATGGGTCAGGGGCATACGCAGCGCCACCACCGGAAGAATTTTGATGCTGTACTTTGTTGTGCGTGAATTAACTGCAATGCTGGGTTTGTTAAGCTTAGGTGGACAAGCGCAGACAGTACGTCCTTTGTTGGTACCGATGGCAGAAGGTGTGGCGCAAAATGCTTACGGTGATTTGCCACCAGAACTCCGCGACCGGATTGCGGCGCATGCAGCGGCCTGTGACAACATCGCCTTGTTTTTTGGTGAGGATGTCTTTATTGCGTTTGGCGCTGTGTTATTGATGACGACATTTTTGAAAGAAAACGGCGTTGGCCAGATTGAACCATTGACCGTCGGCTTATGGGGACTGCCAACCGCGATTGCTGCCTTGCTGATTCATCTGGTCAGACTGTCACGTCTGGACGCAAAAATTGCGACCGAGGTTCAGGCATGGCGTCTGGCACAGCAAGCAATTGTGAAAGCGAGCGCATAATGAATAGCATTTTTAATATCCACTTTATTTTTTATGTCATCGGTACGATTTTGCTGTTGGTCGCATTGATGACATGGCGCGATGAATCGAATCCTAAACGCGGAGCAACCGGTTTGTTCTGGTTTTTGTTCAGCGTCAGTTTTTTATTCGGTGACCTGATGGTCGCGCAGCTTGGCAAATCACTCGCTTATCGCATCAATGGCGTTATCGTTTTATTGCTGGCACTGATTGCGGGATTTAATTTTCTAGGTGTGGGCGCGCATCGTTTCTTACCGGATGCAGAATTCCAGGAGAAATTAAAAAAAATAGGCATGAAAATTTTCTTGCCCGCGTTAGCGATCCCCGTGTTGACCGTGTTGCTGACCTTGTTCGGTAAAACGATACGCTTCGGCGATTGGTATTTGCTGGATCAATCTAATTTGACGCTGGCTTCTTTGATTCTTGCTTGTATTGGCGCATTGGGTTTCTCATGTTTAGTGACAAGTGGCACTCCGTTGCAGGCAGTGCGCGAGTCTCGTCGTTTGATTGATGCGCTGGGGTGGGCTTTAGTGTTGCCACAATTGTTGGCGATGCTGGGTGGGGTTTTCGTTGCTGCGCATACCGGTCAGTCCATACAAACTCTGGTCAGTATGGTGGTTAACCCTGATAGTCGCCTCAGTCTGGTCGTTGCGTATTGTGTTGGTATGGCGATCATGACGATGATCATGGGGAATGGCTTTGCTGCATTTCCGATTATGACCGCCGGGATAGCATTACCATTTTTGATTGTTGGTCAACATGCAAACCCGGCGATTGTGGTCGCGATAGGGATGTTCTCCGGTTATTGTGGTACTTTAATGACGCCAATGGCCGCCAACTACAATATTGTGCCTGCCGCATTATTGGAGTTAAAAGATAAGTATCTGGTGATTAAGACGCAGATACCAACGGCGTTGATGGTATTGGCTTGCAATATCGTGCTGATGTACTTTTTAGCTTTTTCTAAATAAAGTGTGATGGTTTTATGCGTAAAATTTTATTGACCGGTTTTGCCCCGTTTGGTGCGGAGACGACGAACCCCTCGTGGGATGCGGTGCAGGTGCTCGATGGCCAGATGATCGACGATGCACAGATTGTCAGCCTTCAACTTCCATGCGAGTTCGATGTTTGCTTGCAAGTGCTGGAGGAGGCAATGCATGAGCACCAGCCTGAAGTCGTGTTGAGCATGGGACAGGCTGGGGGGCGTGCCGATATCACGGTTGAGCGGGTGGCGATCAATATTAACGATGCCAGAATCCCGGATAACATCGGGCAGCAACCGATTGATACGCCGGTAGCAGAACATGGCCCGGTAGGCTATTTCAGCAGTTTGCCGATCAAAGCCATCGTACAAGCTTTGCGAGAGCATGGGATTCCTGCTTCGGTGTCACATACCGCTGGTACCTACGTCTGCAATCACGTGTTCTACGGCCTGATGCATTTATTGCCTAACCACCCAAGCGTAAAGCGTGCGGGGTTTGTTCATGTTCCGTATTCGCCCGATCAGGCTGCTGCTCATCCGGGGGCTGCAAGTATGGCAGTCACGACGATGACGGTAGCAATACGATTGATGTTGGAAACAACGCTGCACACGGCGCATGATATTCACGTCAGCGGTGGAATTACGCATTAAATCGCATTCAGAATTTTTGTGTTGTAAAAGCGGTTTGAAAAATCAGCGCAATAAGTTGTTTCAGATTCATAAAAAAATCAGGTAGAATTCCTGTCGTGTTAAGGTGTTTTTTTGCTTTCCGCAAAAAAATTAAACGGGAAGCCGGTGCGTCGATGATTTTAGTTTCATCGCAAACCCGGCACTGCCCCCGCAAAGGTAAATGAGTTAACTTCGGTTAATGCTGCGCAATATGCCACTGTGTTTTTTACATGGGAAGGCGCGTCAGCTGGAATTTTTTTCTGCTCATCAGTCCTGATACCGGCCTTATGCACTAGCGGCAATTTCGCGGTGGGCGATGCTTGCGTAATCCGTGCTCGCGCACGCGTTCCGTATCCATTTCTTTTCCCAGATTGCCATTTTTTGCCACGCGGGTGTGCGGGTGAAAAATGACGTTTGTACTCTCAATTGACGTTCCTGAGTTTCAAAGGCTTTAGCTGTATGCTGCTGCGCCTTTGTTTTGATTTTGATTCCGGCTTAGCTAAGGATCAAAGAGAGATGTTATTTTTTTCTATTCATCATTCTTGATGATGATGATGATGACACTCGCTGGCGATGATTGACTCTTTTGATGAGGAATCGCTATGCATATCGAACCAGGCATTATTGCTCCGGCTAAACTGGCTTTTGCCGCTGTGACTGCATCCGCAGTATATCTCGGCTATTTACCGCAATTATTTCGTCGCCCCGCTTTGCTATTGCGTACAGCGCTGGCGGCCATTTTCTTCTCTATGTTTATGCAGGCTTTCCACATGCAAGTGGGGCCATCGGAACTGCATTTTATTGGTGCTATTCCTATTTATCTGAGCTTTGGATTTTTGCCTACTTTGTTTGGCTTTGCACTAGGTTTGCTGTTGCAAGGCGCTTTGTTTGAACCACAAGATCTGGTGCATCTGGCAGTGAATAGTTTGAGCCTTGCAGTACCTCTCATGGCGATGCATTACAGTTTTGGACGCAAATTGCAAAGCGTCAACGTCACTACCTTGCTCAAACTCGATGCCATGTATTACAGCGGCGTCACCTTGATGGTGGGTTTTTGGTTGGCGGTCTCCAATCCTGCGACCTCGTTTCTGGCATGGGCTCAATTTGCTTCCAGTTATCTGAGCTTGGTGTTGCTGGAGCCGGTTTTTAGTCTGGGCATTTTATGGCTGATACGTCGTTTTTCGCATAGCAAATTAGTCGCCTTGTGCTTGTCCGAAGGCACGCTTTCTGCTTCTTCCATCGCTTCTAGTTCTGACGTATGAAGCAGATTGCGACGACTGACAAACCCGGCACGGTTTGGTTTGTTGGTGCGGGGCCGGGTGATCCTGATCTGTTGACAGTCAAAGGACGCGATCTGATTGCCCGTGCTGGTGCCATTTTATTTGCCGGGTCACTGGTGAATGAAGCCGCCACGCGCTGGGCGCCACCTGGTTGCGTGATTGCTGATTCTAAAGAAATGACTCTGGAGCAAATGGCGACATGGCTGATAGCGCAGGCACATCAACACCAGACCGTGATACGACTGCAAACCGGAGATCCGGGTTTATATGGCGCGTTGATTGAAGTCGTTCAACCACTGGATGCGGCAGGTATTGCGGTACAGGTCGTACCTGGCGTGTCGTCGGCAATGGCATCCGCCGCGGCTGCGGTCGAGAGTCTGACTTTACCCGAGATCACCCAAACCGTCATTTTGACGCGAGTGGAAGGGCGTACGCCGATGCCAGAAGGTGAATCGCTGGAAGAACTTGCCAGCCATCACACGACGCTGTGCATTTTTTTGAGTATCACTTTACTCGGACGCGTAACCAAGTCGCTGATCGCCGCTGGCTGGTCTGCTGATGCACCGATATTAGTGGTCCACAAAGCCAGTTGGCCAGAACAGGAAAAAATCATCCGTGGCACGATTTCAACGATACAACAATTGTGTCGTGAAGCGAAAGTGGCAAGCCAGGCCATGATTATTGCCAGCCCGACGTTAGGGGCGCGGCAATGGACGACTCTGATCAAATCAAAACTGTATGACGCTAGTTTTACTCATCGTTTTCGTCGCGCCAGTGTCACGGCGACCACCAATGCTGATGCTGCCCCTTTGTCGCCTGATGCAAATAGCGCGACCACTCCTCATTCAATAGAGAGTTTATGAAAAAAGATACGATACTGTTAGTCGGACATGGTTCCCGCGAGTCTTCTGGCAATGATGAAATTTTAGACTTCGCTGCGCAATGGCGTTTGCGTCAACCTGATTGGCGCATTGAGGTTTGCTTCATCGAATTTTCTGAAGTCACGATGAGTGTTGGCCTGGCACGCGCCGCAGAACACGCAGATCGTGTATTGGTATTGCCGCTCATTCTGAATGCGGCGGGGCATGTGAAAATGGATATTCCGCAAGCGATTGATGGCGCGCGGATCAAGTTTCCGCAAACGCAGTTTTTATACGCACCGCACCTGACGGCTTGTGATCCTGTCCTGAACATCCTCAAACGCCGCTTACGCAAAGCGATGCAAGCTTTAGATATGCCCGATCCGACGACGACAGGTGTCATCGTATTGGGACGCGGCTCGTCTGACCGTCAGGCTAATGGTGACATGGCAAAAATGGCGCGCTGGTTAATGGAAGAAGGCGATCATGAACTAGTCGATCTCGCCTTCACGGGCATCACTTATCCGCGCATAGAAAAAGTCGCACAACGTCAGAATTTATTGGGGATGACGCAGATTGTTGTACTGCCTTACTACCTGTACAACGGTACGCTGGTGGAACGCATCAAACGTCAGGTTGAACATTTGAAGACGCAATATCCACACATACGCTTTACCGCGAGCACTTATTTTGGATTTGAAAAAGAAATCTTTGAATTGCTGGAGCAGCGTGTACATGATTTGCAGCATGGACATCAGGATTCAAAAATGCCTTGTGATGGCTGTAAGTTCCGTGATTTTGCTGTCGAACATGGTTTAGGTGGACATCATCACGACGATGCACAACATCACCACCATCATCATGAACACGAACACGAACACGAACACGAACACGAACATGAGCATGCACATGCACATGCGCCGGTGATGGCGATCAAAGCAGCGGCAATTAATCATCACCATGACCAAGAACATCATGCTCACCACGACCATCACGAACACCACGGCCATGCGCATACTGCACACCCGGTAGCAGGATAAATGATGAACAATAACGTGATCACCGAACAGCTCACCGCTGCCGGACGCGCGATAGAGCATGATTCGTTTGCCGTGATTGACAGTGAAGTGAGCAGCCATTCTTATACTGCGGAGCAATGGCCCATCGTCAGGCGCATGATTCATGCCAATGCCGACTTTGACTTTAATGGCTTAACGGATTTTCACGCGGATGCGGTACGTGCTGGTGCGGCGGCGATACGCAGCAGAAGGTCGCGTGTTGTCGCTGATGTGGAAATGATCTGCGTAGGCTTATCGCAACCACGACTCGCGCATTTCAATATGACGACGCATCAGTTTATTTCGGAACCACAAGTCATTGCTGATGCTAAAGAGCAAGGAACGACGCGCGCCGTACAAGCGATGCGCCGTGCACATCAGTTGGGATTATTGGATGGCGCTATCGTCGGCATAGGCAATGCACCGACTGCGTTGATCGAACTGGTCAGACTGATTCATGAACACGGGATGCGTCCCGCATTGGTCGTGGGGATGCCAGTCGGGTTTGTCTCGGCGGCAGAATCGAAAGACTTGATGGGATTAGAACAGCAAGTGCCGTGGATCGTGATTCGTGGTCGTAAAGGTGGGTCGACCTTAGTGGTGGCAGCGATTCATGCCTTACTTGGCCTGGCTGAGGCTGCTGAACATCCATGATGAAGAAAGAGACGCCGCGTGGCACCCGTACCGGTTTTACGACAGGTGCGTGTTCTGCTGCGGCGGCACGGGCTGCTGCAATCGGCTTAGTCACTGGTAGCGTACCGGATCAGGTGGAATGTTGTTTACCGAATGGTGATCTGGTGACTTTTGCGGTACAGGATGGTTATTGCGACGGACAAAGAGCCCATGCCATGGTGATCAAGGATGCGGGCGATGATCCCGATTGCACCGACAAAGCACATTTGACTGCCGATTTGCGCTTGTTGCCGGATGCGGGGCAATTATTGCTATCAGGTGGCTTTGGTGTTGGTACAGTAACCATGCCAGGCTTGGGTTTAGAGCTTGGTGGTCCGGCCATTAATCCGGTGCCGCGTAAAAACATTCTCGCCAATGTGAAGGCCGTCGCTTCAGGCTTGTTGGATGACGCTGGGATAGAAATTATTATTTCTGTACCACAAGGCGTAGAAATGGCGAAGAAGACGCTCAATGCACGTTTGGGCATTTTGGGGGGTATTTCTATCCTGGGCACCACTGGCATCGTTAAACCGTATTCAACGGCGGCTTATCGCGCCAGTGTGGTGCAAGGCGTGCAAGTCGCAAGCACGCTGGGGCATGATGTCGTGGTATTGACCACTGGCGGTCGTACAGAAAAATTTGTCATGGACGAAATGTCGCATTTGCCCGCTGCGGCGTTTGTGCAAATGGGCGATTTTTTACGCTATGCCATGAGCGCCGCCAGCCGGCATCACATCAAAAAAATCATCATCGGTGGCATGGTCGGCAAGCTCACTAAGATTGCCCAAGGTGAAGAAATTACCCACGCCGGACGCGCTGAAGTGGATACCGGCTTGTTGGCGAAAATTGCGGCTGACCTCGGCGCACCAGCTGAGGTCTGCGCGGCGATAGCTGCCGGAGAAACCGCCAGGTATGCCAGCGAGCAGATGGAATTACTAGGACTTTCTGTGGCATTTCATACGGTATTGGCGGAGCGCGTGATTGAGACGCTGAACGCGCGTTATCCGGATCAATTTCAATTACATGTACTGGTCTGCGATTTCGATGGTCGCAAGATTACAGAAGTAAGGTCAGAAAATTTATGTTAGACAGCTTACCTACCCATCCACGTTGCCGTATTGTTGGGGTGCTCGATGACGGCATCGCCAGCTTATCCGCGAATGCATTGCTGCATATACAAAATGCGCAGATGATTATCGGTGCCAGGCGCACGCTGGAAATATTTCAAAATCATATTACTCCCACAGCAGAGCAAAGGCCCTTGAGCGGCGCGTTATCTCAGGTCCCTGAATGGATACGTGCCGCACAGAGCGATGGCTTAAGAGTGGTGGTGCTGGCGACAGGCGATCCCTTATGCTATGGCATCGCTGCCTATTTGGCTGCGCATTTATGTATCGAAGCGATAGAAGTGATTCCCAATGTATCGACCTTGCAATTGGCGTGTGCCCGCTTGGGCATGCCGTGGCAGCAAATGAAATTTAGTTCAGTACATGCAAAGGATGCGGGCGAATGGACGCAAGGTAGCGACGCCAGTCACGGTATGTACGGTTTGATGCAAGATATACGGCAGCATGCACGGCTGGCGATCTTAACCGGGCCAGACAATGCACCGGACAGGATTGCACGTATGTTGGTCATCGAAGGTCTGCAAGACGATTATGAGATGGCGGTATGTGAACGCCTTTGTCAGGATGAGGAACGTATCGTCACCGATATGAGTGTCGCTGCCGCTGCTGAAATGCGCTTTGGTGATCCAAATGTGATGCTGCTGTGGCGAACTGATATGCAAAGAGAACCGGTGTTGTTTGGCCTTGCTGATGACCAGTTTCATCAAAGACATCCAGAAAAGGGTCTGATCACCAAGCAAGAAGTTCGCGCAGTATCGTTGGCGCGTCTGCAATTGCGTGCGGATAGTATTGTGTGGGATATCGGCGCGGGTTCCGGTTCGGTCGGTTTGGAGGCGGCACGCTTGTGTCGCCGTGGTCATGTCTATGCGATAGAAAAAAATCCCGAAGATAGTCAAATCGCCTTGTCGAATTGGCGTCAGTTTAGCCTCAGTAATTACACCTTAGTCCACGACAAAGCGCCTGCTGGCATGGAGCATTGGCCAGCGCCTGATGCGATTTTTATCGGTGGTTCTGGTGGCGAGTTGAATGAACTCATATCACTTTGTTTGCAACGTCTTCGACCAAATGGAAAGTTAGTAATGAATTTCGTCACACTCGAAAATCTTTCTACCGCGATCATCGCCTTAAAAATGGCGGATGCAGAGTGGGATGTGATCAGCCTGCAAGCGTCACGTAGCAAACCGATATTACATATGCACAGAATGGCGGCAGAAAATCCTGTGTGGCTGGTGTGTGCGCAAGCTAAGGTGGACATATGAGCAAGTTGATTGCCTTATCGCTGGGGCCGGGCGATCCTGGTTTGATCACGCGTAGCGCGTGGCTACAACTGCAGCGTTCTGATACGGTGTGGACCTATCCTATCCGTAGTTTGCGCAAAGAAAGCTACGCCTTAGATATCGTTCTACGTGCTGGTTTACCTTTGCCAGAACAGCACCAGGCTTTGCTATTCCCGATGACGCATGATGTCGAAAAGCTCGCACGGCATTGGCTCAAGGCTGCGCAAACCGTTCAACAATTATTGCAATCCGGACGCGATGTTTTATTTTTGGTTGAAGGCGATGCTTCAACCTACGCCAGCTTTTGTTACCTCGCTCGTACTTTGCGCGAGCTTGACGCGACAGCGGATATTGAGATTATCGCTGGCGTGAATTCGTTCAATGCTGCTTGCGCAACCTTGCAAATACCGCTGTCGGAACAAGATGACACCATTGCGATTGTCCCCGCCGCTTACGGCATCGGCGCGGTGGAAAGTATGTTGAATGATTTTGACACCTTGGTCCTGATGAAGGTGAAGCCTTTACTTGATGATCTGATTGATTTATTAGCACGTCGTGATTTATTGCAGCACGCACGCTTCATAGAAAAAGCTGGTTCGCCAGTCGAACGTATCGTGACTGATGTGGCGACGCTCAAAGGTGAGAAGGTCAATTACTTGTCTTTGCTCATCGTTAAAAATCCTCAGCGAGAACGCGGTGAATTGTTACGTGGCTGCCGGAAAATCGACAGATTGGTTGCCAATGGAAGTGTAGTTTTCGACGAAAATAGACAGGAAATGCCAGCATGAATACAAATAACGAAGTGATTCAGTTTACTCTGGGTGAACCACGGATTGTCTTGGTAACGATTACAAAACACGGCGCACAGCAAGCCGCCGCTTTGGCGCAGCTTCTGCCTCAGGCTCATGTTTGTGTCGCAGAAAAATTTTCTGGGTTGATGAGCAACATCAGCAATCCTGTGCGCGCCTACGCGGGTGCGTTTCGTGATGAAATTGCGGCATTGATGGTGGATTTTGATCAGGTTGTATTTTTTGTGTCGCTTGGTGCTGTAGTACGTTTGATTGCGCCTCATTTGAAAAATAAAGACGAGGATCCCGGCGTGATTGTGGTCGACGATGCAGCACAATTCGTTATTCCCGTGTTGTCGGGTCATGTGGGTGGCGCGAACGAGTGGGCGGAAAAGATTGCCGCTTTATTACATGCGACTCCTGTACTGACCACCGCATCTGACGTAGGTAAAACAATTCCGGTTGATATTCTCGGTCGTGACTTGGGTTGGCAGGTGGAAGCTCCCAAAATCAATATCACCCGCGTCTCTGCTCATGTGGTGAACGGTGAGGCGATCGCTTTTGTGCAAGAAGCCGGACAAAAAAACTGGTGGAATCGGACCAATCCTTTGCCATCGAATATTCATTTGTTTGACCGCTTTGACGACGTCGATGTCAGCAAGTTCTCAGCGGTGTTATGGGTCACGCATCAAGTTATCACTTGCGCCTGTTGGGAACAACTGCATGAACGTCTGGTTGTCTATCGTCCTCCAGTTACTGCCTGATATGCGCTATTACAGTATTGGCCTCGGATGTGACCGCGGCACACCTTTGCTGACCGTGCAGACGGCTTTGAAGCAAGCGTTACAACTGATATCTGCGCAAGAGTCGCAGATCAGGTGCGTTGCTACGATTGATCTGAAGGTGGATGAATTTGCTTTTATCGAATTGGCAAAACATCTTGGCTTAGCTTTGCAATGTTACCCCGCACTTGCGCTAGCTAAAGTGCCGGTTGCTAATCCATCGATGACGGTCTTGAAGTATGTAGGCACGCCTTCGGTATCGGAAGCGGCAGCTTTATTGGGGGCGGGTTATCAGCCAGCCATGAATCCGCAAGAGCCAACCCAAACAGTTCCAGCATTAGTTCTGGAAAAATATAAACATCAAGGCGTTTGCGGTAAGAACGTCACTATTTCAATTGCGGAAATTTCATCATGAATCAACTAGTCCAGGCTGAACAGCAAGCGACTGCGGAGGCAATCGAGGTATCACCATCGTTTTACTCTGGCGGTAAGATTTCTCTGGTCGGCATCGGTCCCGGCAGTCACGCACACATGACCCAGCGAGCGCGTGATGTCATCGCCGAAGCCGATACCATCATTGGTTACGTAACTTACATCAAGCTGGTTGCGGATTTGATCGTCGGTAAAGAAATCATCCGTAAATCCATGACCGAAGAATTAGACAGAGCGATTCATGCTTTAGAGTTTGCGCAGCAAGGCAAAAAGGTCGCCTTGATTTCTTCTGGCGATGCGGGAGTGTATGGCATGGCGGGGCCGACCTTTGAGGTCTTATTTCAGGCTGGTTGGACACCGGCGACGGGCGTTGAAGTTGAAATCGTTCCCGGTGCTTCTGCCCTGAACACGTGCGCATCATTGGTCGGTGCACCACTGACGCATGATTTTTGTTCGATTTCTTTGTCTGATTTGTTGACGCCGTGGCCGGTCATTGCACGCCGCCTGGATGCTGCCGCCGCCGCAGATTTTGTGTGTGCTTTGTATAACCCTAAGAGTGGTCGACGAACACAACAGATTGTTGAGGCACAACGATTATTTTTGAGACACCGCGATCCGATTACACCAGTCGCCATCGTGAAATCAGCTTATCGTCCCAAGCAGAGAATCGAATTCACTACCCTGGAAAAAATGAGTGATTGCGATATTGGTATGTTGACTACCGTGTTGATTGGTAACAGTAATACCTTCATCCGCGAAGGGCGCATGGTAACCCCGCGTGGTTATGCCAACAAATACTCTATGAATGACCATGCTACCCATGACGGTGAAAAAGCAGGTCGCTCTTTATCGACTGGTTTAACTGGCTGGCTGGAGAATTTGCATGCGGATCATCAAGCAGGTGTCAGTGCGATCGAATTAGCGCAGCGTCATCGTTTGCCGCTTGACTATATACAGAGCACGTTGGAACAAGCGGTGGAATCTTCAAGCAATGATGGTGCGACAGAAATGGTGACGGAGAGTGAAGCATGAGTGAAGTTGTGAAACCAAAAATTGGCGCATACAAACGGCATATTCTGATTTGTACGGGGCCACGCTGTGCTGAAGACGGCGCAGCGCAAACCCTATTCGATAGCCTTGGGGATAAATTCAAGGCGGCTGGTCTGAGTGAAGGTGAGTTACGGGTTAAGCGCAGCCGCGTGAGTTGCTTCGCTGCCTGCAAAGGTGGGCCGGTGATGTGCGTACAACCGGATGGGCTGTGGTACTACAATGTCACGCCACAAAATATGGACAAGATCATAGAGCAACATCTGGTTGGTGGAGAGGCGGTGGAGGACCTGGTTTTTCATCGCGGACCTGGTGCCGTGTGATTCTCAGTGACTTGTGCGGATGCAAGGCATACAATCTCTTTAGCAATCTTGTTCGGGCTGCTGTTTCATTCGAAACAGCGCAAGTGCAGATTTCATTGAGAGAGAAATATCATGTTCTTCGTCTTATTTGTCGTCCTTATTTTTGTACTGGCTGGTTTCAGAGTCGCGAATCAATATCAACGCGGTGTTGTATTCAGACTGGGTAAATTACAAGGCATCCGTGGTCCGGGTTTGTACTGGCTGATCCCTGCCATCGAATGGCAAAGAATAGTGGATATTCGTACGATAACCACCTCGGTTGATCAGCAAGAAACCATCACCAAAGACAATGTGCCTGTCAAAGTGACGGTAGTGATCTGGTATTCGGTGACTGATCCCATTAAATCAGTCATTGAAGTCGTTGATGTGGGCGGCGCCGTGGTGCAAGTCGCGTTAACCTCGATGCGCAACGTGATTGGTCGTCATACCTTGGATGATGTGCTCAAGGAACAAGAGCGCCTCGGCACTGATATGCGTAAAGTAATTGATACCGCGACCGAACCCTGGGGTGTTAAAGTGACCCGCGTAGAAATGCGCAATGTCGAAATTCCAGAATCGATGCAACGTGCCATGGCACAAGAAGCTGAGGCATTACGTGAGAAACGTGCCCGTATCATCAAGGCTGAAGCGGAACTCGAAGCGGCGCTTAAACTACGCGAAGCAGCGGGCTTGATTATGGAAAACCCAGCCGGCCTGGAACTACGTCGCATGCAAATGATCACCGAAGTTGGCGCGGAACAAAACACCACCACGATTATCATGATGCCGAGCGAATTTGTTTCTATGGCGAAAGGTATTGCTGATTGGACAGCCAGCGCAGACGCAAAATTGGTCAAGAAACAAATTGAAAAGCCTGAGCTATAAAAATTTTTATTGTTTTGTGTAAGTAAAGGTTCTGTCGTACGACCAAAGAAAACATCGTCTTGATTTGCTGGGTTCATTATTTGACGACGAGATGACTTTGATCAGGAGTTCAACATGGTACAAGCGATAGATCCTTCCAGTTCGGCGAGTGGTGGCACTGCTTCTGCGGCAGCGTCGGCTGGTGCGTTGCAGGCACAATTAGATCAATATCAGCATCAGTTATCTGATTGCGTTAATTGTGATTCTGCTAAAACCCCGGAGGGGAAGCAGCAGATTGCAGAAATTTCCAGCAAAATTGGCAGTATCAGGCAGGCAATTGAATCCAGGCAAGCCGCTGCAAGTCCGACGACGGTGAATAAAGCGAATCAAGTCAATGCGGTAGATGGAGCAAACACCAGCAATCCGGTTACCGCATTTAATCATGCCACCGCGATTAATTCTGCTACGCATAGCACCCAAGCTGCACAAAATCAAATTAGTGTTGATGCGGTGCAGCCACCTGTAGCGGCTAACCTCACGGTCGGCGTGAATATCAATTTATATTCCTGATCTGCTTTTTGATATCGACGTTTAAGGAGCCAGCAAACTTTCAAGATCGGCATTGGATTGCATGGCTGCGATGATTTTTTTGCTCTGCGCCATGAGTTGCTGGCGTTCCCGGTCACTTGCCAGGCTTTGCATATAGTGGTCAATCAGGCTGCCTTCGCACTGAGCTGAGTACATGCAGTGCTCCATTGCGCGTACTGAATCCTGGCTGCATGCCATTCCTGTTTGACATGCGGCGATAGTAAATGCTCTGGCACGATAAGACTGCGCTTGCATTTCATCTTCATCATTACCAATCTGGTCTTTTAAATACGTGTAAGCGAATCCGCTTAACGATGCTAAATCTTGCGGTTTATGGCTGTTGAAGGCGACACGAGCAATTTCCATGGCGGCTTTGTAATCACCAGTCTGCATGAGACGAGATGCAGATTCTCCGCTGGTCTTGGCATCGCCATGTAGCCACCGTTCGGCCAGTTCTTGCTGTTGACGCTTCAGCGTGTCGTTATCAACGCCAGCGAAATGCTGGCATCGTTCATGCATGTGTTGATAGGCGATTTTTTGTGGGTTGTCATCCGCAAGACGACTCATGTTTTGTTGCCATAGAGCAGCTCGAGCGCCAAATAGATTGGGCATGCATGTGTGCCACGCCCGATATGCCAACAACGCATGTTCAGGATCTTTGGCGTGTTTGTTTGCTTCAAACAAGGCGCGTAAATCTCGCGATTGCTCCAACGGATCGGTTTCTGGACCTTTTTGTGTTTCTTGTTCCGAAATGAGAGATTGGGAATTCGTCATGGCGAGCTGCCAATGGCTTGAATTGATTTTTTCACTCTCCAACTTTCCTGAATCGTCATTTGGCCATACCAAGAATACCAGCCCCAATAAACAAATGGCGATCGTAATCACGGCGCTAATAAGTCGTGTTGAAGTCATCTTAGCTTGTGGATATCTTGTGAATATGCTGTGCGCATATGGATGAAAACTGTGTGCAAATGTGTGGATAAGTCTGTGCGCAAGTATCGATATTCGCTCTGTGTACAGTATCTGACCTGCTGTCATCTTGAAAATGGCAGCAGGTGACGTCCGACTATGTCCTGCAGATCCTATTATGGACGGGCAATATAAATGCCTGTTGCCGGGCAAGTTCCTGCGATGTTTGCATTGGTTACCAGTGCGTTGGCATTTGGGAATTGATTCAAGCTAGATGGATCCAGATTGGTCCATACCTCAGTCAAATAGCTTACGCGGTTTTTCTTGACACATTTAAATGCAATTGCGGAGCTAGCAGAGCTACCAAACGTATTCGTTGCCGCTTGCATCAATTGTGCACGGGTAACGTTGCGACCTGCATTGTTGGCAATGAAGGTATTCAATTGCGTTTGTCCCAGACTTTTGATCAGGTTGATCGTTGTTGCCCAAAAATCGTCTGGTGTCTGACCGCTGCAGCTACCGTGTTTATACCATTCATGATCATCCAGACACGATTGAATGCCAGGCATGTAGGTTGCAAGATTGCTCAATGTGCTCGCACTGGCGCCATACGGATCCATGCTACACCAGGTACTGCCGTTGTCGAGGTCAATTTCTTGTTGAGGAACATTGCAATACTGTGGATTGTTACCGTCAAAAGAACTGGCCCAAAGACCATGTGTGGATAAGTGACTGCCAGCATATGTACCGCGGATGTTTTGGCATTCTGACTTACCACTGTTGGTGGCGCAAAACCCTGGCTCCCAAGATGCTGCAAGTAAAAAATAATCTGCTGTTTGTGCTTGTGCCGCGGTATTTGCCAGCATCGCCATTATTAGTGCGACAGATGCTTTGATCAGTTTAGATAACATAAGTTTTCCAGTAATTAAGTAAATTATTTGTTAAATAGCAGTCATTGAGCGACGTTGATTGGCGCCCTAGATATCGCAAAAATGTTGCGACTAAGTAAAACTACTTAGGCAAAATGACAGTGATGTGACATTTTTTAACAAAAACCTTGAAAACCAGTAAAAAATGATTAATATTGTAATCTTGTTGTCATAATGTTGTTTAATTGAAACATGCATTGGGGCATACAGATAAGACCACTTTGTCTGATGTGCCTGATTTGTCGACAGCTATTTTTTGTGTAAATGCAAGAAATGCCAGGTGTGGTGAACTTCAAATTCGAATCGCTGTCAGTTTGATTATTGATGCCAGAAGATAAATTTTTGCGTATTCAGCGGTTTCATTAGAATGGTTGAGCAGGAGGATGTGTAGTAATGAAGAATAGTCAGCAAGACCGTTTTGGTATGCCTGATTCATCGATAAAAGCGGCAGAAAAAACGGCAAAAAGGCAAAAGAAATACCATTTTCACTTTTATGTTCCGACCCGTAAAGAAGTCGCCACCCTTAGCAGAGACACACTTGCTCCGCTATTGATCGGGTGGATGTGCAATAGCGTCATGGAAATCATTCCGTCACGAACTCAAATTCTGGAAGTTATTGATATTTTGCGTAATCGTCGGGATGCAGCGCAATTTTCACAGTTGGTCAACATGTGTCATAACTACATTCGTGCCGACTGAGGAAGTTTTTTATTCGTCGGAAATATGCTTCAAAATATCAGTAAACCGCAAGCTAACTATGGCTGCCCGAGGCATAAAATTCCTTGATCCTGATTAATAAAAAGAGCAATTTTATTCTGTCAGGCAACAACCAGTCAGTATCTTGATTTTGTTACGCCATTTCTACTCGATTAAGTCCCCTAAAATTTTGCCCGAATTCTATTGCGCGAGGCGAAATTCTCCTTCAAACTCCTGCAATTATTGGGGAAACATCGTTAAATACAGGCGATATTAGCTTCTGAACTTTCAGTAAGCGGATGTCTGTTTGCAGCTTATCCAGTTGCGATTTTCTCGACCAAGCCCTTGGAATACCCGCATAAGAACTTTGCGGGTTTTTTATTGACTTTCTTGCATTCATTCATTCATTCATGAACACACTCATCTGGTTCGTCATTCTGTATTGGGTTATATCGGTCGGTATTGGTTTGTATGCAGCCCGTTATGTGAATAACTCCAAAGACTATGCGGTGGCTGGTCGTTCATTACCTATGTATGTAGTGACGGCAACAGTGTTTGCTACCTGGTTTGGCTCAGAAGCAGTATTAGGGATCTCATCCACTTTTGTCAAAGAAGGCTTTAAAGGCGTTGTTGCCGATCCATTTGGCTCTTCTTTGTGCCTGGTGCTGGTCGGATTGTTTTTCGCTAAACCTTTGTATCGCATGAATTTGCTAACGATTGGTGATTACTATAGAAACAAGTTTGGCCGTACTGTTGAGATTTTAGTCACCCTTTGCATTGTGGTGTCGTATCTGGGTTGGGTTGCCGCTCAGATTAAAGCATTGGGTCTTGTATTCAATGTCGTTTCCGGTGGCTACATTGAAATGAATACCGGCATGATTATTGGCGCTGCAAGTGTGCTGATCTATACCCTGATGGGTGGTATGTGGTCGGTAGCGATCACTGATTTTTTACAAATGATCATCATTGTCGTCGGGATGATTTATATTGGCTGGGAAGTGTCGGGGATGGTCGGCGGTGCCGGTGCGGTGATCTCGCATGCTGCCAACGCCGGTAAGTTTGAATTCTGGCCCAAGCCCGAAGGGCGCGAAATGCTGTGGTTCTTCGCGGCCTGGATTACCATGATGCTGGGCTCCATTCCGCAGCAAGACGTTTTTCAGCGGGTGGCTTCTTCTAAGAATGAAAAAATTGCTGGCAGTGCCTCTATTCTTGGTGGCGTGCTGTATTTTTGTTTTGCGTTCATTCCTATGTTCCTGGCTTATTCAGCCACACTAATCGATCCGGGCATGGTGGATAGTCTGATTGACAAGGATTCGCAATTAATCTTGCCGACCCTGATCATGACGAAAGTACCGATGTTGGCGCAGGTGATGTTTTTTGGCGCTTTATTGTCGGCAATTAAAAGTTGCGCTAGTGCAACTTTATTGGCGCCATCAGTCACTTTTTCGGAAAACATCATGAAACCGTTTTTCCCGAAACAGACCGACAAACAATTTTTACGCATGATGCGAATTGTTGTGCTTGTATTTACCGCAATTGTGACCATGTTTGCTATGAATACGGAGTCCAGTATTTATAAAATGGTTGAAAATGCCTACAAAATCACTCTGGTCGCGGCCTTTGTGCCTCTGGCGTTTGGTTTGTATTGGAAGCGTGCAACGGCTCAGGGTGGGCTGGTGTCGATACTCTTTGGTATTAGCTTCTGGATCACGCTGGAAGTTATTGCCCCGGATGGTTATTGGCCGCCACAGTTGGTGGGTTTAGTGATGAGTGCGGTCGGAATGGTGTTGGGGTCATTATTGCCACAATACTCACGAAAATCAATCGCTGCCTGAAAGCTTTTGATGCGATGCGCAAATCTTGACTGAAACCCTTTATAATTCAGGGTTTTATCAGTTTTTTTAGGGCGAGAGTATGCCGATTTACGCTTACCGTTGTGAAGAGTGTGGTTTTGCCAAAGATGTATTGCAAAAAATTTCCGACGATCCTTTGACGGAATGTCCGTCTTGTGGCAAATCCGCATTCAAGAAGCAGGTGACTGCTGCTGGTTTTCAGTTAAAAGGTTCAGGCTGGTATGTCACAGATTTTCGTGGCGGATCTGGCTCTGCAGCGACGACCGGTACGCCGGCACCTGCAGTGGCGTCAACTGACGCAACTGGTAATTCTGCAACGGCTGCCGCAACTACAACGGCTCCTGCACCTGCCAGTGCACCTGCGGCACCTGCTGGTACCACTGACTAAAATGTTGACCAAGCAAGCCCGATCCACTTACCAAAGAAATCATCGTCATGCGTAAATATTTTATTACTGGCTTATTGATCCTGGTACCTTTGGCTATAACAGCATGGGTGCTCCATGCGGTGATTAGCACGATGGATCAGTCTTTGCTGTTGTTGCC
Organism: Undibacterium sp. SXout11W; assembly: GCA_049339905.1. Lineage (GTDB taxonomy): Bacteria > Pseudomonadota > Gammaproteobacteria > Burkholderiales > Burkholderiaceae_D > Undibacterium. The sequence goes on from JBMPPG010000008.1 coordinate 174,639, forward strand.
ACCGGAATGGCGGCCTGAAAATTTAGTTGGTTTTCAGTTTTTAGGTTTAGGAACGATACTGACTTTGCTGATTATTTTTGTGACTGGTTTGCTGGCACAAAATTTTATTGGCAATTATGTTGTAAAAATTTGGGAAGCCTTGCTCAATCGAATTCCTATCGTGAATTCGATTTACTCCAGTGTTAAACAAGTCTCGGATACCTTGTTTTCGTCTTCGGGAAATGCGTTTCGTAAGGCCGTCTTAATTGAATATCCGCGTCAGGGTTCCTGGACGATAGGCTTTTTGACCGGCGTGCCAGGTGGTGATGTGGTCAACCACTTACAAGGTGAATTTGTGAGTGTGTATGTACCAACGACGCCTAATCCAACTTCTGGCTTCTTTTTGATGGTGCCAAAGAAAGATGCAATTGAACTTGATATGAGTGTCGATGCGGCATTGAAATACATTGTTTCCATGGGTGTGGTGGCTCCCGAGCATCTTCCACCAAAATAATTGACAGGTTAATTGACCCAATTAATCCTCTCAAACCATTTTTAATTTTGAATACAGACAGGTAAGAAATATGTCCATGCGTACCCATTACTGCGGCCTCACTACTGAGGAATTACTCGGCCAAACCGTCAGCCTGTGCGGCTGGGTGCATCGTCGTCGAGATCACGGCGGCGTGATTTTTATTGATCTGCGTGATCGTGAAGGCCTGGTGCAGGTAGTTTGTGATCCAGATCGTGCAGATGTGTTTGCTGCTGCTGAGTCTGTCCGTAATGAATTCTGCTTGCGCATCACAGGTCTGGTACGTGCGCGTCCAGAAGGTACTGGCAATGTCAACCTGAAGTCCGGCAAGATCGAAGTACTGGCACATAATGTCGAAATCTTGAATGCCTCTGTCACGCCACCGTTCCAACTCGATGATGACAACCTGTCTGAAACGACACGTCTGACACACCGCGTGCTGGATCTGCGTCGTCCACAAATGCAAAACAATCTGCGTTTGCGTTACAAAGTGGCGATGGAAGTGCGGAAGTTCCTCGATGCGAACGGTTTTATCGATATCGAAACACCGATGCTGACTAAGTCCACGCCAGAAGGTGCGCGTGACTACCTGGTGCCATCTCGCGTGAATGCTGGTGAATTCTTTGCGTTGCCACAGTCTCCACAGTTGTTCAAACAATTGTTGATGGTCGCAAACTTTGACCGTTACTACCAAATCACCAAATGCTTCCGCGATGAAGATTTGCGTGCTGACCGTCAGCCAGAATTTACTCAGATCGATTGCGAAACTTCGTTCATGAGTGAACAAGAAATCCGCGACATGTTTGAAAACATGATTCGCCTGGTATTCAAAAATACTTTGAATATCGATCTTCCAAACCCATTCCCGGTCATGGACTTCGCAGAAGCAATGGGCTTGTATGGTTCCGATAAACCAGACATGCGCGTGAAGTTGCAATTCACAGAATTGACTGACGTGATGAAAGACGTCGATTTCAAAGTCTTCTCTGGTGCAGCGAACATGGTCAATGGCCGCGTAGTTGGTATGCGTGTACCAGGTGGCTCCAACATGCCACGTTCTGAAATCGATGCTTACACACAATTTGTCGCGATCTACGGCGCTAAAGGTCTGGCCTACATTAAAGTCAATGAACTGGCAAAAGGCCGCGATGGCTTGCAGTCACCTATCGTTAAAAACATCCATGACGTGGCATTAGCACAAATTCTGGAAAAAACAGGCGCGCAAGACGGCGATTTGATTTTCTTCGGTGCGGATAAAGCGAAAGTGGTCAATGATGCGATCGGCGCGTTACGCGTGAAGATCGGTCATAGCGAATTCGGTAAGGCGAATGGATTGTTTGAAGACGCATGGCGTCCATTGTGGGTGATTGACTTCCCAATGTTTGAACACGATGAGGAAAATGATCGTTGGTCTGCAACTCACCATCCGTTCACAGCACCAAAAGACGGTCATGAAGACTTGATGGAAACCGATCCAGGCAAATGTATCGCTAAAGCTTACGATATGGTGTTGAACGGTTGGGAATTGGGTGGTGGTTCTGTACGTATTCACCGCGCTGATGTACAAGCGAAAGTATTTAATGCGCTGAAAATCAGCGAAGATGAACAACGCCTGAAATTCGGCTTCTTGCTCGACGCATTGCAATACGGTGCGCCTCCGCATGGTGGACTGGCATTCGGTCTGGATCGTATCGTTACGATGATGACTGGTGCTGAATCGATTCGCGACGTGATTGCGTTCCCGAAAACGCAACGTGCGCAGTGTTTGTTAACACAGGCTCCATCGGCTGTCGACGAAAAGCAATTGCGCGAGTTACATATCCGTTTGCGCGCGGCAGAACCAGCAATCAAGGGTTAATATACAGCGATTCTTGTGTTATTTACCTGATTAAAAAAGCGAAGCTGAGGCTTCGCTTTTTTATTATGTAAATCAGTTGCAACGAGTATTAAAAAAGACAAATGGTAGATGTAAAAGTGGTTACAATTTTTACATATTTTTCAAGCAAGAGAAATCAAACTCGTGTATTTTAGCGCATCTAATTTTCTTTGTATTGTGAGAAGTGGTCTATGAAATTTTGCGTATCCAAACATCAAAAGAACGTATTTCTTACCCTGTCCGTAGTGACACTCATGCTCACAGCATGTGGCGAAAAGAAGACTGAATTAGGACAAGGATCATCAGAAGTTACGGGTTCAGCCGGTCCGGCTGGTGCCAAGGGTGCGAGTAAAACACTGGTTAAATGTGACGCGCCAGTTGCCACTTTGGCGCTGGTCGAAAACCCGAACGGTTATACCGTGCTGTCACAATACAATTTACCGCAATCACCGGTTCCTTTGATCCGTTTGCTGGCGCAACAAAGTGGCTGCTTCCGCGTAGTTGATCGTGCTGCCGGATTGAAGGCCGTTGTGCAGGAGCAAAGCTTGCAGGACCAGGGCATTATTCGTAAAAATAGCACTGTCCACAAAGGTAATGGTTACGAAGCACAGTACACGATGACACCGAGTCTGACATTTTCAGAAAATAAGGCTGGTGGCGGCATTACCGCCTTATTGGGAATGATCCCTGTACTTAAAAATCTGACCGGCTATGCTGAAAAAGTCACATTAAAAGAGGCGCAAGTTGCTTTGCTGTTGACTGACAATGAAACGACAGAGCAAATCGCTGCATCAACTGGTTCAGCCAGAACGACTGACCTGGGTCTTGGAGGTTTGAGTTTTGGTGGCGCTGGCGGCGGTTTGGGCGCTGGTTGGAGCAACACCAATGAAGCGAAGGTGATCGTTGCCGCATTTCTGGACGCTCATAATAAATTGGTGACACAGGTTCGTCAGTTGCAAAGCAAGGAATTGCCTCCTGCCGTGCAGGTGAAATAATTGTAAAAATTGTGATCTGAGATAAAAAGAGCTTGTTAAGACAAGCTCTTTTTTCTTTTAAAAGCGTTTCAGTTACAACAGTTTTTTATCAAACTTGGTGCGTAAGCACACAGACACCGCAAGCTTCTATTTCATACTTATGCTTAGAAAATAGCTGCAATGCAGCATCGAAAAATCTGTCAATTTTAGTGTCATCGCGTTCATTACACGCCTGGCATGCTATAACGAAACTAATCGACGTTTGGTCTATTGTTTTTTTTTGAGGAGATGGTATGAAACAACAAACTCGTATTCAACTGGTGCTTGCTACCATTTTTCTGACGATGATGTGTTCTGCTTCTGCCATGGCCGCAGAGCACGGAACAGAAGCTGAAGCGCAGGACATGGTTAAAAAAGCTGTCGCGCTAGTGAAGTCCGCCGGGCCGGAGAAGGCTTATAAAGTTTTTACCGAGCATACAGATGGCGCGTTTAAAGAAAAAGACTTGTACGTTTTTGCATATAGCTTTGACGGCACTTGTATTGCTCAGGGTGCAAATCCTAAGATGGTGGGTAAAAACTTACTTGCGATGAAAGACGTCGACGGCAATGCTTTTATCAAAGGCATGATAGACATGGTGAAAACTTCATCCAAAGGCTGGTATGGCCCGTATAAGTTTAGTAATCCTGCCAATCAGTCTTATGAACTGAAAAAGTCATATTGTGAACGGGGTACAGGGGATACGATGTTGTGTGTTGGTACCTATTTCGAAAAATAGACGACATTAATATTGCTGTCAAAGTGCGTAAAAGCCTGCTATCTCATTCAGATCGCAGGTTTTTTTGTGTCATCTGAACGCCAAATCAGTTGCTCGTGATTGTGAATGCAACGATAAAAAATAGGAATCAACTAAAGGCGCTAAAATAGCAGACTGTAGAAACTGTCGTTTTCATTTTGCTAAAAATGCCTGCTTATAAAATTCCTGAATCCGTTCTCGTCGTTATTTATACGCCGCAGCTTGATGTCTTGTTGTTGGAGCGTGCCGATAAGCCTGGCTTCTGGCAATCGGTTACCGGATCGAAAGACACGCCGGATGAAGATGTGCTGGAGACGGCAATCAGAGAAGTGGGTGAGGAAACCGGTATCGATGCCCGCCAATTTTCACTACATAATTGGCAAACATCAAACATCTATGAAATATATCCGGTCTGGCGGCATCGCTATGCACCTGGCGTCACGCATAATACAGAGCATGTCTTTGGTTTGTGCGTGAGTTCTCGTCCCGAGGTGAAATTGTCTCCGCGTGAACATCTGCAATATCAATGGCTACCTTGGAAAGAGGCTGCGGATCAATGTTTTTCTGCATCCAATGCGGAAGCAATCCTGCAATTGCCGGACCGTATCTGAGTGGCAATGTCTATCATCAGGTGAGCGTATGAAATTACGGATTGCGACGTATAACATGCATAAAGGTGTCAGTGCTTTTGGGCGTCATGCACGGATACACGGCATGAAAGAGGCCATTGCCGGCCTCAATGCCGATCTGGTGTTTTTGCAAGAGGTGCAGGGCCAGCATGACATTCATGCGAAGCGACACCCTTCGTGGCCAATCACTGGTCAGCACGAATTTCTTGCCGGAGATTCGCATCATGTCGCCTACGGAATGAATGCGGTCTATGAACATGGGCATCACGGTAATGCCTTACTGAGTCGTTATCCAATCAATTCACATGTCAACCACGATGTGTCAGACCATGCCTATGAACAGCGCGGTATCTTGCATGCTGTAGTGCATATGGCTGGCGCAAATGTTCATTGTTTCGTGATACATCTGGGCTTGTTTGCAGCAAGTCGGCGCCGCCAGGTACAAGCTTTAATCGATACCATCATCAGAGATACGCCAGCGAACGCGCCATTGATTATTGCCGGAGATTTTAACGACTGGAATCAGCGTCTTAGCGCCACCTTGTACCAGCATCTTGGTGTCGTAGAAGCATTTGATTTTATCGGCAAACAACAACCGGGATCATTTGTTCGTCGTGGTCTGGGAGATATGTTTTTACCGTCACGTACTGCACATGCGCGGACTTTTCCAGCTGGTTTTCCATGCTTGTCCCTTGATAGAGTGTATATACGCGGGTTTCAACTTGAGCAGGCATCAGTGCTCAAAGGTGCTCCATGGAATACTTTGTCTGACCACGTACCAATTATGGCAAATCTTGAATTGCTCCTGCCACAGTCGTTCACGCCAGAAACTTAAATTATGGGGAAACTCCAATACGTTGACGGCAACGATGTGCAACTTTTGCACTGTGGCGGAGAATACTTTGCTTCCTTACTTCAAGCGATTGAATCTGCACAACGCGAAATTTATCTGGAAACGTACATCTTTTCTCATGATGCGACTGCCTCATTGGTACGTGATGCCTTAATTGCGGCTGCTTTGCGCGGTGTTGTGGTCAGGGTTGTCATCGATTGGCTGGGAAGTGGGCGTGAAAAGGCGCTACAGTTGAGTCAGATATTTGTTGCCAGTGGAGTTCAATGCCGTTGTTTTAATCGCTGGTTCCGACGAGGTCTTGCGCGTACGCACAGAAAAATTGCGGTGATTGATCAACAAGTGGCGATGGTGGGCGGTTTAAACATCATCGATGACCATATCTCGGATGATGGCTGGGAACATGTATTACCATTTCCTCGCTGGGATTTTGCCGTGCAAATCAAAGGTCCATTGGTTGCTCATGTCCATCTGGAAGTGGAAGCGCAATGGCGGAAAACCGGGCGCCTTGGTTTACTTTCCAGAATCGCTCTTTTGCGTAACCTGAACGAAGAAGCGCATATTTCAGACGCGTCTTTAAGTCGCGCAGCATTATTGGTGAGAGATAACTTACGTAATCGAGCCACTATTCAGAAAGCGTATCTACATGCTTTAGGAAACGCGCATCAACATGCAATTTTAGTGACACCTTATTTTGCACCTGGTCGCAAATTCAGACGTGCCTTAATTGCCGCAGCTTCGCGCGGGGTTGAAGTGGTGCTACTGATCGGCGTCGGACAATTTGTATTGCAAGACGCGGTAGCACATTCATATTATCCAAAGTTGCTCAGACAAGGTGTACGCATCGTCGAGTATAGAAAAACCCAATTACATGCCAAAGTCGCTGTGGTGGATAATGACTGGGCGACAGTGGGTTCGAGTAATTTTGATGGATTAAGTCTGTTTGTCAATCACGAAGCAAATATCGTTATTCAGGACGCCATTTTTAATGCAAAGTTAAGCGCTGAATTACATCGTGGGGTCGCTGATGGTGTTGAAGTATCTATGGAAGATTACGTGAATAAGGCATGGTATAAACGTGTATGGTACGGAACCGCTTATTTGGTGTATCGCGCATTGATGCGCCTTGCCACGTTTGGCAGTTACGGCTGATTTTCACTGATTGTCACTTGCTATTGCAGGCTTGGTGCAACATAAAAGCGAATCAAATTGCGACCATCATCTTTGGCTTGATACATTGCTTTGTCAGCCCATTTCATGACCTGGGTCTCAGTCGTATTGTGCGAATTAAACAGGGCAACACCTATACTGGCGGAGCATCGGTGTTCTATGTATTCCGGTTTGCCGTCGTATTGAATCGGTAACATATAAGGCGTACATAAGGCGCTACGGATTTTTTCAGCGATTACCGTGACCTGATTTTTCGAATTCCCGCGTTCTGATTGTAACTCGCTGATGATAACGACAAACTCATCTCCACCAAAACGCGCTACGGTGTCGATTTCTCTGACGCAAGACCGCAATCTGCTTGCGACTTCGATCAACAATAAATCGCCTACATCGTGTCCAAAATTATCATTGAGTGGCTTAAAATTATCCAGATCAATCATTAATAGCGCGGCGTGATTGCCGCTGCGTTTTCCTGCAGCGATGCTTTGCTCAATGCGATCGTGTAGCAGGCGGCGGTTAGGCAGATTGGTGAGTGGATCATAAAATGCCAGCCTGTGGACGTCGTCTTCCATCCGTTTGCGTTCGGTGATGTCCTTGATGGTGGCGATATAATTGATCGGATTGCCGTTCTCATCGTTGACGCAGGAGAAAGTCATATTGGCCGGAAAGCGGGTGCCATTTTTACGTACCAACGTGACTTCGATTTCGCCCTCCGCGCCCTTTAACACGCGTTGCAGCAGCGCTTGCAATTGATCATTTTCGTCCTGCGGCCAGTACGGAAAGCCCGCGCCCCAGCGGAGTAGTTCTGTATCCATAAAACCTGTCATGCGACACAAAGCGGGATTCACTTCTAGTGCTCTTCCGCTACGTTCAAGAACGGTAAAGCCATCTTGCATAGAATTGATGAGTTTGCGGGTGAATGTCAGCGATTCATGCAACTCTTCTTGTGCGACCTTGAGAGCGGTGACATTGTCATGAGATACGATAATTCGTGGTGGTTCAGCACTGGGAATGCGAGTTACCCTTGCGATAAACCAGCGACGCTCATCGCGTAAATGGGACGGATATTCAATTTCAAAATAATGATTTTCTCCAGCAAGTACTTCCAGTAATTTTTCATAAAACAACTCGGCTTCTACTGACCGTTTGCTCGTTGCTTTCGCATCCTGTTTGCATAAATCGAGATAACTGGTTTGTTTGAGAAGAATTTCAGGATCGCCACCATTAGACATCAGGAAATTGATCCAGGAACAATTTGCTGAAAGTATGATGCCCTTTTCATCGAGTACACAAATCTGTGCCGGCAGTGCATCCAGGACTGAATGCACAAATAAATGTGAGGCCTCTAAGTCCCGCTCAATTTTTTTTCTGGCAGTGATGTCAGTGACATAAACCAGCCTTCGCATCGTACCGTCAGCACCTGGAACCTGAGCTGATTCACTGATGACATGTAACATACTGCCGTCAGCACGTCGTACTTCCCACTCTCCGCCAAGTAAGCCGCCAGTTTTTAAAAAGCGTTGATGTAATTCAAGTATGGATGCGCGGGCTTTAGGTTTAAATACCATCGTGAAGGACTGCCCGAGCATTTGCACTTTGGAGTAACCATAGATGTTGCAGTAGACGTCGTTAATCGCTTCATAAGTGCCATCAAAGTTGATGACCGCCATACCTAGGGGGGATTGACGCATGACCTCATCGAAAGGCATGTGTATATTGTTCAAAAGCATATTCTGAACAGCGTTTCCGTGCATGTTGCCCCCTGATTCGTACTGCGGCGCGCATTTCTGGTTGTACACAAAGAGCGATTACAATCAGATATAGCGTGTATCGAGTGCCTGGAAACGTCGCTATACATGCAACAACAGGCGCGGCGACAATTGTAAAATAAATTTAAATCGACAAGTGAGAATCGTTCAAGTCGCAATACAAACGTTGGTTTTTGGAAATTTTCCGTTGTTAAAATTACACAATTAACTTATTAATACATGTGTGTAACTGAGTTTAACAGCGATGAACTTTGAAGCTTTGCAGATCATTTTGACAGTCCGGTGTCGATAATGTTGCGATGCCGCATGGATAGTCTGCCAGTAACGCTTTAGCTATGCACAAATGCCTTGTATTTGCCTCGCGCCTGCAATACATTGCATCAAAATAGAATGAACGTGCGTTAATTGAATCCGGAACATTGGAATAATTTGAATAATTGGATTAGTTAGTGAGTCTCATGAGCAACACCACCCGTATCGATAAGTGGCTGTGGGCAGCCAGATTTTTTAAAACCCGTAGCCTGGCAACCCATGCGGTTGATTTGGGGCGTGTCCTGCAAAACGAGCAGCGAGTCAAACCAGCCCACGATGTCAAATCAGGAGATTTGATCGAGATCCATCACGGTGAACAAGTCTGGCAGGTCAAAGTCTTGCGCATTTTGGAAGTACGTGGTTCTGCAACAGTGGCTAAGACAATGTACGAAGAAACCCCATCGAGTTTAGAAAAACGGCAAAAAGCCGCCGAAGATAAAAAATATTTCCGCGAACCAACTGCACATATTCAAGGTCGTCCAACTAAGCGTGATCGTCGGCAAATAGATGCGACGTGGGATTGATCTGTGCTTTATCGTGGTTGCGGCAATCAACGAGAAAAAGGGTGTGGTAGAGATTTTTAAATGTATTACTCATGAGGAATAAATCTGAAAACAAATAGATACTCTCCTCTAAAGGACGAATCCAGTTTGACTTTTATTGCGCCGTGGCTAATAGTACGAGCGTTCGATTAATTCACTAGTTTGCATGTTGTTAGTGTCAACGTGAAGCATTTCAATATAGATACAGTAATATGAATATGACATCGAAATTCATGCGTAAAGGGGAGTTGACCCGCGCAGCCATTCTGGATGTAGCACTTGACGCCGCCAGTCGTGACGGCATAGAGGGGCTGACTATAGGCTTGCTGGCCGACAAAATGAACATGAGCAAATCCGGCGTGTTTGCCCATTTTGGTTCGCGTGAAGATTTGCAAATCGAAGTGTTAAAGCTTTACCACCATCACTTCGAACAAGAGGTGTTTTATCCAAGCATGAAAGAAGAACGTGGCTTACCGCGTTTGCAATCGATGTTTGCATTGTGGATCAAACGCGTTACGGTCGAGATTGCGTCAGGTTGTATTTATATTAGCGGTGCTGCCGAGTATGACGATAGGCAGGGCCCGATACGCGATGAATTGGTCGGTATGGTAAAAGCATGGCAGGGCGCATTACAGCGTGCTGCCAGCCAAGCGATACAACTTGGCCATTTGCGCCAGGATGTCGATGCTGACCAGATCGTGTATGAAATGTACGGCTTGATACTGGCTTTGCACCATGATGCGCGCTTCTTGCGCAAACCAGGTAGCGTAGACAGAGCACAAGCTGGTTTTGAACGAATGATCGAATATTACGCGCCGGTCATCGCCAATTAATGCAAGACCGTCGTTATTTTTGAAATATCTGTTTCCTCATCTAGTTTAACTTTGCCGTCAGGAGAAAATCATGGGTCAATATATCGCTCCATTGCGTGATATGCAGTTCGTGTTGCATGAATTATTGAATGTTGAATCGGAACTTAAGCAATTGCCTAAGCATGCTGACGTCGATGCTGACATCATCAACCAAATTCTGGAAGAAGGCGGCAAATTCACTTCCGAAGTCTTGTTCCCATTGAACCATTCTGGTGATCGCGAAGGCTGCCACCACGATAAGAGTAACCACACAGTTACTACACCAAAAGGCTTTAAAGAAGCCTACAAACAATATGTCGAAGCGGGCTGGCCTGCATTGTCTTGCGACCCGGATTTCGGCGGACAAGGCTTGCCACTGGTTGTGAACAATTCATTCTATGAAATGATGAATTCTGCAAATCAGGCATGGACCATGTATCCAGGCTTGTCGCACGGTGCTTACGAATGTATCCATGAGCATGGTACTGACGAGCAAAAATCCTTGTACTTGCCTAAACTGATCTCTGGCGAGTGGACAGGTACTATGTGCCTGACTGAGCCACATTGCGGTACTGACTTGGGTATGCTGCGCTCCAAGGCAGAACCACAAGCTGACGGTTCTTACAAAATTACCGGTGCGAAGATTTTCATCTCCGCCGGTGAGCACGATATGTCTGACAACATCGTCCATCTGGTGCTGGCACGTTTGCCGGGCGCTCCAGAAGGTTCAAAAGGTATTTCCCTGTTCATCGTTCCTAAGTTCCTGCCAAATGCAGATGGAACGAACGGTGCGCGTAACCCGATTTTCTGCGGCGCGATCGAAGAAAAAATGGGTATCCACGGTAACTCCACATGCCAGATGAATCTGGATGGCGCGACTGGCTGGTTGATTGGTGGCCCGCACAAAGGCCTGAATGCGATGTTCGTGTTCATGAACGCAGCCCGTCTGGGCGTTGGTATGCAAGGTCTGGGTTTGACCGAAGTGGCTTACCAAAACGCGCTGGTCTATGCAAAAGACCGTATTCAGATGCGCAGCTTGTCTGGTCCTAAAGCACCAGAAAAACCAGCTGATCCGATTATCGTTCACGCTGACGTACGTCGCATGTTGTTGACAGCAAAAGCGTACGCTGAAGGTGCACGTGCTTTCTGTTCCTATGTTGCTCTGCAACTCGATAAAGAACTGAATCACCCTGACGAACAAGTCCGTAAAGATTGCGCTGATGAAGTTGCGTTGCTGACACCAGTGATCAAAGCCTTCATCACTGACAATGCATGGACCGCAACTTCTGAATGTCTGCAAGTTTACGGTGGACATGGCTTTATCGCTGAATGGGGCATGGAACAATACGTTCGTGACGCACGTATCAACATGATTTACGAAGGTACAAACACAGTGCAGTCACTGGATTTGTTAGGCCGTAAGATCTTGATGGACAACGGTGCAAAACTGCGTAAATTCGGTGCAAAAGTACAAGCTTTCGTTGAGGCGAATGGCACTAATGAAGCGATGTCTGAATTCGTTACACCATTGGCTGAATTAGGTGACAAAGTCACTAAGTTGACCATGGAAATTGGTATGAAAGCATTCCAGAATCCTGACGAAGTGGGTGCGGCTGCCGTACCTTACCTGCGCGTTGTCGGACATATGGTGTACAGTTACTTCTTTGCTCAAATGGCAAAAATTGCTCTTGAAAAAGAGACATCTGGCGACACCTTCTACAAGGCAAAATTAGCGACTGCTCGTTTCTACTTTGCACGTTTGTACCCAGAAACAGCGATGTTGATTCGTCAGGCACGTTCTGGCTCTGCCAATTTGCTGTCCCTCGAAGCTGATTTGTTCTGATGTAAGTAACCGTAGGGTGCGCTTGCGCACCTTGACTCTCAGGCTGACAGGGACGCATGGCGATCCCTGAAAGTCAGAGACTAAAACAAGGAAAAGCTATGACCAATTTCATCGTAAAAAAAGTCGCCGTGCTCGGCGCCGGCGTGATGGGTGCGCAAATTGCTGCGCACTGCATCAATGCTAAAGTACCTGTCGTTCTGTTCGACTTGCCAGCAAAAGAAGGCCCAAAAAACGGCATCGTTTTGCGTGCTATCGACAACCTGAAAAAACTCAATCCAGCTCCTCTCGGCAATAAAGATGATGCGTCGTTGATCGAAGTTGCTAACTACGAAGACAATCTGGACGTGCTGGCTGGTTGCGACCTGATCATTGAAGCGATCGCTGAACGCATGGACTGGAAACATGACCTGTACAAAAAAGTGGCTCCGCACATCGCGCCAAATGCGATTTTTGCGTCGAACACTTCCGGTCTGTCCATCACGGCATTGTCTGAAGGCTTTGATGCTGAATTGAAAGCACGTTTCTGCGGCGTTCACTTCTTCAATCCACCACGCTACATGCACCTGGTTGAATTAATCCCAACCGTAGCAACTCGCCCAGAAATCATCGACCAACTTGAAGGCTTCCTGACTACCTCTTTGGGTAAAGGCGTTGTTCGTGCAAAAGATACACCGAACTTCATCGCTAACCGCGTTGGTATTTTCGGTATGCTGGCGACGATCCATGAAGCTGAAAAATTCGGTTTGACAGTGGACGTTGTGGATGATCTGACCGGTAAAAAGCTGGGGCGTGCTTCTTCTGGTACTTTCCGTACTGCAGACGTGGTTGGTCTCGACACCATGGGTCATGTAATTAAAACCATGCAAGACAATCTGGCGGACGATCCTTTCTTCGCGGTCTACAAAACACCAGAAGTACTGGCTAAGCTGGTCGCTGCTGGTGCGCTCGGTTCTAAGACTGGTGCTGGCTTTTACAAAAAAGTAGGTAAAGACATTCAACGTCTTGACTTCGCGACAGCGCAATACGTCACTGGCGGTGCTAAAGCTGACGACGTCGTTGCACGTATGCTGAAAGAAAAAGACCCCGTCAAGAAAATGAAAACCTTGCGTGAATCGACTCACGTACAAGCGCAATTCTTGTGGGCGATTTTCCGTGACGCGTTCCATTACATCGCCGTTCATGGCGCAACGATTGCTGACAATGCACGTGACATCGATTTCGCGATGCGCTGGGGCTTTGGCTGGAATGTGGGTCCATTCGAAACATGGCAAGCATCAGGTTGGGCTGAAGTAGCGAACTGGGTGAAAGAAGATATCGACGCTGGTAAAGCATTGTGCAACACACCATTGCCAAGCTGGGTATTTGATAGTGCTGTTGCACAAAACGGTGGGGTACATACCTCCGCAGGTTCCTGGTCCGCAAGCAAATCCACATTTGTTCCACGCTCCAATCTGGCGGTTTACGACCGTCAGGCGTTCCGTGCACCAGTTCTGGGTACGGGCGAAGCGACTGGCGCAAACGCTGGCACGACCTTCTTTGAAGATGAGTCCGTTCGACTCTGGCATCAAGGTACAGAAGCACAACGTGATGACGTGCTGATCTTGTCCTTGAAAACCAAGATGCACGTGATCGGCCCTGGCGTGATCGAAGGCATGGAAAAAGCGATTGCCGAAGCCGAGAAAAATTACAAAGGTTTGGTTATCTGGAGTGCGGATGCAGCAGATGGCGGCGCGTTTTCTGCTGGCGCTGATTTGCAAGCGATGTTGCCATTGTTTATGTCCGGTGGCGTGAAAGCGATCGAACCAGCAATCTCACGTTTGCAAGACGCACATCAGGCATTGAAATACGCGAATATCCCAGTCGTGGCAGCGGTTTCTGGTCTGGCATTGGGCGGCGGTTGCGAATTGTTGATGCACGCAGCAAAACGCGTGGCATCGATCGAATCCTACATTGGTTTGGTTGAAGTGGGTGTTGGTCTGGTGCCTGGTGGTGGTGGTTTGAAAGAAGCTGCAGTTCGCGCAGCAGCGGATGCCAAAGGCACTGATTTGTTGCAGTTCCTGAAAAACTACTTCATGAACGCAGCGACAGCAGCAGTTTCCAAATCTGCGCTCGAAGCGAAGAAAATGGGTTACCTGTCTGAGAACGATGTGATTGTATTCAACCCATATGAGTTGTTGCATGTAGCAAAAGTAGAAGCCCGCGCCATGTTTGACGCTGGTTATCGTGCACCAATGAAGAAACTCGTGCCTGTGACTGGTCGTCATGGTATTGCGACGATTTCTGCGCAATTGATCAATATGCGTGACGGTGGCTTTATTTCTGCCCACGATTACAAACTCGGCAAAATGATTGCAGAAGTTGTTTGCGGTGGCGACATCGACAATGGCAGCCTGGTTAGCGAACAATGGTTGCTCGACATGGAGCGTAAAGCGTTTATGGAATTGCTGAACCATCCAAAAACACAAGAGCGCATCATGGGCATGATGCAAACTGGCAAGCCAGTACGTAACTAATCGGAGTACATAACATGACTAAACAACTTCAAGACGCGTATATCGTCTCTGCTACTCGTACACCGATCGGTAAATCTGGTCGCGGTATGTTCCGCAACACACGTCCAGATGACTTGCTGGTACGTGTCATGCAATCAGCGCTGGCACAAGTGCCTAACCTCGATCCAAAACTGGTTGAAGATGCGATCATCGGTTGCTCTTTCCCAGAAGGTGCACAAGGTCTGAATCTGGCGCGTATGGGCGTATTGCTGGCTGGTTTGCCAAACACGATCGGTGGCGTAACAATCAACCGCTATTGCGCATCCGGCATCACTGCTGTGGCGATGGCTGCTGACCGCATTCGTGTTGGTCAGGCTGATGTGATGATCGCTGGCGGAGTGGAATCCATGTCCATGGTGCCAATGATGGGTAGCAACCCATCGATGAATATGGCGATTCTGCAAGACGAAAACGTCGGTATGGCCTACGGTATGGGTTTAACTGCTGAAAAAGTCGCGCAACAATGGAAAGTATCCCGTGAAGCGCAAGATGCATTTGCTTTGCAATCGCACCAACGTGCAATCGCTGCGCAAAATGCTGGCTACTTCGATGCAGAAACAACGTCTGTTGACATCATCGACCGCGTACCGAACTTGCTGACTGGCGAAATCGAACTCAAAACTCGTACAGTGACTCGCGACGAAGGCGCACGTCCAGATACCTCTTTAGAGGGCCTGGCGAAGCTCAAAGCCGTGTTTGCTGCCAAAGGTAGTGTGACTGCTGGTAACAGCTCGCAAACTTCTGACGGTGCAGGCGCATTGATACTGGTCAGCGAAAAAATCCTGAAGCAATTCAACCTGACACCATTGGCGCGTTTCGCTTCCTTCGCAGTCCGTGGCGTACCACCAGAAATCATGGGTATCGGTCCTAAAGAAGCGATTCCGGCAGCATGTCGCGCAGCAGGTATTACGCAAGATCAGATCGACTGGTTCGAACTGAACGAAGCGTTTGCGGCGCAGTCTCTGGCAGTGGTACAAGATCTGGGTCTCGATCCAGCAAAGGTGAATCCGATGGGCGGCGCGATTGCTCTGGGTCATCCACTGGGCGCAACAGGCGCAATTCGCTCCGCGACCACTATCCACGCTTTGCATCGCAATAACCTGAAATACGGTATGGTGACGATGTGCGTAGGTACAGGTATGGGCGCTGCTGGTATTTTTGAACGCATGTAATTTGCCTTACTAGCCCAAAAAAACCGCACATATTTTGTGCGGTTTTTTTACAAATACGACAATGAAAATAGGTCTTGTTCACGAGTTACAATAGCGACTTGTTTGCACATGATTGAAGAATATAGTCCTAGGACAAAGAGAGACACACATGACAGATATCCTGACCCACAAAGAAAATGGCGTTCTGACGATCAGCTTTAATCGTCCTGAAAAGAAAAATGCAATTACTGCCGCCATGTATCAGGCGATGGCTGATGCCTTGCGTGAAGCTGAAACAGACGCCGCCGTGCGCGCCATCCTGATCACTGGTAAGCCAGAAATTTTTACCGCAGGCAATGATCTCGAAGATTTCATGAAAAACGCTGGCAGCCTTGCTAATCCAGACAGCATTCCGCCAGTCTATCAATTTATGCAGGCATTAAATGATTCAGGCAAGCCTGTGATTGCGGCTGTGTCCGGCGCAGCGGTTGGTATCGGTACGACTTTGCTCATGCATTGTGATCTGATTTATCTGGCGGACAATGCCAAGCTGTCTATGCCATTCACACAATTGGGTCTATGCCCCGAATTTGCTTCCAGCATGGTATTTCAGCAAATTGTTGGTTATCAACGCGCAGCTGAAAAGCTCATGCTCGGAGAACCGTTTACTGCGCAAGAAGCGTTTGAAATGGGTTTTGTGAACAAGGTATTACCGTTAGAAGAATTAGTGCCCTACGCCAAGCAAATCGCTGCCAAATTGGTTGCATTGCCAGCCGCTTCAATTCGCACTACCAAACGTTTGATGAAAGGAATTCAGCCACAAGCAATTGTCACAAAAATGGCAGAAGAAAATCAGCACTTTGCAGCGATGCTCAATGCTCCAGAAGCACGTGAAGCTTTTATGGCATTTTTTCAAAAGCGTAAGCCAGACTTTAGTCAGTTCAATTAAATACTGACGTTAATAAAAAAAACGGAGCTATTTGGGCTCCGTTTTTTTATTTATACTGCGTATTCATTGATGTCTCTGGTCTTCTATCCGTTACCATTTCCTGGCATGCCAGAAGTTAGATTAGTTTCTCCTGAGCCGTTGCCTGGCATTCCAGATGTCAGATTGTTCTCTTCTGCGCCATTGCCTGGCATCCCTGATGTCAGATTGCTTTCTTCTGAGCCATTACCTGGCATACCTGAAGTGAGATTACTTTCATCCGCGCCGCCATCTGGCACACCGGGTACTTTGTGTTGAATAGACATCGTGCTCTCCTGGTTGGTGAATCGATTCATTAAACTTAACTACAACGGCGACGTTATCTTAGCTGATGTTGGAACAAAATCAATGCGTTAAATGCTGATATTTGTTTCAAACTATGCGCCTGGACGCCATTTTTTTATCTCACACTTTTTCTGGTACCAATTTAATTGGCTGCAGGTAATTAAATGGATTATTCAATCTTCGCCATTGGATAAATTCGCTGACCGGCATAGGTTTGGCTGCATACCATCCTTGTACATAATCACACCCAAACTGCTTCACCAGTTCCCACTCTTCCATTGTTTCAACACCTTCTGCGACGGTATGAAGTTTGAGACGTTGCCCCAATTCTATGGTCGATAACAAAAGTAATGATGCATCCGTGTCTGGTTTGACATTGGCGACAAACGCCCGATCAATTTTTAATTCGGATACCGGCATTTTTTGCAGATAGGCAAGTGAGGAATAGCCTGTCCCAAAATCATCAAGCGCAATCGAATAGCCGAGGGAACGTAGGTGATCCAGTACGATGATGGCCGTATTGGCATCACTCATGACGCTACTTTCTGTGACTTCCAGACGAATATCTTCGGCAGAGGCATTATTGGATTCACGCAAAGTTTCAATGATCGAAACGATATTATGATTGCGCAAATCAAATGCCGATAAATTGATCGAAATTTGTATGGGGTCACCTGCTGCTCTCCATTCCGCGACCAGTTGCATTGCTTCTTTTAACATCCAGACAGTGATGGCGCTAATGTGGCCCGTGTGTTCCGCAAAAGGGATGAACTGATACGGTGGAATCATACCGCGCGTAGGATGCTGCCAGCGTACTAGTGCTTCAGCACAAACCACCGCACCATCTCTGACTCTTACTTTTGGTTGCAAGAAGATCCGTAAGTGATTCTGTTGTATCGCCATCCGTAATTCGGATAACAGACTCAGATCACCCAACTTATTGGTCTCCATGTCGGGTCGGTACACTTCCCAACCACTTTTAGACGCGCGCGCCGCGTTGAGGGCGATTTCTGCACAATGCATATGCTTTTGCATGCTGATATTGGTTTGCAGACTAACACCAGCGGACAGCGATATATCAATCGTCTGTTGATTTACGGAAATTGGAGAGAAGAATTTTTCTTTCAAATGCCGTTGCAACTCGTCAATTGTGTGTATATCGATCCAGATAATAAAAAACTGATCCGACTGACTACGGCCAACCACCGTGTTGGGAATAGATGACAAGCGATGCCCGACCTCGACTAGTGCTGCGTCACCAATATCGTGCCCCAGAGCCTCATTGATGGCTTTAAAGCGGTCGACGTTCAGGGCGACCACCGCAATGTAAGGATGTAGATTGTTCTTTAGCATAGCTTCGCCCTGAACTGCTAAACGTTCACGATTAGCCAGACCCGTAAGCTGGTCTTCACGGGCGATGCGTATTGCTTCATTATGTAAGACAAATGTGCGGTACGCTAAGCTGATACACAAAAGGGTAGGAAGGAATAAATTTTGGATAACGTCTAGAGTTGTTCCTGATGGAGCTTCAACACGCCAGCCCCAACTCTTAGGTTGTGTATTAATAATGGCAATAGGCCACCACAAAATAGAAATCGGTAATATTCCCAGTGTTATCAGAGGAGTACCTTTGTGATGATTGCGGATTGCGCGGAATAATCCGGCTATTGCAATGGGATACCAGAAAAGAGCGATGTAATCTTGTAAAAGTACAGTTTTTACTGTTAGAAATGCTTCGAAAAACGACATTGGCACGAGCGCCAAATAAGCAACGGCCATTAATTGCATGCAACGCTGAAGAAATGGGCTGTGCTCTTTAAAACCCCCAATTCTAGTTACAATAATAGACAGCACCGCCATGGCCGGCCACGTTGTGAACGCAAATAAACGTGGAAACCAGATCGGCATATTCGACATAGAAAAAATAAGTCCATCGCCGAATATAATGTAAGCCGCCTGTAAAAATGCGAATAGTGCAAATAGACCGTAATTTATGTCGCGTAAAAACAAACCAAACGCCAACATAATTAGTGCAAAACCGAGTAACACTGCCGACTGAGCAACGCTGGTATTTTCTGCTTTGCGGGCTTGCAAGCTGATTTGATCGAGGGTCATTCCGGCAACGTCGATTTCGTCATAAAACGAGGTGGATGGTGATACCGTAGCTCGCGCATAAATTGGATATGCAGCATCTTGCACAATAAAGCTGATGCGATTTGCACTCACAAAAGCGTTTAATTTTTCGCCGTTGTGCGCGGCATTGCCTAACAACTTTCCTTGTTTGTCAAAGAGCGCAATATCAATCCACACACTTTTAAAACTCAGTAGCTCATCTTTTGGAAGTGGGCGTTCGATTCTGAGCCAGCACACCTTTTGCAGGCGTAATTTACCCAAACCCGGCGTCCAGGCAGCCTCATTTCCGGGAATATGAATGAGCTCGGACGCCTTGCCACAGACGGCATCAGTTTGTACTGGGCTGGCAAAGCCGTCGCTACAAAGCAACAATGCGAGTACGAGAGTCAGATGTTTGATCAGCCTGAACAGGTTCAATCCAATTGCTGCCATAACTTCGTTCCTTGTTTGGGTTTAAAACCAGACGACGAGGTAGAAAAAGCAATTAATGAGAGCAGTGCTACACCAAACTTAACATATCAGAATTGGTGTTAGTATTGGTGGTTTATTGTAATAAATGCAACCATAATAAACGAAGAGAGTTGTGTATGCAAAAAAAATTAACTTCGTTACTATAATTTATTTTTATGCAACAATTTTCAAAGAAAGCAAATGGAAAATTGAAGTCTGACGTTTTTTGGGATTTTAAAAAAATACGTCAATTTAATCAGTCTTCAAAATGTTGCATATTTCCCCCTCAATCCATTTATATGAAAATAAAAATTAAACTTCCAACCGCGGGGAAACCGCGAAATCGTCTCGCACTGGCTGCGCGTCAGCGAAATGCCGGCGCGCATGAACCAATTAATCCGTTGCGCACAGCACGCCGTAAAGCGCGGCAAGACTTACAAAAGAGCCTCCTTCGTCGTATTCGGGATGACGAGGTGTAAATCCTTTTTAAACGACCAGCAAACACGTTCTCGTGCAAATCCTGAGTAAGAATCGTGCCCAGTTGCGGCAATGCATTAATCGGCGCTGACAGTATTATTTCCCCTCCAGAACATCCGATTTTATTATTTCTTTAAAGCAGAATTTTGGTTAGAGTCCGATACATTAAAGATGTTGAAACTAATAGAAAAATAAACAATAATTCTAATGACAGGTGGTGGCATTTGTGAAACGTTTTCGATTTGAAATAATGGATGACGGAACCAAAATTTGGTTTCTGAGTCCAGAGTTTCTGGATAGAACGGAACTGTACTGAACACTAGTGCGCCGGAATAAGAGCCCGAGTGTGTGACTCATGCTCCTATTGAAGTTGGCTGGACGACAAGTGTGTATCGCATTATTTATAGTTATCTGCATATCCGACAGTAATCTCTGGTTACCGATAGGTATCATTTTCAAAGGCGGTTTATCATGGCTTCCGTTACTTTTGATGCTACTCATCCACGTAATATAAAAATTCGTTGGACTGATTTTGAGCATGGCTTTGTGATTAATGGTCAAAAGCTTGGCCGACACGGAAACGCGATCGCCACGGATAAT
Organism: Undibacterium sp. SXout11W; assembly: GCA_049339905.1. Classification (GTDB taxonomy): domain Bacteria; phylum Pseudomonadota; class Gammaproteobacteria; order Burkholderiales; family Burkholderiaceae_D; genus Undibacterium. The sequence continues at coordinate 195,393 of JBMPPG010000008.1, forward strand.
TTTTATTTTTCAGCGAGTTGGAATTCACTTAATGCAGAGAATGCGGAACAATTCCAACGTCTTTTGATAGGATCTTCCAACGATAGAGCTGCGTTGCGCTATGAGATTGCCAAAGATCCTCAACATCCAGGATGCTCTTTGATTGTTGGCGAGTTCTCAATAGCTTATGCAGGTACAACGCTAACCTCAGATATGTTGTGTTGCTTAGATCGAACCGGGACATCGCCAGAGCTTCGTTTCGGGCGGATTAGCGAGGATTTTAATTCCCCTTTTTTACTTGGTCATTGGATAGTCGAATTTCCACAAGAGATGAAATTGCGTGCGGTCGTGGCTGGCAAGCACGGTCTATTACCGGTTGCTTATTGAAGACTATCGCTGAGAGACATCAATGTATTTTTAGTTGCAACACCTTGCCGTTTCTCTCCCCCGGGCAAGGTGTTTTTTTTTTAATTTTGCAAAAACTTCATTCCGTTATTTTCCCGATGCTCTTGCTTGCTGCCGTATCGTTTCCAGACTGGCACCAGGAGTGATGAGATTGCCATCGTAGCGCAATTCTATGAGTGCTGGCAATTGATGATTGCGGCAATGTTTTAATGCGCGTTCTAATGCTGGAGCAAATTCAGCGGTCGTCAATACGGTTTCACCACTCGCACCATAGGCGCGCGCCAGAGCCGCAAAATCGGGATTGTGCAATTCTGTGCCAGAAACACGTTCAGGGAATTCTCGTTCTTGATGCATACGAATGGTACCGTACATACCATTGTTAAATACGATGATCACCACGCCTGCTTTGTACTGAACTGCAGTAGCCAGTTCCTGGCCATTCATCATGTATTCGCCATCACCAGCGAAGGTGATCACTGTACGTTCAGGATCAATAATTTTGGCCGCAACACCTGATGGTACGCTATAACCCATTGCACCAGAAGTTGGCGCTAATTGCGTGCGGAAGCCGCCGTAGCGGAAATAGCGGTGCGCCCAGGTTGCATAATTGCCAGCGCCGTTGGTGAGTATTGTATCGGCAGGTGTTTGTTGCATGATGTCTTGCACCACTTGCCATAAATTGAGCGGTGCTTTCTCTTGTTCAAAGATGGCGGGCTCGGTTTGCCATGCAAGTAATTCGCTCTTTGCACGAGTGACGGTGTCACGCCATTTATGGGATGCATCTAATGCTTCCATGTCTGCCAAAGCCTCGGCAATTTCTTTCATGCCGCTATTGATCATCAGATCCGCTTGATAAACACGGCCTAATTCCAGGGCGTCACTATGGATGTGTATCAATTTTTGCTGAGGTATTGGTGCTTCCAGAACGGTGTAGCCACCCGTCGTCATTTCTCCCAGACGTGGACCAATCGCGATGACCAGATCGGCATCTTTCAATCGTTGTGCCAATTTGGGGTTAATACCAATACCCACATCGCCGATATAGTTCGGGTGAGCGTTGTCGATCAAATCCTGAAAGCGGAATGCGCAGGCGAGTGGCAGATGATTGCTGCTGGCGAAGTCGCGAATGTTTTCACAGGCAGTCTGATCCCAGCCACTGCCACCAATCAGTAGTACTGGCCGTTGCGCGACCGCCAGCATATTTCTCAATTGCGCTAATTGCTGCGGGGATGCGGATGCTTGTACCGGCGTGTAGTGGCGGGTATCAGCGACATCCGCGACTTGTGCCAACATATCTTCTGGCAATGCCAATACAACCGGACCCGGACGGCCGCTGGTCGCGACCTGGAATGCGCGGGCAATGTATTCTGGAACGCGGTCAGCACGATCAATTTGTGCTACCCATTTGGCCATTTGACCAAACATGCGGCGGTAATCAATTTCCTGAAATGCTTCGCGTTCGACAAAATCATTACCTACTTGTCCAATAAATAAAATCATTGGCGTGGAATCCTGGTACGCAGTATGTACCCCGATGGATGCATTGGTGGCGCCCGGGCCTCGGGTTACGAAGCAGATACCTGGTTTGCCAGTCATTTTACCGTAAGCGTCCGCCATAAACGCCGCGCCGCCTTCCTGACGATTGATAATGAAGCGAATCGGGCTATCGTGCAGCGCATCCAGTACAGGGAGATAACTCTCGCCAGGAACACCAAAAATTGTATCTACACCGTGGATTTGCAGTGCATCCACAATAAGTTGACCACCAGAACGAGAATTCGACATGATATTAAGCGGGAGCAAGTAAAAGCAGTAAGCTACCAGAAAGCATACAAAATTTGCAGTACTTCTGACGTCAAATGAACAAATCTGTGGCAATACGTGCGTAAAGCGCCGATCTTAAATCCAAGTTTGCAGGCACTTACTACAACTGGAGCACTCTGATTTGAGGTAAAATATATCCCGAAGCAGGCCAGACAATCGCTGGTTGCCATGTTCACATGGTGACGGGAGGAAGGTCCGGACTCCATAGAGCAGGGTGACGGCTAACGGCCGTACGTTGAAAGCGGAGGCGAAAGCTGAAGTATAAGACGAGGAATAGGGCCACAGAGACGAGCGTATTAAGTTACGGTGAAACGCGGTAACCTCCACCCGGAGCAATTTCAAATAGGCACGCGTTGAGGCGGCTCGCGGAGCGTGCGGGTAGAAAGCTTGAGCGGCGGAGTAATCCGTCGCCTAGAGGAATGATTGTCATAGCAGCAGGTAGCAATATCTGACGCCGTAACAAAATCCGGCCTATCGGCCTGCTTCAACTTATTTCCCATGTTTATTTGGCGAAAAGTGTCACACAATAGAACCACTTCCAGGCATGTCAGTCCTGTCTTTAGTGTCTCCGAAGGAGCCTCAAATGGGCGACAGTTTTTTCAATTATCGTCGATTTCCCCTCGCCTTATTTCCTTGTTATCTCAAAAAATAGTGTTTTGTACCATTTTTTCCGGTATATAGTCCCACGATTGTGCCATCCAAAATTTGATAAACGAATTGCTCGTGGATCTATTCATTTCTATTTGCGCAGTTTCTTGAAGTGAATTTAATTTCATTCTTGAAGGAAACTATTTTTATTGGCTTATATGGTAGAAACTATTTTTAAAAAGCTGGTGTTGCACTAATATCAGCTAATTAATCATCTTATTTAACCAACTTGTTTAATTAGAACTCACGAAAATCCTCAGTATTTGTGATAATGTTTTTCGAGTTTTCACAAATTGTAATTTTTTAACCACCTGTGTGGCTTTATTGCTAGTTTTACTTAAATGTTTTTGCAATGCATTTCCTGCTGCTCTTATTAGCACTACAGGTTTTATTTAACTCACACCTTATATAAATTGCAGACGCATGGAGACTCCAGGCCTAAAAAAAGAACGAGACTTGCCCCTGAAGGCGTTCGTTATCGGCGTTTGCATCATCGTTGCCTTAATCGTGGCTCAAAGCTGGTGGTCAATCAGGGAAGATAAAACGTTAACACTGGCCGATGCGCAGCAACATAGCTATTTCACAGTACGAATCTTAGAAGAGCATGCCAGTCGTGCGTTGAATGAGGCGATGCGTGCGATGAATGCAGCAGGAGATGAAATTCTCCTGCTCGATTCATCTTCGTCTTCCTATGAAGCTATGGTTCAACGGATATTGCTGAATCAACGACAAGAGTCTCAATTTATCTACGCGCTTTCTGTTTTTGATAAAGATGGAAAGAGGCAGCTTTCAAGCCGACCTCGTCAGGTACCGGGCAGCTACACGGTGGCTCCGGGGCATATTGGAGCGCTTTTAAAGCAAACCTCCAAGAAAGAAGTGGTGGTTGGAGCCGCGACCAGGCTGGAAAATTCAGATCAATGGATTTTGCCGATTGCCAGTAATTTTTATGATGAAAAAGGTGCGCTTCAGGGGATGCTCGAAGTGGATGTACGCCTGAGCTATTTTCAGGATTTTTACGAGATTGTGGCAAGGGGCGGTGCCGCCGCTATTTCCTTACATAACCAACGTGGAAATATTCTCGCCAGAGCTCCTTTTGATAGTAATTTTCTTGATCATCCCGTTACCCAGACAGACTTGTTGTTGGCGATCACCGATCCAATCACTGAAGGCTCTTTAGTTGGCAATGGTTTGATCGATGGTGGAGGTGAGTATTTGTACACCTATCGCAAAATTACCGGTATCCCTCTGACCTTGGTTTATGCCCGAAATATGGACAGTATTTTGTTGGACTGGAATAATCGCCAGCAACAAAGAATCATGTTCACATCTCTGACTGTCGCTTTTATTCTGATGCTGGCATTGATGCTAATGTGGCAGCTAAAACGTTTACAGATTTCAAAAGCGAAATTTATTGCGAGCGAGAATCGCTACCGGATACTTTTTACTGGCGCACAGGATGCTATTCTGATTATCAATCGCGACTATATCTACGTCGACTGTAATCATGCAGCCGTTAATTTGCTGGGTGCGAAGTCTCAGGCTGACATTATCGGTAAAAGAGTAGGTGGTTTTTCAGCACCGCATCAGACTATCATCGGTCTAAAAGAGTCAGACAAAGAACAATTAATCATTTTCCTTATCGATCAGGCCTTCGCTGGCGTAGCACAATGTTTTGAGTGGCAACTCGAAAAAAACGGTATGCCATTTTACAGCGAAGTATCCCTCAGTCCCGTGGAAATCGATGGGGAAGTCTTATTGTTCTGTGTTGAGCGCGACATCAATACCAGAAAATATACCGAGCGCTTACTCGAAGGACAAAATCGACTTCTGCAATTAATCGGCGCCAATGAAGATCCTATTTTTATTTTGAATTCTGTGTGCGATTTCGTGCACGAATTAAGGCCTTCGTGGTGTGTTGGCATCCAATTGTTATCCGATGACCAAAGAACCTTTACGCAAGGTGTTGGACAGCATTTCCCCGATATATTGCTCAAACAATTGAATGAAATGCCCGTGACACATGGGAATGGTATATGGAGTGATGCTGTCATCGTTGCTTGTCCGGTGCAAATCGAGCAATTGCAACAAGCGCCATGCATGCAGTTTGTTAACGGACTCGAAGAATTGTCCGCTTTTGAGTCCAGTATGGCCTGGCCGTTAATGGATAAACATGGTCAGGTATTAGGAAGTTTTACTGTATTATTCCCCGATGTTCCCTGCATGACCGAAGACGATATGAGTGTCATCGGCATCATGATTGAGATCGCTACGATTGCTATCGAAGGCAGGCGTTCAGAAAAGAAAATCCTACAACTCGCGCACTATGATGAGTTGACTGGACTACCGAATCGCTTTTTGTATAATCAGCATTTAGCTAAAGCTTTATCGTTGGCTGAACGTAACCGTACTCGTCTGGCAGTGTTGTTTCTTGATTTGGATAGATTTAAAAATATCAATGATACGTTTGGGCATGATGAAGGCGATAAAGTGTTGCGTAGCGTCGCACAACGTTTCCGCAAGACCTTACGGGAGTCAGATATTGTTGCCAGGATTGGTGGTGACGAGTTTATTTTATTGATTGATCAATTCAATGAGCCACGTGATCTCGGTGACATTGCGGACAAATTACTGTTTGAAGCTTCGCAACCGTTTGAAATTTATGGTCAGGAGTGTCAACTTAGTGCAAGTATTGGTATTGCTACCTTCCCTACAGATGGACGAGATGCGCAGACTTTGTTAAAAAATGCCGATATCGCCATGTATCGTGCTAAGAACAAAGGAAAGGATAACTTCCAGTTCTACGCGTCTGAAATGAATACCCATACTGTAGAGCGACTGGCGTTTGAAGCCCGTCTGCGCAAAGCGCTGGAACGACGCGAGTTTGTCGTCTATTACCAACCCAAAGTGTCGGTGGATACCGGGCTAATTGTCGGTGCGGAAGCGTTGGTACGTTGGAATCATCCTGAACGTGGTCTTTTGTATCCTAATGACTTTATCATGCTGGCAGAAGAAGCTGGTCTGATTCCGCGTTTAGGTATGTTGGTATTGGATGTGGCTTGCCGCGATGTTTTGAATTTCAGGCAATTGGATAGTCGTTTCGGTAGGATTGCCATTAATCTGTCCGGCTCGCAGTTCAATGACCATCAACTGTTGGATGAAGTGAGAAGCGTTATTGATTTTTGGCGCGTTCCTGCTAATGCAATTGAATTTGAAATTACCGAGAGTATGGTGATGCATAATCGTGAGCAGGCGATTGTTCTGATGGACGGCTTTAAGGAGGCGGGTTTCACTTTGTCGATTGACGATTTTGGCACTGGCTATTCTTCACTTGCTTATCTGAAGCGTTTCCCTGTCGATAGTGTCAAAGTTGATCGTTCCTTTATTAAAGATATACCTCACGACCCGAACGACACTGCTATCGTCCTCGCTATTGTCGCCATGGCTCACACTTTAGGTTTGAAGGTCATTGCAGAAGGCGTAGATGCGTCGACGCAACTCAGTACTTTACGCGACTTCAAATGTGATGAGTATCAAGGTTTTTACTTTAGCAAAGCAATATCTGCCAAAGACTTTGCCGCCTTACTTCAAAAACAGGTCATGGTCGAACGTGTTTGACAATCGGTTGGACTATCGCTAAAGCAAATCTCACAGCACTTGCATTCATGGTTTGTTGAAGATGTAAGTGCAGGCATCGTGTTTGTATGATCTGGTAATTCCGACTATTTCCCATCTTTCTCAGGCTTAAATTCAGGTCACGTACATACTCGTATGTGATAAGCCACTTTCAAAATATTTCGTAAGTCGTTAATTTATTGGACTATTTCCAAAACATGATTTCGAGATAGTTGCGCTAAGTCATTGACTTCATTAAAGAAATTCAGAAATTTACGTGTGATTTTACTTGACCATGATCAAGTCATCCTCTAAAGTGGGAAACAGTGTGAAAAAGTGTAATTTTGTGGGATAAAACCTCATTTTTCGTTTATCTTCACAAGACTTCTCATTTCAATCAAAGTCCAGGTTAAAGGTATAAGCGTGTTTCAGGGTCCATCCGCACTCAATCTCGATGCGAAAGGCAGAATGTCTATTCCTGCCCGCTATCGTGATGCCCTGAACGAACAGTTTGGGGGGCGCGTTTCCCTGACCCGCCACCCAGACGGTTGCTTGCTCTTATTTCCACGCCCCACTTGGGAATCTCATCGTGAACAGATTGCCGCATGGCCGATACAGGCGCGTGACTGGAAAAGGATATTTCTGGGTAACGCCTTTGATGTCGAACTCGATAGCGCTGGACGGATTTTGCTGGCGCCTGAGTTGCGCAATGCTGTCGGGATAGAGCGCGACATCATGCTACTTGGCATGGGTAGTCACTTTGAAATCTGGGACGCAGGTCGCTTGGCAGAAAATGAGGCCAATGCAAAAGCGGCTGGTGCTCCGGATGTATTAAACAACTTTTCTTTCTGATCGCGAGAAATGACGAACCAAGCAGCGACAGAATTTACCCACAAGACAGTGCTTTTAAATGAAGCAGTTGATGCACTTGCCATTACTGGTGAGCGTGCTAACGGAGTTTACGTCGACGGTACCTTTGGACGTGGCGGACATAGCCGCCTGATCTTGCAGCAATTAGGGCCAAAAGGACGTCTGATCGCATTCGATAAAGATACACAGGCTATTGCTAGCGCCTCTGAAATTAAAGATCCGCGTTTTCATATTGTTCACGATAGTTTTGCCACGATGTCTGAAGCTCTGCAAGAGCTTGGCATAGCGCAGGTTGACGGTATTTTGATGGATTTAGGTATTTCATCACCGCAAGTAGATGATGCGACTCGCGGCTTTAGTTTTCGTGCTGATGGTCCTCTGGATATGCGTATGGATACCACGCGCGGCGTTTCGGCGGCAGAGTGGCTGGCCACTGAAGATGAAGAAAAAATTAGGGAGGTAATTAAAAATTATGGGGAAGAACGGTTTGCTTTTCAGATTGCAAAGGCGATTGTTGCTCGCAGGCAAACGGACTCCATTACTGGAACCCGACAACTTGCAGAACTCGTCGCACACGCCGTCAAAACTCGCGAGAAGGGCAAGGACCCGGCAACTCGCACCTTTCAGGCTATACGGATTTTCGTCAATAAGGAGCTTGAAGATCTCGAAGTAGGTCTGGACGCTGCATATTCGGCTTTGGCTCCGTTTGGCATTATGTCGATAATTAGTTTTCATTCACTGGAAGATCGTATCGTCAAACAATTTTTTGCGTCCAAAGTGAAAGTTGAGCAACCTGACCGACGTTTGCCTATTCGCCACCTCGATTTGCCACAACCGCAAATGCGCTTACTGAATCGGATTAAGCCGTCAGAAAATGAGGTAAGTGAGAATCCACGGTCTCGGTCGGCTATCCTTCGGGTCGCTGAACGCTTACCTGAGGGCGGCAAATGATCAACAAGATCAATATTATTCTCGCGATGATATTGATCGCCTGCGCCTTATCTCTGATTAATGCGCAGTATCAGGCCAGGCATTTATTTATTGAGCTTGAGAGTGAACAAAGTTTGAGCAAGCAATATGAGTTGCAATGGACTCAACTCAAACTTGATCAGTCTACTTATGGCAAGCATGCTCGCATTGAGGAAGCAGCGACGCGTAATCTGAATATGGTTGTGGTAACTCCTGAGCGTACCCAATACCTGAAAGCGGAGGAGCTCAAATGAGCCGCGTTGGGAATAGCTCTCGTAACGCTGCATCACGCGGTGTGTCATTTTCATCTAATCCGGTATTAGATGTAAAACTGCCTACCTGGCGCTCACGCCTGGTCCTATTTCTCTTGTTCGGTGCTTTTCTGGCATTGATTGTACGTGCGCTGTGGTTGCAAGGTATTACCACTGAATTTCTGCAAAAACAAGGTGCAAGTCGTTATGCGCGTACCTTGGAATTACCAGCGACGCGTGGAAAAATTACAGACAGAAACGGTGAAGTACTCGCGTCTTCTGTACCGGTAAAAGCAATCTGGGCGATTCCGGAAGATGTGTTGAGTGCGCCTCCGGAAAAAATCCGGCAATTGGCACAATTGTTAGAAATGTCTGAGGCCGAATTACGCAAGAAGCTTGATTCCGACCGCCAGTTTGTCTATCTGAAACGTCAGGTCGAACCAGAAGTGTCTGAGAAGATTCAAGCTTTGGCGATGCCAGGTATCGATACTCGCAAAGAATATAAACGATTTTACCCTGAAGGTGAAATCACGGCACACGTTGTGGGTTTCACCAATGTGGAAGATGTGGGGCAAGAGGGTATCGAGCTTGCATCTGAAAAAGACTTAGCTGGTAAATTAGGCAGTCGTCGCGTTATTAAGGATCGTCTTGGTCGTATTGTGGAAGATATCCGCGCAGTTCGTGAACCGCACGATGGACACGAATTGAATTTATCGATAGACAGTAAAATTCAATACATCGCCTTTACTCATTTAAAAGAAGCGGTTGAAAAGCACAAGGCAAAAGCAGGTGCAGCAGTTGTACTTGATGTACAAACTGGTGAGGTCTTAGCATTAGTTAACTTGCCTGCTTACAATCCGAATGATCGCTCGGTGTTGACCGGTGCTCAATTGCGCAACCGTGTCTTGACCGATACTTTTGAGCCAGGTTCGACGATGAAGCCTTTTACAGTTGCGCTCGCGCTGGACAAAGGTCGCGTTACGCCGGACACCGTGTTTCAGACTGCACCAGGTCGCATGACGATCGGGACCGCCACAATTCATGATTCCCATAAAATGGATTCCCTGACCGTTGCACAAGTTATTCAAAAATCTTCCAATATTGGTACTGCAAAAATATCCTTCCAGATGCAGCCGCAAGAAATGTGGGAAATGTTTACCAGCGTGGGTTTTGGTCAGCAGCCAAAATTTGGTTTTCCTGGTGCGGTTGCGGGGCGTTTGCGGAACTATAAAAATTGGCGTCCTATTGAGCAGGCAACGATGAGCTATGGACATGGCATTTCAGTCTCTTTGATACAAATCGCGCGCGCTTATATGATTTTTGCACGTAATGGCGACATGATTCCGTTGACTTTTCAAAAAGCTACGGAAGCGCCAAAAGGTCAACGCATCATCTCGCAAAAAACAGTGATGGAAATGCGAAGTATGATGGAATCAGTGACGCAGCCAGGCGGTACAGCAACGCAGGCGCGCGTTGCTGGTTATAGGGTTGCCGGAAAAACTGGGACCGCTCACAAAATTGAAGGTGGACGTTACGTCAATAAATACGTTGGTGACTTTGTTGGCTTTGCTCCGGTTTCCCATCCTCGTGTCATCGTTGCTGTGATGATTGATGAACCTTCTGTTGGGGGATATTACGGCGGAACTGTTGCGGCGCCAGTATTTTCTACTATCACAGCAAACGTATTACGTTCGATGAACGTACCTCCTGATTCGTCTATTACAACCATTGTTCCTGATAGTGGTGTTCAGGAGAGCATGTAATGACAACGAACAATTTATTAATGACAGATATGATTAACTGGCTAAGACAGGTTGCTCCTTCAGCACAATTGAGCTCAAATACGCGAACCATACAAGCCGGTGACGTATTTTTTGCTGTGCTCGCCCACCAGGGTGATGGCCGCCAATATATCCGTGAGGCCATCGCTAAAGGTGCAATCGCGGTAGTGTATGAAGCCAAAGATTATGTATGGGACGACTCTATCAAGACGCCTCATCTGGCGGTCAATGATTTACAAGAACAACTCGGTTATATTGCGAATACTTGGTACCAGGCTCCCGATGCTGATATGTACAGCATCGCAGTCACTGGCACGAATGGCAAAACCTCTTGCACTCAATGGCTGGCGAAAGCTCTGTCACTTAATAAATGTGATAGTGCCGTTGTAGGTACGCTCGGTGTGGGTGTGTATAAAAATGGGCAACTAGGCAGCTTGTCGGAAACCGGTTTTACTACACCAGACGCCATTGGCTTGCAGCGCGGACTGGTAGCTATGCGCGATGATGGCGCACAGGCATTGGCTATAGAAGCTTCCTCTATCGGTCTGGTACAAGGAAGATTGCACGGTTTACATATTGATGTTGCGATGCTGACGAATCTGACACGTGATCATCTCGATTATCATGGCAATATGGAAAATTATGGTGCCGCAAAACGTGCTCTATTCGAATGGCGCGGCTTAAAAAGTGCAGTCATCAATCTCGACGATCCATTTGGCGAGATGTTGATTAATGATTTACGAAAAAATTCGCCTGCATTGAATATCGTTGCCTACAGTTTGAATAAGGCTGAATACAATGGCGTCGCCTTGCTTTCTGCTTCCAACCTCAAAACCTCACACACAGGTACTAGTTTTCATCTGGAGTCGTCGTTTGGTTCAGGTTTGGTGAAGACGCAGTTGATTGGCCAATTTAACGTCAGCAATATTTTGGGCGTGATGTCTGTATTGTTAACTAAGGGATTGCCGTTTGCAAAAGTGCTTGCAACGATAGAAAAGTTAAACCCTGTTCCTGGACGTATGCAGTTGTTGGGCACTGCCGGTCACGTCATGGTGGTGATAGATTATGCGCATACACCGGATGCATTGGAAAAAACTTTAGCAACTCTCAGACAAGTCGCCAATGAACGCCATGGAAAACTATGGTGCGTATTTGGTTGCGGTGGTGACCGAGATCCTGGCAAGCGTCCACAAATGGGCAAAATTGCCGAAAATGCTGATCATGTCGTGGTCACCAGTGATAATCCCCGCAGCGAAAATCCGACCACCATTATTCAAGAAATCGTCGCCGGTATGAGTACGCAGGCACATATTGTTGAAGATCGTGCGAATGCTATTTTGTATGCGATTAAACACGCTACGCATCAGGACGTCGTTTTATTAGCTGGCAAGGGACATGAAACCTATCAGGATATTCTGGGTAAGAAATGGCCTTTTTCTGATGAAGAACACGCAGCGCTTGCGCTTGCTACCGTTGCCACCAGTGGCAATACGAAGAGAGGTAGCTAATGAAGTTTAGTCTACAACAATTAGCACAGGCACTGAGTTCGCCAATAATGACTGCGGATGCAGACATTATTGGATTGTCGACCGATAGTCGAAAAATTAAAGCTGGCGATGTCTTTGTTGCTTTACGTGGCGACAATTTTGATGCACATGATTTCTTGCCGCAAGTCGTACAAACTGGTGCGGTCGCGGTTATTGCTGAGCGTTTGCCTGCAAATTTTCAGTTACCGGCATTGATCGTTCCTGACACCAAAATGGCTCTGGCGGAGGTAGGCAGATTCTGGCGCAAGCAATTTACGATTCCGGTGATTGGAGTTACTGGCAGCAACGGTAAAACAACCGTCAAAGAAATGATCGCTGCCATTTTAGCAGCGGCGTTTGGTGAAGACCATAGATTGTCTACTAAGGGTAATCTGAATAATGAAATTGGCGTGCCGTTGACGGTGCTGGAATTGCTCGATGCACATCAGGCAGCAGTCATAGAAATGGGCATGAACCATCCTGGTGAAATCGCCTTGCTGGCCTCAGTTGCTTTGCCAACTGTGGTGTTGGTCAACAACGCCCAGCGAGAGCATCAGGAATTCATGCAAACCGTGCGCGCGGTGGCAGAAGAAAATGGTAGTGCGATCAAGGCATTGCCAGAAAATGGTGTAGCTGTATTCCCGCACAATGACGAGTACAGCTCGCTGTGGCGTGCCTATGCGCAAGAATATGGTCTCCGTAAGATCCTCAGTTTCGGACTTAGCCCCGACGCCGATGTCGCGGGCACTTATACAACGTCTGCGTTTGGCAGCGAAATTAAACTAAGTATTGCTGGAAAAATATCTCAGATTCATTTGCAGGCAGCAGGCGAGCACAACGTATTAAACGCGCTTGCTTCGGCGGCTTGTTGTCATGCGATTGGTATCAGTGACGACACCATCGTTCGAGGTTTAGAAAATTTTCACCCTGTATCTGGTCGCCTGCAACGCAAACAAGCAAGCTGCGGTGCGACAGTAATTGATGATACTTACAACGCCAATCCAGATTCCGTGCGTGCTGCGATCGATGTTTTGAAACAATTGGGCGGTGATACTTTACTGGTGCTTGGTGATATGGGTGAAGTCGGTGACAACGGTGCCCAATTTCATCACGAAATTGGTGAGTATGCCCGTGCTTCTGGCATTTCTGAATTATTTCTGCTCGGTGATCAGGTACAACAAAGTGCTGCCGGTTTTGGAAAAGCGGCGCAATACTTTACCGATATTCAGCAATTATTGTCTGCCTTAGATGCTCGTGTGAGCAAAGACAGCAAAGTGCTGATCAAAGGTTCGCGCTTTATGAAGATGGAGCGGGTGGTTGCTCATTTATTAAACGTGACAGAAATTTCTTCACAACAAAAAACAATAGGAACTCATTAGCATGTTGCTCTGGTTAGCAGAATTTTTTAAACAGGATCTGGGGTTGCTGCGCGTCTTCGGTTTTATTACGTTCCGTGCAGTATTTGCCACCATGACCGCATTGGCGATCGGCATTTTTGCTGGTCCTGCGGTGATCCGAATGCTGACTCGTATGAAAGTTGGTCAAGCTGTACGTGCCTATGGCATGGAAACGCATCTGGTTAAATCCGGTACGCCCACCATGGGCGGCGTGCTGATTTTGATTTCTATCGCTATTTCGACTTTGTTGTGGGGCGACCTGAGCAATCGTTTTATCTGGGTGGTCATGATTGTGACGTTTGGCTATGGCGCCATTGGATGGGTTGATGATTATCGCAAGGTTGTCAATAAAGATCCCGAAGGCATGCGTTCCCGAGAAAAGTATATGTGGCAATCCATCATTGGTTTGATTGCCGCGTTTTATTTAGCATTTTCAGTGTCCGCACCAAGTAACTCAAAAATCCTAGATCTGATGTTTGCATGGATTCAATCCGGTTTTAGTATGGATTTGCCGCCGAAAGCTGATCTGATCGTACCGTTTTTCAAAACAATCAGCTACCCGCTTGGTGTCTGGGGTTTTATTGTGCTGACCTATTGTGTCATTGTTGGTACTAGTAATGCCGTGAACTTTACTGATGGCTTAGATGGATTGGCGATTATGCCTATCATTATGGTTGGATCTGCATTAGGTATCTTTGCTTATCTGACAGGCAATGTGGTTTACGCGAAATATTTGTTGATTCCGCATATTCCTGGTGCTGGGGAGTTGTTAATTTTCTGTGGTGCGATGGCTGGCGCTGGATTGGCATTCTTGTGGTTTAACGCACATCCGGCTCAGGTGTTCATGGGCGACGTTGGCGCGTTGGCATTGGGAGGCGCTCTGGGAACAGTCGCCGTTATCATTCGTCAGGAAATCGTGTTGTTCATTATGGGCGGCATTTTTGTGGCGGAAACCGTTTCCATTATTTTGCAGGTGGGCTATTTTAAATTTACCAAAAAGCGTTTTGGTGAGGGACGTCGTTTATTTCTGATGGCACCGCTGCATCATCATTTTGAGAAAAAAGGTTGGAAAGAAACGCAGGTAGTTGTGCGTTTCTGGATCATTACCATGTTGTTGGTATTAGTTGGTTTGGCATCGCTCAAACTACGTTAATGTTGTTGTCAGATTGCTGACTTGATTTTAGAACTGCTACATATGAATTTTTCTGGAAAACACGTATTAGTTTTAGGCCTTGGTGAATCAGGCCTGGCAATGGCGCAATGGTTGTTGCGCGCCGGTGCGAACCTGCGTGTTGCCGATACCCGTGAAACTCCTGATCGATTGCCTGTTCTCATGGCATTGAATGAACGAACAGAGTTTGTTGCTGGACAATTTACCGCCGAATTATTGACCGAGATCGAATTTGTAGCGGTCAGTCCTGGCCTGTCACCATCTGGCGAGTTGAAAGAAATAGCAGATGCTGCTGCAGAAAAAAATATCCCGATCTGGGGTGAAATTGAACTGTTCGCGCAGGCATTGGCAGCATTAAAAGAGGAACGTGATTACCATCCTAAAGTAATTGCGATCACTGGAACTAATGGTAAAACCACAGTGACCAGTTTGGTTGGATTGCTATGCGAGCGCGCCGGATTGCGTACCCGTATTGCGGGCAATATCAGTCCCGCCGTGTTAGATGTTTTACGTGAAGATCTGGATAACGATTCTTTGCCTCAAGTATGGGTTTTAGAACTATCCAGTTTCCAATTGCATAGTTGCTTTAGTTTGCAAGCCGATGTGGCGACAGTACTCAATATTACTCAGGACCATTTGGATTGGCATGGCAGCGTTTCTGCGTATTGTGCTGACAAAGCCAGAATCTTCAGTGAGCAAACCATACAAGTATTGAATCGTGACGACGCATTGGTGATGGCAATGGCTAAAACCTCGGCAACGATTGTGACCTTTGGGGTGAATGAACCTGAGCATATAGGTGATCTGGGCTTGTTGAATGAACACGGTATGGGGTGGTTGGTGACGGCTACACCAGCAGAAGATGCACCGGTAGTAACTAGTCGTCGTAAGAAAAAAGAAGTTGAAGAAATCCCTGTCATCATCACCCGTTTGATGCCTGCTGATGCGTTGCAAATTCGCGGCCAGCATAACGCGGCAAATGCCCTGGCGGCATTGGCTTTATGTCGAGGTATCGGACTGGCCTTTGCGCCATTGTTGCATGGTTTGCGTGAATACAAAGGCGAGCCGCATCGGGTAGAACTGATCAGCACGATTGCTAATGTTGATTATATTGATGACAGCAAAGGTACTAATGTCGGTGCAACTGTCGCTGCATTAAAAGGATTGGGACAACAATCCGAGTCACCAGAAAAGCGGATTTTACTTATTGCTGGAGGTGAGGGCAAAGGACAAGATTTTTCTCCTTTGGCGGATGCGATAGAGCGCTACGCTAGAAAAGTATTTTTAATAGGAAAATCAAAGGAAGAAATTCGTCAGGTTCTGAGTGTGACACAGGTCGAGTGTGTAGATTTTATCGATCTGGAATCTGCGGTGCAGGCTGCTTCAAATGACGCCCGAAGCGGAGATATCGTTTTGTTGTCACCTGCATGTGCGAGTCTCGATATGTTCCGCAATTATGCACATAGGGCGGAAGTGTTTGTGAGTGCTGTACGTGAAGTAGCACTGTCACGTGGGGAGATTTGCTGATGAAGCAAATGATGCTTCCACTCCAGAAATGGTTGCCGTTTTCGGCACCAGCACCACAAACCCAATTGGTGCACCGGTCAAAAATGATGAGTTATGATCAGGCGCTGGTTTGGGTCACCATGATACTGATGTTGTTTGGTATGGTGATGGTGTATTCGGCATCGATTTCTTTACCTGATTCACCTAAGTACGCTAATTATACGAATAAGCATTTTTTGGTACGACAAGCTTCATTTATCGTGGTGTCTCTGATCGCTGGCATTTTTGCGTTCAGAATTCCCTTGTCGAGTTGGCAAAAAATAACGCCTTATTTATTCGTGATAACACTAATTTTGTTAGCGGCGGTATTGATCCCTGGTTTGGGTAAAGGTGTGAATGGCGCTAAACGCTGGCTGTCTTTTAAGGTGTTTAACATACAACCTTCAGAATTTATGAAGTTGTTTATGGTTTTGTATGCAGCTGATTACACAGTACGCAAGCAAGAATACATGCATAAATTGACCAAAGGTTTTGTTCCTATGCTGACCGCTGTGGGTGTGGTTGGTTTGTTGCTGTTGCTTGAGCCTGATATGGGTGCTTTTGGCGTTATCGTTTGTATCGCGATGGGTATTTTATTTTTGGGTGGCATTAACGGTGTGTGGTTTGGTGGCATTGCGGCGATTCTAGTTGGAATTTTTTCGCTCGTGATTGTGTTTTCACCATGGCGTCGTGAACGGATCTTTGCTTATATGAATCCGTGGCAAGAAGAAAATGCGCTCGGAAAAGCATATCAGCTGTCGCACTCTTTAATTGCGTTTGGTCGTGGTGAATTGTTTGGCGTAGGACTTGGTGGCAGTGTCGAAAAATTGCATTACTTACCCGAAGCGCACACAGATTTTTTGCTGGCGGTGATCGGTGAGGAGTTGGGATTTGTTGGCGTGATGGTTGTCGTATTGTTGTTCTACTGGATTTTGAAAAGAGCATTTGAAATAGGTCGTCAGGCAATTGCATTGGATCAAACCTTTGCTGGGTTAACCGCAAAAGGTATAGGTATTTGGATTGGTGTTCAGGCCTTTATTAACATGGGTGTAAACCTTGGTTTATTACCGACAAAAGGCTTGACACTGCCATTGATGAGTTATGGTGGTTCAGGTGTGATGATTAATTGTGTAGGTCTGGCTATTTTGCTCAGAGTAGATTTTGAAAATCGCGTGTTGATGCGTGGAGGTCGCGCATGAGCGTGCAGAAAAAACTCATGATTATGGCGGCCGGTACAGGAGGTCATATTTTCCCTGGCCTGGCGATTGCCGAGATTATGCGCGAACGCGGATGGGAAGTTTCCTGGTTAGGTACCAGCACCGGCATGGAATGCCAGATCGTACCTAAGCACGGCGTCCCTATGGATAGTCTGGAATTTACTGGTTTGCGTGGAAAAGGTTGGAAGCATACCGTGACGGGTGCTTTTAAATTAGTTAAAAGTTTCTTTAGCTGTTTAAAAATCATCGGTCATCGTCGTCCGGATGTGGTGTTGGGCATGGGCGGCTACGTTACAGTGCCAGGCGGTTTGATGGCCGCGTTGCGTGGTAAGCCGTTGGTGTTGATGAATGCTGATGCGGCATTGCTGTTATCGAATAAAGCCTTGCGTCCATTTGCCAGCAAATTGCTGTTTGGTTTGCCTTCAGAAGGGCAAGTCGCTGATACCAAATTGCAAGTCACTGGCAATCCGATTCGCAAAGATATTTGTCAGCTACCTACGCCGGAAGTGCGTTATGCACAAAGGCAAGGTGTATTAAGAATTTTGATTGTTGGCGGAAGTTTAGGTGCCAAAGTCTTGAATGATTGTTTGCCACAAGCTCTGGCATTAATGCCAGCGGCGCAACGTCCTATCGTGACGCATCAATCGGGCAAGCAAAATATTCAGACATTGCGTGAAAACTATGCCAAAGCAAGTGTGGATGCCGAAGTGCTCGATTTTATCGACGATATGCCACGTCGTTATGCCGAAGCAGATCTGGTGATTTGTCGGGCTGGAGCCATTACTGTATCGGAACTGACAGCAGCTGGAGTGGCAAGTATTTTGGTACCTTTTATGGCTTCAAGCACCTCACATCAGAAAGAAAATGCCGTGTGGATGGCAAAACAAAACGCCGCGATTTATTTGCCACAAAGCGAGTTAAACGCCGGGAAGTTGGCGGCACAACTACTAGCGCTGGATAGAGTGCAATGTTTGCAGATGGCCGGCCATGCTTACGCCGTTGGACAGCGTGATGCAAGCATGAATATTGCAAAAATTTTGGAATCATTAGTATGAAACATAAAGTCAAACATATCCATTTCGTCGGTATCGGCGGCTCAGGCATGAGCGGTATTGCTGAAGTTTTACTAAATCTTGGTTATACCATTTCAGGTTCTGACCTCGGTAATAATGCGGCTTCACAGCGTTTGGCTGAGCTCGGTGCGGATGTGAAAGTTGGCCACGCCGCTGAGAATATCGCAGGCGCAGATGCGGTTGTTACTTCCACTGCCGTCAAGGGTGATAATCCCGAGGTGATCGCCGCCAGAGCGAAGCATATTCCTATTGTTCCGCGTGCGATGATGTTGGCAGAATTGATGCGTCTCAAAAGCGGTATTGCAATTGCTGGCACGCATGGCAAAACCACAACCACGAGTCTGGTCGCAAGTGTGCTCGCTGAAGGTGGATTTGATCCTACCTTTGTTATTGGCGGTCGCTTAAATAGCGCAGGCGCTAACGCAAAATTAGGTAGTGGTGATTTTATTGTCGCCGAAGCTGATGAGTCTGATGCATCTTTCTTGAACTTGTTGCCAGTGATTGAAGTCATCACCAATATTGATGCCGATCATATGGAAACTTATGGCCATGATTTTGCAAAGCTCAAACAAGCATTTATCGAATTCACGCAACGTCTGCCATTTTATGGCGTAGCAGTGTTGTGCCTTGACGATGCGAATGTGCGCGAAATTATGCCGTTTGTTTCTAAGCCTGTTGTCACTTACGGTTTCCATGAAGAAGCGGAAGTTCGTGCCGTGAATGCGGTTGCTGCTGGTGGCAAGATGCATTTCACTGTAGTTCAGGAAGGTTATCCTGATATGCAGGTTAGTTTGAATCAACCTGGTATGCATAACGTACAGAATGCTTGTGCAGCGATCGCGATTGCGCGCGAAATCGGTGTCGCTGATGAGGCTACGCAAAAAGCTTTAAGTGAATTTAATGGCGTTGGACGCCGTTTCACGCGTTACGGTGAAATTGCAATCGAAGCTGGCGGTAGCTTTGCTCTGGTTGATGATTACGGTCATCATCCGGTGGAAATGGCGGCGACGCTGGCGGCAGCGCGTGGCGCTTATCCTGACCGTCGGTTGGTGCTGGCATTTCAACCGCATCGCTATACTCGTACGCGTGATTTGTTTGAAGACTTCGTTAAAGTGATCTCGACCGCGGATGCCGTCGTGTTAGCGGAAGTTTATGCCGCTGGTGAAGCGCCAATATTGGCAGCCGATGGTCGTGCATTGACCCGTGCCTTACGCGTCAGCGGAAAAGTTGAACCTGTATTTGTTGAAAATATACATGACATGCCAGAGAGTTTATTGCACGTCTTGAAAGATGGTGACGTTTTAATCGTCATGGGCGCAGGCTCCATTAGTGCCGTGCCGGCAAAACTGGCACAGGCAAAATAATAAATTAACAAGCAGATCATCATGAGTGAATTGAATATCAAATCATTGGGTAAAGTAGGTGTCTTATTTGGTGGGCGTTCTGCTGAGCACGATGTCTCTATCATGTCAGGCAACGGCGTACTGGCGGCGCTGCGCGCGAAGGGCGTCGATGCACACCCATTCGACCCAGCAGAGCGGAGCATCGCTGAGTTGGCAGTAGAAAAATTTGACCGGGTTTTTATCGCATTGCATGGTCGCTACGGTGAAGACGGTAGTTTGCAAGGTGTATTGGAACAATTGAATATTCCTTATACCGGTAGTGGTGTGATGGCATCAGCAGTGGCGATGGATAAGATTTTCACCAAACGGATATGGCAGACACACGGTTTGAGTACGCCTAAATACGCGGTGCTCACGCCAGAGACGACTCTGCGCGAAGTGCCGGACGAATTAGGCCTGCCGTTAATTCTGAAACCGCCGCATGAAGGGTCAACCATTGGTATCACCAAGGTCAAAGGCTACTCTGAAATGAAGGAAGCCTACGCGTTGGCAGCACAATTTGATGATGTTGTGTTGGCGGAAGAATTCGTTGAAGGCCGTGAATTGACGATCGCGATTTTAGGACGCGGCAAAGATGCCCATGCATTGCCAATTATTGAAATCGTTGCTCCGGACGGTAACTATGATTATCAGAACAAGTATTTTACTGATGACACTCAATATCTTTGCCCCGCACCTTTGGATGAACAATTGACAGCCCGCATTCAGCAAATGGCGGTCGAAGCCTATCGTTCTATCGATTGCGAAGGCTGGGCACGTGTTGATGTTTTGTTGCGTAAATCGGATAACCAACCGTTCTTGCTGGAGATTAATACTTCTCCTGGCATGACAGGACATTCGTTGGTACCGATGGCTGCTAAGGCAACTGGGATGAGTTATGAAGATCTTTGTGTGGAGATTTTAAAATCTGCTCGTTTGAAAATCCATACCGAATTTAAATAAAGAGGAAAAAACGGATGTGGCATGACGTCAAAATGATGAATAATACCGCCAATGCTTTATTTGGCCTGGTGTTGCTCGCTCTGATGGCGTCTGGGGTTTGGTGGGTCATACAAAGACCAATGTTTACCTTGTC
This sequence comes from Undibacterium sp. SXout11W, assembly GCA_049339905.1. Classification (GTDB taxonomy): domain Bacteria; phylum Pseudomonadota; class Gammaproteobacteria; order Burkholderiales; family Burkholderiaceae_D; genus Undibacterium. Next base: position 216,139 of record JBMPPG010000008.1, read on the forward strand.
CACTATCCGTATCGTGGGGGTTACACCTCAGGCATTACGTCACGTTGATGCAGTCACTATCAGAAATGCAGCAGTACCAAAAATCAGAGGTAATTTTTTTACTGCTAATCTTGATGCAGTAAGGGGTGCTTTTGAAAGTGTCCCCTGGGTACGTAAAGCTAGCGTGCAAAGAGAATGGCCGAACAAATTAACAGTGACTTTGGATGAGCACGTTGCATTGGGAACCTGGGGTGATGATGGACGTTTGATTTCTGTGGCGGGTGATGTTTTTACCGCCAATCTGGCAGAAGCAGAAGACGATACCGATCTGATCGCTCTGAGTGGACCTGACGGTAGTGAAAAAGAAGTGTTGTCGGAATATTTAGAATTGAAAGACTGGTTTGCCAAAATAAATTTAGCACCAGACTCAGTCACGTATTCGAATCGCTATGCCTGGAGTTTGAAACTGAACAATGGTATGCAAGTTGAATTAGGCCGGGTGCAGGATGGCACGACGCTAAAAATGAGAGTGAATAAATTATTGATGATTTATCCGCAATTGATCGCTAGTGCGCAAGATAGTATTGAAAGTATAGACATGCGTTATCCAAATGGATTGGCAATGAAATACGCTCGTCCGGCAGGATTGAAAAAGCAAACAAAAGCAAGTGGAAAGACATGACAAAAGACGCAAAAAATCTGATCGTTGGTCTCGATATCGGCACATCAAAAATTGTGGCGGTAGTCGCTGAAGTCATGCCTGATGGACGGCATGAAGTAATTGGTTTGGGACAGCATGAATCCAAAGGCTTAAAAAAAGGTGTTGTGGTCAACATCGAAGCTACCGTTGAGTCGATACAGCGCGCACTGGAAGAAGCTGAATTAATGGCCGACTGTAAGATCAGCCGCGTCTATACTGGAATTGCCGGTAGTCATATTCGCAGCTTCAATTCCAGTGGCATGGTAGCGATTAAAGACAAAGAAGTCACTGCAGCAGATGTTTCGCGCGTGATTGAAACGGCGAAGGCCGTCAATATTCCTACCGATCAGCAATTGCTGCACACATTACCGCAAGAATTTATTGTAGATAACCAGGATGACGTGCGCGAACCTATCGGCATGAGCGGCATTCGCCTGGAAGTCAAAGTCCACATTGTTACCGGTGCGGTTTCAGCTGTACAAAATATTGTCAAATGTGTGCGTCGTTGCGGCCTTGAAGTGTCAGACCTGATTTTGCAGCCGATGGCATCGGCCGAAGCAGTATTGACACGCGATGAAAAGGAATTAGGTGTAGTCTTGATAGATATCGGTGGCGGTACAACCGACGTTGCGGTGTTTAGCGAAGGCGCGATTCGACATACGGCAGTGATTCCGATTGCTGGCGATCAGATTACAAACGATATTGCGATGGCATTACGTACCCCGACTTCTGAGGCCGAAGAAATCAAAGTTCGTTTTGGTGTCGCAAAACAAGTGCTCGCTGACCCTTCTGATACGTTGGATGTACCGGGATTGGGCGATCGTGGGCCGCGCTCTTTGTCGCGTCAGGCTTTAGCTGCAGTGATTGAACCGCGCGTTGAAGAATTGTTCGCGTTGGTGCATCAGGTAGTTCGTGAATCAGGATATGAAGATGTACTGTCATCAGGTATCGTGCTCACGGGTGGTTCATCAGCAATGCCGGGCATGGTTGAAATGGCAGAGGATATCTTTTTGAAGCCAACCAGATTAGGCATGCCTGCATATAGTGGGCAACTGGCTGATGTTGTTCGTAGCCCACGTTATGCCACAGTTTTGGGGTTGTTGTTGGAAGCGAAGAAGCAGTACTTGCGTGGAAATCTGGTCACAAGGCAGGAAGGTTCCGCCAAAGCGGCCTGGCAACGCATGAAAGAGTGGTTTTTGGGGAATTTTTAGTCAGCTTTTTGTATCACAAATGGTGTAGTCATTTTATAATGGTCTGATATACAGTTATTAGTCGCTAGTCGTCTCATCGGGTGATGATTAGCGACTGATAACTGCCTACCTGGAGGAGTCATGATGGAGTTCGATATGGTTGATAACGCCACACAAGGCACCGTAATTAAGGTTGTCGGCGTAGGTGGTGCGGGCGGTAACGCGGTACAGCATATGATCAACAAAGGTGTTTCCGGTGTTGAGTTTATTGCTGCTAATACTGATGCACAAGCATTGTTGCAATCGAAGGCGCATAACGTCATTCAAATCGGTGAAACTGGTTTGGGTGCTGGTATGAAACCTGAAGTCGGTCGCAAACTGGCTGAAGATTCCCGTGCGCGCATCGAAGATGCATTGCGTGGCGCACACATGGTGTTCATCGCTGCTGGTATGGGTGGTGGTACCGGTACTGGTGCTGCTCCAGTGGTGGCGCAAGTTGCTAAAGAATTAGGCGCGTTGACTGTGGCAGTTGTGTCCAAGCCATTTTCTTACGAAGGTAAGAAATGCATGGACATTGCTGACGAAGGTCTGGAAGCCTTGTCTCAGCACGTCGATTCTCTGATCATCATCCTCAATGAAAAATTGGAAGAGATCTACGAAGACGACAGCATGATCGAATGGTTGCAACACGCGGATGATGTACTCAACAATGCGGTTGCTGGTATTGCAGAGATTATCAATGTGCCTGGTCATATCAACGTTGACTTCAATGACGTGAAAACGATCATGGGCGAACAAGGTAAAGCGATGATGGGTACCGCGACAGCGTCAGGCGTTGATCGTGCACGTCTGGCCGCTGAACAAGCTGTTGCTTCTCCGTTGTTGGATGGCATCGATTTGTCTGGCGCACGCGGTGTATTGGTGAACGTTACTGCCAGCCGCAGTCTCAAAGGTAAAGAGATCAAAGAAGTCATGGCGGCAGTTCGTGCATTTGCAGCACCTGATGCATCGATCGCACAAGGTATTGCGTACGATGACACCATGGGTGATGATATCCGTGTCACTGTTGTAGCAACTGGTTTGGGTCGTGGCAAGAAAAATATCCAGTTAGTACAAACACCAATGCTGCGCACTGGTACTAACAATGAACCAATGATGGCCGCAGCTGGTATCGCAAGCACGACCGTATCGAACGGTATGGCAAGCGCAGCTCCAGCATTTGATGGTCTGAGCAAACCAGCGGTATGGCGTCGTGAATCTGCTTCTGACACGGTACGTGCTCTGGAAAAAAATGGCATGGAAACGTACGACATTCCAGCTTTCTTACGTAAGCAGGCTGATTGAAAAAATATCGTTCTTCGATTGATGCACCAAGTAATTCTATAAGGGGCAGAAGTTAGTTCTTTATAGAACATTTACTCATCAGGAAGGAAGCAAACGTAGGATGCGTTTGTTAATCGATGACATGCAAAAAAACCGCATCATTTTAAGATGCGGTTTTTTTTACGTCTTTATTCTGCGCCTTGATTTAAAATTTGAAGCTGAATGAGGACCCGCAAGCCTTGGATTACAAGATTGCGGGGTTTATTTGTTAGCTACCAGCAACTGCTTTAACTGCAGCCGTAGCATCAACGATGCCGGAACCACAACCCGGGCAATTTGCTGGTGCCTGGCGTGCTGTTGAAATCAGAATGTTTTTGATTTGTGCTGGAGTTAATGTGGGTTTGATTGCCAACATTAACGCGATAACACCTGATACATGTGGTGTCGCTTGAGAAGTCCCAATCATCAAACCATACGACGTATCGCTCGTAGATGTAGTCTTACCAGTAGGCAAAGTCGATAAAATCACATCCTTTATCGACTTTGAACCTTGAACATAATCGGTAGCGCCTCCCCCTGGCGCTGCCACTGTAACTGTTCCACCGAAATTCGAATAGAACGATCTTCCGCCAAGGAGATTTGATGAGGCGACAGTGATAACGCCGGGGCAATTCGCAGGTGCTGATAATTTTGCATCAAGATTTGCATTGCCAGCAGCAACAACGACGGTAGTTCCTTGTGCTATTGCTTGTTGGAACACGGCTGCATATGTTTTGGTACAAACACCTGAACCACCAAGGGATAAATTTATCACATTTGCCTTGTTGGTATTGTTAGGTATATTGCTTATCGGAAGACCTGCAGCCCACGCTACAGCGTCCGCGATGTCAGAATCATATCCACCGCACTTACCCAAGACACGCAGTGGCAATACTTTAGCGAGCGGTGCAACTCCAATAATCCCCATGCCACTTGCAGCGATCGTTCCTGTAACATGGGTTCCGTGCCACGAACTATTCTTTCCGGCCTGGCTTGGGCAAGTTGTATCACCGGTTGGAACCCAGTCACCTTGGTCAAGGCCATCGTATCCGCGTACTGAGCTTGCTCCCGGTGCAGGCGTTAAACGAGCAGTCGCTGGATCGCTAATGAAGTTATAGCCGTACTGACCTGGAACGTTGTTCTGAGCAGGCACCAAATTGGGTAAAATATCAGGATGTGGACGATACCCCGTATCCAACACTGCTACCACGATGTTTTTACCCATAGTCGTATCCCAGGCTGCAGGTAAATTTAATCCCCCAGGTTGGGCTGCGGAAGCTTGCATATCCCATTGATAAGTTGCATAGAAGGGCGCTGTGGGAACATACATTGCGTGGCGGATGTAGTCAGGTTCCGCATATTCGATTAATGGATCACTATTTGCCAGTTTAGCCGCTAAAGCACGCATTTCCGCAGGCTTTAATGGGATAGCAGAGTGATATACCCAACCACCTGTTGCTATCTGGCGTTTCAGGGCAAAGTTAGCACCAAAAGGCTGTGCGACGGCTTGTAAACTTGATATGCGCTGAGACTGCAGTTGAGCTAACGCACTTTTACTTTGCCCTGTGCTGGCAGCTTGAACTGTCATACTTGATTCATTGCGATATTTCACAATAAGTTGGGTAAGGGTTTGTTCAGTAACTTGCGGTATATTTTTTTTCTTGTCAGCGATTTCAACGTTGGAAAATGCGCTAATGGTGATTGTGCCTAAGACGACAGATAACGCGGTTTTAATGGGAAACTTAAATGATTTCATTCTTTATATTCTCCAAATACGGATGAGCCAGGATCAGTTGAGCAACGGGTATTTAGCTTGTGAAGGTGATTTTCGTCACTGTTGCTGGCACTGTGCCGCCGCCAGCCCACTTATCTCCCCATGTGGCAAAGCTGCCATCTTTGTTCACTGCCAGGAATCCTCCAAAAGGTGTTGCATAAATTGCGCGCACATTATTCAAGCTTGCAGTAACAGCACTGCTACCACCTTTGCTTGCCATGCCCCAGGTCACTACGGTACCGTTGGCTGTCAAAGCGGCAAACGCATATTTATTGGCGGTGATCGCGACCACTTTTGTCAGCTGTGAGGCAACCGCGTTACTATCCCCACCTACGGTTGAATCACCCCAGGTCACAACGGTGCCATCGTTTTTCAGGGCTGCAAATGCATATTCAGTCGACGCAATTGACGCGACGTTAGTTAAAGAGGACTGTACAGTATTCAGGCTAGACTGCATGCGCGGCAGGTCACCCCAGCTAACCACATTTCCGTTGGACAGAAGTGCTGCAAATGAAGTTTGTGTCGCATAAACGGTGGTCACGTTATTTAACAGCTTTGATACTGATGAACTGTCTGCTGCATCTACTCGGGTCGCGTCACCAAAAGCCGTAGCAGTACCTAAGCTCGTTTTAGCAACACCTGCTGAACCATCCAGCGTTATATTTGAAACGCCGCTCAGAGTTTGCTTGGGAATAGCGAGCCCAAAGTATGGGCTACCCCAACCTACAACAGATCCATCTTTGCGTAAAGCAACGAAGTCAAAATTGGTGCCCATGACGTTCGTAACATTTGTTAACTGGGGTTGGACTGCGGTTACATTTGCACCGGTGTCAGTGTCACCGAACGCGACAACCGTACCATCACTTTTGAGTGCAGCATAAGCGCCCACTGTTGAAGCGATTGATTTTATATTTGTTAGTGAAGCCAATACCGATGCACTAAGACCGTTTTGCGGGTCATTCATTGCAGTATCGGCTTCCGTAAGGAGCCCATGATAGAATCCCCAAGCCGTAAAGCTACCATCTTTTTTGATGGCAAAGTAAGCTGCTTTTCCTGGAATAATATTGCTTACGTTGGTCAATGCACTTGTCGCCGTATCTCCCGGCGCTGGTGCAGTGGGATCTTGAATGGCTAAGTTACCAATTGTTGTGACAGTACCTGTGTTTATCAGGGCTGCAAACCCTAATTCCGAAGCTACGACTTGAGTAACGTTATTTACGGGCGTCGGTGTAGCTGTAGAATTCCCACCCCAAACTGGGTCACCCCAAGTATTTAACGTTCCATTTTGAAGCACCGCAAAAGCGGCATTACTTGAAAATACCTGATTTGCCTGCAGATTTTCGGTGGCAGTTGCTGTCGAGCATGTAGCCGTGGCAGAGATCACGGAGGACGGTTGCGTATCCTGAATAGTCAAGCCAGTGCCTAGTGCAACACCACCTGAAGTTTGCCAGGTGACTGTCGGCGTGGCTGAACAATTTGTAGCAGTAACTTGAGCGGTTAATATTGCCCCGCGCGCACCAAAAACATCAATCGTAACCGTCGGCGGTGGCGGTGGCGGTGCTGCTGGCGTAGATGCGCCGCCACCACAGCCTGCCAACAATGCCGTATAGCCAACACCTGCTAATGCCACGCAAATACGCTTGATCTGCATACCTTTTGACGGGGTCGAAATATTCATTTTCTTTTGTACTCCTCGGTCAGGAATTAATTTATCTTCGGTCTTACCTGGTTCGACCAGGAATAGTGGATAACGCTACCTTGCATGAATCAATGAGCATTCATCAAGTCTAGTTCATCTTTGGTAAGAGCTAAGGTCAATTTTATGGTTGAATGCGGCTGAGTTGTCTTTGACTTTTCAACATCATTGGCGCTCATCCTAGCATCAAAGTTTGTTAAATATTGTGACTTTCTTGGTAATATTTTGAAAAAAAACTTTCAGTGTCTCGTGAGCAACATTTCTAAAAGAAAGATTGAAATTTATTTCGCTTTCTGCACGTTTTTTTTTACTCAGGCATACTTCCGTGGTGCGAGGTCATTTGTCATTTGTACTATGAGCCGCGCCACTCTTTGCCATGCCGGAACGGCGGCAGATTATTTTGAATAAAACGAAAGGAATGATGATGAGCATACAAATCGGTCAACAGTTACCAGCAGGCAGTCTGGCTGAATTTATCGAAGTGGAAGGCGAGGGCTGCAGCATAGGTCCAAATACTTTCCAGGTAGCAGACTTGGTGAAAGGCAAAACAATTGCAATCTTTGGTTTGCCAGGTGCTTATACTCCGACATGCTCAGCAAAACATGTTCCTGGTTACATTGCTCACGCCGCAGACTTAAAAGCTAAAGGCGTTGACGAGATCTGGTGTATCTCTGTAAATGATGCATTCGTGATGGGCGCATGGGGTCGTGATCAAAAGGCGACTGGCATTGTTCGCATGATGGCCGATGGTAATGCAGACTTTAGTAAGGCTTTGGGTCTGGATGCAGATTTCAGTAAATTTGGTATGGGTACGCGTTCACAGCGCTATTCTTTGTTGGTAGTTGACGGTGTCGTTAAACAACTCAACATTGAAGAAGGCGGTAAATTTGAGGTATCCAACGCCGAAACTTTGTTAGCTCAACTCGCTTAACTCAGTGATATTAAGGCAGCGCTTTGCCATTCTGGCTGGCGCTGTTTTCTATAGTGTTTTATGCATAATATGGGACTGCATGCCAAAGCCCAGATTATCGTAAAACTGTATTGCATTGCTATTGAAGTCAAACACTTCCAACCTTACTTCTGCCGCTCCGTTTTGCTTGCCCCATTGGCAAGCTGCATCCATCAAGGCTTTGCCTATTCCGGTTTGGCGGTGATGTTGATCAACCACGATAGTGCCAATACGACAGATCTTGTTAGTGTGTAAAAATGGATTTTTCATGGTTTCGCTGATGCTGGCGGTGATATAACCGATCATTACACCCCCGATCTCGGCAATCAGATGGAGATTCTCCGGCAAATCCAATCTTGCTTTCCAGAATATACGTTCAAAAGTTGGATCGATATTTTCAACAAATATCTGTGGTGCTGCCAGATGATGTTGCTGGTTGATTTGCTGACCCAGTGAGCAAATTCCATTGAGATCGGCAGGGATGGCAGCACGAATGCTCAGGGATAGGTTGATCATGGAATTCTCTCGTTTTGGACTCATTTTGCACAGTGTTACATGGAGTTTGGAATGAATCGCTATAATATCGGCATGTTAAAGCAAACAACAATTAAACAATTAGTCAAAACCGTCGGTGTCGGTTTGCATTCTGGTACGAAAGTAGAGCTGGTATTACGACCAGCGCCGGTGGATACCGGTATTATCTTTACTCGTACAGATCTCGAACCTCCACTCGTTTTTCCTGCTGACGCCATGAGTGTCGGCGATACCCGTATGGCATCCACTTTGTCCAATAATGGGCAGCGTGTGTCGACGGTTGAGCATTTATTGTCAGCCTGCGCCGGACTCGGTGTTGATAATTTATACATCGATGTCAGTGCTGAAGAAATTCCTATCATGGATGGTTCGGCTTCTTCATTTGTGTATTTATTGCAGCAAGCCGGTTTGCAAGAACAGTTGGCACCGAAGAAATTCATCCGTGTTTTAAAACCAGTCGAAATCCGCGAGGGTACAGGTAAAGCGGAAAAATGGGCTCGCCTCGAACCATATGATGGTTTTAAATTACATTTTTTCATTGAGTTCAATCATCCTGCGGTAGATGGTACTGTGCAGACGGCAGAGGTTGATTTTGAAAAAGTATCGTTTGTGAAAGATGTAGCAAGAGCACGAACTTTTGGTTTTATGCAAGACGTGGAAATGTTACGTGGCATAGGTCTGGCACGTGGCGGCTCAATGGAAAACGCGATTGTGATGGATGAATATCGGATTCTCAATTCCGATGGTTTGCGCTTTGATGATGAGTTTGTCCGCCACAAAATTCTCGACGCGATCGGCGACTTATATTTAATCGGTCATCCATTCCTCGCGAGTTATACGGCGCATAAATCCGGTCACGGCCTGAACAACCAATTGCTCAGAGCTTTGTTAGCTCAACCAGACGCCTATGACATCGTCACGTTTGATGATGTACAAGGCGCACCGGTAAGCTATTCTGAGCAGAGTCAGCGCGAGTGGACGTTGATGTGAATATATGAACCAGGGCTTGTTCCAGGTTTTAGATAGAAAAATGGCCACCGTCAATTTACACGGTAGCCATTTTTTTTTAGCCCTACACTTCGTTTCCAACTACTCAGGAGTTTGCTGCGAGTTTAGGCACTGTGTTGAAAATCTCAGGAAAACGAGTGCGTATTGATGCTTCTATGCCTTTCGCATCCAGACCGCATTGACTCAGCAGTAGATGTACATCGCCATGATCAATAAACTTATCTGGAAGACCGAGGATCTGGATTGGAATTTGAATTCCAGCTTCTGACAATGCTTCCGCAACCGCCGAACCTGCACCGCCCATTGTGCAGCCTTCCTCCACTGTGATTAACGCATCATGTGTGGCGGCCAGCGATTTCACCAATTCTGCATCAAGTGGCTTGATGAAGCGCATATTGGCAACGGTGGCGTTGAGCGCCTCAGCTGCCTGGATTGCTGGATGCACCATAGAGCCAAAAGCCAGAATGGCAACTTTTTGACCTTGACGCTTCATTTCACCTTTACCAATTGGCAACGTGTCTAAATTACTTTCGACTTTCGAGCCTATGCCAGCACCGCGCGGATAGCGAATCGCTGCCGGTCCTGGATAATGGTAGCCAGTGCTTAACATCTGACGGCACTCGTTTTCATCGGCAGCAGCCATCACCACCATATTTGGAATGCAGCGCAAATACGCGATGTCGTAGTTACCCGCATGGGTGGCACCATCGGCACCAACCAGACCCGCACGATCAAGCGCGAAGGTGACGTCCAGATTTTGTAAAGCAACGTCGTGTATCAACTGATCGTAGGCGCGTTGCAAGAACGTCGAGTAAATCGCCACCACAGGTTTTAAACCTTCACAAGCCAGGCCTGCAGCAAAGGTGACCGAGTGTTGTTCTGCAATGCCAACGTCAAAATAGCGTTTTGGGAATTGCTTTTCAAATTCCACCATGCCTGAGCCTTCGCGCATCGCTGGCGTTATGCCGATGAGCTTCTTGTCAGCGGCAGCCATATCGCACAGCCATTGGCCAAACACCTGTGTGTAAGTCAGCTTGCTGGACGTGCTTGGTTTGATCCCTTCGGCCGGATTGAACTTCCCAGGCCCGTGGTACAAGACCGGATCTGCTTCTGCTAACTTGTAGCCTTGGCCTTTTTTAGTGACCACATGCAAGAACTGTGGACCTTTCAGGTTACGAATATTTTGCAAAGTCGGGATCAGTGATTCCAGATCGTGACCGTCGATAGGGCCAATATAATTGAAGCCAAATTCTTCAAACATGGTGGCCGGAACCAACATGCCTTTAGCGTGTTCTTCAAAACGTTTGGCTAATTCCAACATTGGCGAAGGTAAAACAGATTTACCGACATTACGTGCTGCGGCATAAAATTTGCCGGACATTAAGCGCGCCAGATAGCGATTCAAAGCGCCGACCGGAGGTGAGATCGACATGTCGTTGTCGTTCAAAATCACCAGCATATTTATGTCGTCATACACACCAGCATTATTGAGTGCTTCAAATGCCATACCCGCGGTCATTGAGCCATCGCCGATCACCGCAACGGAATGTCTGTCTTCACCTTTGGTACGGGCAGCTAATGCCATCCCCAAAACAGCAGAAATCGACGTCGACGAGTGTGCGGTACCAAATGTATCGTACTCACTTTCTGAACGACGCGGGAAACCTGAAATGCCATCGAACTGACGCAGTGTATGCATCATATCGCGACGACCAGTAACGATTTTGTGTGGGTATGTCTGATGCCCCACATCCCAAACGACGCGATCGTCTGGCGTGTTGTAGACGTAATGCAAAGCGATCGTCAGCTCTACAGTGCCGAGGTTGGAAGATAAATGACCGCCTGTTTTGGACACTGATTCCAGTACGTATTGGCGTAGCTCGGCTGCATACGAATGCAATTGCTGACGGGTCAGATGACGCAGGTCAGCAGGGGAGTTAATTTGTTGAAGTAGATTCGTCATAGAAGTCTGCCGGTTATGCTTGTCTTTGCACGATCAGATCGGCCAGGTCGTGCAGGTATTGTGCTTGTTCGCCAAACGGCAGCAAAGCATTATGCGCTTCGTTGCAAAGTTGTGCTGCCAAGGCTTGTGAGGTTGGCAAGCCCAGCAAGCTGACGTAGGTCGGTTTATTATCCGCAGCGTCTTTGCCAGCGGTTTTGCCCAGTGTTGCTGAATCGGCAGTAGCGTCAAGGATATCGTCCACGACTTGGAATGCCAGACCAATTGCAGCTGAATAGGCATAAAGCGCTTCGGTCTCGCTGCTCGATAGGGTTTTGCCACTCATTGCGCCAAGCAACACTGAAGCACGAAGTAAGGCGCCAGTTTTTAAGCGGTGCATTTGTTCAAGTTGCTCACGGCTCAACGCCATACCAACGCTGGCGAGGTCAATTGCCTGGCCACCACACATGCCAACTGACCCTGAAGCTTGTGCTAGTGCGCGTACCATAGACAACTTCATTTGTGCATCGCCATTACCTTCCGATAAAACAATAAAGGCTTGTGCTTGCAAAGCGTCACCGACCAGCAAGGCAGTGGCTTCGTCATATTTAACATGCACCGTCGGTTTTCCCCTGCGCAATTCATCATCATCCATGCACGGCATATCGTCGTGAACTAAGGAGTAAGCGTGAATCATCTCGACTGCACATGCAGCACGACTTAACAATTCTTGCGGGGCATTAAACAAACGTCCGGCAGCAAATACCAACAACGGGCGTACCCGTTTTCCGCCGTCGAGCGCGGCGTAGCGCATGGCTTCATGCAATTGCTGCGGAACGATGTCACATTGCGGAATGTATTCTGAGAGTGCTTGTTCGCAATTTTCCTGGGTATTTTTCATCCAGGTGCGGAAATCCAGACTCATGCGAGATCCTCGTCGTTATCCACGTTAAAAGGTTTTAGAATTCCAGTTTCGAGCACTTTGACCTGCTGCTCAATTTTGTCGAGTTGATTTGCGCAATATCTAATTAACTCTGAGCCTCGCCGATAAGCGATAACAGATTTTTCCAGCGCCAAATCGCCCGCTTCCATTTGCTTAACCAATTCGCTTAATTCCTCCATTGCGGCTTCAAATGAAGCGGGTAGGGAAGCCATTTCTTGCGTTGTTGTAATGGTATTTTTTTTAGGCATAAAATGTTTATTTACAAATATGGCGCACAAATACGCGAAAAAGTTTAACCCTCTATTTTAGAGCAATCTATTCATATTGGCGTTAAATTGTCATAGTTGTACAAAAAATACTTACAAAATGTAATGTTTGTTTCAGTTGTGAAATCGAAGTGTTGGTATACAGTAATTAAAATAAAAAAAGATGCCAAAATTGCGAATACAACATTTCCACATGGAAATTAAGCGTATATAGTTCCACGCAGAAAGGTGTCTATTTTTCCGCCTTTTCAGGAATAGTGGCTGTCGTCAGCTTAAGTTGTGAAAATGTAAAATCCATCGCTAGCGTACGTGTTGAGTTGTTATGCTGTCGATGAAGTGTCAAATCTTGTCGGACTTTAATTATGAGTCATTCCAAAATCACATCTTCTGAATTGGCGGGAGCAGTTATTCCTCGTCCGGAGATGTTGCGTGGTCTGACTCCATTAGCCTGTCATCTAACTATTGCACAGATAGATGCGTTTTCGGCGCGACTAGCAAATGCTTTATTGGCGTATTCTGAACAAAGCATGGATTCGCGCGTCGCCAATCTCAGTTTTAATGCAGGGCAATTGCTAAAGAAAAATGCTTATGCGTTTTATCACATCGCGTCAGTAGAGTTTGAAAAGGTATTTAAACACGAGACCGATACTTTACTCACTGTCGCTGACGTTAGTAAAGCACTTGAGAACAATGAAGGTGATTTTAGTCTGGTCAGCTATGAAGAAATGGATCAAAAGCTGACCTTGAGCAGAGTGAGCAGAGCGATAGAACTCGACAGCGCGGAACAATACGCAGCCTTGAATATGCGATTGTCACACCTGCTTGACCGCGAGACTTTAAGCATTGCACAAAATCCATTTCGTCCCGAGGTTTTTTTGCGTGCACTGTATGTTGCCTGGTGTGCTTTTGACCCTGAAGAAAACAGTCGAGAACTCATTTTTCCGCTGCTTCGCGTCGACATCTTGTTTGATCTTGAGCCGATATTGCAGGAACTCAATCAATGGTTGATCAATAAGGGGGTTTTACCTGATTTGCAAGAATCGTATCGGATACAGCGTAAACAAAGCAAATCACGCATTGCTGAAAAAGAAGATGATGCGCAAGTTGATTCAATAGACGAATTTGGTGAAGAATCGGGTGGTAGAAAAAATCCAGTTAGTCAAAAATTAAAAGCGTTTTTGTCTGGTAGTCGTAGCCGAGAAAAGCGATCCGCCCTTCTATCTGCTCCACATGCTGGTGCTAACCATCAACGCTCCGATTATAGTGCCCCCGGCAGCGCAGGCGATGCGGTCAATTCGGCCCTATTCAGGCAGTTGGGTGAGTTCCAAAAGAGTGTGAAATTTCAGCAATTAATGGCTGAAGCACAAGATGTCATGCGTCTGTCGCAGATGCGTGAACATTTGGCTGATAGCACGGGAACTGGCGTAGAAAAGCATACGCTGGATTTGTTATCTCAGGTGTTCGACAACGTTTTCCGCAATCAGGATATTCCCGCACCAGTCAAAGAATTGATTTCGGTATTGCAAATTCCGGTACTCAAAGCGGCCCTGATCGATAAAGAGTTTTTCTTTCAGGAGCAACATCCTGCGCGGCGTCTGATCGATTTATTGTCGCGTTATAGTCCTGCACTGGATAAAAATAAAGGCAAACAAGATCCGCTGTATCAGACCATGCAAAAGAATGTGCAGCGGGTTTCGCAAGAGTTTGATCAGGAAATTGCCTTGTTTGACGAGGTCGTCAACGACCTCGAGTCCTTCATTGCTAAAGAAGAACAAGCCAGCGCGCAGGCATTGGAAGCACCTATTCAGAAGGCGCTTCGTAAAGAAAAAATCAAGCAAGCCAACATTACTGCCACACATGAAGTTGCGATCCGTGTCGGCAGTGGCGAAGTGGTCGCTTTTATAGAAACCTTCCTGGAAAATCGCTGGACGAAGGTATTGACGCTCGCCTACACCGTGCAAGAAGAAAAGCCTCACGCTGTTGCTGATGCGATCAAAACTATGGACGATTTGATTTGGAGCGTCAAACCCAAGATCACATTGCAAGAGCGTCAGGAATTATTGAATCGTCTGCCAGCTATTTTGGCGCGCCTGAATAAATGGCTCAGCCTCATTAAATGGGAAGATGTCGATCGCGTGCAGTTTTTTGCAGATCTCGCTGAATGTCACGCATCTATTGTGCGGGCACCTTTGGAACTCTCTCCAGAGCGTCAGCTTGAAATCGCCGTTGAAGCAGCACAAATTGCAGCAGAGCGCCGTTTAGAAAAGCGTGCCGCAGCAGAACAAGCCGCCGCATCTGCACCGTCACCAATACCAGAAGAATATATTGCAACCGTATCTCAATTAGAGCGTGGTATCTGGCTGGATTTCGTCAAAGAAACTGACGAAATCCTAAGAGTCAGATTGGCATGGGTGAGCCCTATGCGTAGTCTTTATATCTTTACTTCCAGCGAAAAAGAAAAGAGCTTCTCTATTGGCGCACCACAATTGGAAAAAGCATTCAGCGAACAACGTGCCAAAATTTTGGTGCTCGACAAGGTCGTCGATAGAGCCTTACTGGAAGCACTTGATCACATTCCTGACGAGAACCATGAAGGCATGGACGCTGCTGACACACTTAACATTGCTGACACTACAGCGTAGCGACGGCGGGTGCAACCCGCCAAAACCGATCAAAGCTACAACCCGCGCGGGTTATCTCCTGCAGCTTTATTGCTCTTGTGCCAAAGCCTCATCAATAATTACTTTCTCTTTTCCCAGTGCAGAGTGACTACGCTTGGACTTGAGTATCGGGTAAAACAATTCTGCCAACCAGTTTTCTTTGCCATACAGCAGATCGTCTTGTAAGCCGATTTTTGGCGGATAACGACGCGTGATCAATGCTGTTCCAAATAAAATATCCCAGAAAAATAAGAAATTGCCATAGTTACCGCGGTAATGACCAATACCATCATCCATGGTCAGCGCATGGTGTGCATAGTGTGTTGCTGGTGTTGAAATAGTGCGTTCCACCAGCCACATCACATGCTTAATTACCGGCATTTGATATAACGGTTTATCCCAGGGATTGGCGCTGTGCGCACCAATAATGACTGCTAGTTTAAGGATTACGTAGACTACATAGACGTCACCAAATCCAAGATAAATTAAGATAGACGAAATCCATATTCCCGGCATCGCAGCGTAATAGAAAAAGTTATTTCTGTAGACGACACGAATGCTCATATAGGCAGCCGAGTGATGAGCACGATGGAATGGCCACATCCACGACGTGTGTGAGAGGCGGTGCCACCAGTATTGCGTCAAATCATCTGCCACCAGCAGGATCAAAAACATGCTCCATGCCGGTAAATAGCTATACGCGTTATGTTGCGATGGGAAAAAATGCATTCCTAAATAATTAACCGCTACTACAATGCCTGGCTGTATCAGCGTGAGTAGCAGAAGCAGCATTGCACTATCGATTTTCCAGTCGTCTTTTGAGGCACCAAGCTTACTAAAACGGCCGCTGATTACTTCAACCAGCCCAAAGCCAAGATAGATCGCCGTAATGGCGATGAGTTGAATCGGGTTCATGAAAAGTCTCCAAATAGTTGGACAAACAGGTTTGTCCTGTCGTTTTCGCTCTCTGATGTAGCGTTAAGCCCCATTCTTCTCTTGTATTTGCTATTCGTCCAATGCATTATTTTATGATCTTTAATGAGTAAAAATCATTATCGGGGTGTTTTTGATGACCTTCGTTGCAAGTGAAACACAAATCAGGAAAGGCAGGGGCAGTCATGGATCTCCGGAAACTTCGACACGCAGTCGTCTTGTCAGAAGAATTAAACTTCGCACGCGCAGCGCAAAAGGTTAATCTGACGCAATCTGCTCTCAGTCGCAGTATTCAAAGTCTGGAAGAGGAGCTCGATGGGAAATTATTCGACCGTACTTTACATGGCGTCAGCATCACGCCTATCGGGTTACGGGTGGTAAAGCGTGCGAAAGAATTGCTGATCGACGCTAACAATCTACGCCATGAAGTCACACTCATGCAGAACCACGAAATGGGGGACATCCATTTTGGTGTAGGCCCTTTACCCGGTGCGACCTTTTTACCACCCGTGTTGGCGCAGCTATTGAATGACTATCCTAAGCTACGTACGGAAGTGAATATCAATAACTGGAATGCCTTGCTGAACCAACTATACGACGAGCAATTAGAGTTTTTTATTGCGGATGTACATAATCTGACCGAGGACAAAAAAATTACCGTGCAAAGGTTTTCGCGTCAATACGGCGGTTTTTTTTGTCGGCGCGAGCATCCGCTGGTGGGAAAAACACTCAACAATAAACAGGAGGTTTTTGAATATCCGTTGGTCTCAGTGCGCTTACCTGAGAGCGTCAACAATGAATTGCATAAGTATTTTGAATTGGCAGCCGATCAGAAATTTGAACTCTCTTTGACATGCGATAACCCAACCTTGCTGCACTACGTTTGCTTACACAGCGACAGCGTTTTATTGAGTACCTATCCCGTCGTTCAGACAGAAATTGAGCGCGGTACCATGTGTGAATTAACTATGCCAGACCAAATTGAGGTGTATGCAGAAATGGGTATTGTGACGCTGGCAGGCAGGAGCTTATCGCCTGCCGCCAGTTGGTTGATTGAGAAGATCCGTCAATACATAGAAAAACGCAAAAGTGACAATTGATATTAAGTGTATTAAGAGCGATGCAGTCAGCGTAGAAAAGAAAACTACCCGTATTTAGTTAACGCTTTAAATAATCTTTAAACTGTACTAATTCATACTTGACCTGACACACGGTGCTCGACTGACGACCGGCAGCTTCCGCCCCGAAGCCGACCTTACAGTCTTAAATCAACTGGGAATTCTTCTTTCAAGAAGCACGGTTTTCTTTGCAATGATTGCCCAAAGTAGCGAATCCTCTGGCACATCGGACTGGGACCAAGCCTCGTTATTGAAACCCGGCAGAGATTTCAGCCTCTCCAATATTTCAGTACCATAGAGGATATTTTCTTCAAGTCTGGCATTACCGTCTAAGGACTTCACACGCAACGTACAGGCGGACTCGCCTCCGCCATCAATCATTGAACTTGCGACAATGCGATAAATCGATTCATACCTAATGAATTTCGTTCGTCTAAGCTGATGATGAAAGAAAAAACCATCATCCTTAATTTCAATCCCATACAGTAGGAATCGCTCGGGAAGCAAATGCAGAAACCCCAATGTCAGCATTAGCCCACCAAATATTACGGTACCTACTACACCCACGGGACCAAAACCTAGACGATTGTCATCTAAATATAAGCAAACCAGTACAGAAATTGAAGCGATAATGAATGTCCATGCCTCTTTGCGAGGTAGTTTCATGCTACGCAATAAAATTGTCTCTTTGCGCAATTGGAACCCTAATGTATTCAATTCTTCCAACATAAGTCCGTTTCTGGCCGTTAGTGATCATCTAGAGTCTTTGACATCTTTATACACTCCAGTGAAAAACCACGTGGTGAGATGTACAGTGATGGGGAATCAACAGCAAACCCCAACTTCGTATAGAACGGCATAGCATTCAAGGTCGCCTCAAGGTGCAGCGTCGCGGTTGATCCACTTTCGATGGCAACTTCTTCTAGGAATTGCATCACCTTTCTTCCTATCCCGCTGCCAGCGTGATCTGGATCCACGAAAACAGCGTCGATCTTGCCGTCAATCAGACTTACGGCTCCAAAACCGACTATTCGGTCGGAAGATTCGGCAACATATATCAATTGACT
>JBMPPG010000009.1:0-209365 GCA_049339905.1 Undibacterium sp. SXout11W
TTTGGTGTATTGAAGTCAGAATATTATTACCTGAACAAATTTAAAAGCGTCGAAGAACTCGAGAAGGGATTGGCGACCTATATTCGATACTATAATCATGACCGCATCAAGATGAAATTAAAAGGGCCGAGTCCTGTGCAATACAGAAATCAGCCCTTATTAGCCTAGCAATTAAACTGTCCAACTAAATGGGGTCAGTTCAGAGTCGGGGGTTTTTAGTTTTTTCACTAAGCACGAAAATTCATTCAAAGATCCGCGCTTAATTTTTAATTACTTCTTTTTTGCAGTTGCTTTTTCAGCAGCTTGTGTGAATTGCTGCGTTGCTTTGTTCAGGTTTTCTTCCAAAGTCTGAACAGCTTGTTTCGTCGTTTTAGACAGTTGTTCGTAGCCTGCGTTGATGTTACCAACAACAGATTTCAAAGCAACAACAGCTTGTTCGGAACCAGCTGGTGCATTTTTAGTCACTTCGTCGATCAAGCCAATGACTTTCGTGTTAGTTTCAGCGATGTGCGCTTCAACTGCCTTAGTGAATTCTTGCTGAGTCGCAGATGTGATGCTTGCCAGATGACGGCCATACGCCAATGCTTTTTCTGCGCTTGGCTGAGCTTGTGCTGCAGTCAGAGTGAAGAATTCTTGTGGATCTTTAGCAGCCAACAATTGCTTAGCAGTTGCTGTACCTTCTTCGAAAGATGCTTTAGCAGCATTCACGTTCAGAGCAAACAACTGCTCCAGACCTTCAAATGCTTTTTTGTTCAATGCTGTTAAAGAAGCAAATTGTGCTTCCAGGTTAGTTTTAGTAGCAGCGATAAATTGTTCTGGTGATGTAGTCATGACATTCTCCGGTAGTGAGGATTAAGTAATCGGCAGCGCCTACCACGAATTTGTTTATGGTGCACCGCAACAACCTTAATTCTACACGTCCGATTTTAAAGGTCAAGCATTTTTTGTGCATCGCACCAAAATGAACTAAATGATATTATTTTATATAAAAACAAAATCTAATATCCATGCGGGTTTCCAGCTTGTTTTAGATAAATTATTAAGTAAACCGCAAGCTCAAGGGCTGATGTTTTTCTGCCTCAAACTTGAGCAAGCTTTGCTTATTTTTTAAGCCACCTGCATACCCGGTCAGCGCACCGCTTGTGGCAATTACGCGATGGCAAGGAACAATAATCGATATGGGATTGCGCCCATTAGCCGCGCCTACCGCTCTCACGGCTTGTGGATTTTCTATCTGCCTCGCGAGGTCGCCATAACTTAATGTGACACCAAAAGGTATAGTTTGTAAGGCATGCCACACCTGTTGCTGAAACGGGGTTCCTGCTGATAAATCTAAAGGCAGATCAAATTTCTCGCGGGTGCCGGCAAAAAATTCTCCCAATTGCTGCTTGGCAAGATTTAATGTATCCATGTTGTCTGCGCGTTGCCATCCGTCCATACCTTTGAAATGGCGGTGGTCTTCAAAATACACACCAGCCAATCCACGCTCATTCGCCGCCAGAGTTAAACGACCTAAGGGACTATCGAATTGAGTAAATTTCATTTTATGACTCCAAAGACCTATTTTAATGATTGCCATAGCAAGAGAGCGGCGTAAGCACGCCATGGCGACCATAGGACGGAACGCAGCAATAGTTGCTTCTCACTCCAGCGAATTTCAGCAGGTTCGCTTGCTTGGGCGGCCGCCTTTTGCAAACCCAAGTCGCCAGCTGGAAAGGCATCTGAAAACCTGAGCGCCCGCATTGCAATGTATTGGGCAGTCCATTCACCAACGCCGCGTATTTGCTTCATCTGTGTGATCGCTTGTTCCAGACTACGATCAGCGGCCTTTTCAAAACCGCCATCGAGGGCAAATTGCGCGACATTCTGCAAAGTAGCGGCACGTGCGCCTGGAATGCCAATACTCGCTAATTGGTCGATCGATAACTGCGTTAACAACAGTGGTGTTGGAAAATGATGTGTCACTGCTGCAAAGGGCGTTGTCACTGCGACGCCAAAGCGCTGCACTAAACGTCCCGCAACCGTGGTCGCACCAGCAACACTGACCTGTTGTCCGAGTACGGCACGGATCGCCAGTTCAAAGCTATCGAAGGCTCCGGGTACACGCAAACCAGGCGTTTTCTGAATCTGACTAGCCAACATAGGATCTTCTTGCAAATGGCTGTGGATCGTTTGCGGATGGGCTTCCAGATCAAATTGTTGACGAATTTTTGCCAATAAAGACATCAATACTGGCGTTAATTCCGGTGCTACTTGCAAGCAAATCTGGTTTTTTTCTGGCAAATGACTGACCTTCAACCAACCCGACTTTCCGTCCATTGAAACACTACGTACATAAGCCATACCCGATTTTTCTACGATTACCGCTTCCAACCCCGGCATGGCACGACCACGTAAATAGTGCATCAAGGCGTCCCATTCATACGGAGGTCGATATGCAAGGCGCAGCGTCAGGCTTTCATCTGCGGACGGTGTTGCTCGCCGTACTTCACCTGGCGTCATGTGATAACGCTCAGAAAACAAAGCATTAAAGCGACGCACACTACCGAACCCAGCGGCAAAGGCAATATCAGCCATACTTAATGCCGTTTCTTGCAATAACTTCTTGGCAAACAGCAAACGCTGGGTTTGTGCCATTTCTACCGGGCTAACGCCAAATTCTTGCAGCAATACACGACGCATTTGCCGCGAAGATAGACCGACCTGTTGTGCCAGCGTCTCGATGCTGGATTCATTGAGCGCTCCATTCGCGATTTTTTTCCAGATCGCATGAGCAAGATTTTGCTGTATCGCGTATGGTGCAAGTTCTGGTCGGCAGCGCAAACATGGACGGAAACCCGCGGCCTCGGCAGCTGCTGCCGTCGTAAAAAATATACATGATGTTTCTCGCGGCGTTTTCACTCCACAAATCGGACGGCAATAAATCCCTGTGGTTTTGACACCGGTAAAGAACACCCCGTCAAAACGGTTGTCGCGCGCCGCCAGTGCACGATAATAATGCTGCTGGTGTTGTGCAGGTGTCGGGACATGTTTATCAGGGCTCATATTGAATTGGAAATTTGTTAAATACGCTGGTAGCAAGGTGGCCGCGAATCACTCGTAACCATCGTCAGTGAAATCAAGCTGCGCCAGACCTATTTATACGCGGCATCTCAATTTTGATCTAGCCATTTTCGGACAAACAACTCTGTGTATGAAGTCGCAATACTTCATCCTGCGCCACAAAATTATTGATTGAATTTTTTTAGTTTCGACTAGTCTGATACTATTCAATTTCTCTATTTTTAATATATTAATTCACATGACCAAACCTCTGCTCATGCTGCTATGTTCTGCACTGGCAATTCAATCCGGTGTAGCAGCAGAAACTTCCGCGCCATCCACGCAAGCTAGCCCTGTCAAAAAAGCGCCACGTGCCAAAGCGCAAGCGACCAACCCTTTACTGGTAAAAAGCACGCTGCCATTTGAATATCCAGTCTTCGATAAAATTCATAATGAAGACTATGCCCCCGCATTTGCGCAGGCAATGCGCGAGGAAGATGCCGAGATCAAAGCAATTGCTAATAACCCGGCGAAACCAAGTTTTGAAAATACCATCGTCGCCCTCGAGCGTTCGGGACAAAACTTTACGCGGGTTTCCAGAATTTTCGAAAATCAGACCGAGGCCAATACCAATCCGGCGCTGGAGGCCTTATCTGGTGATCTGGCACCGAAGTTATCTGCTCATCAAGATGCGATTGTGTTGAATGAAAAATTGTTTCAGCGGATTCAAACCTTAATCAATCAAAAAGCGAGCTTACATCTGGATGCTGAATCCGAACGTTTGTTGGATCGCTATTACGCCGATTATGTGCGCTCAGGTGTGAAGTTATCCCAGACCGACAAAGAAAAACTGAAATCCTTGAATGCCCAACTGGCCACAATGGAAAATAAGTTTAACCAGAACGTGTTAAAAGAAATGAATGCCTCAGCGTTAGTCGTCGATACCAAAGCTGAGTTAGCAGGTCTATCTAAGGCTGAAATCGATACTGCTGCTGCAACCGCCAAGGACAAAGGTCTGGATGGCAAATATCTCATTCCGCTGATGAACACGACTGGCCAACCATTGTTGGCCACATTGGAAAACCGTGGTACCCGTCAGCGTTTATATGAAGCATCGATCAACCGAGGCAGCAATGGCGGTGATGCAGATAATCGTGAAATCACGCTGACACTGGCCCGCCTGCGCGCCGAACGTGCACAGTTGTTGGGTTATCCTAACTTTGCTGCTTATAGCCTGGAAAACGAAACCGCCAAGACGCCTGCGGCAGTCAATAAAATGCTGAGCGGGTTAGCCCCTGCAGCGGTTGCGAATGCAAAAAAAGAAGCTGCTGAATTGCAAAAAATGATTGACGACGAGCATGGTGGATTCCAGCTCGCAGCGTGGGACTGGGCGTTTTATAGCGAACGTCTGCATCAACAAAAATTTGCGTATGATGACAGTCAGTTACGGCCGTATTTTGAATTGAATAACGTATTGCAAAATGGCGTTTTTTACGCAGCAAATAAACTCTACGGAATTACATTTAAAGAACGCAAAGATTTACCGGTATATCACCCAACCGTGCGCGTATTTGAAGTATTTGACGCCGATGGAAAATCGTTCGCTATTTTTATTTCCGACATGTATGCACGCAGCAATAAGCGTGGTGGGGCATGGATGAATAACTATGTGGATCAGTCTGCTTTGTTCGGTTCCAAACCAGTAATTGCAAATCACCTCAATATTCCACAACCACCTGCTGGTGAACCAACCTTGTTGACACCAGATGAAGTTAAAACCGCATTCCATGAATTTGGTCATGCGCTGCATGGTATGTTCTCGCAAGTACGCTATCCGCGCTTCTCCGGTACGAATGTGCCACGTGACTTCGTGGAATATCCATCCCAAGTCAATGAGATGTGGGCAGTCTGGCCAGAAGTATTGAAAAACTATGCCAAACACTATCAGACTGGTCAGGCAATTCCACAAGACCTGGTCGACAAAATCATCGCCAGCGGGAAGTTTAACCAAGGCTTTACGACCACGGAATATATTGCAGCAAGCTTGCTGGATCAACGCTGGCATCAATTGTCGGCAAAGGATATTCCGACCGATACCATGGCATTTGAAGCACTTGCTTTGAAAGAAGCTGGGGTTGATTTTGCGCCGGTACCACCACGTTACCGCACGCCATATTTCTCGCACAGTTTTGGCGGTGGATATTCTGCTGGATACTATGCCTACTTGTGGAGCGAAGTACTGGATGCCGACACGGTAGAATGGTTTAAAGAAAACGGTGGCCTCAGTCGCAAAAACGGAGACTGGTTCCGTCAGCAATTATTGTCACGCGGCGGTAGTATCGATCCTATGCAATCGTTCCATAATTTCCGTGGTCGGGATGCGAAAATCGAACCTTTGTTGATTCGTCGTGGTTTGAATTAAGTTGATATTCTGACGCTTGATTGTTAAAAAAGGGAGGTGCAAAAATGCACCTCCCTTTTTAATAGGGTTAACCAGCATCTGCAGGTGGTGCAACCCGCGCTGTGATTACGTTTGCGCCGACACGCAGTGGCGGCACCGGCAAGGCAAGGTCTCAGCGTCGCCTTTCTTTTGCTTACGTTGCTTTGGCGAAGCAAAGAAAAGTAAGTGGCTGCCGGTCTGCACCCAGCTTGGCTCCACAAAGAGCGATCGTTTTACGTATTAAAAATGACGCATTAGGGTGGGCTTAGGATTGACGTGGATAACAGTATCTACCTGATAGCCACAAAAAACAAAACGCCTGATGAAATTCATCAGGCGTTATTGCAACTCTGTTAACGCACAAGCTCTGTCAGGCTCGCTCGTCTGACCAAAGCAAACAGTTATTCAAGCTTCCATACAAAATCAACTTTTGCCCAAGTTTGTTCAGGCTTGCCATCCTTGGTACCTGGTTTAAATTTGCACTGTGCCAACGCGGTCAGTGCAGCTTTATCCAAGCTCTTAGAACCGCTGGATTTCTCTACTTTAGAATCAACCACTTTACCGTCTGTACCGACCAGAAAACCCATACCAACAGTACCGGTTTCTTCATTCATCAAAGCTGCTTTAGGATACTTTGGTGGATCGCAAGACTTATTGTCCATGACTGGTGCAGTTTCTGCTGCCATTGCGGAAGAAGCCGCAGCGAGTAGCAATGATGCAATCAATGTAGAGAGCGATGATTTCATAATGATATTTCTTTTCGTTTCGGATAAATATAAAAAGTACTTATTATTGATGCATAGGGCTACCGTCGAATTGTCTGGCAAGTGATGATTCTAAACCTTCGCCAGACAAGCTGTGTCAGCCCTAAGGAATTAAAACTCTTCCCAACCGTCATCCGCAGCTGCTGATTTAGCATTTGATGAACTCGACGCGCTTGATGTTTTAGTTGCTGGACGAGCTGCAGGCAAGGACTTCATCGGAGCTACGCGTGCTTTCGGTTTATTGACTTTCAAAGCTGGCTCTACACGTTTTGGTGCTGGTGCGGGTACTGGACGATGCGTCAGTAAAGAGTCATTGCCACTCAATTTAAAGACGCTAACGACTTTCGCTAACTCAGCTGCCTGATCTTGTAAACTTTGTGCCGCTGCCGCAGCCTCTTCAACCAACGCTGCATTTTGCTGCGTCACGCCATCCATTTCAATAATGGCATGATTGACTTCTTCAATACCAACGCTTTGTTCCTGACTTGCTGCAGTAATTTCAGCGATAATGTCAGTCACGTGTTTGACGCTGCTCACCACCTGATCAATCGTGACACCTGCTTGTCCCACTAGTTTAGTACCGACTTCGACTTTTTCAACCGAAGTATCAATCAAGGTTTTGATTTCTTTTGCAGCAGCAGCACTGCGTTGTGCCAAATTGCGCACTTCTGCGGCAACCACCGCAAAACCACGACCTTGTTCACCGGCGCGTGCAGCTTCTACCGCAGCATTCAAGGCCAGAATATTGGTCTGGAACGCGATGCCATCAATCACACTGATAATATCGACAATCTTCTTGGATGATTCATTAATCGAGCCCATGGTGTCCACCACCTGAGCAACCACCACACCGCCCTGCCGTGCAACTTCTGATGCAGACGCAGCAAGTTGATTCGCTTCTCTTGCATTGTCAGCATTTTGTTTAACAGTGGTCGTCAATTCACGCATCGAAGACGTGGTCTTTTCCAGCGAACTAGCTTGTTGCTCAGTACGAGAGGACAAGTCCAGATTACCCATCGCAATTTCGCTCGATGCAGTTGCAATCGTGTCCGTACCTGAACGGACTTGCGCCACAATGTTAACAAGGCTGTCGCGCATGTTTTTCATTTCGAAAATCAGGCTATTCTGATCACCAGCAGCAACATCAATCGGGGCTGTCAGTTCACCAGCAGCAATCTGACCCGCAATCTGAGCAGCATAACCTGGCTCGCCGCCCAATTGCTTGAGCAAACTACGGCTGATGTACAGCGCTGCCACCACACCGCCAGCAAGCGCAATCACCCCCAAAATCAACATCAGGCTGGTCGCTGCCTTAAATGCCGAACTGGCATCTACAACAACTTGACCGTCGATTTTGTCTTCCAGGGCAACCAATTCGTCTAAGGCATCTAACCAGCTTTGTTGTACAGGACGTACTTTTTTAATCAAAGCAATAGTTGCCATTTCCTGATTATTCGCCAAACCTAACTCTTGAGCTTTCGCTGGCAAACCTGCTGCTGCGTTTTCGCGTTCTGTTAATTTGCTCAACAAGTCTTTCA
Source organism: Undibacterium sp. SXout11W (assembly GCA_049339905.1). Classification (GTDB taxonomy): domain Bacteria; phylum Pseudomonadota; class Gammaproteobacteria; order Burkholderiales; family Burkholderiaceae_D; genus Undibacterium. Next base: position 7,785 of record JBMPPG010000009.1, read on the forward strand.
TTTCCTGACTTGGTGCACCTTCAGTTTGGGACAATTTCGAAAACTTATCCTTAGCTTCCGCATATTTTTTGGATTGATCGGCGATTTTGGCCAAATCTTTTTCCATGTCTGCCGCTTCATTGAGCAGTGTCAGATTGCGTAAAGAAACCATGCGATCATACACAATGGCACGCATATCCAGCGCCAGACGAGTTTGCACATTACTGACATTGACGATGTTTTCCAAACGGCCTTGAATTTGCGCCATTCTGGAAACACCGACGATCGTGACGGCAATGAGGAGTGCCAATACCAGAGCGAAGCCTAGCCCCAGACGTTTACTAACGGTCATATTTGAGAAATTCATTGCGTAACTAGTCTGAAAAAATGGTTAAAACTAACAAAATCCCGGTGTTGCTCAGAATATCGGGCCAATATCAGCTCATTAGGTACTGCTGATTACCTCTCATCTTACTTCGCTTAAATCTAGTATGGAAATAAGATGTAAATTTATTTTCGAGATGTAAGTCAGAAATATACTTGAATTTTACTGCGTGGAAATGTCTTTTTTAAGTAGTTTCCACAACACCAACCTGGGCAGTGGTCTTACTGATAAAACTTATTCTCAATTTAGCTCAATTTCGTTGATGACACGCTTTGTACCCAACTTAATTATGAATCGCAATTTAAAACATGATCTGAATTTTCTTTGTCAATTTTTGTCAATTCCGACTAAATAACTTAGAAAATCAAGATACGTTTGTGCCTTGATAAGCAGCATCACCGATTAGATATAAGCTTGCTTTAGCGAAATGCTAATCTTAAGGATAAACAGGATGTCATTCCTGTCAACGTGCAATTTCACAACACTTTCACTCGGGGTTTACATGTCCGGCAAGATTCGTTATTTCTTTCAAAAGCAAATTCATCAAGTCGACAATATTCCGACAACCCGTACCTTGCTTCAACATTTACGCGAAGACTTGCATTGCACTGGTACCAAAGAAGGCTGCGCGGAAGGTGATTGTGGCGCGTGCACGGTGGTGGTTGGTGAAGTCATCAACGGGCAGTTAGAAATGAAATCAGTCAATGCCTGTCTGCAACTGATGCCGACACTCGACGGCAAAGCAATTTTTACGGTCGAAGACTTACAAACTGGCGAAAACTTGCACCCTGTTCAACAAGCTATGGTCGAATGCCACGGATCACAATGTGGCTTCTGTACGCCCGGATTTGTGATGTCCTTGTGGGACCTGTACCTTGATCGCGAACCTCCTTGCGCGCCATTGCAACGTAAGCAAATTGATATTGCCCTATCCGGCAATCTGTGCCGCTGTACTGGCTATCGCCCGATTATTGACGCGGCACATAAAATGGAACAATTGCCACGCCAGCATTTCGATAAACAAGCCGTGCTGCAGATATTAAACACCCTCGAGCAGACCGACACCCTCGACTACGTTCACGCTGGTCAACATTTCTTTGCCCCACGCACGCTGAGCGACTTAATTGCGTTGCGCAAGACCTATCCACAAGCCTGCCTGTTGGCAGGTGGTACGGACATTGGTATCTGGGTGACCAAGCAATTCCGCGATTTAGGTCATATTATTTATCTTGGTAAAGTCGTAGAATTACAACAGATCAGCGAAGAAAATGACACGTTAAAAATTGGTGCTGCAGTCAGCCTTGATGATGCATATCGCCATATTTGCCAGCACTATCCGCAAGAATTAAATGATCTATGGCAGCGCTTTGCCTCATTGCCGATACGTCACGCAGGTACGCTTGGCGGCAATGTAGCCAACGGTTCACCGATTGGTGATTCTATGCCATGGCTGATTGCCTTAGGCAGCCGTGTCGTTTTACATGGTGGTGCTGGTGAACGAGAACTGGCCTTAGAAGATTTTTATCTCGCGTATCAAAAGAAAGATCTGCAAGCAGATGAAATCGTCTCTGCGGTACGTATTCCCTTACCGCGCGCGAATCTGATTTTTCGCACTTATAAATTAGCGAAGCGTTTTGATCAGGATATTTCAGCAGTTTGCGCTGCTTTTTCGGCAGACCTGATAGGTGACCGTTTAAGTAATGTGCGTATCGCTTTTGGCGGTATGGCTGCGACACCAAAACGTGCACAGAAAACTGAAATGGCCCTCAATCAACAGACATGGAATGAAGCCAGTCTGAATGCCGCCATGACTACCCTGGCGGAAGATTACGCACCTTTGTCAGATATGCGTGCATCCGCCGGTTACCGTTTGCAAACTGCACAGAATTTATTGCGTCGTTTCTGGCTGGAAACCCGCCCGGATTCGCCGCTTACCACGCAAAGTGTGAATGCCTTTGCGAGTGCGAATATGAATGCGGCGGAGGCAAAATGAAAGATCTGGCACAAACAAATACATCAGCACCTTGGGCAGAAGTCGGCAAACCACATCCGCATGAATCTGCGGTATTACACGTTTGCGGCACGGCTAACTACACCGATGATTTACCGGAATTGCAAGGCACCTTGCATGCAGCGCTCGGCTTATCGACGCAGGCACATGCAAAAATTAACAACATCAATCTGGATGCGGTTCGCGCGGCCGATGGCGTCGTCGCCGTCTATACAGCAAAGGACTTTCCCGGCACCAATGAATGCGGTCCGATTATCAAAGATGATCCGATTCTTGCCAATGGCAAAGTCGAATATGTCGGTCAACCAGTGTTTGTCGTTGTCGCCCACAGCCACGATCATGCACGCCGCGCAGCGCGCCTTGGAAAAATTGACTACGAAACTTTGACACCCATCCTACATCCGCGAGCCGCACGCGATGCCGAATCCTATGTCCTGCCACCAATGTCTTTATCACGCGGGGATGCGCAGCAAGCGCTGGAAAAAGCACCGAATCGCATTCGGGGTAGCTGGCAAGTGGGTGGGCAGGAACAGTTTTATCTCGAAGGCCAAATCGCGTATGCGATTCCAAAAGAAGCAAACGGAATGGCGGTCATGTGTTCGACTCAACATCCAAGTGAAATGCAGCACATTGTCGCGCATGCGTTGGCCATACCGTCGCATAGCGTGCAGGTCGAATGTCGGCGTATGGGTGGTGGTTTTGGCGGCAAAGAATCACAATCGGGTCTGTGGGCAGCGGCAGCAGCCTTGTGTGCTTTCCATTTAAAGCGCCCGATTAAGTTACGTGCAGATCGCGACGATGACATGATGGTCACCGGTAAGCGTCATGAATTTCACTACGAGTATGACGTTGCTTACGATGAGCAAGGCTTAATCCTCGGTGCGAGATTTGAGATGGTGTCTCGCGCTGGTTTTTCGGCAGACTTATCGGGGCCGGTAGCGACCCGTGCTGTCTGCCATGTCGATAACACTTACTACCTGTCAAATGTCGATATTCGCGCGATGTGTGGCAAAACCAATACCCAATCGAATACCGCGTTCCGCGGCTTTGGTGGGCCACAAGGTGCGATCCTGATTGAATACGTCATCGATGAAATCGCGCGCTTATTGGGACAAGATGCGCTCGATGTGCGCAAGTTAAATTTCTATGGTCGCAATGATGCCGAAGGTAGAAACGTCACGCATTACGGCCAGAAGGTCGCTGACAATATCATCCATGAATTAGTCGCTGAGATTGAAGCGAGTAGCAGCTATCGTGCGCGTCGACTCGCGATCAATGAATTTAATGCGCAAAGCCCCATTCTAAAAAAAGGGCTGGCGCTGACACCCCATAAATTTGGCATCGCGTTTAACGTCACACACTTGAATCAAGCGGGTGCGTTAGTTCATGTATACCTTGATGGATCGGTGCTGGTTAATCATGGTGGCACCGAAATGGGACAAGGCTTGAACACCAAGGTAGCACAAGTTGTGGCCCATGAGCTTGGCGTACCACTCTCTCAGGTTCGCGTGAGTGCGACCGATACGACAAAGATTGCCAATACCTCGGCCACGGCGGCGTCAACAGGTGCTGATCTCAATGGTAAAGCGGCGCAGGATGCAGCACGTCAGATACGCGAACGGCTGTCTGAATTTGCGGTAAAAACTTACGGTGGCAATGTTGCTGACGTGCGATTTTCTGATGGACAGATTTACTGTAATGGCTCCGGCATTGCGTTTGAAGAGGTCGTCAATAAAGCTTATTTTGCCCGCGTACAATTGTGGTCCGATGGCTTTTACGCCACACCGCATTTGCAATGGGATAGTAAGACCATGACTGGCAGCCCGTTTTCTTATTACGCTTATGGTGCGGCGGTGTCTGAAGTCATTGTCGATACCTTGACTGGTGAATGGAAATTACTGCGCGCCGATGCTTTGTATGATGCGGGCAATTCCCTGAATCCTGCGATTGATGTTGGCCAGGTAGAAGGCGCGTTTATTCAAGGCATGGGTTGGTTGACTACGGAAGAATTAGTCTGGAATGCCAACGGCAAATTGACCACGCATGCACCGTCAACGTATAAAATTCCGGCGATTTCTGATTGTCCGGAAGACTTCCGCGTACGTTTATTTAAAAACACCAATGTCGCTGACAGCATCCATCGTTCAAAAGCCGTTGGTGAACCGCCGTTGCTGTTACCATTCTCAGTCTTCTTTGCCATTCGCGATGCGATCGCCAGCGTTGCTGACGGTAAAATCAATCCACCGCTCACTGCACCTGCTACCAGCGAAGCCATTTTGCGTGCTGTGACGGCAGTACAAACTTTGTAATCTCAGTAAATCCATGACTATCACTCTTGCCTTGCGCGCCAGCCTTTTACATTACACCGACGATCCGGCATTGACGGAGGACGGTATCCATTGGCATGCCGATGGTTTGCTGTTATTGGAGGGAGAAAAAATCGCCGCAGCTGGAGACTATGCTGCTTTAAAACATCTGGTTCCTGATGAACTGACGGTGCAACATCACCCAGGCAAAATCATTATGCCAGGTTTTATTGATACGCATATTCACTATCCACAAACGGATATGATCGCGTCGCCAGCACCGGGTTTATTACCGTGGCTGGAGCAATATACGTTTCCGACAGAAAGACAATTCCAAAATCCAGCGCACGCGAATGATGTCGCTTCGTTTTTTTTGGATGAATTGCTACGCTGTGGCACCACCACGGCAATGGTGTATTGCACGGTACATCCAGAGTCCGTCGACGCTTTTTTTACGCAAAGTGAACAACGTAATTTGCGTATGGTCGCTGGCAAGGTCATGATGGACAGACATTGTCCGGAATTCTTACAGGACACCGCAGAAAGCAGCGCGCGCGATAGCGAAGCATTGATACAACGATGGCATAACCAAGGTCGCCAGTTATATGCGATTACGCCACGCTTTGCGCCGACCTCAACGCCCGAACAATTGCATCTGGCTGGAGAATTGGCAAAGCAATATCCTGACACCTTTATTCAGACACACGTCGCGGAAAATAAAGATGAATGTGCATGGGCCAGATCACTGTTCCCCAATGCCCGCAGCTACCTGGATATCTACGACCAGGTCGGTCTGATGCGGCCACGCGCGATGTATGCGCATTGCATCTGGCTCGATGATGAAGACAGACGACGCATGGCGGAAACGCAATCCGCAGTAGCGCTGTGCCCGACATCGAACTTATTTTTAGGTAGCGGCTTGTTTGATTTTGATAAAGCCGAAGCCGCGAAAGTGCCTTTATCAATTGCCACTGACGTCGGTGGCGGAACATCGTTCTCGATGCTACAAACGATGAATGAAACCTACAAGGTTGCGCGCATGGGTGGTCGCTATTTGCCCGCCTCCCGTATGTTTTTCACCGCAACCTTGGGAGCCGCACGTGCCATGCAACTAGAAAATTCCATCGGCAGTTTTCAATCCGGAAACGAAGCCGATTTTATTATCGTCGATCCCAAAGCCACGCCGTTACTTGCACGGCGCAGTGCGCATATCAATTCTTTGGAAGAGCAATTATTTGTTCTCGCCATGCTGGGAGATGACCGCTGTATCGAGGCGACTTATGCGGCGGGTAAGTTGGTACACAGTAAGATATAAGCGCCCCTTGCGTTGACTGAACTGACCCCATTTAGTTGTTTTATATAGATCGCCAAGTCCTTCCTACACTCTCTCTGTCAAAATGAAAAGGCAGATATTTTGTCCAGAATTTCAATGTAAAAAAGCCCGCTTTGAAACAAAGCGGGCTTTTTTTTGAGACTGAAGACCTGCATCAGGATGCAGGTCTTTCAAACTACTATCTCGTCGTACTAAGTTTAATTATTTAAACTTATAAGTTGCAGCAACATAGACGAATCTGCCATTTGGATCATATTGGTAGATATCGTATCCGCTTTGGAACTGGTTACTTGCAGGAATAAACGTGTCTGGATGTCTGTCAAATATGTTTTTCAAACCTGCGGACAAGGTTGCATTTTTGATGCCTTTGTACTTAACGTTCAAATCAAAGGTTTGGAATGCGCTGATGTAATTAGGATCACCATTCAAATTATTTGGTGTTCTGTAACCAGAAGAGAAGTTTTGAACGATGGTGGATTCCCACACATCACGTGACCATGTGACAGCCACTTGATGTTTCCAACGCATAATTACGCCACCGTCTTTTGCACCCACGACTGGTGTTGCAACACCACTCACGTCATTGACCAATGTGCCGACTTTGCCATACAACACACCGCCAGGCGAAGTTTGATCAAACTTGTGCATGTAAGTGCCGTTGAAATTCACGTTCATACCGCCGAACGCAAATTTATCCTTCCAGTTAGCAAACACGTCCAGACCTTGAACGTCGGCAGTACCCGCATTGGCAGTAACAACTTTCATAGCAGTAATATTATTACCTGCATCGATAGTTACTAAACCTTTATAGGCTGGATCGCCACGGCGGTAGCCATCAACAACTTCTTGCTCAGAAGGAGCAGAAATATAGTTGCTGATTCTGATACGGAAGAAATCTGCACCGAGACTCAAGTTATTCGTTGGTTGCAATACAACACCAACAGAAAATTGTTTGGATTTTTCTGGTTGCAGGTTAGGGTTACCGCCGGTTGTTTCATTACCAATTTGAATATTGGTCTGACCACTACCGCCAGGGCCGTTATCGTTAAACTGACCTGACGAACCAACTGTTTGTGGATACCACAGATCATTCAGCGTTGGTGCACGGAAACCACTACCATAAGACGTACGGAACAAGATTTCCTTCGTTGGCTGGTAACGGAAGTTCGCTTTGTAATTCGTTGTATTACCAACGTCATTATAACGATCGCTACGAGCGGACAAATTACCATCGAGGTTTTTCAACAATGGAATGTTCAACTCACCAAACAGAGAGTTGACTGTGCGGCTTTTATCCAGTGGTACAACTGCACCACCCAAACCAGCGATGTCACCTGCCTGATACGCAGCACTTGGATTGAAATTGATCGATTCTTTTGTTGACTGAACACCTGCAGCATATTGCCAGGTAGATTCACCAAGCTTCAACAACTCGCCTGTGATTTTTGCATCGAACGTGTTGTTTTTCGATGTTTGTGTCAGATAGTCACCACTAAACTTCGCCGCTTGAATCGCGGAAGTCAAAGCTGGATTCTGAACGCCACCTGGTGCCCATGGGTTCCAGTTGCTATTGACATCATTGATCGCTTTTGCGTAACCAACTTGTGAGAAATAGCCAGAAGTTACGGCGCTAGTCAATTTGGACTGATTTGTTGCATAGGCAACTTCGTAATCCTGATCTGCAATCGTACCTTTGGCGCCAATAAGCATACGATATTGGTCTGCTGTATCAACACCAGAACGTGGGCCAAAATCTTTGACACGTGCAGTAATAGCCAGCGGTTGACCAATCAACGCACCTTTACCGATAGAATTCAGGTAAGGAACAGCGATTGAGTTGTAAACTGGATTCGTTGGATAAATCAACAACGCTTTTTCAACTTTTTGCGCGTCGAATAAAGAGTCGCCATCAAAGAAATCACTACGTGCTGGAGACGCTTGGTATGTTTGTGTCACTTTGCTGCGAGAGAACAAACCATCGGCAAACAATTCAACATTGGCATTGACTTTGTAGTTCAGGCTACCGGAAACACTGAGCAACTCGCGATCTGGAGTCAAACCTACGTCTGGGCCGCTGTCATAGGCGCAATATGGAATCTTGCCACCGGATTTGGTGAGCTTTGACATGCCAATAGTGCCGCATTGGTTCGTTGCAGCCAACGGGTTACCAATACCACTACCGCCAGTCGCTTGATCCATACCGCCGCCGACGGTCCAACCACCTTGAATATTACCCTGCCCAGTTGCACCGGAAGAGTAGAACGGAATTCTTGTCGCTGTATTAGCGTATGCACGATCCTTACCAAACAGCGCTTTTGCTTTTTCGTAAGAACCCGAAATAACGCCATTTAAGCCATTGTCATTATCGAAACCAGCAACAATCGAAGCACGTCCATTTTGACCGCCACCGCTATTGGTTGGGGAACCGAGTTGGCTGCTAACCTCGATACCTTCATATTTTTTCTTCAAAATGAAGTTAACCACACCCGCCATCGCATCACTACCATAGATGCCTGAAGCGCCGTCTTTCAGCACTTCAACACGTTCAATTGCCGCCAGAGGAATGACGTTAATATTGACGGCACCGCCACCATTAGCAAACGTCGCTAAACGGCGACCATTGACCAACACCAAAGTACGGGCATCACCAATACCGCGCAAAGAGATAGAGGAGAGACCACCGGTAGAATTACCTGCGCCAGCTGCATTGGTTGTACTACCTGCAGATGCGATAGCAGTAATGGTAGAAAGCAATTCTTGTGTGCTTGTAACACCAAGACGATCGATTTCTGTCTTAGTCACAACAGTGACTGGCAGTGCTGTTTCAGAATCAACACGTTTTAAGGACGAACCAGTCACTTCGACTCGTTGTACGGCTTGTGCTGCTTCTTGAGCCATTGCAGTTTGCGCAAACGCAGTAACTGCAACGCCTCCAACGAACATCAGACGAACTGACTTCGCTAAAATTTTTTCGACCATATGAGTACTCCTCCTAAGTTTTTTAAGTTTACGCTTTTAGACGTAACCAGCTTTTTGTACTGAATATCAATCTTCAAATACAGAAAATTTTTACAAACATTTCATCAGACAATTTTGAGTCAAATTTTTGGTGCACAGATATATGTGACCAAATTATGAAAAAATATTTATGCACTATAGGAACATTTTGAACAAATACATGTCAAGCAGGTCTTTTTTTTTTATTCAAAAAAACCACACCGATCTCGCCTGACAACCACCTTTTTTTGTCACAAAATGGCGCTTTTTTTTCTTAATTCATAGGTATAGGAAGCAATGCTAGGGCACGATTTGTAATTCTAGAATTAGAAAAATTCTTTTCATTCCAAATAATCTTCATGATAACTCTCGCATCAAATAGATTTTGTTAATGATTTACATGGTTCATCGAATTTGTTGCGGGCTTATGCGTAAAACTACGTTACATCGTCGCGCACCATATTAGTGCGGATTACACAACATTATGAACACGATAGAATTTGACAAAAAAAATGATTGCTTTTTCAATTGGACATTGAAGCGGCTTTTTGTCGCTAAATTGCAACAAAAAATGTTGCCGCATAGAACTTCGCATCACTTACTCTAAAAAGAAACAGCTTCTTTTTTGCCTGAGGTCGAAAAAAAAGACGCTGACAAATTATCAGCGTCTTTTTTGATGCATTTTATATATTTTATGCAACTAATGTTGGTCAGCTATCAGAAGAACTTGTATCGACCACGCAGATAGAAAGCACGTCCCAAAGGATTAGTGAATGTAGCATCGTAACCCGTTTGGAAATTGGCCTCGGTACGTGAAGCTGGTGGATCGGTATTAAAGATATTTTTAATCCCCAAAGCAATGTCTAAATTCTTCACACCGCTCCAACCCAAGGTGGCATCAAATGTATTGTACGCAGCGACTTTTCTCTCATTAGGATAGTTTGGTGAACCTAATGCTGTCGGGTTAGTAAAATCATTGTAGCCCGCTGTGTAATTATCAGTAATAGAAGCTGCCCACACGCCACGATTAAACGCCAGGGTGATCATATGACGCCATCTTGGTGCTGGACCAAAATCTTTATAGCCGCCCAAGTCGCTGACAGAAGCCAGCCCTTGATACTGATAACCATGCTTCGTAAACAAAGTACCATCAAAATTGACCGTGAACTGACCAACTGATTCAAGCTTTTGTTTGTAGTTCAGATTCAGATCGATGCCTGATGCAAAGAAACTACCCGCATTCACGTTTGGCAAAGAAATATAAGCCAATGGGAAGTTAGGGTTGGTACTTCCTTTGATCGCTCCCGTTTGCTTTCCATCATCAACCCAACCTTGTGGAAACTGCGCTGGATCATAACGATAGTACTGATTCGTATAGGCTGATGGATTGCCCAAAACGGAGTTTTCACTTAATTGTACGATCGCGTTGTCAATCGTTACGCTCCAATAATCAATCGATCCGCTGAAGTGGGAACTAGGCTGAAATACCAGACCTAAAGAATATTGCTTCGACTTTTCTGGTGCCAGGTTTGCATTTCCAGACTGCGCAATATTTAACTGCACATTACATTCGTCCTGCAGATTTCCGACTGGATTGCCATTGCTAATCGGTACACCACCCGGGCAACGAACCGGATCACTAAAATTACCGTTCGTGTTGTTGCCAGTCGTAAATGGACGCAAGGCCTGGTACAAAGTCGGTGCGCGGAATCCAGTGCCGTACGAAACGCGCGCCAGCATGGTCGAAGATGGCTTATACGTAAAACCTATTTTAGGACTCAGCTTATTGAACGACGTACCGTAGCTATTTTTGTAGGAATCATAACGCGCTGCAACGCTCGCCTCTAAGTCTTTGTAGACTGGAATAGTTGCCTCTGAAAACAAACCGAGCACATTGCGATTGCCTGTCACACTCGGTACCGGGCCATTGCCACCTACCTGATCACCACTTGCAAGTATTTGTCCTGAGAACTGATTCAAATCCTCTTTACGGTAATTGATGCCAAGTGCTAATCCAACCGCACCGTAGCTATTTTGCATGATTTCTTTGGAAATACGGGCGTCAAATTCTTTGGCGACCGATGAACCATTGTTTTCAAATTGACCGTTAAGTTGTGCACCATTTAACAAAGCCAGGCTGGTTGAATCTTGCGCACCAAAGACATTAATGGATCCGGCATTAACCAAAGGTGTCAATTTTGCATAAGAGAATTGCCCGTTACCAAAACTGATCGACACTTCATTTTTAGAATAAGAAAATGCGGTATCGTAGTCCCAACCGCCGATCACACCGCGTGAACCAACTAACACACGTAGGCTCTTGGTATCAGTAATATCCTGACGACCACCTCCAGCAACGGTACGCCACGTTCCTGACATCGGTCCTGTAGGTGTAACCACGACATTATTTTGCAACACGGTACCGCCTGGCAACACGGTTCCATTTGGCAAGGTATAGGTTGTTCCTGCTGGAACTGTATATCCTGCTGGAATGGTGAATGAGCTTGGATAAAAACGCCCATTTGCCGGATAAGTCATATTGACTGTATAAGGCGCCGGTGAGTAGGTTGCCACGACATTGTCTTTTGTATGCGTTACTTCACCATATAACTCATGGTCATCGTTTATTTTCAGAACGCCACGTGCGACGATATTGTCGTGTGTTTGTTTTGGAATAAGGTCAATATATTTGACGTAATCTGTTCCGCACGATTGCGCATCCCGAACCACCAAGCCAAATGCGGGATTGTTACATCCGTTGTAACGGTATGGGTTGACACCCGTGTAACTATTACCCAAGGTGTCCGTAAAATTGAAATTTGGAACGCCGTTGCGGGGTGACGCCTTGTTAATACCCAGATCAGGACGAACTGCGGTGGCAGCGAAAGCACGATCTTTCGCCTTCAGTGCATCATCCGTTTCGTGGTTGGCACTTAATAAAATATTAAAGCCTTGAACGTTTAAGTCACCGTATCCGCCCAGCACATTAAAACTGCGCGTGTCACCATTACCTTGATCGACTTTGGTGCCGTAAAACGATGCTTCTAAACCTTGATAATTTTTCTTAAGGATAAAGTTAATCACACCAGCGATAGCATCTGCACCGTAAATCGCAGAAGCGCCATCGCGCAACACTTCAATTCTTTCAATCGCAGACAAGGGAATGCTATTTAAGTCGACGGGATTGCTACCGATTGCATAGTTTGCGAGGCGGCGACCGTTTAATAATACAAGCGTGTATTGCGAACCGATACCACGTAAGTTAGCGGTCGAAGGTGCACCAGTTGCACCCACATTATTAGCGACTACGCTACCGCCAAAGTTACCCGGGATCATATTCACCAGGTCTTGCGCAGTGGTTGCGCCGGTACGTTCAATGTCCTCACGCTTCATTACCGTGACTGGCAGCACGCCTTCACTTTCTACGCGCTTGATTGATGAACCTGTAATTTCTACTCTTTGCGCTTCTGGCGCGGTTTGCTGCGCCAATGCTGGCTGTGCCATTGCACCGATCGCGACACCACTAACAAACAGCAAACGTACCGATCTGGATAATTTTTTCTCCACCATCACTCAACTCCTCCTATGATTTTCCCGATGTTTTTTTAAGTTTTTTAATGCTTCTTTCATCTATCTATCTTTTACAAATATTTCTCTTTATTTTTGAAGTGATTCAACGGTGATTAAGCACAACGCATTTCTTAAAAACTGCACTTCACCAAACAATTTCTGAAAAAATATTTATATCTTATGGAAGCATTTAGTATCAGTTGTTGTCAACGGCACTAATATTAAATAAAAATTAATATTTCTAGTTTTGAATATTCCCGCCATCAAAAAACCTCTGGTTTCTATCTTCATTGTCCATATTTTTAGTATGCGAAAGAACAGTGAGAAAACATAACAATATTTTTTAAAAATACTAATTGCCAATACTTAACCACTTAGATACAGCAATTTTCTAATTTTTATTCAATTGGATACGATTATCAAAACGTAAAATAATGCGTGAAAATGAACCTATTGAGTGCGCCGTATTGTCATTTATTAGGATGTATAAACTCACGTTTAATTACACTTTGTAACGATGGTTGTTGGTTTTTCGTACTTTTTGGGAAAATTTATGCGAACCAACACGCCATCAGCAACTTTGCGTTGTTACTTCAAGGTGAACATAACAAACAAGAAAAAACACAACCTTGCAGCCGTCGTTGTCAGGAGTCACGAAAGAATAAAACTATTAAGATTTCAGATCAGCGGCGATGCCGTTAAGGTTGGAAACAATCACTCCTGTCCAACTACGCCAGTAAGAATGCTTTATGCGAGTTCTTCGCAGGCTTAAACGAAAAAAGCTGAGGCTCCGCATGGGAGACTCAGCTTTTTTCTTTATTATTGTCAGCTATACCATCAGAATTACTTAAAAGTGTTGTCTGATGAAAGTAGATTTTTTTTATTTTGCCGGAGCATCAGCCGGAGCTGCTGCCACTTTTACTTCTGGTTCTTTAAACTGTCCACCACTTGCGTTCGCCATATGAACCACAGCACGGGCGACTTCTACGTCATCGAGATCTGGGTTACCACCTTTAGCTGGCATGGCGCGAATGCCTTCAACCGCATGTTTCAACAAGGTATCATACCCTTGCGCAAGACGCGGCCCCCAAGAGCCGGCATCTGCAAATTTCGGTGCACCTGCAGCACCAGTGCTATGGCAAGCAGAACAAACCATTTTGTAGACAGCTTCGCCAGACTGTAATTGTTTAGGGCCGCTAGTGTCTTTGAAGGTGAATCCTTCGTCAGCCACAGGTTGAATACGTGCTGCAACTGCTTCGGCGGTCAGAGCAGAAGAACCGGCACCGACTTTTTTATCGTTGGAAACGTATTGCACTAACAAAACAATCGCAATGATAGGAACCAGAAATCCTGCGAGAACTGCGGCGATGAGTTGTTTAGGTGTTTTAATCACTGATTCGTGTTCGTCGTGCGCTTCGCTCATGGTTTCCTCTTTGCAAATGAAATGGTCATCCCGGTTGCTTGCCAGTGATACAAATCAACTGACACCAAAGTTTTGGATTATAGAACCAAAAGATCAAGCTTTGCGTATAAATGCATGGTTTGTCTGATTTGCATCAGTGAATTTCATTGTGCAGTACGATAACAGTTCTGCAATCACTCCCTTGGTTACCCTTTTCCGTATCGATAAACGTTACTCAAAACCGGACTTTTTCCCCTTTTTTACACAAGGCATTGAGTTCGATTTCACTCGCTTTCGGCTATCAAAACGATACAAAACTCTAAAATATTGCTTAGTTTCGCTAATTATCAAAAATATTGCGTTTGGTACAATGCAAAATTGCACTTAAACAGCTACAATTGCGAACCTCAGAAATGAGTCCAGTGCGACCGTCTTCCAACGGATAGGATACGAGTTTCCGAAGCTCGCAATACAGGTTCGATTCCTGTCGGTCGCACCAGCCGCTCCCCTTTTTACTTCCATAAGCGAAGTGATTCGTTCAAATCTCTCCTGAAGTTTGTATTTTATACACGTAACGTCAAATCTTGTTAACTGTGATGTGCGCGCAAACTAAATATATTTGCTTCCACAATCGCACTTTTGGTCTGCTACACTCTTTCGACTTGTTGTTATTAAATAATTTTAATTTTAAATTTAAATTTTAAATAGAGCTAACTTTACCTGTTTTAAAACACAGCCCGACAAAGGCTGCCAGCTTGTAGGAAGTGGGATAAATTTAGTCCATATTTCAACTTCAAAAAGGTGTTCTATGATGTCTTCTCGTTTCTCGCTATCCGCTGTCAGTTTATCTTTGGCATTTGCTTTTGGTGGTTTGATACATGTGCCTGTTATTGCCTCTGAGTCGTCGCCTTCCATGACAGCGACGGCAAAAATGCCTGCGGGGATACAGTTGGTACGAAACGTCGAAGGCATTAATGAGTACGTGTTACAGAATGGTTTAAAAGTTCTGTTAGTACCGGACGCCAGCAAACCAAGCACCACGGTCAACATCACTTACCGCGTCGGTTCACGCCATGAGAACTACGGTGAAACCGGAATGGCGCATTTGTTAGAGCACCTGATGTTTAAAGGTAGTAAGCAGCATCCGCGCTTGTGGGAAGAAATGTCGCAACGTGGCGTGCAATTTAACGGCACGACCTCCTATGACCGCACGAACTACTATGAAACTTTTGCAGCAAAACCAGAAACCCTGAAATGGGCGCTTTCCATGGAAGCGGATCGCATGGTGAATTCACGCATTTCTGGCGAAGATCTGAAAACTGAATTTTCGGTGGTCAGAAATGAGATGGAGAAAAACGAAAATTCGTCTATCGGCATGCTAATGCAGCGTGTCACTTCCAGCGCGTATCAATGGCATAACTATGGCAAAGATACGATAGGTGCACGCACTGACGTAGAAAACGTCAATATCCCGCATTTACAAGCGTTCTGGCGCAAATACTATCAGCCAGACAATGCGACGCTAACGGTCGCAGGCGCATTTGACGCAAACCAGGTCTTACAATTAGTGGCCCAACATTTTGGTAAAATCCCACGCCCTAAACGTGTAATTGAACCAACCTACACTCTTGATCCGACACAAGATGGTGAACGCGATGTCACAGTGCGCCGTGTTGGTGAATCACCTGCTGTGGTGGCCATGTATCACACCATGCCTGCAGCAGATCCAGACTACGCAGCGACTGAAGCTCTTGCATTAATTCTTGCTGACAGCCCAAATGGTCGCTTATACAAAGCTCTGGTCGAAGCAAAGAAAACCGTTGATGTCTTCCCATACGCTGCCAATCTGGATGAGCCAGGCTTTTTGCTGATCGGCGCGAATCTGCGCTCTGATCAAGATACTGCCGAGGCGAAGAAAATCATGGTCAGTACGATAGAAGGTTTTGCACAACAACCGGTCACTGAAGAAGAATTAGCCCGCGCAAAAGCAAAACTGAATTCGGATCTGGCACAAATATTTAATGATCCTGAAAAATTCGCGGTGGCTTTGTCGGACAACATCGCTTCCGGCGACTGGCGTTTATTCTTGTTGTTCCGCGATCGCGTCAATGCGCTGACCGTCGCTGACGTTCAAAGAGTAGCAACAACCTGGCTGAAAACCAGCAATCGTACTACTGGCAGTTTTATTCCTGAAGCGAAACCAGAGCGTGTACCAGCGCCAGCCAAGGTCAACGTGACAGAACAAATCAAAACCTTCAAACCTGGTGCAGCAATTGCTCAGGCCGAAGTCTTCGATAGTTCAACAGCCAACATTGATAAACGTACCCAGACTGGTTCACTCGGCAATGGTCTGAAATATGCGTTGTTGCCGAAAACCACACGTGGCAATACTGTCGTCATGGCAATGAACCTATATCTGGGCGATGCACAAAGCCTCAAAGATCAGGCATTGAATGCTGAATTAGCAGCAGCAATGCTTAATCGTGGAACTGAAAAACTCAGTCATCAGGCATTCACCGAAGAACTCGATAAGCTCAAAGCCAAGTTGCAAATCACTGGCGGTGCCGGGAATGTCAACGTGACACTGGAAACTGTACGTGACAATTTGCCACGCGTGTTGGAATTGGTGCACGATGCCTTGCGTCAACCCGCGTTCAATGAAACAGAATTTACTCAACTGGTGAACGCACAATTGGCGCAACTGGAAGAATCCAGTAAAGATCCGCAGGCATTGGCTATTGATGCGGTACGTCAGGCGAACAATAGCTGGCCAGCTGGTGACCCACGTCGTTATCAAAGTATTACTGAAAAAATCTCAGGTTTAAAGAAGGCTAAGTTGGCGGATGTTCGTGCTTTCTGGAAGGATTTCTATGGCATTAATCAAACGAATCAGGCACAAGTTGCCGTTGTAGGTGAGTTTGATGCGAATGCGGTCAAAGGCCAATTAGCATCTGCGTTTGGCGCATGGAAAGCTGGTCACGATTTCCAACGCCTGAATAAGGTCTACAACGCGACTCAAGGCAAAGATCAACGTATTGCGACGCCAGACAAAGCAAACGCATTTTTCTTTGCCAATTTGAGCGTGCCGACCAGCGCACAAAATCCTGATTATCCAGCACTCGTCATGGCTAACTATCTGCTCGGTGGCAATGTGAACTCACGTATTTTTAATCGCATACGTCAAAAAGATGGGATCAGCTATGGTGGTGGCTCCTCGTATTCTGCAGCGTATCTTGACGAGGTAAGCAGTTTCTCTGCCTATGCGATCTACGCTCCGCAAAATCGCGAAAAGCTAGAAACCGGTATGCGTGAAGAGATCAACAAAGCAGTCAAGGACGGCTTCACAGCCGCGGAATTAGAAGATGGCAAAAAAAGCTATTTGCAAGAACGTCAGCTAGAACGCAGTCAGGACAATCTGCTAGCTCAAAATCTCGCCAGTAACTTGTTCTTGGGACTGAATATGCAACACAGTACTGAAGTCGAGAGAAAAATATCTGCGCTCACTGTAGCCGATCTCAAAACAGCAATGCAAAAGTATCTGGCTTACGAAAAAATGGTACGTGTTTTTGCAGGTGATTTTAAGTAAGCACGTGTTCAATGCATAAAAAAGGTGTCGGATAGTAATTGAATTGATTATTCCGACACGAGTTTGGCCTTGCTACTATTCCCGGTGAGGCCATTTTTTATAGCTTCTCTCGCAGAACTGTGTCCTCGCCTTCGCGGAGGATGACGAAGTGCCAATTTGTTGCAATGCGATATCTGTCATCCAACCGCCAAGCTGTAATGTGTCATTCCCGTGCAGGTGAGAATGTGGTGGTGCATCAGCCCCTTGATGCCGGATAGCAGCACAGCCCAACTGAAACTAAGGCGTTGGCATGCTGTTGGTTCCTGTGAAATAGGCTTGTACTGTCCTTTCGTCTTGCATTTGTTGTTCTGAAGGTACATTTTTAATCTTAGTCTGGCTTATATTATCTGTCGGCAATGCTCATGATCAGATGCGACATTGTTACTTTGAATTAACATCACGGAGATAAGAGAATCCCAAGCTTATAAAAAAGCAGAGCAGGAAGCAAATTCTGGCGTGCCTTCTCACTGACTACCCAGCTGTCGAAAAAATTTATGCGTGGATTTCCCACATTATTGAATGCAATATTCGTGGCGGTCATATTGACTTCGCTGCCTATCACTGCTGCCTCAGCGCCAGTTGACCGTCTGCGTTTGTCCTCTTTAGACTGGTCTCCTTATGTTAGTCCATCATTACCTGACGAGGGATTTGTTGCAGCGATAGTGAAAGCGGCGGCGCAAAAAAGTCAGTCAGAGGTCAGTATTGATTATTTTCCATGGAGCCGTACGGTACAAGTTGGTTTAAACGATGCGGACTATGCCGGATATTTTCCGGCGTTTTATTTGAAGGAGCGCGAGAAAAGCTGCTATTTCTCAAATACTTTGGGTAATAGCACAGTGGGTTTTGCATCGCTAAAAAATAAACTGTTTGATTGGCAAACCTTACAAGACTTACAGTTTTATTATATTGGCGTGGTACAAGACTACGCGAATGGCGAAGAATTCGACGCGCTGGTCAAACAACGCATCATACGGACGGACACCGCCCCTTCAGATATCAGTAACGTCAGAAAACTACTTGCTGGTCGCGTTGACGTGATTGTGATCGACAAAAACGTGTTGCGTCAGTTGCTCATTACGGACAACAGTCTGAGCAAAGACAAACTGAATATTGTCTTTCACGCTAAGGAACTGACCAATTTTTCTATGCATATTTGCTTCCAGCATACAGCTCGTGGTTTACGTTTGCAGAAAATTTTCAATGCAGGTTTAAATACACTCAACATCAAACAACTCGAAAACCAGTATTTTTTGCAATTACAGCCTGGTGTCGTATCCAAGAACACAGCGCATTGAGTATTTTATCTAAGTCAAACTCAACTTCTATCTTCTCTCATAGGGAGCCGATCGAGAAGCAATTTTTGCTGGATACATTTTTGTCATATTCTATTCATTCATCGTGTGTAATATTGGCGTATGTCATTTTATACTTCCCGTCTTGTTTATCAACAAATTGTCGTCTGCGCATTTGCGCTCGCTGCGAGTAGCGCTTTTGCTACTGAATTGACAATTGTCACTGAAGAATTACCACCACTGAATTACGAGGATCACGGCGTCGCCACCGGCTATTCAACTGAGCTCATTGAGGCGGTTCTGCAAGAAGCGGAGATCAAATCAACGGTCAATATTTTGCCCTGGGCACGTGCTTATCAAATGGCGACAACGCAGCCAAATACGCTAATTTTTTCTACTACTCGCACTGCTGATCGTGAGGAATTCTTTGAATGGATAGGTCCTATCAGTTCAAGGCAGATCTATTTATTTAAGCTCAAAAGTCGCACAGATATTGAAATCAAAACTGTCGCTGATAGTTTTCATTACAAAATTGGCCTGGTTCGCGAAATGGCATCCGGAAAAACGTTTTTAAAAAATAATAATGTGCCGGAGACTGCAATAGACTATGCGCCGACGGGAGAATCAAATTTAAAAAAATTATTAGTCGGCAGAATCGATCTGATCATTTCCCTGGATTGGAGCGCGGCGTATCAGATGAAAAAAGAGAAACGCAAACCCAACGAGCTAGAGCCTGTGCTGGTATTAGATGATAAAAGCAGCTATTACTTCGCACTGAACAAACAAACCGATCCGGTTCTGGTACGAAAAATCCGTAAAGCTTTTGAAAAAGTGAAGCAATCCGGATTAATGGACAGACTCAAAAACAAATACATGCATTAGCCAAGATATCATCCGGCTACTTCAATTTATATCAGGCTCTTTTTACTACACCGCTTGTCGTCAAAACAAAGTTAATTGCCCACTGCTCACTTTATCAGTCTCAGCCAGCCTGAGCCCCAGTCCCAACAACCTCACCGGTAAATGTCGGCGAGCAAAGCCGGTTTCCAATAACTGCCCATAAACTTCCTGACTCATATTTTTGCCCACACATTCCACCGTGGTGACACGAAAATCTGAAAAACGTATTTTCACGAAGAGTTTATGAATATGGGGAATAGCGCCCGCCCTATCGGCACGCCGTACAAGGGATGTGTATAACTCTGGCATTTCTGCCACACAAGCTGCCAAGTCAGGCAAATCGTTGGTATACGTTTCTTCAACGCTGACCGATTTACGTTCGGAACTGGTGTCGACTTCACGTAAATCGATACCCCGGCAAAGCTGATATAAGTTGTTTCCGAGCTTACCAAAATGCAAAGTCAGATCACTCAATGACCATGTTAGTAAATCCTTACACTTAATAATTCCCATACTGTGCAATTTAGCTGCCGTGACCTTGCCTACCCCAAAAAGTCGTTTTACCGGTAAGGTCGCAACGAAATCGTGTACCTGATCGGGCAAGATCACAAACATGCCATCCGGTTTATTCCAGTCACTGGCAATTTTGGCGAGAAATTTATTTGGAGCGACCCCGGCTGAAGCTGTAATGCCTACTGTATCGGCAATGCGAGCACGAATTTCGTGGGCAATCAGCGTTGCGCTACCGTGATGTTGCGGTGATTCGCTAACATCCAGATACGCTTCATCGAGTGACAAAGGTTCGACAGCGTCAGTGTAATCGCGGTAGATCGCTAAAATCTGGCGTGAAGCAATGCGATATTTTTCCATCGCTGGTGGCAATATCACCAGATCCGGACAACGGCGTATAGCCTGCGACATCGGCATGGCTGAGTGTATTCCAAAGCGCCGCGCTTCATAGTTACAAGTTGCCACGACACCGCGCTGATCCGGTCTTCCTCCAACGGCCAAAGGACGACCGCGCAGAGACGGATCATCCCGCATCTCTATGGACGCGTAAAAACAATCACAATCGCAATGGATGATTTTTTTCAATTCTGAGAATTGGGTAGAAGAGGAATATCCTATTTTAGCCTAAATTAAGCAAATAACTGTATATAAAATCAGTATTTATCAGTGAATGTCCAATGACAAAACGATTGATTTGCGTCACTATTTAGCTATTGTTTTCTTTTTAGATCTTCATGATGAAAAAAATTCTCTCTTTACTTGCCAGTCTCGCTCTAAGCTTGAGTTTCAATGCCGCACATGCAGACATCGCACGTCCTTATGATGAAGCAGCAGATGCGCCAGCAATGGTCACCAAAGCGCTGGCAGAAGCCAAAGCGACCAACAAAGACGTATTGGTCATTTTTGGGGCGAACTGGTGTAAAGATTGCCTGGAATTAAGTAAATCTATGCAAGGTCAAAGCGCGGCTTTAATTGCCAGCAAATTTGTGGTGGTGAAAGTGAATGTCGGTCAGTTCGATAAAAATCTGGATCTGGCCAACAGCTATGGTAATCCAATCAAAAAAGGCATTCCTGCCGCAGTGGTGTTAAAACCAGACAATACTGTATTGTATGCATCAAAAGGGGGAGAACTCTCGAATGCGCGCCGCATGAGTGATCAAGGCATTTATGATTTTTTTAACCAAATCGTCACTCAACACCAATAAAATTATATTGTAAAATAATAAAGCAACGATGCGCCAATGCTGACAGGCAAAACGAAACGTAGTTTTTGTACGTATCATCATTTGTCCTGGTTTAATACCGACGATTTTTGTGACGCCACACTAAGCTTGCACTACAGACAATTGGTCGCAAACTTAGTGTTCCCTTCTATCAGTAAACTGTGCGGGTAAGGCTATGACTGGAAAATCAAACCTGATCGCGGTCAACTCTTCCATATCGGCATTACTGACCGAGGATGAGCTGGCAAAAAGTCACACGTTGCTGAATAATTTCTCGCGCTTTTTGCCGGGCATGTTTTTCCAGTTTCAACGCTATTCTGAGCATCAATTTTCCTTCAAGTACGTCAGCGCAGCCGTTGAGCAATTGTTTGAGATAACAGCCGAGCAGCTAATTAATGATGCCAGTATTTTGTATCGCAAAATACATCCGGATGACCTGGCTTATTTGATCATCGGCATACGCCGTTCGGCGACAGAACTCACCATCTGGCATCATGAATATCGTGTACTACGCGCTGATGGCGGTGAACGTTGGTTAGTCGGTGACGCGACACCAGAGCGGCTCGCTGACGGCAGCGTGTTATGGCATGGGTTCATCAGTGACAATACCGAACGCAAACTCACGGAGCAAAAATTACTCGCTGCCGAACAGCAGATGCGGCTGGTGATGAAAGCCTCGAATCAGGGCTTGTACGATATCAATTTACAGTCAGGTAAAAGTACCTTCAGTCCGGAATATCTGCAAATGCTTGGTTACTCTGCGGAGGATTTTCCAGACTCTATGCAATTTTGGAATTATTTCTGGTCTGACGGCGTACATAAAGATGATGTGGCAAATCTTAGAAAAGCGTATCAAAAGCATTTCGCCTCTCGAGGAACAATTGATTACCACGCTGAATTCCGACAAAAAAATAAAGCCGGGGAATGGCGCTGGATTATGTCGATCGGGGCGGTAGTCGAATGGGATACTAACCAACGCGCAGTGCGCATGGTCGGCACGCATATTGATATCACTGAACGTAAGCGCATTGAAGAAGAATTGATGCTGAATCAGGAACTCCTCAATGCCAGCAAAAACCGCTACAAAGAATTAGCCAGAGAACTAGAAATTCTGATCGCCAATGCGCCGGTGGGCATTATGTTCGTCAGCAATGATGTGATTGTGAGGTCAAATCAGGCACTAGCGGAACTCTGCCGTTTCCCTGATGCACAATCAATGATAGGCGTCAAAACTTCTTTCTTATATCAACATCTGGATGACTATGAAGCCTTTGGGGATGCGGTCATTCCGAAATTGCTTGCCGACGAATTAGTTGAAATTGAATGGCGCTTGCATCGCGCCAACGGTGAAGCATTTTTTGCTCGGGTCGCTGGTCGCGCTTTGTCGTCAGAGACCTACCACAAGGGCACGGTCTGGATGATCGAAGACATCACTGAACAACGACGCACACTCGATGCTTTGCGTGATAGCGAAGGTCGCTTGCAACGTCTGATGAATTCAAGCTTGATCGGTATCGTGCATGGTAATCAACGTAAGCGCCTGTTGGACGTGAATCAAGTTTTTTGCCAACTGTGCGGCTATACAAGGGAACAAATCATCGAAGAGAGTTATTTCTGGCGTCGTCTGATGTCAGAATCCGATCAATACATTTGCATGCAAGCGTATAACGAATTGCAAACGACTGGCACCACTTCGTCGTTTGAAATTATGCTTAAACATGCGGATGGCCGCTCTATTCCTGTATTAGTTGGTGTCAATCATCTGGAAAACTCCCAGCAAGAATGGGTGGCGTTCACCATGGACATCAGCGACCGCCTGCGTATGCATCAACTCAAAACCGAATTTATTTCCGTGGTCAGTCATGAACTGCGTACACCACTTACATCGATACGCGGCTCGCTCGGTTTGTTGGAATCTGGTGTCGCTGGCACCCTCACCGAGGCTGCTCAGCAATTGGTACGTATTGCCAACACCAACAGTAAGCGCCTGATCGGTCTGGTCAACGACATCCTCGATATGGATAAACTCGCCAATGGCAAAATGAGTATCAAATCGGAGCCCGTGGATTTGGTCTCACTGTTATATCAGGCGATAGAAGCCAATACCGCCTACGCCAAAAATTTGCACGTCTCGTTAGTGGCAGATGTACGCCTGATTCCTGATTCGACGATCGATGCGCCACAAGCATGGTGCCTAGGTGACAGTGACCGCTTAATGCAAGTGATCACCAACCTGATCTCGAATGCCGCAAAATTCTCACCGGAAGATGCAGAAGTCAATATCCGTCTATTCCAGTCCGACAATGCTTATCGTATGGAAATTTGCGATCGTGGATCTGGCATACCGTTAGAATTCCAGGCGCATATTTTTGAGCCATTTACGCAGGCAGACAGTACCAATACACGGCAACAAGGCGGAACCGGACTGGGATTATCGATCGCCAAAACCTTGATAGAAAAAATGCGGGGAGAGATTTTCTTCGTCAGTTGTCCTGAACACGGGACAACTTTCTGGTTTGATTTGCCCGTTTATCGTCCGGTTAAATTGGCATAGATTGACAGGACGGAGCCCCCTGCACTGTGCTCACGGCACTTAAGTCTGGACTGTACTGAGCTTACGCGACTGGTGATATTCACCGGGACTAAGATTAGTCCAGCGTTTGAATGCACGCCTGAAACTGCGAGCGTCTGAATAGCCGAGTTGTTCTGCGATTTGTTCCTGACTCAGATCAGTTTGCAATAAACGTTTGGCGCGATCAATCCTGACGTTTTCGATGATTTGAAAATACGATGTTCCTTCGCGCGCCAGCAAACGTTGTAATGAACGTGGACTGGTTCCCATTGCTTGCGCCATTTGCTCTACATTATGCAATTCACAATGTTGATCAACCAAGATACGTAGCAAACTTTGTCGTCCCAATGCACCAACTGTGGCTAGCTCTTGCTCGCAAGCGGCACCCGCTACTTGCACGATCGTCAGATCAGGTGACTTTAAGGGCAACTGCAATATTTCATTGGTGATCAAAACGCGGCTGACATCGGCTCCCGTCACGACAGGGCAAGCAAACATATGCTCATACAAAGCCAAATTGATCGTGGTCATCCCACGCAATTCAACCTGACGTAAGCGAAATGCTGGTCCGCACAATTCGCGCGCAGCATTGACGGCTGTGAGTAAATGATCGACTGCTAAAAAGTCCTGCAACTCCACATCGTCAAACAAAGAGTGTGCAATCAGGGCTGAGTAGACGCTGCCCATTTCAAATTGCAAATGCACCATAGAACCAGCAATTAACTGATATTTCAAACCAAATTGTAATGCGTCCAAAAGTGTAGGCTGCGCCAGCATACCACGCGCCATCTGCCCTAATTGCGGTAGTGATTTTCGTGCCCCCGACCAGATACAAAGCTCGTCACCGGCATAGTGACGCGCTTGCAGCAAGCCTTCACGTGCCTGCAAGTAACTAATCCGGCTGCCATTTTGTTGTTGAAATACGGGGAATAAGTCAGGACCATGCCAGTTTTGCTCACGCGCAATCGCCAGCAAGCCCGTGAACGGGTGTGCCGGAAAAATTGCATCTTGCACCGATAACAACGGTGCAATGGTGTCGGAAACCTTGACTGGCATTGTTGGAAATTATTTATCTCATCATTGTTCTTCACGCAGTGTCTTGCACAAACAACGTGGCAGCAAATGTCCTTACTTTATCTGAACGGGCGTACTAATATCGTTCTTGCGCTGAAGTGAAACGATCTTGCTAGCGTTAGTATATTTGCGCAAGTCGTAGTTGTTACCGTACATGGTAAAGCGTGATTCAGCAACACTGCACTGCAACATAAAAAGAAGCCGGAGCACGATTGCGCCGGGTTTGTTAGACATGAACAAACACCTCGACAATCCTGCATCCGTCTTCACCATAAAAATACGGAGACTCTATGAATCAAAACAGTGACTACATCGTGGTCGGTGGTGGTGCCGGTGGTTGTGCGGTCGCCGGACGCCTGACTGAAGACCCCAGCATCAGTGTGACGGTGCTGGAAGCCGGTGGTGGTGGTGACAGTTGGGTAGTCAATACACCGATCGGTGTAGTCGCAATGCTGCCAACCAAACTCAATAACTGGGCTTTTGAAACGGTTCCTCAACCAGGCCTAAACGGACGTCGTGGTTATCAACCGCGCGGCAAGATGCTGGGCGGCTCATCCGGTCTGAATGCCATGGTGTACATTCGTGGCCATAAAGCCGATTACGACCACTGGGCAGCGTTAGGCAATACTGGCTGGTCATACGATGATGTACTACCCTACTTTAAACATTCTGAAAACAATGAAACCCATGGAGGGAAATTTCACGGTCAGGATGGTCCTCTGCGAGTCAGTGAATTACGCAGCGATAATCCGTTCCCGCATTTGTATGTGGAAGCAGGAAAGCAAGCCGGATTCCCGGTCAACACCGATTTCAATGGCGCGGAACAAGAAGGTGTCGGCATCTATCAGGTCACGCAATATCAAGGTGAACGTTGGACTGCTGCACGCGGCTATTTGCATCCGCATATGGGTAAGCGCACTAACCTGAAAGTAGAAACCGGTTGTCAGGTCACGAAAATTTTGTTTGAAGGAAAGCGTGCTGTTGGTGTGCAAATGATGCAAAACGGCACACTCAAAACACTGCGCGCCAATCGCGAAATTTTACTGGCGGCAGGCGCTTTCCAAAGCCCACAATTATTGATGCTGTCTGGTGTTGGTGACGCTAAAGCCTTACAGGCATTGGGGATACCGGTCATTCATCACTTGCCTGGCGTCGGCCAGAATTTACAGGATCATCCGGATTTTGTTTTCAAATACAGGGCAAAGAGTTTAGATCTGCTGGGTATTTCGGCGGGTGGCAGTATTCGCATGTTACGAGAATTCAGCCGCTATCAAAGTCAACGCCGCGGCATGCTATCGTCCAATGGCGCTGAGGGCGGCGGCTTCTTAAAAACCGATGCCAGCGTGGCAGCACCGGATATTCAACTGCACTTTGTCGTCGCCATGCTGGACGATCATGCACGCAAGCTCCATCTGGGTCACGGTTATTCCTGCCACATGTGTTTATTGCGCCCTAAGAGTATAGGCGAAGTGACACTGGCGACGCCCGATCCACTGGCGGCACCCTTGATCAATCCGCGCTTCCTCGAACATCCTGACGATATGGAAAGTATGGTCAAAGGCTTTAAGCTAACGCGTAAAATCATGGATGCGCCAGCCTTGGCAAATGCGCGTAGCAGCGATTTCCAGACTGCCGATGTGCATACCGATGACGACATTCGTGCCGTTATACGCGCCACCAGTGACACCGTGTATCACCCAATTGGCACCTGCAAAATGGGCGTCGATGCGATGGCGGTGGTTGATCCTGCCCTGAAAGTGATAGGGCTGGAAGGTTTGCGGGTCGTTGATGCCTCGATTATGCCAACTTTGATCGGTGGCAATACGAACGCGCCCACCATGATGATAGGCGAAAAAGCGGCAGACATGATTAAGGCTGAGTTACGCCAGTAGCCAATAAGATCTGAGCTCGAACCATTGAGCCATCGCTGCGCTTGTAAGCGTTGCAATGGCTACCCTCTAATCCTGCATATGACCCGTTGGCAATATCTCGCTGTAGTGCGCCACATTAAGGCAAATTTGCTTGTTTTTTTCATGCGACTTCAGCCTTTCAACGAGGTCTATTATGCGCTTAGAAAAATACACCGCAGCACCAAAGTAAGTTGATCAACTTTCAGAAAAAAAACATCTCATTTACATTGCAAAAAACGCCACGAAGTTTCTGAGCTGGCATAGAATAGATCTCCTTTATATGAAGTGAACGGGATGCGATTTCATGGATTTTTTGACCCTGACTGCGCGCGATGGTGCGACGGTGAATATTTGCCATCAAGGCGCTCACGTCTGTTCGTGGATACCAGCTGGTAGCTCAGAACAACTTTTTTTAAGTAAGAAATCAGAATACCAGGAAGGTGTGGCAATCCGCGGCGGTATACCTATCATCTTTCCGCAATTTGCTGGCATGGGTACTTTGCCCAAGCACGGGTTTGCCCGCACCGCAGAATGGAAACTGCTGCAACAACATCACACCGAAGATGGTGTCGCCCAAGCGATTTTTAATCTGAAAGAAAATATTGCCCGTCTCACTATCTGGCCACATGTATTCAATGCACAATTGGCAGTCAGCGTGCACAGCAACAGTTTGCAAGTCGCATTGTCAATACAAAATAATGGCGATACTACGTTCAGTTTTACATCGGCCCTGCATACCTATCTGGCGGTCAGCGACATCCGCGAAGCGCGCCTGCGTGGCCTGCAGGGAACACATTACCGCGACAGCCTGAGCGGCAACAAGCATTGCCAGGAAACCGCTGAACTCTTGAAAATCGAGGGTGAAACGGATCGCATTTACGGCAACGTACCAGATCAGCTTTGCCTGCAACAACCCAATCAACATCTACATATACACACGACTGGATTCAATGACGCAGTGGTGTGGAACCCGGGACCGCAAGCAGCACTCAAACTCACCGATATGGAACTTGATGGTGACGAGCGGATGTTATGTGTTGAGGCAGCAAACATCATGCGCCCCACCTCGCTAGCTCCCGGAGAAAGCTGGACAGGTAGCCAAAGTTTTATGGTTACCAAAATTTAATCGCGACTTTTTATTTTTCTCTGTTTTTTTTATTCATTTTTGATCATTTTTCAGGACTACTATGCCTACCCATTCTGTTCGCCAATCAGGAATACCGGTGTCGCTCAAACCAGTTTTACGCGCTTTGGTAATCGGTGGTGCGATCTTGTTCACGGCTCCTGCTGCTTTTTCTGACACGCTGCCCAAAGGCATTACACAGGTAACCAGCGTTGAAGGTATCACAGAATATCGCTTACCGAACGGCTTGCGCGTTTTGTTAATGCCAGACGCCACTAAGCCGACGGTGACAGTCAATGTGACTTATTTGGTCGGTTCACGTCAGGAAAATTACGGCGAAACCGGTATGGCGCATTTGCTGGAACACATGATGTTCAAAGGCACACCAAAAAACCCTAAGATCACGGAAGAATTCAACAAACGCGGTATGCGTATGAATGGCACGACCTCATTAGATCGCACCAATTACTATGAATTATTCCAGGCTGATGACAGTAATCTGGAATGGGCGTTGTCGATGGAAGCCGATCGCATGGTCAATTCCAATATTGCCCGCAAAGACCTCGATACTGAAATGACTGTGGTGCGTAACGAATACGAACGTGGCGAAAACTCACCTGGTAGCGTATTGATGAAACGCATGCAAAGCGTGGCTTACGATTGGCATAATTACGGTAACTCTACCATTGGCAATCGTAGTGATATCGAAAACGTCAAAATCGAAAATCTGCAAGCCTTTTATCATCAATACTATCAACCGGACAATGCGGTGTTGCTGGTCGCCGGTAAATTCGATCAAACCAAAGTTTTGCAGTGGATTAATAATTCGTTTGGCAAAATTCCTAAACCAAAACGTCAGTTGCCAGTATTCTGGACGGTAGAGCCAACCCAGGATGGTGAACGTAGTTTTGTCGTCCGCCGTGCAGGTGATATTCAAATCGTGATGATTGCCTATAAAGTTCCGGCAAACCTTCACGCTGATCGCGACGCGATGGGTTTTGCCAGCGACATTCTGACCAACGCCCCACATGGTCGTCTGCATAAGCAACTGGTAGAAACCGGCAAAGTCGTACAGGTATTTGCAACAGAAGTCGGGCGTGTAGAACCTGGTTTGACCATTATCGGTGCGGCCGTTAAAAAGGGCGAATCTGTCGACGCAGCCAGAGACGCCTTGCTGGCGGGGATTGAAGATTTCAAAAATAATCCGCCAAGCAAAGAAGAAATCGATCGCGTCAAACGTGATAACGCCAATAGTTTTGAAAAATTGCTCAACAACCATGAGTCGATTGGTATCAGCATGTCTGAATACATCGCCATGGGTGACTGGCGCTATTTATTCAAAGACCGTGATGATGCCGACAAAATGACGTCCGACGAAGTCGCCGCAGCAGTCAAACGTTACATGGTGCGTGACAACCGCACGGTAGGTATGTTCATTCCGGAAGATAAGCCGCAACGCGCTGAAGTACCGGCAGCACCAGGCATTGCTGACGTGATGAAAGACTTCAAACCTAAGGCTGCGAAACTCGAAGGTGAAGCGTTTGATCCAGCACCAGCCAACATCGACAAACGCACAGAAATTAGTCAGATCGGCAATCTGCAAGTCGCTCTTTTACCTAAAAAGAATCGTGGTGAAACAGTGAATGTCTCACTCTCCTTACATTGGGGCGATGAGAAAAGTTTGTTTGGCAAGAATACCGTAAGCGGCATGGCCAGTAACTTATTAACAGCAGGTACCAGCAAATATAGCCGTGCCGAAATTGACGATCAGATGTCTAAATTGAAAATGAGCGGAGGTTTGTTCTCTTACCAAACGACCAAAGAAAATCTGACTGCCTCACTGGCATTAGTAGCGCATGTCTTACGTGACGCCAATTATCCGGAAAATGAATTCATCCAGCGGCGCGACCAAACCTTGGTTGGTCTCGAGGCTTCACGCAATGAACCTGGTGCTATCGTAGGACGCGAAATGGCACAGCATTTCAATGTCTACCCACAAGACGATTTCCGCGCACCTAAAACGCTGGATCAGTCTTTAGCAGATGTGCGTGGTGTCAAATTGGAAGACATTAAAGCCTTCCACAATAATTTCTACGGCGTGTCTAAGGGCGAGTTGTCTATCGTGGGCGACATGGACGTAGCAGCGACTAAAGCAGCCATCAACAGTGCGTTTGGTAACTGGACAAGCAAAGCACCTTACACCCGTATGGTCAGCCAACGTGCTGATCCGGCACCCGTGCGTAAAACCTTCAACACGCCAGACAAAGAAAGCGGTGTGTACGCCAGTGCCATGACCTTGAAGTTACGTGAAGATGATGAAGCGTTTGCTGCCTTACGTGTAGCTAACTATATCTTCGGAGGCGGTGCAGGTCTGAACTCTCGCTTGATGGAACGTATCCGCCAAAAAGAAGGCCTGTCCTACGGCGTAGGCTCTAGTCTGTCCGCAGGTGAAATCGATCCGGTCGGTAGTTTCAGCGTCAGCGGCACAGCAGCACCACAAAATCTGGCTCGCGTTGAAGTCGCCATTAAAGAAGAATTGGCCCGCGCTCTGAAAGATGGTTTTACTGCGGAGGAATTGGCCAAAGCAAAATCGGGCTTGTTGCAACAACGCGTGCAATCCCGCACTAACGACGGCAGCGTCGCTGGCGGCTGGAATAGCAATTTATTCCTGAAACGCAGCTGGGCCTGGTCACAAGCGATGGATAACAAAATCAAGGCACTGACGGTGGAGCAAGTGAATGAGGCATTCCGTCGTTACATTGATCCGGCAAAGATGAGTGTGTTCATTGCTTACGATGAAGCCAAAGCGAAAGCCGCGGCACCGACAAAATAAGGCGTTAAAAAAAAATATAACCTTAGCAGGGATTTGGCGGACTGCACCCGCCAAATCCCACTCAGCCTGCTAACTCCCCCTACTAACTACCCCTTCCAACTACGCTGCAAGCCGGTGTCCGTATGGATCCAGCCACCGTTCGCACTGGCGCGGTAATAGAAGCCCACACCACCCTCACGAAAACTGGTAATCAACGAACCCAATACTTCTTCATGTAAATGGGGGATACGGATGTCAGCGGCTTTGCCGTCCATATGCAAGGATTTACGTGCGGCAGGAACACCTTGTTCGATCAACCGACGATTAGAATCTGGTGTGCGATATCCAGATAAAATTTCTAACGGTTTGGTCATACCAAAACGCGCTACATAGGCTTGAGTGGCCCATAAGGTTTCAAACAACTTAGGATCGATTGCTGCGGATTGTTTGCCATTCACGTCACGCAAAATATGGCACAACTCCTGATAGGCAGAATCGATAATTTCACCATCTTTCCAGTAGAGCAATTTGCTACGCTCGTTGGATGCCGGGCGGATCAGATCAATCGTCCGTGGCTTTACCCAAAAATCGATGTCTAAAGCTTGCGAGTCGAACAGATCAGGCGGCGGTGCTAATTCGGACGATTTTGCATCTGCCGCATGCGCAGAGCCTACTAATTTTGTGGTGCTGAACAGGCCAGCAGCGGTGAGGAGAATACTTTTCTTTAATACTTGGCGGCGTGTAGTCATAGGCTGTTTGATTCAGAAATACGAAAAGTGCTCACTAAATTGAAAAAAATCATGGCCTGAATTCCTGTTGAAGGACTGATGCAAAACCATCAGGAGACAAAATGAAGGACAAAAATTTCGCTTTGATAACCACTGAGGCTTGGCAACCGGGTCATTTTGTGAAGTTCCTGTACACCAAGTGTAATGCCAAAATACAAATATGCAACGCCCATCTCCATTTTTTACATCCGGGAACACGGATTCTGCATTCCGTCGCAATCTATAGGCAATTCTGTCGATAACAAGACTACACTTAAGTATTGCTCAATATTAATTAACTCACTTAATTTTATATTATGAAAAAAAATATCGTCTGGCTAGTTGTAGCCCTGATCACTCTCTCAGCATGTGAGGTAAAAATTGATGGCAAAAAAATCGTCGGTAGTGGTAAATCCATCACCGAGCAAAGACCGGTAACCGCATTTACTGAGCTTGAAAATCAAAGTTTTTTCGATATCCTCATCACCAAAGGAGATAAAGACGAAGTCGAAATCACCGGGGATGATAATTTGGTTTCTCAAATCGAAACCGTTGTAGAAGGTCAACGACTCGTGATTCGAAATAAAAATAAGTCGTTTAGTTTTACCTGGAAAAATACACCGGGTACCGTCAGAATTAAAGCAGCGCACTTAGATAGCGTGGACAACTCCGGCAGCGGTGATATAGAACTACGCGGTCTTGAAAACGACAAGTTTTCGCTCAAATCGAATAGCTCGGGCGACATCAAAGCAATCGGCCAGGTGCAATCACTCAATGCAATAGCGAACGGCAGCGGTGATCTTCACCTCGATCAATTATCAGTTGCTCAGGCTGATATAAATATGAATAGCGCAGGCGACGTGAAGATGGGTAAGCTTAGCAAGCTACTGAATCTGAAAGTTAACGGTAGCGGTGATTTTCTGGCTGATCACTTGCAAGATGCATCGGTCAACCTGATGTTACAAGGACCAGGTAGCGCGAAATTACGAGGTCAGGTCACAGAATTAAAAGTCGATGCCTCCGGTTCAGGCGACCTTGATGTTGAGGGGCTCAAAGTAGCGCAAGCGACTTTACAATTGTACGGGCCTGGCGACGTCAATTTGGCTGGTGCAGCAGATAACTTGACGATTACCATCAGCGGGTCAGGCGATGTCAATGCAAAAGACTTACACACAAAAGCGGTTGTTCTTAAAAATAATGGACCCGCCAATATTAGCCTCAACGTTGATCAAAATCTGAACGCAGAAATCTCTGGTTCTGGCGATTTGGACGCAAAATTGAATGCGGCCAATAAGATCGAAATAATCATGAATGGTCCTGGAGCCAGTTCATTATCCGGTACTGCGGATAGTCTTACAGCCAAGATCAACGGCTCAGGTGACCTGCATGCACGTGAATTGCTGTTACGCTTAGCCAACATCAAAGTAAATGGCCCAAGCGAGGCAGAAGTTAACGTTAAACAAACGAACGGCGCGCGCGTCGTACGAATTGACCGCAACGGCGTTGTGAATTAGCGTTTTTGATTCAACTCTACCCGCCCCAGAGCAATAAATGGGGCGAGTGAAGTTGAGCGTAATGCGTCTTACAAATGAAGTTTTAACGGCGACTAACAACGCTAAACGTCATGCTTACTTTTGAATCCGGTACGCATGTTGCAGCACCAGCCGACTAGCAGCAATCAGGCTATTCAAACCTAAAATCAATTGTACTAATACCTGACCAGGAACTAACCAGATTTGACCGCGTGGTGGGGCTACGCGGGTCACTGCAGTTAATACCGGCTCTGCCCATGCAGCGTCTGGCGTAACGTCTAACAAAATATCGCCGTCACTATTGGTATGCAAATAAATTTCGCCGCCATGCAACAAATGAAAGCAAACACCATATCCAGCTTGGGGGTTCTTGCCTGTTATTTGTTGTAATTCACGGTCATGCAAATCCAGCCAGGCTTCGACATCATTGACGTTTTCCAGGGATACCCACGCGTGTTCACGCAACAAATATTCTGTTTTCGAGACCGTTCCGGCAGTCTCATCTGCAGGAAATTCAGACGACATATAATTTTTCTTTACTTATTTTCAGGATCTATTTGATCTGGCGGACTTGCAATCCACGCTGTTTCAACAAATCGCTAATGCTATTGGTTCCCGCAATATGTCCGGCACCCACTACCACCAGCACGTGCTTACCAGCGGCCATTAATTCAACGATTTTATCAGCCATGGCTGGGTTACGCTCATCGAGTAATCGTTCCATGATTTTTTTTGAGCCCGGATTTTTGTTTGCCTCGGCTTGCAACATGCTCACGACCTTTTCTGCGTTTCCGTCCTTCCATGCTGCAATGAGTTGGTTGGTATCACGTATTGCTTCACCGTTGCTTAAACTTTCTAAAGTTTGCGACAACATGGCATCGCCTTCTTCATCGCTCAGACCACCTAAAATCTGCGCCTGATACTCCATCGTTTCTAATTCCACGATTGATTTTTTATCTTTCTTGGCACGAACGATAAAATGGATATCTATTCCCTGGACAGGATCGTAGCCTTGTCGTGCAAACGTACCTACTAACAAACCTGTTGCAACCATCGCTGGCTTCAATGGCTGAAAGCGTTCCGCTGCAGGTCCGGTCATCTTTTGCAAGGTTTGCCAGGTCGCAGGTTGCAAGTGATTTTGTAATTTGTCGGGAGTCGCATAGGTCAACAATGGCATTGCTTTAACCACAGCCTCACGATTTGTCGCATCCAGCTCGACGGCGACCGTATCGGCTTGCTGATAAGCTTTTTGTACTTTTTGGGGTAATGGATAAAAACTCGCTTTAGCCAAATGGATGGAGCCGAATAGATACGCTGTATTGGTTGCCGATTTCACTTCCCATAACACGCCTTTAGCTGGTGCTTCAGCGACAGTTTTGGCATTAGCATGACAAGCAAACAGCGCAATAGAAAGCAAGATGGAAGCGTGTTTCAGAAAGGCATTAGACATTTGTAATCGCATGATTATTGAAGTAACGTGGAAAATATTAATTCGGAGAAATTTGCTAGCAGCGAGGGGAAGATGAACAGATAGTATCAAAACCCGACCGATAAAGTTTGCTTTTAGTCTTTATTGAGCAGCGGGTGCAAGCGCCATTCTTCTGTGGCTTTTTTTAATTCTCGTTCGATGTCTCCGTTTTTACGCATTTTTTCTATTTGCTCATTGAAGGCATCCAGGTACTTGAGGCAAGGGCTTTTACTAACAAAACCCACCAAGTTGGCTGTTTCTGTCACAAACGGTTTGACTGCCTGTATCCGCAGATCTAATTTTGATGTCATCAACGCATTGGTTGCCGGGTAATAACCTGTCAAAACGTAGTCAAATCGATTGGCAATCAACATCCGGAAACTGGTTTCCATGTTGTGCGTCACTTCAACTTGTAAATGTTCATCCATAAAAGTATCAAAGGGCTGACCAAAGCGGTTTCCACGCGCAACACCACCTCGGCGTCCGATCAGGTCTTCCTTTTTTGTAAATGAAAATGACTCACCTTTACGCACAAAGACAGCAACCGGATTGCTCAACAACGGTAAGCTAAAGGTCAGAAATTCGCGGCGTTCCGGGGTATCTTTAAGACTAGTGACCAGATCGATACTACCGTTTTCTGCTGCGATTAAAACCCGCTTCCATGGTCCCAGATAACGAAATTCAAAAGGAACACCGATTGCATTTAATGCTTTAGTGGTCAGGGTGATACTCGCCCCCTGAAAATGCTGGCCGTCATACCAATGTAGCGGCGGATAAGCGGGATCCGCAGAAATCACAATTTTCGAACAAGTGTCCTGTGCCAACACCGCTAGTGGCGACACTGCAAGCACCAAAAGAGCAAACACGATTGGGAACCAGTTGTACATCCCCCCTCCCTTTGGCGATGGGATAAATTCGGTTAAAAATCATCACAACAGCAATGATGTGTTCATTTTCGTCGCGCTGTAAAAATCTGTTTGTATTAATCGATTGTCGGATGATGATTTGTTTTTGTCAACAAAGCTTTCAGATTTGCTAAGCGTTCCTTTGGGGTTAGTGTTTCTGCCTCCGTGGGCACGGCGTCACCTTCATCCAGCTTCATTTCTTTGATGAAACGGGAAACATCACAATGTACGGGTGCGCCCGCACGTTTGCGCTTTTTGCACCAGGTAATATGCAGGCTGCGCTGGGCGCGCGTGATGCCAACATACATGAGTCGTCGTTCTTCTTCTATCCGTGCCGCTAAGGTCTCGATGGGTGCATCCGGGTCGCCTTTGTGCGGCAAAATGCCTTCTTCAACGCCAACTAAAAACACGTGTGGATATTCCAGTCCTTTGGATGCATGCAAGGTCGACATACGCACCGCATCTGGCTCTTCATCTTTGCCTTCCATCATGCTCATTAAGGCCACCATCTGCGTCAGATCCAGCAGGCTACGGTGATCGTCGGTGCCGTCCTTGCCGCCACTGCCTTTGGTTTTCAGCCACTGTGTAAAATCGAGCACGTTTTGCCATTTGCTCTGCGCAGCGCGGTCGTCAAAGCTATCGTACAAATAGGCTTCGTAGTTGATTTCTTTCATCAAGTCATCGAGCAATTCTGCCGCGTGCCCTTCGCGATGGGCGTGCGCCTCAACGTGATTGATAAAGGTGGCAAATTCACGCAAAGGCCGCAATTGTCGCTCAGTCAGCTTCGCTTCGATGCCGCCCTTAAATACCGCCGCAAATAAGGAGCATTGCCATTGACCAGCAAACGCGCCTAACACTTCCAACGTAGCCTGACCGACACCACGCTTTGGTGTGGTAATGGCGCGAATGAACGCCGGATCATCATCTTCGTTAGCAATGAGGCGTAAGTACGCAATGATGTCTTTGATTTCTGCACGGTCAAAGAAGCTCTGACCACCAGAAATCGTGTACGGAATTCGTTCTTTGCGCAAGGCTTGTTCTATCACTCTGGCCTGATGATTGCCGCGATACAAAATCGCATAATCAGAATACTTGGCGCGGCGTTCAAATCTGTGCGCAGAGATCATGATGGCGACTTGTTCTGCCTCTTGCTCATCGTCTTGCATGCCGAGGACTTTGACCGGATCACCGAGACCGTGTTCTGACCACAATGATTTTTCAAACAGCTTGGGGTTATTGCCAATCACCGCATTGGCGGCTTGCAAAATACGCGTGCTGGAACGGTAATTTTGTTCGAGTTTGATGATTTCTAAATTCGGAAAATCAACTTGCAGGGTTTTCAGATTTTCTATCGTTGCGCCGCGCCACGCGTAAATCGCCTGATCATCATCACCCACCGCGGTGAACATCGGCTTTTTACCTATGCCGCTGACCAACAATTTGACTAATTCATATTGGCAGGTATTGGTATCCTGATATTCATCGACCAGCAAATAGCGCAAACGGCGTTGCCATTTATCACGCACTTGTTCATTGCTGCGGAACAGTTCCACTGGCAAACGTATCAAGTCATCGAAATCGACGGCCTGATATGCTGACAAGGTGGCAACGTAGCTGCGATAAATGCGTGCGGCAGTGGCTTCATCTTCGTCTTGTGCCTGTTTCAGAGCTTGTTCGGGATCGATCAGCGCATTCTTCCACAAGGACATGGCGGTTTGTATCCGGCGTATCAATTGCTTATCCGTGGTAATCGCCAAATCTTGCACCAGCGAAAAACAATCATCGCTGTCCATAATCGAAAAACGGTCTTTCAATCCCAATGCCTGCGCTTCTTGGCGCAAAATTTTGACGCCCAGCGAGTGGAAGGTCGATACTGTCAATTGCTTGGCCTGACGCGGTTCCGCAAGCAGTTTGGCGATACGTTCCTGCATCTCCAACGCGGCTTTATTGGTAAAAGTCAGTGCCGCGATGTGCTTGGGTTCATAGCCGTGCAACTCGATTAAATTGACGATTTTTTGGGTAATCACCCGGGTTTTACCCGAGCCAGCTCCTGCCAAGACCAGGCATGGGCCGTCCATATAATTGACAGCATTTCTTTGGGGAGCATTGAGACCGTGGGACATAGGCGCTTGAAAAACAAAGTAAGCGCTATTGTAGCCTCATGCCAGCAAGACAGCGGGATTTACCACGATAGCGGCCAAGAAGAGTAAACTAGCGCCCAACTAATTTGAAGGCAAGATCATGAAATTTGAACATCTGGTAGAAATTAACGACATCCTTAACCCTATCGCTGATTTTTTAACTCGCGAGCAATTGTGGCGTGGCCTGGTCATGCGTGCCGACTCACCTAAACTGTTCGTACCGCATCTGGATGAAGCCAGCATCATAGACCGCACCGAAGCCAGCATGACCAGAACTTTGCGTTATGGTAATTTATCAGTCACTGATACGGTCAATTTTGTGCATATGGAACATATCCACTATGACGTACCAGCGCAGGGTGAGATTCCGCCATCCTCCTTGCGTATGGTGATAGAAGAGCCACAGCCTGAGCATTTGTTTGTACGCTTTATCTACGAAAACAGCGCCAGCGCAGAGCAAGATCAGGCGGAAGAAATGTATAACGAGTATCGCCGCTCGGCATATCTGGAAGCGGATATCGACACCATCAGAATGATACGTGAACTGGCCGAAGCGGGGCGTCTGGATACGCTGCTGAATTAAACGCCAATTATTCGTCAAGCTTTAGGATGTCGCCTGCCCAAAAAAATGTGCAGAAAAAGCAATACGGGCAAGGCGCAACCTATCACCCAATGCGCAAGCGACCAAAGTGGACGGGCGGTTTCGCTGGCGAAGTAGTACAAGCCGTAGCCAGTCAGCGCCAGCCACATTAAGCTAACGATCATGGTCCAACCACTTGCACGGTTACGATGAGCACGATGGGCGCGACGCATGTGTTGCAGCAACAAGCTACCCACGAACACGGCAAATGGCACGATCAAGGCACCGTGGACTTGCATAGACCAGTGTTCTAATGGATGTACCGTTTCCCCGAACTCGCCCATCACACGCAGGCTGAAACGCGCGATAAGCCAGGCAATGCCGCTCAACAGTAAGGCAGTCAGCACGGCGTAGATACTGAGCTTATGCCAATTTTCTAACTTGAACTGTAGGCGCGCAGCACTTGTTGAAGTGGGATGACGCAGACTTTGTTTGTGGGTACGCATAGGCTGGCTAATAATGAATGGCTGGCGATAATCAGAGAATAAATGCTTTTGCCTGATAAGTTTCCAGACAAGGATGACGCGCATCCTGCGTTGCGGCAAGTAGCTTGGTCAGGCCATCCGCCAGCATACAGCAAGGTGCGAGCACCGAATAGCTGTGAGCGGCGTGTAAAGATCGCCCGTTACGACCATCAAACAAGGCGCTATGCCATTCACCACACCATTTTTTCTGAGAAAAATACGTCGCCGAACTTGCGATTGCCTGATCTTGCAACAGCATTTTTCTTGCCATCATCGTGGGCTGTTGCGGATCACGAATCGCTATTTCGTGTTGACCCAACACGCGGAGATCGCCACCAGCATTGACGCAAGCGTGTTGAATACCAAAGTTTTGTAATGCCAGAATCGCCTGATCAACCGCATACCCCTTAGCAATTCCGCCCACATCTAGCCAGTCGTTGCGTAATTTTTTTGTCTGACCATCGTTGAACAGTTCATAGGCCTGTTGGCCGCTTTGATATTCGGGTAGCGGCGTGCTTGCGTTGTGAGGTAAAAATTCGCAGGCAGCGAGACGGCTGGCAATTCTCACGTCAAAAATCCCGGCGGTGACCTGATTCAGTTCTTGGGCAAGGTTCAGAACGCTGAATGTATGAGGACTTAATTTGATCTTTGCGCCGATAGCAGCGCGATTAAAGCTTGCAATGTCGCTGGCATCAGAATGAAAACTCATGCACTCTTGGACTTCGCGCACTACGCCAAAAGCAGCTTGAAATGCCGCTTGCAGCAGGTTGTCCGGCAACGCATCCAAAATGCTGATATCGACCAAAGTGCCTAACCAAGGCTGGGCACGACGGTTCATTTTTTCAATGTCACCTGAGCGATGGCGGCAATACGACGAACGCCATCCGTTACGTGAGCACACGATAGGGTGGCGCCGCTGATATTGGCAATCCCTTCGCCGACAACCAAACCCGTGTTTGCCGTTTTTCCGACAAATTGCCGACGCCAGTTAGCGTTGCGGATTTCAAAGCCATGGCTTTCGCGATAGGTCAGAATTTCGACTTGTTTGACGCTGGCATCCGGTAACAAACCAACAGCATAAGAAATCAACTCAAACTTACCGATGACGTCATCCAACACCACGTAACCTAACAAGGTATTGTCTTTGTATGCAGCAATAGTGCGCCAGGCAACGGAACGTGCTGGCACACCGGCGATTTTTTCAACCTGCTTCATTTGCTCAGCGTTTAATTGCAAGGGCTGCGCATTGAAGTGATTGGCTTCTGGAAAAATACTTTGTTGTGCTTGCTCTACCGTCAGATATTGCGTGGCAAAAGCACTGCTGCTCACAGCAGCGAGTGTTGTCAAAGACAGAGGAGCAAGCATTTTCATAAAAACAATCAGAACGAGTAACCAACACCAAGATTATATCGATCCTGGTTGCTATCCTGCTGGAACTTTTGGTAGTCCGCTTTCAGAACGACGCCTTCCCCGATGCGGAAATTTGCACCCAGGGTCGTTACTTTTTGATCTGCTCCCGGAGCCCAGCCCAGACCTTGCGGCATTGCTGTGTAGGATTGCGCGGTATTGAACTGCTCATAACGCAAGAATGGAGTCAGGCTGTAACTATCTGTTTTCCACACCTGATACGCAGCTTGCGTGTACCAACCATAGAACGAGGATGGAACCGGCGTTACTTGTCCGGCAAAAGTCTGATTCAAAGCAGCAACGCCTGTGATGGTGCCGCGGGCATACAAGGCACTCAAATCCAATTTTCCGGGGTTGTAGCGGGCATGCATATCCCACAGAGTGACGCGGGTGTCGTTAGCGACGGAATTAGGCGCCCCCTGTCCTGCTTTACCTGTAAATACCGAACCACCCAACAGCAAACCTGGCACACCGCGCCAATTCAGCGCCGCGTGCATGCTCAAGTCACGCGATTTAGCGAGCTGCCCTTCCTGGTGAATACTGCCCAACGGCGATGTGCTGCCGTCAGTGCTGGTGGCATCCCACTTATTGATATCAAAACCTGTCGTCAGACCCGCGTCCCAGCTAATGCCGTTGTCATGCGTTCCGGACAAGCCAAAACCTGCTTCGCGCCAGGTACTGGGGATAATCGCGGTCTCAACAAAATTGCGCTGCACGCCATAGTACGCGGTTGGTTCATGGTTGGTGTTGAGA
Organism: Undibacterium sp. SXout11W; assembly: GCA_049339905.1. GTDB lineage: Bacteria > Pseudomonadota > Gammaproteobacteria > Burkholderiales > Burkholderiaceae_D > Undibacterium. The sequence continues at coordinate 48,886 of JBMPPG010000009.1, forward strand.
AGGCCGACTGGCATCAAAAACAAACCTGCTTTGCCACTCAAACCCGGACGAATTTCATGCTCTACGTACAATTGCTCAACTTCACTCTCGCCTTTGTCGTCTTTGGAGGTGACGGCGTGTTCCCACTCAAATTCTGCAACCATTTTGGTTTTTTCGTCGAAACGATGGGTGATGCCAATCACTGCACGAGCAACATCCGTTTGCGCCTGGCTGTTTGACTGACGAGGACGTGTGTAATTGATCTCACCATAGCTGCTGATCACGGTCTGCGAACCTGATTTGCTTGCTTGTTCTGCCATTGCAACCGCTGAACCAGTGTTCGCGGCTGCGACGCTAGAGATTGCCGCCGCATTTTCTGCAACGCTAGTGCTCAATTGTTGTTGATTCTTGGCGACGCTATCCGTCTTTTGTTTAGTCGCAGCCAATTCCGCTTTAATCGCATCCAATTCAGCGGCAAGTTTTTCTATTTTTTGAAGCAAGGCTGCTTCATCGGCGTGAGCTGGCGTAACAAAGGCGGTAGCGATGATGGCGCTGCAAATGCTCAGGGATAAGATATTTTTTTTCATGTTAACTTTCGGTATTTTGCTTTTTAATGTCGATATTTTTATTGCTATTGCTTAAGGCTTGTAACCGTCGTTCAAGGTCGATAGGAAGGTAATCACATCCTCTACCTCTGATGGCGTCAGTGCAGCAGCCATGCCTGGTTGGCGGTTGTACGGCACTTCCTTCACGTTGACGTTGCCCGCATAAGCGGCAGGCAAATCATTGAATTTTTGAATACTTCCATCTGTGCCAAATGGGAACCACTCTTCAGGATTGGTATCACGACGCACATAAAAATTGACGACATCGCGCAGGTTATTAAATTGGCCGTTATGGAAGAACACTTTGCGAGTCGCTACGTTGCGTAGCGTTGGTACCTTGAATGCGCCGCAAAATTCAGTACGTTTGGCTAAATCAGTACGATCCGGCCCACAGACACCCATGTCGAAATAATCTGCTGCTGCGGTCGCCGGTATCAGCTTATTCCGCGGTACACCCAGATTGTCGAAGGTGAAATCAGTGAACAACGGAGCAGATCCATCTTTGCCTTTTTTACTGATATGGCAGGCTGCACAATTACCCTTGGTTGGATTGTTGAACAAAGCCAATCCACGCAGTTCGCTATCGGATAAGGTCGCTTTACCTGCTAAAAAGCGATCGTATTTTGAATCGTAGGGATGGAAATCGCTGTCTTCCAATTGATACTGTTGTAACGCAAACAAGGCACGTTCAAATGCGCTGTCCACATTACTAAAAATAGTGGCGCCAAAGGCATTTTTGAATTCGTTGACATAGCCCGCGCGCTGCAATTTGGCAACGACGTCGGCACGTCCGTTGTTGGCCATTTCGTGTGCGGCCATAAATGGCGTCTCAGCTTGGACCGCAAGATTTGGTGCCTTACCGTCACGGGTAAATCCACCTAAAGGCTTGCCGTCATCACCAAATGCGAACGCCGGTGTTTTATCAAGATAGCGCAATGAAGGAACGGCGCGAAAGCCTGGCACATCGAGGTTTTGACCACCAAATTGTACGCTGAGATTATTGGTTTGGGCGTGCGCGTTGCTCGGATCATGGCAAGTTGCACAGGACATTTTCCCTGATGCTGAGAGGCTGATATCAGAAAAGATTTTTTTTCCGACTTGTGCTGCTGCGCTCATGCCCGCACCAGACCCCGAGTTGCTCGCAGGCGTGGTGGAAGTACCACCACCGCCACCGCAAGCACTTAACACGCTGATAGAAGCACTCAGCATAAGACCCAACAAAAAGCGCGGACGAAAATAGGCATAGTCTGCTTTAGAAGCAGCAATTGAGGTGAATGGCATCATAGTTGTAAAAGAAAGCGCAGGCCTGTCGTCAATAACACAAAAACAAGTCTTAACACAAATGAGAATGATTACTATTGTATTTTATAATGATTGATTATTACAACTAAAATTGCCTGGTGTTGTCGATCGAATACAAAGTAAAAACCCAGCATTTGATCTTTTTATCAATCAAAAATCTGCCAAGTGTCGTTTTCTCACGCTTAACTCTGGGATAATGGCGAACAATTTTGTTTTCACCCTCACCTTTTAAGGTCCATCATGACTAAACGCGCCGCCAAGCCAGCAGTGACCCTGCCTGCTATTCCTGCTCCAGAACCGTTCCAAGCCAAGACCCTGAAACGCAAGCAATTTGCCAGCACGGGTGATGTGCATATCCAAGGTGATGTGACGATCACGACGCAATTAACCGTCGGTGGCGATTTGTTGATTGATGGTGATCTGATTGCAGAAGAAGTCTATTGCCTCGGTAAGCTGACGGTGACTGGGGATATTCAGGTGCAGTCTTTGTACATTGGTCATACGCTCGATGTGGGTGGCAATATCGATGTTGAATTTTTGGTTAAAACCGGCTGCAGTGCTGAATGGATGCTACGCGTATTGGAAATAGACCAGCGCAAACCAGCAAAAGATGGCAGCAGTTTTATGGATGCTCTGGTCCATCCGGCAATCCTGGCGCGTCATGAGCACAACGATGTATTTGGTGGCTTTGGTGATATCCAATGCCTCGGTTATTTGTCTTGCGCGGATCTTGATTGCCACGGCAATCTGCAACTCGACGATGATCTGGAAGCATCAGAAGTGCAATTCGTTGGCGGTCATCTGGCAGCCAGCGCCATTCACGTTGCAGGCGATTGCAATTGCCAGGGTGAAGTATTCAGCGAAACTAATATTGAAGTCGAAGGCAGCTTATTTGCTGGTGAAATCATCAGCCAGGGTAATGTTGCTGCCGGTTCCATTGGTAGCCAGGGCGATATCAGTGCCTGGGGCAGCATCCGCGCCAAAGGCGAAATCAGCAGTCTGTTTGGTGAAATCCACGCTGGCCGCTGGATCGCCACTGCTGCCAGTTTGTATGCCGCAAAATACATCAAGGCCGGTGAGTCGGTGGTCGGTGAAAAAGGTATCAGCTGCGGCAAAGACTACGGTATTTTCGCTGGCTCTACCCTGCCACGTTCTGAATGGGCGACCAATGGCATGATTTCGGCAAACGCCAAACCGCGTCTGATCTTGTCTGGTGAATTCGTGGCAGATAAAAAACTGCGTCATATCGACGCATTAGAAAAAAAGCGCGATAAAGAACTGGATTGGGAAATTTCACGTCGTGTGAAACGTGAAATGTTGGCAGAGTAAAGATCCCACGAGATACCCTGTCGCCAGCAGCGCTCGGTATCTCAGTCTGACCTCTTTGCAATCTGAACGACAATGATGCTGTGCTTATTTGTACGCCTTATTTACCTCTAATAACGATAGTTTCCTTTCTTGCTTGAGATTGAGAAACAAAACAATTCACGGAGCACAATTTGAACAAATTGAATTTCTTTTCTTTACTATTAACCAGTACTGCAATCAGCAGCATGTCAATGGCATATGCCGATGAAGGTCAATGGCAACCACACCAGTTACCGCAACTGAAAGCGGAATTAAAACGAGTAGGCATTGCCCTTCCCGCTGAAAAATTAGCCGATCTGACCAAAGCACCATTGAGCGCGATGTTATCGCTCGGTGGATGTTCTGCATCATTTGTCTCCGATGCCGGTTTAGTCGTGACTAATCATCATTGCGCTTATGGTGCAATACAACGCAATTCCAGCGCCCAAAAAAATTACATCAGTGATGGATTCTTAGCTAAAACCATGAGCGAAGAATTGCCGGCTGGTAGCGATTCGCGCATGTATATCACGGACAAGGTTGACAACGTTACGGCCCAGGTCTTGCAAGGTATCAGTCCTACAATGACTGGCAAAGAACGTCATGCTATGGTCGAAAATAAAATCAAAGCACTGATTACCGAGTGCGAACAAGACAAAGCCTACCGTTGTTCTATTCCTAGTTTCCATCGTGGCATGGAGTATTACCGGATACGTCAATTGATGATCCGTGACGTGCGTCTGGTGTATGCACCTTCGGACAAGATCGGTAATTTTGGCGGTGAGGTCGATAATTTTGAATGGCCACGCCATACCGGCGATTTTTCATTTTTACGCGCTTATGTCGGTAAAGATGGCCGTCCTGCTGACCCATCACCCGACAATGTCCCGTATAAATCTAAAGACTTCTTAACGATTTCAGCATTAGGGCTGAAGAACGGTGATCCGATTTTACTGGCAGGCTACCCGGGCCGGACTAGTCGCTATAAATTGCCAGAAGAAATCCGCTTCGCACGCGATGTCAGCTATCCAAAACGCATTGCCGAGTCACAATCTGATGTGGAAGTAATTAATGCAGCAACGCAGGGGAATCCGGATGCTGTAGTACGTTACGCCAGCGTAATCAAAAGTATCAACAATGGTCTGAAAAAGACCCAAGGTCTCGTCGATGGTTTTACCCGTAAAGACATTGCGGCAATCAAAGATGAGCAAGACGCAGAATTCCGCAGCTGGTTTAGCAAAAACAACCCAGACAAGGATTTTTTGAAAGAACTTGATACCGTCATCGCCAGTGATATGGCATTGACGGAAGAAGAGTTTTCCTGGGCGGTCGCCAACAATAGTGAGCTGTTGAAAAGCGCTCGCACCTTATATCGTCTGGCACTGGAAACGATCAAACCTGACGCACAACGTGAAGCGGGGTTCCAGCAACGTGATATCGCGTTTATTGCGGCGCGTCTGAATCGTCTGGAACAGTCGTATATGCAAAATGTCGATCAGGCACGCTATACCGCGGCGCTGCAAAGGTATAACAAGTTCGATGCTAAAACGCATCCACAAGGCCTCGATATTTTATTGCCGATTCCGGAGTCGGTGGCCGGTATGTATCAGCAAAGTGAGTTGGGCAATACCGCCAAACGCCTCGCGTGGCTGAAACAAGATGTTGCCGCATTTCAGCAATCGAATGATGCCTTTATTAAGCTCGCGATCAAATTGCATGATATCGGTATGTCGCTGGAAGAACGTCGTAAAGAAGTGAATGGTAATTTGGAGCGTGTGATTCCTCAATACATGCAAGCGGTCATTGCCTGGAAGAACTCACAAGGAAAACCTGTTTACGCCGACGCCAACTCGACACTACGCGTCACGTATGGCACGGTGGCACCGTATAGCCCGCAAGATGGCGTCAGCAAGGGACCATTTACCACTGTTGAAGGTATTGCTGAGAAACATACCGGCAAAGAGCCTTTCATTGCGCCAGATAATTTGCTGACAGCGATCAGAGAAAAACGTTACGGCGTATTTAAAGATGCGGCGCTTGGCACGGTACCAGTGGATTTCTTGTCGAGTGCCGATACCACAGGTGGTAATTCCGGGTCTGCAGTCTTAAATAGAAATGGCGAGTTAGTTGGTTTGAATTTCGATTCCACCTACGAATCTATCACCAAAGATTGGTATTTCGATAGCGCCATCACACGTGCAATTCATGTCGATATCCGTTACTTATTGTGGGTCATGAAAGAAGTCGATCATGCTGACAATGTGCTCAAGGAAATGACCATCAAATATCCGACCAAATAAAGGTAAAGCATTTAAGCTGGAACGCTGATAATTAAAACGGTGTGTCATAGGACATGCCGTTTTTTTTGTCTTCGATAAACTGAAATGAGCAAAATTATCACAAACAGGGATGGCAAAGATCCAACATTATGTTTTAATGTCACGCTGCGTTCCCGCTTGAAATATATGGATAGCTTTCTATGTCAGAAGTAAAACTGGTGGTATGCCACGAATGCGATCTGATTTGCCACGAGGCGACGCTTGCCGTCGGTGAAGCAGCCAGTTGCCCGCGATGCTGTGCAAAACTATTTCACCATCGTGCCTCGACCCTGGAACAAACGCTGGCAATGGCATTCACCACGGCGATCTTGTTTTTTATCATGAACACCTTCCCTTTGATGGCACTGCATTTGCAGCAAAATACGCGCGAGACCAGTTTGCTAGGAGCGGCGTTAGCAATGTGGGATAGAGAAATGCCTGTATTATGCGTGCTTGTCATTCTCACTACGATGGTGGCACCCGCGATGCAAATCAGTATCGAAATTTATGTGTTGTCGCGATTAAAGTGGGGAAAGCAACTCAAAACAACAGGTTTGCCTATGGTCATCTTACAAAAACTACGACCCTGGAGCATGGTTGAGGTGTTTATGCTGGGACTGTTAGTATCTTTGGTGAAATTAAAAGATTTAGCCGATATCATTGTCGGACCGGCGTTCTGGTCTTGTTCGGGTTTGATTGTCGTCTCAGCTTACATGGGCTCGATGTTAACACCACATAACGTCTGGAACTGGTTTCAGGAAAGGAAATCAGATGCCCATCTCTGATAACAAGCAAATTCCGTCACCAATGGCATCCTTACCTCGTCATTTAGCGACCGGCGCCAGCGCTAATTTGGCGACGTGCCGCATTTGCGAGACGCTATGTCACATTCATGCTAATGATGCCAAATGTCCAGTCTGCGGGACACACCTGCATTTGCGCAGTAAATCAGCGTTCAGCAAATCGGTAGCCTATCTGATAGCGGCTTATATTCTGTATATCCCGGCCAATTTATTGCCTGTCATGCATACCGAAACGATTTTCGGTCCTGAAGACGATACCATCATGAGTGGTGTGGTGTTGCTGTTCGCTTCCGGTTCGTGGCCTTTGGGATTATTGGTGTTTTTTGCCAGCGTCATGGTGCCCTTGCTCAAACTATTTTCGATGAGCTTTTTATTATTCACTTGCTGGCGTCGTTCGGCCTCTCACCCTTTGCAACGTACGCAATTATTTCGTATCGTTGAAACGGTTGGACGCTGGTCAATGTTAGATATTTATGTGGTCACCGTATTGGTTGCTTTGGTGCAGTTTCAAAGCCTGGCTTCAGTTTATCCGGGCGAAGGTGCGTTTGCATTTGCTGCAGTCGTGGTTCTGACGATGCTGTCAGCAATAAATTTTGATTCTCGTTTAATTTGGGATGCGATAGATACCGATGAATGATCATGTTCCACCCTCACCTGAGGGACAAGATACTCCTGCCACGCCTCGCATTCAGTCTGCCAGGGTTCCCATCGTCACTGTTCATTCACGGCGACGAATGCCTTCTGTGGTCTGGATTGTGCCGATTGTTGCAGCCTTAATCGGATTGTGGTTGGTGATACATAGCATTACCAGTCAGGGTCCTGTAATTACCATCACGTTTAAATCCGCAGAAGGTTTGGAAGTAGGTAAAACTAAGTTGCGCTACAAAGACGTTGATGTCGGACAGGTCAAAACGATCACCTTATCGTCTGATCGTAAAAACGTGATTGTGACTGCGCAGTTGATTAAAAGTGCCGCGGATATTCTTGCTACAGATACGCGCTTTTTTGTTGTCAGACCGCGCATATCTGGCGGATCAGTATCCGGTTTGAGTACGCTGTTGTCAGGTGCGTATATTAGTGTTGACGTTGGCGTATCCAATGACACCACCGATCAATTCACGGGACTTGAAGCCCCTCCACTGGTAACGCGTGACTCAGTTGGTCATGAATTTATTTTACATGGCAAACAAATTGGATCGATCAATTATGGCTCTCCTGTTTATTTTCGTCATATCAACGCTGGTCATGTCACGCAATACAGCCTAGATAAAGATGGTAAAGGCATTACCCTTCGCGTCTTTATCGACGCGCCATATGATCAGTACGTCAATACGCAAACCCGCTTCTGGCATGCCAGTGGTGTCGAGGTGTCGCTGGACGCGAATGGCGTCAAAGTGGCGACTGAATCACTGACTTCACTACTTGATGGTGGCCTGGCATTTCAGGATGTTGAGGATGCGGCACCGGGTTTAAAACCAGCCGACAATGGCACGGTGTTCAGCTTATTTGAAAACCGTGAACATGCGATGCGCTCACCAGATACCCGAGTCCGATCTTATTTGATGTATTTTAAGGATTCGCTGCGTGGTTTATCTAAAGGTGCGCCGGTTGACTTACACGGTATTGTGATCGGCGAAGTGAAATCGATTGGTGTAGATTTTTCTGAAAATGGCGATGTACCGCGCTTTCCGGTTGAGGTTAGCATTTATCCAGATCGTCTGCGCTCTCAGCTCAGAAGTGGCGCGCAAGCTCCAGATGACGATACTGCACGCAAAGAACGTGCTTTGCTTGATCGTCTGGTCGCAAAAGGTCTGCGAGCGCAATTAAAGTCAGGCAATTTACTGACAGGTCAACTTTACGTCGCACTCGACTTTTTCGCAGATGCGCCTCCCGCAAAAATCAACTGGAATGGCGATGTTCCGGTGTTACCAAGCAATAACGGTGGTCTGGCTGAAATTCAGGATACCGTAGGTCGGATCGCCAAAAAGATCGATCATGTTCCATTTGATCAATTATCCGGTGAGTTGCTTGCCGCACTGACCAAACTGAATAAGACCTTGGAAAACACAGAAAAATTAAGCCGTCATCTCGATACCGAAGTCACCCCGGAATTGACTTCTACCTTAAAAGAAGCACGCGCTACCTTGACCAGCGCCAAGGCAGTGCTGTCGGAAGATGCCCCGGTACAGCAGGACTTACGTGAAGCACTCAAACAAGTTTCCAAATCAGCGCGATCACTGGCTAATTTGGCAGACACCTTAGAGCGTCATCCGGATGCATTAGTGTTTGGAAAAGAGAAAGTTAAACCATGATCAAGTTCAATCAATGCTCTTTCATTTCTCACAAGCAATTGCTGCACAAGCTTGGCGTAGTGGTACTCGTTACGGTGCTGGCTTCTTGTGCCAGTCCAAATAAGGATCGTTTTTATCAACTCACTTACGCCAATCAAGACCGTACGTCTGGTGATGCAAAATATGACGTTATTTTCGACACAGTCACAATACCTGACGGGATCAGTCGACCACAATTGGTGGTACAAAAATCGCCGACGGAATCACAAATTCTGGACGAGCAACGGTGGGTAGCACCGCTGGATGAACAAATCAGACAAGCATTTCTCGCCAATTTACAGGCACAATTGCCAGAGGCGTGGTTGGCTCAACGAGCTGATCCACACGCCACGGTGCCGCGATACTTTGTTCATACTGAGATCCAGCAGTTACAGATCATTCCTGGGCAGGACGTGGCGGTCGATATGATCTGGATTATTTATGACAGCGACAAAAAGCCTTTGAGGCGCCAGCATTTGCGACGCTCATTGGCATTAAACGGTGCAGATTACGGGGGCATTGCTCCAGCGATTTCCACTGTATTACGCAGCATGTCTGAAAATATGGCCAAAGATATTTCGGAAGCTGCTCAACAACATCCGAAATAAATGCCCCATATGGTGGTCGGTGATTAATGCACGACCACAGTTTGCCATGCAGCAGGAACCAGATAGCCTTGCGCCCATGCCAGCACCTGATGAGCTGGCATAGGACGCGCGATACCAAACCCTTGAGCAAGATCGCAGCCTAAACGCATTAAAGCAACACCATGTTCGGTGGTCTCGACACCTTCAGCAATGACTTCTCGTTTAAACGCGCGTGCCAGACCAATAATTGCACCAATCAACGCCAAGTCATCCTGATCGTCAAGCATGTCACGAATAAAACTCTGATCAATTTTTAAGGTATTGGCAGGTAAACGTTTGAGGTAAGATAAAGACGAATACCCTGTTCCAAAATCATCCAAAGCGAAGCGCACTCCTAGCTGCTGCGCGGCAAGCATAACTTCGTGCACATATTGGATATCCTGAATCGCTGCTGATTCCAGAATTTCAATTTCCAGACTTTGGGCTGGCAGGTCAGGATATGCCGAAAGAATTTCTCGCAATTTCTCAAGAAAATCATGACATTGAAAATGTCTGGCGGCGATGTTGACGCTGACCACCCATTGATGACCCGCGGCGATCCATTCCTGCAGGTAAGCGAGCGATTTACGCATCACCCATTCACCGACTTCAATAATCAAATCCGTTTGTTCTATCAATGGCAAAAATTCCATCGGGCCGAGTACGCCGCGTTCAGGGTGATCCCAGCGCAACAACGCTTCCATTCCTATGACTCTTCCCCGGCGCATATCGACCTTGGGTTGAAAATACAAGATAAATTCATTGTTCTGCAAGGCTTCACTGATGCGAACACGCTGATTATGATGGGTACGCACTTCCTGATCACGCTGTGCATCAAACAAATGGTATTTATTACGCCCGCTGATTTTGGCCTGATACATCGCTTGATCGGCAAAACGCAACAAGGCATCCGGACTTTGTTCATCACGTGGATAGATTGCAACGCCAATGCTGGCAGACATGATTGTTTTTCGCTGTTCAATTTGATATGGCTGCGCTAACTCAGCCAGCAGGAGCACCAAATTTTTATCAACTTCTGCCAAATCATTTTGATTTTGTAGCAAGACGACAAATTCATCCCCCCCCAAACGCGCTATCAGATTTCCCTCGCCAACGCTACGCTCCAATCGACGAGCTACCCGTTGCAACAGCTTGTCGGCGAACTCTTGGCCATACTGCTCATTCACAGCCTGAAAATGATCAAGATCCAACAGACACACGGCAAGGAATGTGTTTTGTTGCCGTGCGATTGAAATCGCATTTTGGAAATGGATAGTCAGAGAGTTACGATTTGCTAATCCAGTCAAAATATCATGACCAGCTTGCCAGGAAATCTGTCTCAGTAATTGGCGTTGTTCACTCAAATCCCGGAAAATCAACACGCAACCGCGATGTGTACCATCAGCTTGGCGAATAGGGGCAGCGGTGAAATTAATATCTAAGTGCTTACCATTGCGGCAGAGCAAAGCTTGATTATTGGCTTGGTACGTAGAACTTTGCCATTCGATATTGTGCAGAAACGCTAAAAACAAACCATGTTGCTCAGGATCAGATAATTCAAATACTTCGTTCAATAATAAATTTTTTGCCTCGTCTCTGTTCCATCCTGTCAATTGCCGTGCCACCCGATTAAGAGTCAGGATGCGACCATCAATATCGGTACTAATCACCGCATCGCCAATCGAATCGAGCGTGGTTTCGACTCTTTCTTTTTCTTCTGCAAGATCGGCCTGCATTTGCTTGCGTTCGCTGATATCGACCAGTGCGCCGATGACACCTGATGGTTTCCCATCCACGCTGGTGTAGGTTGCTTCGTAATAAATAACGTCCAGCTCTTTGTCGGCTGTCGGGACATTCATTTCTAAGACCAGTTGTTGGGCTGGGGGCGTGTCTTTTTGTGTGTGTAAGTTATGACTGATTTGCTCGATGAGTGGCAAAATTTCTTGCATAGGACGGCCAACCGCATGCTGTGCACTCATGCCAAACATGTGCGTCCACGCAACATTTACACCACGGCAAATTCCGTGGCGATCTTTAAAGAAAATAGGAATGGGTAAAGCTGTCAACAATTGCCAGGTAAAGTGCAATTGCTCATTTTGTTCCGCCTGACTCACGCGCAGTGAAGTCACCAACTGTTCGACCTCTGCTGCCATACTATTAAAAGTAGAACTCAGCGCTCGTCCCTCCGAAGTGCCACCTACTTCCATACGAACGGAGTATTCACCATGTTGAAAGCGATGATTTGCCGCAACCAGTTGTGCCAAGGTTTTTGCATTGGCTCTCACGATCAAAGCCAATAAAGAAAAAATAACCATAAGCAAAAAGCCAGAAATAAGCAATTGTTGCTGTACTTTTTTCCAAATGAGATACATTGCGGGAGCGGCATTGGCATCTATTCGCAGCTTACCTGTCTGTCCATGTGCGAGTGCAACAGTGGTCTGTAGTCTCAATGGTGGGAGCTTGATCAGTTGTGCAAACCAAGTCGGCGGATTTTCTGGTGCTGTTGCTGCATTGACTCCATGTGCGGAAATTGACGCATGTGACGCTTGAGGCTGTTGATGAGTCTCTACGTTTTGTTGATCTGCACTCCAGTAAATTCCTGCAAGCTCCGGCGTTGCATGGAGTTCCTGCTCAAATATTCGCAAAATATCAGCATCAGCGCCACTTCTATTCAGTTCTGTGATGCGAGTGGTCAGGTAATGTGTGGTTTGCGTCAGAACAATTTGTTGTCTTTGATGCGCTTCTCTGGTTTCCGCATCAATTAAAAGGTAATAACGCAGGCTCGCGACGGCAAGGACAAGAACTAGTAATGGTACAAATAAGCGGTTATACGTGCCTTGTTGTAGCCATAAATGCATGATTTTTCTGATAGTTTGCACAAATTCTATGAAAATCTAAGGTGAGAAGGACTGTAGTTTTTTTTCAATAACCGCAATTTTGCCTAAGTTTCAGCGGAAGTCTAAGCTTTATCACAATGAAAATGTAATCAAATGTTACCAAGTGGCAACTATATGTAAGAAATATTTACCTGTGCGTCTTTATTGTGCACCACGAAGAAGCCCGTAAGAAAGGCATATTTTTAGAAAAATATGGGTAATTTTCTTTCGATGTCTGCAATTTTCTGCCGTCTTGAGCTTCATGCCCTACAATACCGCCATAGAAGCTGGCATTGCTCTTATATTGCCACGCACAGAGTGCATCGCGCTTATCCACCCGTTTTTTGAAATGACCTCCATGTCCGACTCCACTGCCTTTAACTCGCTCCCCTTGTCCCCTGCCATTCTCGCTAATTTAGAGAGTCTGGGTTATCAAACGATGACAGCGATACAAGCGGAAAGTTTGCCTATCGTGTTGCAACAACGTGATCTGATTGCACAAGCCAAAACCGGTAGCGGAAAAACGGCTGCTTTTGGTCTCGGTATATTAGCCAAACTCAACCCGACGTATTTTGCGGTACAAGGCTTGGTCATTTGCCCAACCCGCGAGCTGGCTGATCAGGTGGCAAATGAATTACGCCGCCTCGCCCGCGCCATCGAGAATGTCAAAATTCTGACCTTGTGCGGTGGTACAGCTATGCGCCCGCAAATCGCTTCGCTGGAGCACGGGGCACATATCGTTGTCGGCACACCTGGGCGTTTGATAGATCACATCAGCCGCGGCACAATCAAGCTCAACAGCGTACAAACCTTGGTGTTGGACGAAGCCGACCGTATGGTTGATATGGGTTTTTATGACGATATCTATACCATCGTTGAAGCTTGTTCCCCACGCCGTCAAACCTTGTTGTTCTCGGCTACGTATCTCGACAATATTCGCAAGGCCAGCGAACAATTACTGCGCGACCCGGTAGAAATCAAGGTCGAGTCACAACACGCGGCAAATCACATTGAGCAGTTGTTTTATCTGGTCACACCAGAAGAGCGCAACGAGGCCGTCGCGCGTTTGTTACACCACTATCAACCGATTTCTACCATTGCCTTTTGCAATACCAAAATTCACTGCCGCGAATTGACTGAAGAGTTGCAAGCTCAAGGTATCAGCGCCCTGGCCTTGCATGGCGATCTGGAACAACGCGATCGCGATGAAGTATTGATCCGTTTTGCCAATCAAAGTTGTTCAGTATTAGTAGCAACGGATGTGGCCGCGCGCGGGCTCGATATTCAAACCTTGGGAGCGGTCATCAACGTTGACGTTTCGAAAGATACTGAAGTACACATTCACCGCATCGGTCGTACTGGCCGCGCTGGTGAAAAAGGTCTGGCACTGAGTCTGGCAACCCCAAATGAAAAAAAATGGGTGAAGCTGATCGCTGAATATCAGGGGGAAGCCGTCACTTGGGCCGACATCAATGCGCTGGAAGCCGCACCAGATCAAACGTTACAAGCACCGATGACGACCGTGTGTATCTTTGGCGGAAAAAAAGATAAATTACGTCCTGGTGATTTGCTTGGCGCATTAACTGCCGACATTGGTCTGAAAAAGGAACAAGTCGGTAAAATCAACGTGTCTGAATTCTCTACCTACGTGGCGATTGATCGTCACGTCGCGCGCAACACTGTGGATAAACTCAGCCGCACGAATATCAAAGGACGTCAGTTTAAGATGCGTATCATCGATTAATTGATTACGCGTAGCTGATCGTGTTCTTCTACCTAATTTGTACACCATCACTTCGGTAATCGGATGCCTACGTAGTGAAGCACTTGTTGGTACAGATCGGTTGCTATTTGCCTATGACTGACGCACTGACGACGCTTCACCCGTATAGAAGATATTTTTTTGAATACGTTCAAACACCGAGACCGGGACATGCGGCGATTCATCAGAAATACGATCTAACTCTTCGCGTAAAGTATCGAGATAATGTTTCTCGGCAGTCTCGGTATGTTCGGCGTACAGAATTTCCAATTTGCGACGGATGGCACCGTAACGAGCGGCGGTTGCTCTATGCTTTTCCGAACGTTCAGAATATTTAAAAAAAGTCTGCAAACTCGATAATACAGCGGCAATGGCACTCAGGGTTCCGACGACAATTTTCGCACCTGAACTAATTTCGACTGAGCTTAATGAGGCAAAGACCGAGGTACCGATCACGGTCGTGATTAAAATCACTGGCACCCCAAGCCAACGCCCGCGGGTCGAAAGCAAATTCGCCATTTCGTAGTGTGCCATCTGCGATTCGCGTGCGCGGCGCAACCATGCGAGCACCAGTTCTCGTTGATTCGCGGGAGGCTGATAGGACGAAGAGTGTTTGCTAGACATAAATTGGTTTTGGAAAAGGGAGAATTTGGCAGATGCCTGATTCTCCCACAATTCTTTATATCTAGATAACTGTTGTATGAGGTAAATCCTTCAGTGTCTGCGTCTGACGAATTTCAGACAAATTCCATAGCGCACTGATCCACAAGCCAATACCGGCTCCCAGACAGATATTTACATCACCAGGTCCATTTGCTGAACAAAGCGGAAAAAGCACCGCCAACAATACAAAGTAAGCCCCCGTCAGGTAATGTTTAGGCTGATGGAACAGACGAGCTAATGGGAAGAAATGTAAGCCGACGATCAATACGATCAAAGGAAGATCCCATGCGGCGAGACCAAATTGATTGAGTATGTTAATGCCAATAAATATCGCCAGCCATTGTGCTGCATTGATCAAATGATAGGTTTTATTGCTCAACCGACTATCCTGGTCATCCTGGATCGCGGTAAGCGTGGATCTGACTTTCTTGTCGATGCTGACCGCCCAGGCAAGGATTGCCATACCACATGCTACGATCAGGACGTTAAATAGCGTTTGATGGCTGCCTGAATAATGATTCCAAGAAAGTAGCCACAGACTGCCAAAGACGGCAAAAATCATTGCGCCTATCGGGCGGCGTTGGCTGGCTTGGGCTGAGACTGGTTGCACGAAAGCTTGTTCCATGATGATCCTCGCAAACTGGTTGATTGATGTTTAACTAGCACTCAGTATGCAATCTGCGGGTCGAAAAAGTCAGTGCAGATGATCACCAATCAATGATGACATTTGTCACAAGATGAGCACTGCTAGATGTCAACAGGATCAATCTCTATCGACCATTTAACCCGGCTTTTAAACGACCTCAGGGTAATGATCCATTCTTTCACAAACGCTTGCAGCGCTGGTCTTGAAGCAGATTCAACCAATAATTGCGCGCGATCAACATTGGCGACGCGCGTCATGGTCATAGGGATAGGGTCATTGATGGTAATCCCTATGTGGGTCTGGCACGCCGCTGCTTGTTGCAAAAAATCCAATGCTTGTTGCAATTCTTTTGCTTCTGCGCGGAGCAAAGCCTGGTACATAAATGGTGGTAATTGTGCTTGCTGTCGTTCTAGCAAAAGATCTTTTGCAAAGTCTTCGTAGTTGTGCGCCATCAAAGCATGATACAAAGGATGGTCCGGGTAACGGGTTTGTACCAATACTTCAGACATGTTACCGCCCTCTTTTTGTGCCGTACGCCCAGCACGTCCGGACACCTGCATCAATTGGGCAAACAAGCGTTCACTAGCGCGGTAGTCTTGCGAGAACAAAGCAGCGTCCGGGTTCAACGCGGCAACCAGCGTCAGGCGTTTAAAATCATGTCCTTTGGCAACCATCTGGGTGCCGATCAGGATATCCACATCACCATCGTGCACGCGTTCAAACGCGGCGGCAGCGCTGCCTTTGAGGCGAGTTGAGTCGGCATCAATCCGAAATATCTTAGCGTCAGGAAAAATTGCCGCAAGACTTTCTTCCATTCTTTGCGTACCGCGCCCCAAAGGTTGCAGATCAATATTGCCGCAAGTCGGGCATGAACGCGGGATACGTTGCTCCAGTCCACAGTGATGACAACGCAAACGATGATCGCCTTTGTGTAAGACTAAGTTAGCTGTACATCGGGTACATTGGCTGATCCAGCCACAAGCATCACAAGAGAGAACTGGAGCGTATCCACGTCGGTTTAAGAATAGTAGTGATTGCTCACACTTCTCAAGACGTAGCTTTATTGAGGATATCAGACGTGGGGTCAAACCATCGCTGGGTTTTTCCCGCTCCATATTAATGATTTTTACAACTGGTAAAACAGCATTCTTTACTGCTCGCTCACGCAGATTTAATTGGCGATAACGACCACTTTGGGCGCCCTGCCAACTTTCCAAGGATGGTGTAGCCGAACCTAATACGACAGGAATACTCAACTGACGCGCACGCCAGATCGCCAGATCGCGCGCCGAATAGCGTAACCCCTCCTGTTGCTTATAAGAAGGGTCATGTTCTTCATCAACAATAATAAGTTTCAGATGCGGCATTGATGCCAGCATTGCCAGACGCGTGCCCAGGATAATACGTGCCTGCCCCTTATGAGCAGCAAGCCAGTGCAACAATCGTTCGCCTTCCGCCATGCCGCTATGCAAAGTTGACAACATTACGCCGGGAAAGCGCGCCCTGATATGAGATTCAAATTGCGGTGTCAGATTGATTTCAGGCACTAAAATCAAAATCTGGCTCTGTGCGTCCCGGGCGAGGATTTTTGCTGACGCTTGTAAATATACTTCGGTTTTTCCACTCCCCGTTACACCAAACAATAAATTGGTGACAAAGCCGGTTTCACCTGTAATTTGATCGACTGCGGTTTGTTGTTCGGCATTCAAATTTGGCTCAGCGGTAGGCTGGACATTGTTCGTGGTGCTTACTTTTGTTAATTTTTTTAAATTTCGCTGTAGAGAAACCGGTTTAATTGCTTTTAGGTTCTTTGGCAACGCTGGCAATGCCACCTCGCCCAACGGTCTTTGATAGTAATCGGCGGCAAATTGTACCAATGCCATCCAATCAGGCAACAAGGGGGTTAGCTCCGTCCGAATGGCGATAACATCTTTGATCTTATTTTCGGGGACGTCCGTGCTTTCACAAATATCAACGATGACACCAACCAATTCTTGACGTCCAAATGGAACGACAAGTAATTGCCCGATATGGAGAGTGCTTGCCTTGTCAGTGGCGATGGGAAGCACGCAACGGTAATCAAACAGGGTGTCAAGAGGAGTGTCGAGCGCGACACGGAGAAAAATTGCTTTCACGGCCTAATTTTTTTGGCAATAAACAAGCGTAAGCATTGATTTTATTAGGTGTTTTTGAGTTGTCCACAACTTCTGTGGATAACTTTGTGGAGAAAGATCTATTGACATTGGTTTTTGTTAGTGTTTATGCGGGTCTCAGGCGGGTTAGGACTCTAAGTCAAAATTTTAATATCTTTTAAAATCAAAGACTTACAAATACTCATTAAATAAAAAAAAATATTTTTAAAGCTTTTTTACAACGCCCTGAATTTGTGCATAAGTAAGCAAAAACAGGTAAAGAAATATAAATGTTATTCACTATTATCCACTTGGTTTTCCACAGCTTTTGGGTTGGAAAGGCGCGTAGATACGGGGTTTTGCATAGCAACATGACGCATTGGTGCGGCAAATAGGCAATTGTCGATTTACCGACACCATTGATGCTCAAATTTCTATTTTTTTTCTATACTTTCGAAGGCATTGCAAGGGACAGGTTACCCTAATTTGTGCATTTCAAATGATGTCACGCAACTTTATAGGGCAAGCCTGATCACTTATTCCGCTGTTGACGGCTATATTCGTGCACGGTATCAACCAGAACACTAACTGATTCTGGCGGCGTAAACTGGGAGATGCCATGCCCTAAATTAAATACATGACCATGCCCTGCAGACGGCGTGCCGTAAGCATCGAGAGTTTGTATCACTTGTTGGCGGATTTGCTCGGGGTCAGCAAACAGGATTGCTGGATCCAGATTCCCTTGCAAAGCGACCTTGTCGCCAACACGGGCACGTGCTTGTCCCAAATTGACGGTCCAATCGAGACCTACCGCATCGGCACCGATAGCGGCAATTTTTTCCAGCCACAGGCCACCGCCTTTGGTAAAGACGATTGCGGGAATGCGTTTGCCGTCTTTTTCCTTTTGCAGCTTGGAGACGATCTCCTGCATATAGGACAAAGAAAACTCTTGATATGCTGCATCCGCCAACGCGCCGCCCCAGCTATCAAAAATCATCACAGCCTGCGCTCCGGCATCAATTTGAGAATTCAGATAACTCGCAACGGCATCCGCGTTCAATCGCAGGATGTGATGCATCAGATCAGGACGCTTGTACAACATGGTCTTGACCTTATGGAACTCTTTCGAGCCCTGTCCTTCCACCATATAGCATGCCAGCGTCCAAGGGCTACCTGAGAAGCCGATCAAGGGTACACGACCATCAAGCGCAGTGCGGATTTGCGTCACAGCATCAAACACATACTGCAGACTACCTTCTTCCGGAACTTTTAAAGCCAAAATGTCTTTTTCGTCTTTTAATGGACGTTCAAATTTTGGCCCTTCGCCTTCTTCAAAATATAAGCCCAAGCCCATAGCGTCAGGCACGGTCAGAATATCGGAAAACAAAATCGCTGCGTCCAACGCATAACGATCAATAGGTTGTAAAGTCACTTCCGTCGCGAACTGCGGATTTTTCGCCAGACTCATAAACGATCCGGCGCCTTTACGGGTCGCACGATACTCTGGCAGATAACGTCCTGCCTGGCGCATGAGCCACAATGGGGTGTAGTCGGTTTCTTCACGCATTAAAGCTTTAAGAAAGGTATCGTTTTTCAGTGGCGAAAATTGGTGGCTCATGGGGGCTTTCAAAAAACTAAGGTTCACAGCAATGAATAAATATCATCGCAAATTTCGGATTAGTTGACATTATCGCTTAAGCCGCAAGGATCAGCATCTGATCTTGCGCAAGTTGCGTTTAAGGCTGTGAATTTCTTTTGAATAACTGTGGATAACTTTGTGGATAGATTTTTTTTGTTTGAGGTTTACCTCGATTTTTTAATTACTCATCACAAGTTAACTTCCTAAGTCATTGATTTTATTATATATAAATATTCATAATCAGAAAGGCGCTTATTTTTATAAAAATAATGTACTTGACAGTTTGTGCATAAGTAATGATTTCAATCGGTGGTTTACGTTATTTATATTGCAAATTTATGACCAATACCACTTCAAGATTGAGCAATGAGTTTCGCTATCTTTAGATAACATGCATCGATTGAATCAGCTTCTTCGCCCATTTTTTTGTTAGCGATGTTTCTGGTGACAGACCTCCACAAATCGTGCGGCCTGTGATCAGGTTGAGTGTTAGCAAAAAGTACGCTCATTTTCCATTATTCAACAATCAGTTTGCTATATTCGAGATTGCCGGGTGGATACTTGAGGTTAAGACTTGCAAGTCGTTCGTCAACAATACTGGCGATGACAAGATTTCTTTGGGTCTTAGAATCAGACGGCACCACGTACCATAGGGCTTCGGGCGTATCTGTGGCAGCTAAGGCCTTTTCGTAGGCACGTTGATAAGCTTCCCAGTGCACGCGCTCAGCCAGGTCTTGCTGGTCAAATTTCCAATGCTTGTCTGGATCTGCCAAGCGTTCTTCCAGTCGTTCCTTTTGTTCAGCATTGGATATATGTAAAAAGAATTTCAAAACGATGGTTCCCGTTTCGACCAACATGCGTTCGAAGTCGCGGATATGCGCATAACGGCGTTCGCATTCAGCGTCGTCGATCCAGCCATGCACTTTGCTGATCAGTACATCTTCATAATGGCTGCGATTAAAAATCACGATTTCGCCTTTACCTGGCACTTCTTTGTGAACACGCCATAAAAAATCGCGGTCTTTTTCAGCCTGACTTGGCGCTTTAAATGCGACGGTGCGAGCACCCAAAGGATGAAGCTGACCGAACACGCTTTTCACTGTTCCATCTTTTCCCGACGTGTCCATGCCTTGTAAAATCACCAGAAGTTTGTGATCGTGATTGGCGGCGAAGACCTCTTGCAGCCCGGAAATTTGTTCAGCCAGCGCAGCGGTTTGTAATTTGTCAGCTTGTTTATCTTCGGATTTCTGACCAGTAGACGAACCAATCAGCTTACGGGAGGCATCAGCATCTTTCAGTTCGAAGTTGGCTGGGACATGAAATTGTTCAGCGACGCTCATGGTTTATTCACTTTCGGTGTAGGTGTTGATATTCACAAGAAGCCGGTGGTGCTCTATTTTCAGACAGCGATCCATAACGACGATTAACCCAGCCTGATATGCTGACTGCGCGGCATCAATATTCACTATGCCGGACTGCATCCACAGACAGGGAGCACCAATCTGTATTGCCGCTTCGGCAATCGGTGGAATATCGTCAGCACTTCGGAAACAATCAACAATGTCGATATGGTGGTGCTGACGCGCTTCTGCTAAATCAGCATAACAAAGTTCCGACAAAATCGTTTTTCCTGCTTCGCGTGGGTTGATGGGAATAATGCGGTAACCGTGCGATTGCATATAGGCCGCAACGGAATAACTGGCACGGTGTGTTTTGGGCGACAAACCGACCACTGCGATAGTTTTACTAATGCGAAGCAAGTCCGCTATGTTTGCCATAGGCTGGTCAAAAATTGCTGATGCGTGCATTAATCACCCTTATAAAACAAAAAGACAGCCGGAGCTGCCTTTTTATTGTACTGCTTTCGTCGCGTCAATGACGACAACGGATTAACGCTTTTGACGCAATTTGTTAATCGCTGCCAATTGGGCGATCGCGGTTGCCAATTCAGCCTGTGCTTGCGCATAGTCGATGGTGGAATCGCGATTAACCAAAGCTTGTTCAGCCAATTTCTTAGCTTCAGTCGCTTTAGCTTCGTCCAGGTCGTGACCACGAATCGCGGTATCAGCCAAAACAGTCACTCCGTCTGGTTGCACTTCCAGCAAACCGCCAGCAACGAAAACGAATACGTCTTCAGCCTGACCAGCCACTTTGATGCGCACCGCACCCGGTTTGATACGGGTAATCAGTGGAGTATGTTTTGGATAAATACCCAATTCACCAGCCTCACCCGGCAACGCGACGAATTCAGCTTCACCAGAAAAAATCAATTCTTCTGCTGAAACTACGTCAACGTGAATAGTGTGTGCCATGTTGGACCCTTTTTGTTCGCTTGAAAAAGCTCTTGCTGCGACGTTGCCGCCGCAGCGCTAGTGCTTAAGAATTAAGCAGCCAGTTTTTTCGCTTTTTCGATTGCTTCGTCGATAGTACCTACCATGTAGAACGCTTGTTCTGGCAAGTGATCGAGTTCGCCGGAAGCGATCATTTTGAAGCCCTTGATCGTGTCTTTCAGCGAAACGTATTTACCTGGAGAACCGGTAAATACTTCAGCAACGTGGAAAGGCTGAGACAAGAAACGTTGCATCTTACGTGCACGTGCAACCAGCAATTTGTCTTCAGGAGCCAATTCGTCCATACCCAGAATCGCGATAATGTCGCGCAATTCTTTGTAGCGTTGCAGAGTACCTTGAACAGCGCGTGCTGTTTCATAGTGCTCTTGACCCACAACTTGTGGATCCAACTGACGGGATGTCGAATCCAGTGGATCAACCGCTGGGTAGATACCCAGAGAAGCGATGTCACGGGACAGAACAACGGTAGAATCCAAGTGAGCAAACGTTGTTGCAGGAGATGGATCGGTCAAGTCATCGGCTGGAACATACACGGCCTGGATCGACGTAATCGAACCAGTTTTTGTGGATGTAATACGCTCTTGCAGACGGCCCATTTCTTCAGCCAGTGTCGGTTGGTAACCCACAGCAGAAGGCATACGACCCAGCAACGCGGAAACTTCAGTACCGGCCAATGTATAACGGTAGATGTTATCCACAAAGAACAGAACGTCTTTACCTTCGTCACGGAAACCTTCAGCGATTGTCAAACCAGTCAAAGCAACGCGCAGACGGTTACCTGGTGGTTCATTCATCTGACCATACACCATCGCAACTTTGGAGTTTTCTGGATTTTCCAGATCAACCACTTTTGCGTCAGCCATTTCGTGATAGAAGTCATTACCTTCACGAGTACGTTCACCAACACCAGCAAACACGGACAAGCCGCTGTGTGCTTTAGCGATGTTGTTGATCAGTTCCATCATGTTAACGGTTTTACCAACACCAGCACCACCGAACAGACCAACTTTACCACCCTTAGCGAATGGGCAAACCAGATCAATAACTTTGATACCGGTTTCCAGCAATTCTTGGGATGGTGACAGTTCGTCGTAAGCAGGCGCTTTACGGTGAATCGATGCTGTCTGCTCGTGGCTGACAGGACCGCATTCATCGATAGGGTTACCCAATACGTCCATAATACGACCCAGCGTTGCTTTGCCGGTTGGTACCATGATTGGATGACCTGTGTTGCTGATAATCATGCCACGACGCAGACCGTCAGAAGTACCCAGAGCAATCGTACGGACAATGCCGTCGCCCAATTGCTGCTGAACTTCCAAAGTCAACTCGGAGCCTTCCATTTTCAAGGCATCGTAAATCTTAGGCATCGCGTCACGTGGGAATTCAACGTCCACCACAGCGCCGATACACTGAACGATTTTGCCATTAGCCATGTTCGTTCCTTCAATAAATATTTATACAGTTTAGACCGCTGCCGCGCCGGCGACGATCTCGGAGAGCTCTTTGGTAATGGCAGCTTGACGGGTTTTGTTATAAACCAGTTTCAACTCACCAATGACGTTACCTGCGTTATCACTTGCTGATTTCATCGCCACCATACGGGCCGACTGTTCAGACGCCATGTTTTCAGCCACTGCTTGGAAAATCAGCGCTTCTACATAACGGATCAGCAATTCATCAATCACCGTATTTGCATCTGGTTCATAGATGTAATCCCAAGCATGGGAAGACTTATCTACCGCCAGGCGATCCGCTGTCAGAGGCAATAATTGCTCCATCACCGGTTCTTGCTTCATGGTGTTAATAAACTTGGTATAACTCAAGTAAACCGCGTCGAGTTTGCCTTCCTGATAGGCATCCAGCAACACTTTGACTGGGCCAATCAATTTATCGAGGTGCGGAGCGTCGCCCAATTGCACTGCATGGGAAACCACTTCTGCGCCAATACGATTCAGGAAGCCTAAACCTTTATTACCAATTGCGACCGCTTCTACTTTTGAACCCTTACCTTCGAGTTCACGCAATTTGTTGGTGACCAAACGTAATACGTTGGTGTTCAAGCCACCGCACAAACCTTTATCTGTCGTCACAACGATCACTCCGACCTTCTTGGAGTGATCTTGTTGAACCATAAAAGGATGCGTGTACTCTGGGTTGGCTTGTGACAAGTTAGCAGCGATATTACGAATCTTTTCACTGTACGGGCGAGCCGCACGCATCCGGTCTTGCGCTTTACGCATTTTGGATGCAGCGACCATTTCCATCGCTTTCGTGATTTTCTTCGTATTTTCTACGCTTTTAATCTTGCCACGTATCTCTTTGCCTGCAGCCATGAGTATTGACTCCTTCTAGCTACAGTAAATTAATAGGCGCCGGATTTTTTGAAATCAGCAATTGCGGCAGCCATGGCAGCTTCGCCATCTTTGTCCAGTTGCTTGGTTTCTTCGATCTTTTGCAACAAAGCAGCGTGGCTAGTTTTCATGAAGTTGTGTACGCCAGCTTCAAAAGCCAATACTTGCTTAACAGGTACATCATCCAGGAAGCCTTTGTTCACGGAGAACAAAGTTACAGCCATCAAAGAGATAGACAATGGTGCGTACTGAGCTTGTTTCAGCAATTCAGTAACACGGGCACCACGATCCAGCTGTTTGCGGGTTGCTTCGTCAAGATCAGATGCGAACTGAGCAAACGCTGCCAATTCACGATACTGTGCCAAGTCAGTACGAATACCACCGGACAAGTTTTTGATAACTTTAGTCTGCGCTGCACCACCAACCCGGGAAACCGAGATACCAGCGTTAATCGCTGGACGGATACCGGCGTTAAACAGGGAAGTTTCCAAGAAGATCTGACCATCGGTAATCGAAATTACGTTGGTAGGAACGAATGCGGAAACGTCACCAGCCTGAGTTTCAATGATAGGCAATGCTGTCAGAGAACCTGTTTTACCTTTTACTTCACCTTTGGTGAATGCTTCAACGTAATCAGGGTTCACGCGCGCTGCACGCTCCAACAAACGGGAGTGGAGGTAGAACACGTCACCTGGGTAAGCTTCGCGGCCTGGTGGGCGGCGCAGCAACAGGGAAACCTGACGGTAAGCCACAGCTTGTTTAGACAAATCATCATAGATGATCAGTGCATCTTCACCGCGGTCACGGAAGTATTCGCCCATCGCGCAACCGGAGTAAGCGGATACGTATTGCATCGCTGCAGATTCAGCAGCAGTCGCAGCAACAACGATGGTGTATTCCATGGCGCCGTGAGCTTCGAGAGCGCGCACAACGTTTTTAACGGAAGAAGCTTTTTGACCGATCGCTACATAGATACATGTAACGTTTTGGCCTTTTTGGCTGATCACCGCATCAATCGCAACAGCTGTTTTACCAGTTTGACGATCGCCAATGATCAATTCACGCTGACCGCGGCCAACTGGTACCATCGCGTCGATAGACTTGATACCTGTTTGCAGTGGTTCAGAAACGGATTGACGAGCGATAACGCCTGGAGCGATTTTTTCAATTGGTGCAGTCAATTTAGCATTGATTGGACCCTTGCCGTCGATAGGCTGACCCAGCGCGTTAACAACACGACCGCGCAGTTCAGGACCGATAGGCACTTCCAGAATGCGACCAGTACATTTCACTGTGTCGCCTTCGGAGATGTGTTCGTAGTCACCGAGAATAACGGCGCCAACGGAATCACGTTCCAGGTTCAATGCCAGACCAAATGTATTGCCTGGGAATTCCAGCATCTCACCTTGCATCGCGTCAGACAGACCGTGGATGCGGCAGATACCGTCGGTAACGGAAATAACCGTACCTTGATTACGAATCTCAGCTGTGTCGCCAAGGCCTTGAATCCGGCTCTTGATCAACTCGCTGATTTCAGATGGGTTGAGTTGCATACTAACTCCTAATATTTATTACGTTCTTACGCGGTCAGGGCTACGTGCATTTTTTGCAGCTTAGCGCGAACCGACGTGTCAAGCACCTGATCACCAACCACGATACGCACACCACCGATCAAAGCAGAATCTACTTTCACGGTTGCATGCAGTTTGCGGCCAAATTTCTTTTCCAATGTCACTGCCAGATCGCTTAACTGGGCTGCAGACAGTTCAAAAGCGCTTGTTACTTCCGCATCTGCAGCGCCGTCAAAGGCGTTTTTCAGAGCGTGAAATTGGAAAGCGATTTCAGGCAGCAAAGTCAGGCGATCATAGTCAGCGAGCGTTGCTACGAAGTTTTTGGCTTCAGTAGTCACTGGCGATTTGAGCGCAGACAAGAAAATCTCAGCTTTTTGAGAAGCCGAGACTTTTGGGTTGTGTGCAAGAGCTTGTACATCGGAATTCGCACCCACATGACCCATTTCAGTGACCAGTTCCGACCAGGCGGACAGGTTACCGGTTTGAGCAACACGGAATAGCGCTTCAGCGTAAGGACGAGCGATCGTTGCGAGTTCGGCCATGATTACAGCTCGGTTTTCAGTTGAGTCAACAAATCTGCGTGAGCGGATGCGTTGATTTCACGTTTCAGAATTTGTTCTGCTCCTTTGACTGCTAAAGTAGCAACCTGGTCGCGCAATTCTTCGCGTGCTTTAGTAACTTGATTTTCTGCGTCTGCTTGAGCAGCAGCGACGATGCGAGCAGCTTCAGCGGATGCAGTGTTCTTGGCTTCTTCAATGATCAATTGTGCGCGTTTTTCTGCGTCAATGATACGTTTTTGGCCTTCATCACGCGCACCAGCCAATTCAGCTTGCACACGCTTTTCAGCAGCTTGCATTTCAGCGCGGCCACGGTCGGCAGCTGCCAGTCCGTCAGCGATTTTCTTAGCGCGCTCATCGAGCGCGTTCATCAGTGGCGGCCACACAAACTTCATTGTGAACAATGCCAAGATGAAGAAAACCCCAAACTGAACAAACAAAGTTGAGTTAAGGTTCACGGTAATTCCTTATCTAGATGGATCAAGCCAGAAGTCAGCGACTTCCGGCACGAAAAGGAAAGACTATTAAGCGTGGAACGGGTTTGCGAACGCGAACAACATAGCGATACCAACACCGATCAGGAACGCAGCGTCGATCAGACCAGCCAGCAAGAACATCTTAGTTTGCAATGTATTCATCAATTCTGGTTGACGTGCAGATGCTTCCAGGTACTTACCACCCATGATAGCGATACCGATACAAGCACCGATCGCGCCCAAACCGATGATCAAACCGCAAGCCAAAGCAACAAAAGATAAATCAGTCATGACATTTCCTTAAAAGTTAAAAATAATAAAAAGCTAAAACTAAAACCAAAAAACTAAAACTAAATCAACACTTACTACTTACTGCAATCTTAGTGATGTTCGTGCGCTTGACCAATATAGACCAGTGTCAACATCATGAAAATAAACGCCTGTAAAAACACAATCAGAATATGGAAGATCGCCCAGATGGAACCTGCAATCAGGTGACCTGCAACACCAAATACTGTTGCCATTGAACCCAACAAAGCGATCAACAAGAACAATAATTCGCCCGCAAACATGTTACCGAACAGTCGCATACCCAGGGATACAGTTTTTGCCGCGAATTCGATCAATTGCAGAATCAAGTTGAACGGCGCCATTTTGATACCGAATGGTGCGGAGATCAATTCGTGCAGGAAGCCACCCAAACCTTTGATTTTAACGCTGTAATACAGCATCAAAGCCAATACGCCTAAAGAGATACCGATAGTACCGTTCAGATCGGACGTAGGTACCACACGGTGGTGCATGTCTGCCAAAGACTCAGGAGCAACACCCAAGCTTACTAATAAACGGAACAAACCAGAGAACATATCAACTGGCAAGAAATCCAGTGAGTTCATTAAAGCAACCCAGATAAATACGGTCAGCGCCATCGGAGCGATGAACGAACGGTCACCATGAACGATGCCTTTAGATTGCTCTTCAACCATTTCAACCAGAATTTCGACCGCTGCCTGGAAACGACCAGGCACACCGGAAGTTGCCTTACGTGCAGCCAACCACAGCACTAAGCTGCCGACGATACCGCACAGTACGGACCAAATAATGGTGTCGTAATTTAAGATGGAAAAATCAACGATTTTATCTTGGTGATGTGTCGATAAATGTCCTAAGTGATGGACAATATATTCTGACGCTGTTGGTGCGTTCTCGGTTGCGCTCATGGTCGTTGTCTAAAGAGTAAAATGAAATAACTTTTCAGTACCACAATGAAGGCGATCAAAAAAGCCGGCCAGTTGACATCGTGGTACAAGGTAACAACCGCACCCATCAGGGCAATTGTTAGTCCAATCTTGATAAATTCACCGATGAAAAAACTCATCGGGTTGGCTCCTCCAGGCTTTCGGGCGCTCATCGTCAGGCGCAACGCGAAAAAAGCATTTGGAATTGCACAGCACAGTCCGCCTAACAAGGCTGAAAGTGCTAAAGAAATCGTCCCAAATACACCAGCAACAAGCGCGACGACCAGAGCTGCAATCATTTGCAGCAGTACGATACGCGCCATGCTTTCCTCACTTAATTTATAGATCTTGCTCGAATTCACCGCATTTGCCTCGAAATATTATCGGGCAGCGTAGATCCTTGCCTATCAAAACCACGGAATTATACGTGGTAGTGCGTAATAACGTCAAACGATACCTTCAGTGCACCAGAATGAGACACTGCCTATTTTTTTTGCAATTTCAGTCTATTGGCACCAACTTCTTCAACCAGCTCTGTCCTTGCTCCCAATTGCCAAGACCCGATTCGCTGTTGATGTGGCCTTTCGCGCCGAGAGAATGAAATTCGCTTCCCCAGCAGTGTGCCCAATGTCTGCTTAATGCAACATCGCACCAAGGATCATTATCCGAAGCGATCAACATACTTGCGACTGGTAAGTGAACTTTAGGCATAGGACAAAAGCTGGCGGCTGGAAACGTAGTTTGTCCTACATCCGGTGGCGCTACTAAAAATAAACCTTTTACTTGTTTCACGTGTAACGCCGATGTCTTGAGCGACGAAATCCAGTGCACTGCCAAAGCACAGCCGAGACTATGTGCGATCAAGATGACGTCTTCCTTACATGTGTCTACGTGAGCGGATAATTTGGCCATCCACACATCGAGTTCGGGTTGATCCCAATTCTCTTGTTGCACCCGTTCGATATTGGGTAAGCTGGTTTCCCATAAGCTTTGCCAATGCTGGGGACCGGAGTTGTATAAACCTGGGAGAGTAAGAAGTTTCACGTGGAACGCACCATGAGAATAAAAATGACCCATTCAAAAACGGGGACGAAAAAAAAGCTGCAAAACCAAATCGGTTTGCAGCTTTATGTTGTGTTTTACTGACCGCGTATTTTTAAAATCACGCCATCAAGAGAATCGAGATCGGCAAAGTCGATCAGCATTTGCCCCCTTCCCTTGCTTCCCATTTTCAATGTCACTTGAGTCGCCAGCAAATCCGATAATTCTTCCTCGAGTCGCGTAATGTCACGCGACTTCTCAGCTTTGTCACGCGACTTACCTGGCGAGTTCATTTCAGAGGTGGTTTTTGCCACTAACTTTTCAGCTTCACGCACCGACATGCGTTTAGCCACAATCTGGTTTGCCAACTGGATCTGGGTTGCCGCATCAGTAGCAAGCAAAGAACGCGCATGACCCATATCGATATCACCTGCCATCAACATAGTTTGCACTGGTTTAGCCAAATTCAGCAAACGCAGCAAATTGGACACCGCACTACGTGAACGACCCACCGCTGTTGCTGCTTGCTCATGGGTGAAAGAAAAATCGGTAATCAGGCGATGGATGCCTTGCGCTTCTTCCAAAGGATTGAGATCTTCACGCTGAATGTTCTCAATCAGAGCCATAGCCGCCGCGGCCTGGTCATCCACGTCCTTCACCAACACCGGCACTTCTTCCAAACCAGCCATTTGTGAGGCGCGGAAACGGCGCTCACCTGCAATGATTTCATAGCGGGTAACACCATTATTCTGTCCGATCGGGCGTACCAGAATTGGTTGCATCAGACCTTGCGCTTTGATCGATGCAGCCAATTCAGCCAAAGCACCTTCGTCCATACGGGTACGCGGTTGATATTTACCCGCTTGCATATGCAGCACTGACAGGCTGGTTGGCGCACCACTAACTGTGGGTACGGCATCGGCAAAATCGCCCGCACCGCCAAGTAAAGCGTCGAGACCACGTCCCAGGCCCTTTTGTTTTTTCATGACCATATTCATTTTTCCAACTGTTTAATTCTTTCGACCATTTCTGCACCGAAGGCAATGTAAGCCTGTGCACCTTTGGACGAAGGATCGAAAACCACACCAGGAATGCCATACGATGGCGCTTCAGCCAGACGCACATTGCGTGGGATCAGAGTTTTAAAGACTTTGTCGCCAAAATGCTGTTCCAGCTGGTCAGAAACTTGTTGAGACAAGGTCATGCGCGGATCAAACATAACCCGCAACAGACCGACAATTTTCAGATCCGGGTTCAAATTTGCTGAGACTTTTTTGATGGTATTGGCCAGATCTGACAAACCTTCAAGCGCGTAGTATTCGCACTGCATCGGAATAATCACGCCGTGGGCGGCACACAAACCGTTCAGGGTCAACATCGACAAGGCAGGCGGGCAGTCAATGAGGATAAAATCATAATCAGCACTGACGGCCGCTAAAGCATCGCGCAAGCGCTTGTCACGATTCTCCAGCTCCACCATTTCAACTTCAGCACCGGCCAGTTCGCGATTGGCTGGCAATACATCAAATCGGCCTGATTCGGAACGCAAACGAGCCGTCGCTACGTCCGAAATACCGAGCAATACTTCATACACAGAAGAGGTTAATTTTGCTTTGTTAATCCCCGCGCCCATCGTGGCGTTGCCCTGAGGATCAAGATCGACCAGTAAAACACGTTGGTCCAATTTCGCCAGTCCGGCGGCAAGATTGACAGTGGTTGTGGTTTTGCCCACGCCACCTTTTTGATTTGCTACACAAAAGATTTTTGCCATACAGGTTTTCCGTGGGTGATTCAGACTGGGGATTTTTTAACAAAAACAAGATGCCGCTCTGCTTGTAAACCCGGCACCGACAACGCTTGCATACCTGTGACTTGCCAGCCCTCAGGTAGTCTTTCGATTTCCTGTGCTGGTGCCACACCTTTCATGGCGATAAATTGACCGCCATCCGCCAGCAAATGACCGGACCAATTAATGAAGTTACACAGCTCAGAAAAAGCACGTGAAGTAATCACGTCAAATTTTTCTGTTACTTGCAAAGCTTCGACACGACCCGTGTGTACCGTCACGTTTGTCAAACCGAGTTCGGTTTTTGCCTGACTCAGAAAGGCAGTCTTTTTACTGACCGTGTCGATCATAGAAACCCGAGTATCCGGATAGGTAATCGCCAACATCATGCCAGGCAAACCGCCGCCCGCACCGACATCCAGTACGTTTTTTGCATTAACAAAAGCCGGTGCCGCCGACAGAGAATCGAGCAAATGCTGCTTGACCATCTCTTTAGGATCACGAATTGCTGTTAAATTATAAACAGAGTTCCACTTGGATAAAAGTAACAAATAAGCAATCATCTTATCGATTTGCGGATCTGTTAAATGTAAAGCTAATTCTTGCACGCCGTCGGCGAGCATTTTACGCAAACCACTTGTATCATTGATACTCATCAAGCATCTCCTGCTGCGGGCGTTGATTCTTCCATTACTTCCGGGGCTGCAGCAAATTCTTTAAAGCCGCGCTTTTTCAGGTGAACCAGCAACAATGAAATCGCCGCCGGAGTCACTCCAGAAATACGACCACACTGCCCCAGAGTTTCTGGCTGATGTTTATTCAATTTTTGGCGCACTTCGATAGATAAGCCGTTGACTTCCATATAGTCAAACTTTGCAGGCATTTTGAGGTTTTCGAAATGTGCATGACGTTCAACTTCTTTAGCTTGCCGGTCAATATAGCCCGCATATTTAACCTGAATTTCCACTTGTTCACGGACTGCTTCGTCGGCAACACCTGGCCCGCCCAAAGCCTGGCCTTCAACACCGATCAGACCCATCAGACTGTCATAAGTCACTTGTGGGCGGCGCAACAAATCGGCCAAGGAATACTCACGTTCGAGAGCTTTACCAACCACACGCTCTGCTTCTTCAGCACCGAGGATACGTGGATTAACCCAGGTAGAACGTAAGCGCTCCATTTCACGTGCAACACTTTCACGCTTTTGTTCAAACATCTGCCATTGCGTATCGCTGACACAACCAAGCTGGCGACCGATTTCGGTCAGCCGCATATCGGCATTATCTTCACGCAAACTGAGACGGAATTCTGCACGGCTGGTGAACATGCGGTAAGGCTCTTGCACACCTTTGGTAATCAGGTCATCGACCAAAACACCAAGATACGCCTCATCACGGCGTGGCACCCACGCGTCTTTACCCTGAGTTTGCAAGGCGGCATTTAAACCTGCCAACATACCTTGCGCCGCAGCTTCTTCGTATCCGGTAGTGCCATTGATCTGTCCGGCAAAGAACAAACCTTCAATCTGGCGGGTTTCTAAGGATGATTTCAATCCGCGCGGATCGAAGTAATCATATTCAATCGCATAGCCTGGGCGCAGGATGTAAGCATTTTCCATTCCACGCATAGAGCGCACTAAATCCAGTTGCACATCAAATGGCAGACTGGTGGAGATACCGTTAGGATAAAACTCATTGGTGGTCAGACCTTCAGGCTCAAGGAAGATCTGGTGTGATTCTTTACTCGCGAAGCGATGGATTTTATCTTCTATCGACGGGCAGTAGCGTGGCCCTACCCCCTCAATGACACCGGTATACATCGGGCTGCGGTCTAAACCAGCACGAATAATATCGTGTGTTTTTTCGTTCGTATGTGTAATCCAGCAAGGAACCTGCTTAGGATGCATCGCGGTATTTCCCATGTACGAGAATACCGGTACAGGATCGAGATCACCAGGCTGTTCTTGCATGACAGAGAAATCGATACTACGGCCGTCAATCCTTGGCGGCGTGCCAGTTTTGAGGCGTCCTTGAGGCAAAGCCAATTCTTTCAAACGGGCAGACAGCGATATCGCTGGTGGATCGCCCGCCCTACCGGCTGAGTAGTTGTTCAGGCCTACGTGGATTTTCCCATCAAGAAAAGTTCCTGCCGTCAAAACGACAGCTCGCGCACGAAAACGGATACCCACTTGTGTCACCGCGCCAACGACGCAATTCCCTTCGACCAATAAGTCATCCACTGCCTGCTGGAACAACCACAGATTGGGTTGATTTTCCAGACGACTACGAATTGCTTGCTTGTACAAAATGCGGTCCGCCTGCGCTCTGGTCGCCCGAACGGCCGGGCCTTTTGACGAGTTCAGAATGCGGAACTGTATCCCTGCCTCATCTGTGGCGATTGCCATTGCACCGCCCATGGCATCAACCTCTTTCACCAAATGCCCCTTACCAATGCCACCAATAGATGGATTGCAGGACATCTGACCGAGGGTCTCGATATTATGGGTCAACAACAATGTGGACTGCCCCATGCGCGCGGAGGCGAGGGCAGCTTCTGTACCGGCGTGACCACCGCCGACAACAATCACATCAAATTCTTTAGGATAAAACATGGCTAGCTTCTGACAAACAAGGACTTAAGAGGCACGATTATAGTGTGTTTTCGCGCTGCAGCAGTTTTCAAAATGCGAATCTACAAAAAATAAGTCCCAATGTTTCACGTGAAACATTGGGACTAAGTTAAAAAACAAGCAAATCAACAAGAAACGGTGCCTAAATTTTAATCATTCTCACTTTATGATGCAGCAACATAAAAACATACTTCGATTGTTTCACGTGAAACAATTACTTCAAAAACCCATCATAGGTAGTTTTGCAAATCAACGCCACCACGACAAACAAGAACATTTTGCGTACAAAACCAGTGCCGTGCTTAATCGCCATATGTGACCCCATTAACGAACCTCCAACCTGGCACACTGCCATCGTCGCCCCCAACATCCACAACACATGCCCACTAAAACCAAACCAAGATAAGGCAGCCGCATTGCAAGCGACGTTCAATACCTTCGCAACCGCAGAAGCGCGTAAAAAATCATAGCCAAAAAAACGCACAAACAAAAACATAAAGAAGCTACCGGTACCAGGGCCAAAGAAGCCGTCATAAAATCCAATCGCAGCACCCACTAACATGCCGAGCAGAATTTCCTTACGACCAGAAAACACAGGCTTATCCAAAGCGCCAAATTCTTTTTTCTTAAACGTATAAATTGCCACACCAACCAATACAAACGGCAAAGCTTTACGTAACTGATCTGGTGAAACATGAGTAACCAGATAGGCCCCCGCGAAAGCAAATACAAATGCCGCAAATGCTGAAGGCAACGCCATCTCCCACCGTATGCGCACTTTTCTCAAATAGTTTTTTGCCGCAACACCCGTACCCCAGATACCGGCAAATTTGTTTGTACCCAATAATGTCGCTGGCGCAGTGCCAGGCATCAAAGAAAACAAAGCAGGTACTTGTACCAACCCACCACCACCAACGATTGCATCAACAAAACCAGCAAAAAAGGCAGCCCCGCCTAACAGCAACATATCTATCATCAAATTAACCTTCAATAAAATCTCAATAACTTTTCCTTCAGCGAGCATCCAATACCAAGCAAGAAATAATTTCATCGCTTATGTCGTGGAACTGCTTTGCTTAAGATCACAAGTTCTGGCAAGCTAGAGAGAATAGCAAGTCTCAGCCCAATCGGGTCATACAGTTTTCAGTATCTTTTACCAGAACAGGAAATACCCGCATGAATAACTTCGAGTTTCAGACTGTCGCCCATATCATCAGCCAAACTGGTTCAGCAAATCAATTAGGGCAGACCATTGCACTCCACTACCCTGCTACGCGGCATGTACTACTGGTGACAGATGCAGGCTTCCTGAAGACGGGTTTAATGCGGGCGTCGATAGACGATATCCGGGCACAACGAATTGAAGTCAGTGTATTTTCTGATGTCGTTGCCGACCCACCAGAAGCTGTCGTGCTTACCGCGGTGTCTCAAGCGCGTCAGCAAGGTATCGACCTGGTAGTCGGATTTGGCGGCGGCAGTTCTATGGATGTCGCCAAGCTGATCGCAATTCTGGTTGGCAGCAGCCAGCAACTGAACAGCATGTATGGCATCGGCAACGTCAAAGGTAAACGCCTTCCACTAATTCAAATACCAACCACTGCCGGAACTGGTTCAGAAGCGACACCAATCGCCATTGTCACCACTGGAGAGACCAGCAAAATGGGCGTCGTCGCTCCACAACTTTACGCCGACATAGCAATTCTGGACGCCCAATTAACGCTGGGCTTACCAGCCGCAGTGAGTGCAGCCACTGGCATCGACGCCATGGTTCATGCGATAGAAGCCTACACGACCAGACATAAAAAGAATCCGCTGTCAGATATGCTGGCGAAGCAGGCGCTGCAGCTATTATGGAATAACATCCGTACGGTTTGCCGTGAACCCAACAATCTGGCGGCTCGCCAGTCTATGCTCTTGGGTGCACTACTCGCAGGCCAATCCTTCGCCAATGCGCCTTGCGCTGCGGTACATGCACTCGCTTATCCGATTGGTGGAATATTCCATGTGCCGCACGGCCTTTCCAATTCCCTGGTTTTACCAGCCGTGTTGCGCTTCAACGCGAGTGCTGCACATCTACATTATGCTGAGCTCGCTACCATCATTGCTCCGCACGAACACGGTAGTAGTGAAGCAAAAAGTGCCTCCCTCATTGACGCGCTAGAACAATTAGCAGGTGAGTTGGGCATTGCCACTCGCCTGAAGCAGGTCGGTATCGCTGAAAGTGATCTCGACAGATTAGCGACGGATGCCATGCTACAAACGCGCTTACTCGGAAATAATCCACGCGAAGTAAGCTGGCATCAAGCACGGACAATTTACAAAGACGTTCTTTAAAAAAGTCGTGTCGAATCAAATCGTTATCGACGCATTGTGCCAATTAAGTTTGAAACAACTGGTAATACATTTAATTTTTCTAACGACTTAATTTAGTTATACTTTACAAATTAACTAGAAATTTTGAGGAGAATAAATGCTTAATCAGTTCAAGAATAAGATGTTTAGCTTTCGCGTCACCTGTAGTGCCATTGTATTGCTGTCCGTTACGAATGCGATGGCAGAAAGCAGCATAGAACCGGGCTCCATTGAAAAATGTAACCGTAACTTCGGCACACTCGCCGTTGCAGAACCACAAAGCCAGATACTCACTTATCTTGGACGTTACAGCCTGGGTTCGCCATCAACGATGCTGCGCATGATCGTTCAGGAATCTGGCTGCTTCACGGTTGTTGAACGTGGCGTTGCCATGCAAAATTTGCAACAAGAACGTGCCTTAGCAGCAGGTGGTCAATTGCAAGACGGTTCCAACGTTGGTGCCGGGCAAATGCAAGCGGCTGACTTTGTGATGACGCCTTCTGTACAGTTTTCAGATGACTCTGGCGGCTTAAGCAGTACCGTCGGCGGCTTATTCGGCAAGATGGGCGGAATGCTCGGTGCTATCGGTGGGTTAGCTGGTGGCGTTAAATTCAAGGAAGCAGAAACCACATTATTGCTGGCAGACGTGCGCTCAGGTATCCAGGTAGCCAGTGCCGAAGGACAAGCCAGCAAAATGAATTTCAGTCTGAGTGGCTGGGGTTGGGGTAGCATGGGTTGGGCAAATGCTGGTGGTTATAGTAAAACCCCAGAAGGTAAATTGATCGCCGCGAGTTTGCTCGACAACTACAACAAAATCGTCTTGTCCGTGCGTGACAAACCACAACTCATTCAATCGACCTCGCACAGTTCAAGAGTCAATGCAGCGAACTCTCTCCAGGCAACCAATGGCAGCCGCCCGACAATCATTTCCAGTGCATCAGCCGCTCCGGTCCAAAATAACGTAATACCAGCATCCTTGGTAGGTATGTATTCGACCCAATTTGACGGCGATGATCAAGGTAAAGTCAATGTCATGGTCAGTGGCAGTGGCAAGGTAACAGGCATGGGAACTTCGACCAAATTTAAAATGAACTTCAACGTCGTTGGTACTATTACCGCCAATGGAGAACTGAATCTGGTCGGCACCGGCAAAGCAGGAGCCGCAAAATATATGGGCACCATCGATCCACAAAGCGGCGCCGTGATGGGCATGTGGCAATTAGATGACGGTAGCAACAAACAAGGTACGTTCAGCGGTCGCAAGCAATAAGACTTAAAAAGGGAGAGCAAAAAATAGCTCTCCCTTTTTTTGTTGAACGTGAAACATCATCTACCCTTTCAACCGCCACGGTGGGTGCAATCCATGCGGTCATGGTATCTGCACGGAATTGGCGGGTTAGACCAGCTTACGGAATAGCAATCTTTGTAGGGTGGGAGCAACCCGCCATCGCTGATAGAACATGACGTTGCGCAGCCACCCCGGCTTGGTTTTA
Organism: Undibacterium sp. SXout11W; assembly: GCA_049339905.1. Taxonomy (GTDB): domain Bacteria; phylum Pseudomonadota; class Gammaproteobacteria; order Burkholderiales; family Burkholderiaceae_D; genus Undibacterium. The sequence goes on from JBMPPG010000009.1 coordinate 85,762, forward strand.
CGAAATGTGGCACCTTTAGATATTGAAAATCAGTGCGATAAAAATGCAGTTTGACTTACATTGGAAAAAAATATCAACCCAACCGTTTCACGTGTAACTGAATTCACCGCAGCGAGTTGTGATGTGGACAAAGATGCGCTTGTGCACAAGTAAGCAACCTGCTCCAAAAAGACAACGATCCAAACAGCCTTTGGATAGCCGCCCACTTTTCCACAGGTATCCAAAAATTTAATTTCACTCTTAAAAAGATCGATCATGTGGATAACATTCACTTTTTCCACAGGTACGTTATAAGGCAGCAGGTGAGACCGTCACTAAGCAATAAATACGGACATATTAAAAACGAATTTAAGCCCGCAGGGACGTCTTTGAAGCAAATACCACCAGAACTATAACCCAACGGTAAAAACCGCCCTTACCTACCTCAAATGCACTACAAATAACCAGTTTCATCCACGAACTAGCGAAAAAAAACCAAAAGCCTCACAAATTACTTTGTGAGGCTTTAACTGGATTAGCTTGGCTTAAGAATCAGTCAGCTAGAAATCAACCTAACGCGAAGCTGCCCCCCGCTTAGACCCGATCGCAGCCGCCAATTCTCCGACGATTCCCTTGCGGAACAATAAAACACACACAATAAAAATAAAACCCGTTACCAGCGTAACCGAATCGCCAAGTGTACGGAACCACTCTATGTGCGACACCTCAGCCAACCAGGAACCGATGTCACCCAATTTATCTTCAAGAGCAATGATCAACACCGCACCAACGATCGGTCCAACCAGGGTACCCAAACCGCCGACCAGCGTCATTAACACCACCAGACCTGACATCGCCCAATGCGCATCGGTCAATGTCTCAAAACCAATAACGACAGTTTTTGTGGCACCTGCAAGACCCGCAATCGCCGCGGACAATACAAACGCCAGCAACTTGTATTTATCCACGTCGTAACCAAGCGAAATCGCCCGTGCCTCATTTTCTTTGACGGCTTTCAAAACCTGTCCGAACGGTGAATGAATCGTCCGCACAATCAGCGCAAAACCAGCAACACAAATTGCTAACACAACGTAATACATCGCCATGTCGGAACCCAAATCAAGTACACCAAATAACTTACCACGCGGCACCCCTTGCAGCCCATCTTCCCCACCAGTGAACTTCGCCTGCAAGAATACGAAATACAGCATTTGCGCCAAGGCTAGGGTGATCATCGTAAAATAAATTCCTTGCCGACGAATCGCCAATGATCCCATCACAAAACCAATCGCCGCAGCGACCACAACGCCAGCGAGGATACCGGCCTCGAACGACCAACCCGCATCACGCAAAACCACACCTGATACATAACCAGCAGCACCAAAAAAAGCCGCGTGCCCAAATGACAGAAGACCAGTAAAACCGATCAGTAAATTGAAGGCGCAAGCAAATAACGCGAAGCACAAGACCTTCATCAAAAATACTGGATACATCAGCTGCGGTGCCACCAGCAATAAAACCAGAGCCATTCCATACGCCATTTTTTTATTCATCACAGCTCCGCTTATCTTTCTTTTCCAAACAAACCAGCAGGACGTATCATCAGCACAATCGCCATTACGATAAACACCACCGTCGCTGATAATTCAGGATAAAAAACACGTGTCAAACCTTCAATCACACCCAGGCCTAAACCAGTTACGATAGAGCCCAGTATCGACCCCATTCCACCAATCACCACCACAGCAAATACAGTGATGATCAAGTTTGATCCCATCAACGGTGAGACCTGAATGACCGGCGCTGCCAGCACACCAGCGAACGCTGCCAGCCCCACGCCAAACGCATAAGTTAATGTCACCATCAAAGGCACATTGACACCAAAAGCCTCAACCAATTTAGGGTTCTCAGTACCAGCACGCAAATACGCGCCGAGCTTGGTTTTTTCAATCACAAACCAAGTCGCAAAACACACCACCAGCGATGCGACAACAACCCAGGCGCGATAATTCGGCAGTATCATGAAACCCAGATTAGTCGCACCGCTTAGGGCTTCAGGAACAGAATACGGTTGACCGGAAACACCATATACAGAACGGAAAATCCCTTCCAGCATCAGCGTGATACCAAAGGTCAAAAGCAGCCCATACAGGTGATCAAGTTTATAGAGCCAGCGTAACATCGTACGTTCAATCACGACGCCAAACACGGCAACGATTAAGGGGGCGGCAATCAACATAAACCAGTAATTTATGCCAAAGTATTCCAGCCCCATCCAGGCCAAAAAAGCACCCATCATATACAAAGCGCCATGCGCAAAATTGATCACATTGAGCAGGCCAAAGATCACTGCGAGCCCGAGCGACAACATCGCATAAAACGAACCATTCACCAATCCAAGCAGCAATTGGCCCAGCATCGCCTGTAGTGGAATACCAAAAATTTCCATGGCACTCTTCAAAAAAAATCCGTCAGAAAAAACGGAAACATGTCAAAGAAAGTCAGCGTCCACGCGTACTCGCGGACACTGACAAGAGCATTCACATTCAACGATCAATGCGCATTATTTCCACAACGCGCACTTCGAATCTGCCTTGGTGGTAAACGCTTGTTCACCCGGAATTGTCTGAATCACTTTGTAGTAATCCCAAGGCTCTTTAGAATCCGCCTGCGCTTTCACTTGCATCAGATACATATCGTGAATCATGCTGCCGTCAGCGCGTACGTAGCCATTTTTAACGTACATATCGTTGAACTTCATACTGCGCAATTTCGCCATGACTTTATCGGTATCATCGCTACCCGCTGCTTTCACCGCGTTCAGATATTGCATCGTTGCAGAGTAATCTGCGGCTTGCAAACTAGACGGCATTTTTTTCATTTTTTCAAAATACCGACGAGCCCAGGTGCGTGCTTCCGGCGTCTGATTCCAGTACCAGCTATCAGTGAGATACATGCCATTGGTCAGGTTCAGACCCAGTGAGTGAATATCATTAATGAACATCAGCAAACCAGCTAATTTCATGGTCTTGGTGATGCCAAATTCATTCGCCGCTTTAATCGCGTTGATGGTGTCACCACCGGCATTCGCCAAGCCAAGAATCTGCGCTTTTGAGGATTGCGCCTGTAACAAGAATGAAGAAAAATCAGATGCAGATAAAGGATGTTTGACCGACCCACTGACCGTTCCGCCACTCGCTGACACCACCTTGGTTGTGTCACCTTCTAAGGCTGCACCAAACGCATAATCAGCGGTCAGGAAATACCAACTTTTACCACCTTGTTTCACCACCGCTGAACCAGTCCCTTTTGCCAAAGCAACGGTATCGTAAGCATAGTGAACTGTGTACGGCGTGCATTCAGCGTTAGTCAATACTGCCGTCCCAGCACCGATAGAAATAAATGGTTTTTTCTTTTCTGCTGCGACTTTCGCCATGGATAAACCAGTGCCAGAATTGGTACCGCCAATCAACATGTCAACGCCATCGCGATCAAACCATTCACGCGCTTTGCTGGCTGCGATATCGGCTTTGTTCTGATGATCGGCACTAACTAATTCAATTTTTTTTCCCAGTACGGTACCGCCAAAATCCGCGATCGCCATCTTGATCGCTTCTATCCCGCCTTTACCATCAATGTCAGAATACACGCCAGAAAGATCGCTGATAAATCCAATCTTCACAACGTCACCGGATACCTGTGCACCAGCACCGCTGGTCCATCCTGCGCACGCCATTGCTACTGCGAGACTAAGAAATTTTGATGTGGTTTTCATGTGTCTTCTCCAAGAAATAAGGATCAATACCTGCTCTGATTTTTTGTGCGAACTTATGTCAAATTTCTACTTCAATGTGTTCTACTTCAGACGCCCAACAACTGATTCAATACCGGCATTTTTTCTTGTAATTGCCCAGCAGAAAAGCTCTCTACGATTTGCCCATGTTCCATCACATAAAACTGATCCGCCAAAGGTGCCGCAAAACGAAAATTTTGCTCGACCATGACGATCGTGTATCCCTTCGCTTTGAGCGTCAGAATCATGCGCGCCAAAGCTTGTACGATCACCGGAGCGAGACCTTCAGATATTTCATCCAACAAAAGTAATTTTGCCCCGGTACGTAAAATGCGGGCGACCGCCAGCATCTGTTGTTCACCACCAGATAAGCGAGTTCCCTGACTGTGTTTGCGTTCAGCTAAATTAGGAAACATCGCATAAATTTCTTCTACCGACATGCCTTTTTCATGACGCGATACAGCAGGCGGCAACATCAGATTTTCTTCTGTGGATAAAGACGCAAATATCCCCCGCTCCTCGGGACAATAACCAACACCAAGATGCGCAATTTTATGTGTCGCCATTGCGATGGTTTCTATGCCATTAATTTTAATCGAGCCTTTCCGTGCACCAGTCAAACCCATGATCGCGCGCATCGTCGTGGTGCGACCCGCGCCATTGCGGCCGAGGATGGTTACCACCTGCCCCTGATTTACACGTAAATTCACATCATGCAAAATGTGGGACTCGCCATACCAGGCTTGCAAGCCAGAAATTTCCAAACTAGGAATTTGTGCATCGACACTCATGCATGTGCCCCTTCCAGTTCAGCACTAGTACTGCCCATATAGGCTTCCATCACTTGCGGATTTTCTGAGACTTCAGCATACGAGCCTTCTGCCAATATCGCACCACGTTGTAAAACAGAAATGCGGTCACAAATTCCGGAGACGACTTTCATATTGTGTTCCACCATCAAAATGGTCCGACCAGCGGATACTTTTTTAATCAGCTCAGTCACGCGGTGCACATCTTCATGCCCCATTCCTTGCGTAGGCTCGTCCAACAACATCATTTCTGGTTCCATCGCCAGCGTGGTGGCAATTTCGAGTGCGCGTTTTCTGCCATAGGGCAAATCGACCGTCATTGTATGGGCGAACTCCGTCAAATCCACCTGAGCCAGTAAATCCATCGCCCGGTCATTCAAACGATTCAGCGATGCATTACTTTTCCAGAAATGAAACGAGCTCCCCAACGCCCGCTGCAAACCAATGCGCACGTTCTCTAAGACCGTCATATGAGGAAATACCGCTGATATCTGAAAAGATCGGATAATGCCCTGACGTGCTATCTGTGCAGGTTTGTCGGCAGTGATATCACGACCGTTGAACAAAATCTGTCCGGACGTCGGATTTAAAAATTTGGTGAGTAAATTAAAGCACGTGGTTTTACCAGCGCCATTCGGGCCGATTAAGGCATGGATATGCCCCCGCTGAATTTGCAGATTAACCTCATTGACCGCAGTAAAGCCTCTGAACTCTTTGGTCAGACGCTTTGTCTCCAGGATGACTTGAGTCATCTCATCTCCTTTGATTGTCTTGCCTGAAACATGACAAACCCGCTGTCATAGCAGTGGGTATTTATTTTTCTCTGTGAGATCAAGCTCAGCAGATGATTTCTTCAATTCGGTTTCGATTCGGCTTCGATAGTAACGACTAAATCTGCTTGTACGCAAGCGTTAAAACAGCAAAAAATAAAAGAAATTGTTAATGCCTATTCTGCAAGATGTGTATCGCCGCTTTCTCCGCAATCATGATGGTTGGCGAGTTCGTGTTGCCAGAGGTAATGGTCGGCATCACTGACGCATCCACCACGCGCAAACCCGCGATGCCAAACACGCGCAGCTGACTATCCACCACAGCGCTGACATCATCCTTACGTCCCATCTTACACGTACCAACCGGATGAAAAATCGTGGTTCCGATATCACCTGCCGCCCGTGCTAACTCTTCTTCGGTTCGGAATTGTGCACCCGGCTTCATTTCTTCTGGTCGATATTTTTGCAGCGCTGGTGCAGCAATAATCTTGCGTGTCAATGTCAATGAGTCAGCGGCAATTTTCTTATCTTCTGCTGTGCTCAAATAATTTGGTGCAATTTTTGGCGCGGCAAATGGATCCTGACAAACAATCCTTACGTGGCCACGGGAGCTGGGGCGTAAATTACAAACACTCGCCGTGAACGCCGGAAAATCATGTAAGGGATCGCCAAATTTTTCCAGAGATAAAGGCTGCACGTGGTATTCCAGATTCGCACTAGTTTGCGTCACATCCGAGCGCGTAAACGCACCTAGTTGCGACGGTGCCATAGACATCGGCCCACTCTGCTTCAATGCGTATTCAAGTCCGATGGCAGCTTTGCCCCACCAGCTATTTGCCATGGTGTTGAGGGTTTTTGCGCCAGTAATTTTAAATGCCGAACGGATCTGCAAATGATCTTGCAAATTCGCCCCCACCCCCGGTAACGCGTGCTGTACGGAAAGCCCCAGACTATGCAAATGCTCAGGATCACCAACACCTGAATGTTGCAATATTGAAGGTGAACCGATAGCGCCAGCGGCGAGAATAGTTTCGTGCACAGATTCTGCAAACCATTCCTGACCTCCGCCAACAAATTCAACGCCAATACAACGCTTTCCATGTTCACCATCTTTAAAACGCAAACGACGTACCTGACACCCGGTCATGATGGTCAGATTGTCGCGTGCTGCAGCGGGACGTAAAAATGCCTTGGATGTATTCCAACGTATACCGCGTTTTTGATTCACGTCAAAGTAGCCGCAACCTTCATTATCGCCACGATTAAAATCATCGGTTTTTGGAATGCCAACTTGTTCTGCCGCATCACGAAATGCATCTAAAATTTCCCATGATAAACGCTGTTTTTCAACGCGCCATTCACCGCCTTGTGAATGAAATTGTTCATCTTTACTGTAATGATCTTCGCTCTTTTTAAATAGCGGTAACACCTGATCCCAGCGCCAGCTATCATCGCCAGTCAGTGACGCCCACTCGTTGTAATCGCGCTCCTGTCCACGCATGTAAATCATGCCGTTAATCGATGAACAACCGCCGAGCACTTTACCTCTTGGATAGATCAGACTACGCCCATTTAACCCAGCCTCAGCTTCGGTGCGAAACATCCAATCAGTACGCGGATTATTGATGCAATACAAGTAGCCGACAGGGATATGAATCCACACATAGTCATCTTTACCACCAGCTTCAATCAACAGTACTTTATTTTCTGGTGCTGCTGATAAACGATTCGCTAAAACGCAACCAGCACTACCGCCACCGACGATGATGTAGTCATATTGTCCCGCTGCTTCCATGGAGGTTTTCCTTTTTTCTTTTTTAGTTTTTTAAGGATTTATCTAAGGTCAGATGTTTGACTAAATTACGCATCAATTCGGTAGCACTCATCGCTTTTGCGCGGGCAACACCCTGGCCGCACCACATGGACATCCACTCAGGATTATTGCTCTTCGCCGCCGCCGCTCTGATCGTCGCAGTCAACGCATTCTGTACCGGATATGTTGGTACCTGATCAGCCACTGTCGCCATGATTTGCATAAATTGATTATCTAATCCACGTGCAAAGCGACCGGTAATTGCGCGCGTTTGTCGGGTGGTATCGGAGGTGGCAGCTAATAACTTTTGTTTGTAAGCGGGATGAATTCCAGACTCATGCGTAACCAAAAAAGCCGTCCCCATTTGCACGGCTTGCGCCCCCGTAGCCAAAGCTGCCGTCACGTCTTCACCAGTGACAATATTGCCGGCAGCGATTACCGGTATGCGTAGCTGTGGAACTACCTGCGCCAGCAATTCCTTTGTCGATAACTTCGCGTCTTCTTGTCGTCCAATAAATGTGCCGCGATGTCCACCCGCTTCGATACCAGACAAACACACCGCATCCGCACCAAGCTCCTGCCAGGCCTGGGCTTCCGCCAGGTGCGTTGCGGTGCCGATGACCAACATACCGGCTTCATGCAGACGCTGTAATTGTTCGCGTTTGAGAATACCAAACGTAAAACTTGCGACGGCAGGCCCTGCAGTTAGCAAAGCCTCAAACTGTTCATCAAAATCCTCACACCATTTACCTGGCAGGGGCAATTTATCCCAAGCCAATGACGACCAGACTGGCCGCAATAAGTCACTTGCAAGCTGTATTTCCTCAGCCGACGGTGAAGGCGTTTGTTGTACAAATAAATTCATTGCAAACGGTTTGTCCGTTGCTTGTCGTATCTGCCATGCTTGATCCAGCATCGCCTCAGGAGACAACATGCCACACGCCAGAGAACCCAGTCCACCAGCATTCGATACCGCTGCCACCAGAGCCGGTGTCGAAGCACCACCCGCCATGGGTCCCTGAATAATCGGATGTGGAAATAAATCGCGCAAAGTCAGCATTGTTATTCCTTGAGATGGAAAGTTATTTCGCAACCGGCATCGTAAACTCTGCGCCTTTGCCTATGCTATCTGGCCAGCGCTGCATAATCGATTTGTAGCGGGTATAAAAACGGATACCTTCTTCGCCATACGCATGCATATCGCCAAACAAAGAACGCTTCCAACCACCAAAAGAATGCCATGCCATTGGCACAGGGATAGGCACATTAATACCCACCATACCGACCTGTATGCGACGTGAAAACTCGCGTGCGGTATTTCCGTCGGATGTAAATAAAGAAACGCCATTGCCAAATTCATGGCGATTAATCAGCTCAACAGCAGAAGCAAAATCAGGTACCCTAACGATGCACAACACTGGCCCAAAAATTTCTTCGCGATGAATCTTCATGCCTTCTTTAACATGATCAAATAAGGTCCCACCCAGGAAGAAACCACCCTCATGTCCGGCCACTTTCAAACCACGCCCATCGACTAGCAAAGTCGCTCCTTCGGCAATGCCGTCAGCGATATAGCCTTCGATTTTTGCTTTGTGCATGGCGGTCACCACCGGGCCCATTTCGGCGTCGCTTTCCATACCATTTTTAATCGTCAATGCTTTCACGCGCGGCACTAATGTACTCACCAATTGATCGGCGATATCACCGACCGCCACCGCCACAGAAATCGCCATGCAACGCTCACCCGCAGAACCATAAGCCGCGCCCATCAATGCATCAACGGCTTGTTCCAAATTCGCATCCGGCATCACGACCAGATGATTTTTCGCACCGCCTAGAGCTTGCACACGCTTTCCTAAACGTGTGCCTTCGCTGTAGATGTATTCCGCGATCGGGGTTGAACCAACAAAAGAAATCGCCGCCACATCCGGATGTTGCAATAAAGCATCGACCGCTGTCTTGTCGCCTTGCACCACATTAAACACGCCATCTGGCAAACCCGCCTGACGGAATAATTCGGCAATCATTAATGCACATGATGGATCGCGCTCCGACGGTTTCAAGATAAACGTATTGCCAGTCGCAATGGCCAGTGGTGCCATCCACATCGGTACCATGAAAGGAAAATTAAATGGGGTAATTCCGGCAGTCACGCCCAATGGCTGACGCAGATTGTAGTTATCGATACCGCCACCGATGTTGTCCGAAAACTGTGATTTCAACAATTGCGGCATCCCGCAGGCAAATTCAACTATTTCAATACCGCGGGTAACTTCTCCCATCGCGTCGGACAAGACCTTGCCATGCTCACGCGTGATCAACGCTGCTAACTCTTGGTGGTGCTGATCCAGCAATTCTTTAAACTTAAACATCACCCGTGCACGCTTGAGCGGTGCCGTTTCTGCCCAGGCAGGCGTCGCCGCCTTGGCAGCCGCAACAACCGTATTAACTTCATCGACGCTCGCCAAAGCTACCTGGGCAATGACCTGACCCGTTGCAGGATTAAATACGTCTTGCTGACGGCCACTGGCAGAAGGAAAAATCTGACCATTCATATAGTGCTGGAGTACCGATGTCATAAGAAAACCTTAATCAGAAAAAGATGTTTGACATGAGATTAATTCACTCGTCATGGCAAATCCAATGAGTTATTATCAATAGCAATATAAGCGTTGCTTATAATAATCTTGTCGATTTTCCTCACATCGGAAAGACTGATGGACTTCACACAACTACGCGCCTTTGTGACCATCGCCCGCGAAGGCAACCTGACGCGGGCAGCTGAGCGTTTGCATGTGACGCAACCAGCAGTCAGCCTGCAAATGAAAGCCCTCCAAGAGCAACTTGGCTTACAGCTATTTAATCGCAGCAGCAATGGCATGGTTCTGACCAATGACGGTGCCAAGCTTTTGCCGTATGCAGAGCGGGTATTGGCGAGTAGCGGCGACTTTATGCAGGCTGCGCATGCATTACTTTCGACTTTATCCGGTGAACTGGCGATAGGCACCATCCTTGATCCGGAATTTACGCGCCTTGGCGTATTTTTGAAACGTCTGGTCGAAACTTATCCACAGATTGCGACTCGCCTGCAACACGGCATGTCTGGCTGGGTTTTACAGCAGATTCGTGGCGGGCAGCTAGATATTGGCTTTTACCTCGGCGACTTGCCCAATGATGGTAAAACCCCATGCCACCGTCTGGTGCTCACTGATTTTACATATCGCGTTCTGGCACCAAGTGGCTGGAATAGCCGGGTACAAGGACAAAGTTGGGAAAAGCTGGCACAGTTACCATGGATCTGGACACCGCCAGAATCAGCGCACCATCGCTTGTTAAGTAAAATTTTTGCCCAACATGGGATTACACCCAACAAAGTGGCGCTGGTCGATCAAGAACAATCTATGCTTGATCTGGTGAAATCTGGTGTAGGGCTCAGCTTAATTCGCGATGCGATTGCTATGCATGAGGCCCATGCTCACGGATTGGTGATTGCCGATGCAGTAAGCATTACAACGCAGCTCAGCCTGATTTGTCAGGAAAAACGAAAAAATGAAGCAATGATTGCAGAGAGTTTTCAACTAGTTAGCCAATCCTGGAAGTTAATCATCTAAAATCTCAGCTCTGACTTAGATCTGACTTAGGTCTCACTAAATAACCTCTTTTGCCCGCTTTTTACAAAGCGGACAATGTTCGGATACCAGAAAGTAACAAGTGTTCAAAGTACGTGCGATTCAGCAGTCCCTGGTGACTTCTCTCGGTTTTTTTCTTATTCCGGCCTTGGCACAGGCGGAAAGTATTAAGCTGGTCATTCAAGAATTTGCTCCATTTACTTACACCGACCCAAAAACTGCTGAAATTAAGGGCTTTTTAGTCGATAAAGTAATAGAAATCATGAAACGTGCGGGTGAAACGCCAAGTGTGACCAGTACCTCATTAGCGCGCGGACTCAACGCGACGATGAACGAAGAAAACACCTGCCTGTTTGGTTTTCGCCGTACACCCGAACGGGAAAATTTTTATAAATGGGTTGGTCCTCTGACGACCGATAACTGGGTTCTCTACACGCGTAAAGATGACACCCGGGCGCTGAAACATTTCGAAGATGCAAAGCCATACGCGATAGGTTCTTACAGAAATGCCGCGACCGGCGTCCAATTAACAGAACAGGGATATCACATCGTTTTCGCTGGGGAAGATGAAGAAAACCCGCGTCTCTTAATCAATAAACGTATCGATTATTGGATAGTGTCCGAATTACACGGCATGTACATCGCTGGACAACAAGGTTATGCAAAAGACATCATGCCTGCCATTAAATACAAAAACATTGAACTCAATATGCTATGCAATGTTCATATGGATAAACAGAGAATTGAGCTATTCAATAAAATCAACAAAAACATAGACAACGATGGCACCATGGACAAAATATTACGTAAGAACGGACTCAAATAATGGCGCGTACAACCAAAGCCAGCAACGCAGTTCAAAGACTCAAAGAGCGTAGTACCCAAGGAGTGTATTCTATGGTGACCATGGCTGATGGTCGATTTTACCTGACGCTCAGTGCCGCTGGTGCCGCACCGGTCGCTGTTCACGAACCTTTAGAAATTGACGCGTTTGTCAGTTTCGTAAATGGACTGGAAAAACAAGTTCCAAAAAAAGCAAGTAAATTAGATATCGCTTTTGAAAAAAAATTACAGCACGCTAGAAATCAAGACAATTAACATTTCCTTTCTTACATGAATCTCACATTTATGAAATCTCGTTTATTCGCAGCACTATTAGGGTTATTCACTATGTTATCCACAGGTTTGAGCTCAGCTCAAACCCAGACTGAGGCTGCTACTTTTGGTGAAAACTTACAAAAAATTGATGCCAAAGTAGGTACCGGAAGGGAAGCAAAACTTGGGGATGTGGCGGTAGTTCAATATACAGGTTGGATTTATGACCCTTTGGGCAACAAAGAACATGGTGCAAAGTTTGACTCTTCCGTCGGTGGACCAGCATTCAGTTTTCCGATAGGCATAGGAAAAGTAATTAAAGGTTGGGACAAAGGTGTGGTTGGCATGAAAGTCGGCGGCAAGCGAACTTTAATTATCCCCCCTGCTCTTGCCTATGGTGCACGTGGTGCCGGAAATGTTATCCCTGCTAATGCGACCTTGATTTTTGATATTGAATTAGTCGACGTTAAATAATACGTTCAGTTTCAAAATGAAAAGCAGGCCAGCGAACCAACATCGCCAGTCTGCTTTTTCTTTATATGCTCTAAGCAGACAACATCTGATTAAATCGTAAAGAACTTGCAAGCAAACCCTGGCGGTAATAAAAACGATGTGCAAGGCTGTTGTTCAACCCTGTGTCCAGCACGATTTTTCCACAATCTTGTGATAAGGCTTCCTGTTTCAGCAATTCCATGAGTATTTGTCCGTAACCACTACCACGTTCCGACTGATCAGTTACCAAGTCTTCCACATACAAGTATTGTCCATGCACCAGATTTTCAGCAATCCGGTAACTAGCGAGTGCAACGATTTGATCTGATTTAGCCAGACTCCATAAACGATATCCGGCTTTGCTGGCGCGCTTCCAATACGCAATCCAACTATTCAAATCAGCCAGATGAGGACGCAATTGCTGCATCAAGGGCAACACAGCCGCCAACTGTATTTCTTCAGAAACCCTTATTAATAAAAGCCCTTCTCGTAAGTAAGTGCCAGCTTTTGAAGAATTCATGAAGACACCTGTGTAACCCCTGGTGGATTGAAGCGCAAAGCAACACCAATACGATTCCACTGATTGATGCTTGCAATAGAGACAGTCAAAAACACCAGTTCAGACTGCGTGAAGTGTTCTGACATTGCCAGATAAAGCGCATCATCTGGTATGCCATCTGGTACACGGGTCAGTGCTTCTGTCCATGTCAAAGCCGCTTTTTCCCTGGGAGAAAAAACACCCGCTTCTTTCCATACTGCAACGAGGTCAATCTTTTCCGACGGCACACCCAACTTGCGAGCAATCTGAATATGGAACTGCAAACAAAAAGCGCAACTATTGATTTGTGAGGCGCGAATTTTGATTAATTCAGTCAACTTTTTATCCAAACCAGAAGCATCAACAGCCTTGCCTAAAGACAACAAGCTGGCATGAACATCCGGTGCAGCTTGGATAAAATCTTCATAACTAAGTGCAGGTAAAGAGGACATCTTTTTCTCCATGAATAAAAAACAATGAGATAATATCAGAACTCGAATATATTATAAGAACTCTGACATTAATCAAAAAATCATGTCCAATAGACAAATTCCGGCACCTGGTGAGGGTAAACGTGGCGAACAAGGTTATCTCGGCTACCTGCTGCGGCAGGCAACGACGGCATACCGTGCACGTATGGAGAAAGCACTGGCAAAGTTTGATATCACGCCACCGCAATTTTCGGTCTTGACGATGATTGCAGCGTATGAAGGCGTCTCGAACGCAGATTTAGCCAGACTTTCTTTGCTCACGCCACAAACTGTCAGCGTCATTGTGAATAACTTAGAGAAATCTGGCGCCATTACACGGCGCGCCCATGCAGTTCACGGGCGGATACAACAATTACAAATCACAGCGTCGGGTCAGGAAGCCCTTGCACAATGCAAAAGCTGTGTGAAACAAGTAGAAGACGAACTCAATATGTCGTTAAACGACGGCGAAGCAGCCATCGTCAAACGCTGGCTGGTCAGCATCGCAGTCAATGCAGAAAGTGGGCAATTTAATCCGCAATAAAATTGTATTTTCAACTTTTCCTTTATTCTAAATCTTCGTGCGGAATAAACTCAAAAGTGTAGACGACGTAAAAAAAACAGCAAATCGCCATCACTAGTGCAAAGGTTCCGAAAAAGAACAGAGGTTGTATTCCGGCAGGGAAAATATATTCGTACCAACCAACAAAACTAGAAAGTACCAAGGTTGCAAAAGCGAAATTCATTAACTTTCGCGAGTGCCGCAACGTTGCGGCAGCGATTAAAAGCATGACCAACAGAGATAGTGCGAAATTCACAATTCCAGACATGTCTCACCTAATTATTAAAAAATAAGTATCAAATTAGCATAAAACTTTGAACTATTCATAGCTTTTTTACAATTCATAGTTTTTAAACATATCTTGGAAAACACAAGCCTTGCGCGAAATATAAATAAAAATGCCGGAACCGCAGATCGGAACCGATGCACGCGCTTCCGATAATTCAACTATTTCAATCAATGTTCGATAAAATAGCCGGGCTGGATCGAAAGTATTTTATTTTTGCGTCCACGCCGATCCTATCGACCAATTTCTGTAATCTCTCTCGACTGAGTTAAGCAAACTTAAGCAAACTTAAGGAAACTAACTTTATACACAGAGCAATTCAGTCTATTTACTATTGCCGTAATTACTATCCAACATAATGAAAACCAAGCTTGCCCTGATCCTCGCATTGCAACTCATCATGCTTCCTTGCTTTGCAGCAGATCAATCGACGCCCCCGGCGCCCGTAAATGCGCAAGCGACACAGTCGGTCATCGTAGTCAGTCCTGGTGACAACACGACAAAAAACGAAGGCGTGCAAATTGACCTGCCGAAAATGCCCGAGGAAAAGAAAAATCCCCACGCGAATGACCCGATCCTTACCTGGTCGGGCGATGTTCCCGTCACAGGAGTGGTGTACATTCTGATCGCGTCCATGCCTGTACTAGCATCGCTCTATTTTGCCTATCAACTATTTCTGTTTATTCAGGCCCGCCGTCGCCGTTTATCCATCAGGCATCAACAGGAAAAATAAGACCAGACGAAAAAAGAGCCAAATCTGGTATTAAGGACGTATCAGATTAAGCATTTTTCATTAAATATTCATCTGCTTGTCACTTGCTTGTCACCTACCACTCCTAAAGTCTTCTCCACAGATAACCTAAGAACGTTTTTCGAATATATCCGGTCGCAAATAAAATAAAGCACCGGTCTATCTTGAAGTAGTTCAAAACCATCGACGGAGACCAGTATGTCAAGCAAAGCACTAATAGACAGCGCCGTATTCAATTCCACGACTTCAGGTCGTAAAGGGATAGCAGACAAGCTATTCGCCCACTGGTTCAGCCGCCTCGTTTACGCCCAAATCTGGGAAGATCCAAAATCCGACCTCGACGCGCTGGAACTACGTCCTGGTGCAAATATTCTTACTATCTCGTCTGGCGGTTGCAACGCATTGGCCTATTTATCTGCACAACCAGCCGCGGTACACGCTGTTGATCTGAATGCTGCCCATCTGGCGATGCTGAATATGAAACAGCAAGCAATCAAGCACCTGCCAGATTACGAAGCAATTTTGGCCTACCTTGGTGACGCCAATCATACTGACAACATCAAGCGCTACAAACGCCATATCCGCCAACATTTGTCAGATGACGCTAATAATTTTTGGGAAAGCAGATCCATTTCTGGTCAGCCGCGTTATCACTATTTTGCTAAGCAAGCTTATCAACACGGTTTATTGGGGAATTTCATCGGCTTTGCACACACTTTCGTCAAAATGATGGGTGGCGACCTGAGCAAAGTATTAGCAGCAAAAAATCTCGCAGAACAAACTGAGCTATTCAATCGATACGTCGCGCCAGTATTTGAGACCCGCCTGTTTAAACTTATGGCCAAACAACCGATGGCTTTATATAGCCTCGGCATCCCACCATCCCAGTTTGAAGCCCTCAAACACGATGCGAAAAATGGCTTGCACTCTTTGTTTAAAGAAAGAATGCGTCATCTTTGCTGTGACTTTCCATTAGATGAAAATTGCTTCGCCCAACAAGCCCTGGGTCGTCGCTACGACACAAAGAAGCAAGCTGCCTTACCTATGTATCTGCAACAACAGCATTTTCATGCCATACGCAGCAACATAGATCGCCTGCATTCACATCACACCACCTTGACTAGTTTCTTGCAGCAACAACCACGCGCATCGATGGATGCCTACTTATTCCTTGACGCTCAAGACTGGATGGATCAGCAGCAATTGACTGAATTGTGGGAAGAAGTAACAAGAACTGCTGCACCAAATGCCAAAGTTGTGTTCCGGACAGGAGGAGAAACATCACCTCTGGAAGAAAAACTACCTGAGTCAATTTTGTCCGTCTGGCGTACCGATGCAGAAAAGAATCGCGCATTGTATGCAACCGACCGATCTGCCATTTACGGTGGCATGCATCTGTACACCAAAATTTGACCGAACTTTGACTTAAATTAAGATATCACTTGAATACTCCATTACCACCACGCATGGTGGCCGATGCCTTATGGTTACTCACCGCACGCTCACGCGGTGGTAACCATTGGGTAAGCAACGTCCATTCAGAAATACACTCTGTCGACATTGCCGGTCATAGTTACCCGGTTACCTTACTCAATGACAGTGACTGGCAAGAAAGCTATGTCGCCAGCCCCCGCTCGACCTGGCTAAGATACGCACGCCAGGAAGCGATACGGCAAGTCGCACCCGGCCTTAGCAGTTTGGTCAAAGCAGTCTCGTGTCTGATTTTTGGCCCCTTATCAGCCTTGATGCATGCGAGCAAAATCGACCAAGCGGCAATTATCGGCAATTATCTGATTTCGACCAATTTATATCCCAAATTAAGCGCACAGGATATCGCAAGTTTAACCGAAGATATGCGTCAAAAGCACCCAGATCGTCCATTAATGATTCGCAACATCTGCCCTGAAGTTACGCCGGAATTAATGGAGAATCTGATTGCCCAAGGCTGGAAGATGCTTCCGTCACGCATGATTTACCTGTGCGACCCGCAACAAAAATCGGTATGGAAACATAATCACGTCAAACAAGATGCCAAACTGCTTATTGATGGACAAGTAGAAATTGTCCACCAGGAACATCTCAAATTAAGCGACTTAGATGATTTACGGAACATTTTTCGCCAATTGTTCATCGACAAGCACTCCCACCTGAATCCAGATTTCAGCCCAGCCTTTTTTGAATTATGTCTGGAAACTGGCTTTCTTGAATTAATTGGGCTGCGTTGGCAAGGACGTTGGGTAGGCATACTAGGCTTGTATGTACATCCAGAAAGTGGCTGGATCACCACGCCACTCATAGGCTACGACACATCCTTGCCGCAAGAACTAGGTTTATACCGACGTCTCATGGCTTTACTGTTACAGCAAGCCAAAGAACGTGAGTGTCGCCTCCACTACAGCTCGGGGGCGAGTCAATTTAAAAGGTCACGTGGCGGTGTACCAGCACTAGAATTTACGGCAATTTACGATGAACACTTGCCCAAATCAAACAAAAAATATTCCAGCTTATTTATCAAACTCTTTCAACAATGCGCTCCAAGCATGTTGAAACGCGCTGACAAACTATAAAAACTACTCCAATTCCAATAAGGGGAAACAATAAAAACGAATTATTGTCGCCCCTTACTTCTGCAAAAAGCATCTTTTTACACTTAAAACGCCTGTGGATAAAGCTACTCATATCCCCAACACAAATTGGGGAAAACCCTCTGTATTTTTTTTCACAAATTCTTATCCCAAAACTATCCGCAAAACATACAGAGCTTATCCGCGTACATATACAGAGCATAAGTTATTGTTTCTGTGAATAATTTAAGACTTATCCACAAAAAAACGCGACGTTAACCATTACTACTATGTATATATAAACTAAGTTATATAAGTAACCCCGTTTTTGAAGAAGTCCAGATATCTGAACCAAAATAAAAAAATTAAGGACAAGCATTGTTTTGAATGCAGAACAAACTTTGAAGTTGTATGCCGATACAAATTTAAAAAATAACTGTGCATAAATCAAAAAAAAAGCTCATTCAATTTTACAAACTCTTATTTTCTAAAATGTAGATAAGCAAAATAAACCTCATTCCAACGTAAATCGTTTTTCCCAGATTGTTGACCGAAATTTCACGAGCAAAAAATTCCCAAATACTGATCATCAATCCAAAAATTCCACTTTTGCAGAGGATTTTTTAAGGTTTTTCTAAAATTTTTCATAAAAAACGACAAATTTAAAAATATTTCTGTGGATAAGTAGACTGATATCCACTGTATGCATTGTGGGTAAGCACAGGTTAACGAAAATAAAGTTTTTTTATACAGATTTTGTCCTGTGGATATACATGCTTTTTTCACTGGGTTATAAATCCTGTAAACAATTGATTCTGTGGATGTATACCGAGTTATCCACAGACAACCCCAACCGTTAACAATAACTACTATTTATATATAAAGTTATTAAACTAAGTGCTATCAACAGGCCAAATTTCAGATTCCCCCCTTATTGAAAAAATCCTTTAGAATCCATCACTTACAGAAATTCCTCCGTTAAAAAAAGGAACGGAGAATTAGGTTTGCCACATTTTTAGGCGATTTTTTCAGGGGTAACTACGGCATGTAAATATCTGCGTTCAGAGGGAAAAAACGGCTTTCTGTTGAAAATAGACATCTCAGAAAAAAGCGTTGATTTGAACATCGATATTGCACAGATCGGACAAGCGATAAACGGAGTTGAAAGTGTCTAAGTGCCTGCTTGTAAAACATGCACTTTAAAAATGAGTAGGAAATACCAAATTCAAAAAATATGAACGGCAATATGAATTTTTATACGTTGAAGATCTTGATAACCGCGCTGTAGTCTGGATAAATCAGTATCCAAAAGTGAATATATTTTTTAACTTTTATTGTTTATTTTAAAAAACATGACGCTAAGAAAAAATACAACCCGTTTTTTTCTCATTTATAAAAATAAAGTATAAAAAATAATGTGTAATTAGTATATTTATGGCAGAAGATAGAAGATTTTAAATAAAATTGAGAAAGAAAAGGATTAATCATTAATCTGCATCGCAAATCAAACTTGGTGATTGCTCTTAGCTTTACGACCGCACTCCATACATTTTTTTGGTTCGCGTTGAACGTTAAATTACCTTTTCATCACGATCAACAGCAAGTTTTGTCTACGCTGATCATTGTAAATACGGCGAAACTTCCAACTCCCTCGCGACAGCAAACGTCTGTGTATAACAGTTCAAAGCCTTCATATCACACAAGACCTAAGTCTGAATTAAACAAGCATGTTGTTCACAGTGAGTCAGATAACAATACTGAGAATAATATTTCTGTACAAGCAGACAACACAGAACGCCAATCTAGTCCTCAGCAAAACGGACTGACACAGCAAGCACACGCAAATGCCGGCAAAATTTTTCTGGAGTTAAGTCAAAAAGAACGTCGCTCCCTGTATCAACTAAAACCGGCTACATTTGAAGAAAAGTTGGCCAAAGACATACAAAAATCGGCAATGAAAGACTGCCAAAAAGACTATGCTGACAACCGTAGTACAGCGCTTATTATTTCCTTAACAGCCCTGGTCATCTATGACACGGTCACAAATAAATGTAAGTGGAGATAACACCAGCGCTATTACACCAGTGCTATTAATTGCGTTTAACTCACAGATAAATTACTACTATCGACTTTGAAAACGCCAGAATATCGGAACAATTGCCCGAATAATGGATGAACAAGGCGAAAATCCATCATGAAATGGTGCTCATCACTAGCCCATTCTTCAATGCTGGTATGACCGAGCACCAGCGATTCTGGAACAGGCAGCAGCCATTTGCCGATCTTAACTACATAACGCACACCAGCATAGCGAACCATGCCATCCGTGGCATAAACTGACATTTGCAAACCCAAGAAAGAATTTACAAATTCAATCAATTGATTTCCGCCTGCTGATACCAGCACGCTCTGAAATCGAATAATGCTTTCATCAGGAAAGACAAAAGCTCTGTTCCAGTGCTGCTGTTGATGAATGACGTACTTATCCACAGTCACTGGAATTTGCTTTCCACGACGATTCAATAAGGCGCCAAACAAGCGCAATACATTCAGATAAACCTGCATCAGCCGAGGAAATTCGATGTCCATGTGGCCGGTCTCGTGTAATTCATCCCTACCATAATGGGCCTTTAACGCGACCGGTAATTTGTTCCAATCATCGCCTAATGCATTTTCAACCAGGCTTTTCATCATGCCACCCCTGGTAAACGTTTGAATACCATTAAAGCGACAACCATGACCATAGAGGCAAAAGCAGGGACGCCTAACCAGAACCACATTTTCGCCAAATGCCAGTAGTCAGGGCTTAAATTTGTTGATTCTTTTAGTGCAAGTTCAGAGATTTTTTGCATACGAATTTGCAAGTAAACAACGGGTAACCAGCAAAGACCAGCTAAGATATATAGGCTCAGACTAGTGATCATCCACGGCTCTGTGATTGACCAGCCAGCGATATGCACCATCAAAAAACCACTCACAGGCTGAAAAATCACACAGGGCGTCGTGAAGATCCAATCAGCTAACACCACATGTTTATTCGTCACAGCAATATGGGCGATGACGCGGCTACGATCAGCCATCCATTTGTAAAATGCGCTTCCTAAACCCGTGCCAAATAAAAGAACCATGCTTAAGATATGTAAGGTTTTGATCAGGTTGTAGCTCATGATGTTTCTCCATTCATCAGTGTTTCTCTAAAAAATAGTTCAGTTGCAACTGGCGTTAATGAACGGCCAAGTAGCTTTAATGTTGGAGCAACATCTGCGACATAACTCGCTTCTAACATCCGAAGATTGTCGGGATGAAGTAAAGGGTGCAGAAATCGCCCCAGAAATAAGCTAGCCATAGCGAAGTTGCGTGGAATAGGAATCAAACGGGCTGGTTTTAGATTTTGTGCTCTACGCATCATCTGTAAGAGCTCAGCAAAGCCAATTGCTTGCGGTCCGACGATATCAATCGATTGCTTAATTTCACAACTCAGCAACGCATTGACAACGACGGACGCGAGATCAGCGATGTAAATAGGTTGAAGAAGTTGATTTCCACGATTTATAACCGGAATTACATTTGAGCTCGCTAGTTGCATCAATAGTGAAGTGCTGCTTCCTCCATTGCCACAAACCAGTCCGGGCCGCAAAATCAGCCAGTCAAGATCCAGACTACGCAAAAATTGATCAGCTTTTAGCTTACTGCGATGATATTGCGAGAACGCACCCACCTCAGTTCCTATTGCTGAAATCTGGATTACACGTCGTATGCCTGCTTCCTGACAGGCTTTGAACAAAGCAGTGGGCGCGAGCGCATGAATCGCCTCAAAACGCTGCGTACGGGTCTCTCCAATGATTCCTACCGCATTAATAACGGCATCGATACCATCCAAATGCCTGAACCAATCGCCTGGTACCAACATGTCGCAAAAATTGATACCGGTGCGGCGTGAAATGGGTTTGACGGTGTGTCCAGCAGAAAAAAGTTCTTCACAAATGTGACCACCCAGAAAACCGCTGGCGCCAGTGAGCAATATATTCATCTGGATGTCTCCAGAGAATACACATTGTGGGCAATATGTTTGGATAGTGAGCTATTTAATAAGCTATTTAATAAGCGATTTACAGCTGTATTGATGAATGATTCAACGAAAGTAAAATTCGTCGTCAGATGCGTATTCATTAACGGCTCCAATATTGCTAGAAGAGCCTATAGTTTTATGGAATGCGCAGGATCAGACTTCCGGAAAGATAAAAATGGGATAGTTTTTGGTTCCAGAATGATCAGTCAGGAACCAAAATAGCTTCAAAACGGACTTTTAGCTCTTCTTTTAGCTGGTTGAGGATGAAGAAATTAGCTTGCGGTATTGCCCTGGAGGCATACCTTCGATTTCCCTGAATGCTTCGTAAAATCCTGATTGCGAAGAGAATCCAACATTTAATCCTATCGAGAGTACCGATGCTGAGACTTCATTTTTCAACATGACTTTAGCTGCGTTGATGCGTTGCTCTCGTAGATAACGCGAGAAGCTTTTTCCTAATTTCACGTTCATTAATTCGGAAGTTTGATGTGTGTTGAGTTCCAGACGGCGAGCTAATTCTGCTAATCCCAGTTCCGCATCCGTATAGATTTTATCGATTTGCATTAACTTTTCGAGTGTTGATAAAGCTGACGCGCAATCAATCTTGTTTAACGTCGTCGATGTATAACGCGCTGTTTCACTTACTTCGTGCGACAAATCGGGTCTGAGACCAAGCGCAATTTGCACCAGTAAAAAAGCCAGACCTATCGCTATCGAATAGAAACTAAAAAACAATTTGTCTTGTAATGAAGTACGCAAAAAACCAAGAATGGCGACTACAACGGCAATCACAAAAACACCACCGAGTAGAAAGATTTCCTGCTTAAAATTTTCCTGCTCACTACGTAGCCGGAACAGACTGAACGCCAACCAGACCAGGTAAATTGCCCCTAACAAAAAAGCGAGCGGAAGTGCTAACCACGAAGCAAGAAAAGGTGAAACTGCAATTGGTATCAGATGGACTAAATCGATCAGTGTTGGCTTCTTTTGCTTATTTGAAATCAAAATTGGTTGGCTAAATAGAAAAAAAGCCGGAGCAATAACGAAAAGGAGAATACTGTAAGCACCTGTGGGTATCCAATCTTGATCAGCATATAGCCAGAAAAAATGCGCAATCTGTAACCCACAAAGGCCAGCGAGCATGAAGAATCCCATGTAACGCGAAAATACTAATTCCTGATAATGCGTTTTATTGAAATGCGTGATGGCTAACAGAAGCGAGCTGCAAATAGAAAAACCGATCAACAAAATTGCGATTGCCGTAACGAACGAAATCAATTGGAGATCCTTATTATCTTCAAACTACCTAAAAAAGAATGCGCACGTCATTTCTTGTTTTGACGTATAGCGAACTGCGCTGCAGTTGGTGATTTAGCATGATAAGCATAAATCGAAGACAAAAAAAAAGCGAGGCTCAAAGAACCTCGCTTTTTTGCTTAATACCGTCAATAAAGCACGTTATCAGAAGCTATACGCAAAACCTGCTGAGTACAAAATCGGGTTCAGCTTAACGTGCGTCGTACGTTGAATGCTACCTGTTGTCGCGACCATATCGGTGCTGACGTCTGCGGCAGCAATATTGGCATTGAAGTACCAATGGTCGGCAATTTTATAGTTCATACCAACCGTCGCTGCCAGACCAGTATACGAAGACAGTGTTACGCTAGTTGGACCGCCAGAAGCAAGATTTCCTGATGGTTGAGACGTAATGTCATAAAACTTCGTGTAGTTAATGCCCAGACCAACAAATGGACGGAACTTTGAACCACTTTCATTAAAATGGTAGTTCACGAAAACTGTTGGCGCAAACTGTTTTACAGTTGTGATCACACCAAACGGTGCCAAGTTACCACGACCGAAAATATTATGTTTTGGTGGAACACCGCCTGCGAATGCTACTGCCCAATGGTCAGTGACCATATGGGACAAACCAAACAATACAGTCGATGCACTACCTACTGTCAAACCCGCTGGTTGTGGGGTTAAAAATGCTGGTCCGTTCGATGCAAAGTCTGGTGAATTGGAATTAACCGCAATATAACCAAAACCAGCAGCAACCAGATTTTTGTCTTCAGCTACAGCCGACAAAGAACTTAAACCCAAAATAGCGCACAATGCAATTTGTATTTTTTTCATGATTGCGTCTCCTAATTACTTCGCAAATTGTTGGAAGAAACCTGCAGCCGCAGCATTGCAGAACGGTGGAACCAATGCGCCGTGGTATTGGCTAAGCACTGTTGCTTGAACTTGTGCTGGTGACTGACCGGCAGCAGTAGCAGCAGCAGCAACTTTCGCTTTTGCAGTTGCAAATCCAACTTTAGCCGCCGCAAATGGATCTGCAGCGCTGGTAGGGGATGAATCAACGTCAAGTACGCTTAAGTAAGGAGCACCAAAACCATTGCCTGCCAAGAAAGCTTGTTCAGCTTGAGTACTTGCGAAGAATACTGTTGGATCATTCTTACCACCGCACAGCAGCACAGGAACGGTTGGTACTGGCAGAGTACGCAAATCATTTGCGATCGCTGCTTGTCGTACCGTGTTGCCTGGTTTACAGTTTAAAGGCGTCGCTGGCGTTGTCGTATTTGGACAAGGATTGGTTTTAATATCTTGCAAAAATCCCATTGCAAAATTATCGGATACCAAATTACCAGAACCATAAAATGGTGCTAACTGCGCTGGTAATTGACCACCGTAAGTAACTTGACCAATCACCGCACCATAAGTCGATGAAAACATTGCTGTCGCAGGTAAAGCACCTGATGTATACAAATCAGTGATGCTTGCGTAGTTACCAGGAATTAAAGATTGTATTGTTGCCGCATATGGTGCTGCATAGATATTGGAAGCATCGCCACCAGCGCCATAGATATTGCCATAGTGTGCTTGCCATGCATTGGTAATCAATGGCAAGAAAGCAGTACCACCTAAGTTTGGTTGTTGAGCAAAAATTGCGTCAGCGAGTGCAGATGTCGCGTATGGACCAGAACCACCAGCCAATGCTGTTACTTTAAATTCGCTTGAATAGTTGTTTTGCATCGATTGTTGCGTCGCCAAAGCAACGTAACCACCTTGGGAATAACCAGTCAGGAACAATTTACCAGAATCTTGAGCGCCAATATTTGGGAAGGCTTGACGCGCAGCGCGCAAACTATCGATGACGTCATTGGATTGCTGTGCAGCATCCAGATAACCAGTATATGGTAAGGAAGATAAATCGTAGCCAGCATAGTTTGGTGCAACAACGATGTAACCTTGTGCAGCAAAAGTAGCAGCAACCAGAACAGCTTCCTGATTTGATTGCAAGTTAGCCATGTTGAATGATTTAGTTACTGTTGTTCCGTGTGCGTAGACTACCACTGGACGTGGACCTGCGCATTGTGCAGCAGAGCCTGAAGGAACAAAAATAGCACCAGTAGCTGTAGCTGGTTCCCCTTTGCTACCAACGGTGTTGTATTTCATGTAATACGTAGAAATGGAGCAAACCGGAGTACCTGTAATTTGAGTCAGGCCTGGTTGCGCTGCATTTAACATCGCTGCAAATGTAACTGGATCCAGTTGTGGAACAGCTGTGCCATTTGCTTGTGGAATTGGTACCAGATTAGGTGGGTTTGCGACCAGAACACCACGTGCTGTGCTGGTACTAATTGTAGGGCCGGCAGAACCGCCACCGCCGCAGGCGCTCAACAGGGCGGCAGTGAGCAAGCCCAGGGTCAAATTGATTTGACGCATTTTTTTGTCTCCTTAGTAGAATTATTTGCAAGTAATGGAACGGTCGTCCTAAAACTCGTTAATTAGTATCTCACCCGACAATAGGAGTGAATAGCCAATAGAGCAATTCTAGAGGAAATCCTCTCCAAAAAAACAACGCCTCGTGAGCTTTTTATCGTAGCGCGTAAAAAAAAGAGATGATTATTTAAAAATATTTATAAAAAAGAAAACTTTTCTATGAAAAATTAGCTTTTTAATAAACAAAATCAACATGCCTTCATTTTGCAGCTATACCTGTTCGCGACAAAAAAAAGCCCGGCAAAAAATAAGTTTGCCGGGCTTTTTGTCTGAGTCCGCATCGTTACAAGCAATACAGATTCAGCATGAGAAGTAGTTTAACTTGCCATACTCATCAAACTTGCATTACCACCAGCTGCCGTAGTGTTGACACATAAAGCACGTTCAGCCACAAGACGCCACAACGGCACTTCGACATTGTCATGCGTTTCAATGACTGAAACGATGGCGTCGTCGTTCTCTGCAAAAATCGATTTAAACGCGTTGAGCAAAGCACCTTCAACCAGCGCGATCTGCGCCTTACAATCTTTTGCTTCTGAAGTTTGAATCTGGCTACGCAACTCAGCCGGGAAATTAGCTGGTAACAAAGCTGCAGACTGTAAAGACATCACAACCGTGTTGCCAGTCGCCAGTGTTGCAGCTAATTGATTTAACAAACAAGCTAAGCTAGTAGCAGCACAGAAAATCTGACCGCGCGGTGCAAAAGACAAAGTATTTCTTTCACCGGTAGGCCCTGGTAAAACCTGGGTTACCTTGTATGGACTGTGATGAATATATTGTTCACCTAACACAGCAAGGTTGTTCAAGCCATTCGACTTCGCCCATACCAGCATCGCATCTAATGGCGTTGGCGCTTGACGTTCATATACGGTATGACCACCCAGACCAATGTGTGGTGTACGTTGCAAACGTTTCAGGTATAGTGGTCCGCCTGCTTTAGGACCGGTACCAGATTTACCCTCGCCACCAAACGGTTGTACACCAACCACCGCTCCTACGATATTGCGATTCACATAAATGTTACCCACATGGGCGCGGCTGGTGATGAAGTTGATGGTTTCATCAATACGAGAATGAATGCCCAAAGTCAGACCAAAACCCGTGCCATTGATCTGATCAATCAAATTTGGCAACTGATCGCGCTTGAAACGTAAGATGTGTAAAACCGGACCGAAGACTTCTTTTTTCAACTCAGCCAGATTCGCGATTTCCATCACAGTTGGTGCGACAAACGTGCCTTGGCGGCAGGATGCTGCTAAATCCAAAGAGTAGAATGTTTTTGCTTTATCGCGCATGTAGTCGATGTGCTTTTGCAAATTGCTTTGTGCTTCAGCATCAATCACCGGGCCGATATCAGTAACCAAACGGTCTGGCTGCCCGACACGCAATTCTTGCATTGCACCGTGCAGCATTTCTATGGTCTTGTCAGCGATGTCTTCTTGCAAGCACAAAATACGTAAAGCAGAACAACGCTGACCAGCACTATCAAATGCGGACGATAGTACGTCATTGACAACTTGTTCTGGCAACGCGCTACTATCAACGATCATCGCATTCTGACCGCCAGTCTCTGCGATCAACGGAATATCAATTCCTTCAGCAATTGCGCGTTTTGTCAAAGTACGATTGATGATTTGAGCAACTTCCGTTGAACCAGTAAAAATAACCCCTTTGACACGAGCGTCCGCAACCAATTGTGCCCCAACGACTTCTCCAGTACCAGGCAAAAATTGTACGGCAGCACGCGGTACACCTGCTTCATGCAATAACTGTATCGCTTTAAATGCAATCAATGGCGTTTGTTCGGCTGGTTTTGCGAGTACTACGTTACCTGCGGCCAGAGCGGCACTCACTTCACCAATAAAAATCGCTAATGGGAAATTCCATGGACTGATACATACCACTGGTCCAAGTGCCTGCGTATTTACCTGAGCTTCTACTTGCGCCGCGTAATAGCGTAAAAAATCAACCGCTTCTCTGACTTCTGCCAACGCATTTGGCAACGACTTACCGGCTTCGCGAATGGCCAATGCCATAAAGTCTAAGGTTTGTGATTCGAGCGAATCGGCTGCTTTTTTGAGATAAGAAGCGCGGGCAACTGGTGCGGTTGCCTGCCACTCGAGGGCAAAGTGCTGTGCGGAATGGAGCGCATTTTGTACATCCTGTGTATTGGCTTCCATAACATCGCCAACGACATCGGACTGATTTGCCGGATTCAATACCGGGCGGCTGTCACCGATATTGATTTCACCCGCTAACAGTGAGGTCGCAACGATTTTTTGCTGAGCCGATTGCGTGAAGTGTGCAGATACTTCTTGCAAGGTTATTTCATTAGAAAAATCGAGACCTGCCGAATTTTTACGTTCGCTTCCAAACAAATCTGCTGGCAAAGCAATGCCAGAATGTGGCTTGCCGGCTAGCTCACGCGCTACCTTAATTGGATCGGCAATCAGGGTATCAATCGACACACTTTCATCAACTATCTGGTTCACAAAAGAGGAGTTCGCACCGTTTTCGAGCAGGCGGCGAACAAGATAAGCGAGCAAAGTCTGATGCGAACCCACTGGCGCATAAATACGGCAAGGCTTATTGAGCTTATCTTTACCAACCACCTGATCGTACAAAGTTTCACCCATGCCGTGCAGGCACTGGAATTCGTAATCAGTCACGCCTGCTTGTTTTGCCCAAGTGTAAATAGTCGACAAAGTCAGTGCGTTATGTGTCGCAAACTGTGGATAAATCACATCGGTCGCGCCCAATAATTTTTGTGCGCAAGTCAGATAGGACAAGTCGGTATATACCTTGCGGGTATAGACGGGAAAACCACTCATGCCATCGACTTGAGCACGTTTGATTTCTGCGTCCCAGTAAGCACCTTTCACCAGACGCACCATAAACTTGCTACCGCTACGACGTGCCAGATCAATCAGATAATCGATTACGAATGGGCAACGCTTTTGGTAGCCCTGAACCACAAAGCCCAAACCTTCAAAACCTTTCAGATCCGGATCAAATGCGAGCGCTTCCATCAGATCGAGCGACAGTTCCAGACGGTCGGTTTCTTCCGCATCAATATTGAGACCGATATTGTATTGCTTGGCGAGTACCAGCAATTTTTTCAATAAAGGCAGCAATTCTGTCATTGTGCGATCACGTTGTGCACGCGAATAACGCGGATGCAAAGCCGACAGTTTGACGGAAATACCCGGACCATCCTTAATGCCACGACCATTGGATGCTTTACCGATAGCGTGAATTGCGGTTTCATACGAGTTGTAATAAAACGCTGCGTCTTTAGCTGTCAACGCTGCTTCACCCAACATGTCGTAAGAATACCGATAGCCACGTTTTTCGTTGTCCTGACTATTTTTGATCGCTTCTTCGATGGTTTGGCCAGTCACGAATTGATTGCCAAGCATACGCATCGCCAAATCCACGCCTTTACGGATCAGTGGTTCGCCACCTTTGGCGATCAGGCGGGTCAAGGCAGCGCCAAGCCCGGTTTCGCTATTGGTGCTGACTAATTTTCCTGTTACCAACAAACCCCAGGTGGCAGCATTAACAAACAATGATGGTGATTCGCCCAGATGCCTGGCCCAGTCACCTTTGCTGATTTTGTCGGCGATTAAACGATCTGCTGTTTGATGATCCGGAATGCGCAACAAGGCTTCTGCCAGACACATTAACGCGACACCTTCTTCTGAAGACAGCGAAAACTCGTGCATTAAGGCATCCACACCGGAGGCGCGAGTCCGCTGATCACGTACCGCACTGACTAATTTGTGTGCGAGTTGCGCAACATCTTTCTGTAAATTGTCGTGTGGGTTGATTTGTGAAAGTAACCATTGCACTGCATCAACTTCATTTCGACGGTAAACTTGCGTAATAGCAGCTCTCAATGCACTCGCAGGGGGCAAAAGCTCAGATTGGAGCGCGGAAAAAGGGGCGGAAGTAGTAGGCACAGTGGTCGCAATCATATAAAAATAATCAAAACAAATATGATTTCATTGTATAGATGCTCTTTGAGGATTAATTCTGGTATTGAGAACATATATCGAAATTTTCTTTTTTGTGAGAAAATAA
This sequence comes from Undibacterium sp. SXout11W, assembly GCA_049339905.1. Taxonomy (GTDB): domain Bacteria; phylum Pseudomonadota; class Gammaproteobacteria; order Burkholderiales; family Burkholderiaceae_D; genus Undibacterium. The sequence continues at coordinate 115,251 of JBMPPG010000009.1, forward strand.
TACCGAATATTATTAACCCCTCACCTGACGATTTTTGACTTCTTATGCTCGACAAAATCAGTAAAAGAATTCTGGCCGAATTACAAAATGATGGCCGTATCAGCAATGTAGAACTGGCGACCCGCGTTAACTTGTCGCCAGCCGCCTGTCTCGAACGCGTGCGTAAGCTGCAAGAGTCAGGTTACATTCTTGGTTATACCGCTCAACTTAATCCACATTTGCTTGATGTGGCTTTGTTAGTGTTTATCGAAGTAGTTTTAGATCGCACCACGCCAGACGTGTTTGATGCGTTCCGCCGCGGAGTGCAAGCCATTCCAGAGGTTCTGGAATGCCATATGGTAGCCGGTGGTTTTGATTACTTGGTCAAAGCACGTGTCAAAGACATGAATGCATACCGTGATTTCTTAGGCAAGTCTTTATTGCAGCTAAATGGCGTGCGTGAAACGCATACTTATGCCGTCATGGAAGAAGTCAAAAATACGAGTTGCCTGCCTATTAAGTAAAAAATAGGCTAAAGTACACGAACGTACACAAACATAGCAGTCAATCGAGAACACATAGAGCAGAAAATTTGTCAGCAAATTCAGATAGGAAACTCCTATGGATCGCCTGAAGAGATTAGAAGCTGTTCAAGATGTTGTGTTAGAAATTAGCCGGATATCTGCGTCCTGTAGCGACATCACAGATTTTCTGCAGTCTGTTCATCATGCTATTAGCCGCATCATGTATGCGGCTAATTTTTATGTCGCGATTTATGATGAAATGCAAAATAGTCTGCGTTTTGTGTATGACGTAGATGAAGAAGATACTTTTCCAGATGCTACACAAAATTTCCCTTTGGCAAGTCCTGATGCGTCGCCTACCGCGTGGGTAATTTTAAATCGCCAGCCTTTGTTCATGACTGCAGCAGATGATGAGGCCCGCGAGCTTGAACTTAAAGCTTGGGGCGAAGGGACGCGCGCAGAGTATTGGATGGGGCATCCCTTATTGGATCAACAACGCCGCGCACTCGGTGCAATGGTCATTCAGATCTATGATAAAAATCATAGTTATACACAAGAAGATCAGAAATTATTCGGATTGATTGCAGGGCACGTTTCCACTGCCTTGCAAAGCATGATGAACTTAGATCGCCTGGAACAAGCCGTAAAACAACGTACTTCCATGCTGGAACATCAGGTAGAAGAACGCCGCAAAGCAGAATCTTTGCAAAGAGCCCTGTATCAAATTGCTGAATTATCGGTCTTTGCATCCGCTGAAGACAGAAAATTTTCGCGCTTACACCAAATTCTCCAGGAACTGATGGAGGTTCCCAATTTTGTCGTCGCTCTTTTTCATGAAGACACACAGGAATTCAGTGTTGAATATTTTGTCGATGAAATTGACGAAGATATGAAAGGCAGTCGTTTTCCTCTTGGTGCAGGAATGACTTCTTATGTTGTTCGTAAGAAGCAAGCCCAATTAATTGATCAAGTAAAGTTGAATGCGCTGATCAGTCAGGGTGAAATTCAAGTTCTTGGTAATTTATCGACATATAGCTGGATCGGCGCTCCCTTATTTGCCGATGACCGTTTATATGGTGTGATCATTATTCAAAGTTATCAACCTACTTTGACATATACACAGGCTGATCTGGCGTTGATCGCCTTTGTGGCAAATCATGTCGCGGCTGCTTTTGCGCGTATCAGGGCTGATGAAGAAGTGCGTCAGGCTAAATTAGAACTAGAACAAAAAAATCAAAAACTAAATCTTACTTTAGATACGTTGAAAACAGCTCAAGCAGAATTAGTTGATCAAGAAAAATTAGCATCGCTAGGTCGTCTGGTCGCTGGTGTTGCCCATGAAATTAATACACCTTTAGGGATTTGCGTGACCGCAACTAGTCACATTGTGGAAGAGTTAAGTTTAGTCAAAAAAGATTTTTCTGAGGGAAAATTAGACGAACAAGGTTTAACCGAATTTTTTAATATGCTTGATCAGGCATTACGAATTACAACGACCAATATACAGCGCGGTGCTGATTTAGTTAAAAGCTTTAAACAGGTAGCAGTGGATCAGTCGTCTGAAAGCATACGTGAGTTTGATATGCGTGCATATTTAGAAGAGATTTTGTTTTCGCTGCAACCGAAATTGAAAGGGAAAAAATTTGAGGTGAAATTGGACTGCCCTGTTGGTATTAAGATGAAAACATATCCAGGTGCTATCTCTCAAATTATTACCAACTTAATTACGAACTCATTGTTGCATGGATTTGAGGGGGTGGAAAAAGGAAGAATACTGATTCAGGTGAACAAAGATCCTGATCATGATGATACCGTGCTCATGACATACTTGGATAATGGAAAAGGGATGAGCAGCATCGAATTAGAAAAATTATTTGAACCTTTTTATACGACTAAACGAGGTAACGGCGGAAGCGGTCTGGGAGCACATATTGTCTATAATCTGGTCACTGGATCGCTTGCGGGGCAAGTCAAAGCGAGTAGCGAACCAGGGCAAGGTTTGCAATATAAAATGAAGTTTCCGCGCCAAAGAACTATCACGATCAATCCAGATTAAATGATCAAAAACTCTGTAAATTTAGCCTGGATAACGTTCGTTGAATACCAGCGCTGCATCGACATTTTTGATAAGAATATTCACATAAAATGGATCCAGATGTGAACCTGCGACTTGCTTCAAATGTGCAAGTACTTCTTCAATTGGCCAGGCAGGTTTGTAGCAGCGTTTTTGGATCAGCGCATCAAACACATCCGCAACAGCAACGATACGCGCAAATGGGTGTATCTCATCGCCTTTCAGACCTTGTGGATAACCGCTACCGTCAAATTTTTCATGATGCTGATGGGCGATGATGGCGGAGGCACGTAAAATTGGACGCTGTGAGCCATCGAGTATTGACATACCAACGTCCGGATGTTGTTTCATGATCTCCCATTCATTTGCGTCTAATTTTCCGGGTTTGAGTAAGACCGAATCAGGCGTGGCTATTTTTCCTATGTCATGCATAGGAGATGCTTGTTTGAGTATGGCAGCTTCGTCTTTATTCATCCCAGATGTGATCGCAATCAGGTAGCAAATTTCTGACATGCGCCGTACATGATTTCCTGCTTCGTGGGAGCGAGATTCAACGACATCACCCAGTCGCATAATCAATTCACTTTGGGTATCCGTAATTTCTTGATTGAGCAAAATATTGTCAAAAGCAATCGCTACTCCGGAGGAGAATACTTCTAATAATTTCGTATCAATATCAGAGACATTGCTGACTCCGCGAAGTACGAATAATGAGGTCTTTCCGCTGCTATTGGGAAAGTATCCAACATAGGTATCGCCGAATAAATGGGAGATGCGATTGACACAAGTTTGATTCAATTTTTCAATGAGTTCCGGCGTGAAAATTTGATCTGCATTTTCGAGGTCGCCAATTTTTGCCAGTACTTCATATTTGTTTTCACCAGAGATACCGGATGCGCCTTGCACGCGCACTAACATGCTATTTTCTAATTGCAATAATGCAAGGACTTGTTGCAGTAATCCATTGGCAAAATCCGTTAAATTTCTTTGTTTAAAAATGTGGCTCGAAGCCTCAATCACACGTTCTAAGCCAGCGCGGTAATTAGATTGAAACCGCCTTGCTTCTTCAACTAACATAATGTCACGATAACCGCGCAGCGCTGCAAACGTCGTCGTGAATAATTTCTTACGATCAAGCTCAGTTTTTTCTTTGTAATCATTTATATCGTATTCGACAATCACACTTTCTTCGGGTGCTTGTCCGGGTTGGCCAGTTCGCAAAACTATACGAGAGAAATGATTTCCTAAATCTTGCCGCATCCAGCGCGCAACCTCTAAGCCTGCATCTTCTGTTTCCATGACAACGTCCAGAAATACCAATGCAATATCAGTTTCTGTACTGAGAAGTTCCTTTGCTTGCGCTCCGCTGTAGGCATCCAAAAACAGGAGCGAGCGATTATCCAGCTTAAAACGATGTAGAGTGAGTTTGGTGACATCATGAATATCGGGCTCATCATCCACCAGTAAGATTTTCCACGGAGGTAATTTAGGTGTATCAGTTTTTAAAAAAGACATGATATTTTTTCCTATTCCTCGCTGTCATATCAGCGTTGAAGCGATGAAAGACTTGATTGAAGTTCTGTGCCTATTGTAGGCATAGAATGCTTTTTAAAAAAAGATTTTGCAATTTGTTACAGCGAGAAATTTGTTACAGCGAGAAATTTGTTACAGCGAGAAAATTTATCGGTGGCGTCGTCATTTCCTTGTAGAACGCGTTCCCGATCGTAGGAATAGTGGGAATATGTAACATCAATCCTATTTGATTGAAAATCGTGACGGCATCTACTAGTCTGACAGTTATGCGCAATTTAAAAAATATCCTGATATTACTCATCTTTGTTTGCCTGGTGCTTCCGGCGAGTACGGTATTGGCCGCTACAAATACCGTTTGCGGTAGTCTTAAAGTTGCTTTTTATGAACATGGCGCCTTGTATTATAAAAATATAAGTGGTGACTATACGGGCATAGACAAAGATATTATTGATGAATTAGCACATCGGACAGGTTGTCAATTTGAAATAAGTCTCGAGTCCAGAGTCAGAATCTGGTCACAAATGGAAAAAAATGTGTTGGATATTTCTGTGTCCGCGATAGAGATACCTGAGAGAGAGAAATACGCCTACTTTATCAACTACATAACAGCCAGAAATTATGCGTTGCTGCAAAACGATGTACCAGTTCGTGCACAAACGATGGCTGGATTTTTGGCCAATCCCTCGCTGACGGTTGCTGTGGTGAAATCCTTCCGACACGGCGTTATATTTGATGCCTGGTTGGATAAATTGCGATTAGAAAACAGAGTACATGAAGTGGCTGATTTTCGTAGCTTATTTCGGGTTTTTAAGGCGCATAGAGTCGACGCGATTATTGCTTTACCCATTAGTTGGGGACAACTTACGGTAAAAGAAGAGTTCTTAGAAAATGCCCGCATTTTTGATTGGGCGTCAAACGATAAATTTGATGCGGGTCTGGTAATTTCCAAAAAAAGAGTCGATAAAAAGATCTTTGAATTGCTGCAAAAAGCGATGCAGGAAATGAATGAAGATGGTACGACAGAAGCAATCTTCAAGCGGCATATCAGTTCATCTATTGCTCATGAGTTGGTGCTGGAGAAATACAAGCATTAACGATCCCCTCTTAGAAAAAATTCCTTCTATAAAGCCGGTTGTTTTGGTCGTACTGTCTTGGTTTGCGTCGTCTCAGAAGACAAATTTGGATACGCTCTATTCTATTTTGACGAGTGGTCATTTACTATTCGAAAGAGCCGTCTTTAACAATGTGAATATTTTTTAGGAACAGCTAAATGGATCAACAAAAAGATCAACAAAAAGATCAACAAAAGGATCAACAATTTGAACAAGGACTACAGATACGTAAGCAAGTCATGGGTGACGCTTTTGTGGAAAAGGCGTTTAGTAACGTCGATGCTTTTACTGCGCCACTACAGGAATTTGTAACGCGTAATGCCTGGGGTACCGTGTGGTGTCGTGGTGAATTGGAATTAAAAACACGCAGCCTGATCACTATTTCTATGCTCACTGCACTTGGTCGAGCTCATGAAATCAAAGGTCATGTTCGTGGCGCGATCAATAATGGCGCTAGCATGAAAGAGATACAGGAAGTTTTACTGCATGCAAGCGTGTATTGCGGCATGCCCTTAGCGATTGATGCCTTTCGCTCAGCACATGAAATCTTAATCGAGCTTGGTCTGATACCAGCAGATTAACTCACACCATATCGTTTCATTGGCGTTGGCAACCAAGTCTTATTGCGAAATGCAGCAAGACTTGATTCAGGTTGTTATTTTTTTGGTGGTGGGATATCTTGCGGTTCGCCATTGCGATGCGGTGGTCGTTCAGGACGCGCAAATAAGCCTTTCGCAGATGCGGTGCAAGTTGCTGAAATTTTTCCTTCACGGGGCGTAGTGATTTGTACGATATCACTTTCTTTTTTTCCTTTGCAATCCTCATAGGCTTGCGGTGGCGGTTCACGCCTTGGGCTGTGTTCGCCATCTTGCAGTGCAGGCGGTTTATTGTCGGTGGACTGGGCGCTGGCGCTATTGGCGATTGTGCCAGTGATCAAGCAACATGCCCACATAACGTTGGTTAAAGCATAGGTTAAATTTTTGCTGTTCATCGTGATCCTTTTCATTCAATGGTTGAAAACGAGCAGACAAATCTTGCATGAGAATTATGAAGAAAAAATGAAGGTGGCGTGATCACGTAGGGTGCAACCCGCGTTGATATTGCGGGTGAATAGATTTGGCGGGATGCACCCGCCCTTTTCATACTTTACAAGTAACTTATTTCTTTAAAACAGAATTTGCAGCCGACAACAAATTATCATTTGAAATACCTTGTTGCTTAAGCAGCGCTTCAAGTGCTGGCAATAACGGTCCTAAGGTTTCACTCAACATATTGCGTACCGTATCGACAATGACTTGTGTACTGCGTTCAATTTCAATATTGAGCGCAGAACCGACTACTTTTTCTGCAAATACGGTCATGCGTAAAGTTTCCGGAATTAGCCAGACTTCAAACCAGCTTTCTTCGCGATTGACTTCAGCTATCGTCAGGCTTGCACCATTAATGGCAATGTAGCCTTTAGCAAAAATATAGCGCAGCCATTCTGGAGGTACGACGATGCGTAAAACGTAATTGTTTTCGAGTTCACGGATGGCACCGATATGTGCGGTAAAGTCCACATGACCAGATAAAGGGTGACCACCAATTTCAGCGCCATCTTTTGCTGCGCGTTCAACATTGATGCTGCCATTAACGGCATAGCTTCCCAAGGTTGTGATATTGAGGCTTTGCTGCATGACATCGAAGTCTGCTGCTGTATCGCCATGCAAATGTGTCACAGTCAGGCAGACGCCATCAACCGCGACGCTGGCGCCGATTTCGAGGTCTTTACCGAATCCGTCTGGAAACGCGATGTTGAATGTGCGTAAGCCTGGTTTATCGTTGATTTCAGCGATGCGGGCCACACCTTGTACGATGCCTGTGAACATAATTTAGTGAAGATTTGATTGCAATGAGATGTGATTGTAAATCTAAATCGATTTGTACATGCGTTCGCAGATTTACCGGACAATAGCCAGCGTTAAGCTGCCGCTGCGACAGCCAGCCGTCCGGCATGCGTGTCTAGAGGTAAATCGATACTGAAACTTGCTCCTTCGCCGACGTCACTGACGCAATTGACCACACCATTTTGTGCTTCGATTAACTTTTTGACGATCGATAAACCAAGACCACTGGAATGCTCGCCCGCCGTTGGCACTGCAGATAGTTTTGAGAATTTGGTGAACAGCGACTGTTGATCCTTGACCGATAAACCTGGTCCTTGGTCGCGCACTTCAAATCGCCCCATTCCCTCATGTTGACTGACGGTAAGCCAGATAAATTTTCCTACCGGGGAAAATTTGATCGCGTTGGAAATCAGGTTATCCATAATGCGTGTCATGGCATTGATATCTGCTGAAACGATTACAGAGTCTTCGACGTGAATAATTGCTGTCAGATCCTTTGCTTTTAGCATTTCTTCGTACTGCAGTGCGATGTCGTTGAGTAGTTTTCCCAGATCAAGTCCCGCTTTTTGCATTTGCAGGTCGCCACTTTCCATTGCATTGACGTCGAGTAAATTGGTGACAATATGCATCATGCGTTTGCCGCTGGCATTGATGCGACTCAGGTAATTTTGCTGTTGTTCCTTGGGGATGCGGTGATACATTTGTAGCAATAATTCACTCATGCCGATGATGCTTGTTAAGGGACTTTTTAAATCATGCGCAGCAATACTGAGAAAATCGTTTTTCTCTTTATCGGTTTTCTTTAAACGTTGAACAACTTCATTTAATTCATTGGTACGCAATCTGACTTTGGCCTCCAGTTCGTATTCTGCTTGTTGCGAGACTTTGAGTAATTGCTTTTGAACGCGAACGTTTTCTGATCTGATCAGGCTGATTTTGTAGGCCTGCGCCAGGGCTAACAGAATCACTTCAATTGCAGCGCCGATTTGAAATCCAAAGTCGCTTAGCCAGCTTGATTCGATGAAACCTAAATTGCGTAAAGGTATCAGTACCGTGCCTGAGATCCATGCCGTGGAGGCTAATAGCACAATATATCCTGGTGTATATCCACGTAGGGCAACCACCAGAGAAACTGGAAAAAACAAACATATTTGAACTAATCCCAAATATTGACCAACACGTGCTAGTTCAGGTTGATGTCCAGCTAGCGTCAACACCAGAAATAATACAATATTTAGTTGCACAAACCGGAATAATTTGTTCGCGAGTGGAAATGTCGTTTTTAGTTTTAAAAAACTGCACATAAACATCGATGAGCTCAGCACGATCAGTCTTGGCATCACGTTTGGTAAAATATCAACCAGCCATGGCCAATCCGGTGCAAAGTACAAACCTATATGGCCATTGACGCTCATGCTTGCGATCAGCGTACTGATCGATAACATCAGATAATGGAACATAGAGATATCGCGATAGCTGACCATTAACAAGCTGTTGTAGATGATCATCGCCAACATAATGCCGTAAAAAATACCAATCAGACCAGACAGAAAATTGGATGCTTCGCTGAAGGTTTTTTGATCGTATAAAGTTGCGCGAAAGAATACGGAGCTAGTACTTTGTATGCGAAAGTACAAGGTATGAATTGCAGTATCGTCGATGTGAATTTGAAACAGTGGATAATGATGTTGGATTTCTAGTTGTGAAAACGGAAGATGGTCACCAGCTTTGTGTACCTCAACTTCTCCATTCGCATGCAGTTGAAACATACGAATATCATCAAGCATGACCGGTGTCATTTCAACCAGCCAGTCTTTCTGCGCGGTGCTATTTTCTCTCTGCAATTCTAACTTTAGCCAATATGCCGAAGTCGAGTATTCGGCACGGAGGTTGCCTGGTAATGGTGTAAATTGTTGTTTGATGGCTGGTTGGAGCAGCTCCGATAGCACCAGCTTTCCAGACTTATCCTCGAATACCTCGAATCGCGATTGCAGCGCAAGTTTGCCTGTGTCCTGACCAATTTGCTGTACAGCAGCATGTGCTGTCATTCCTTTGAGCAGGAAAAATGACATGCTTAGGATGCAAATCAACCAATACCGTGATGAGGAAAAATACATCTTTTTGTGTCAATCATGGACGCTCGATGTCCGCGAGGGTGTTGAAATCACAAGAATCAGACCTGTACAAAGATGCTTCAAGGGCGTATTCATCCCCTCGGAGGGCATTGCGACAGCCGTTAAAAAGAAAATTGTAATAAATTGTTAAATTTACAGACAGATTATCAATTTTCTTTTTGTATAGCAACTATGTAAATATATATTCTTGTAACAAAACAGCTTTGAATTGACAAAAAGTAATTTAAAAAACGGAAAAATCCGCCTTAATGTCCTATTTCTGCTTCGCGCTCAAGTTCCGGTACCAAATCCGAGTGCGTCATATTGGTCAGATTGTTACGTAACCATTGGTGTGCCGGATTACGACTATCTCGTTCATGCCACAACATATCCACATGCACTTCAGGCGTATCAAACGGTAATTCTTTCCAGACCAGAGCCTCGGTCATGCCCGTGGCAGAAATCAGGTGACGTGGCAGCACTGTTAATAAATCGGAATGAGCGACTACCCTACCCGCGGTAAAAAACTGATTAATCGTCAATAAAATATGGCGTTCGCGACCCATTTTTGCGAGAACTTCATCGATCAATCCATGTGCCCTGCCAGAAAAACTGACGAGTAAATGCTTTGCAGAGCAATAATCATCGAGTGTCAGTTTTGAGCTGGCGAGAGGGTGGCCTTGCCGCATCACGCACACGTAGTGGCCTGTGTATAAGCGTTCGTGTCGGATCGCACTGGTACCTGCTGCTTGTCCGCCAGACAATTGCGCCACCACTCCGGGGAAAAACCCCACGGCAATATCGATGTCGCCGCGCAACAACATAGGACGTGGTTCGCGCGTCGTCAGCGGTACCATGCGCACATTCACGCCCGGTGCTTCACTTTGAATAGCACCAATCAAGGTTGGCATCCACAACGCGGCGGTCGCATCTGCCATGGCCATGCGGAACGTAATCTGTGTTTTAGAGACATCAAAAGTACCAGGCGCCATCGCTGCTTCGAGCTTGGCAAGTGCCTCACGAATTGTTGGCCACAAAATTTCGGCGCGTGGCGTTGGCTTTACTCCATACGATGTTCGTATTAACAATTCATCATCAAGTGAATAACGCAAACGTTTTAAGGCATTAGAAACTGCTGGTTGGGTCATGGCGAGTTTGTCCGCCGCACGGGTGAGATTTTGTTCAATCATCACGGCATCAAAAACCCGTAATAAATTCAAATCCAGAGTCAGAAAATTCATATTGCTTGTCTCCGTTGATATTGTTAAGAGCAATTATTCACAAACGATATATTAATTATAGGAAATGGAAATTAGAATTATATGTTGCAATGCAATATCATGCTCTCATCAATCAAAAAACATCGTAGAGATCATCATGAGTATCCTCAATATTGCATTTCCAGCTACCGCAGCTGTGCCGATGGCAGAAGTCGCGATCAGTTCTATCGTTGCCTCAGTTCGTCCACTGCTGGGCCTCGGGCTCTTTGCCACCATGTTTGTTGTGTTTAAACCGTTGCTGACCGGCATTGCGCAAGCATTGAAGCTGATCGTCGCGCCCAAAAAAACCCGCGAAGAAAAAACTGCCATCCGCAACTTGCGTAACGCGCTGACGATTCGCCGTATCGCCAACGATTTTGACCGTAGTTCGCCAAATATGGCTGCTGAACTACGTGCTTTAGCCGCGCGCGGTTAAGCAGAAACGCCGATGAATCAAAAAAAGGGGATTTTGCAATGCAGCATTTATCAGTGTACAGCGATAAAACGGCTTCTGCGTATTCCGTGCGTCAATTTGACAAAAGTCCACGTTTGATCGCCGGTTCCCGCAGCTTGGCGTCGATGATGCCGAGTTTGTTGAGTACCGGTCTGATTACCTTGCTTGTGACGGCCTTCTTGCGCCTGGTGTGGATAGGATTTGACAATGAATTTTTTGGCGCCTGGATGGAAGCCTGGCTGACGACATGGCCGATTGCTTTTCCCCTTGCTTATTTGAGCAAGCCGGTGTTTAAGTTATTCAGCAAACGTAGCGTTAAAGCAAATGCTGCTTTGGAGGATAAGGCTGCTGTTACGCTCAATAGTAGTCTGGCAAAACGTGCGCCACCATATGCACCGTATTTCCGCTGATTCACTTCTCAGCGACCAAAAAAAAACCGCGCCCTGACCAGGTATGCGGTTTTTTTATATCTGTATTCGTTGAAAATAAGTCAGTAGCGATTTGATTCAACCTGATAACTTACTAAGCGGGACATTTTTGGCGATATTCAGCAATTGCCAGGTCTTGTAGTTTCTTGATGCTGCCATCGTCTTCCATTGTCTTTAAAACGCTTTCCAGTTCTGGCACCAAATCTTTATGTCGCATGTGCAGATAGGTGTAAATGGGGCGACGTTCCAGCGCAGGTTCTAAGATAACAACATCCTGAAGCCCTAATTTTTTCAGAACACAAGCACTAAAGCGTGACTCGACTACGATGTCTGAGCGACCCACTTCAAGCTTTTTAAATAAGGATTCAATAGACGGTGCTGACTCGCGCTCCGGTGTATTTTTAAGACGATCTTCAAAGTAGGCAGTACCTGCGATATAACCGACACTGTACGGTCGCAAGCTATCATAACCATTTGGCGTGAATTTTTTGTTGATGGTATATACCACCGCTTCTTCGTAGGCGACAGGAAAATCGACTTTGATGCCGTTAAGGAGATCCGTCGATAGTGCCCGGACTGCCATTCCATCCAGTTTCCCTTCTCTCCACATCACTTGCATACGCAGGCCGGGAAGCGGGGCGAAACTGACATTGACATGCATGGTATTAAAAGCCTGCGTCAATATTTTTTCAGCCATCAATCGCGATGGACGTTCGACATCAGGTACATATATTTGTAAGCTTTCAGCGGCGTGAGACATCCCCGCCTGAAATCCGAACGCAAGAAAAAGAAGCTGTCGTCGCAAGTTGTTGAACAGTGCCAGCATACGTTCTTTCGAAGTTATATGATGTCGTATTTGCATCATATACTAACAATAGGTGTTGCGCAAAACCGAAGTATCGGGCAGGTGCAACACGTGCTGGGATTTTGGTTGCACCCGCCACAAAAGATGACTGAAGTTTTCATTCGGGCAAAAAAAAGCGCGAATGAATCGCGCTTTTTTGAGGGGATAAGGCAATTAAGCCAGCAGGCGTTTTTCCAAGGCGACGCGGGTCGCTTCCAGTTCTTGTGGCAAGTGATACGCCAGTTTTTCAAACAACTCAGTATGCAAGCCCAATTCGGTTTGCCAAGCGGCTTTATCGATGGATGTGATGGTGTGGAACTGTTCTTCAGTGAAGTTCAGTCCTTCCCAATTCAGATCCGCAAATGTCGGTGTCACACCAAAGACGTTTTCAACGCCATTGGCTGAACCTTCAATACGCTCCAGCATCCATTTCAACACGCGCATATTGTCGCCAAAACCTGGCCAGACAAATTTGCCATTGTCATCGGTACGGAACCAGTTCACGCAGTAGATGGCGGGCAATTTCGCGCCCATGGATTCAATCTTCTTACCCATGTTTAACCAATGCTGGAAGTAGTCGCTCATGTTGTAACCCATGAACGGCAACATTGCGAACGGATCGCGGCGAACGACACCTTGTTGACCAACCGCCGCGGCAGTGGTTTCAGAACCCATAGTCGCTGCCATGTACACGCCTTCGACCCAGTTCCGCGCTTCTGTGACCAGTGGCACGGTGGTTGAACGACGACCGCCGAAAATGAACGCAGAAATAGGTACGCCAGCAGGATCATCCCATGCTGCGTCGATGACCGGATTTTGTGTCGCTGCAACGGTGAAACGCGCGTTTGGATGGGCAGCTTTACGGCCAGTTTCTTTAGCGATTTCTGGCGTCCAGTCTTTACCTTGCCAGTCGATCAGATGTGCTGGCGCTTCTTTGCTCATGCCTTCCCACCACACATCACCATCATCAGTCAGACCGACGTTAGTGAAAATGGTGTTGGCAGTCAACGACGCCATGCAGTTGGAATTGGTTGCGGTATTGGTACCCGGTGCTACACCAAAATAACCTGCTTCTGGGTTGATCGCATACAAACGACCGTCAGCACCTGGTTTGATCCACGCGATATCGTCGCCAATGGTGGTGACTTTCCAGCCTTTGATCGCCGGAATCAACATGGCAAAGTTAGTTTTGCCGCACGCCGATGGGAAGGCCGCTGCGACATAGTGTTTTTTGCCTTCTGGCGACTCAACGCCCAGAATAAGCATGTGTTCAGCCAACCAGCCTTGGTCGCGACCCATCGTGGACGCGATACGCAATGCAAAGCATTTTTTACCGAGCAAAGCGTTGCCGCCGTAGCCTGAACCGAAAGACCAGATTTCGCGGCTTTCTGGGTAGTGAACAATGTATTTAGTGCTGTTGCATGGCCATGCAACGTCTGCCTGACCGACTGCCAGCGGTGCGCCAACAGTGTGTACGCAAGGAACGAAGTCACCGTCTGTGCCCAGTACGTCATACACAGCTTTGCCCATGCGCGTCATGATGCGCATATTGACAGCCACGTAAGGTGAGTCAGACAATTCAACGCCAATGTGCGCGATAGGCGAACCCAGTGGTCCCATGGAGAATGGGACAACGTACATGGTACGGCCTTGCATGCAGCCATCGAACAATGGGTTTAAAGTGGCACGCATTTCTGCAGGTGCCATCCAGTTATTCGTTGGACCAGCATCTTCTTTCTTTTCAGAACAGATGTAAGTGCGGTCTTCAACACGCGCCACGTCGCTAGGATCGGAACATGCCAGATAGCTGTTAGGACGTTTCGCTTCGTTGAGTTTTTTCATGGTGCCAGCGGCGACCATTTGTGCGCATAAACGATCGTATTCTTCTTGCGAACCGTCGCACCAGACGATATTTGCAGGTTTGGTCAGGGCCGCAATTTCCGCGATCCAGTTGATCAGTTTCTGATGCTTCACGTAAGCGGGTGCATTTAATGCTGCCACGCCCTGCATGATGGGTTGATTCATACTGCCTCCAATGCCATTTCAATAAAAAAACCGGTGTAGCGGCACGGCAGGATCGTCGTTAGCATGCTGTAGATTTGCGAGCACAGTGGAAAATTTCCCAGCTCTAGCAAGGCTTACACCATCGCGGCGGTTCTGTCGGATAATAGGACATCAGGACGGTGATCCCGATACCAACTAGCGCCTGTCAGATAAACAAGCGGAAGAATCAAAAAGCTACTTAACAGATAATTGTACACGCGAGTGATGATTGAAGCTAATTTTGCGTCAAAATGATTAACATAGTATTACGATTTGTGAAAGTGAATCTGTTTCACCTATTCATCCCGGATCAAGGAAAAATTTCATGAAGATTGCCATTTTGGATGATTACCAGGATGTCGTGCGGCAACTGGACTGTTTTCAGCTGTTGAAAGACCATGAGGTCAAAGTATTTAATAACCGTGCAGTGGGTGCCGGACAATTGGCAATTCGTCTCGCCCAATTTGACGCACTGGTATTGATACGTGAAAGAACGCGTCTGACGCGCCAATTGTTGCAAAAACTGCCTAACTTAAAACTGATTTCGCAAACAGGTAAAGTCTCTGGCAATATTGATGTAGAAACGACCAAAGAATTGGGGATAGTGATTGCCGAAGGCATTGGTGATCCGACGGCGCCAGCAGAGTTGACTTGGGCGCTCATTATGGCTGCATCCAGACGTCTGAATAACTACGCCAGTCTGTTGCAGCAAGGAACCTGGCAGGCAACGTCGATACGCCCGGAACACAATCAATTAGGTCGGGTGCTTAAAAAGCGTACCTTGGGTATCTGGGGCTACGGCAAAATTGGTAAGCTGATCGCAGGCTACGGCAAAGCGTTTGGCATGCAAGTGGTTATATGGGGACGTCCAGCCAGTCTGGCGCAGGCGGTGGCAGATGGTTATCACGCGGCAAGCTCAAAAGAAGCCTTTTTCGCCGAAGCCGACATCATTTCCATGCATCTACGTCTAAACGATGCAACCCGCGGCATAGTGAAACAGGCTGATCTGGAAGGCATGAAGACTGACGCCTTGTTCGTCAATACCAGTCGCGCTGAGCTGGTTGAGCCAGATGCGTTGCTCAAGGCTTTAGATCAGGGCCGTCCGGGCTTTGCTGCCATCGACGTATTTGAGTCCGAACCCGTAGCGCCCGATCATCCGCTGCTACGCCGTGAAAACGTCTTAGCAACGCCGCATCTGGGTTATGTTGAAAAAGACAGTTATGAATTGTATTTTTCGGCCGCTTTTCAAAATATTGTCGATTTTGCCAACGGAACGCCGAAAAATATCTTAGCGGTTTAAATCACGACACCTACGAAGCGCACAAAGCGCCGCTGGCAACCACGCGATTGTCTGGCGGCAATTTGCAGCACAACAATTCGCCTTAGTTGCCGATGTGGATTTCACCCACCAACGGCAAATCAGGATCAAGGTGGCTAGTCATCAAAATGCATTGTTGATCAAGTCGTTTGGAATCACTTAATTGCGTTCGCAAATAATGAACTGCATCGAGGTCAAGCGCATTAAATGGTTCATCGATTAACAATAGCTTTACCGGTAAGGATAACGCCAGAGCTAAATACATTTTTTTGTGTTGTCCCAGCGATAGCGTGTCTATCGTTTGATTGAGCATAGGTAGCAAACCAAATGCATTTAATTGCGTATTTAAGTCTGTTGCTTTGGCGGTGGGGTACAGATATAAGTGGAGATCAAAGAATTCCTGCAGAGTAAGCCAGTTAAATTCAGGTGTTTCGCTACTGCACCAAAAACATTGTTGACGCCAGATAAAGCCCTGCTGGCGCAAATTGATGCCGTTGAAATGAATATCTCCCTTGGAAACCACCAATGATCCCGCCAGCAGTTTCAACAAGGTCGTCTTACCCGCCCCGTTGTTGCCGCGTACCCAGGTGATGCCTTTGGTCGCAGTGAAAGAAAAATCCCAGAATATACTGCGATGCGGGTAGGCGAAGCAGAGATTATTTATACTTAAATCCATAATTCACTTCCGATGGCAGTGAGAATCGCCAAAAATAAAATCAGGATACGAGCGCGGGTGGCAGCGGTGCTGTGGCTGCAAGCAACAATGCACAAATGCGCAACGCTAAGTGCGCCGATATACCAATGTGCAACGCCGGTATGAATGTTGACATGATTAGTCAGTAAGATCACAAATAAGCTCACCAAAGCAAGACCAGGGATCAGACACATGAGTTGACTCATAATTTCAAGCCTGACGAGATGCAAAGGCAATGCACGCAAATGAGGTCGTAAACGTAGCATCTGTTCTTGTACCGCCTTGCTGCCGCGATCAGTCAACAATAAGCACAAACTGCTAGCACCAATGCAAAAAAGAAAGCGGACAAACGGAGAATTTTGCTCTATCCATAGCCATTGAGCCAAACCGGCTGCACCGAATAAGAAGCATTGTTGAACACCGACGCCATTTTCAAGACGCCAGAACGGCAAGAAAAATAATTTGTACCATTGCGACAGCAAAGAGGTACTTCGATGTTGTTGTAGAAAAGGCTGGGCAGGTGGCGAGTGATATTCGGTCAGAGCATTTCTTTTTAACTGCGATTCGTAATGCTGATGCCGCATCTGAAGTATCAAGCATCCAAACAGTAAAATCAGCGCCAGCGATAACAACAGCAGCACGCTGCCTATCGCCATCACGTGGTAGTTGATGGCTATCTGTGTCCAATAGCAAATACTGGAGAGTACAAATCCCACACTGAGCGGCAAAAGAAATAGTTTGACGATCGCCATATGCGCTAAGGCATGGGCATACGGTGGCAATGGTAAGGTTCGAGCCCACGCCATCAATTCAGTCGGAAGCAGGCGCTGCCGCAACAAGAAGACGGGGCTGCTCAACAGCGCGGAATAGCCAATGAAGAGTGCAATCGCGTTGAACCAAGATTGTTGCTCGTACATCCAGGTCGCGCTTTGCCACACTGGCCAGGATAGCAAAGCAATTGCCATCAGGATAATCTGCCCCGCAGCGAGCAACAGCACCTCCACAGAGCTTTTCAGGCTAGCCGCGAATTGATACAAATTATGGCGGGCTTGTTTGGCGTGAAATTGACTGAAGTTCACAAACGCTATTTTCTTTGAGTGTCGTCGACAAAAACTGGAGAACCAAGCATCACATAATTCTCATGCCGCTGGCCACCCAAAATGAAATCGATGCTGCCAGCTCTGCTGTAACCGTGACTTTCATAAAAACCGATTGCCCGGTGATTTTGTGCGTTGACTTTGAGCCATAGCGGGCATTGGTGCTGATCGTACGCCCAGTGTTGCGCCGCCTGTATCAAGGCGGTACCAAGACCTGTGCCGATAAAATGCTCTTGCACGTAAAGGGTCGCCAATTCTATCGCTTTGGTATCACCGTAAGGACATGGTGTCGCAGAATTGATCACCGCGAAGCCCAGTAAATTCTCATCCCGCTGAGCAACGAACACGTGTTGTCGAGGATCTTCCAATATAGTGGCGAATTTAAGGGGTGTCAGTTCTGCCAGAACATAATCAGCAATGATTCCCGAAATGCCGTTCCAGGCATAAGTGTGCAACCAGACTTGTAACGCCAGCACGCTAAGTTGGGTTGCGTCTTCAGGTCGGGAATCACGCAAGTGATACCCATGTTGAGGCTTTATAGTCATTGTTGGTGAGTCGAAATAAGTAATGATTGACTGGTTAAAAAACGGCTAAGTAGGAATGGCGCATTATTCCATCGAATTTTGAATGTAATCATTTAAATAAAAAAATCTGACCAAATTGTCGTAAGTTTTCCTCACATCTGTCGACATATCAATAATTTAACGTATTATCGTCAGGACTGATGCACCATTGCTTTAGTGTCGTCCTGGAATAGGTCTTACCATTTTTTTAAAGGAAAGTAGTATGGTCAAAACTCCGCTTTTGTGTCGCTTGCTTGCCTTGGTTGCCATAGTAACGGTGTCCAGTTTGAGTTTGCCAGCCATGGCGCAGCAAAGCAAAGAAGCCAAAGAAAGCAAGGAAGTAAAAGAGACGAAAGAAGCTACTACGCCGCAACAAATGAGCTTTGTCGGTGTTGACCCTAACGGTAAAAAAGTTGCTTTGAGCGATTATGCTGGCAAAACTTTGTTAGTCAGTTTCTTTACCGCAGGTTGCAACCTCTGTGCCCACGATTTGAAATTGATGCGTGAATTTTACCTGGGTAACGCCAAGCGCAACTTTGTTTTGTTAGCAGTGAATATCGACCAAAATAAACAAGACTTCGATACTTACCTGCAACTGATTAACCTGGCGGTACCGAAAGAGCAACGTTTCCCTATCATTTGGCGCAATGCTACTGGACATAAAGACAATTTTGGCACAATTGTGAATCAACCTACCCACTTTGTGATTAATCCCAAAGGGCAATTGGTATTCAAGCGTGAAGGCACGTTCCAGCCGAATGATTGGGACAACTTGTGGGAATCATTGGGTACTTGATCACTTAGACATACCCCCCGGCAGTACTTTAAAACGTCATTGCAGTTCCTTGTGGAAAAGTCAATTTTTTTAAAATAACGGGGGAGTATATTTTTCTACCATTCCAGCGGCAAACTCCAGGCATTCGGAATCACATCGTGTCTTACTACAGCACGCTGTTGATAATGCTGAGCGCGGCTTTCCGGGCTCCAGGAGTGTTCCCAACCCGGTGGATAACTCAATTGTAATTCCGCCGGAACAACCATACGCTGACGCACACTGATGAGTGGCAAATGTAAAGGTAGCGGGCTGTTCGGTGTATCTGCTCCCAGACTGTAGGCAAAATTGGGTAAGAGTTTGTCGCAGATATCTGCAAACCACGCCGTGTGGTCTTCGTCTTTTCCGATCGCTTGCGCCAGACCCGCAGGATCAAATTGCGCTAAAGCGTGTACCAATTCCTCGGTACTGGCACCGGGCGCATCCCCCCAGCCCATCACAGGATTGAAGTTGTATTCAGCGCCGGAACCATACCATCCTTCGCGACAAGGTCGCTGCATCCAATTGCGTGTACCTGTGAATAACTGCCAGCGCCAATGTAAGCCAGATGGTTTTGGCCAGCTATACATATACAATTTTTGGTAACCAGCCGCATGCAAAGCACGTACCATTGCCATCAGGCGTGCATGTGGCATGCGCTCAGGTGGATGGCGGCGGAATAAAATCGCCTCGCCGTCTGCATGCTGAATCTCATCTGTGGATAAGTTCAGATCCAGCACTCGTTTTTCATCACCAAAACGCGCAGATACCCACCCCGTCAATAAATTGACCGAGGTCAGCACGCCATAACCACGATGGCGGTGAAAAATGACGGTACCGGGTGCGATGACTTTCATGTTGTTGTTCCTGCGCCTACCTTGATATTGCCAATGCGCTAGTGTTTATACGTAGCCTGGCAGTGTAGCAGTTTTCAGCAATGGCATAGCCGCGCTACAATGTGCCTATTCCATCACCAACTTATAACCACATCATGACACTGCGCATCCTCGCCACTGGCGGCACTTTTGATAAACACTATGATGAAATCGCTGGCAAACTGAGTTTTTCTGAGAGCCACTTACCGGAAGTGATACAACGTGCGCGTTTGACTGTGCCAGTCGAATTAGAAATTTGCATGTTGATGGACTCTTTGGATATGGACGATAGTCATCGCCAGACGATCTTGCAAGCCTGCCAGCAATCCGCAGAGAAAGCCATCGTCATTATTCATGGCACTGATACCATGCGTGAAACTGCCGAGGTCTTAGGTGCTGCCAATTTAGGTAAAACCATTGTGTTCACTGGTGCGATGATTCCTTATGACATCGCCAATTCAGATGCTTTTTTTAACCTTGGTTTTGCGTGTGCAGCTGCGCAGTTGCTACCTGCTGGCGTGCATGTGGCGATGAATGGCAAAATCTTCCCGTGGAACGACGTACAGAAAAATCGTAGTGCCGGCGTATTTGTGAATAAATAAGGACAATCACAATGAGACTGCTGCTTGCCACCCTATTGTTTTGTTTTTCTACGCTGGTTTCCGCAGCAGAAACCCGGTTTGATTCGCTGTATTTTTTTCAGTCAGAAGAAACCATGCAGGCCAAAGGCATAACGATAGAGAATCTCGGTCGTTATTCACGTAAATTACAATCAGCGATATACCGTTCACTTAAAGCTGCAAAGTTGCCGCCGAGCTCTGGCTATCTGATCGTTGCTATACGTTCTGACGGCGCGGTCACGTCATGGCTGGATATGAAGCCAGCCGTGCATGAATTTTACGATAATCAGATCTACGATGTCGTCCAGAAGTTACCAGTAATGGATATCAAAACAGGCATCTTCGTATTCGCTATCAAGATGTCGATAGAAACACCTGTTTTCACCAAAAAGCCTGTACCGGAACCCGCCGATTGGGTTGATGCAAAGAAGAAGCTGAATAATCCGAACGACATAGAGCAACTGGTTTTTTCCGTTTGGCCTGAGTAAGCGTTCATGATGTGGGGACGGTGCAACCGGCCAAATCTAACGACCGCCTCGCAAACTGCATAGCGTTACAATCTTTTCCAATTTTTTCTCATTTGCGGATTAATATATAAAATCAGGATTGGTATTTTTGTCCAAGTAGTGCCAAAAAGAAATTTTCGTTTGATTTGTTGATAAACACAAGTCGCAAGGAAGAGGTGAATGATGCAAGCTCATCACGCATACGCAATTCCGGAACACGATCAAGCACTACGTCCGTGGACGTTCAAATTACACCAACGGATTTTTTATCTGTTTTTTGCCCTCCTGGTGATTGGCATCCACCCCGCCTATGCGGTGGAATTGACGATATATACCGAAGACTGGCCTCCCGTGAGTTTTAAAAATGGTGATAAAACCGACGGCATGGCGGTGGACGTGGTCGAAGCCCTGAAGAAGCGGGTTGGTAGCAATGCACAGATACAGCTAGTTCCCTGGAATCGCGGTTACAAGGCCTTGCTCGAAGAGCCAAACGTCATGCTATTCACCGTAGGACGTTCTGAGGAAAGAGAAAAACTCATGACGCTCGTTGGACCCGTGGCGGTTTCTCGCACGGTGCTGTACACGCGCAAAGGTAATGCCGCCAAATTATTGTCACTCGGTGACGATATTCACGAGGTGGCCGTTGGCGCTTATCGCGGGAGTATATTCGCAGACACGGCAGTCAAAAAAGGTTTTAAGACCTTGGATTTGGCTTCCACGCCTCAAGTCGTGGCAAAGATGTTGATGATGGGGCGCTTTGATTTGTGGTCCGAAGGAAGCATCGTGGTGCCTTCTGTCTTGAAAGAAATCGGTCACTCGGTGGATGAAGTCGAAAAAGTCATGGTGCTTGATAGTCTGGAACTGTATCTGGCATTTTCTTCCAGAACACCGTTAGCAACCATCAAGCAGTGGGAGGATGCATTACGGCAAATGAAAAAAGACGGCAGCTTCCAAAAAATTTACCAAAAATGGCAGCCCAATGAAGCGCCACCGCTAGAAGTGGTCAGGCTGGGATTGACCGCTAATTGAGATAAAAAAAGCGCCGACACTTTAATATTTGTTGGCGCTTTTTTTGACAGCTTATTGTTCCTAAGTGATCAAACCATCGTTCTTAAACATGGTCTTTAAACCGCGTAAAGCCTGTCGGATACGCGCTTCATTTTCGATCAACGCAAAGCGCACATACTCATCGCCATATTCACCAAAACCAATGCCCGGCGAGATACACAGTTTGGCTTTTTCTAATACTTGCTTTGCAAATTCTAAAGAACCAAGATGACGATATTGTTCTGGGATATGCGCCCAGATATACATCGATGCCTTCGGTTTTTCAACCATCCAGCCTAGCTCATGCAAGCCTTTGACCAGCACGTCACGACGCGCTTGATAAGTGTCACGGATCTGATGGACGCAGCTTTGATCACCTTCCAGTGCCGCAATCGCAGCGACTTGCACTGGCGTAAAACTACCATAATCGTGATAGCTTTTAATCCGCGCTAAAGCTGCGACCAATTCTTTATTGCCGACCATAAAACCAATGCGCCAGCCCGCCATGTTGTAGCTCTTAGACATGGTAAAAAATTCGACCGCCACATCGCGCGCGCCCGGCACTTGCATGATCGATGGCGCTTTCCAGCCGTCGTACACAATGTCCGCATACGCCAGATCATGCACCACTAAAATTTTGTGTTCTTTCGCCAGCTGGATGACGCGTTCAAAAAATTCCAGTTCTACACATTGCGCAGTCGGGTTCGATGGAAAACCAAAAATCATCATCTTTGGTTTTGGATAAGTTTCGCGTATCGCTCGTTCTAACTCCGCAAAAAAATCCACGCCAGGACTCATGCGTATCGAACGTATATCGGCACCAGCGATCACGGCGCCGTAGATATGAATCGGGTAACTGGGATTGGGCACTAATACCGTATCACCTTTATCCAGTGTCGCCAGCATCAGATGCGCGAGGCCTTCTTTCGAGCCAATGGTGACGATCGCTTCATTGTCGGGATTAATCTCGACTTCATAGCGATCTTTGTACCAACGCGATATCGCACGGCGCAAACGCGGTATGCCTTTGGAAGCGGAATAACCATGCGTATCGGGACGTTGTGCGACTTCGACTAACTTATCCACAATGTGTTTTGGCGTAGCACCGTCAGGGTTGCCCATGGACATGTCGATGATGTCTTCACCACGACGACGCGCCGCCATTTTAAGCTCAGCAGTAATATTGAAAACGTAAGGAGGAAGGCGATTGATGCGAGCGAAGGAAAAGTCAGGTGTGGACGTAGCGCTGCCCTCACCGACTGAACCCCGACCCGGCGGAGTTAATGTATTGGTCATGATTAAATTGTCCTGTTATGACGTAACGCCCGGAACCGTCCGAGCGACGCATCCTTACCAAGTATGGTGAGGACCTATTGATTCTAAGCGGCAAAGCGCAAGATAGACAAGTGATTATTTATCGAACCAGATGCCAACAACATAGCAGTGTTTTGGTGCACCGAATGGCGCACCTGAACCTTAAAAGCGGGGATAATCAAAATATAACTTGTTAATGATAATGATTCGTATTTATAATTGTGACTTGTATCATTTTATTTCAGGAATATTGTGCGCCACACCCCTTCCCCGACCACGTCCTTTAAAAATTCCATCGTTCGTATTTCCTCACCGCGTCGTTTATGCGCGTTAGCTGTGAGCGCGGCATGCGCATTTCCTGTGATAGGCTATGCGCAAGCAATTGATGCAGACAGTTCCACGTCTGGTGAAAAGCAGCCAGAAATAGAAACGGTGAGCGTCTCTGGAAGTTGGTTAGGTACGGGATTACAAAACAGTGTGCAAAAATTTGCCGGTAGCCGCACTCAGATGTCGATGGCGGCAATTCAGGACAGTGGTGCGGCGAGTATCGAAGAAGTCATGCGCCGCATTCCAGGCATACAGGTCACCGATAATTCTTCCAGCGGTGGCAGCAATATGTCGCTCAACATCGGCGTACGTGGATTGGATGGACGATTCTCTCCACGTTCAACGATCTTGCTGGATGGGATACCCTTAGCAGTCGCTCCTTACGGTCAGCCGCAACTCTCGTTTGCACCGGTTTCCCTCAACAGTATCGAATCCGTTGATGTGGTGCGCGGTGGTGGCGCGGTACGCTATGGCCCTCAAAATGTCGGTGGCATCATTAACTTTAATACCCGTGTAATCCCAGATGTGCCATTTACCGGAGACGCTAGCGTTCGCTATAACAGCTACAGCCAGGGTGGAAATAGCAAACAATACAGCGCGTTTCTTGGTGGTCAGCGCGACAATGGTTTGGGCATAGCTTTGCTCTATTCCGGCGCAGACGGAAGTGGCTGGCGTCGACATAGCGAAGAGCATAGCAGCGACCTGTCGTTAAAGACGCGCTATGAAATTAATTCGCATGCAGAACTCAACGCTAAAGTCGGCTACTACGAGGCGACGTCGAATGTGCCGGGTGGTTTGACCAGCGCGCAGTATGCTGCTGACCCCTATCAATCACAACGTAATCGTGATTATTGGCAGGGCCGTCGCAGCAGCATCGCATTGGATTATCTCAATACCATATCCACAAATCAGGAAGTGGAAGTAAAAACCTATTTCAATAGCAGTTTCCGCACCAGTGCAATGGCGAATAATTTTGACAGTAAAGCGACCAAAATCAATTTACAGCCGCGAAATTATAATGTCTTTGGCATAGAGCCACGTTTTACTCAACGTTTGCAAAGTGGGGATTGGCGTCATGACATTACCGTTGGTTACCGCTACTTGCACGAAGGCTCAAGTGAAAATAGCTACGACCAAAATCTGAATAATGCGCAGAGTGTTATCAAGCGATCTTCGCAGAATAGTAGTGATGTCAATGCAGTGTATATCGACGACCAGATTGCATGGAAACAATGGCGTATTACACCGGGCTTGCGCTACGAATCGGTCAATGTCAGCCGTTACAACAATCTGAACGGTTATAGCGACACTGAAAACTACCGTCAGCCCTTACCTGCTTTGGGTATTGCATATATCGCCTCGCCTGCATTGACGCTGTTTGCCAACTACAACACCTCGTTTGGCAGCGTGCAATTTTTGCAGTTAAATTTGCAAAACTATGGCAACCAATTGCAGGCAGAAGTGGCCAAGACCGCAGAACTTGGCGCGCGTTGGAATCGTGATGGCCTAAAATTAGATGCCACGGCCTTTGACCTGCGTTTCAATAATCAAATCGAATACGTCAACACCTATTTCCTCAACCAAGGAAAAACTCACCACCGCGGTGTAGAAACCAGCGTTGAATACGCATTCGAAAAAATCAATCCGTTATTATCGGGATTATCTGCCTACGCGACCTACGCTTATACCAATGCCACATTGGAATCAGCGGCGTCCGGCGCTAAGATTGGTAATGACTTACCCTTTTATGCACGTCATGTCGATACTCAGGGTGTGCGCTATCAGCGTCAAAACTGGACGCTCAATTTCAATAGCACGCATCAATCCGGCCAGTTTTCCGACAATGCCAATACGGTGAAAGAGAGCGTCGATGGTACCAATGGTTGGACGCCTGCGTATCGCCTCTGGAACGCACAGATTGACTGGAAAGCTTCATCCAAATCCCAATGGGAAGTTTCCTTGGGGATCAATAACCTGACAAATGTGCGATATTTCACTCGAACTACGGATACCAATGCAGGCAAGCTTATCGGTGCACCTCGCATGACCTATGTGCAATTCCGCAGCAAATTCTGATTTGTTCTACATTTGACCGCCGCGTCTCTACAATTGACGCGGCAGTCCTTTGTTTAGTGTGAAAAAACTCTCACCAACAATATTCTTACGCAATCCGGTAAACTCACGCATGTAGTGCCATATCCGCGCAGCATGACCCGTTTTCATCCATTGCAACCCAGGAGAGTTTTATGTCACAAAGCCAAGTCGGTATTTTGCAGCCTTTACCTGCCCATGCAACTTATTTGCATTTTGATCTGAACAACAACGTCAACAAAGATGCCGTACACCAAGCTTTGCAAAACGTACAGCGTCTGGTCGATGGTGAGCGCGTCGTGTTGGGTGTGGGCGCTAGTCTGGCGACATTATTGAAATTAAATATCGTTGGTTTGCGTGACTTTACTGGCATCCCAGATAGCAAAGTAGAGCTGCCCGCGACACCCTCCGCACTATGGTTGTGGTTGCGGGAATCTGATCGCGGACAACTGGTACATCAACAACTTCGCATTCAACAAGCATTAGCGCCAGCCTTCGTATTGCAGCAACAAATAGACGGGTTTAAATTCGACAATGGTCGTGACTTAAGCGGTTATGAAGACGGAACAGAAAATCCGCAGGATGAACACGCCATTGCCGTGGCCATTGATGTCGATGGTGGAAGTTACGTGGCAACGCAAAAATGGCTACATCATTTTGACCGCCTCGCACACATGTCACGTGGCGAACAAGACGACATGATAGGTCGCCGCCAATCGGATAACGAAGAATTAGACGATGCGCCTGAATCGGCTCATGTGAAACGCACTGCGCAGGAAAATTTTGAACCTGAAGCGTTTGTGTTGCGCCGCTCTATGCCGTGGTCTGCTGGCACGGATGCCGGATTTTACTTTGTGGCTTTTGCTACTTCATTTCAGGCATTTGAAGCGCAACTGCGCCGTATGTCAGGTGCAGAAGATGGGATTACCGACGCGCTGTTTAAATTCACACAACCACTCACCACATCATATTTCTGGTGCCCACCAATGAAGGAAAAACAGTTGTCACTTGATTGGTTGCTTGTCTGACGTTCAAATATCAGCGGCGTCTTAACCAGATCAAGGTGCCGCTGATGGCGAACAGCAAGGGCAATAATCCTACGAAGCTGATGATTATCTTGCCGATGATGCCGAAAATTTCACCGCTATGCAGCGGGAAAAAATAACTATAGAACAGTGCCTCTTTACTTGCCTTTAAAGGATCGCGGATTTTAATGATCTTGCCATGAAGCGCATCCACAGTCACACGCGTGGCACCGCTTCCTTCTCTTAACTCTCCAGGCTGATGCAGCCTTACTTCAAACTTGCCGTCTGTTTTTTCCGGAAAGCTGATGCGCGTGACTCTCGCCATTAGAAATTCTTTTTGTGCCAGATCGATGATCTGATCGGGGTTGAGGTTTTTGATTTCGCTGTCAGTGAAATTATTTTCAGTTGAGGCTTTTACTTCCTTTGAATCTGCGGTAACCGAGACAACTTGTTTGACTATCGGTGTGATCCAATCAGGTTGATTAAAATAAATGCCAGTGATCGCCAACATGAGCAATAAGGGGGCTGAATAAAAACCTGCTGCTCTGTGTAATCGAAAATTAAAGCGTTTCCACGAACCTTGATGGGATATTGTTATTGCCTGCCACCACGCTTTTAATCGCCACACTGGCCACCACAAATAGATACCGCTCAAGGCGATTATTGCCAATACGATGCCGTTGATGCTGACCAGCAATTTACCATTATCGCTGCCCAAAAAATTTCTATGCCACGACATCAGGCTCGGGACAAATTGCGATCGTGAAAAACTGATTTTATCTGGCACTCTTTCACCAATCATTGTTCCCGTATAGGGATTTATCATCATCTGTTTAGTACCAGGTTTTTTATTCGGATCGCTGGTTTCTTTAAACCATGCAACAAGCACTTCATTTTCTTTTTCTGGCAGTTCCAGCATTGTCAGTTTGCCGGTCGGATGATGTTGTTTTGCCTGTTCGACGAGTATTGATAATGTTAATCGTTCTCTGGCGACGGCATTTCCGTTTTCTGGTGCGGTAACCCGTAACAATCCGGGATTGAGAAAAGCATCGACTTCATGTTTCCAGGTAATGACTGTTCCAGTCAGTCCTTGCAAAATGAGAAGCAAAGCGAATGGCAATGCGAGCCAACAATGGAGGAGACGTAAAAATTGGTGTCTGAACGATGGCATAGAAGAATAAAAGAAATGTACCTGTTATTGTGGGAGTCAATACAGGTACCAAGAAAAATGGCAATGAATTATTATTGTGCGTTTTAGTGCGTCAAATAGATTTACTCATCAGTGTCAGGGATACCCGTTGCTGGCGCTGGTATCGCAGCACGAATGCAGTCAGCACGTAAATAAAACAGATCGGCCAAAACAGCTGTGCCACAGGCAAATAAGCCATACCCAACGAGCCAATTGCAATACCAGCGAGTGCTCCGGCTTTTGCCGCACTGTTGCCCAAACCCAGCACCCATCCTTGTTGTGCATCACTGCTCTCCTTTGATAGCAAGCTGTAAAACACTGGAAGCAATGCTGCCAGAAAAACACCCCAAAGAATACGACTGACCACGATTTGCCACCATTGATGACTGAGTGCCTGAAAACCTAAGATGACGGCACAAGCCCAACAACAGTATTCTATCTCACGCAACACCGCTGACCTTGACTTGTGCGCAAAGCGTTTTGCCCAAAATGGCGCTGCGATGCATAGTCCCACTGCTAACGCGCCGTAACAGGCGCCGGTGAGCCACGGTGGCGCATGTAAAACCTGGTCTGCATAAATAGCAAAAAAAACTTGGGGCATCATTTTGGCACTTTGAATCAAAACGATAGCGAATAACATTCCAAGTAAAGGAGAAAGAGAATGTGCGCTATTGCTGTGAATTTGATTTTCTTCAGCGTTGACAACGACAGATTTTTTTGTGCCAATGACAGGTTGCAAACAAAACAGGGTAGCGAGAGTGCAAGTACCGCAGATGAGTGCTGCGATCATATTAATTTGATTGAAACCAAGTGACCCATAAATATATCCCCCCACCATAGGTCCCGACACTGATCCGATAGCCGTTGCCATTTGCAAATGTGCCATCAGTGTTCCTCGCTGGTCACGCTGAATTAGGCTACTGCCATACGCTTGTGCCGTCGCAATAAAGCCAGCAAGTGCGCCTTGTAATAATCGGGCTATCAGTATGCTAAAGACGTCGTCACTGAATGCGATCCAGAATTGCGTAACGGTTAACGCCAGCAAGGCGCGTACCAACATCATTTTATGACCGGTACGATCTCCAATTTTTCCCCATAGTGGGCTGCATAACATCGTCATGATCATTGGGCCAGCATAGGCCATTCCGCTGGCCCATGCCAAAGCCACCGTTGACATGGACGTCATCTGATGCAGATGTTGCGCCCAAAAAGGGGCACTCATTTCCATTGACCCCATCGCTAAAAATTGAATCAAAAATAAACAGTGCAGCGACTTCTTCGTCTGATCAATAAACATGTTCAGTTGGCCGAAAATGGTGCTAAAGGATTTTGCATGGACAAGCAAATATCATCGACCGTATCATTGAGGCGCATACGTAATAAAGACTTGACTGGCCAATCTTCAAACATCACCGCCTGACGTTCTTTTTCCCATCGTTGGGGATCACAACGATGACGAACTTGTTCAAAAATTTTCGCGCTGTTGTCGTACAAAATCTGCCAATAAGCATCTTCATGTTGGCTATAACTGCGCGCTAATAGCACTGCCAATTCCGCGAGATGGCAAAGCATGGTTGTATGCAAAAATTTTTCGCGGACGATGTTGGGGTCATCAAACAAAATATGACCGGCTTGGTGATTCTCTAGTTGTAGGCCTTGCGAATGCAGTGTTGGCGTATAGATGCGTATGTCGCCAAAATCCCGTAGTAGCAATTGCGCAACTGTTCCGTTTTCGTTTAAGAGAACCAGACTATTTTGCTGATGAGCCTCGAAGGCAATGCCATAAATGAGATATGCACTCAGGCTCGCTTGTAGCACGATATTGCTATAGTCACGGAAGTAGCTTAACGCACCGTTCCCATCATCACCAAATGCAGACGCCACTAGTTCAGTGACGAATGCTTTGCCGTTGATCGGGGAATCTGCAAACAAAGCTGCAACGGGGACAGACAGATGACCGGGCCGAACTCGTGTCATTGGATTTTCACGAAAGAGTATGGATAAATGACGTGCACGGTCTGCGTCGTCGTTAGGATCGATAAAATGCAATCCTACCTCTTCGGCTAAAATGTCGAGGGTTTCATCAAATCCGTTTTCCCGGTGTATCAGTTCACGTAATAAACGACTGACGCGCGGCCCCATGATGGTAGCTTTGGGCGAAACCGTTCTTTGTGCACTGGTGAGTTGCAAAGACAAGGGAAGCTTTAAATGCGGCGCGAGATGGTTGTTACTACTCGCGACAGTTCTGAATGACATGGTTGGTGAGGTTCGCAGGCGCGGAAAATCGGTGTCGATTAATAGCAAACCAGCGCGGATTTCGGCGGCAAATTTTTCTGGTAAAACTTGCTCTGCCTGATAAGGATGTATCGGTAAAGGCAACCATGCATCAGTTGGCAGACCACGCTTTATTAAGCTTTCAAACCAAATGGACATTTCCGTTGGATACTGTGTCGCCATCCATTGCGTATACGTTAAGTCTGGTTGTACGCTGCTGATTCTGGCAACGCTGGCTTTGATCGCACTGATCACTAAATCAAACTGTGGTTGGAATTCTGGCGAATAGGCGAAAACCTGTTCCTCATTTAAACCCGTTTTGCTTTTGTGGCCTGGATGAAACGGATGCCCTATACAGCCCCATTGTTCAAAGAAAAGCGCTGAATGGTTGGTAATGGCATTGCTGTTATTGACCATCGTCGTCCATAAGCTTGTTTGTCGAGCTTGTAAAATCTGGTTGAGCAGACTTGCCGACCACTCTTGTCGGTATTGGTGGCACAAAATATCATTTTCAACGCTATTTTCCAGCTCGGCCTGCAATCGTTGTTGCGCTTGCGCACGATACTCAGTGTTTTCGGTATTGAGAACGCTGAGCAATTCTGATGCGGAATTGATGATATGTGGAATTTTTCCGCTTTGATGCACGGCAATCGCACCACTGATATGGCAATGTCCGGCCCGACCAAGCTGCAGCCCTTCTATTCGTAACATTCGCTTCTTTGACCATAAGGGGAGCCAACTGGTGTCGCCAGCAGTAACTAAATCCTGGCGGTTCAAGAAACCCTCGCGCAATAAGGCCTGTAATAGTCTGTGCAGGCTTTTTTTGCGTGCCTTTTCATGTATCGATCCGTTGCTTTTGTCGCCTGCCAAACCATTGCTTTTAATCTGTAAATTCAGAATTGCGTTCATAGTCGTCTTCCTCAAAGATGTTCTTATAGTAATGCAAATGAGAATGATTCGCAATCATTGCATAGTTTGTTTTTATTTATTCAGTGAGTCGATGGGAGTGCAGTGAAAAAGTAATTCAGTGAGCGTCTCGCGTCCGTCGTCGCGATGTTGGGCGAACTAAGGATGGAAGAAAAATTCTTTGTGGGGTGACATATTTCTTGCAAAAAGAAAAAAGTTTAATTTTGTTCACTCATTGGAGCGATATTTGTAATCAAATCGTGTTGTTCATCATTTCCAAGTAAAGTTTGCCATATTGTTGTTTAGTGCTTACGAACTTCCAGGCATTTACAACGTAACGCTTGTATGCTTCGAGCATACTCAGTAGAGTATCAATTTGCATGCTGATTTTGTCCTTATAGATAATGCACAGGAGATAAAAAATGGCAGATACTCCCCCCCTCAAAATTGTTCAAGGGAACGCCTTAAGTGATACACAGAAAAAGGATTTGCTCCACCGATTGGCTCGAATCGAAGGGCAATTGCGCGGAGTGCAAAAGCTGATCGCGAAGGCAGAAAATCCAGAAGATTGCGAGGGCATTGCACAACAAATGTCCGCAGCGCGTAAAGCCCTCGATCGTTCGTTTGTCACATTGTTGACCAATTCTCTTGTCAGTCATACTGATAAAGCAACGACCATAGAAGAAGCGCGCGAAGCGAGTCAACGTGCCGCCGCTTTACTCGAAAAGTTTATTTAAAATAACGCGACGAAGTGCATCAGAATTTATGAATATTTTCCGCACAGGACAAAATGATCACCTTATGTTCTGTCGTAAGAGTCCGTCCGGTATCTGGAAACGCGCTAGTTTTTTGTCGCTTAGTCTTGCCTATTTAATTCTTACTTCAGGGATGTTTTTTGTTTCGGAAGCTCCCGCAGCTGAACCGCAAAAAGTGGTGTTGTTCTTACGTGAACTGAGGAGCGAATCGGGCGAGATTTTACCGCTGCGCGATAATGTCCGAGCCGTATTGACTTACTTCGAACGACAATTGCATATCCAGTTTGAGATTCATCGCTATCCTTTGCCGCGTATTCTGGCTTACGCAAAAAATGGCGAAGGTATCGTGTTTGGTCTTTCAAAGAACCGTGAACGTTTATCTCAATTAGTGTTTTCTGAGGCTGTTTACGCCAATACAGTCTGGATGATCGCGCGTAGTGATAACATGTTCAAATTCGACAGTATTGCAGATCTGAAAGGCAAAACGATAGGGATTGTTCGCGGCGCTAGTTATGGTGACGATTTCGATAAACAGAGTAATGTTTTATTCAAAGTTGAAGATGATGTCAGTTCGAATTCATCACGGCTAAAAAAATTATTAAATAAACGCATGGATGTCATGTTACTGAGTACATCTTTTACACAAGCCGTAGATGTTGAAAATTATCTGCGGCAGGGCTTTCGTGTAGAAGGGCAAACAGATGAACAGAACATACAACCTGGATTCGTTGTGTTGAATAAGCCTCTGATGAGTGACGACTTACATTTCGCGACAGCTCCCGGTGCGGGTGAAGTTTGGATCAACAAGTTAAATCAGGCGATTATCAGTGGAAAAAAATCTGGTGAAATCGCCCGTTTGATAAATACAGTGAACAAATAACGCACACCATATCAGGCCGCCAGATGGCGGCTTTGTCTTTGTGGGGTAGCCTTTGCCACGACAGGCGCCTTTTGTTCGCCGGCACTGGAGTTACCCTGCTTATGTTTCGCATTGCCAGCGTAATCGCTGGAAACCAGCGCCATCACGGCTTCTTTACTTATGCCACGTTGTTCTATCAACCAGGTCGTTACCAGACCAGCCAGACGATCTAAAGCAATCCTGTGCGTCGCATCGGTATTGGCATACACCCAATCAGAAAACGCCATAAAGTGTTCAAAGGGTGATTCGCTGAGAATGACCGGCAAGGTATTCGCAAAACGTCCTGAGTTGGCGACCATATCCCAATAACGGGCAAAGCGAACCAGTCTTTGCATCGCGGCGAAGGGGACGTCTTTATTGGCAAGGATGGTATACGGTGGCATTGGATCAAAAGCCAGCTGAAAAGCTTCGGTGTGGCGGATGATAGGCGTACCACGCAAGCGTTTCAGAATACCAAATTGAATCTCATGTGGGCCTAAAGCGACCAATTTGTTGAAACCTTCAGCAAAGCTTTCCATGGTCTCGCCTGGTAATCCCGCAATCAGATCCACATGCAAATGGGCGTGCGATTGTTCGCATAACCAGCGGATGTTTTCAGCGGCTTTGTCATTGTTTTGCTTACGGCTGATCAGGCTTTGCACTTCCGGGTTAAAACTCTGAATGCCGATCTCAAATTGTAGCGTGCCGTCAGGAAATTTTTGTATTCCTTCTTTCAGCGCATCAGGCAAATGGTCGGGTACCACTTCAAAGTGGGCAAAGACCGGATCATGCGGTGCTGCTGCGAGTTTATCCAGGAAGAACTGCATGATCTTCAGGCTGGTTTTGACATTCAGGTTAAAGGTGCGATCAACAAACTTAAACAAACGTGCACCGCGCTGATACAGGCTTTCCATCTCTGCCAGAAAGGCGTCAATATCGAACGGCCATGCAGTTTTATCCAGTGCAGACAAACAGAATTCGCATTTGAATGGACAGCCGCGTGAGGCTTCCACATACAGCGTGCGGTGGCGGATATCCTGATCTGTGTATAACGCGTACGGCAGTTTGATTTCGTTCATCGGTGGCTGCAAACCGGCATGCACCTTCATTAAAGGTTGTGGGCCTTCGATGATTTTCTGACACAAATCAGGGAAGCTGACGTCGCCCCAACCGGTAATCACATAGTC
The DNA here is from genome assembly GCA_049339905.1 of Undibacterium sp. SXout11W. GTDB lineage: Bacteria > Pseudomonadota > Gammaproteobacteria > Burkholderiales > Burkholderiaceae_D > Undibacterium. The sequence goes on from JBMPPG010000009.1 coordinate 148,998, forward strand.
AGCCAGCCGGATAATTTCCTGATCGTTGGTTTCATGCGATACCTCAGGACCACCCAGCACGATCACAATCTCTGGTGCAACTCGTTTTAGAACAGCAACGACCTGAGTAATTTCGACAATGTTCCAGATATAGACGCCAAATCCGACAATAAATTTTTGATCAGGCTGGCGATAGGCGAGAATTTTTTCCACAATATCCGTACTACGCGCACCGATCACAAATTCGTGAATCTGGGTTTGCGATTGCAATTCTCCCATGTTCGCGAGCAAATAGCGTAAACCCAGTGAAGCATGGGCATAGCGGGCGTTGAGAGTGGTGAGCAGGATAGTCATGGAGCAGAAAATACAAGGAATAAGCCGCTATTGTACAGCCCGCGCGAACCCTGCCTCGAAATTCACAGCCTGATGGCCGTAAAAAAAGCCCTGTTTGATAACAACCAGGGCTAAAAATCTTAAAAAATGTCTTTAATGTCGTTTAAATGGTTTTAAATGCATTAATTTTTGAATTCGGGTTTCTTTGTGCAGCTTTAATTACATGGTAACTGCGAACTGTAAGCCCATATCGTCAGAGGACATCAGTTTCTGAATATCCATCAATATCAGCATGCGCTCTTCGAGTGGCGCCAGCCCGATTAGAAAATCTGCTTCTATCGTTGAGCCTATTTCCGGTGTTGGCTTAATCTGATCTCGGGTGAGGGTGATAACGTCAGAAACACTATCGACCACGATGCCTATGGTTTGACCTGAAATATTGAGGATGACCACGACCGTAAATTGATCATAGTCTGCTACGCCAAGCGCAAATTTCATGCGTAAATCGATGATAGGTACGATAACACCGCGTAAATTCATCACACCTTTCATGAAATCCGGGGCATTCGCAATACGGGTAACCGCTTCATAGCCACGTAATTCCTGTACGCGCTGGATATCAATCCCATATTCTTCATTACCAAGGGTAAATGAAAGAAATTCCAGCGCCGCATGATGGCCGGAACCATCAATTTGCTGTCCGCCCATCGTACTAGTTTGAGAACCGCTGTCGTTCGACATAATTAGTTTCCTTATTGGGGCGTAATCCTTGTAGGTCTACGCATTGGTCGTATTTATCTGATTGACGCTGTTTTCTCATATTTTCCTGTGAACAGACAGGATTGTACCGCGCAAAATGCTCCGCATTTCATAGTAGTGCAATGCGGTTTCATTTTCCAGCAATAACTTTTTCATCTAATAAAGCCGAATTATTTCTGTATCACGAAGATCAAAAATCCAACAAATTGAAGCTATTCTATGGCGAATCCAATCTAAAGACAGCGTGTTTTACTCCTTATTTTTAATGTTTCACACCCTGAATTTTGCAGTTCGTCACATCCTGCTGGTGGCTTGACGAGCATCCGCCTAAAGTGGAGACATCAACCAACCACCTCAGGAGAAATAAAATGAAAACATCAATCAAAACCAGCGCCGTATTAGCAACTGCATTGTTTGCTAGCGTACTCGCCGTCAGTAATGCTTTTACTGCTCAAACCAACCCAACCCTGAGCCAAAAAGCAGAGATTCCTACTGTTGTTATCACTGCTCAACGCATGACTGAAGATCAAAAAATCGCGTTTGATACTAAACAATCAGACGTGCAAACCGTAATCATCAGTGCTAAACGTTTAACTGACGAACAAAAATTAGCAATGGATCAGGACCCACAATATGCGTCTCAAATTGCGACCAGAAATAACCGCCGTGCTGCGATCTGATGAGTGAATATCAAATGCTTAAAAATCGAATCCAGTACTTGCAAACTCTCATTCAAACGGAAATTCGTGCTTATCACCAAGCCCCAGTTTAAATCACGAATTATCAAAGCAAAACGATTTGCCCGTTCTAGCCAAACTCATACAAATTCTTTTGCTTTGATAATTCTTTAAGCCTGGGCCTGATTCAGTTGTTGAAAGCACTCAAGCAAACTGGAGCTCGCTGACAATAAGGCTGCTGCATCCGATTCTGTCATCACGCCATGATTGACCAGTAAGCGTAAGCGGGCAAGCTGGTCAGCTTGTTGCAAACAATCGGCCAGCTCGGAAGCTTGCTCAGCTGTTCCATGTTTTCTGGCAATCGCGCGTAATACTGGTTCAGGGAATTCCCATTGTTCGCCGACATGTAAAGTGAGTAGTTCAGCCTGTTTAAAAAATGCCGTCTGAAAACCGGCAGACATCGGCAATTTTTCTGTGACGCCGGTTCTATCGACCAGCCTGAATGCAATCACTAATCCAACGTTTTGTAATAAGCCTGCGAGGAATGCTTGGAAACTATCGAGTTGTCTTTGCTGCGCGAGCAATTGACAGGCTAGTGAACTCTTTTCAGAGTGCTCCCAAATAACTGGCGCGAGCTCTTTGGCAAGTTTCCCACTTTGCGTCTGGATAATCGGGCGAAAAGCGGTACGCGCAATCAGCATACGCAAGCCATTAAAACCAAGTAACTGTATTGCGCTATCAAGGCTGGTCACGCGGTTGATCGGACTGTAATAAGCACCATTAACCTCATGCAACAGTTCCGCGACCAGTGCCACATCTTTAGAAATTTGATGTGCCAGATCGCTAGCAGATACATTGCTTTCACGCAGGCTTTTTAATACCTGTAATAAAACGGTGGGAACCCTGGGCAATAACTGAGAAGCGGCAAGATCAGATTGGCGTAGTTTTTCTAGCCCTGAGAGTATGGTTTTTTCCACATAAGGGCTGGCTGCACCAAGGTGGTTTGACATCATCCATTTTAAATATAAATGATCAAACTTTTTATCTGGATTCCATACTTCTGGTGGTTTTTCGATGATTTCAGGTACTGGTACTGTCGCCGGTTCGATTTTCGCGACGACAGCAACTGGCGGCTGAAATGTTGCCGCTTGCGCAGTCTTTCCAAAAAGTCGTCGAAAAATATCTATCACTACCAATTCCTATCATAGCTTGAAGAACGGAAGACAAGAAAAAACGAACATGGCCCGATCTGGAAAGGACCGCCACGCCATTGATGTATTTTAGATAAAAATATATGTTCATGGTATCCGATATCATCAGCCTTACACAAGGTTACGCCTATATTCTGTGGGTTTCCGGATATGGCATACTGTGCACGCATTTTGCGTTAGTCCAAAGAAAGTACCCACTTATGAACACAGAAGAACGCCTGGTTGATCTGGAAATTCGTTTGTCGCGCCAGGATGATCTGGTCGATACTTTAAACACCCAAGTCTATCGCCAACAGAAAAAAATTGATGAACTAGAAGCTTTGCTGACTGCCATGGCGGGCAGAATGCGGGAATTGGCGGTAACGGCTAGTCAAAGGACTGCGGTAGTAGACGAGCGTCCACCTCATTATTAAAAGAACTTCCGCAAAAACGCCCCAGCTTCGTTCTTGTCTATTTATTTCAATTGGCCAGACTGGCAATCAGTGACTGCAAATCGTCATCAGATTCGGTAAGAATTTGACGTAATGAGGTCTCTTTAAATGGAAAGTCGATGGTAGCAGCGGTTTGCTCAACCATCACCACATCGCGATGATCAAGCGGTGAGGAGCAACTCGCCAAATCATTGGCCAGCAGCAAGGTCTCGCCCAGCGTTTCTGGCGGTGTTGCTCGCGCTCCATACCAGAGCGTTTCTATCGCGCTGACTATTCGTTTGGGTGCAAGCAATTGGTGCAAAACTGATCTTCCGATATAGATTTCGTGATCTTCATCGAGAATATCGTCTTTGTCGCTCTGATGGGGCTCGAGCAGCGACGGAAATTCTTCGGCGCGGGATAGGAGGTAAAAACTACTGACTTCGTGAACAACACCTGCAAATAATGCTGTCTCCGGGTCAATTTTGCTGACCTTTCTGGCCAGTAAATGCGCAAGCGCCGCGACATGTGCAGAGTGTAACCACAATTTTTCTATCATGGCTTTGATCTGAGGATTTTTGCTCATTTGGCTCAATTGTCGCATGGCGACTGCAACGACAACTGAGCGCAATGTATTGAAGCCAAGAATCGTAATTGCGGTTCTGATATTCGTAACGCCACCACCAAACCGGCTGTAGGCTACCGAATTGGCGATAGCAACAACTCGTACGGCAATCATTGGCTCTTTAGTGACCAGTTTGGCTGCGGTTTCAATTCCGCAGTCAGGACAATTTAAAGCCTCTTGAATCTCAAGCGTCGCCTGTATATTCGCGGGGAAAGTTAAGTCTCCGGAACGCGCTTGCTCAACAATTTTTTTTAATGCTTCCGATTTTTTCATAGATGTATATCGGCTGATGAGCAAGGCGGCACAAAAACCGAATTAATTAGTTAACATGAAGACCCAGTGCTTTGATGATTTTTCCTTTAGCTGCTGACAAGCCATTTTCCTGAGCTGGTTCAACTTTGTGAATATTAATACGGTTTGTTGCATTTGCGGTGGACGGTGTTCCAAGTTTAAATGCAGAAACTGCACGTGCAAGATTCTCAGCTTGATCTTCCATACTTTCCGCAGCCGCAGCTGCTTGTTCTACCAGTGCGGCATTTTGTTGCGTCATTTCATCCATTTGAGTAATCGCACGATTGACCTCTTCAATGCCAGCACTTTGTTCCTGCCCGGCGGCAGTAATTTCTGACATGATATCGGCAACATGTTTAACTGACGTGACAATTTCATTCATGGTTTTGCCGGCCGCATCAACTAATTTTCCGCCAGACTCTACTTTTTCTACGGAATCACCGATAAGTGTTTTAATTTCTTTGGCGGCGCTGGCACTACGTTGTGCCAAATTGCGTACTTCAGATGCGACCACCGCAAAACCACGTCCTTGTTCACCAGCACGTGCAGCTTCGACGGCTGCATTCAAAGCCAGGATATTGGTTTGGAATGCGATGCCATCAATGACGCTAATGATATCGACGATTTTGCGTGAACTTTCTTTAATCGAGTTCATGGTATCGACCACTTTACCGACTTCTTCACCACCTTTAATCGCAAAGTTGGACGCAGACGTTACCAACCCGTTTGCTTGCCGTGCATTATCTGCATTGTGTCGCACCGTGGCAGTAATTTCTTCCATGGAGCTCGCGGTTTCTTCGAGTGCACCAGCTTGCGTTTCGGTGCGTGAAGACAAATCGGAATTGCCGGTCGATATTTCGCCAGAAGCAATCGCTATGGCATCGGTTCCTTGCCTTACTTCACTGACGATATTGAATAAATTATCGTTCATTTCTTTGAGCGCATTTAATAATTCGCTGATTTCATCATCACCGGTATCTGCTTCACGGTGAGTTAATTCACCCGCCGCTACGCGTTTTGCAATTTGTACTGCTTCATCAAGTGGTCTGGTAATGCTACGTGTAAGGACGATTGAAAAAGAAATACCCATCAACAAAACGACACCGCCGATAGCGAGCAGAATAGTCACCAGTTTACTCGCGTTGCTTTCAGCGCGACTCGACAATTCGGCAGCGGCGGCATCCTCAAGATCAACCAGTTTATTAATCTCAAGTAAGGCTTTTTGTTGCAGCGGATCGATTTGTGTTGAAATCAATTTAACTGCTTCTTCGCCGTTAAACGATAACAACATTTTGAATGCTTCTTTGGTCGGGGCATCAACCTGCTGATCGATGCCTGTAACGATATCAACGATTTTTTTCTCTTCGTCATTCAAGCCTAAGGACAGCAATTTGTCATGCGCTTCATTGAACTTGGTACGCTGGTTTTTGATTACTACTTTTTGTTTATCGATTTCGCTGAGATCCGTTTGCATGCCAATATTTCTAATGGCCAAGCCACCTTCTAGCATACTGCTTTTCATGTTTGCTGCGAGTGCCGTTTTATTATGAGAAAGCTCGATGCCTTTCATCATTGCCTGACGATTTCGTGCACTGAGTACACTCCCTGCAATCAGTATCAAAATTAACGAAATTAAAATGACGCCAAACCCGACAGCAAGACGTGTTCCAATGCGAAGTTGACGAAAATTCATAGTGACCTCCAATATATAATTCTTGTAGAACTGTTGCAAACTAGCTCCGGCATCTGTTCTTGATTGTGCAAGAGGCAGGATGATTATGAGGAGGTATTAAGCAGTTCGATCGTTGACGATCATGTTTATCAAATAATGCCCATCTGACACGTTAAGAAAAACCAAATTTGACGCTGCTTTTTTTTTCAGTTGGATCTGGCGAATTGAGACTTTGCAAAGACCCTGAACCAAGCTGTGGCGCTATCTCAATACTATGCCAAAATTTCTCAGGTGCAAAGCTTGTTTTGTTGTTGCAGTAACACGTAGTCAGACGATGTTGTGCTGTTCATTGCATCGCAAATAGGCAAAAAATTTTAGAGTGGTATGAGCGTAGGAGCGTAAATTGTCACTGTTTTTGTTAAAACATGGCTTTTTTAGGATGAATGAAAATTTAGTTGCTAAGTGCTTGATATGTCTTAAAAATAAATCGCTCAAAAATTTTCAAGAGACATTAACAATCATGCTAAATCAGCCTTCCATTTTTTATTGGAAGATAAATTTCTTTGAGATGAAATTTACATTTGTTTTCAATCGTTTTCTTTCAATCACTAAATAATGTAAATACGCAAAGTGATCATCAGGACTTATGACAGATGAATTTCTGTGACGATGATGTTCCCGCCACGGTAAATTCATATCAAGCACTTTCAAGCACTTTATATTTTCTTTTTGTTTAGTTCTTGTTCTTGCAATGTGCGCCACATCACTTTTCCAGTTGCTGATTTTGGTAAGGCATCGACGAATTCAATGACCCGTGGGACTTTATAGGCAGCCATTTTCTCATGTGCCCAAAACATAATGTCCTCTTCGCTTAACGCGGCATTGACCTTCTTGACGATAATTGCTTTGACTGTTTCGCCACGGTACTCATCATGACTAGCGATGATGCAACAATCCTGAATGGCGGGGTGTTGATACATCATTGACTCGACTTCGGCCGGCCAGACTTTAAAGCCGCTGGCATTGATCATACGTTTGAGTCTGTCGGTAAAGAAAAAGAAGCCGTCTTCGTCGATATAACCTAGGTCACCCGACCGGAAAAAACGTTTGCCGTCAAGCTCAGCGAAAGCGTCTTCAGTTTTCTTAGGATCGTTCCAATATCCTTTAAACACTTGCGGACCATGTATCCAGATTTCGCCTTGCTCTCCTTGAGCGACTTCTTTGCCAGTCGCAGGATCAACAACACGTGCATCTACGTTAAAAAGAGGAATTCCCAGGCATTGTTGCTTCATGCGTTGCGGAGGATTGACGTGTGACGGCGCCATTGTCTCGGATAAACCGTAACCTTCCATATAGACTTGACCGGTTAATTCAAGCAATTTTTGCGCAACGGCGGCTGGCATTGCTGCACCGCCACCAGACACGCGGGTCAGTTTAGAAATATCGTATTGTTCCAATCTTGGATTGGACAAAAAGTCGATCATCATCGATGGCACCAGGGTCCAGTTAGTGACCGCATAACGCGTGATCAATTGGCCAGCTACATCGCGATCCCAGCGCGGCAATATCACCAAGGTGCCGCCGCAATAAATAGTCACATTCATTACCGATTGCATTCCGGTGACATGAAAGAATGGCAGAACCGCAAGGGCAACCTGATTGGGGATAGCGGCGCCTGTCCAGACCGGGCTGGCAGCGATATTGAACATAACAGTGCTATGCGTATGTATGCAACCTTTGGGGTGCCCTGTCGTGCCGGAGGTGTATGGCATACACGCCAGATCGTCCGATCCTGCGACATGCTCTGCAGGTGTTAAACGTGTTGCTATGGCATCTTTCCAGGCAGCAATCCCAGTCTGCTGCGGAACATCTGCTGGCGCTCTGATAAATTCAGGAATCGTGAGGCTCGTTTCATTGGTCAGATAATCAGAATACGTGCTGACGATGATGTGTTTCAGATGCGATGAGTGAAGTAAGTTGATCAACCTTGGGACAACTTCCTGAGCGACGATCGCTGTTCTTGCGCCACTGTCAGTGATGTAATGAACTAACTCATCTTGCATTAACATCGGGTTGACTGGAACGACCATCGCATCCGCTCTCAAAATGGCATAAAAGCTGATAACGAATTGCACGCTGTTTTGCATATTCAGGAGAACCCGATCGCCCTTTTTTACACCACATACCTGTTGCAGATAGGCTGCTAAAGCGAGCACCTCGTCATTCAATTGCCGATAGGAAAGAATGGAATCATAAAAAATAAGGGCAGGCTTATTTGGGTAGCGCAGTGCAGATATTTGTAAGTTCTGATACACACTGGTTGCTGGGGCGATCAGATGATATGGCAAGCCAGGTGGCCAATGCGCATAATGCGAGGTATTCATAAAGCGTCTCCAGGAGAGCAAAACTCGAAATTCGAGATTGCCACAATTGCGTGTTATTTGCACGAGTCTTTGTAAATATGAATGTATAAAAATCTTGTATTTTATAATTTTGGCAACGTATAAAATAACTGGATGAGGCTACAATGATCTCACTTCACCTCTTTTTCACCATTGTTCATACCGGAGCCATTGTGTATTCCAACATCAGATTTGTTCGTCGCGCACTGATCGTCAGCTTAGCCTTTGTTTTATCAGCGTGCGGAGGCGGAAGTAGTAGTGGTAGTAGCAGCGTATCCAATGCGACCAGTGGTGTGGTATCTGTCACGGTGCCAGCGCCAATGACTGTATCCTCCGGGAACCCATTAAGCTTTGTAGGGCATGCGAGCAGTAGTGCTGGCGGTATCGCTAGTATGTACTGGCAAGTCGACACGTTGACTCTTGGTGCAAATCCGGTAACGGCTGTCGGTAATAGCAGTTGCACCGCAACCCAGGCTGATGCCAGTGGCAATGGCGTAAGTTGTACACTGAATTTGACCCCACCTGCATTACTCACTGCGGACAGTACGTATCAACTTACGTTTTTTGCGACGGATGCAAAAGGCAATACCAATAACTCCACCACTACTCTTAAAGTGTTGCAATCGGCTTCGAGTACCGGTAATCCGGTCGTCACTGTTGGATCGAATGCCAGTGTAACTTCCGGGGACACCGTGCCTTTGACGTGTTCCGCTACTGCTGGATCGACGGCGCCGAGCGGTGTAACGTTCTCATATCAGTGGGTGGTCAATGATGCTGCTGGTCTGACTCTCAATCTGCTTAATTCAACGACGGCGAGCAGTAGTTTTGTAGCGCCAATCGTGACGCAGGCGACCACTGTCAAACTTCAATGTCGCGTGACGGACAGTAATCAAAAAAATGGTACTGCAATCCAGACGGTGACGATTAACCCCATTGTTTTACCAACGGCAGTGCCTATTTCAACTAGTGGTGGCAATGTATTGCCTGGCGCAACTCAGCAATTGGATGGTACCGCAAGTAAGTTATACGATGTGAATGGGAAAGTGACTACTGGCACTATTTATTATCTGTGGAAATACACTTCAGCGAACCCATCGACGACATCGCCAATTACCGTGATAAACCCAAACAATGCCGTTGCCAGCATTGTGTTTCCTACGGTTGTCACAACGCCGACCACTTACACGTTCACTTTGTATGTATCAAGTTCAGTGATAGATCCAACAAATCTCAGTACACTGAAACAATATCCAGTTGTATTTTATGTCAGTGCTTTGCCGCCTATCGTTCTGACGATAACTTCTCCGATTCAGCAAGTTAACAGTGGTGCGACGGTCTTCATTACAGCTAATACGTCTGGCACATCGACGAATAACGGCACCCTTACCCTACCCCCGATCTACTACACCTGGGTGACAGGCAAGGTACCGGTAGACCCGGTTTTACTGAATATCAATTCGCCAACGACGCAATTTATTGCTCCACCGTTTCCTGCCGGAACGACACCGCAAAGCTTTTTCTTTACAGTGTGCGCTTCGTACCAAACGCCTGTTCCATGCCCGGGACCAGGTAGTGCGACTTATAATGCACTAGTGGTAGTGAGTCCTTAATCAGCTATCTACCTCAGCGCGGCAAACGTCGAATTTTGTCGCGCTGATGTTGACGAGAGAGTGTGAGAGTGGCCACAAAAATCTCTCTCATAAAATAAATAAAGCTACCGATCAGAGATAAAATCCCGCCGACAAACAAGGCTGCAATCAATTTATCCAGAGTTAATCCGGTGGCATCTCCGAGAAACAAGGCCGCAATCACCAGGCAAATCAGCAGGCCAGTCGTTGTACTGAGCGTAATTGCACGATTAATCAAATGCGAGCGTTGATAGAGCTCATCCAACTCTTCTTCTAATTCTGCTTCGAGCTCAATCTTTTTTCCTTCTTCCGTACGCAATATTTGTTCGACTGCTCTTGCCCGATCAATAATGCGAGCAAGGCGGCTGGTTAATACGGATAATTTGGTTCCTACACCGGTCAATAAAAATACCGGTGCAATTGCAAGTTGAATCGTGTGACCAACGTCGCCAAGTTGCAGACTGATCATAGTGATTTCCTTTCTTATTTTTTGAGGCAAGGCTTTGCGATGGAATGCTGTTACGGCAGTCACCGGGTAAATGTATTCGCAGCATACCTCATTGTTAGCATGAAGCCGAATTTTACTTATGGTACTTAATACCACAGCCTAAAGCAAAATCTCACCTTTTTATGTATGCATGCCGAAAGCATACAGTGGCATAGGCCAGGTAATTTTGCACCTGAACGAGTAAGAAGGCTTTATATGGGGATGATGTTGGGGACGTGTAAAGACGTTAATGAGTCAGAAACAGAGATCTGCTTAGAATATAGGTCAATGTCGCTAAGCTACTGATACATCCTGGTGTTCAGGTCTTAGGTAGCGTATGTTGAACAGGAAGTATCAGGCTCACTTCCAATCCACCCTCAGGTAAGTTCGCAAGTTGTAATTTGCCTCCATGTTGCTGAGCGATATTTTGAGCGATGGTTAATCCTAAGCCTGTGCCACCTGATTCACGTGAACGTGAAGTCTCCATGCGGAAGAATGGTTCAAATACTTTTTTCTGAAACTCGACTGGAATCCCCGGACCACCGTCGCGAATCATGATCTTTACCACATCCTCGTCATCGTCTTTTGCCAATACCATGCTTACTTTTGCATATTGACCATATTTAACTGCATTGTCGATCAAATTGGTCAGGCAGCGTCTCAAAGCCTGAGGTCTTGATAGTACTGTGATGCCGCGAATGCCAGCAAATACGACGTTTTGTCCTGCTTCGATGGCGTCGCTACAAACGCTATCGAGGAGAGAGTCAATATCTAAAGGACGCAGGGCTTCGCTGCTATCCATACTACGAGCCAAATCCAAACCTTCCCTGATCATCATTTGCATTGCCGACAAATCACCAATTAATTTATCGCGCAGTTCTGTGTCATTGACTTTTTCTAGTCGCAATCGAAGTCGCGTCAAGGGCGTCTGCAAGTCATGCGTAATTGCCGCTAACATATGTGTGCGCTGTGAAATGTGATGGTGAATACGACCTTGCATAGCGTTAAAAGCCCGCGTGGCTTGTACGATTTCGCTAGCCCCGGTTTCAGGCAATGCCGGACTGTTAATGTCCTGACCGAGCGCAGTTGCCGCTTCCGCCATTTTTTGCAAAGGACGCATTGCCATTTTGGCGATGGCATAAGCTAATACCGCAATACTGACCAGGAACTGAAGCAAATACTGAATAAAGTCGCTGTTTACCGGGGGTTGAACTGTCCTGGGTGGAGTTACTATGAAGCGTAAAACTGTACCGTCGTGAAGTGTCATACCCAGAGTTTCGCAAGGAAGACGTATTACTTTATTGTCTTTTGAAAGCTGGGGGCATTTATTAGGGTCTGTAGGTATTGACGTTACATGAAAACTTTTGCCTAGCTTCTCACTTACTGCTTTCGCATAGTCGGATTCAGGATAGGCAATATTTGTTTCTGTTGCCGTTGATGCGACCTGTAACCCCATTGGTGGCGCCGTTGCAAGAAAACTTTCCCGGCTGGCAGTAGGTAATACATCTAAAGCCCGTGCCATTTGTTCGGTGCGTTCTATATAGTGTGTTACCCGATACTGCATGAGCGTTTTTTCCCGCTCACCAAATGCCAACCAGCCAGTCAATGCGGTAGATGAAATGATCCCAATCATCAGTACGGCGAACACTCGCCCCCACATCGACGACAAAATTTTCATGTATTTTTTTCAGCGACAACGCTGACGGCCAATACATAACCACCATTGCGAACGGTCTTAATAATTTGTGGCGTCCGAGCATCTTCGCGCAGTTTTTGTCGTAGCCGGCTGATTTGAATATCAATTGAGCGATCGAACGGATCAGCGTCGCGCCCATGGGTCATATTTAATAGTTGGTCGCGATTTAGAATACGGTTCGGGTGCTCCAGAAAAATATTGAGCATCCGGAATTCTGCGCCGGAAAGCGAAACGACCATGTCGTCAGGGCTAATCAAATGACGTGCCGTCATATCTAACGTCCAGCCTGCAAATTTAATTTTTTGCAAACTATCATTGCCAGAATTTGAATGCGTATGTTGAGTGCGTCGAAGAACGCTGCGAATACGGGCTAATAATTCGCGTGGTTCAAAAGGTTTTGGCAAATAATCATCTGCGCCCATTTCTAGGCCGATAATTCTATCCAAGGGTTCGCCGCGCGCTGTGAGCATGATGACCGGAACATTCGATTTACCCCGTAAATTGCGGCAGAGCGTGAGCCCATCGTCACCAGGAAGGTTTAAATCCAGTACGATTAGCTCAAATTGATGTTCTAATAAAGCCGCCCACATGCCAGGTCCATCCGCAGCCATCACAGTGGAATAGCCATTATGGTCAAGATATTCCGCCAGTAGAGTGCGGATTTCGCGATCATCGTCGACGATAAGAATTTTGTTTGATGTATCCATATGTCCCATTATGTGCTCGGTTCCGAGGAAAAAAATAGTGATTTTGTATCAGCTTGTTATGATAAACCCAAGTGTAGAAACTTAGAAACATCAAAAGCGCTTTTTCATTCTGATATGTTACTCAGGGATACAAACCAGCGCAAAATTGATATTGTGAGGATACAAGAAAGGAGCACTATACAACCAAATTGAGATACTTTATTTAATGTATAACTCAATCCATGTCGCTCAATCGCAGGTCGTTTTCATCGTCAATGGATTTCTGCAAAGTTTGGGCTTTTTCTGTATCTGGAAAAGAGTAATAATGAAAAATATCCCGAAAAATTTGTTGATGAGTCTGATTCTTACCAGTTCGGCAGCAACTTCAGTGGTCTACGCTCAAATGTCTTCATCCGCTTCGATGGGATCAGCAAATCCCGAAGCAATGCGCGGGTATTCAGCTGAAAATGCTGAAAAAATGAAGGAACACTTGGCAAAGCATCAGGCCGAAATGCATGATAGGTTAAAAATTACCAGCGCTCAGGAACCAGCCTGGAAGACGTTTTCACAAGCAATGGCTCCCGCCAATATGCCGCCGCGCCCGCAAGAGTCGGATGTTGAAAAACTCAATACTCCCGAGCGTATGGCACTGTCTCTTGCGCGGATGAAGCAGCACGAGGCGACGATGCAAACGCGCTTGAATGCAGTAAAAACTCTCTATGCTGTTTTAACGCCAGAACAGCAAAAAATCTTCGACGAAGGTCATAACCGCATGCGGAAAGAGATGCAAGAACGCATGGCGAGACAAATGGACAAAGATGGCAAATAGGTTTTGATAGATAAATACAAATGGGCTGCGGATGATACCGTAGCCCATTTTTTTTCGATCTACTTCGCAGGCTTGCCGAAGTCTTTGATCCAGTCTAAGAGCTGGTCTTCTGGCATCGGTCTCCCCATTAAAAAACCTTGTCCTTCATGGCAACCCATAGCGGTTAAGATATCCCAATGGGTTTGTGTTTCTATCCCTTCTGCAATCACGATAAGCCCTAGTTTTTTACCTAATTGCGTTATGAGTTCTGCAATCCTGGGACCTTCTGGCGTATCAATTTGCTGCACAAACGCGCGGTCAATTTTAAGCCTGTCGACCGGTAATTTATCGAGGTAACTTAAAGATGAAAAACCGGTACCAAAATCATCAATAGCGATATGTATGCCCATGTTTTTTAATTCATGCAGGCGTGTTTCAAACATACTGGCACTTGCCATCGTGACGGATTCTGTAATCTCTAATTCCAGGTGTTCGGGCGGTAAACAGCTATCCTTCAATGCTTTACGCACATTGTCGACAAAATCATCCTGACGGAATTGCACCACCGAGACATTGACAGCCATCCTATCTGGTGCAATCCCTGCTTTTTGTAGCCTTACCATTAAAAAACATGCGGTACGCAAGACCCATGCACCCAGACTGACAATCAAACCTGAATACTCCGCAAGCGGAATAAACTCGTTTGGAGGAATTAGCTGCCCGTCGTCCGTACGCCAGCGTATTAAGGCTTCAAGGCCGATAAAGCGTTTGGTGCTTAATTCGATTTGTGGCTGGTACATCAAAAACAGACGCTCGGCATCAAACGCTTCGTGCAGATGCTGCATGAGGGTCGCACGTTCACGAATTTCCAGGCCCATTTTTCGGGTAAATAAGGTGAAACTGCCACGCTGATATGTCTTGCAACGCTTTAAGGCAATGCTGGCATCCTTTAACGCTTCCGCACCATCGTTTTCATAGCCTGATAAATCAACCATGCCTATCGAGGTGGATACGGCATGTGCAGTATCATCAAATACAAAGGGCGGACTAAATAATGCTTTTAATAATTCCGGACGAAGTTGTGATTCGTGGCCAAGCAAACCAAACACATCCCCTGAAATGCGCGCCAGAAAAATATTATCACCGAGATCTGAGCGTAATCGATCAGCGACCGCCTTGAGTAACAAATCACCATAATGATGGCCGAGTACATCATTAATTTCAGCGAAGTCATCAATGTCTATCAATGCCAGCATTTGATGCGTCGTTTTGTGTTTGATGATGTCATTAATCTCATCAATAAACTTCAGACGATTTGGAAGTTTGAGTAATTGATCTCGATACGCATGATTTTTAAGTTGGTTGACCAAGCTGAGATTATCGATACAAACACCAAGATTAGAACAAAACACTTCTAATAAATTGTGATTAATCTCAGACAGTGCGTAGGGCAAATCAATATACGCTGCCAGCGGACGATTTCCTCTGCCAGCAAAATACAAGGTCATATTATTTTCGCTGAACAGTGATTCACGGTTGGTCAGAACGTATTTGAGTGCATCCCTGATCTTCATATTATCGAGATCGTCGATAGCACAATTCATGAGATTACTATATTGCCCAGCAGAGGCAATGACATTGAATTGTTGACCAGTTTCACCTTCGTTTAATTCACCTTGCGCGCACAGCAAGCCTTCTGGTGGCACACCGCAAAGTGCCGCAATTTGGGTGATGACACCAGCCGCAAAGGCCTGGATACCGTGATCAAAAGTGAACGAAGCACTTGATAGAATGATTTGATGCAAACCTCGACGGCTGGCGTTAATAGTGCAAATTTGCTCGTAAGAGCGAATCGCTGCGGTCAGTGAGGTCAGTAGTTTTTTGCGAGTGAGCTCGTTTTTTGTCTTGTAATCGTTAATATCGAAATCGCGAATGGCATCTTCTTCAGGAGCGTAGCCAGGTTGACCGGTGCGCAAAATAATGCGGGTGTCGTGCCACTGCAATTCTTCTCGTATGTAGCTGACTAATTCAAGCCCGGCCTGCTCAGTTTCCATCACAACGTCGAGCAGGATCACCGCAATATCTGATTCGGTGGCAAAGACCCGACGGGTTTCTTCTTTGGAGTAGGTATGGATGAATTCCAGGGGGCGATTCAGGATTTGTGTGTATTGCAGTGCAAAACAAGTTGTTTTGTGTACATCTTCGTCGTCGTCGACAATGGCAATTTTCCAGCTGCGAACTGGTGTGGCAGATCCTGATAATGAGCTTTCATTTGAATCGTCTTCAATGAACAATGCATCGTCGTCGATAGGCATGCTACCCCCGGGTTGGGAAAATCTATAGGATTACTTCGATAAGTATATCCTACAGATTGCAAACGAAAAGACCGGGGTTAAGTAAATCGGCGTGCTGCATCCAAGCCTAGCCCGGCACCAATACTTCCAAATAAATCACCTTCCACTTTACGTGCATCTGGAACAATTGCGGCGATTTGCTGGCGCAAACCACGCACACCGCTAGAGCCACCAGTAAAAAACACGGTATCAACCTGGTCTGCCCGTATTCCTGCGTCTTGTATCACCTGAGATACCGCACCGGCAATACTTGCGCTCAGATGTCCAACTGCTGATTGTAAGTCTTTCTGCTCCATGATCAGTGAACAGCTTGCGGAAGCTTGCTTGCTGCGTAAGCGTTCTAATTTCAGATCGATGCTATCGACATCCGACAGCAAAATCTTGGCTTCTTCAGATTTAATTGCTAACCAATGTCCATCACGGTCTTCGACCAGATTGAGCAAGCGTTCAAAGCGCATCCGATATTCCGGATTCTGGATATCGCGATATACATCCAACAACTCGCGTCCTACTTTTTGCGTGTATACCTGATTAATTGTATGCCAAGTGGCAAGATTAAAGTAATAACTCGATGGGATATCAGTCTGATTTGACAATCTTCCACCAAGTCCAAGTAAAGGCATGATTTGCGCCAGGCTCAGATACTTATCAAAGTCTGTACCACCGATATGGATACCGCCATTGCCTAAAATATCGGCACTCCGATCCAGCACGTGTGAACGTTCGGGTGACAAACGTACCAATGAGAAGTCCGAGGTACCACCGCCAATGTCGGCAATCAACACCAATTCTTCTTTGGCAATACGCGACTCGTAATCGAAGGCAGCAGCAATTGGCTCAAATTGGAAATGGACTTCCTTAAAACCAACGGCAAGCGCAATATCTTCCAAGGTGTTTTGCGCAATACGGTCGGCATTTCGGTTGTCATCAATAAAATGCACCGGGCGTCCTAACACGGCGTAGTCAAACGCAAGTCCGGCGGACGTTTCTGCGCGTCGTTTCAATTCACCGATAAATTGCGCCAATAAACCACGGAAAGGTACAGATTTACCAAGTACCTCGGTCTGACCATCCATCAAACTGGTGCCTAGCAAGCTTTTCATTGAGCGCATCAGGCGCCCTTCATAACCTGCCAGATAATTAGTCAGTGCGGCGCGACCATAGCTTACTTCATCATCTTCGGCATTAAAAAACACCACCGATGGCAAGGTGACTTTATCTTGCTCCAGTGTTAACAGTGCTGGCTGATTGGCTTGATGCCATCCCACTGTTGAATTTGAGGTACCAAAATCTACTCCGCAAGCTTGAGACATGAAACTTTCCTGATAAAAAACGAAAACGCCGTCAACCTGATGCTGGCGGCGTTGAAATTCTGCAAATTATTTTTAAGACGCTGGTGCCTCGTCGACACGAACCACCAGCAATTGATCGATACGATAATGGTCAATATCGACGACTTCAAATTTGTACGCACCCACCATGACGTAGTCAGTACGTTTCGGTATTTTTTTGAGCATCGTCATCATGAAGCCTGCAATAGTCTCATAGCTGCCCTGCTCGGGCAAGGAATCAATATCAAGCGCCCGGCAGACATCTTCAATTGTTGTCGCTCCATCAATTAACCAGGAGTTAGCGTCGCGCTGTACGATCTGATCTTCAAGGAAAGGATGCACCAGATTGCCCATCAAGGTACTTAATACATCATTCAATGTGATCACTCCGACCACCAGTGCATATTCGTTCAATATCACCGCAAAATCTTCACGCGTGCCTTTAAATTGCTCCAGCATCTCAGATAAAGTTAAAGAATCCGGCACTGCTAAGGCGGTACGTATTGACAATTCCTGGACTTTTGAGAACGCTTGATTGGTTAATACCCGCTTTAAAATATCCTTAGACTCAACGTAGCCGACCACGTTATCAATATGTCCATCGCAGACCAAAAACTTGGTATGTGGATGCTCGGCAATTTTTTGCCTGATGACGACATCGCTGTCTTGCAAGCTGAAATAGACGATGCTGTCACGTTGCGACATAGCACTCGGAACCGTCCGGCTTTCCAGTTCAAACACATTGCCTATCATGTGATGTTCACGTGCTTGCAGGACACCGGCTTCGGCACCGGCATCGACCATTGCATAAATTTCGTCAGATGTAATCTGCTCGTTTCTTTCTGTTGGCAAACTTAATAGCCCGAAAATCAGATTCGACAGCCCGTTAAACACCCACACTAAAGGCTTAAACACACGAACGCATAGCAACATCGGCGTGACAACAAAAATTGCCACCGCTTCGGGTGCGATCATTGCCATTTTCTTGGGCATCAAATCAGCAAAGAGAATAAAAATTGAGGTGACGAATAAAAATGAAGTCAGGAAACTCAGCGTATCAACCCACGCGAAGTCTCCGAGAAAGGTGTGAAATGCCTTGGCAAAATAGGGCGTTAAAGCTTGTTCACCCAAGATACCGCCGAGTATCGCTACACCATTCAGGCCAATTTGGACTACCGTAAAAAAGTGTCCGGGCTCTTGCTGTAACTCTAATACTTTGGCAGCGCGTAATTCGCCTTCGGACTCCAACACTTGCAATTTCACCTTACGTGCCGCTGCCAAAGAAATTTCTGACATTGAAAAAAACGCACTGATGGCGACTAACAATGCAATCACCAAAAAGTGATCAAATAAGGGCATAAGTGCTCCTGAATACTTATAAGCTGGTTTACCCTGTGCAATATGCTTCAAGGGTAGGGTAATAACTTTTTGGCAAACAATAATTTTGCTTAAGTTCTATGATTTGAATCATATACTATTGCGATTGCATGGAAATGACAGCAAACCGCCATAGTGTTGTTTCATTGCTGCATGCTATGCGTTTATGTACTAAACGCTGACCCCAACTGAAAGCCCGCACGGATGACTACGCCAGACCAACCTCACTCCTCCTCTAGCTTAGCCGCATCAGCAGCTCCGATAGTCCCGACGAACGTTCGTTTTGTTCTGATCACTGTATTTCTGGATATTTTAGGAATCGGTTTGATTATTCCGGTACTGCCACGTCTGGTTGGCGCTTTTACCCAACAAGCCGATGCGCAAGCGCATTGGTATGGAGCGATCGTCGCCATTTACGGTGTGATGCAATTTTTCTTTGCGCCGGTTATTGGCGCCTTGAGTGACCGTTTTGGACGCCGCCCTGTATTGCTGACCTGCGTCTTTGGTCTAGGGCTCAATTTTTTAATGTTGACACAAGCAACCAGCATTTATTGGCTACTCATCATACGTGCTTTAGGCGGCGTAACGGCGGGAAATCTGTCCGTTGCTAATGCGTATATTGCCGATGTATCAAGTCCTGAAAATCGCAGTAAAGCTTTAGGTAAAATTGGGGCGATGTTTGGCTTAGGATTTATTTGTGGTCCTGTTACTGGTGGTCTGTTGGGTGAGGCAAATATACATTATCCGTTTTATCTGGCCGCTGCTGTGTCCTTATCTAATGTGGTGTATGGTTATTTTTCTTTACCAGAATCGTTGCCGCTAGAAAATCGTAAAACCTTCTCGATTGGATCAGCAAATCCGTTCGCAGGGCTGAGTGGTCTTGCTCATTTACGCGGCGTAGGTTCTTTGGTCTGGGTCTACGGTTTAACCATGTTTGCCCAATTCACATTACAAACCACTTGGGTTTTATCGACTGAATTGCGCTTTGGCTGGACGCCTATGCAGAATGGTCTTTCCTTATTTATGGTGGGTATTTCCAGCGTCGTGATGCAGGGCGTGTTCCTTGGTCGCTATATCAAATTGGTGGGTGATGCGAATGCAATCCTGTTTGGTTTGATTTCTTCTTGCGCCGCATTGACCTTGTACGGCTTGGCCACGCAAGGCTGGATGATGTACGTGCTGATTTTGTGTAATGTGCTGGCCTTTGCTGCAGGACCGGCTTTGCAGGCGTTTTTCTCACGAGCTGTCGATGCGCGTTCTCAAGGCGTTGCGATGGGTTCACTCAGTGCGCTGGCAAGTATCATGAGTGTTGCTGCGACCTTAGCTGGCACCAGTTTGCTGGCGCAGGTCAGTCATGCGCCGCGTGGCAGCCTTCTGCTCGGAGCACCGTTTTTTATGGCTGCGTCAGTTCAATTCATGGCTTTAATTTTGGCTTTTCTACATATGCGAAAAACGAAGCAGTCCACATTGAAAGACTGAATGAAAATTTAATGAATAAAAAAATAGCGAACCCGAAGTTCGCTATTTTTTTGTTTCAACTCATTATCTGAGAATGACGTTTGAGTATTACATATGCTTAGAAGTTGAAATCATCGCTTCGTGTTCGTCCTGATGTTCAAGTTCAGCGACTGGTTGATTGTTTAAGACCTGATTGAGGCGCTGCATATCAACATCGTTACCCCATTTACCAACCACGATCGTTGCCACACCATTGCCGACCAGATTCGTCAACGCACGGGCTTCTGACATAAAGCGATCAATCCCAAGAATCAGTGCCAGACCAGCAACCGGCACATCACTGGCAGCTGACAAGGTCGCCGCCAATACGATAAAGCCGCTTCCCGTGATGCCAGCAGCGCCTTTGGACGTCAGCAACAGGACCGCGAGTAAAGTGAGTTGTTGCAACAAGCTCATCGGCGTATCTGTCGCTTGTGCAATAAATACCGCAGCCATCGTCAGATAAATCGAAGTGCCATCGAGGTTAAATGAGTAGCCCGTTGGGATCACCAGACCCACCACTGACTTTTTAACACCGAGTTTTTCCAACTTGCCAATGATGCCCGGCAATGCGGATTCGGAAGAAGACGTACCAAGCACAATTAGCAGTTCTTCTTTGATGTATTTGACAAATTTCCAGATGCTAAAACCATGGAAGCGTGCAATTGCACCAAGAATGACGAAAACAAAAATCAGACAAGTGCCATAAAAGGTTCCCATCAGGTAAATCAATTTCACGATGGAGCCGACACCAAACTTACCAATCGTAAATGCCATCGCACCAAAAGCACCAATCGGCGCGACTTTCATGATGTAGCCGACAATCGCAAATAAGACTTGAGAGATTTTTTCGATGAAATCAAACACCAGCGTGCCGCGACCACCAAAACGGTGCAAGG
Organism: Undibacterium sp. SXout11W; assembly: GCA_049339905.1. Lineage (GTDB taxonomy): Bacteria > Pseudomonadota > Gammaproteobacteria > Burkholderiales > Burkholderiaceae_D > Undibacterium. The sequence goes on from JBMPPG010000009.1 coordinate 170,120, forward strand.
CGAAGCCGAAGAAAACCGCGATCAATAATACCTGCAAGATCTCGCCTTTCGCAAAGGCGTCGACGATAGTTGAAGGAATGATCGCCATCAGGAATTCCACCGTGGTTTGCATCTTACCTGGCCCTGTATAAGCGGTAATGCCTTTGGTATCGAGGGAATGCACATCAATATGCATACCTACGCCAGGTTGCAGAATGTTGACCATGAATAAGCCCACAACCAGCGCTAAGGTACTGACAATTTCAAAATACAGTAAGGCCATACCGCCGGTTTTTCCGACTTTTTTCATGTCCTCCATACCCGCAATACCGATGACTACCGTACAAAAGATAATTGGTGCAATCATCATTTTGATCAGTTTGATAAAGCCATCACCGAGCGGTTTCATGGCGGCGCCAGATTCGGGGTAGAAGTGGCCAAGTGCGACGCCCAAAATGATGGCGACGATCACCTGAAAGTACAGGGATTTGTAGATTGGTTGCGGCTGCATATTGTCTCCGTTATGTAGGAAGGTGTTGCCTTGACTGAATCCGGCAACCCTGACGCGGAATATTGTTCCGTCGGCTAATTCATTATCAAAAATTACGCCCTACCCGGCTATTGTGGCTTTCCACACTCTGCAAAGAAACAATATTTCGTGGTGCTGAAGATGTTGTCTCATTTATGCCGCAGAGTTTGGGGTTTCAATCGCTGACCAATTTATCTGCATCGATTTTTTAAGTTAATTAAAAAATAATTAAAATTAATTTGAAGTGTGCAAAAAAAAGACCAGTAATGATTTACTGGTCTTTGAACAATTCCTTACTTTAAATCTTTATTTCTTTTTTAAACAATTTGCAAAGAATTTTTCGCCGCGGTGATATAGGTCGAATACACTGACATCGCGGTTGAATCCATGACCTTCTTCTGGATAGACTTTGTAATCTAACTGCTTTCCAGCTTTGAGCAAAGCATCCCGCATTTTTTCCCCATGGATTAAAGGAACCCGTCTGTCATCGGATCCCATACTCAGCATAATTGGGCCTTTGACTTTATCAGCATTTCTGGCCGGGGAGCGTAATTCAAACAATGCGGCATCGTTGGTAGAGTCGCCAACCCACTTTGTGAATTCATTGGCGAGGTAACCGCCGGTTGCTGCATCACCATACTCAGCTGTGTCAGACCAGGTAACGTTTTGCAAGAGACCTAAATCTGATACCGCAACAGATGAATCGGCACATTGCCACAAGTCAGGGTTTTTAACCATTCCCTGTAACGAAGCATAGCCACCGTAGCTACCACCAAGAAGACCCATACGATTCTTGTCAACGATACCTTCTTGCACCAAGAATAAGGCGCCGTCAGATAAGTCGTCTTGCATAGTCCCGCCCCATTGCTTCCATCCGGACGTGAAGTTTTTCATGCCAGAGCCTTCCGAGCCACGAGGTTCAAGTTCCAATACTGCATAACCACGTGATGCAAAGAATTGCGCTTCTGGCCAACGACCCCATGATTCAAAATGATAGCCGCGAACCATAGGACCGCCGTGAATATTGACGATCAATGGCAGATTCTTCGCTTCCACACCACGAGGTAGCGTCAGGTAGCCATAAATTGGCAAACCGTCGCGAGCTTTAAACGCAATAGGTTTGCGTTCGGCCATGATTTTAGGATCAGCCCAATCGCGTTCTTTCAGCACTAACTCCAGGGATTTTTTACCAGCATCGTATAGGTAATAAGTCCCGGCTTCTACGTCGGAACTGGAACGAACCAAGGCTTTGTCACCAACTTCGCTTAAGCCAATGCTGTTATAAGTGCTTGGTAAAGCGCCGTTGACCATATCGACGATTGTTTTAGCCGGACTATCACCTAGCCAAATTCTCTTTGGCATGATCCCTTGGTAAGCAATACCATACACTTTGCGATTTTTAGGATCGGGATCGCGGATGAGTCGGGCGCTAGCCGAACTTTGATCAACGTCGAAGATGTCATCTTCAGCAACCACGTCGCCAAATTTTTTGGTTGTCGTATCGTATTTATAGACTGCCATTTTATCGCGGCCATCTAAATTTGCTGAAACGTATAACGTTCTATCATCATTATCAAATCCCAGGATTTGATAATTCACTTTATCTTTATAACTAGACGATTCAAAGATTTTTTCCCACTTTTCTGCGCCTATCGGCAGATGCCAATACGTTGTCATTTGGGGTTGACCTTTTGCCGGACGCAACTCATCACGAATTGCTATGCGAGGGCGGTCTTTTGTATCCAGTTCCCAACCGACTGTACGACCAGGGGATTCGAAGGTCATTAACTTGGAGCGACGCGTCTTGAAGTTGAACGTATAGACGTCTTCAAATTCCTTGCTGCGACCATTCATTGTCACAATAGCGACTGGGGAGTCACCACCAACGTGGCTTAAAATACTCGTGATGTGGATATTATTTTTTTTGTCGCCGTCGGTACTTTCGAGCTCTTGTACCTGTTTGCCATCAACGTCGTAGTAGTAGGAACCCTTATAATTAAAACGGCCTGAAGCATCTTGTCCGTCGGCGACCCGGAACATTAAATATTTGTTGCCAACCCATTCAAGTGAGGCAACGTCAAATCGGTCGGAGCTGGTAATCACCTCAGCTTTTCGGGTCGCGACATCGATTAAAACTAAATTTCCACGGTTTTTTAACGGCACTACTGCAGCGAGGGTCTTTCCATCAGGTGAAAGAACAAGGCTACGGTAATCCACACGTTTAAAAAATACTTCGACAGGAACATCTGCTGCGGATTTATAGGCTTCAGTTGCAAAACTAATGCTCAATGGCAATGCCAGAAAAGCTGCACAAACTGCTTTACGTAAAACTTGATTCAACATTGTTAGTCTCCGGAAAAGAATTGGGAGCACTTGCTCCCAATTCAAATAAAACAATTTCTACTATTTTTCCTTACTTCATTATTTGAACGTGTATTTCAGTGTTGCACCAAAGCGACGTCCAAATGGATTGGAGTAGTCTGGGTTATATGGGAAAGAACTATTGTTCAAAGCGTTTCTGGCATCAAATGGTGGGCTGGTGTTAAAGATGTTCATGATGTTGACACCGATCTCAACATTTTTGAAACCTTTGTAGCCAGTAAACCAGTTAAATTGCGCAAAAGATTTGACCTGGCAATACGATTGTGAGCCACCATAGATTGTATCCAACTGACATTTGTCGGTAGGTGACGCAGCGTAACTATATCCAGAGGTATAGCTCATCGATGCTTCATTTGTCCATGGACCTTTTTCCCAAGCTACTGCGATACTGCCACGGAAGCTAGGTTGATCGTAAGTACCATTGTAGTCAACCGTCGGGCTGCCCGGGAATGGTGTAGTCAAGAACTCTTTCACAAAATTAAGCTGTGAACGGAAGTTTAATTTGCCGTTTTCACCCAAGTTAGCTTTGCCTTTGAAGTCGAGATCGATACCACTTGTACGGGTTTTACCGATATTGATGTATGGCAGAGCAATTGCGGAAATATCACCGTTTGCATCACGCTGAGTAATGTATTTTGCGTAATTTGGATCGGATTGATTGGTCAGCAAATAGTTAATATCGAGAGAACTGATTTCGTTTCTGCGTTCAATACGATAGTAATCGATAGAGATGCTGTAATCTTTCACTGGTTCCCAAACAATGCCAGTAGTAAAGCTATTAGATTTTTCTGGCAGCAAATTTGGGTTACCGGAGATGTTCGCTAATATGGACAAGTTACAGGCATTTTCATTACCGGTGACGCAGCGTACCGGATCAGTAATACCATTGTAATAACCAGCAGAAATCGCAGGTGAAATTTCACGGAAATTCGGCGCACGGAAACCTCTTGCTGATGTAGCACGCCACACTAAGCTTGGCAAAATGTTCCACTTCAGCCCAAGTTTTGGCGTGAACGACGTACCACCAATGCTGTAATTATCGTAACGTCCTGCTATCGACGCTTCAACTGACTTCAGCACTGGAAGATTCATTTCAGCATAAGCTGATGACGTGGTACGAGTTGAGACAGGCAATGCTGGAAGTCCACCATAGCCGAACACGTTGCCAGTTGCAAAGCGCGGATCGTCGATATCAGTTGTGCTTTCACGTCGGTATTCAACGCCCGCAGCGATACCAGCGGAGCCACCAGGCAAGCTAAATAATTCAGAATTACTTACTTTGAAGTCGACAAAAGTCGACTTATTTTCACCATTTCTTTGTAAAGTAGGTGAAATCGCTGCGAGTACGGATGGAGCATTTACACCACCCGGTACATAGGTGCCATTCGCTAATGCTGCTTCCATCTGGTCAATCAAAATCAAGCCAGTGCTTTGGACATTGACCTTGCTCTTCAGAAATCCAGCGGCAGTATCGTATTCCCAATTTCCAAGAATACCTTTGAATCCGGCGACGACACGCGACTCAGTGTCTGTCACGTCAATTTTTCTGAAGCCCAAGTCGCCGGCTCTGTACAAGTACGATTTACCGCCAGCAGTAAGGAAGCTGTTTGGATCGTTGTAATAGAACTGTGGATCAAAATGTAAGTTGGTTTTGATTTGCGTTACGCCCGCTTCAATGAAAAAACTGTGATTTGCGTTAATTTCGTAAGCGCCACGAGTGAACAAAGAGTCCCGTGAAGATTTAGGTACTGCAGCGGTGGTTTTGAAAGCGTCAAGCAAGCAACGTGTAGTTCCGCCACGAACGCCTAAATCGCTAGGATCGCAGCCTGGGTTAGCGACAAAACCTCCAGGAGTGCGCACGTTACCAGGGTAGGAATAGGAACTACGACGATCGCCCTTGGTGAAGCCTAAGCCACGATAATCTTGACTTTGATAGGCGTTAATATCGCGCATCAACAATTCAGCCTGATCATGGTGTTCAAAGCTTCCAAACACATTGTATTTGTCAGCCGCAATATCGCCAAAGCCATAGCTGGCATTCACTGTATCATTGCTGCCCTTACCATTTTGATTGGTTACACCACCCAAGCGGATATCTGCGCCGGTATAGTCTTTACGAAGCCAGATATTGATAACACCAGCGATCGCTTCAGAACCATAAATAGCTGACGCGCCGTCTAACAAAACTTCGATGCGATCAACGGCACCAACTGGAATACTGTCCAAATTGGCAAATTGGGACTGGAATCCGGTAATCCCGTATTGTGCAATACGACGACCATTAACCAAAACCAGCGTTGCTCCGCTGCCCAGACCGCGCAAAGATGCTGTTGAGGCACCTGGTGAGAAACCGTTGTATTCAACACCAGTCAGGGAACCTGTATTGTTAGATGCAATACTTTGGATGACGCTAGATAAGCTCGTCGCACCTGAACGTTCAATTTCTGCTCTGTTGATAACTTGAATTGGTGACGCTGTTTCTGCATCTACGCGTTTGATGTTTGAGCCCGTGATTTCTACTTTTTGTAATTTCCCAGGTTCATTGTCGCTTTGCGCATGAGCCACACCGCCAAGTAACATGCCGCTGGCAATCGCACCTAATGCAATCCGCACACAAAAGACACTCTTTTTTTCTCGAAAATTCATCGACTACTCTCCCCAGATTTCTTGATTTTAAAGGTACTAAAATTTATTTATTTTTTGATTAATTCAATTTGAAACTGATAAGCATTTTGAAAAAATCGCAATGAATAATGAAAATGACAGAAGCAATTTCATCACCAACTAAGTGCATTTGCACTTTTCGTCAACTTTTGTTGAAAGCCATTTTGAAATCTTCAGTTTTATTATGAAATAAATTTTTCAAAGAGAAATTAGTTTGTTGTTAAGGAGAGACTAAAACAAAAAACAAATTAAATAATTTAATGATTTCTTGTAACAAGCTATTTTTTTTTGTAATCTAGATATATTTGCAGGCACAAAAAATCAGCTAGTGAGCCAGTCTTAAATGGTTGTCGGCATGCACATATTTATTGTTATAAATTTATGCGGATCGTTTTTTTAGAGCTAAGTGTTGTTGGACTATGTGTCCTAATGAGATCAACGCCCGATCAATTTCAATGCTGTGTGGTGCACCACAATTGAGTCTCAGGAAGTGATCAAAACGGTTTGAGTTTGAATAGAGCAAACCGGGCGAGATGAGAATATTTTGACGCAGCGCAGCATCAAATACATCACGAGATGAGACTTGTGGTGGCATTTCTACCCATACAGAGACACCGCCATCAGGCATCGTCAGACGTGTGCCTTCCGGAAAATAAGTGGCAATACCTTCGGCCATCTTCTCACGTTGCTGCGTCAATGTTGTACGCAGCTTACGCAAATGTCTGTCATAGCTGCTTGATTGTAAAAAGGTCGCGGCGATCAACTGCGATAGTTCTTCGTTGTAGCGGGTTTGCGCGTATTTGAACATGCTGATACGTGCCTGCCAGCGACCGCCGAGCATCCAGCCCAAGCGTAAGCCGGGCGCTAAAATTTTATGTAGTGAAGCACAGTAAATCACGTTGCCAGTTTGATCCCAATGTTTAGCGGCGGTCGGGATTTTGTCGCCATTGGCCAGCGCACTGTAAGAGTCATCTTCAATCAAGGGGATATTCTTTGCTTCGCAAAGCGTAACCAATCTTTGTTTGTGCGCATCTGGCATGATGCTGCCAAGCGGATTTTGCAGATGAGGTACAACGACGACTGCTTTAATGTTGTCATAGGTTTGCATCGCCAGCTCCAGGGCTTCAAGTGAGATGCCTGTACTTGGGCTGGTTGGTATTTCCAACGCCTTCATACCCAGACTTTCGAGCACTTGTAGCAAGCCGTAAAAAGTCGGCGACTCGACAGCGATGACATCACCAGCGTGGGCTACGGCGCGCAAAGCGAGATTCAATGCTTCGATACAGCCATTAGTAACGATTACTTCATCAGCGCTAGTGCTAATCCCCACATCGAGCGCGCGTTTGGCTAATGCTGATTTTAAATCTCGGTTGCCACCTGGCGAAATTGCTTTGGTCAGCAACAATGGATACTGGCGCAGCAGGCTACTCGCGAGTTGCCGCAATTGTTTGTGCGGATACAAATCCGGCGCACCAGTTGCGCGAGCCAGGTTGATTTTAACCGGACGCTGTCCCTGGGCAATGATGGACGATACCCGTTCATGGATGCCGACAAATTGCGCCGGATCGATTACTGTTGCTGGTTTTGGCTCTAAAGCGGGTGCCAGACGTATGCGTCTGGGTTGGCGCACAAAATAGCCAGATCGTGGTCGTGCCTCCAGCCAGCCTTCCGCTTCTAAATAGCGGCACATTTGCAGGGCTGTCGATAAGCTGACCTCATGTAATTGCATCAGTTTTCGCACTGATGGCATACGGTCACCTGTGGCTAAGGTGCCATGACGAATTGCGCTGAGATAATGTTCCGCCAGTTGTCGGTAAAGTGTAGGTGCTTGCATAAAACAGATCTTGCGTCGTCAGTGGTTGCTGGCAAAGATACAGTTCGCAAAAATTGCGACCATAACAGATGAGAATTTTACTGCATGATGCGATACAGATAGTGAAATTCTGTACCTGTTCGCCTCTTCTTGCGGGTCGTATGCTGTGCATCTAATCAAGCATTCGTGAGAACCTGCCATGCAAACGATATATATCCAACGTCATCAGACGCTGACTTTTTATGCAAAAAAAGGCACTTTCCTGTATGTGAACAGCGGTCGATTATCTGTTGAGGAAAAACCTTGTCACCTTGACGGCTACAGTACAACAGCTAGTTTGATGTTAACGGAAGAACAAAGTCATACTGTGTCGTGCAACACTTGGTTAAAGCTGAATGCGTTCAGCCACAGCCGCGTTCTGCTAGAACAAAAACAATCCTTGCTCGCACGCATGCGACAACAAGAACCAACTGATAGCGCAAACGCCTTTGTGCTTTTGGGCGCAAGCTTGTATAGACTTAGCCGAAAAATTCTTTTCTGAGGAAGGTTTCCAGTTGTTCGCTATCCTGTGGTCGTGCAGACAGCGTGACCACACGACCCAAGCGGCGTGATTCCCAACTAAAATCACCGGGGTAATGCGAACGGATTAATTCAATCATACGTCTTATCATTGCCAATTGCAGATCGCCACCTAAGCCAGCATCGACTTCTATCGTTTGTTTCCATGTGCTTCCAGAAGTAGGCTTCCAGCCGCGGAATGAAAAACTACCAACACGTGTACTCATGCTAACAATCTGGAATACCCCATTGGTACCATCGCGCCCTGCTGCTTGTTGCATACTGTGCCTGACATTGGCTTCTGCAACCTCTTGCGCACTCATACCGCGATTCGACTGATTATTGGCCTGGTCTTCTTGATTTGCCGCTTCCTGTTGAGCACGGCGGCGCTCACGCGCAGCATTTAACATACTTATCATGTCTTGTTGCGGCGGCGCTTCGACGATCGGCGTGGGCGTATTTACGGTCGTTTGAGCTGATTGCACTGGTGCGACGGGTGTCGGCGGCGTGATGGATTTTTTCGTATGTGGAATGACCGGTGGCTTTGGCGTTGATTTTTTGGGTGCTGGCGCAGCCATTTTTGCTACGACAGCTTTATCCAGAATCAACACCATCGGCGTGCGCGAGCCTGCGTCATCACCTTGCTTTTTCTTTTTTTCTACTTGTATGTTGAGTAAGAAATATAACAGCAGAGCGTGAATGATGAGGACGATAGCGATCCCGATTAAATTGACGGGCCGAAATCTCAGATGCAGGTGAACCTCGCCAGGTTCAGCAATTTCGTTGTCAGGTGCTTCTATACTCAACTTCATGGATGCTGTTTCAGGGTGACTGGATTTTGAGTTGCCAAGGATACCTCAATCTTAACTTCTAACTGTAACAAAGCTTTCTTAAAAAATACCTGATGTACAATTTTTTTTCATGTCATCAAAACGTAATGTGTAACAAATAATTACAGCAGTGATTCACTATTGAAAATTTTTTCTCTATGAAAACCCCTATTTTAGATGACCTGAAAATTAATTTGTAACGAGTGAAACAACAAATTCCGATAGGCAACCCTTAGGCAATCCCCTAATCTAGCCATAATCGAACAATAGTCTCGTATTACATGGAGCAAGTCATGCAAGAATCTGGTGAACAAATAGAATACCTGCCACAGCAGGAGAGCGAAGTTACACAATTTTCTACCGCCAATTCCACTGGAACAGTGGCGTTGGCCGTTGGTGGCAGTTTGCTTCTTGAAGCCTGCGGCGGGGGCGCGACGGGTAGCAGTGCGAACGGATCCACTTCTTCTACAACACCTCCGACACCGGTTACCGATATACAGGCCGCCCGGTTTCTGGCGCAAGCTTCGGTGGGCGGTACGCGGGCACAAATGGCGCAAGTACAGGCATCTGGTTATGCAGCGTGGATCGATGCACAAATAGCAATGCCGCAGTCTACCAGTCGCTGGAGCTGGCTCAAGACCAAAGGTTTTGATGCCGCGGCAAATATTTTCACGCAAAATGGTTTTGACTCTGTCGCTTGGTACAAGCTGATGAATTCACCAGACACCCTGAGACAAAGGGTGACGCATGCACTGGCCGAGATTTTGGTGGTTGGTATCGATGGTCTGACAGGAGCCAGTTGGCAGGCTTTTGCAGCAGCAAATTACCTCGATGTATTAGAAGCCAATGCCTTTGGCAATTACCGTAAATTATTGCAAGCGATATCCACCAATAGTGCGATGGGGCAGTATCTGACTTTCGCCGGTAATCTGAAGGCAAATCCGGCCAAAGGCACTCTTCCTGACGAAAATTATGCCCGCGAACTCATGCAGTTGTTTTCTGTTGGTTTGTTGAAACTCAATCAGGACGGCACGCCCATCACGGTCAACGGAGTTAATCAAGAAACTTATACTCTCGATGACATTACTGGTTTAGCGCGGATCTTCACAGGTTGGGATTTTGATGTATCGACAAGCGATAAAACGACCCCTGATTTTCTTCAACGTCCTTTAACGCAAATTGCTAGTCGTCATGAAACCGGTGCGTCAACTTTCCTTGGCAGCACCGTGGCAGCGGGGTTGGACGGATCACAAAGTATGGCGGCTGCGCTTGATATCATTTTCGCCCATCCCAATGTTGCGCCTTTTATTAGTCGCCAGCTTATTCAACGTCTGGTCACCAGCAATCCGTCACCTGCTTATGTGCAACGCATTGCAGCAGTTTTTTCGAATGATGGCACCGGTGTTAAAGGAAATCTGGCTGCAGTGGTTAAAGCCCTGTTATTGGATGACGAAGCGCGTAATAGTAGCAACCTGAGCAACCCGCAATTTGGTAAATTGCGTGAACCGATTTTCCGCTTTTTGAGCTGGGCGCGCGCCTACAGTGTGACCTCATCTAGCGATTTATGGAATGTCGGTAACACCAGTGATGCCGCTTCCAGATTGGGACAGAGCCCGTTACGTTCAGGCTCGGTATTCAACTTCTTCCGTCCGGGTTATGTACCGCCAAATACCTCGATCGCGAACGCCTCTTTAGTGGCGCCGGAATTTCAGATAACCAATGAATCTACCGTGATTGGTTACGTCAATTTTATGCAAAGAATGGTCAGCAAGGGCAATGCTGATCTGGTGCCGGATTACAGTAGCTTGCTTCCATTGGCGGCGAATCCGACTGCCTTATTGACTGAAATTAATTTGGTCATTGCTGCGGGTCAGCTTAGTGATGCCACGATTGCGACTTTAGCGACAGCCATCAGTAGCATGCCCAGCGGCACAGGCACTGCGACTGACACACCGACACTTAATCGTATTTATGCCGCATTGACCTTAGTCTTCGCTGCGCCAGAATATATCGTACAGAAATAAGGATTTCATCATGACCAATAAGCCAACGATGAATGCGTCACGCCGCGCATTTTTACAGCGTGCCTCTACCTTATCGATCGCCGGTGTTGCAACGCCATGGGCATTGAATTTAGCAGCCTTGTCGGAAGCATCTGCTGCGAACGCAACCGATTACAAAGCCACTGTTTGCATCTTTTTGTACGGTGGAAATGATTACGGTAATACCGTCGTTCCCTATGATACGAGTGGCTATAAAGCTTATTTTAACTTGCGCCCAACTTTGGGTTACGCACAAAGCTCGCTGACCAATACCGTACTTAATCCACTTAATACCCCGGTCGACAGCGCAGGGTTCAGTCATCAATATGCATTGGCGCCGGAGTTAGCATCTTTAATGCCTATGTTTAACGCTGGCAAAATGGCCGTGATATTGAATGTTGGCACATTAATGCAGCCAACAACAAAGCTGCAATACACGAACAAAAGCGTCCCTTTACCGCCAAAACTGTTTTCACATAACGACCAACAGTCGGTCTGGCAATCGACCTCATCTGAAGGCGCAAAGTCTGGTTGGGGTGGGAAAATGGGGGATTTGTTTCAATCAGCAAATACCAATTCGACCTTTACCTGCATTAATGTTTCAGGCAATGCCGTGTACTTGTCGGGAAATACCGCAGTGCAATACCAGATATCGACCAACGGATCAGTTCCTCTTAATGGTCTCAAATCGCCATTATTCGGTTCTACCGCATGTTCGACGGCTTTACAAAATTTAGTGACTCAGACACGGTCAAATTTGCTGGAAAACGAATACAACCGCATCAATATGCGCGCGATCGGTGCCAATCAGATTTTGACGGGCGCTCTGGCAAGTGCACCAGCATTAAAAACAGTATTTCCGACGCAAAATAATTTGGCTGATCAGTTAAAAATGGTCGCTCGCATGATATCGATTGCTGCGACGACCGGCGCAAAACGTCAGGTATTTTTTGTGTCTATGAATGGATATGATACACACGATGGTTTGCTGACTAAACATCCAACACTGATGACAGGTTTAGCGGATGCAATGTCGGCGTTTTATAACGCCACCGTGGAACTGGGCGTTGCGAACAACGTCACCAGCTTTACCGCTTCTGATTTTGGCCGTACTTTAAGTGGCAATAATGATGGTTCAGATCACGGCTGGGGTAGCATGCACTTTGTGATGGGGGGCGCAGTCAATGGCCAGCGTTTTTATGGCACGCCACCGATTATCGCTTCGAATGGCCCTGATGATGTTGGACAGGGACGTTTGTTGCCAACCACGTCGGTGGATCAATACGCGGCAACATTGGGTAAATGGCTGGGCTTATCTGACAGCGATTTGCTGACCTTGTTGCCAAATCTGGCGAACTACAATGTGAGTAGCCGGAATTTGGGTTTTGTTTGATCTTGAGATAAGGGTGCAATCTGTGTAGGTGGTCTGATGAAGATGAATGGTTGTATCTGAATCAGTTACTGTTTCATTGAAGTAATCAGCAATTTGACCACCCTCACCCCCGCCTTTCTTTTGCTTTCTTTTCTTTGGCGACGCAAAGAAAAGAAAGTGGCTGAAGGACGACACCCGGCTTGGTTCTGCAAAGTGGAAGCGTTTTAGATATTGAATCAGTCGTAAAAAAATCACAGGACTACACCAGCCCAAACCATCCCAATATGGCACCTAAAGCCAATAACCATAACAGGTGCAGGCGGGTGCGCCAGACCACCAGTGCGCTTAAAGCCGAAAGCAACCAGATCGGCCAATCTTTGGACGGGATGTTATGGGAGGCACACATAATCCAACCCGTGGAAAGCAACAAACCCACCACGATAGGTGCCATGCCAAGTTTAAAACTGCGGACAATACGCAAATCACGGTTCGCATGGCCCCAACGTGCTGCCATAAATGTTAGCGTCGTGCTCGGTAATAAAATGCCACTCATCGTGACAAGCACGCCAAGTAAGCCTATCCACATACTGCCAGCATTGAGACCGACATTCCAACCCATCAAAGCAATGAACAGAACATTAGGTCCAGGTGCTGCCTGAGCAATGGCGACCGAAGAATTGAATTGGGTGTCTGTCAGCCAGTGCTGTTGTCCAACCAAATAGCGTTGCATATCAGGCAAAGTAGAAATCGCACCGCCTATCGATAACAAGGACAGCATTAAAAAGTGCACCCACAAATGCAGCCAATCAGACCATTGCATGTGTATTGCCAAGATATGCCCAGGAATCGCCATTATTTTTTCAGCTTTTTATAAACCAGAGACCAAGACACAGCGCCCAAACCAAGCAACACATACGCTAAGGGAACACGAAACAGAGCGATGCTGATAAAGCAAATCGCACTCAAAAGCAAAGCGGCACGTTGGCTTAATGGATGGTTTTTCAGTGCGGGAATAAGCTTTAGCCCAGATGCGAAAATCAATCCGGCGGTGACTGCACTCATTCCCCGTAAGGCTCCTGCAACGCCTGGATGATTTGCATAGTGGGCATACATGACTGCTAAAATCAGAACAATCACGAGTGGTACCGTAATCATTCCGGCTAAGGCAGCAAGCGCTCCGCGTAAGCCGAAATAGCGATTACCGACCATCATCGACAAGTTAATGACGTTCGGCCCAGGCATAATTTGCGCCACTGCCCAATCCTCGATAAATTCTTCCGGCGTTAGCCAACGTTTCTTTTCTATGAGCTCCCGCTGGACAATTGCCAGTACGCCGCCGAAGCCTTGCAATGCCAGTAGTGTGAAAGAAAAAAACAGATCCGCAACGGACTTTGGGCGCGGATGGTCTGGGGGAGTTTCGTCAGACATGGGAATCATCTTGTCAACAGAGATATTCATTCTAAAGCAAACCAACTATCCGTGCTGATGTGTTAGTCCATATAAGTCCACATCGCCTATTTTAAATGATTTACTTTAATCTTGCGATTGACGGTGTGTGCGTATGCGGGCACGCCATTCTCCCAGTACCGTTAATGCAGCCTGAAATTCGCGTTCAATTAAGTCAGCTTCAGTATCCGTAATCACCCCATCTAGTAACGCGGTAGAAACTGCCTCAGCCACGTCGCCTACTTGGCTCATGACGCGGCAAACGGTGCGCGACAAATCATCATCCTTAATTTGTCCGGGTTCAGGAATAACGAAAGCTGCCAGCCCATGCCGTCCTAACAGGGCATGCAAAGGCAAATGGGCGTCGGCTACTCCTGCCGCATCACAGCATTCAACGATTTGCGATAACTCTTCAAACGAAGGGTAATGCGTATCGATACCTGGTGCTAATTTGTTTCTCAATACATTCACCGACATATCCAACCTGGCAGCGAGTGCCTCCAGGCCGCCAGGATAGGCGCGTGCGACCTTGTACAAGGCGTCGTGCTGGTTCATATCGGAATATCTGCGTGTCATTTTTTTCTTTCCAGGTTAGCTCAGGTAAATCATTGATCACGATGTTCGCTGGCATCAACACGCTTGCCCAAATTTGACAACCAATGGTCAACGCCATCGGCTTCACTGATGACCTGAGCAAATTCTGTCACAGTGCGGGCGGCTCTTTCCAATAGTTGAATATCAGCTTCATGTTGTCGTGCAACATGGGGATCTTCAAGGAATAGAATGCGTCGGATTTCACGGTCTAAAACCAGCTCTGCCAATTGTGCATCACCACCTAATGGACCAGACAAATAAGGTTTAACCCAATCACGCCCAGCTTCCTCCCCTTTGATTTTTTGTGCGAGTTGATTCAGCAAACCACCGGTCGTTCCGGTCGCGTAACGGTGTTTAAACTGGTCAAGTAGTGCGAAATGTTTTTCAGCAAGTAACAACATCTTTTGTTTCATTGCATCATGTGCGATGAGGGCGATGCCTTCTTGTTGCAACTTAAAGCTGTGATCGAGGCTGACATCATGTGGAGCCCCTGCCGAATGCGCTTCCAATTCCAACCATTCACGCGCGCTTGCTAAGGTCGCCAGAAACGGCTTTTTATGAATCACACATTGGCGTTTAAGTGCTACTGCTTCGGGAAAAATGGACGAAGGATCGACCGGATCAATCAAATAGATCACCGCATCAACGGCTTTGAGCGGATCGTGATCAACCACTCTTGATACCAATTTCATCAAGCCTCCATCACGGCCATACGGAAAGCGTTCAACTTGCGTACAAATTTCCATCAGACCGTGTGCGATCATGGTATCGAGCGTTCGACCGACAACGACAAATTCTGGCTGCAAAAACGAGATCGCATGGCGGGATCCACGTATCAGTTGCACTAAAGCTGAATCTTGTGCATCCTGATGGGATCTGTTTGCAATTAAGCCAATACGATATTTTTTTTTGGTGACTTGGTTCAAGATTTAGCCCTTCCATTAAAATTTCTAATAGTGTACCTTGCGACTTCGCAACTAGTGTGTTTCTCTACAACAATTCGTTACCTTATTCGACACGAAAGAAACATGTTTCTATATATGAAAAGCGTAGTATCAAATCAAGTCTAAAAAAGCGAAAGAAAATGATGAAAAAGTGGCCCCATCTTTTTTTTGCACTTCTTATTTTCGCTTCATGTGCAAGTGCCGTGGGTGATGATGATTTCGATGAAGATGAAATGCAAGTGCAGCATTGGGCGTTATTGGGCGACATGGAGGCGCAGAATACTCTGGCATTGGCGTACCTGAATGGTGACTTTGGTTATCAAAGCCCGGAAGAGGCGCGCTTATGGTTTAGCCGTGCAGCTGAACTAGGGCATCCAGGGGCTCAAACAAATCTGGGTTTGCTGTATCTGACCGGCGAAGGTGCTGAAAAGGATGAGGCATCTGCTTTAGATTTATTGAATATGGCGGCCAAACAAAATTTTTCTTCTGCACAGTTGATTTTGGGTTCTTTGTATGAACTTGGTCAAAGTGTTCCACAAGATTTTGAAAAAGCTGCTGGTTTCTATCAAAGAGCAGCCTCACAAAAAAATCCGGCTGCTCAGTACCACCTCGCGATGATGTATAGGGACGGACACGGCGTGCCAAAAGATGAAAAAAAAGCTGTCGTTTTACTTGGGCAAGCTGCAAAGAGAGGTTTGTCTTCCGCGCAGTTCCAATTGGGCAGACATTATTTGTACGGTATCGGAACAGAAAAAGACGTCATTACCGGTTACCAATACTTGCTAGAAGCAAGTATGAATGTTGGTAGCAAATTGATCGACAGCCGCGACCTGGTCAAGTCGGGTTTGAATCAGGAACAAATTGCCGTCATTCAGGAAGAAACACGCAGATGGCAGGCTAAATTATGACTGTCTTGTAAAAACTTTTTTTCAAATTCTTCAACCGACATTGCTGGTGCAAATAAGTATCCCTGCAATTCGTCACATTGCAATGTGCATAAAAAATTCCGCTGCTGCTCAGTCTCAACACCTTCTGCGATGACTTGCAGTTTCAACGCGTGAGCCAGATGAATAATGGCCGTGACAATCGCCGCGTTGCTTTCGTCTTCCGGTAAATCTTCGACAAACGAACGATCAATTTTTAATTTGTGAATCGGAAAACGCTTCAGATAACTCAGACTGGAATAGCCGGTTCCGAAATCATCAATTGAAAGTTTAACGCCGAGTTTGGCGAGAGCATTGAGCTTTTTCAGATTCTCATCTATATCCTTGATCAGTACCGATTCGGTTAGTTCAAGATCGATACAGTCAGGGCTCAAATTATTCGCTTCCAGCTCGGCAGCCACCAACTCTACAAAATTTGATTGTTGAAATTGCAGACCAGAGACATTAAAGCCCATCTTTAAGGTATGACCTTGTTGATTCCACAGCGCGGCCTGGCGCATTGCGGTTTGCATGACCCAGTGACCAATCTGAACGATCACACCAGATTCTTCCGCAATGGGAATAAATTGTACGGGGCTTACTTCGCCTAAATCCTTATCATTCCAGCGTATCAGCGCTTCTACACCAAAAATTTTACCGGTATGCAAATCAAACTGCGGTTGATAATGCAATCGGAACAGATTTTTTTCCAGAGCCTGGCGCATCGCATGATCAAGCTTCATGCGGGATAGCAAACCAATATTCATCTGGCGCTGATAAAAGCGGAAGTCTGAGCGTCCACGTTCCTTGACATGGTACATTGCGCTGTCGGCATTTTTAATCAGGTCATCCATAGTGATACCATCGGCAGGGTATAGCGCGATACCGATACTTGAGGTGACCGTAAAATTCATTCCGTCTAACGTAATTGGTGCCGTCAATTCTTCGAGTACACGCTGCGCGCACACTTCAGCACCATCGGCATCCGCTTCGTGCAGCAATAAAACGAATTCATCGCCACCTAAGCGTGACGCTGTGTCTACTTGTCGGATGCAACGTTTCAAACGTTCCGTCACTTCGAGTAACACACGGTCTCCGAACGGGTGGCCGAGAGAATCATTGATTTGTTTAAAATGATCCAGATCCAGGAATAGCAAGGCAAAAGTGCCGTCTTTACGGCTCGCATGTGTGATTGCCTGATGAATCCGCTCTGCTAGTAACAAACGATTTGGAAGACCTGTAAGCGCGTCAGAAAATGCGAGTTCTTCTATCTTTTGTTTGGCGGCGTGCGTCTCTGTCCTATCTTTGAAAAAACCAATGTAATTGATAGTTTTACCGTGGTCGTCCTGTAATTTTACCAAGGTAATCATGCATAAATACGCATGGCCATTTTTACGGCGATTC
This sequence comes from Undibacterium sp. SXout11W, assembly GCA_049339905.1. GTDB lineage: Bacteria > Pseudomonadota > Gammaproteobacteria > Burkholderiales > Burkholderiaceae_D > Undibacterium. The sequence goes on from JBMPPG010000009.1 coordinate 187,600, forward strand.
CATAATTCGCCTTCCCACGAGCCATTGATTTCGAGTTTATGAAGTAATTGGTCAATCAACTCGACATTGCTTTCAGTGGCAAAAAAGGAGCGAGGTGTTTTACCGCGCATTTCTTTTTCGGTGTAACTGGTGAGCTTTTCAAAACTGGGATTAATTGTAATAATTTTTTGTTCGTGATCGGTAATGAAAATCGCATCGGTGCTTGATTCAAAAACTTTTGCAGCCAATTGCAAGCGCGCTTCGTCTGCTAGTTTTTGTGTTATGTCACGATACGAGTACACCCGACCTATGGGGCGCCCACGTGCAAATTGAGGCAAGGTTACCCGTTCGAGAATTTTGCCGGAACGAAGCACCAGGATGTCGGTTGCTTCCATCAACGGGGAGCGGCCTATGGTACCCAGACGTTCGGTGTAACGATCGGCGTCGATCATGCATTTATCCATCCATGCATAAATTGCTCCATCATCACGCTGCGTCATCAATTCGTCTGGCAACCCCCATAGTTCTGAAAACAAATGGTTATAACTGCGTATGCCGCCATCGAGATTGGTGACCAGAATGCCATCGGCAGTAGATTCTAAGGTTCCTCTTAATTCAGCAATCAGTTTTTCAAGTTCGCTCTCGATTTTTCGCTGACTGCTATGATCACGGATAGCAACGACATAGAATGAAGTATCCATGCCGACCTTTACTAAAGATACCCGACGTTCTACTTGTACTATGCTTTTATCTGAACATTGCAACAGCGTTTCAGAGTAAATATTTTCGGACAATCCACCTGCCACATCTTCCCAGAAAAATAGATCTTCTGGCGCTGCAACGATTTCAATGATGCCTTTTCCGATCAGACTGCCTGGCTCAACTTTGAGTAATTCATGTGCAGTACGATTGGCCGTCAGGATACGCAACTGGATAGGATCCACCAGTATGATGGCTTCCAGCATCCCTTCTATCATTGGTTGCAATTGATGTGGTTTCATGCGCTGCCTTCAACCGAAAAATCGGCGCCTAATTCCAGACCGCGCTCAAAAAAGTAGCACAAACGCTTGCGTGGCGATAAATAGTCATACGCAGCCTTAGGCAATTGCAAAGGCTTGAGACTGCGATGTATGCATAATTGCTGTTCCTGTTCCAGATTGATGATGAGTGCTTCCTCGCGTGGATAAGTTGGGTCGTGAATAATGACTTTCGGCTTGATTGGCCTTGCTGAGTTTACTGAGACGACCAGTGCATATCGTTCATCGGTCAGTTGCACGACAGAACCCGGCGGGTAAATTCCCATCATGCGGATAAAAGCGGTCAGGGTTGGTGCATGGAAATGCGCTTTGTTTTGGGTGAAAATCTGCGACAGCGCTTCATGTGGCGTGACTGCTTGCGCAGGGTTTGCCGGATTGCACATATTGTCGTAATGATTCACTAAGGCTACGATGCGACTTAAAGGAGACATCTTGTCTCCTTTAACACGACTAGGGTAGCCGCTGCCATCAAAATGCTCATGATGTTGCGCAATCAAAAGCATCGCATTGGCTGACAGATTCATTTTGCGTGCGAGGTTGACGCCGTGACTGACATGTTCATTAAAAATTTGATTTTCTGCATAATTGAATTGTTCGCCTGACCAGCGTAAGCGATCCGGTAAGTCAATTTTACCCAGGTCGTGCACCAGCGCACCCACTCCGAGGCTGTGCATGTCCGCTTTGCTCAGATCTAATGCCTTGCCTAACAACAAAGACATGACCGTCACGTTGATCGAATGTAAGGAGCTTTTTTCGCCTGCTTTTTCAGACAGTAAACGAATCGCCGCTTCATCTTCACCCAAAATCTGGCCAAGAAAATTTTGTATCAGCTGTTCGGATAATTCCCTCGCTAAGGCTGGCTGTGCATGTGCTTGTTCACCGATTTGCTTAAAGGTTTGAGCCGCATTCGTAAATTGACGCTCACATACTTGTAAGCTCACAGCCTGATCCGCCAACAAATCACGACGCAAGCGCAGTGCTTGCTCTTCCGGATTTTCTTTATTTTTTTCAGTTAGTTCAACCGGTTTGTCAGTATGCGGCGTTGTATCGCCTTCATTGACCGGAAGTGCGCTTTTATCTGGAGAGTAACGTATGCGTTCTAAGCCTAATGAGCGCAAAGTATCAATCTGTGACTGATTGCTAATCTTGAAATTGCTGACTGGAAAAGGATGGTCCATCCATCCGACATCGAGATACACAAACATCCCTATGCGTAGCTGGGACAGGTCGATAAACTTTGTATGAATATCAGTCATTGCTTCCGCTCATCAAAGGTTTGCGGCCTAGGGATGGACATCCCAATTGTAAATTTAGCATTTTAGGGCAGAAAAACAAATTATTTGTATGATAGTACAACAAATCTTTGTAAAAAAAGCTACATCGTTGCCATAGAAGTAATTAAATTCTCCTCTGTATGAATCGATCCGTTAAGAAGAATGATAGCTCTCTGAACACTATGTCACGAAATGTGATTTCACGTTGAATAATGATGAAAAGTACGGTTTTTTTTAGCAACTGATGCTGACAAGACGTACGTAAAGAGAAATTTAAAAAATGCAATGACGAGTATGATCACTACCCATTCACCAAAGTTCTCCCACTATAGAACTTTCCTGACAGAAGTATAGGTGTTTGCGTTAAAAGTGTCCCTCGTGTTTGAGGACGTTGACACAATATAAAATTATTCTTGGCGGGATTTTAAATTCTGATTTGCTAATTTTTCGACCAGTACGTGTTCGCATAGCTTAAACAAGAGATAAAACATCATCGCGGCAATGGCATTTCTGATGAGTTCGAATAGCTGTTGCAAGCCGCCATCGATAAGCCCTGCCCAACCGTTCGCACTGATGTATTCAGCATTGGCTAAAATCACTTTGGCGAGATCGAGGCTCAGTATGCCAAAACCCAGAAAACTGCTGGTCATGAGCACAAACGTACAGACCGGATGGGTGCTTAACCACGAAGACAGCTTACTATGTTCAGCCATGGTAGATCCCTTTGCAAAATAAAATGCCGGTTCCTGGAACAGTTCTGTAATTCGTTGGTAAAACAAGCTGCTCTGAATTTCGGTGCTGACAAGTGCTATTAAAAAAACGCAAAAATAGCACCCGATTACACTCGCTTTTGTTTCAATCTGATTTTTATAAATTGGGTGCTAACCAGCGTTCTACTTCTTCTTTCGTCACCGATCTTCTGGCTGCCATATCACTGACCTGATCGTCACCAATTTTACCGACGCTGAAATACTTGGATTCGGGATGTGCAAAGTAGAAACCAGATACCGCAGCGCCAGGTATCATTGCCCAGGATTCGGTGATGTGCATGTCAATTTCCTCGCACTGCATTTGCTGAAACATGACTGTTTTGACGGTGTGTTCAGGACACGCCGGATAGCCTGGTGCCGGACGGATACCCTTGTAGTTTTCCTGAATCAGCTCGGCATTGGTTAACGTTTCATCAGCCGCATAGCCCCACAAATCTTTACGGATGCGTTCGTGTAAATACTCGGCAAATGCTTCTGCTAATCGATCGGCTAATGATTTCAGCATGATGCTACTGTAATCGTCATGCGCATCTTCAAAACGTTTTTCGTGCTTTTCTATACCCAAACCTGCTGTGACCGCAAACATGCCAATGTAGTCGGCAACGCCGCTATCTTTGGGGGCGATAAAGTCGGACAAACATTGGTTAGGGCGAGCGACACCATCGATGACAGGTTTTTCAGTCTGCTGACGGGTGCCGTAGTACGTGAAGGCTACTTCGCTGCGAGTATCATCCGTGTAGATTTCTATGTCATCGTCATTCACGGTATTCGCTGGTAGCAGAGATACCACGCCATTGGCGGTGAGCCAGCGGCCTTCGATGATTTTCTTCAGCATTGCCTGACCTTCAGCGAATACCTTGCTCGCCGCTTCACCGACAACTTCATCCGTCAAAATCGCTGGATAAGGACCTGCCAAATCCCAGGTCTGGAAGAACGGACCCCAATCGATGTAATTGGCGAGCGTTGCCAGATCGACGTTTTTAAATATCCGACGACCGATGAACTTTGGTTTGACAGGCGTATTGGCGCCGTCAAAGCCGAGCTTCATTTTATTGGCGCGAGCTTGTGCCAGCGTCACCATTGGCGTGGCTTTTTTATTCGCGTGTTGAACGCGGATGCGTTCGTAATCAGTGCCTAAATCAGCGATGTATTGGTCGCGGCTTTCTGGTGTCAGCAAGGATTGTGCGACTGATACAGAACGCGATGCGTCCGGCACGTAGACGACAGGACCTTCGTAATTCGGCGCGATTTTGACAGCCGTATGAGCGCGGCTGGTGGTTGCGCCGCCAATCATCAGCGGTATCTTCATCATGCGGAAATGCGGATCGCGTTGCATCTCTTTAGCGACATAGGCCATTTCTTCGAGTGATGGCGTGATCAATCCTGAGAGGCCAATGATGTCCGCGTTTTCTGCTTTTGCTTTCGCTAAAATTTCTGAACACGGCACCATGACGCCCATGTTTACCACTTCAAAATTATTGCATTGCAGAACCACGGTGACGATGTTTTTACCAATGTCATGCACGTCACCTTTGACGGTGGCGATGACGATTTTGCCTTTGGGCTTATTGTCGCCGCTGCGCTTCTTTTCTTCTTCGATAAACGGCACCAGATGTGCTACCGCTTGCTTCATGACGCGTGCTGACTTCACCACTTGTGGCAAAAACATTTTGCCCTGACCGAATAAATCGCCGACGATATTCATGCCAGCCATCAACGGTCCTTCAATCACTTGAATTGGGCGACCACCGCTGTTCATGATTTCCTGGCGTGCTTCTTCGGTATCTTCGACAATCCATTGCGTAATGCCATGCACCATCGCATGTGCCAGTCGTTTGCCAACTGGTTCGCTACGCCATTCCAGCGTGGCTTCTTCTTTTTTGCCACCGGCTTTAAGGGTCGCGGCAAATTCAATCATGCGCTCAGTCGCGTCTTCGCGGCGATTGAGCACCACGTCTTCCACGCGTTCGCGTAATTCTGGTGCCAGTTCGCTATAGACACCAACCATGCCGGCATTGACGATGCCCATAGTCATGCCAGCTTGAATCGCGTGATACAAAAATACGGTGTGAATTGCTTCACGTGCGGGGTCATTGCCGCGGAATGAAAAGCTCACGTTCGAAACGCCACCGCTGATTTTTGCGCCTGGCAGATTTTGATGTATCCAGCGTGTTGCTTCAATAAAATCCACCGCGTAATTGTTGTGTTCTTCAATACCGGTGGCGACCGCAAAAATATTCGGATCGAAAATAATATCTTGCGGATCAAAGTTTAATTTGTCGACTAAAAGGCGATACGCACGTTCGCAAATTTCTATCTTGCGTTGATACGTATCGGCTTGCCCTTTTTCATCAAAGGCCATGACGATCACCGCCGCACCATAACGTTTGCACAGTGTTGCCTGACGCAGGAATTCCGCCTCGCCTTCTTTCATGGAAATCGAGTTGACGATGGCTTTACCTTGCACGCATTTCAAACCTGCTTCAATCACCGACCATTTTGATGAGTCGATCATCAAGGGCACGCGCGCAATATCCGGTTCTGAGGCGATCAGATTCAAAAACCGCGTCATCGCGGCTTGTGAATCGAGCATCGCCTCATCCATGTTGATGTCGATAACCTGCGCGCCATTTTCCACCTGCTGACGGGCGACGGCTAATGCTTCGTCGTATTGTTCATTCAAAATCAAACGGGCAAAGGCTTTGGAACCCGTGACGTTCGTTCGCTCACCAACATTGACGAACAGTGACTGCGCATCAACGGTAAATGGCTCCAGCCCTGACAATCGCATTGCTGGTTCTATCGTCGGCAAGACGCGCGGTGCCTGGGTTTGCAAGATGTCAGCAATCGCTTTGATGTGGGGTGGCGTGGTACCGCAGCATCCACCAGCGATGTTGATAAAGCCCGCTTCCGCAAATTCTTTTAGCAATGCTGAGGTATCGGCAGGCAACTCATCAAAGCCTGTATCGCTCATGGGGTTAGGCAAACCGGCATTTGGATAAATACACACAAAGGTGTCTGCGATTTTGGATAATTCTTCGGCATACGGACGCATCAACGCTGCGCCCAAAGCGCAATTTAAGCCAATGGTCAGCGGTTTGGCGTGACGAACAGAATTCCAGAATGCCGGCACGGTCTGTCCTGACAAAATACGCCCAGAGGCATCCGTCACCGTGCCAGAAATCATCATAGGCAAAGTCTTGCCAGTTTCTTCAAAATACTGGTCAATCGCAAACAACGCGGCTTTGCAATTGAGCGTATCAAAAATAGTTTCGACCAGCAGCACATCGGCACCACCTTCGACCAGACCACGGGTTTGCTCCAGATAGGCCGCGACCAGTTGATCAAACGTCACATTACGTGCGGCTGGGTCATTCACATCGGGTGAAATCGAGGCAGTTTTTGGCGTTGGACCCAAAGCACCCGCGACAAAGCGTGGTTTGTCGGCGCTCGAATATTTGTCACATGCCGCACGCGCAATTTTTGCCGCTTGCACGTTCATTTCATAGGCCAGATGCGCCATATGGTAATCGTCTTGCGCGACGGTCGTTGCACCAAAGGTATTGGTCTCGATCAGGTCGGCGCCAGCTGCCAGATATTGCTCATGGATTTCTTGAATGATATGCGGCTGGGTTAAGGTCAATAATTCGTTATTGCCTTTGACGAATAGTTCTTTGCCAGGAACGACAAAGTCTTTAAAGCGCTCGCCGCGATAGTCTTCTTCGGTCAGCTTGTAGCGTTGGATCATGGTACCCATCGCACCGTCCAGTATCATGATGCGTTGTTGCAAAATTTCACGCAAACGGATTTCGGTGGCAGAGACTGGCAGGGATAAGTTCATGATGTTCACTCGCTAAAAGCAAAAAACCCGATCGGCTTGTGCATGCAGGCGGATCGGGCGACGTCCTTTTAGCAGCACTTATTACGCGCCCGCAATCTGAATCTCAAATCGGCGCTGGGAGAAATAATTATACGTCAGATCAAAGGCTTGGACGCATGATGGTGGGTTTTTACGGGTTTTTGCTTATACATTGTGGTTACATGGATATGCGTTCTTTGCTTAAGAGCAAGCGAGAACCAGTAATACGGATCAATTATTGATAAAAAAGGGCATATCCTTTATAAAAAGATATGCCCAAAGGGAAATCAATACAATGCTTATCAGATCTTGTGCTGATTGCGGCTGGTTAATAAGCTAGCTACGATGGAGCCACCAAGGATGACACCAATGACCATGAGAGAAACATCGGTAGGTACATGCATCCATTCAACGATGAGCATTTTGATGCCGACAAACATCAGTACGAATGCCAGACCAAATTTCAACAAATGGAAACGATCCGCCATGTCCGCCAACAGGAAATACAAAGCACGCAAGCCCATGATGGCGAAGATATTCGAGGTGAACACAATAAATGGGTCGGTCGTTACAGCAAAAATGGCCGGGATCGAGTCAACCGCAAAGATGACATCTGAGACCTCAATCAGAATTAACACCAACAGCAAAGGGGTGAAAAACCGTTTTCCGTCTCGTTTAATGCTGAATTTTTCCTCATGAAACTCATTGGTAAAGGGGAGTAACTTCTTCGCTAACTTCAATACCGGATTGTTTTCTACATCTGCCTCGTGATTTGAAAACAACATTTTTGCACCAGTAATGAGCAAGAAAATGCCAAACAAATACATCACCCAGGCAAACTGCGTTACTACCCAACTACCTGCCAAAATCATGATAATGCGCATGACGATGGCACCGACTACGCCGTACAGCAGGACTTTGCGCTGATATTGAACAGGTACAGAAAAATGCCCAAAGATCAGCAAAAATACGAACACATTGTCGACTGACAGTGATTTTTCAATCACGTAGCCAGTCAGAAATTCCATGGCTTTTGCGGTCGCTACTTCCGCTCCCGCGGTTTGCTTTAGATACAACCAGAGACCGGCATCAAAGCCTAACGCCAGGCTGACCCAGATAACCGACCATACCGCCGCTTCCCGGATGCTGACTTTATGTGCACGTGAACCACCAAGTGCGAAGACATCGACCGCCAGCATGGCAAACACAAAGCCTATGAAGACAGCCCACATCCAGGGTTCTGCGACAGAATGCAACATGGTTTAGTCTCTTTCTACAAAGCCCAACAACTGCAACAGGCTGATGAACAGGTTGAAAATGGTTACGTACAGATTGACGGTTGCCATGATGTAATTGGTTTCGCCACCATGGATTATGTTACTTGTTTCAAACAAGATCATGCCGGACATCAACAACACCATGACGGCAGAAATGGTCAACGACAATGCTGGAATCTGAAAGAAAATCGCTCCCAGACTAGCTACCAGTGCCACGATCATGCCAGCCATCAGGAAGCCGCCCATAAAGCTGAAATCGCGTTTGCTGATCAGCACGTACGCAGACAATCCCATAAAAATCAGACCAGTCATACCCATCGCTGTCATCACAGTCGCTGTGCCGCCAGGCAGATGAAGATAGTGACTCAGGATAGGGCCTAAGCTATAACCCATAAAGCCGGTTAAGGCGAATACGGACAAGATGCCCCACGCGCTATTGCGAAGTTTGTTCGTGGCAAACAATAAACCAAAATAGGCAACTAAGGTCAGAATTGATCCAGGTCCAGGAATGGCGTAAGCAATGGTTAAACCTGCGGTCAACGCAGAAAACAGCAACGTCATCGAAAGCAACATATACGTGTTGCGTAAGACTTTCAAACTCTCGCTCGCTGTGCTGTCGACATAGTCAACAGTTTGCACGTCACGTGCGTTGGTACGACCAGTGATTTTCATACGTTTCTCCTGAAATAATGAAGACATGAATGCAAATTTTGCAAATTGATGCAAATACAATTGTCTTTGCCCTTTATTAGAAGGGATAACACAAGTTTAGTTGCAAGTGAATTGAAATAAAAGTCGAATATAATTGAAAAACACTTCGTAAAATTCGATGTATTTTATTTCCAGGCTGATAATGTCCAATTTAAATTACAAACATTTGCACTATTTTTGGGCTGTTGCCAAAGCGGGTAGTATCGCGCGCGCCAGTGAGCAATTGCATCTTACCCCGCAAACCATCAGCGGACAGTTGAGTTTGTTTGAGCAGAACCAAGGAGAGGCCTTATTTCGTAAAAGCGGGCGTAATCTGGAACTGACCGAAGCTGGACGTCTGGTACTGAGTTACGCTGAAGATATCTTTGCGCTGGGACAGGAGCTCGAAGAAGTATTGCATCATCGCCCCACCGAACGCACTTTGCAGTTACGGGTTGGTGTGTCCGATGCCTTGCCAAAAATCGTCGCCTACAAGCTTTTAGAACCCGCTATGCAATTGCCGCAGACGCTACGTATTAATTGCCGCGAAGGCAAATTCGATGTCTTGTTGGCTGAATTGGCTGCCCACAAACTCGACGTGGTAATCTCAGATAGCCCGATGCCAGTGAATGCAAAAGTTCGTGCCTATAATCATCTGTTAGGCGAGTCGGGGGTGAGTTTTTTTGCGACGACGGCTTTGAGCGAGCAGTATCCGCAGAATTTCCCATTCTGTCTGGAGGTAGCGCCATTTTTGATGCCGGGTGAAGATGCAGCAATGCGTTCGCGTTTATTGCAATGGATGGATCTGCAAAATCTGCATCCACGAATTGCTGGCGAGTTTGATGATAGTGCCTTGATGTGTGCGTTTGGCCAGGCTGGTGCTGGTATGTTTGCCGCACCAAGTGTGATCGCCGATATGGTAATGCGCCAGTTTGATGTGAAACTGATAGGTAGCACCGAGGATATATGCGAGCAGTTTTATGCCATTTCCGTCCAGCGCAAACTAACCCATCCGGCAGTATTGGCGATCAGTCACGCCGCGCAGGGGGCGATGTTTAAAACGTAAGTACAAGTACAAATAATGATGAGGGGGAGTATCAGTCAAATTATCCTCTTTCCCATTGAAATAATTGGGCGAGAGATTTGCTGATTTTGATACAGGCGGGGAGTATTTGCACCACCCCGGCCTCACAAAAGGCCGTAAGTGGCGTATCGGGATGCTATTTGTTAGTGACGACCGAGCAAAGATTTGACAGTTCTGTCCATTGGCAAAGCGTAGTCGTAAGTGCTGAGAACGATGTTGTCACCTGGACGAATCAATTTCAGATTAACGAAAACCATTTTTTCGCTTTCTGCATAAGTACCGACAATCACTGCCTGAGCACTATGATTTTGGGCGACTTCTTTGATTTCGCGGGTCAGTAATAACTCACCAACATTTTGTTTAATGAAAACTTTATCACGGAATTTCATTTCCAACATTTGATAGCCGGAGCGCGTAAATTGCCCAGCAACTTGTTCCGCAACGATGCGTCCAAACGGCGACGATTCTTCCAGCGCATTGATGTTAGCCAGTGTAGCTACGATCAATGGACGTGATTTGTCGAGAGAGTTACCAGCAGATGCGATCAAAGCCGTTGCGGCTTTTTGGTTGGTAGGAATAAATTCGTTGGATTCTGCTTCTTTCCATGAAAGTGCGGCAGCAGAAGTGCCAGAAGAATTAATACCGAAATTGCCCATGTTTGAGCATCCGCTGAATAACACGCCGCAGCTAACAGCAAGTACAAGTTGTTTCAACATTATTGGCCTCCGGTGACTTTAAATTTAAATTCAGCATCTTTGTTATAGAGCGATGCGTCGTATTCATTGACGGGATATACATCTGTCCGTCGGGCAACGTATTGCGAATTTTTGATCAGCGACGTTGTTACAATCACTTCATAAGCAGACGGTGCTTCAGTGGTACTAGCCGAGGAACTAAATCCAGAAATACCCAGAAAGCGGCGGTTTTCTGATCTTTCAGCCGAGAAGCGCACTAGTTGCGTATCAATGTCGATAATTTGGGCGGTGCCATCATTGAATTTTCTGACAGTGACGCCTTGATTGACCAATGAGGTAACAACCTGAGTATAAAACGCTTGGGCAAATTTGCTGGTATTACCAGGTGGAGTAACAAATACGGGCGCTCCAATTTTGTCGGTTCCCAGTTTTATCTGGTCAGCGACATCTTTGGCTATTAACAACCAATTCGATACAACGTGTAGCTCAGATGGCTTGTCAGTCGCTGGACTGGTGGTCTTTGCGCCATCATAGAACGGTGTGGAACAACCCGCCAGCAGCACTGCTGCAACGGCAACGGGTAGAAGTTTCTTCATGCGCTTACCTTTTTAAATTCTTGCCAGGATCATCACAATAGAAAAGACCGATGATGACCGATATTGAGCCTAAGAGAATACAACAAGTCTTAATGGACAACAAAGAATTTGCTCAGCACCAACAAGTAAACGCAGGTTTTCGATCTGAATGCGTAGCTTGTTGGTGATTTTGTACAGAAGCTGTCGTTTTTTTGCTGCATTAATTATGGTTTTAATGCGAACCTGCTACCGGCAGGGAGTGGGAATCCTTGCAGAAAATCAGCCGTTGGTAAGCGTTTGCCACCGGGCTTTTGCAATTCAGTGAGTTGTAAGCAGCCTTCTCCGCAGGCAACGATGATGCCTTCATGTGCGGATGCGCTCAGGATTTTTCCTGGTTCAACCCCATTACTGTTTTGGGAAACGGGATGGGCGGCAAAAACTTTAATCGTTTTGTCGCCATATTGCGCATGCGTACCAGGGAAAGGATTAAAAGCGCGGATTTTTCGCGCCAAGGTGTCGGCGGATTGCATAAAATCCAGACTCGCTTCTTCTTTGCTGATTTTGGCGGCGTAAGTGACGCCTTCCTCCGGCTGTACCGTTGCGGGTAACTTCCCTTGTTCAAGCAAATGCAAGGCTTCCACAATCAATTTCCCACCCATGGCCGCGAGCGTATCGTGCAAACTGCCGGTCGTGTCTGTGTTTTTGATCGCAACGCTTTCAGCCACCAACATAGGGCCGGTATCTAAACCCTCTTCCATTTGCATGATGGTGATGCCAGTCTCGGTGTCGCCGACTTCAATAGCGCGATGAATAGGTGCGGCTCCGCGCCAACGCGGCAGTAAAGAACCATGAATATTCAGACACCCCAGAGGTGGGATATTCAGGACTGACAAAGGTAAGATCAAACCGTAAGCGGCAACTACCATCACGTCATGTGGCGTGCTCTGTAATAAGGCGTGCGCTTCGGCTGCAACCTCAGGGTATTTACCGTTTAAACGCAATGACACCGGTTGCGTCACGGGCATGTTGTGAGAGAGCGCATATTGCTTGACTGCCGATGCCTGCAATTGCATGCCGCGCCCGGCCGGACGGTCAGGCTGGGTTAACACCAGCACAATTTCATGACCGGCCTGATGTAAGGCTGCCAGCGCTGTTGCGGCGAATTCCGGCGTACCAGCAAAAATTACTTTCATCTGCGGTTTGCCTCTTTGCGAGCGATTTCGCGCTCTTCTTTGATCATTTTGGTTTTGATGCGATTACGCTTGAGTGGCGACAGATACTCGACAAAAATTTTACCGAGTAAATGATCCATTTCATGCTGGATACAGACTGCAAGCAGACCATCGGCATGGATTTCAAATGGATTGCCGTTCGCATCAAGCGCCTTGACTTTGACCTCGGCCGGGCGTTCTACACCGTCGTAGATGCCAGGAACCGACAGACAGCCTTCGTCATAGACTTTCTTTTCTGCACTGGCCCAAGTAATTTCAGGATTAATAAAAACTTGCAATTGATCGTTCGTTTCCGATGTATCAATCACGACAAGTTGTTCATGCACATCCACTTGGGACGCGGCCAGGCCGACGCCAGGGGCGTCATACATGGTTTCCGCCATGTCGGCGATGAGTTTTTTCAACTTATCGTCAAAAACAGTGACCGGTTTTGCCTTTTTATGGAGGCGCGGATCGGGATACCGCAAAATATTTAATATGGACATAAGACTTTTCACAACAAGCCAAGGAGGCAATTGCGTAGTTTTTCTTGCTAGTTCAAGGATTTATGGGCAGAATTTGATTCAATTTGGCAAGTTTTGCAAGCGTTTGCCTGCGTGCATGCCAGTTTGCTGTTTTGCAGCATTTTGCATCGGATAATGTACATGAAAAAGTTTAGCACAATCACCGCCATCCTCGTTGCTGGTATCTCATTTGCGCCAGCAGTTTTGTTTGCGGCTCCAGCTGACGCTAGCTTAGCGCAGGCACAGGCAGTGGCAAATAGTAGTAAATGTACATTTTTACCGGATGCACCGGACAAGCATGAAGTTGTCAGAGGCGATACTTTGTGGGGGATTTCAGCACAATTTTTGCAAAATCCGTGGTGCTGGCCGCAAGTCTGGGGAATGAACAAAGAAGATATTCGCAATCCGCATTGGATTTATCCTGGTCAAATTGTGTATTTTGACCGCGTCAATCAACGTTTGCGCCTCGGTAATGTCTCCGGTACCAATGGCGCAGGTGGTGGTGTCCCCAGTGTGAAGTGGACACCTCGTTCGCGCGTAGAGGGGTTGGGTGTCGATGCGATTCCATCTATTCCTTCATCCGTGATTGAGCCATTCTTGTCGCAGCCGCTGATTGTTGAACGTACTACGTTGGATAGAACGCCGCGTATTGTTTCTGCCAGTGAAAGCAGAGTCAATCTTGGTCAGGGTGAGAAAGCCTATGTGCGTGGTGATTTGGATGGCGGTACCTCGTTTCAGGTATTCCGGCCTGGTGTGGAGCTCAAAGATCCGGATACAAAGGCAGTGATAGGCTATGAAGCAGCCTTTGTCGGTACCTTGAAATTGGATCGTGAAGCAGGCGATGAAGGCGATGTTCATACCTTCATCGTCGTCAATTCCAAAGAAGAAATGTCAGCTGGTGATCGTTTGTTACCATTGCCACCAACCCCGATTCTGAGCTATGTACCCCATCCGCCTTCAGACGACATCAAAGCGCGTATCGTCAGCGTATATGGTGGTGTATCTGTTGCTGGTCAAAACCAGATCGTGACAATTAATCGTGGCAGCGAAAGTGGTGTTGATGTTGGTACCGTCATGGCTTTAGAGCGTCATGGTGCAACCATTCGAGACCGTACTGATGAAAATCGCGAGGTGAAATTGCCTGATGAATTGTACGGCAATGTGTTTATTTTCCGCGTTTTTGACAATATTTCTTATGGGTTGGTGATGCAGGTCAGAGATTTTGTTAAGGTGGGCGACGTGGCGCGGTCTCCGCAGTAATTGCGGTGCTACACGTTGCATGACAGGTTGTTAATTTGTATCCGGATTTCTTCCCCTGGTTGCGACTGGAGCAAACACCAGGGGTTGGTGCCGTAACAGCACGCAAGTTATTGACCGTGTTCGGACTGCCTGAGCAGATATTTGCTTGCACCTTTGAACAACTCGCTGCCGAAGTTGGTCCCAGAATTGCCAAAGCCTTACTTCAAACTCCCTCCCCCACCTTTCTGGCGCTGGTTGAAAAAACTCAGAAGTGGTGCCAGCAACCGAATAACCATATACTGACGCTGGCAGATACGACCTACCCACCAGCGTTGCTGGAAATTCCTGACCCGCCAATTGTTTTGTATGCGAAGGGGCGCCTCGATTTGCTGTCATCACGTGGGATCGGCGTGGTTGGTAGTCGCCATGCTACCGCCCAGGGCATACGCAATGCAGAGTTGTTTTCAGAAACTCTTAGTCATGCCGGACTGACCATTTCCTCTGGGTTGGCTGCTGGCATCGATGCTGCTGCTCATCAGGGAGCTTTGCGCGGCATGGCTTCTACCGTTGCGGTGATAGGTACCGGCGCTGATATTGTTTATCCCGCCAGAAATCGCGAACTTGCCCATGCTATAGCTGAATCAGGTTGCATAGTAAGTGAATACTCACTTGGTACACCCGCGGTTGCGTCCAATTTCCCACGCCGCAACCGGATTATTTCTGGTCTGGCACTTGGTGTGCTGGTCATTGAGGCGGCCGCGCAATCCGGTTCATTGATTACCGCACGCATGGCAGCTGAGCAAGGGCGTGAAGTATTCGCCATCCCAGGCTCCATTCATTCGCCCTTGGCAAAAGGTTGTCATCAACTGATTAAGCAAGGGGCAAAATTAGTTGAGTCTGCACAAGATATTGTAGAAGAATTGCAATTGTCACTCCCCAAGCTTAAAGTACTTTCCGACCCTGCGCATAAATGCGACTTATTTCATGAGAAAATCATTCCCGTCACGGGTTTATTAGCCAATATTGCATTCGATCCGACACCATTGGATACGCTGGCGCTGGTGAGTGGTTTAGATATGGGATGTTTGAATGCTCAACTATTAAACTTGGAATTAGCTGGGCAAATTGAAGCGCTACCTGGCGGACTTTATCGTCGCCTGGCTTGAGTTGGCAAACACGGTCTCTCCCAAACATCGTACTTTATGTGTTGATCAACTTGAATCTCAGACTGTTGCATAAGTTCGCCCTGATGGTAGGGGAGTATTTTTAATGCTCTAATGATCATAATAATTGCTTGTATGTCTATGAGCATACTCCAAGAGAGTATATAAATTACAGAAAACTATGTCGCAATCTCGCGTAAGGGACTTGTCCGAAACTCCTGCAACAGATACAGTGGTGCCATGTTTGATATTCTTGTTTACCTCTACGAAACTTATTACCGTCCTGATGCGTGTCCGGATACAGCTGCATTAGTCAAAAAATTGTCCGCTGTTGGTTTTCCCGAAGACGAAATTTCAGAAGCACTGGATTGGCTTACTGGCTTGGCCATGACCACCGATCAGACTCAGCCTGCACCTAAGAGTTCTACGGGCTTTCGTGTTTACGCTCCGATCGAGCAATCCGCATTAGGATCTCAGGCGATAGGTTTTATACAATTTCTTGAATCAGCTGGTTTATTGACCTCTCTGCAACGTGAAATCGTTATTGAACGGGCATTGGCAGTGAACGAGTCACCCTTGCCTTTGGATAAGTTACGTATCATCGTCCTGATGATGTTGTGGAGTCAGGGTGCGGAACCAGATATGTTGATGTTTGATGAATTATTGTTGTCAGATGACGACAATGCCACCCGCCTTTTGCATTAATCATTTCAATATTCAGAGATTTCTGACAAAAATCGCATATTGATTGCGATTTTTAGACTGTCACGCTTATCATTCCCCGCTAATTTAGGTTAGTCTTACGCTTATTTACGGAAAATGTTGTACATTCGACATTGTTTCCTTGCACAGAACACCATTCGAGAACCCCGAAATGACAAAAACGCTCATCATTGCCGAAAAACCCTCAGTCGCCGCCGATATTGCGAAAGCCTTGGGAGGTTTCACCAAGCATGATGATTATTTTGAATCTGACGATTATGTACTGTCCTCAGCGGTCGGTCATTTGTTAGAGATTACCGTTCCTGAAGAATACGATGTTAAGCGCGGCAAATGGAGTTTTACTCATTTACCCATGATTCCTCCATACTTTGCGTTGAACCCGATCGCAAAAACCGAAACGCGTTTAAAAGTACTGACCAAGTTAATTAAACGTAAAGACGTGTCTGCCCTAATTAACGCATGTGACGCGGGCCGCGAAGGTGAGTTGATTTTCCGTTTGATCGCCCAGCATGCAAAAGCAAAACAGTCGGTAAAGCGCCTGTGGCTGCAATCAATGACACCAGGCGCGATTCGGGATGGGTTTCAGAAATTGCGCAGCGATGACGACATGATGCCTTTGGCAGACGCTGCGCGTTGCCGTTCCGAGTCTGATTGGCTGATTGGCATTAATGGTACCCGTGCCATGACCGCATTCAACTCCAAAGAAGGTGGCTTCTACCTGACCACGGTTGGTCGTGTGCAAACGCCAACTTTGTCTATCGTGGTTGAACGTGAAGAAAAAATTAAAAAATTCGTTTCGCGTGACTTTTGGGAAGTTCGTGCCGAATTCGTCTGCGCCGCCGGTATTTATGAAGGCCGCTGGATGGATCAGCAGTTCAAAAAAGACGAACATGACCCTGAAAAAAAGGCGGAACGCCTATGGAGCAAACTGGCTGCTGATACCATCGTTGCCGCTTGTCGAGGACGCCAGGGCAATGTGACTGAAGAATCCAAGCCAGCGACACAGATGGCGCCAGGTTTGTTTGATCTGACGAGTTTGCAGCGCGAAGCGAATGCGAAATTTGGTTTCTCAGCTAAAAATACTTTGGGTCTCGCACAGGCATTATACGAAAAACACAAAGTCCTGACTTATCCACGTACTGATTCGCGTCATTTACCAGAAGACTATCTGGATACCGTCAAACAGACACTGAGTACGATCTCTGAAAACAATAATTACTATCAGTTTGCCAGCCAGATCTTAAAAAGCAACTGGGTTAAACCGAACAAGCGCATTTTTGATAACAGTAAGATCAGTGATCACTTTGCGATCATCCCGACTGGCCAGGCGCCGAAAAACCTATCGGAACCTGAACAAAAATTGTATGACCTGGTCACACGCCGCTTTATGGCAGTGTTCTTCCCGGCAGCAGAATTCCAGGTGACTACCCGCATTACCGAAGTCACAGGTCATCACTTTAAAACCGAAGGCAAAGTCATGACCAACGCTGGTTGGTTAGCGATTTATGGCAAAGAGGCGCTGGAAGAAAAAGATACCGAAGGCAAAGGCACTCTGGTCGCCGTCGCTAAAGGTGAAAAAGTATTGGCAGACCAAGTTACATCCCATGGACTGGTCACAAAGCCACCTGCTCGTTATAGCGAGGCGACCTTATTGTCGGCCATGGAAGGTGCCGGAAAACTGGTCGACGATGGCGACTTGCGCGATGCGATGGCTGGCAAAGGACTGGGTACTCCGGCAACTCGCGCTGCAATTATTGAAGGTTTGTTGACCGAAAAATATCTGCTGCGCGAAGGGCGTGAATTGATGCCGACCGCTAAGGCTTTCCAGTTGATGACCTTGTTGCGTGGTCTTGGCGTGGATGAACTGACTTCGCCAGAATTAACCGGCGAGTGGGAATACAAACTCTCGCAAATGGAAAAAGGCAAAATCAGCCGCGAAGAATTTATGCGCGAAATTGCCCAGATGACGCAAATTATAGTTAAGCGTGCCAAAGAATACGACAACGACACCATTCCTGGTGATTATGCGACCTTACACACTCCTTGCCCTCATTGTGGTGGTGTGGTGAAAGAAAATTATCGTCGTTTCGCCTGTACCAATTGTGAATTCTCGATGAGTAAAACACCGGGCAGCCGTCAATTTGAAGTGGCTGAGGTCGAAGAGTTATTGGCAAAACGTGAAATCGGACCACTACAAGGCTTCCGCTCTAAAATGGGTCGTCCGTTTGCAGCTGTGTTGAAAATTGTGACTGATACTGAACACAATAATTTAAAACTGGAATTCGATTTCGGCCAGAATCAGGATGACGGTGAAGAGGGTGAAGGCGTTGATTTCAGCGGTCATACTTCGCTCGGACCATGTCCAAAGTGTGGTAGCGGAGTCTACGAAATGCCATTAAATTATGTGTGCGAAAAATCCATGGCCAAGCCAAAGGCTTGCGATTTTCGCAGTGGACGCATTATCCTGCAACAAGAAATTTTGCCGGAACAAATGGTGAAGTTATTGGTTGATGGTAAAACTGATTTGATGCCTGGTTTTGTTTCGCAGCGTACCCGCCGTCCATTTAAAGCTTTCCTCGTCAGAGCGAAGGATGGCAAAATCAGTTTTGAATTTGAGGAGCGCAAGGCCAAGGCTCCAGCCGCAGGGAAGTCAAAATCGAAAGCAGCAGATGCCAAAGAGACTGCGGCAGAAGTTAGTGCACCAATTAAAAAAGTTGCTACACGCAAAAAGAAAGCTGCTTGACCGAGAGTTCTCCTCCAGAACCTTGCCTTAGTTTACATAAATTTGCAAACTAAGGTGGGCATTCTGTATATTGTATGAAGTAATTTATGCAATAGGATCAGTATGCAGCCGAAGGAACTACTAATACGTGCGCGCTCAGAATTTTTCACCACGTTTCAAAACGCGACCCAACATATCGTAGCACCTGCTATTGAGACCATGTTCGCCAAGGCCAACGCTTGCAGTTCGACCATTGAGCAAACGGACATTTTTCGAACTCGCGCAGCGCTGCAAGAACATCGCGAACTTCTTTTGCAAGAATTGAGCCTGAATATGGATCAATTGCTCACCCGAAGTATAGAAACGACCTATCAAAATTTCCGCCCGTCTTCCTCTGCGCTTTCCTTGTCGTTGGACAATATCGGCCTGCTTGATTCATCAACTTTTGAAAATTCGCTTCGCTTTAATAATATTACCCAACTTTTTCGCGATACAGCAGGCCAGGAATTGGTGGATCTTAATATCCGGCTGGCCATTTTGTTCGGACAAGATGATATATGTGAGCGTGAAAATCCATTTCGTCCTTATTTAATTGCGCGTTGTATTTCGCTATCAGTTGAGGCACTAAAATTATCGGCAGAACAAACTGCGATATTAATTACGCAAATTGGTGAGACGATCAATAGCCATGTTCTTGAAATGTACCAACGTGCAAATGCCAATTTGGCAGAACAGGGTATTAGCGCGCAATTGGTATTGAAGATCAATAAGACCCCGGAAACTTTACCATCTCGTTCAAACGTCTCTTCAATACTTGCAGAAACTCAGCAACATCATTTGGGTATTGGTCGCCCCGTTCAAAGAGGCTATTCAGCAACGTCCTCATTGTCGGGATCGGCAGCAAATGAATTCCCCGAATTGATGACTAAACCCGGAATTAACATAGAGCAATTATTTCTCGCGGTACGCGGTCGTGCCGGATTTTCGAAAGCGGCCGCCGATCAGGTCGCACTCAGCGAACATGAATCGCATACGTTAGGATGGTTGGACGGTGGCGCTGGTCTTGGGGACATGTTGCGTATCGCTTTCGGCGCAGAAGAAGATTTGAGCTGGGAGACGAAATCCAGAGCGCGTCCACCGGCGCAAGCAGTCAGTCCGCGCGGAAGTTCTGGTTCTCAAAATTTATCCATAGTGCGCCAATTGGTGCATCAATTGCAGGCCGCGCATGATGCTGCAATCTCTGCCGGTATCCTGGCAAGCACAACCGCTAAATTCTCATTTGCAGGCCTTGATTTTCCAGCAATTGTGGGGCAAATGCATAAACTGCTGACCCCATCTGCTTCCAAAATGTTGAATGAACACGGTGAAGTCAGAAATTTAATCCACGAACAGCGCGAAGTTTTGTTTCAGTTGGCGAGATCCAATGCGGAGCAAATGACTACTGATGTTGTGGCGATGGTTTTTGAGTCGATCTTGTTTGATTCACTGTTGCCTATCAATTTGCGTGTACAGATTGGACGCTTGCAATTTTTGCTATTGCAGTTGGCACTCACCGATCAAGGGTTCTTGAGCGGAAAGCAGCATCCGGCAAAAATGTTAATCAATCGCATCGCAACAGTTGCATTGGGTGTGCAATACGTGGAATCCAGCGAAGCACAGTTTGAGCAAGAATTTGGACGCATCTTCAAAACCCTGGCAAAGCACGACTGTGAAATTCCCGGCTTGTTTGAAAGAATTTTGAATCGTTTTGACACCTTTGTGCTGCGGGAGCTACGCCTTCAAGACAAAGTCATCCGGCGTACCGTGAAGTCGATAGAAGAAGCACAGATACGTTATAGCCAATTCGAACAGACCTCACGCACCCTGAAGACAGCATTGGCATCGATGAGTTTGCCACCGCAATTTTTATCATTCCTCGAAAGCGAATGGGTGCGGGCGATCAATCTGGCAGATCGCAGAGAGCCAGAATTGGCAATGCGCTTCAGAACATTTGTTCCAGAAATTATCTGGAGCATTCGCCCTAAGTTTAGTAATGAAGATCGTCAGCATTTTTCCGCTCTGTTGCAGCCGATGTTGGAGAGTCTGCGCTACGGAATGGACATGCTCGGATGGGGACAGTTCAAACAAAATGCATTATTGAATTGGCTCAATGATGCGCACGGACGAGCAATGAAGCCAGCGGTCGATGCGGTACCAGACTCTTCGCTGGAAAAAATGTATGCGATTTTTGATGAGTTTGTAAATCAACCACCAGTCATCATTTCTGATATTGCAACAGAGGACAAATCCCCAGAAATGCAGAAATATTTAATCGACATTCTGGAGGAGCTAGGATTGGCGGTGATGATGCTCGATGCAGATGGGACTGCCTTTAAAGATGCAAAAGACGGAATGATCCGGATCGGAAAGCCGGTTCGCGCAATTGATATGCAAGAATTGCGTTCACGACTTATCAGTGGCGTCCCAATTGAAATGAATCTGGACGGTATATTTTATCGGGGCTGCATACATTGGGTTAGCCCTGGTACTAATAGTATGGTACTGAGCTTTAAATCGCATGAAGCACCGGCTGTTATTTCAATCGATAGCTTCTGCAAGCATTTGAGCCACGGTACGGCACGCTTGGTTGAAAGCGAGAGTTTATTTGACCGTGCGATTGCATCTGTATTAAAGTCCGCGGACGCGCTTGACCGTTAGTCATATTCTCCGGTTCAAATTCAGTGTAAATAATTTACGTTACTCCCTTGCTTTCAAGGGGCGAACTTTGCTATAGTTCGCCTCCCGCTAAAACGGGAAGCAAGAAAGCAGCAGCCAGCGACTCCGGCGGTTTGGTTTGATGAAATTGACGCGAAAGCGACAACATCTGCATAAGATGCATCGAAACGAACAGCAAAAGCAATCAGGGAGTTGACAGGGTAGAATAAGTGCTGCATAATCTCGCTTC
>JBMPPG010000010.1:0-186690 GCA_049339905.1 Undibacterium sp. SXout11W
GGCATCATCTGCTTAAGGATGGCCTCCTTGCGTTCTGCTGGATAACGATTCACTGCATGTCTTTACTCCGCCCCAATACGGTTGATGTGAATTAATTGACGCGACATCTATCCTGACATAGGGGGAACACCAGCGTCAATAGCACCGTAGAAACTCACATTATCAGCTTTAGAAGCACCGGATAACGTCAGCACTGCAAGCGCCATCAATTTTAATTTTTCATTTTTTTTTATCATTCTCTTCACACCTTTAAAATATTTTTTAAACTATTCAATTTGATCGAATCCAAAGCGCTCGTCGTAACGAGCCTAAGAGCAAGCGAACAAAATAACTAAGCTTCATCAAGGTTTTTTACTCAACACAATGAAACCATGCCAGATTCAATATCCAATGGCGAGTTTATAAAATTCCGTTCTAAACACGAATACAGATACAAATTCGGTAAGGTGAGAATTTTTAATAACCCCAAAATTACGCGATCTGGAGATCGCGCTTTCTTTATCTTGGACGATTAACTATCGGGTTATATTTTTGACGACATGACCATCCTTCATGATGACCAAAAAGTTTTTATGTGGATCTTCGATGAGCTTAATATTTTCGATAGGATCGCCATCGACTAGTAATAAATCTGCCAAGGCACCTTCTTGCACCACACCTAATTTACCTGGATATGGATTACGATTGCCAGACAATGCCAACAAAGATGCGTTATCCGAAGTCGCCATTTTTAAGACTTCTGCTGGCGTATACCAACGCGTCAATTTCGCAAGCTGCTTACCTTGCTTATCAGCCAATTTAGGATCAAATAATGTATCTGTTCCGAATGCCGTTTTGACATGGTATTTTTTGGCTAATTTATACGCGTTATCCGTCCCTGCAGTAAGTTCAATATACTTTTGACGATTAATGGTGCCCGGCGCAAAATAAATCGCATCTTCATCGTCAAGGAATGGTTGCAGATCCCACCAAATGCCTTTTTCCGCCATCAGCTTGGCAGTGGCATCATCAAGTAATTGACCATGTTCAATACACTTAACACCTGCCTCGATCGCTTGCCTTACGGCGCGCGGCGTGTAGGCGTGAACCATGACATATGTACCCCAGTTTTCTGCTGCCTGTACGCCCGCGCGCAACTCTTCTACTGTGAATTCAGTGACATCAAGTGGATCATAATTTGAAGCAACTCCGCCACCTGCCAACATTTTAATTTGCGAAGCACCGAGGGCTAAGTTTTCGCGTACGCGCTTGCGAACCTCATCAGGATTATCGGCAATAATGGATAATCCATTGCGTTCAAACGCTGAATAGGAATTCGGAGGAACTGGGAACTCGCTGGGAAGACGATCATCGCCATGACCACCGGATTGAGAAACAAATGCGCCAGAAGGCCAGATCCGGGGACCAGGCACGATTCCTGAATCAATTGCTCGCTTCAAACCAAATACTGGACCACCTGCTTCTCGCTCACTCGTAAAGCCGCGCAACAACATATCTCCGGCTGACTTAACCGCAAGAACATTTAAATATCCAATGTCAGCGACCAGAGCAGCAGACTCAGGCACGGCAGCAAACATCATATGTGTGTGCATATCGATCAAACCTGGCATCAAGGTACGCCCCTTACCATCGATCACCGTCATCTCAGGCGTAGCGACAATCGCAGCGCTTGATATTGTGGTAATTTTATTACCCTTGACCAGCACATTGGTGACGTTGCTAAGCTTGCTATCAATGCCATCGAAAACACGTACATTGGCAAACAAAGTTTGCACAGGATGTGCCGCAACTGGCTTTTCATCGGCGTACGCAGTACCGATAAATACGTGTAAAGCAGTTGCAATCAAGGTAGCTCTGAATAAGCATGAAACAGAATTTATAATTTTCATTTCAACTCCAAAAATAGCTTGTTAATGTGCCCCAAAAATTTGCATCGCCTAAAAAAAATGACCATGCAAAACCTTACGACTGGGACAGCTTTAAGGACATTAATTCGTGTTGCGAATACGCCGGTCAGACATATTATTCATCTGCCATCTTATTTTGGAAGAGTCAAACTTTCCAAAGTATTCGCCCGCGAATCTCAATAATTACTGATAAAAAAAAGAAGAAATTTCCACTTTTTTTTACAAATATTTTTTCATATTTAGTGCAGTGATTATTCAATTAATCAGCAATTTTTAGTTGTAAAATTCATTTATGATTTTGTCGAAAAACGAAGATAGCGCTTTGTTTACCAACACGATAAACTTAAAATGGAAAATTATCTTTCCTAACTTCGACTACATTTTTAACTCATTAAATTTGAATCTCATCCTGATTCCCGAACGATAGAAAAACATGATAAGACAACCGCAACTTCTCGTATGGCGATCAGATTTTTGCGTAGAGCATCAGGATAGATAATTGAATTTACAACTTCAAAGTGCGGCTCTTTTTTTGACTTTCTCGTCGCTTAAACAATGAGAAAAATAAATAACTGATCAGCGACGGAGATAATTTAAGGGCGATCAAAGCTTAAATGATCGCACCCCAAAAAAGCCTCGGCTTTAAAACGACGCACCAAGTATTTATGAAGCAACTACAATCGCATAAACATGTGCTTGTACTTCGAAATTGAAGCCAACTTTAATGATTGGAAGCAATTGAGGAATCATGGGAAAATGTGCGTGCTTTGATTGCCAAGAAAATTAAAGTCAATCCGTAAAGCAAATAAAATGCCGAGATTAAGTTAATGACGAGGATGACACCTAGGATCGGGCGTAAAATTAAAAAACTGCCAAGCGCAACCAACGTTACACCGCCCAAAATCAACACCCACTCTCCTTCAATAACTTTGCGCAATCGAATCGCAATACTTATCTCCATCAAACCTGCCGAGATTGCCCAAATGGCGATATAGAAATACAGAGCAAGTTCAGTAATGCCTGGCGTTATCAACGTGACGACACCAATAAATATGCTCACAATGGCGCGTAGCAGAAGTACCCACCACTCCTCCCCTTCTTTATCACTTGTGATCGCAAGCCACAGAGAGAGAACGCCATCACCTATAACATAGACCCCAAACCAAAGGACCATCGACAGGATGGAAATTATCGGTAGATTGAATACCATGAAACCAAAACCTATTGCTAAAATACCGCGCAATAACAATGTCCACCATGCGCGATGAAGCAAGCCAGCGATCTTATCTTGAAGTCCAAACATAATCTGTTCCATTCAAAAACGACGTTTCATTTATTTATAAACAGGTCTCGCATTTGCTGCGAGCCTGAATGGAAAATCTGGGAAATACCCAGCCATGGAATAAAGTAGTGAAATAACGGTTTCCAACTTCTAAAAAAATAGAATTTTTGTTGGAAACCTGAGTTTCACTGCAATATATATTTGATGTCAGATTAGTCTTTAAGCGAATCAACAGTTCGTCTAGATAGAATTGCGTCGATCGCAGCGACCTCAGCTTCGTCAAAATAGTAGAACGCTAATGAGAGAACTTGCTCTGCATAATCTTCTGCAGCTTTGGCTTCTAATTCAGCTTTTTTTAATTTGAAATCAGCTTCCGTCTCCGTGACCTTGTTATGAATTTCAGCTTTTTTCTCCTGAATTTTTTCTTTTATACGATCCAAACCCTGATGAACTTGAAGACTATTGAAAGCAACTTCTTGATCAATTGCGGCCTTACTTTGTTGCACTTTTTCTTTTGCCACCTGAACCGATTTTAGTAATTCATCTTTTTCTTCAGATGCGGCGGCTTTTAGATTGGCTTGAAACGCATGTGCTTTTGCTACAACTCGGTCTGTCAAATTGCTCATAATCTATCTCCCTATTTTTCCTACTCTATATGACGGTTTTCGGAATCCCCGTTTTTAAACTCGACTTATTCAAAACATAAGAGCGCTTAATTTTTAGAAAATAAATTCAGCTTTAAATACGAACAATTGCAGAGTGTCCATATTTAAAACTTTAAAATTTTCTTACCTGTATTCAATCCAAATCTGATTTATCAGCCATTCATACTGAATCAGACAAGAGATGATCACCTGGCTAACAATTGCGCCACTGCCATGGATGGCACCCAAAAGGGTGGCATCAAAATTTTCCCTAAAATTTGAGATGGCACGTTAGGTTAAATAGCTATAAACGGACGCCATCAAACTCACTTTGACGATGTATGTCGAAGAATTTTTAATTTTCATCTCTACTCCGAACAATAGGTTTCATCTCACATCAGACCAACTTCGTTAACAACAAAATTATGCGCAGACTGCAAAGTAGGAAAACGTTTTTCATTTTGGCTAAAGTGATTTTTATGACCTTAACTTGTACGGTGCAATCCGAAAAAAATTTGACGTTATCATGCTTAGGCGTCAAATTAACTCAAAACAATTTCAACCATTTCTACTTCACTATTACCCAATTTACTGACGATGTTTTCTCAACCAAATCGCCTAATTTTTCTTTATTACTAGTGAGCAAATTAGTGAATGAATTATCGAATTAATCGCCAAATATTGGTTGTAAAAATCATTTATGATTTTGTCGAAAAACGAAGATAAAATTTCTCTGCGTTATGTTTTCACCGATCAACAGCGAGTCAAATGAAGTTCAACTGAAAAGTAAATCTGCAAGAAATGAGTTGATGAAATTAAAAATCACCGACGACCAAGTTCTTCTGTTTCAGGGAATTTTTTTAATTGCTCAATGCTTTTGGATTGGCAAACAAATTCGACAGCTTTTTTGAAATACGTGGAGGATGTAGGAGACTTAAAGAATCTAAGCATCAATAAAATACAAAAATTATCAATGGCAGACGATATAAATCATTGCTTCATTCATACCTTTTTCAGCCGTGCTTGATAATAGATTAGGCTAATAGCGTGTCGAATTCCGCCATGCCAAAAATAATTACTACGCAATCCCAGATGTATAATTTGTCATCCATAAAATCTAAGGAGCGACCATGGAACATTCATTATTCATTACAAAAACAATCTCAAAAGTAATGCCGACAATAACAATTCTGGCATGTGTATTTTTAAGCTCCGGGAATTGTTTTGCCGATGAAACCATTGTTATGATTCGCCATGGAGAAAAACCTGACGCAGGACTGGGTCAACTTAATTGCCAAGGATTAAACCGCTCGCTGGCGCTTCCGAAAGTCTTAAAGCAGAAATTCGACACGCCTACCGCGATCTATGCTCCCAATCCTGGAGTTCAAAAAAACGATAGAGGCACACTTTACAATTACATACGCCCTTTAGCGACGATAGAGCCAACGGCAATTGGATTGGGTATGCCGGTAAATACCCAATTTGGGCTGGATGATATCGGCAGCTTAAACACAGCCCTGCTCTCGCCCGCCTACGCTCATGCCACAATAATCGTCGCTTAGGAACACCGTTTAGCCGAAGAAGCTGCGCGCAATATTTTGGCGATGAATGGTGGCGATCCTGCGACCGTGCCAACCTGGAAGGGAAATGATTTTGATAGTATTTATATCGTCGATGTAAAAGCGAACTCAAATGGTCAACGTATCGCGAGCTTCCGTTTGGATGCGCAAGGACTCAACCATTTATCCACCAGCTGCAACAATTAGAATTTAACGTTTTAACGTCATGCACGTTATCAAGTGATGCGGATTAACGTAGAACCGCGACGTCTGCACCTGCCGGTACAATAAAATTCGGCAGGTTGGTGTTCCATCCCAAAATGACGAAAAACTTCATGATAAAGCGCGAGCGAATCCACAAAAATGCCTTAATTGATACTCAAGAACCAGCACCTTGCGCCCGGTTACCATGCACGGTGACAGCGTGACGATATAATAATTGGCAGACTTAGGCTTGACCAGTTTGGGCGTCCTTCCTCGCAACGCAATCGAAGTACAAATTGAGGCTACTCAAATAAAAGTCGAAGCTTTGGCCTCCGTCTTTTTCTTTTGCCTTTCAGCTCGAATTTCTAAACGAACAACTCGCAAGCCTCTTTAATCTCAATGGCTCAATTCTTGTCGAGATTTTTTACATAACAATAAAAAATAGAAAGTTTATTGTAAGTTATTGATTTTAATATGAAATAATATTTGGCTCTGGAATTACTTATAAGAAGATATGTGTGCTCACCGGCACGCAAAGCCAATACGGGCGCGGGCCTTACTGGTGACACAAATTTGAGTCAAAAGCAGCCTATTTAGCGGGCAGGCGTGGTGGGGGATGATTGCGCACCGGGCAGTCTCCGACCGGTGTGCGACGATGATGCGGGTCAGTTGCAGATGCGCGAGCGTCGCACCTTTCAAGCTGATCGCCAACTGCCGGCGCAAATCCGCGAGGTCAAGATGATGACCGTAATGCGAGGCGATCATCGTCAGACAGGCAAGACCGCATTCGCTGGATTCGGTTTGGAGGAGGGATTTCATTCGGCGACCATGATTCCGAGATCCTCGGGAGTGGATTGACTTATAGGTGTTGCTCTAATTCGTTTCGCAATACTTTTCGAGAATAAGACGTATTTCCCTTCAGAATTTGCATCGCGAAGAATAAAGATACCACCACTTCCATCATCAGCATCGTACATTCGATTTAGCAATTCAATCGTGATTTTTCCTTCGCTGCGATCAGAAATTTCTTGATTGATTTTATCTGTGAAAAAAACTTGTATCTGCCCAACTCCATTTATATTTTCAGGGGAAACTTTCCTCACTGGATGCAGGAGCAACATTGACGGCTTACCACTTGGGTTTGCAAGCATTACTCTCTTGTAACCTAATAGGAAAATATTTGCGCAAGCTGAAGCACAATACCCTTTCATGTAGATATTTAATTTTCGTTCGTCAATTCGCTTCTTAAATTCTTTGACAATTTCGACACCATTGTCAGCCGCACCAAATGAGTTTGACAGAATAATTCCGTCTAATTGGGAATTTGATTTCAAGGCCCGATCAAAATCCACAACATTCTTGATCGTTATTGCACCCGCTATTTCAAATTTATTTTGCGAATCAAATCCCTCGGCTGCTACAAAAAATGGAATTAAAGTCACGAGAATAAATACGAAAATTTTTTGCAAACACATGCTTTTTCCAAACTTATAGTAACAAGATATTCAAATTCAACAGTACCTGAACCTGCTTTGAAGGCACTGTTGATACAGATGAATCTAATTTTTTGATTCTGATATTAGCTTTGCATTATTTTAAATATTGCTATTTATGCCTCTTTTTATTATTTTCATTCAAATAAAAATCGTTATTTTCTAATAATAATTTCTTATTTTCATTTATTCCCGTTTCTCGTTTAACTGATATTTCACTTGTTGATTGTGGAGCATCCGATGGTGTAGTTAATTTGTATATTGCCCAAATAATTATCATTAATGAAACGAGGTATACTAAAATATATTTTTTTCATTTTGACACTTCGTTAAGTGAGGAATTTATGCAAGCCACTGTACTAATAGATTCAAAAGAGCATGAGTATTTCTATGAATTTTCTGATACTAATCCAAGAGAACTGTTAGGTAAAAAGGAAGTGCCGATTCTTCAAAAAGGAGAAAAAGTATCTATATTGGCTATTTTTTATTCTGGAAAATCAAACAAATATTTTTATTTTTGCGAGAATCCCAAAAGGGTTGAGGG
Source organism: Undibacterium sp. SXout11W (assembly GCA_049339905.1). Taxonomy (GTDB): domain Bacteria; phylum Pseudomonadota; class Gammaproteobacteria; order Burkholderiales; family Burkholderiaceae_D; genus Undibacterium. The sequence goes on from JBMPPG010000010.1 coordinate 7,634, forward strand.
GGTACATGAAACATACTTTGTCCTTTGCAGCATCTCTGATCTTGCGCCAATTAATCCTAAGGAACTAAGTGATTGGGAAATAAAGTCCTATCCCCCCCCAATCAGCTACCGTGGCGATTTTTTCGAAATCGAAATATCTCATTTTCCTGCTTATCACCTAATACGCAATAATTGACCGCCAATTGGTTGCAAAAAGTTGCTTTTTTGATCTGATGTGGTTGGTGTTATCCAGTTTTTTTTGCACACCCTTGGGTAGGGGTATTTGTAAATTTCATTTGATCAAAAGCTCTCGTTGCTAAATTAAACATGTAATGAATAACAACTACATTTGAAAAGGCAGTTTGGTCATTGGGGAGACGTCCCCACCTAGAGATTACTTGCATTTTGACCCAGCTTGGGTCAGCAGTATATTGATCATCCTTAAGTTGGTAATTCCACATAATTACGTCGCCTGGTGGTTTTTGCGTTCCCGACATCACGGCTGGTGACGATAACAAGTTCCATATATCAGCCATAATCACTTGTTCTTCCAAGCAAGCAGGTTCTTTTCTTCCCTTAACGAAGAATGCGGCCATGTGTTTGTCGCAGGCCTTGAGGTGCTGCGCACAGTATCGCTACGCGCGTGAAATACTACCGACCAAGGCACCCAGAACGCAAAAAGACAATTTGCATGAACTATCGTGGCTATATAAATTTTTTGATAATCCACCTTGTCCGTTAGAGCAGATTGATCCCATCCATATACGTCAGTACCTCGATTGGCGCGTCGATGCCAAGATCAGGGCCAATCGAGAAAAAGCGTTGTTTTCGCATAGTTGGAACTTTGCACGCGGAAAAGGTTTATCAAATCGTGAGAAGCAGTGCAGATGTATTAAAGGCTATAAAGAAGCTGGCCGCGACATCTACATAGACGATACTGTACTGAAGAAGGTCTATGAAGATGCCGAACAAGCATTGAAGGATGCACTCGACTTGTTTTATTTAACAGGACAGAGACCAGCAGACGTTCTTAAACTGAGTCGCTCTGACATCAAAGACGGTGCCTTGTGGATCGAACAAAATAGGAGCGATGCAAAATGCGCATCAGCATAGAAGGCGAGCTTGTCGGGGTGATTCAACGCATTAACGGCCGCAAGGTAATGAGTTTGCGGCTACTCAATAATGCTGAAGGCTATCCTATGACAAGCTTTACGCTTCGTGGTGCATTTGACCGTGCACACTTTCTGGCAGCCGATCAAAATCCTGAACTTTCAACCCAAATTAAGGAATTTCAGTTCCGGGATCTACGTGCCAAAGCTGACACTGACAAAGAAGAACAACTAGGTATGAGTGCAGCACAAGCCCAACTTGGCCACACTACCCCAACCATGACGGCCCACTACGTTCGCCACCGAAAAGGAAAGCTAGTTAACCCCACAAAATAGCGTTTTGCGGAACTTTTCCCGAATTGCGGAACTGCACCAATTTTAAAAGCCTGTATTTAATACGGGCTTTTTCGTATTGATGATAAATCCGAGCACAAAACAAAAAACCCTGCAAAGCCTTGATTTCTCTAGCTTTGCAGGGTTTTCTGCGTTACGTCTGATGTCGATATGGTGCCCGAGGCCGGAATCGAACCGGCACGCCCGCTATTAACGAAGCGGCGGATTTTAAGTCCGATGTGTCTACCTATTTCACCACTCGGGCCCATCACTACAACATGCAATCATAGATTGCTTGCTCTTTCAAAAAAAGCGCACACAGCGCTTTCTTAAATCTGGAGGCGGGGGTCGGGATCGAACCGGCGTCTACGGCTTTGCAGGCCGCTGCATAACCACTTTGCTACCCCGCCAGGGGTGCTATTAACTTAAATATTTCTACTCCAAGCTAAATCGCGGCACATCAACTACTGTAACAAAAAAGGGAAGCTTTGCTTCCCTTCAGAATCTGGAGCGGGAGAAGAGTCTCGAACTCTCGACCTCAACCTTGGCAAGGTTGCGCTCTACCAACTGAGCTACTCCCGCATTATACTGCCGATACTTCAGGTACTACGCCATTTTGGAGCGGGAGAAGAGTCTCGAACTCTCGACCTCAACCTTGGCAAGGTTGCGCTCTACCAACTGAGCTACTCCCGCATTTGCATTACATATTTCGCTGAGAAAACTTGGAGCGGGAAAAGAGTCTCGAACTCTCGACCTCAACCTTGGCAAGGTTGCGCTCTACCAACTGAGCTATTCCCGCATCAACGAAAGACCAGAATTATATAGCATTTCGAAAAACTGTCAAGTAAGCTACTTTAGATTCTCAGTCGATTCTTTAATTAATGGCCAGGCTTTGCGCAGATAATAGAACATCGACCACACTGTCAACACCGCCGCAATTAACATCAACAGCAAACCCGGAAACACCATATCAATGCCAAACAAGGTGTCGTGATATAGGAGCATAGGAATTGCTGACATTTGCGCCGCAGTTTTAATTTTACCCAGCGAACTTACGGCAACTGATTTCGAGGCGCCAATTAAAGCCATCCATTCGCGCAACGCTGAAATAGTGATTTCGCGACCAATAATAACAAACGCAACCACTGCATGTACTCGTCCTAGATGTACCAACACCAACAGTGCACCAGCGACCATTAACTTATCTGCAACGGGATCAAGAAACGCACCAAACGACGATGTTTGATTCCATCTGCGAGCCAGAAAACCATCGAACCAATCAGTCACCGCCGCGACAATAAAAATCAATGTCGACGCGAGACCTTGTTGAAATGGATTAAGCCAGGAATTTGGTAAATAAAAAACGCCGACAACGAGCGGAATCAGCGCAACTCGTATCCAGGTAAGCAATATAGGGAAATTAAATGGCATGACTTAATAATTTAAAATATTTCTATTCATTATATTGATCTAACGAAGCCGCTTGTAAATTTCTTCAGCTAATTGGCGAGAAATACCCTCGACACTGGCAAGTTCTTCCACACTAGCATCACTAACCCCCTTCAATCCACCAAAGCGCACAAGCAAACGTTGTCGACGCTTGGGGCCAACGCCTTCAATTTCCTCCAACTGGGATGTCTTCCTTGCCTTGTCGCGTTTTGCCCGCATTCCAGTAATTGCAAAACGATGGGCTTCATCGCGGATATGCGCAATCAACATGAGTGCAGAGGACTCTTTACCGAGTTCTTTTTCGGCACGCCCATCCACAAATACTAAAGTCTCCAAGCCAACCTTCCGCCCCTCCCCTTTAGACACACCAACAATCAAGCCCGTGTCGAGCCCTAACTCGACAAACACTTGCCTGGCGATCTCGACTTGCCCTTTGCCGCCATCAATCAGCACCACATCCGGCATCGTCGGGGCTGCAGGGTCGTCATCGACAACTTTCTCATACCGTCGCGTCAACACCTGACGCATCGCAGCATAATCATCTCCAGGCGTGATGTCTTTGATGTTGTAACGCCGGTATTCACTGTTTTGCATTGCGTGATGATGATAAACAACACAAGATGCCTGCGTCGCCTCACCTTGCGTATGGCTGATATCGAAACACTCGATACGCAATAAATCAATGTTTTCAGTCTCAAGTTCAAGCGCCGTTGCCATTGCACGAGTACGCGCCTGCTGCGAGCCCTGCTCAGATAAGAGTCGCGCCAGAGCAAGTTCAGCGCCCTTCACTGCCATTTCCAACCAGACGCGGCGTTGCTCTTGCGGTTGAAATGATAAATGAATTTTATGACCGCATTGCTCTGCCAGTACCAGCATCAGATCCGGCGCATCTAAAGCTACATTCATCACCAGGGTCGAAGGAATGAACTGATCCACATAATGCTGCGCCAAAAATGCTGCCACCACCTCGGCCTCAATTGATTCATCACTCACCGCACTAACCTCGTCGACATGACTAGGAAAGTAAGCGCGATCCCCAAGGTGTCGACCGCCACGTATCATTGCCAGATTGACGCAGGCTCGTCCACCTTCGACAATTACGGCAATCACATCCAGATCGGCATTACCAGTAGTTTCCATGCTTTGCTGGTGTAACACTTTAGATAAGGCAGACATCTGATTGCGTACCATGGCTGCCTGCTCAAATTTGAGTTCAGCAGAAAATTCCAGCATCTTTTTCTCAAGATTCTGCATGACTTCCAATTGACGGCCGCGCAAAAAATCAGCCGCATTTTTAACATCCAGTTGATAATTTTCTGGTGAAATCAAATCGACACACGGCGCACTACAACGCTGGATTTGATGCAAAAGACATGGCCTGGTGCGATTCGCGAACACACTATCTTCACAACTACGAAGCAAAAAAATCTTCTGCAAAATCTGCATCGATTCCTTCACCGCCCAACCGGATGGAAACGGTCCAAAATACTGGTCTTTTTTATCGACCGCGCCACGATAATAGGTCATGCGTGGCGTTTTTTCTGAGGTGATTTTCAGGTAAGGATAAGACTTATCGTCGCGAAATAAAATGTTGTAGCGTGGGCGCAGCGCCTTGATCAAATTATTTTCCAGAATCAACGCTTCTGCTTCACTGCGTGTTACCGTGGTCTCTAATCGGACGATTTTCTCCACCATCATCGCAATTCTGGGACTGGATAATGTTTTCTGAAAATAACTGGTAACGCGCTTTTTTAAATCCCTTGCCTTACCAACATAAAGCACCTGATCTTGCGCATCAAAATAACGATACACACCGGGCAAATGCGGCAGTTGAGCCACAGCATCAACCACCTGCTGACGAATTTCAGAAGAGGATTTATCGGTATCCATGGCACTCATGTTGAGGTGGCTTGCTCAACGACGACAAACGCCAGGACTTGTTGAACTTCGTCACTTACCGAGACATGCGCAGTAAGATTTCTGGCAGACATCCACACCTCCAAATCACCACTAACGATCACTACAGGTCTCCCCTGCTCGCCATTCAGTGTTTGCATGTTACGCAGCGTCATTGGAAAACGAACGCCAGTCCCTATTGCCTTGGAAAATGCCTCTTTAGCGGCAAACCTCGTTGCCAGATAACGTATGCCACGTGCCGGCGCCTGATCACGGCGATGAAAAAAAATCAGCAATTCCTCATCACCCAGCACTTTTTTAGCGAAACGATCTCCGCCGCGCTGCAAAGCACGCTCGATACGTGCGACCTCAACGATATCAGTACCAACGCCATAGATCACGTCAACCTCCATCAGCTCTGCGATTCAATCGCGATTTCACCAGCGACGCTTTGATATTGCGAATTGCACTTTCCCAGCCAAACTGCAAAGAATGAGCAACGAGCAGTTCATTCAAATGAAATTGGGAGATATCAGAAATTGTTGCCAATGCCTGAACCTGCGCCGAGTCAAATTTACCTTCAATACCCACAACCATGCCACGACCAACACAATTAGTTATCGCGGTTTGAATTTGCGCCAATGCATGCGTGCGCTGACTGTCGTCTGCCGCCTCCACATAAGACGAACAATCAAGTCGAACACGAGAAACTCGCAACTCAGCTACAGCAGCAATCGCTGCAGGTGTTGGCGAAATAAATGCTGAAACGTAGATGCCACGCGCTTGTAGTTGCTTAACAAAACTTTGAATTTGAGAAAAATTCTGCTCCAGATCAAGAACAGCATAATGCGCCGCATCAGCGGCACTGGCAGCGACCACACATACATGCTTCACTGCACTCGTCATTAACCGTTCGAGCATGAAGTCAGCGACTGCCACTTCCAATGTGAAAGTATTAATCGCCTGGCGTGCCAACACTTCGACATTCAATGCCAGCGATGACCAGCTAGATTCATCAACGTATAAAGAAATACAATCAGCGCCAGCTTCTTCAGCCAACAATGAAAAACTGGAGAGATCAAAAAATTGCGCTCCTATTTTTTCACGAACCTGCACCATAGAATTCAGGCTCACACTCAAATCAAGCAATTGGCGTTGTTGATGGATATTCATAAATTTTGCAAATCAATCAAAATCTGACGGGTATTTAAAAAAGCACCATGCAAATGGTAGGCTAGCAAACTGCGCATTAGCATTTTGCTTTGAAATTGTGTTTGCGGATCACTGTAATCGCCTACCACCATATCAATTAAAGTCTGCCCAGAGACCACTGGAGCCAAGTCTGATTGTAAAGCAGGTCTGGCGCCTAGTTCAGGATCGACTACATAATTGACGCCTGCTTGCACTCTCGTCCTGGCTCTCGTACAAAAACTGAGATCGCTTAATAAGCCTGATTCGCGCAGCAAAGATAATTCAAATTGACGCAACACCGTCGACGCCGGTTCGTCATGCGCCAACTGATTCAAGGTCGACACGTAATGGTCAAACAACAAGGGATGCGGCTCGTCGCGCACCAAAAATTTGACCAGCAACTCATTCAGATAAAAACCGCATAACAAGGCTGATTTTTCCAGTGGTAGCATGCCACCAACCCACTCGGCAGAGGTCAGAACTCTTATCTCAGATTTACCAGTCCAGGCAAACTGCAAAGGTTGAAATGTTTGCAGAACGCTTCGTAGTTGTGAATGCGGACGCTTTGCACCTTTTGCTACTAACGCGATACGGCCAAAGTCGCGCGTCAGCACATCGACGATCACGCTAGTTTCTTTATACGGCCAGGAATGCAAAACAAAACCGGGTTGATTCAACACCCGGCGTTCTCGGACAGGGGATTTGGAAGGGACTGGGATGGCTTTTTTTGCGGGGGTTCGCGCAACGGAATCAACGGTAGTGTCATCCGCATCAAATACGGTAGCCTGCAGATGCATGACGGCGCTATTCCCAGCAGTCATGCTATTCTTATTCGTAACCGTAAGCTCGCAAACCGGCCTCGTTATCGGCCCACCCGGATTTTACTTTTACCCAGATTTCGAGATAAACAGGTCCACCAAAGAGTTTTTCCATATCCGTACGAGATTGCGTGGAAATATCTTTCAGGCGAGCGCCTTTATTACCAATCACCATGGACTTATGACCGTCGCGATCAACCAAAATAGCGACAAAAATACGACGCAAGTTTCCTTCTTGCTCGAATTTTTCAATCAGCACAGTGCTGGTATAAGGCAGCTCATCACCAACAAAGCGGAACAATTTTTCACGGACAATTTCAGTGGCAAGAAATTTTTCGCTGCGGTCAGTGATGTCATCTTCCGCAAACATAGGTGGATTCAACGGCAGATACTTTCTTGTTTCACTCTCAAGGTTTTCTAACTGGAAACGCAACGTTGCAGATACCGGAACAATTGCAGCAAACGGAAACAGCGCCGCAATCTTTTGCGCAAATGGCATCATCACTGCTTTATCTTTAACACGATCTGACTTATTGATCACCAAAATACATGGAACATTTTTAGGTAATAAATCGATTACTTGCTGATCCGCAGGACCAAAAGTACCGGCTTCGACCAAAAACAAAATCACATCAGCGGCAGTCAACGTGGTTGTCACCGTGCGATTCAAAGTACGATTTAAGGCATTGGAGTGACGCGTCTGAAAACCTGGTGTATCAACATACACAAACTGCGTATTGTCTTTGGTTTGAATGCCAGTAATACGATGACGTGTCGTCTGCGCTTTACGCGAAGTGATACTTACCTTAGCACCGATTAAGGTATTCATCAGCGTAGATTTACCAACGTTTGGACGGCCAACAATGGCGATGTACCCACAACGAAAATCTGGATTGTCTAAAATTTCATTCATGGGGCGCTCAAGCAGTCTTTGGATGGTGGTTCGGGTTTGCTAAATCTTCCGCAGTCATAATTACGTCGGCATCTACAGCAGTCTTTTGTTTTTCAGTCGCGTTTTTTGCATCAGCAACAACTTCATTTTGCGAAGTGGCAATGCCGGCCAATTTTAATTGCGCGGCGCGGGGTTTGGCTTTGCGAGAAGCGGGAGTACGGGATAACACTTCGACCGCCGATTCTAATGCCAGTTTTGCTGCCGCCTGCTCTCCCGCACGACGACTTCCACCGGTACCAAATACTTGAATATCCAGTTTCGGCACCAAACACTCAATTTCAAATTCTTGATTATGCGCTGCACCATGTGTTGCCACGACGTTATATTGTGGCAAGGCAATTTTCCTGCTTTGTAAAAATTCCTGGAGCAAAGTTTTGGCGTCTTTACCCAGAGTAGTCGGGTCAACTGACTCCAGAATCGGTGCGTACAAAGCACGAATGACAGCCTTTGCAGCATCAAAACCAGCGTCAAGAAAAATCCCGCCAAACAAGGCCTCTAAGGTATCAGCAAGAATTGATGGCCTACGAAAACCACCAGATTTTAACTCCCCCTCACCCAAGCGAAGAAATTGAGATAGCTCTATTCTTTGCGCAATTTCGTACAAAGTCTGTTGCTTAACGAGATTGGCGCGCACACGCGACAGGTCGCCCTCATCAATGTTAGCAAAGCTATCAAACAACAAAGAAGCAACCACGCAATTCAAAACAGAGTCACCCAGAAATTCCAGGCGCTCATTATGTACGACACTGTGACTACGGTGAGTCAATGCCTGCTGCAATAAAGCCGGGTTTCCAAACTGGTGCCCCAGCCTCTTTTGCAATAATTGAAGATTCATACGTCAATCTATTTATTCTGGCTTCTTGGTGGCAATACCACTTTTCGCCGTTGTACCTTCATATTCCAGCAATAGTGATGCTGGTCCAAACAAAGGGATCTTTTTTTGGTAAGAAAAACTTACATCAATACCATTACCGTTACTCTCAATGACCAAATCTTTGCCCGAGATTGACGTGATATAACCCACTTCGGCCTGCTTATTAAACGCACTTTCAATGTCACGAGCGGTACTGCCAGCCCCTTTTGCACTGGAAATCGCCTTTTTGATTGAAAAATATTCAATCGCCGTAGGAACAACCTTCATTGCAACCATTGCGACCAGCACCAACATCCCCAGAGAGAAAAGCAATCCAATCAAGGAAATTCCGCGTTGACACTTAAGTTGAGTAAGATGATTTTTCTTCATTGCTGATCTGCTCCGTTTTTTAAACATGTCATTTACTGAAAACCGCCAATACGTTTAATGTTTCCTAAATTCATCCAGATAAAAAAGGCTTTGCCGACAATATTTTGATCAGGAACAAATCCCCAGTATCTGCTATCGAGACTATTATCGCGATTATCACCCATCATAAAATATTCACCCTCGGGAACAACGCAAGAAAAGCCATCCATATTGTATGTACAATTTTCGCGTTTAGGGAAATTATGCGGATCTCTGACAAATGCAGGTGACTGTTCGTCATTCAAAATCCGGTGTGGCACGCCAGTCAAATTCTCGGAATATTGCTTAAAATAACTCAAGTGTTCTTCATCAAGAAAATCTGGCATCGCCTGATAAGTCATTTCATTGCCATTAATCAACAATCGCTTGTTTTTATAGACAACTTTATCTCCAGGCACACCAACCACCCGTTTGATGTAGTCCACGGACGGGTCTTCAGGATATTTAAATACCATTACGTCGCCGCGCTGCGGATTATTCACTTCTACGACTTTTTTATTCAAAATCGGAAGACGAATGCCATAAGTGAATTTATTTACCAAGATCAAATCACCAACAAACAAGGTTGGCAGCATGGAGCTGGATGGAATTTTAAACGGTTCATATAAAAATGAACGCAAAAAGAAGACCAACGCAATAACAGGGAAAAAGCTGCCTGAATATTCAACCCATAACGGCTGACGCAGCATATTTTCTTCAATTTCGTGCCGCTTGCTTTCTTCGACTTTAATACCTTCCGCACTCAGTTTTGCATTGCGCGCATCGTATGCCGCCAAAGCTACATCTGCCGCTGCGCGTCGACGCTTAGACAATACAAATGTGTCCAGAAACCATACTATGCCAGTGCCTATGGTAAGCACGAACAAGATCAGAGCAAAATTCCCTAAAATTGATTGAAAACTCATTTTTCATCCACTTGTAAAATTGCCAAAAATGCTTCTTGCGGAATCTCGACGGAGCCCACTTGCTTCATACGTTTTTTACCAGCTTTTTGTTTTTCCAGCAATTTACGCTTACGGCTAATGTCACCACCATAACATTTTGCCAATACATTTTTACGCAAGGCTTTCACGTTTTCACGAGAAATAATGTTAGAACCTATGGCAGCTTGAATCGCCACATCAAACATCTGACGCGGAATCAATTCACGCATCTTCGCAGCAACCGCTCGACCACGGAAATGACTGTTGGCACGGTGGACAATAATCGCCAGAGCATCGACTTTTTCGCTGTTAATCAGCATATCAACTTTTACCACGTCAGCAGCACGATTCTCTTTAAACTCGTAATCCATGGATGCATACCCGCGTGAAGTCGACTTCAAGCGATCAAAGAAATCCAGCACGATTTCTGCCATTGGCATTTCGTAGGTCAATTTAACTTGTCGGCCGTGGTAGCTCATATCCAATTGCACACCACGTTTTTGCGTACACAAAGTAATTACAGAGCCAACGTATTCTTGCGGCATGTAGAGATTGACCGTAACGATAGGCTCACGAATCTCCTCAATTTTCGATGGATCAGGCATCTTCGAAGGATTATCCACCATCAAAATGGTGCCATCTGCCATAACTACCTCATACACGACGGTCGGGGCCGTTGTGATGAGATCCATATCAAATTCTCGCTCCAAACGTTCCTGAACAATCTCCATGTGTAACAAACCAAGGAAACCACAACGAAAACCAAAGCCCAACGCTTGCGACACTTCAGGCTCATACATCAGCGCAGCATCATTGAGCTTCAATTTCTCCAAAGAGTCACGTAAGGCATCATACTGATTTGCCTCTACCGGAAACAAACCGGCAAACACTTGCGGCTGCACCTCTTTAAAACCCGGCAAAGGTTCTTTGGCGGCTTTATTCGCCACGGTAATGGTATCGCCAACCTTAGCAGATTTCAGCTCTTTAATACCGGCAATCACAAAGCCCACCTGACCAGCGGACAATTCAGTACGACTCAAAGACTTAGGCGTAAACACACCGACACTTTCTACCAGATGCTGCGCCTCGGTTGCCATGAACAAAATCTTATCTTTCGGGCGCAAGGTACCATTAACGATACGAACCAGCATCACCACACCAACGTAGTTATCAAACCACGAGTCGATAATCAATGCTTGCAAAGGCGCGTCAGGATCACCTTTTGGCGGCGGCACTTTAACGATAAGGGATTCCAACACATCCAACACACCCAGACCTGTCTTGGCGGAACAATGCACCGCATCTGTGGCGTCAATACCAATAACCTCTTCAATTTCTGAACAAGCGTTTTCTGGATCTGCGGACGGCAAATCAATTTTATTCAGCACAGGAACCACTTCCACACCGAGTTCAATCGCTGTGTAGCAGTTCGCCACCGTCTGAGCCTCAACGCCCTGAGATGCATCAACGACCAGCAATGCACCCTCGCAAGCGGATAAGGAGCGACTAACCTCGTAGCTAAAATCGACGTGACCAGGTGTATCGATCAAATTCAGGTTATACACCTGACCATCTTTTGCCTTGTAATGTAAAGCAGCAGTCTGGGCTTTAATGGTGATCCCGCGTTCACGCTCAATATCCATAGAATCAAGGACTTGCGCTTCCATTTCACGATCTGACAAGCCGCCGCACAATTGAATAATACGATCAGCCAGCGTGGATTTGCCGTGATCGATATGGGCAATAATAGAAAAATTCCGGATGTTATTCATTGAAATTACAAAAAAATACTAAGGTGAGGCGAAGACCAGCTAAAAAAAAGCGCTCCAGTCTGGGCAATAGTCCCCAGGCGAGCGCCTTCAGTGCGGGTTTTGCAAAACGTCATTTTACCGGATTTCAGACAGGAAATCTGAGAAATCACGCTCAGTAACAATAAAGCACTACAAAAGAGACAAGAATCCTGGTAATTGTATCCCATCAGAATGAGGCAAACCCCATTTCTGGTCATAATCAATTTTCGCCAGATACAGGCCATCCGGCATAAAAGTCGGCGCGGCAATACTTCTATCCTTACTTTCCAACACGTCCGCCATCCATTCCGGCGAACGGCGCCCCATACCTACAAACAATAAAGAACCAACAATATTACGGACCATATGATGCAAAAATGCACTAGCTTTCAGTGTAAAAACGATCATTTCGCCTTGCTGGCGAATGTCGATCGAATACATATGCTTTACCGGCGTTTTCGCCTGACACCCTGAAGCCCGGAATGCAGAAAAATCATGCTCCCCTAAAAGATTTTCGGCTGCGATACGCATCAGTTCGACGTCCAAGGGGCGAAATGCCCATCCCGCACGTCCAGACCAAATCGGCGAACGAATTTTATTGTTGTACAAGACATAATGATAAGTTCTGGCGCGAGCACTAAAACGGGCATGAAAATTATCTTGCGACCCCTCATCCAACTCAAGCGCTTTAGCCCACTGCACAGCAACACTTGGAGGCAAAAAGGCATTGACACCATTAACCCACGAATAGGCTGCGCGTTCAATGGCAGTGTCAAAATGAACTACCTGCTCTATCCCATGCACGCCAGCATCGGTTCGTCCCGCGCAAACAGTCCCAATTTCCGCACCAGAAAATTGAAAAAGTGCCCTCTCAAGTGCGTCTTGCACAGTATTTCCCGAGGGCTGCTTTTGCCAACCCTGCCAATCACTCCCATCGTATTGCACACCCAAAACAAGACGCTTCACAAGTAAATCCATTCATTCAAAAAACAAAAACGGGCGCCGATCACTGGCGCCCGCAGTACTGCAGTCAATTACATTCAGGCCATTTGTGCCAGCATGGTCCCAGCTCTTTCTTTTTGCTCAGCAGTGCCACCCTTCAACACTTCATCGAGCAACTCACGGGCACCTTCTTTATCACCAATTTCATGATAAGCGACTGCGAGATCAAGTTTAGTAGCCATTTCTGCATTGACCGCTGGAGCCTCAGCAACAACTGGCTCAACCGCAACACCTTCAGCAACATGCGACACATCCGATGGCAAGTCAAGACTAATCCCTGACAGATCGAACTCAAAGGCGGAGGCAGCTTCCGGAATCGCCTCATGTGCTTCATGAGACCCTTCTTCAAGCGGCAACTTAATCTCTTCGGCTATGATAGGAACTTCAGCTTCGAAGTGCGACTCAACGGCCTCCTCTTCAGCTTTTGGCTCAGCAAAATCAAGTGCATGTAAATCTTCACTTTCAGCTTCGACATCCATTGTTTGATGAACTGGTGACTCCACGGCCTTTGCAACTGATGTATTATCACCAAAATCAAAATCAATTGACCCAAAATCAACTTCAGGAATATCCTCAGAAACACTCATCGCAGAATGATGAGGCACAGGCTCAGGGATTTGCGGAACGTCCGCATCACCAATTCCCAAATCGAAATCAAGCCCGGCATCATGACTATCAACGACATGATCATCTGGCACAGTTGGTGCGGCGTGCTCAGGTTCTTTAGCTTCACTATGAGTAGCAGTGTCGATAATACTTATCGCCTCCAGCATATCCCTGGATAGCGAATTACCTAACAATGCATCTGGATCAAGATCCTCAAGCGGTTGAGTTGGGGAACCAAGGCCAGCTCCATACATCATCTCAGCCTTCGCCTTGCCACCAGCATACAAAGGATTGCCAGGCTCAAGCACGATACCCATCGAAGATGCCTGCGCCCACTCATCACCCTGACCACTTGTCATACCATACAACTCACTCGCTAGACGCTCGAACAATTTAGCGTCTTTACGCGCAAAGTAAATCTCCAGCAATTTTAAGCGAACAGCATGTCGATCTGGCTGCGTACGCAAGGCTTCTTTCAGAATTTCCTCAGCCTGGGAATCACGACCATAGGCAATATAGACATCCGCTTCTGCAACCGGATCAACCTCATTCGCATCGAGCTGACTGGCTGATGGTGCAAAATTAGAGTTGAAAACACTATTGTTAGTGTCAACACTTTGACCACCAGTAGAGCCAAACATGGAGTTCGCCTTCATACTGGAACCAGTCAAGATACTATCTTCAAATTGCTGCAATTTCTTCTTACGGCGATTCATCCATACACCAGCGCCAGCAAGCAAAGCCAACAACACGCCTCCGCCTGGCAATAACCAGTCAGACATACTGTCAAAGAAGCTTGGCTCAGGCGGCGGTGGTGGCGGAGCCACAGCGCGGCGCTTAGGCTTCACTGGTGCAGCAGCAGTTGCGCTTGCAGCAGCATCGGCCGCACTAGCGACCTGCTTTTCAACTTGCACTGGCGCTGGAGTTGCGACAGCCGCCGTACTTGCCGGAGCAGTTGCGGCAACATTAGCGCCCGTAGATGCGGGAGCAGCTACTACGGCTTTACCTGGCGCAGCCACAACGGAACTAGCTGTGACTTGCTTATCTTTGGCACCCTTGGCATTGAGTTCAGCTTCTTTTGCAGCCAGATCTTTATTTTTCACATCAAGCAGGCGCTGCAAATCACCAACGTTTTTCTCCAACTCTTTTAAGCGACCAGTAGCCTCTTCCGCCGCCTTCTGTTTGGCAAGTTTATCCTCTTCAGAGGCGCCCTTACCGTTACCCCCCTTCTGTGATTGGCTCGGAGTAGCTTTCGAAAGCTTTAATTTATCCGCTGACTCACTGGTCGCAGTCGGAACTTCTTTCACTTTGGCAGTAATTGCACCGCCCGCACTTTGCTTTTCGGCCACTTGCTTAACTGCAGGAGCATGATCAACGTAATCAGCCAGGTGATTACGATAAGCATTGAAATCCGCAGCATGCGCAACCACAACAGAATGTGCATTCGTATTACCGCCAGCAGTTGACCGTACGGCTTCAGCATCAGGGACGTTAAGTATCTGCCCCGCCTTCAGCCGGTTCATATTCTTACCAGCAAAAGCTTGTGGATTTGCGCGGTACAAACCAACCAACATCTGATCGAGAGAAACACCCTCTTGCTTATAGGAGGCAGCAATTTTCCCTAACGTATCACCGGGTTTGACTGCATACTCATCCGACTGTGACTTGCTTGCAGGCACAGACTGAGGAGTACTTTTTTTTGCTAAAACTTGCGGACTAGCAGTAGTAGCAACAGGAACCGAAGCGGATGAACGAGACTCTGTTTGATTTGCCGCAGCAGATTGTCCCTTATTTACAACAATACTCGGATTAGTGACCTGAGGTGACTGGGAATTTCGTAGCTCAGCAGGATCTAAAAGAAACGTATATTCACGTAACAACTTGCCATTCGATGAGGTAATTTCCAACAACATATCAACGAAAGGTTCGTTGATAGGCTGCGCAGAGGAAACCTTAATAATGTAGCCAGACCCTTTGGGTTCGATTGCAAAACGCAAAGAAAGTAACGCATTATTGAAATCAATATTTGCTTGACGAAATGCCTCTGCTGAAGCCAACTTTGGCACGAGCGTGTCAATTTCATCTCTATTTGGAGACGTAAGCTCGATTTCCGCCCGTAATGGCTGCCCCAAAGCTGAAAGAACAGTTAGTCGCCCCATACCAGTGGCATGAGCATTTGACATTAAAAGCAAAGTCGAGGTTACAGCAACACTCAAGGCTTTGTGTCCCAGAGAAATCACAGATGTTCTTTTTTGTTTATGCATTTTGTCTGACATATTGGGAATTTTGCGAACAAAGTCCGCTGGGATAGTCTATTCATATTGCCGAGCGAAGCATTATATTATTTCACGATAGCATTACAAACTAAGCGCTGCAAGCTTAACCCGATTTAACAGCAGGGTAAATACATTCAGACACTTGGAGGCAATCAAGCACTCAGAAACGTTGTTGCCATTTAACAATTCTCAGACATTATTACCCATTCGACAAAAATAAGGACGAAAAAAAGGGAGGAAAACCTCCCTTTATTCAACATAAGCATTCATGCAAGCATCCAATTAAGGATAACTTTTCAGAAACCAACTATTAGTCGATCAAAATGCGCAACATGCGGCGCAATGGCTCAGCCGCCCCCCAAAGTAACTGATCACCAACAGTGAATGCGCCAACGTATTCTGGCCCCATGGCCAATTTACGAATGCGACCGACCGGGATATTCATCGTTCCAGTAACGGCGACTGGTGTCAGATCACGGACACTCGCTTCACGGGTATTCGGGATCACTTTTACCCATTCGTTGTCCGCAGCTATCATTGCTTCAATATCTGCAACCGGCACATCTTTTTTCAATTTAAATGTCAACGCCTGACTATGGCAACGCATCGCACCAATACGGATGCAGAAACCATCAACAGGAATTGCTTCTGTACCATAGCCAACACCTTGACCAAGAATTTTATTAGTTTCAGCCATTCCCTTCCACTCCTCCTTCGACATACCATTACCAAGGTCCTTATCGATCCAAGGTATCAGCGAGCCACCGAGCGGCACACCGAAATTAGCTGTTTCAGATTCAGAAAATGAACGCTGTTTAGCGATAACTTTACGATCAATCTCAAGAATGGCACTCTTAGGATCATCCAGCAAATGCTTTACTTCTGCGTTCAACGTGCCATATTGCGTCAACAACTCACGCATGTGCTGCGCACCACCACCCGAAGCCGCCTGGTAAGTTTGAGTACTCATCCACTCCACCAGACCAGCTTTATACAAAGCACCGACACCCATCAACATACAGCTCACCGTGCAATTGCCGCCGATCCAGTTTTTTTGCCCTTTTACCAGTGCGTCTTTAATCACTGGCAAATTAACAGGGTCCAATACGATCACCGCATCGTCATTCATGCGCAAACTGGAAGCCGCATCAATCCAATGGCCATTCCAACCTGCAGCACGCAACTTAGGAAATACTTCATTGGTGTAATCACCACCCTGGCAGGTAATAATAATGTCGCACTTCTTCAAAGCGTCAATATCATTTGCGTCTTGCAGCGTCTTTTCATTTTTTGCCATCGCAGGTGCTACGCCACCCGTATTCGATGTAGAAAAGAATACTGGTTCAATGTGAGCAAAATCGTTTTCTTCCTGCATACGCTGCATCAAAACCGATCCGACCATTCCACGCCAACCTACCAAACCTACCAGCTTCATCATATTTCCCTTAAAGTTTCCCTCTAATTGCGCAGGACCACCCTGCCCATCAACAGCCACTCAATTTGCCAATGCACGTACCACCGCAGCACCCATTTCAGCAGTTCCAACTTTAGTCGCGCCAGCAACGTAAATGTCCGGCGTGCGCAAACCTTGCGCCAATACTTTTTTCACCGCAGTTTCGACTCGATCTGCCTGTTCTGGCTTGCCAAGAGAGAAACGCAACATCATCGCCGCAGACAAAATAGTTGCCAAAGGATTAGCAATTCCTTTGCCTGCAATATCCGGTGCCGAGCCATGGGAAGGCTCATACAAACCTTTACTGTTCGAATCCAAAGATGCCGAAGGCAACATACCGATAGAGCCAGTCAGACTGGCTGCCGCATCGGACAAAATGTCACCAAACAAATTACCGGTCACGACAACGTCAAATTTCTTCGGCGCACGCACCAATTGCATCGCCGCATTGTCGATATACATATGATCTAACGCGACATCCGGGTATTCTTTATGGACATCAATCATAACGTCCTTCCAGAATTGCGAGGTTTCCAGAACATTCGCTTTATCAACGCTGGTCAAACGCTTATCGCGCTTTTGCGCTGCCTGAAATGCTACATGCGCAATCCTACGCACTTCGCCCTCTGCGTAGCGCATCGTATCGAAACCTTCGCGCTGCCCCTTAAAAGGACCATCAGGACATTCGCGCACACCACGCGGCTGGCCAAAATAAACATCCCCAGTTAATTCGCGAATAATCAGCAAATCGAGTCCAGAAACGATTTCCGGCTTCAAAGTCGACGCTTCAGCCAGTTCGGGGTACAAAATCGCAGGACGGAAATTTGCGAACAAATTCAGATGTTTACGCAAACCCAAAATCGCCTGCTCAGGGCGCAAAGCGCGCTCAAGACTATCGTATTTCCAATCGCCAACTGAACCAAACAGGATCGCGTCTGCTTCTTTCGCCAACTTCAGCGTTGCATCGGGCAAAGGATGTCCGGAGGACTCGTAACCAGCGCCACCGACTGGCGCCGCCTCCATTTCAAAGGTTTCACCCAGAGCATTGAGAACCTGAACCGCTTGCTCAACGATCTCCGGACCAATGCCATCACCAGGCAGAATTGCTATTTTCATCTTATTATTTCCTCAACCTTGCTTTAGATCGTATTTGCCAACCAAGGCTGCACCGCGATATGACGTTCTTCAAATGCGCGAATTTTGTCAGATTGACGTAGCGTCAATCCAATTTCATCCAGACCATTGAGTAAGCAATATTTGCGGAATTCATCGATTTCAAATGGGTAGCTCACTCCAGCATTTGTAATCACCAATTGCTTTTCCAGATCAATGGTCAGTCGATAACCAGGGAAGGCTTTGACTTCGTTAAAAATATGCTCAACTTGCACTTCGCTTAACACGATAGGCAGCAAGCCGTTTTTAAAGCAATTATTAAAGAAAATATCGGCAAAGCTTGGTGCAATCACGACTCTGAAACCATACTGATCAAGCGCCCATGGCGCATGTTCACGCGACGAACCACAGCCAAAATTCTTACGGGTCAGCAGAATTGACGCTCCTTGAAAGCGCGCCTGATTCAAAACAAAATCCGGATTTAATGGCCGTTTGCTGTTATCCATACCTGGCTCACCATGATCCAGATAACGCCATTCGTCAAACAGATTCGGACCAAAGCCAGTCCGCTGTATCGACTTCAGAAATTGCTTAGGAATGATCGCATCTGTATCAACGTTTGCCCTATCCATAGGCGCAACCAAGCCACTATGTAAATTGAATTTTTCCATGGCTTGATTTATTTTTTTCCGACACTCTCAACGGCTTCACCCGCTTTTTGCACATCTTTACCCAAACCTTGCACGGTATTGCAAGCGCTCAGAATAGTGACACAAGCAACACAAGACATGATTGCGAAGATTTTTTTCATTACTTTTTCCTTTAGCAAAAATTATGCGAGTGCTCGCACATCAACAAAATGACCATGAATACCCGCGGCGGCGGCCATTGCAGGAGAAACCAAATGAGTACGACCACCCTGCCCTTGTCGTCCTTCAAAATTACGATTGGAAGTAGATGCACAACGTTCACCAGGTTCTAATCGATCAGCATTCATTGCCAGACACATAGAGCAACCCGGTTCGCGCCACTCAAAACCGGCATCGCGGAATATTTTATCCAGACCTTCTCGCTCAGCCTGCTCTTTCACCAGACCAGAGCCTGGCACAACTAAAGCGAGCTTCACATTAGAAGCGCGGAATTTACCACGCACAACAGTAGCAGCGGCACGCAAATCTTCGATGCGGGAATTTGTACACGAGCCAATGAAAACCTTATCGATACGGATATCTGAAATTGCGGTGTTCGGCGTCAATGCCATGTACACCAGCGCTTTTTCTATCGCATCGCGTTTAACTGCGTCTTTTTCAAGATCCGGATCTGGCACTCGGCTATCAATCGCCACCACCATTTCAGGCGATGTTCCCCACGTCACTTGCGGCTTAATCTCAGCGGCATTCAAAGTGACAACCATATCAAATCGCGCTCCCGCATCTGAATGCAGCGTGCGCCAGTACTCAACAGCCCTATCCCAATGCGGACCCACCGGTGAAAATGGACGACCTTTGACGTAATCGAGAGTAGTCTGATCAACGGCAATCATCCCGGCTCGAGCACCCGCTTCAATCGCCATATTACAGACCGTCATGCGACCTTCCATCGACAGACTCCGAATAGTGGAACCGGCAAACTCAATCGCATAACGCGTACCACCAGCCGTGCCAATTTTACCAATGACCGCAAGCACCACATCCTTTGCGGTCACACCGACAGGCAAAGCACCGTCCACCTGAACTAACATAGATTTGGATTTTTTTGCAATCAGGGTCTGAGTCGCCAGCACATGCTCAACCTCTGACGTACCAATGCCATGCGCAAGACAGGCAAACGCGCCATGTGTGGAAGTATGAGAGTCACCACAAACTACCGTCATACCCGGCAAAGTGGCGCCTTGCTCAGGTCCGATAACATGCACGATACCTTGACGCTTATCGTTCATGCCGAAATAAGTCAGGCTAAATTCTTTGGCGTTACCGTCCAGTGTTTCTACCTGCAGACGCGAAGTAGGGTCATCAATACCGTTTGCCCGGTTAGTGGTAGGTACATTGTGATCCGCCACCATCAGATTGGCGGAGTCCCGCCAAGGCTTACGACCTGCAATTTTCAAACCTTCAAACGCCTGTGGGCTAGTAACTTCATGTAGCAAATGACGATCAATATATAGTATCGCAGTGCCGTCATTTTCAGAGTGAACTACATGTGATTCCCACAATTTGTCATAAAGCGTTTTAAGCATAATCTAAAGCCTGAAAAGAGATCGTAATGAATGTAAAACGGGTGAGTAAAATGAAAAATGTGAATGCCTCAGAGTATTCACGCAAAAAATCGAATTTGATTATGCCACAATTGTGCGGCGCAAAACCAAGCCGCTCAGCAAAAATCAACCTTGATTATTCAATATAAAAATTAGCTTTACCGAGTATCACCGAATTTTCATGGGAGTTTTTTGATCAAAAAGCAAAATAACCAACAATTATTTTGATTATGCCAGGAGCATGAATCGAATTAAACCAGCACAATTTAATGCACTCGAACGTCATTCAACTGCGAGATCCCATGGCCTCCCTACCTGATCGCCCCCCCGATCATCGCCAGCGCCCTTAAATTAAGATACTCCCCCAATGCGACGACCTGCGTCAATGAGGGAGATCCGCATTCAGAAAAACACGTTTCTTAAACGAAAGAAAATGGCGCCTTTGGAACATCGGCACATTGTGCACGATGACGCAGGGCGTGATCCATCAATACCAGAGCCAACATCGCCTCGGCAATGGGTGTTGCACGAATACCGACACAGGGATCATGGCGACCAAAGGTCTCAACCACTGCTGGATTTCCACTCTTATCAATAGAGTTTTTTGGAGCACGGATCGACGAAGTCGGTTTAATCGCGATAGAAACAGTAATATCCTGACCGGTAGAAATACCACCGAGAATCCCACCAGCCTTATTACCCACAAAACCATCCGGTGTTAACTCGTCTCCATGCTCGGAGCCGCGCTGAGCAACCGATGCAAAACCAGCGCCAATTTCAACACCTTTAACAGCATTAATACCCATCATTGCGTAAGCGATTTCCGCATCAAGCTTGTCGTAAATCGGCTCCCCCAAACCTACCGGGACATTTTTCGCAACGACATCAATTCTGGCACCGATAGAATCACCCTCTTTGCGCAACTCATCCATGTACGTCTCCAGCCGTGCAATCAGATCCACATCCGAAGTCGGCGCAAAGAAAGGATTCTCAGCACTAAACTGCCAATCCTCAAAAGGAATCGCAATTTCACCTAACTGAGACATACCACCTTTAAACTCGGTACCGAATTTATCCTTCAGCCATTTTTTTGCAATCGCTGCAGCACCAACCACTGGCGCAGTCAGACGCGCCGATGACCGACCACCACCGCGAGGATCGCGAATGCCGTATTTATTCCAATACGTAAAATCGGCATGACCGGGTCGAAAGGTTTCAGCAATATTGCCATAATCCTTGCTGCGCTGATCTTGATTGCGAATAAGCAAAGCAATCGGCGTCCCAGTCGTCTTCCCCTGATAAACACCCGACAAAATCTCCACCGTATCAGGCTCCTGCCTTTGCGTAACATGCCGCGACGTACCAGGACGGCGACGATCAAGCTCAGGCTGAATGTCAGCCTCAGACAAATCCATACCCGGAGGGCATCCATCAATTACACAACCAATTGCGGGGCCGTGTGACTCACCAAAAGTTGTAACAGTAAAGAGTGTACCAAAAGTGTTGCCTGACATAATATTTTGCAATCAAGGTTAAAAGCGGAATTTAAATCATTTTAACAGCCTTATTGCCAACGCTCTATGCGTAAAATGACAAAGCAATGAGACTATGAGTATAGGTATGACATAAAAATAAATCTGTTTTAGGGTATTCTTTAGTGCACATTATGTTTTATTATTGGCAAAGAAGAATACATGAGGCTTGGCTGCCGTCACTTTTAGTGTCATAGTTCAACCAGAAACAATTAAATAGGTCTTGCACAGAATATATGCCAAGCATGGAGCCGCATTTCAGATGACTTCAACGATTCACTCTTCCGAAGATGATCTGGTTTTTCTTGACGAACCAGAACATGACGAGTTTTCGGCAGCGTCCAAAGCTGATTCTAGTTGGCGCGTCATGATCATTGATGATGATCCGGACGTCCACTCTGCGACCACTTTTGCGCTCGGCAGCCTTGAAATCCAACATAGACCGTTGAGTTTTCTGCACGCCTATTCTGCAGCAGAAGCGCGAAATATTCTGGAAACCGAATCCGACATTGCCATTATCTTGCTCGACGTTGTCATGGAGCAAGAAGATGCCGGCTTGCAACTAGTTAATTACATTCGTAAAACTTTGGATCTTGCAGATGTACGCATTATTCTGAGAACCGGCCAACCAGGATATGCGCCGGAAATTGATGCAATTCGTGATTATGACATTAACGACTACAAAACCAAGTCAGAACTGACCCGCACCAAGCTTTACACCGCTGTTACATCAGCCATTCGCTCTTACGAGCAGATTTGCTCTATCAGTGCCAGCCGACGCGGGCTTGAAACCATCATCAACGCAAGCACCGAGCTCATGGCATTGCACGGATTGCAAAATTTTGCATCCGGGGTATTAACACAAATCAACGGCTTATTAGGTTTAACAGCCGAAGGATTTGTCTGCGCAAAGCAAAATACACTAGTTAAGGACATTGAGGCTGATGAATTGCGCATCATCGCAACTACGCCACAATTTTCCAACCTGCTAAATCATTCATTAGCCGCAGTAACAGATCCTAATACTCTGGATATTGTGACCAGATCGCTCAACGAACATCAAAGTTTTTTCGAACCTAACATCACTGCCCTCTACTTCAACAACGTCGCCAAGAAAGACTTTACCCTTTTTCTGGACACAGGCTTACATCTGAATGAGATGGATAAACGTTTGCTTGATGTTTTTTGCGGCAATGTGTCGGTTGGATTAGATAACGTCGTCCTCAACTCTCGCCTCCATAATTATGCGTTTTATGATCTGCTGACGGGATTAGCAAACCGGCTCAAGCTGTTACAGACTCTCAATGAAACATTAGCGTCAGAACTCAAAACTCGCAGCGCCCTTTCTTTGATCGACATAGACCATTTCGCAGAAACTAATGACGCGTTAGGCCATCAGTTTGGCGATTTATTGCTCACCGCCGTCGCAAAAAGACTATTTAAAACATTTGGCAACACATGCCAAATTGCGCGCGTTGGCAGCGATACGTTTGCCCTGCTTGGCGACCAGCATCAAGTCTGCCCCGAAAATATTCTGGCGCTATTCAATACACCTTTTGAGGTTGATCTGCAGGACGTCCAACTCACTGCCACGATTGGTCTGATTAAACTTGGCGACTATGATGGCGATGCATCCGAAGCACTGAAAGACACCAACATCGCACTGAAGCGAGCAAAGACACATCAGCGTGGCGGCTATGAGTATTTTACCCGTAACATGGGTGTTGAAATTCGAGAGCGAGTGCTGCTCATGCATGCTCTGCGTGCAGCATTTGAACACGAACGCCTGTTCCTGGTATATCAACCGCAAATAGACATGACCACAGGCAAGGTACTTGGCGCAGAAGCTCTGTTACGTTGGAAAACGGATGACGGCAAATTCGTCCCTCCTGACCAGTTTATTCCGATTGCAGAATACTCCGGTTTGATCGTGGATATTGGTGAATGGGTATTGCGCAGCGCCTGCCATGAGCTCGTTCATTTGCGTAGCCTTGGTTATGTTGATTTTCAAATGGCAATCAACGTATCACAGGCGCAGTTCTCTCACCCATTGTTCATGCAGACATTGCACAAAGCACTCGAAGAAACCAAAGCTCCTCCAAAGTTTGTCGAACTTGAAATAACCGAGTCAATGGCAATGAAAGATCCTGATCTGCTGATCAAGACTTTACATCAGATCAAACAACTCGGCGTCAGCATCTCTATTGACGATTTTGGGACTGGTTTTTCTTCCTTAAGCCATTTGCAAAAACTCGATGTCGATAAATTAAAAATCGATCGCGCATTCGTTAACGATATCCAACTCGATACAAATGAAGGCAGCATTGCTAAGATGATTGTGCAACTTGGACAAAATCTCGGCCTGTCGATTATCGCGGAAGGTGTCGAAAATCAAATGCAAGCCGATACCCTGATCAGCTTCGGGTGTCATCTTGCACAGGGCTACTTTTATGCAAAACCACTCACCAGAACCGATCTACACGCTTGGTTGAAGCAAAAAGAGAGTGCCTAAACTTCCTTTAATGGTTTGCAAAAATAGGCGTCACGCAACAGTCGTGTCGCCTATTTTTCATTCTGCCCCCCTGATTTTGCCGACTATCGCATACCAATAGAGAATTCAAGCCGGGTTATCTAAAGTAACCACAACTGGCAAATGAATTAAATTATATTTTCGAATTACTGGTGCGAATAGTTCGCCATATCCGATCAAGAAAAACGAGGCACAAAAGATGAACCCGACAACCATGCAGACCATCAAAGAAATCATTAAAGAAACACGTCTTTGGCTAAGTATCAGCTTTGACAAAACTGCCGCATGGGTAACCAAACTATCATGGTGGAAATTTTTCCTTTTTGCCATTATCACCCTATCTGCCGGGGCGATGCTGCAGGATATGCTTTTTACCTCAGAAGAAAGCATTATCGTCACAAAAAACAAGCATGACCAGAAGCAAAAACACAATCCCCAAACACTGGACGGCGATACCAGTATCGAGATTGATGATACCGGTATTCATATTCGAAAAAACAATGGCGATGGTAAAGTAAAACAAATCGAAATTGATAGCGACAGCGCAAAGGTCCGCGTGGACCCGCCTGCCCCCCCGACGCCAGCAACGTCACCAGAGTCAGCTTCAAATGAAACAACAACAGGGCCCAATAAAGCATACACGTCAGGAGATGATATTCACATCAAGCTACCTCCTGAAGTCGCGAAAGAAATTGGTGACGAAATTAACAATGCCGTTGCCGACGCAGCTGATGAAGAAGTACGTAGCTACAAAAAAACCTCTTCCAAATGGTTTGTGAACTTCGTCCTGCTTTCAATTTTTGGACTATTCGGCATGAAAGTACTCATGGGCGGAAAATTCCGTGCAGAAGAAAAGGCTAAGGCCGCAGGCCTGGCAGCAGAAAGAGAGTCCCTATTACGTCAGGTAAGCGAAGCGCAAATGCAAATGATGCAGGCGCAAGTAGAGCCACATTTCCTATTTAACACCCTTGCATCGGTTGAGCATTTGATAGAAACCGATCCTCCACGCGCAGCAGCAATGCAACGCAGCCTGATCAGCTATCTCCGCGCCGTTTTACCCCAGATGCGTGAAAATGCCACCACCACCAACTTGGGGCGCGAAGCAGACATGATCAAATCTTATCTTGATTTACTTAAAATGCGCATGGAAGAAAGGCTCAATGTTGATTTCAATATGCCCGAAGGATTGCGTAGCGCCTCGTTTCCACCGATGATGTTGCAATCTTTGGTAGAAAATGCAATCAAACATGGACTGGAATGCAAAGAAGATGGCGGCACCATACAATTCCGCGCTGAAGTTGCACATAACAGATTATGCGTAACAGTAACCGACAATGGCTTAGGGTTTGGCGCAATGCCTAGCAATGGTACTGGCCTTGGTTTACAAAATATTCGCGAACGCCTGAAGCTTATTTACAAAGAAAAAGGCCAAATGATTATTACCCCTAATCAACCAAGCGGAGTTTGCGTTACTATAGAAATCCCTTACGAATTAGCTAATTAAAAAACTATGCCAACCGCAATTCTTGCTGACGATGAAAGACTAATGCGTGACCAACTTAAGTCACGCCTGGAACAGGTGTGGCCAGAACTGGAAATACTAGAAGAAGCAAAAAATGGTGAAGAAGCTATCCAGCTCGTTGAAAAGCACCAACCGGACCTGGTCTTTCTGGATATACGTATGCCGGTAAAAACCGGCTTAGAGGCAGCGAAAGAAATTGGCAATAAAGCACATATTGTTTTCATCACTGCCTATGACCAATACGCGATAGAAGCATTTGATCACGGTGCAGTAGATTATGTACTCAAACCTGCCGATGTTGAGCGCCTAAGCAAAACTGTTGATCGCCTCAAATCGCGCCTGAATAGTCATACGCAGCCAAACGACATGAGCGCTATGTTGAGCCAGTTAGCGAAACAAATGGGAATCGCCAACAAACCCAATTATCTGCAGTGGATACAAGCTTCTATTGGACAAGAATTACGCTTGATTCCAGTAGAGGAAATTCTATTCTTCCAGTCCGATGAAAAGTACACCCGAGTGCAAACGGCCAGCTATGAGGCGCTAATCCGGAAACCGGTGCGCGACCTGTCAGAGGAACTTGATCCGGCCTTATTTTGGCAAATTCACCGATCGACCCTAGTCAACGCAAAAGCCATTTCCGGCGTCGTTCGTGATATACGGGGGCGCCATTTGGTTCAAATCAAAGGCTTAACCGAAAAACTCGAAGTATCAAGGAGTTTCGTACACCTGTTCAAACAAATGTAAATTTTCGAGATATCCAACCATAATATTGTTTCAACAAAAAACCGCGCAGACTCTAAGTCATGCGCGGTTTTTTATAATTCTCAGTTAGAAATGATTTATAAAACGTGGTGACCTATCCACCAAGCCACCGCCGCTACAAAAGCAGACGCAGGTATCGTCAATATCCAAGCCCAAACGATGTTTCCGGCAACGCCCCAACGTACCGCTGACATTTTTTGTGATGAGCCAACACCGACGATGGCTCCAGTAATCGTATGCGTCGTTGACACTGGAATACCCATTGCAGTTGCAATAAACAGAGTAATCGCACCACCAGTCTCTGCACAAAAGCCACCGACAGGTTTTAGCTTAGTAATTTTTTGCCCCATTGTCTGCACAATGCGCCAACCACCAAATAAAGTACCCAAACCAATCGCGCCATAACAAAGCGCAATCACCCAGACGGGAATTCCGTCATTTGGCGCCAAATGTCCGCTGGCAATCAGCAACATCCAGATAATACCAATGGTTTTTTGCGCGTCATTACCCCCGTGGCCGAGGCTATACATGGACGCTGACAACAATTGCAAACGTCTGAACCACTTATCAACCTTCATCGGTGTTGATCGTACAAACAACCATGAAACGATCAACATCATCAGCGACCCTAATACAAACCCAAGCAGCGGTGAAACAACGATGAAGACGATTGTCTTCATCAGGCCAGATGCAACCAGACTTCCCGTGCCAGATTTAGCGACGGCAGCGCCGACTAAACCGCCAATTAAAGCATGAGATGAAGATGAAGGAATACCAAAGTACCAGGTCACAAGATTCCAAAACACGGCACCGGTCAATGCACCAAATATCACGTATTGATCAACAATCGCAGGATCAATCGTTCCTTTGCCAACTGTTGCTGCGACTGTCAATGGGAAAAATAAGACTGCAATTACATTGAAAAAAGAAGCCATTGCTACGGCTGTTTGCGGTTTCAATACACCAGTAGAAACAACGGTGGCGATCGCATTAGCAGCATCATGAAAGCCATTAATGAAGTCAAATAAGATTGCCAGCGCAATCAAAAAAACAAGAACTTGTATGCTGATCTGGAAGGTTTGCATGAGGAAATCAATTCTATGTTACTTACCCTCGGGCGAGGGTAAAATTCTTTTCACAACAATTCTTTACCAAAGATGCTACAAACATCTCCGGTACATCGATACCACTATTAGGCATTTTCAACAATAATGCCCTCAATGATGTTGGCAACATCTTCGCATCGGTCCGTCACCGTTTCCAGAATTTCGTAAATCGCCTTCAATTTAATCAAGTTACGCACATCAGGCTCATCACGGAACAATTTCGACATCGCTGCCCGCATAACGTGATCAGCATCAGATTCAATGCGATCGATTTCCTCGCAGATAGTCAAAATTTCGCGCGAATTACTCATGTTTGGCAACAATGCGACTGCCGCTTTCACTTTTTCGGCACAAGCCAGGCATAGTTCTGCCAAACGTTTCGCTTCAGGAGTGATTTCACGTATGTCATACAAAGATATCGTCTGCGCAGCATCCTCAAGCAGATCCAAAATATCGTCCATACGGGTGATCAACTTATGAATATCATCTCTGTCGATTGGCGTGATAAATGTCTTATGCAGCAATTCTATGGTATTGAACGTGACCGTATCTGCTTGCTTTTCAATCGTTTCTATTGCATGAACACGACTTTCGAGATCATCAAAATTGGTCATCAAAGCAAGCATTTCCTTCGCCCCTTTAACACACAATTCACCGTGCTGATTGAAGAGTTCAAAGAATTTACCTTCGGTAGGCATCAAGCGTCCAAACATTTTTTTCTCACTGAAAATAGAAACTAATAGGGTTACAACTTGCACACGCTAAAAATACACATGCACTTAAAATTTTCCGCCGCAAATAACTCAACGGATTCAAATCGGTATTACTCACTGTCTCCGTAGACAGACAATGAACCAACGTAATTATCAAACTTCGTGTATTCACCAAGGAAGGTCAGACGCACACTACCAATCGGACCATTACGCTGTTTACCAATAATAATTTCTGCGGTACCTTTATCCGGCGAATCGGGGTTATAAACCTGATCGCGATAAATAAACATAATCACGTCAGCATCCTGCTCAATAGCGCCGGATTCACGCAAATCCGACATCACCGGGCGCTTATTCGGGCGTTGCTCCAATGAACGATTCAACTGGGAGAGCGCGATTACCGGGCAGTGCAATTCTTTTGCCAGACCTTTTAAGTTTCGTGAAATCTCGGAAATCTCAGTCGCACGGTTTTCACCGGCGACGTTGGCGGACATTAACTGCAAATAATCGACGATAATCAAACCCAATTTGCCACACTGACGCGCCAACCGACGTGAACGCGCGCGTAACTCAATCGAACTCAACGCTGGCGTTTCATCAATATATAGCTGCGCATCGTTCATCTTTTGTATTGCATGGGTCAGACGAGGCCAGTCCTCATCACTCAATTTACCCACGCGCAAACGACTCTGATCCAAACGACCGACCGAACCCAACATACGCATCGCCAATTGGGCACCGCCCATCTCCATAGAGAAAACAGCAACAGGCAAACCACTATCAATTGCCACGTTTTCACCAATATTGAGCGAGAACGCCGTTTTACCCATCGATGGACGACCAGCGACAATAATCAGATCACCAGGCTGCAAACCCGAGGTCATCTTATCCAGATCTACGAAGCCGGTCGGCACACCAGTAATATCATTTTGATTATCCCGGTTATACAACTCATCAATACGCTCAACGACTTGCGTCAGTAATGGCTGAATCGCCTGAAAACCTTGTGCGCCACGTGACCCTTCTTCGGCAATAGCAAAGATTTTAGACTCTGCCTCGTCAAGCATTTGCTTAACTTCTTTACCCTGAGGGTTAAACGCATTGCCAGCGATTTCGTCTGAGACAGTAATCAATTTACGCAACACACCGCGGTCCCGCACAATCTCAGCATAACGGCGAATGTTGGCGGCAGATGGCGTGTTTTGTGCAAGGGCATTCAGGTAGCTTAAGCCACCGACATCATCCGCTTTGCCGGCGCTATTAAGGGCCTCAAAAACAGTAATGACGTCAGCAGGCTTGGAGCCATTGATAAGCTTAACCATGCATTGAAAGATAATGCGATGATCATAGCGATAGAAATCATCCTCACCAATAAAGTCAGCAATACGATCCCAGGCGGCATTATCTAGCAAGAGGCCACCAAGAACAGATTGCTCTGCTTCAATGGAATGTGGAGGGACGCGAATAGCGTCAATTTGTGGATCAGAAGCGGCTTTCATGGCGCGCATTATACCTGCTAAATCGAGTTACTATTAGATACAAATGACGAGAATAACGAGATGTTTTTTTCAAACAACATCATAAAAATCATATAAATTATTTTTAACACTCATAAAAAAAGCCGGGAAAACCCGGCTTTTTTAAAGTAAGCATTGAACTCGCTATTAAGCGTGCTCGCCGATCACTGAAACAGTAACGTTGACTACCACGTCTGTGTGCAGAGCAACAGAAAC
Organism: Undibacterium sp. SXout11W; assembly: GCA_049339905.1. Taxonomy (GTDB): domain Bacteria; phylum Pseudomonadota; class Gammaproteobacteria; order Burkholderiales; family Burkholderiaceae_D; genus Undibacterium. The sequence continues at coordinate 37,961 of JBMPPG010000010.1, forward strand.
GGAGTGATCGCCAGCAGTCTTCAACGGACCTTGTGGCAAACGTACTTGCGCTTTTTCTACGGTAACGCCTTGCTTTGCCAACGCTTCAGCGATGTCAAAGTTCGTCACGGAACCGAACAAACGGCCATCAACACCAGCTTTTTGCGTGATTTGGACGGTAGAACCTTCCAGTTTTTCGCCCTGAGCCTGCGCTGCTGCCAATTTAGCTGCCGCTGCTTTTTCCAACTCAGCACGTTTCGCTTCGAATTCAGCGATTGCTGTTGCAGTTGCACGGCGAGCCATACGTTGTGGGATCAAGAAGTTACGAGCGTAACCGTCTTTCACTTTAACTACATCACCGAGGTTGCCGAGATTAACGACTTTATCCATCAGAATAACTTGCATATTTTTCTCCTAGTACTTGTCGTCAATTACGCGTTATGCAGATCTGTGTAAGGCAACAACGCTAAATAACGTGCGCGCTTGATCGCTGTATCAACTTGACGCTGGTACTTAGCTTTAGTACCGGTCAAACGTGCTGGCATGATTTTGCCGTTTTCTTGCACGAAATCTTTCAAAGTGTCAACGTCTTTGTAATCAACTTGCTCTACACCTGCTGCTGTGAAGCGGCAGAATTTTTTGCGCTTGAACAAAGGATTTTGTTGCTGACGCTTTTGCTTCAATTTGCTTTTATCAAATTTTTTACCGAATGCCATTTTAGGCTCCTAATCTAGTAAATTCGTCCCGATTTCATTAATGTGAAACACGAGACTTTTGCTGTTGCGATTTTTACGTGCTAAAAATCCAGTGAACACCATTTCAACATCGAGAGGCAAATCATCAAATTGTTTTGAAATACTTCCAGCTGCCTGGGCATTTATTTCAAATTCTACTTTTCGATCAATATTTGCTTCTGTTTGCTGCGAACCATGTATCAGCACTGCTGCTGCAATAGGTACCCCTGCTGGCGTATAACGCAAGGCTGATTTCTCAACAATGCGCGCCACGAGTTTTAATTGGTTCACTTTCTTTTTATACGACCTTCTTCAAATCAAAAATTAAGCAGCTGGTGCTTCAACGCGCTGTGCTTTAGCTGCGTCTTCTTTTTGAACAGCTTTCATCATTGGAGATGGTGCTGTTTCAGCTTTTTTCATTTTGACTGTCAGGTGACGCAGAACGGCATCATTGAATTTGAATGCTGTTTCCAGCTCAAGCAATGTTTCTGCATCGCACTCGATGTTCATGCAAACATAGTGTGCTTTAGCCAGTTTTTGAATCATGTAAGCCAATTGACGACGGCCCCAGTCTTCAACGCGGTGAACTTGGCCACCACGTGCAACAACGCTAGCTTTGTAACGTTCGATCATCGCAGGAACTTGCTCGCTTTGATCGGGATGTACGATAAATACGATTTCATAATGACGCATATATTCTCCTTGTGGACAATAAAATAGCCTGCCTCGGCGTCAAGACGAGTGCAGGAAGAGGAAAGCGGATGATAATAACCCACTTTTTTAATTTATTCAATTACTTCAAGCACATAGATCGAAAAAGCGTGTAAAACATGACGCTTTATAGCACATATACGACATTTCACCGCCACTGCGCACAGCAAAAACAAAACTGAGCACAACAAGAAGCATCACAACACCGTTAAAGATTTTTTGCTTAAATTCCAATTAATCTAAAAATTTCCTTGCACATATTGCTCTACTGTATAAAAATACAGACTGTCTATACATACAGCGCTATCACAGCGCGGCACATTCCATGCTAAAGCTCACAGCCCGCCAGGAGCAGATCCTGAATCTCATCAAGGACGCCATCCAGAACACTGGCTTCCCGCCGACCCGCGCCGAAATAGCGACCGAGCTTGGTTTTCGGTCTACTAACGCAGCGGAAGAACATTTGCAAGCACTCGCAAGAAAAGGCGTCATAGAAATTGCTGCCGGAACCTCGCGTGGGATACGCTTGCTAGAGTCTGAATTATCAAACCACATCACAGGCCCATCATTCAACTTACCCCACCCTACCAGCGTACAATTTAATTTACCACTCGTCGGTCGCGTTGCCGCCGGATCGCCGATATTGGCCAGCGAACACATAGAAGCAAGCTACCAGGTAGATCCAGCCCTATTCTCAGCAAGACCAGATTTTTTACTCAAGGTACGCGGCATGTCGATGCGTGATGCCGGTATTTTGGATGGCGATCTGCTGGCAGTCAAAAAAGCCGACAATGCCCGCAATGGCCAGATCATTGTTGCCAGACTAGGGGACGATGTGACCGTCAAACGCTACAAAAAAACCGGCAACCAGATCGAGCTAATCCCGGAAAATCCCGATTATTCCACCATTAAAATCAGTGATCATGAAGCAGATTTTTCATTGGAAGGCCTAGCTGTGGGTTTGATGCGGAACTGGGTTTAAGCCACAAAAAAATACGCCAAGTCAAATCGGAAGTCTCCGTACGGAAATTTTTCGACACATTAAAATTAGACGTACGGTATTCCACGGCATTTACTAAGTTCTAATACCGATCACCACCAGATTGACACACCAGCAAGCTGCTGATTAGTTGGGATAGCCCTATAAGTTCGAAACACCCAATGTATGTCAGGTGCAGTTTTCCCAATAGTCACAGTTACAGAAACAAATCCTGAAAATAAAAACGCCCGAAATATATTCAGGCGTTTTTAGACTTCACAAAGATATTCGTGGTTAATTAATGCTTCACAACAGTTAAATCTTTAGTTGCATCAACCGCCGGAGCCGCAGCCACCTCTGCTTCAGTTTCTGGCAGAGGCTCAGGTTGGCGCTCGAGAGCAATTTCAAGAACTTTGTCAATCCAACGCACCGGCACAATCTCCAGTTTGTTTTTAACATTATCAGGTATCTCCGCCAGATCCTTTGCATTTTCCTCAGGAATCAAGACAGTTTTAATACCACCGCGATGTGCCGCTAATAATTTCTCTTTGAGACCACCAATTGGCAATACCTCACCACGCAGGGTAATCTCGCCCGTCATCGCCACATCCGCACGCACTGGAATGCCTGTAAACACAGATACCAAAGCGGTTGTCATTGCGATACCTGCCGATGGTCCATCTTTTGGCGTCGCACCTTCAGGTACGTGAATGTGTATATCACTCTTCTCGAAAACATCCGCCTTGATACCCAGTCGCTTAGCGCGACTACGAACCACAGTACGGGCAGCCTCTATCGATTCTTTCATCACGTCACCGAGCGTACCAGTGCGTATCACGCCGCCCTTACCAGGCATCGCTACTGCTTCTATCGTCAACAAATCGCCGCCAACTTCAGTCCAAGCGAGGCCAACCACTTGTCCGATTTGATTTTCTTTGACTGCCACACCAAAGTCGTAACGACGAACCCCGAGGTATTTGTCCAGATTTTTTGAAGTGATTGTGGCTTTCTTCTCATTTTTCTTGAGCAGAAGCATCTTCACGACTTTGCGGCAAATCTTGGAAATCTCACGCTCAAGCGATCGCACACCTGCTTCACGGGTGTAGTAGCGAATGATGTCACGAATCGCACTTTCTGCGATGCTAATTTCAGCTTCTTGCAGACCATTATTTTTGATTTGCTTTTGCAACAAATAACGTTGTGCGATGCTGGTTTTTTCGTCTTCGGTATAGCCTGACAAACGTATCACTTCCATACGATCCAGCAATGCCGCCGGGATATTGTAGGAATTCGACGTCGCCACGAACATCACGTCAGACAAATCGAAATCCACTTCAATGTAGTGATCCGAGAACGTGTGATTTTGTTCAGGATCCAACACTTCCAACAAAGCGGAAGAAGGATCACCACGGAAATCCGCGCCCATCTTATCGACTTCATCGAGCAAGAATAAGGGGTTACGCACGCCTACCTTGGCCAGACTTTGCAAAATTTTGCCTGGCATAGAGCCAATATACGTACGGCGATGACCGCGAATCTCAGCTTCATCACGCACACCGCCGAGCGCCATACGAACAAACTTGCGATTCGTTGCGCGCGCGATCGACTGCCCCAGCGAAGTTTTACCCACACCCGGAGGACCAACTAAGCACAAGATTGGCGCTTTCAGCTTATCAACACGTTGTTGAACTGCAAGATATTCCAGAATGCGCTCTTTGACCTTATCCAGGCCATAATGCTCGTCTTCAAGCACTTTCTCGGCGTTCGCAAGGTCGTTATTGACCTTTGATTTTTTCTTCCAAGGCAAACCAACGATAGTATCGATATAGTTGCGTACGACCGTTGCTTCGGCCGACATCGGCGACATCATTTTCAGCTTTTTGAGTTCGTTTAAAGCCTTATCGCGTGCTTCTTTCGGCATTTTGGCGGCGATGATCTTTTTCTCAAGCTCATCAATATCGGCACCCTCTTCGCCTTCGCCCAATTCTTTCTGAATCGCCTTGACTTGCTCGTTCAGATAGTATTCGCGCTGCGATTTTTCCATCTGGCGCTTAACGCGACCACGAATGCGCTTTTCGACCTGCAGAATATCCAATTCACCTTCAAGTTGACCAAGTAAGTGCTCAAGGCGCTTAGCAACACTGAAAATTTCCAGAATGACTTGCTTTTGCTCCAACTTTAGCGGCAAGTGGGCCGCGATGGTGTCAGCAAGACGTCCGGCATCATCAATTCCTGACAACGATGCCAGGATTTCTGGTGGGATTTTTTTGTTTAACTTCACATATTGATCAAACTGCTGAACAATTGCACGGCGCATTGCTTCGACTTCAGAATCATCTTCCTCAACCGCAGCAACAGGCGTCAAATCAGCAGTGAAATGTGAGTCGGAGTCATGAATTTTATGGATACGCGCACGCTGGGCGCCTTCCACTAGAACTTTGACCGTACCATCTGGCAATTTCAACATTTGCAAAATATTGGCAACGCAACCTATTTCGTAAATATCATCAGCCGATGGCTCATCCTTTGCCGCTGCTTTTTGCGCAGCAAGCATAATACTTTTACCTTGATCCATCGCTGCTTCCAAAGCTTTAATTGACTTTGGACGTCCGACAAACAGCGGAATAACCATATGGGGGAATACAACCACATCACGCAACGGCAGCAGAGGCAGTTGGATTTGCTCGGGATTCAGAGTAGTCGTCATGGCGCACCTTTCGTAATTACTAGTTGTTAATGTTGGCGCACAAGGCTAAAACACAAGCCTATCTTTTGGAAAAACAATAAAAAAAGCCACGCAGAGGGGATCTCCGGGTAGCTTTGCGATTGAAGCTATTATTTATTTGAGTTTATTCTACTGCGATTCAAATTAAATCGCACAATAACCATAAAAAAAAGGGGAATATTCCCCTTTTTTTAACAAATTTAAGTGATCTCGGCCAAGAATTACGCGCCGGATACCTTTGGCTTATCTTGATAGATCAACAATGGCTTAGCACCGTTTGAAATAGTGCCTTCATCGATAACAACCTTTTCAACGTTTTGATGACTAGGCAAATCGTACATGACGTCTAACAAGGCATGCTCAAGAATAGAACGCAAACCGCGTGCGCCAGTCTTACGTGCAATCGCCTTCTTAGCAATCGCCTGCAAAGCCGCCGGACGGATTTCCAATTCAGTACCTTCCATCTCAAGCAATTTGGCGTATTGCTTAATCAAGGCATTTTTTGGCTCGACCAATATCTGGATCAACGCTGCCTCGTCCAATTCGTTCAAAGTGGCAATCACTGGCAAACGGCCAACCAATTCAGGGATCAGACCAAACTTAATCAAATCTTGCGGCTCTGCATCTTGCATGACTTGACTTGCACTTTTCTCAGTCTGGCTCTTCACACTTGCAGAGAAACCAATACTGCTGCGCTCAGAACGGTCAGAAATAATCTTCGCCAAGCCATCAAACGCACCGCCACAGATAAACATGATGTTGGTCGTATCAATCTGTATAAAATCTTGATTTGGGTGTTTGCGGCCACCTTGTGGCGGCACAGATGCCATCGTACCCTCAACCAGTTTCAGCAGGGCTTGCTGCACGCCCTCGCCTGAGACGTCACGCGTAATTGATGGATTATCAGATTTACGAGAAATTTTATCAATTTCATCAATATAGACAATGCCCTTTTGCGCACGCTCAACTTCATAATTGCAATTTTGCAGCAATTTCTGAATGATATTTTCTACGTCCTCACCCACGTAACCAGCTTCAGTCAGCGTGGTTGCATCTGCGATCACGAACGGCACGTTCAGCATTCTGGCCAGAGTTTGCGCCAGCAAGGTTTTACCTGAACCGGTAGGACCTACCAGCAAGATATTACTCTTAGCCAATTCCACATCGTCTTTTTTACCCAAATGCTTGAGGCGCTTGTAGTGGTTATACACGGCAACAGCAAGAATACGCTTCGCATTCACCTGACCAATAACATACTGATCCAGCAAATCGGTAATTTCTTGAGGTGTCGGCAATTCAGTTTTAGCACTGGCAATATTGTCAATTTCAGACACTTCATCGCGAATGATGTCGTTACATAAGTCTATGCACTCATCGCAAATAAAGACTGAAGGCCCTGCAATCAGCTTTTTAACCTCATGTTGACTCTTGCCACAGAAGGAGCAGTAGAGCAGCTTTTCACCACTGGAGGATTTTTTATCGGGCATAGTGCGATTATGAAAAAAAACAAAATTAATTAGATTGGAATGAAAAGCATATTACCTGCAAAAACAATTTTAGTCATTGCATGAACTAAGTTTGCATTAAATTCCCAAAATAATAGAAACGAATAAAAAAACGCCCGACCTATTCAGGAGCGGGCGTTCATCCAATTCTAAGCGGTTAAGCGCGATGAGTCAGCACCTTATCAATCAAACCGTATTCAACTGCTGCATCTGCTGACATAAAATTATCACGATCAGTATCTTTTGCTATCTGGTCAAGACTACGACCAGTTTTTTCAGCCAAAATACCATTAAGACGTTCACGCAGATACAAAATTTCACGTGCCTGGATTTCAATATCAGATGCCTGACCTTGAGCACCACCAAGAGGCTGATGGATCATAATGCGCGAATTAGGCAAAGAAAAACGCTTACCTTTTGCACCAGAAGCCAACAAAAATGCGCCCATCGAAGCCGCTAAGCCAGTACACAGCGTTGACACATCTGGCTTGATAAATTGCATCGTATCGTAAATCGCCATACCAGCAGAAACAGAGCCGCCTGGAGAATTAATATACAAAGCGATATCTTTATCCGGATTTTCACTCTCAAGGAACAACAATTGAGCTACGACCAGATTTGCCGTTTGATCATTAACCGGACCAACCAGAAAAACCACACGCTCTTTTAAGAGACGGGAATAGATATCATAAGAACGTTCACCACGTCCACTCTGCTCTATCACCATAGGCACCATGCCCAGCATATTTGTATCCAACGCCGAATTACGGATGATGCCTGTCATGTGATTTCCTTTTTAAACTTAAGCTTGTGCGTTATTACCCATCAACTCATCAAACGGCAGAACCTTGTCTGACACTTTTGACTTGCTCAATACATAGTTAACGACGTTTTCTTCTAATACAAGGGCTTCAACTTCAGCCAGACGATTACGATCGCTATAGTAGTATTTTACAACTTGCTGCGGATCTTCGTAGCTTTGAGCAAAATCTTCAACTTGCGCTTTGATTTGATCGGCAGTCGCTTGCAAATTATTAGCCTTAACCAATTCAGCCAAGATCAGACCCAGGCGAACGCGACGCTCAGCTTGTGCTGCAAACAATTCAGTCGGGAATGGTACGTCTTTAACGTTCATACCACGTTGTGCCATATCTTGACGAGTCATTTCAGCCAAACGCTCACCGTCTTGCGCAATCAAAGTTTTTGGAACATCAAAAGCAACCGCTTTAACCAACGCGTCCATCACACTTTCTTTAGTTTTAGCTTTAACACGGCCTTTTACTTCGCGCTCAAGATTTTCCTTGATATCAGTGCGCATTTTAACCAGATCGCCATCTTCAACGCCGAGCATTTTTGCAAATTCAGCATCAACTTCTGGCAAATGTGCCCACTCTAATTTTGTCAGCGTAATTGTAAATTCAGCAGTTTTACCAGCTACGTCTTTACCGTGATAGTCTTCTGGGAAAGCCAATGGGAAAGTTTTAGATTCGCCAGCTTTCAAACCAATGGTTGCCACTTCAAATTCTGGCAACATACGGCCTTCGCCTAATACGAAAGCAAAACCTTCGGCTTTACCACCAGGGAACTCAACACCGTCGATTTTACCGACGAAATCAACTGTAGCGCGATCACCATTTTGCGCAGATTGATCTGCACCGCCGTTACCGTGCGCGCCTTCTTCACCTTTGACGTGGAAATGTACGCGTTGCTTACGCAGAATATCGATGGTTTTATCGATCTCAGCATCAGTAACTTCTGATTTAACTTGCTCAACTTCAGCAGCGGACAAGTCACCAACCACAACTTCTGGATAAACTTCAAAAGTCGCGTTGAAAGCCAAAGTACCTTCAACTACACCTTCGCTTGTGCTTGGCTCGATACTAGGATAACCCGCTACACGCAGGTTGTTTTCGTTAGCCGCAGCAGCAAATGCCTGACCAACTTTATCGTTTAACACTTCGTTTTCGACTTGATAGCCGTATTGCGCAGCGACCATTTTCATTGGCACTTTGCCTGGGCGGAAGCCTGGTGCTTTTGCTGTACGTGCACGTACCTTCAAACGCTTTTCAACTTCTGATTTCACATCAGCGATTGGAAAAGAAATCGTGAGGCGGCGCTCCAATTTATCTAAAGTTTCGACTGCAGTTGCCATGAAAATCGTCCAAATAGTAAAAATTCTGTGGTGCGAGGAGGGGGACTCGAACCCCCACACCATTGCTGGCGTCAGGACCTAAACCTGGTGCGTCTACCAATTTCGCCATCCTCGCGGGATGAGTATGTTAAATACCGGCACACATCCGACACGGCCGGTACAAAAGCAAAGGGCGACCCGAACATCTATCGTCGCCCGAAACTTATGCATGTGGCATTACAACTCCAGTCCGATATTCTACTGGATTTTGAATCAATATGTCTTATTTTTTTAACGTTTTTAAAGAAACACTCCAAAATTTTCCTAAATTGCTAATTTTGGAGCATTCAAATCACACAAAAAACAAACTCGATATACAAGAATTCCAGCCACTTACATTGAATGCTCGACCTTTTTTACTTTAAACCAAGTCGCATATAGTGCCGGTAAAAACAATAAAGTTAAACCAGTCGCAATAATCAAACCGCCCATAATCGCTACCGCCATTGGCCCCCAGAACACGGAGCGCGACAACGGTATCATTGCCAACACGGCTGCCGCTGCTGTCAGAATAATTGGACGGAAACGTCTGACCGCAGACTCAACAACCGCGTTCCAAGGATCAACGCCAGCACCGATATCATGTTCAATCTGATCAATCAAAATGACTGAATTACGAATAATCATACCGAACAAGGCAATAACACCCAATTGAGCAACGAAACCAAATGGCCGATGCAAAATTAATAATGCCATCGCTGCACCAGCAACACCCAGGGGCCCAGTCAAAAAGACCAGCAAAGATCTTGAGAAGCTATGCAATTGCAGCATCAGCAAAGTGAAAATAATGAAGATCACCAAAGGCACATTCGCAGCAATAGAATTTTGCGCCTTACCACTGTCAGCAGCAGCGCCTGCCAATTCAACTTTGTACCCAGGCGGTAAACTTGCAATTATCTTACTCAACTTAGGCATGATCTGAGCAGAGACCGTCGGCCCCTGAATGCCATCAACCACATCCGACTGCACAGTCACCGCCCACTCCCTGCGCTCACGCCAGACCACACCTGGCTCCCACACCATTTTAATGGTTGCCAATTGCGACAAGGGTACCGATTTACCGTTGGCTATCGGCATATTCGCATTACTAAGCGCCTCTATCGTTGAACGCTCATCAATTGGCTGACGCACAACCATATCAATCAATTTATTACCATCGCGGAATTGACCAACTGTAGTACCAGTCAAAATGGTATTTGCCGCCCGCATCACGGTTTGCGAGGTAACACCGAGTGCACGCAACTTATCCTGATCGAGATCGATACGCACAACCTTGACCGATTCATTCCAGTTATCGTTAACACCCACTGTATTTGGATTGGTACGCATTACCTCTTTGACTTGATCGGCAATGGCACGCACACCTGCAACATCCAATCCAGTAACGCGGAACTGCACCGGATACGGAACTGGGGGGCCGTTTGGCAACAACTTAACGCGACCACGCACTTCAGGAAAATCAACTTTGAATATATGCGTGATTTTCAATCGCAATTGTTCTCGGGCCTTCAAATCTTTCGCTAACACCACAACTTGCGTCACATTGGTTTGCGGCAAAATTTGATCGAGTGGTAAATAGAAACGAGGACTACCATTGCCAACATAACTAGTAACGCTTTCCACCCCGTCCTGTTTTTGAATGAAGGCTTCAAATTTTTTCGTTTGCGTCTCGGTTGCCTTAAATGACGAGCCTTCAGGAAGCCACATCTCCACCATCAATTCGGGCCGACTGGAATCTGGGAAAAATTGTTGTTCGATAAATTTAAAACCGAACACACCCAGGCCAAAAATGCCCAGCGTAATTACTATCGTTGTTTTGCGCCACTCAACACACCATGAAACCAAAGCGCGGAAGCGGCTGTAAAATGGTGTATCAAACAACTCATGGGGCTCGCCACCTTCGGCATGCGGTTTCACCTTCAATAACAAATAACCAAGGTAAGGCGTAAATAAAACCGCTGCAAACCAAGAGATCAGCAATGCCAGCGCATTGACCGAGAACATAGAAAAGGTATATTCACCCGCCGCAGATTTCGCCAAACCAATTGGCAAAAATCCGGCTGCAGTAATCAAAGTACCTGTCAACATAGGCATTGCCGTCGATGTATAGGCAAAAGTTGCAGCATCGAAACGAGAAAAGCCTTCTTCCATTTTTCGAACCATCATTTCGACTGCAATAATGGCATCATCCACCAACAAGCCAAGGGCAATAATCAAAGCACCCAGAGAGATTTTATGCAAATCAATCTCTAAAATATGCATAAACAAAAAGGTGATCGCCAATACCAAAGGAATGGTTAAACCCACCACGAGGCCAGGCCAGACATCAAGACGGAATGGCTTGGTATGCAAACCTAAAGCCAGAAAACTCACCGCCAAAACAATGACGACAGCTTCAATCAAAGTATGAATAAACTCACCGACCGACGCCTTGACCGCATCAGGTTGATTGGTCACCTGCTCAAGTTGTATACCGACTGGCAATTTGGCTTTAACTAGCGCCACCGTCGCCTGCAGATTTTTACCCATCTCGACGATATTTCCACCTTTTTCCATAGAAATGCCGAGGCCGACAACATCCTTGCCATTGAAACGCATTTTGTCGTGCGGCGGATTTTGATATTCACGCTTTACTGTTGCAAAATCACCCAATCGGAAAGTCGTCCCGTTGGCACGCAACTGCAGATTTTCCAGATCTTTCACCGCCATTAACGCTCCGGAAATTCTCACCTGCAAATTACTCGACGACGTGGTCAACACCCCGGTAGCCTCAATACCATTTTGAGAGTTGATTTGTGAGACGATGGCGTCAAATGAGATACCTAGTTGCGAGAATTTTTTTTGCGAGAATTCGATGTTAATTTTTTCATCTTGCACACCGAATAGCTCCACCTTAGAAACCATGGGAATGCGCAAGAATTGCTGACGCACAAAATCAGCATATTCCTTTACTTGTTCATACGTAAATCCATCACCGGACAAAGCAAAAATAGAGCCGTAGGTATCGCCAAATTCATCATTAAAAATTGGCCCGATGACACCGGGCGGCAAAGTGCTTCGAATATCGCCAATTTTTTTACGCACTTGATACCACGCCTGCTGCACTTCTTTCGGCGGTGTCGACTCACGCAATTCGAGCGTAATTAAAGTTTCACCAGGTTTTGAATAACTGCGAATGCGATCGACGTACGGAGTTTCCTGCAACTTTTTCTCCAGCTTATCCGTTACCTGATCCGCCATTTGCAGGGCGGTTGCCCCTGGCCATATCGCCCTCACCACCATCGCACGAAAGGTAAATGGGGGATCCTCATCCTGACCCAAATGGCCGTAGCTAAATATTCCGCCTAATAACAACGCCACCATCAAATAGCGCGTCAACGGCATATGCTCTAAGGCCCATTTTGACAAATTAAAGCCACCAGATTTTTCACTCATTTGGCTACCCCAACCGCGTTAGCAGCCACATCATTGGCAGAGGCCAGATCAGCACCCAAAATAGTTACACGCTGACCTGGCTTAAGAAAATTAACACCCGCAGTAACCACGGTTTGACCACTAGAAACACCAGCGGCAATCAAAACATCCTCACCGGATGCGCCTGCAATCTGCACGGGAACCAATTTCACAGCGCCCTGCTCTACAATCCACACCGAAGAACTTCCTTTATTTTGCAATAAAGCCGTCATCGGTATTTTGATGACTTGATTAGGGTTGCGGGCAATAAAGCTGACCGTGGCAGTCATCCCCAGGCGTACATCGGCAGCATCTGCAGGCAAAGTCACCTTAGCAGTATAAGTGCGCGTGACTGGATCGGCGATCGGTGAAAGCTCGCTCAATTTAGCCGACATGAGCTTATTTGGATGCGCCCACAAGCTGACATTGATATAGGTCATTTGACCGATAACATTGATTTTATTTTCTGGGATACCGACCACCACTTCCATATCGCCCGCCTGAGCCACGCGAACTACTGGTGCACCAGCAGCCACTACCTGCCCAACTTCAGCATCAACGCTAGTCACCACCCCATCAACATCTGAAGCCAAACTAGCGTAATCGGTTTGATTGCTTTGATTTTTATACGCAGCAAGTGCCTGCTCATAACTTGATTGCGCCGCTTTAAACGCCACCTCTTTACTATCCAACACAGTCGCAGCAACAAAGTTTTTAGTACGCAATTCCTGATAACGCTTCAATTCAGCCTGCGCCAGGTCACGATTACTTTCCGCAGCAACCAAACCAGCTTTGGCCTGCACCTGCGCCAGAGCCAAGTCTTGCGGATCCAATTGCATCAAGAGCTGCCCGCGTTTTACAACTGTACCCAAATCCACTTTACGACTGATGATTTTGCCACCAACCCTAAAACCCAAGTGCGATTCGACTTTTGGGCGCACTTCCCCAGATAATTCCATTGCAGCTTCCGCGGTGGCACTCTTAACGACAATTGCGCGCACAGGACGGACGTCCTCCACCTTTTCTGCTGTTTTTGAACATGCAGCCAGCATCGCAATCATTGTCATCGTAAGTCCCACACGTAGCAATCGAGGGCGGAAAGATTGGTTATCGCAAAAATTCTCATTGATGCGAATAGGTAATTGTAGTCTTGACACGGGAATTTCCTTTACTATGCAGGCTATTGGAGCAGAAGTACTTTCGAGCAACATGACAGAAAACCGAAGTAAATGACTCGATAGTTAGTTATTATAGATAAGCACTTCTTTTTTGCCAATGACTTTTCGGTCATTAATAATTACAAACTGAATATGACAGTAGAACACTATGAGAATTTCCCAGTTGCATCCTTACTATTACCTGCCAATTTAAGGCCAGCGGTGAGAAATATTTATGCATTTGCACGCACTGCAGATGATTTTGCTGACGAAGGAAATGCAACATCGGAAGAACGCATCAGAGCACTAGAAACATATGAGCGAGAACTCGACGCCATAGAAACAAACACCCCTAGCGAGTCGAGCCTATTTCAAAATCTGGCAGAGACCATCAGAGCACATCAATTGCCGCTACAACCATTCAGAGATTTATTATCCGCATTTAAGCAAGACGTAGCGACGAAGCGCTACGCAACTTATCAGGATTTGCTTGACTATTGCCGTCGTTCAGCCAACCCTATTGGTACGCTCATGTTGCATTTATACGGAGCTGCAAATGAAAAAAATTTACGCGATTCAGATGCCATTTGCAGCGCTCTTCAGCTCATTAATTTTTGGCAGGACGTTGCCATCGACTGGGACAAACAACGAATTTATATTCCACAAGAAGATATGATACGCTTTGGCATCTCGGCTGAATCGATCGCGAATCGACCTAAGAACGCGCAGTGGCAGCAGCTCATGCAGTTCCAGACTCACCGCGCAAGAGAGCTTATGGTTTCCGGCAGTGGTCTTTGCAAACGACTGCCGTTCCGACTTGGTTGGGAATTAAGACTAGTCGTACAGGGTGGCTTAAGAATTGCGGAAAAAACGGATCAAGTAAAGGGGGACATTTTCACGCTCCGACCAAAGCTACAAAAACTTGATTGGCTTGTTTTGCTCTGGCGCGCCATCATCATGTAGCACGAAGTAGCCATTAACCAGATCAATGCAACGAGATTTGATAGTGAAATTCAAATACAATCTAAACAGACCACTTGCCTTAGAAAAATTGATGCGAATTTTGTTTTTGGAGCAATCGTAGTTTTGCCGACGCCATCAAATGGTAAGAAACATACTCATTCACACAATTTAAAGCATAATGTTAAAAATTCGCTGAGAAGTCAATTTACAACGATTTTCGCTTCAAAAAAACTATAAAAAAGCGTCACCTACACAACGCCGACTCAATATTTATTGCGGTAATTCACATTTTTAATTTAACCGAACAAGGCTATTGCCATGCGCACTTGTACAAAAATTTTTCTTTTCCTAACATACACCCTATCACTCAACGGATGCACCGTCTTGGCAATTGCTGACGCTGCAGTGTCAACAACAGTGCATGTTGGAACTGCTGTCGTTGGAACCGCGGTCGATGTGACCAAAGCAGGTGTGGGTGCGGTCACAGGAAGTGGAAAGTAAATTATCGCGTTGCGTGCAACGACCAAACGCAAAAAATATCATGCCAACTGAACTCGAGATATCTCAGCACCGTCAGGTGCAAACCGCCGCAAAATCGGCTCTTGCACGACTGGAGAATCTCATTACGGCTGAAGATACTGAAAAAAGTATCGCAATGAAAGCACATGAATTACTAAAAGAACAAGGCTATCCCAACACATGGTACTACGACTGCCCTGCGCTCGTCCTGCTAGGCTCCCGCAGTTGCGTATCGATCTCTGGTCGCGATTATGAGGCACGTGATGAACGCGTCGGCACTTCGAATTTGATCACCGTTGATTTAAGCCCCGTTCACAACCAGGCATGGGGGGATTGTGCTCGTTCTTTCGCCATAGAAAATGGCAAAGTAACTAAGACGCCACAGTTGCTTGAATTTAAGAATGGCTTGGCCTTCCTCGATCAAATGCACGCCCAAATGCTTAAGCTTGTGCGACCGCAAACCACATTCGGTCAACTTTTTGATTGGGCAAACATGCGCATCCGACAAAATGGCTTCGTTAATCTTGATTATCGAAACAATGTCGGTCACAGCATCGCTACCGACCGCGATCAACGACAATTTATTGAAACCAACAACAAAGCCTTGTTAGCCGATGTCCCTTTTTTTAGTTTTGAACCCTTCATCAGACTAAAAGGCGGGAAATGGGGATTTAAGCACGAAGGAATTTTCTACTTTAACGATCAAGACGTACTAGAGGAGCTCTAAGCCTTTAGACATAGTAGATTTATTAGATTTCCCGACTTCGGTCGTAAAATAAAATACGATAAGGCGCACAAAAACGGGCTAGACGCAACTTGCGGCTAGCCCATTTTCAGTATGAGCGCAGAGGTCGTAAAATCATTCCCCCGGTTTATTTGATACTTATTGGCATGTAACAGCGACCTGCGCTGAAGCACCAGGGTTGGCTAAATCAGCAACGCCAGTGGCATTTTTCACTGTACACGTCTGTCCGTTTGGTTGAGTTTTAACAGTGACGTTAAACGGCATTCCTGTCAGTAAACTCCAGTCAAAGTTATAGGTACCAATCGTCGTCACAATTTTATCGTCAGTACGTGCTGTCGAAGTGTTGGTCAAGATCAAAGAATTCCCTGCCGTCAAACCAGTCACAGTAAAAGTAACAGGAACTGCAGTAACACAGTTGATGCCTATATTTTTGGCGGCAGCAACGTTTTGATTGTTAGCAACGCCCGATCCATTCACCACAGTGCAATATTGCCCAGGTGGCGGAAGTGCAACTGCAACATTGTAGTTATAGCCACTTACAACCCAAGTTGGCAGGACAAAAGTGCCATTTGCAGAGAGAGCACCCGCTACAGTATTATCGGCATTGATATTGACGTTCGCTGCTACATTTGTAATATTATTAATTAAATATAATTTACCACCGTCCGACAAACCACTTAACGTACCACCGATTTGAACATTAGGAACACAAGTGACAGCGACATTCGCTACCCCCGTAGAGCTGTTCATGGTGCCAGTACCGTTAGCAACAGTACAATTAACATAGCTCGGTTGACGATAGACAGTAATTGCATAATTGGCATTACTGGCTTCAGTAAAAGAGAAAGAACCATCAACACTCAGGACTTGCGTATAGTTACCTTCATTTTTCAAGCCCACGGTATTTGTACCGCTTGTGCCTAAACCAGTTACAGTGCCACCAACAGTCGTATAGACGAAGCCACCACAGCCAGCGAGGACAATTGCCACACCGCTTAAAATTCCAGCAATTTTCGATTTATTCAAGATATTTGTCCAAATTTAGAGTTTTGTACCAAAAGCAAGCTCATTTTTATCTGAGCAATAATATAATGCGCCCACTATTATACGAGCTAGCGCATTTTGGATTCATAATTCTGCGATCCGATTACATTAAGATACTTATTTACGCCTTATCATTGCAAGTACTTCATGTTTGCACGAAGTTTGTTAGCATATCGACTTTACTCGGCTTTGTGCCGATTACTTACATAAAAAAGCATGTCTCCAGACGAATATTGCCAACAAAAAGCAGCCCAGAGCGGCTCCAGTTTTTATTACAGCTTTCTGTTTCTGCCAGCAGAAAGAAGAAAAGCCATCACGGCACTCTACGCATTTTGCCGCGAGGTTGACGATGCCGTCGATGAAAGCAGCGACGATATGTTAGCTCGCACAAAATTGGCATGGTGGCGCAAAGAACTCCAAGCCATGTTGGCAAATGCACCAACTCATCCGGTGACCAAAGCCCTGCTACCCCATATGGCAACCTATCAGCTTCAGTCAGAACATTTGTTTGCCATTATTGATGGCATGGAGATGGATCTTAACCAAACGCGCTATCTGGATTTTACTGCATTACAAAAATATTGCTGGCATGCCGCGGGGGTTGTTGGGATTTTATCCGCCAGCATTTTTGGCATTACCAATCCACAGACAAGGCAATTTGCGGAAAAACTTGGACTAGCTTTCCAGATGACCAACATTATTCGCGATGTGGGCGAAGACGCGCGTAAGGGTCGGATTTATCTGCCGGTCAATGAGCTGCAAGAGTTCAAAGTCACCGCCGCCGACATCTTGAATGCAAAACATAGCCCGCAATTTGAAGCCTTGATGCAGTTCCAGTATGAGCGCGCACAAAAATTATATGATGAAGCACTCTCACTGCTGCCAGCAGAAGATCGTCGCGCCCAACGTACCAGTCTGATTATGTCATCCATCTATCGCACTCTTTTAGTAGAAATTCAGCGCGATCATTTCCAGGTACTTAATCAACGCATTTCCTTAACGCCGATCCGGAAACTTTGGCTCGCATGGAAAACCTACGTCCGTGGCTAAATCCTCACATAAGCACATTGCAGTCATTGGCGGCGGCTGGGCAGGCTGTTCCGCTGCAGTCCAATTAACTAAGCAAGGACACCAGGTTAGTTTATTTGAAGCGTCACGCACGCTCGGCGGACGTGCGCGCGCCGTTGAAGTGAATGGGATCAAAGTCGACAACGGTCAGCACATTCTACTTGGCGCTTATCAGCAAAGTCTGCAAATGATGCGCGAAGTCGGTATCGATATAGGACGATCCTTCTTACGCCTGCCTTTGCAAATGATTTACCCATCTCATGAAGATGGTATGCAATTCATTGCGCCAAAATCCGGATTCATCCCTGCCCCGCTGCATTTATTGATCGCTTTGTGGCAATCAAAAGGATTAGAGAAAGCCGACAAACTGGCACTCGCTCGCTTCTCTTCGACGGCGCGCTGGATGGGCTGGAAGTTATACCAAGACTGCAGCGTCAGCGAGTTGCTGCAACGTTTTGATCAAACTGAACGTTTATCCAAATTGATGTGGAGTCCCTTATGCGTTGCCGCGCTCAATACGCCACCTGAACGCGCGTCAGCACAGGTATTTTTGAACGTTTTACGAGATAGTCTTGGCGCCAAGCGTGCAGCATCCGACATGTTGATTCCACAGTTGAATTTATCCGCCCTATTTCCAGAGCAAGCAGCGGCTTTTATCCAAAGTAAAGGTAGTAAGCTGCGTCTGGGACAAGCAGTCACAGGAGTAAGTCAACATGCGAGTATGCCGGGTAAATGGCAACTCAATTTAAGCAAACAAGAAACATCAGACGAGCATACCTATTACGATGGCATTATCATTGCCACTGACAGCAGCAACGCAAAACGTTTATTGAAGTCAGCGAACAGCAATACCGTCTTACCAGAATTTGCATTTGAAGCGATTACTACCTGCTACCTGAAGTACGCAGCCGATATACGGCTACCAAGTGCGATGTATGCCTTATGCGATGCACCTCAACAGGAAAAATGGGGGCAATATGTATTTGATCGCGGCTACTTGCACATTGAACATGCTGGCCTCTTGGCAGTAGTAATCAGCGCGCCACAAAATCCCAATTCTATCGAACACGATAAGATTGCCAGCGCGATTGCAAGCCAGTTGGCTGAGAGTTTTCAGTTACCTGCATTAAAACTACCGCTCTGGCATCAGATCATCACAGAAAAAAGGGCAACGTTTAGTTGTACACCTGGGCTTGCTCGCCCGCCAAACACGACCGACCAGACCAGTCTGTTGTTAGCGGGCGATTATACCGCTGGCGATTATCCCGCCACTATCGAGGCAGCAGTAAGAAGCGGCATTTCTGCCGCCAAACGACTGCAATAATGACTGGCATACCAACAATCAAAAGACGCTAACTCGCATCATCAACATCACGTATCTTGCTCATTGCTTCATCGATACGATCAACCGCAATGATGGTCAGGCCTTCTATTTTTTGCTTAGGGGCGTTCGCCTTTGGAATCATGGCAATGGTGAAGCCCAGTTTTGCAGCTTCCTTGAGCCTCTCCTGACCGCGCGGCGCTGGCCGTATCTCCCCCGCCAAACCAACCTCACCAAACACCACCAAACTGCGCGGCAAAGGCTTATTGCGCATGGACGAGTTAATCGCCAACAAAACTGCCAGATCGGCAGCGGGTTCCGCAATTTTGACGCCACCAACCGCATTGATGAACACATCCTGATCAAATGCCGCAACACCAGCATGTCTGTGCAAGACCGCCAACAGCATTGCCAGCCGGTTTTGCTCCAAACCCACGGACAGACGACGCGCATTTGGCGCATGAGAACTATCCACCAATGCCTGAATCTCTACAAGCAACGGACGGGTTCCCTCTTGCGTCACCATCACGCATGAGCCTGCGACTTGCGCATCATGCTGCGATAAAAATAAGGCGGAGGGGTTTGATACACCTCTCAAACCCCGCTCACTCATGGCAAATACACCCAACTCATTGACCGCACCAAACCGGTTTTTTATTGCGCGTACCAGACGAAAACTAGAATGAGTATCTCCCTCAAAATACAACACCGTATCAACAATATGCTCAAGTACGCGCGGCCCAGCTAGCGCGCCTTCCTTGGTCACATGACCAACCAGAATCATGGTGATATCCATGGTCTTTGCGACACGCGTCAATTGTGCCGCACATTCGCGCACCTGTGCCACCGAGCCGGGCGCCGAGCTTAATGCATCCGAATATAAGGTTTGTATCGAATCTATCACCACAACTTGCGGTTTATGATCCGACAGGGTGTTAAGAATTTTTTCAAGCTGAATTTCCGCCTGCAAAGCCAAACCCTTGGTATCAAGACCAAGCCGATTCGCACGCAAAGCAATTTGCGCCCCAGATTCTTCACCACTCACATACAAAACTTTTTTGATCTTGGCCAAATTGGCAAGTGCCTGCAACAACAAGGTTGATTTACCAATGCCTGGATCACCACCAATGAGCACCACTCCACCAGGCACCAGCCCACCACCCAACACCCGGTCAAATTCTTCAATGCCGGTACCAAAACGCGGAACATCCGACGCTTCAATATCAGATAAATTCAACACCGGTGCGGTCTGCGCCAGACTTTGATGTTTTCCGGAAAAACGATTACCTGCAGCCTCAATCACCGTTTCGACCAAGGTATTCCACTGCCCGCAAGATGGGCACTGTCCCGCCCATTTATTAACGATGCCACCGCATTCAGTGCAGGTGTAATTTGTTTTTGCTTTCGCCATATTTTTCCAAAAACCGAGTAAACACTGGTATTTTACTCAGTATTCAAACATAAGCTTGTGCTAATTCACGTGCATATGGAGTTTTTCATGGTATAAAGCTCACCGATAACACTTTGTAACAGGCAAATCATAAGCATGAAACGCGGTTTCTATACGATTATGGCGGCACAGTTTTTTTCATCGCTGGCCGACAACGCATTGCTCATCACTTCGATGGCCTTACTTGCAAGCATGAACTCGCCGAGTTGGATGACCCCACTCCTCAAGTTATTCTTTGTATTGTCATACGTTTTGCTGGCTGCCTTTGTTGGCGCCTTTGCGGACGCCCTCCCAAAAGGCAAAGTCATGTTCATCACGAACATGATCAAGGTAGCTGGTTGTGCGCTCATGTTCGCCCATGTGCACCCGCTCATTGCGTATGGCGTGGTCGGCTTTGGTGCCGCAGCGTATTCACCGGCCAAATACGGAATCCTGACAGAGCTACTCCCACCCGAACACTTGGTAGCCGCCAATGGCTGGATTGAAGGCTTAACTGTCAGCTCTATCATTCTGGGAACGGTGCTCGGCGGTGCACTAGTAACACCACATGTGACAGATGTCCTACTGAGCATGAAATCGCCCCTGATTCACTTACCAATCAATACTGCAACGGAAGCCGCGCTGACCGTCATCACTGGATTTTATGGTCTGGCTGCGATTTTTAATTTGAGAATTCCCGACACCGGCGCACGTTATGCGCATCAAAAACATCAACCCCTGCAATTGATTGCTGATTTCTCGAATTGCTTCATGAAGCTTTGGCAAGACAAACTGGGACAAATTTCCCTCGCGGTCACGACTCTGTTTTGGGGTGCAGGTGCGACCTTGCAATTCATCGTTTTAAAATGGGCGGAAGCCTCTTTGCACATGCCGCTGAACCAGGCAGCCATTTTGCAAGGCATTGTCGCCGTTGGCGTTGCGATTGGTGCATGTGCAGCCGCCAAATTTGTACCTCTCAAAAAATCATTATCAGTCATGCCTATGGGTATCGCGATGGGCGCGGTAGTAATGACCATGATTTTTGTTCATAGCAAAGAGGTTGCTTACCCATTGCTCATTTTAGTTGGTGCACTATCTGGTTTTTTTGTGGTACCGATGAACGCACTTTTGCAACATCGTGGTCACGTTTTAATGAGTGCTGGCCATTCCATCGCTGTGCAAAATTTCAATGAAAATTTATCTGTGCTGACAATGTTGACGGTCTACGCCATCATGATTTCATTAAATCTGAATATTCAGGTTGTGATCCTGTTGTTCGGGGGATTTGTGATGAGCACCATGTTTATGGTAATGAAAAAGCACCAAGCCAATCAGCGTGAATTTGACTCCATCGCGTTAATTGGTGAGCACAAACATTAATTTTTAAAAACGTCGTCAGGCAAGAGGTGCCAAGCGCTTTCTTGCCTCCACCGCCTGCTGCCACCAATCGTCCGGCACCACCATGCCGCGACACACTTCTCTCGCAATGCCGTGCTGCACTTCGGTGATTGCCAACATCACTGGTGAGTTAACCACAGCAAACTGTGCCTCTGTTTTTTCAATTAATTGTTCTCTGCCCACAAGCTCATTTGCGGCGACCTGAACTGGTGCCAGCCACATCAGACGCTCAAGCATGACGCCAGAAAAATCCGACATGTCACGAATATCATCCAAGCGCCAGATATAGCCACGACAATGATCCTCAGCAACACCTTCCACGAGAGATGATGTATTTAAAGCCATCGGGTCGCGATAAAATAGCCAGCCTTTAATCAGTGCCTGCGCGGATGCGACAGGCAACGGCAATCGAGCGAGCGCTTGTGGATGCGCACTCAAACGCAATTGTTGATACACAATTTTATGCATCTTGGCACCCAAGGTATCTGCCAGATTGGGTCCAAGATAATCGAACAAATTAGCATGAGCACCATCAACAGCGGACTCATCATCTTGAAATAGGAGATAGAATTTGGTCGCCAACTCCCAATGGGAAACGCTTTGACCAGCTTGCACCAGAAAGTCAAATTCACCTATGGTTCTGGCGTTATCATCATGAATTTGCAATCCATGTGCATACAGATCACAAAACTGCTCAAAAAAGAACGCTAACAGCGTCTCAGCATACAATCCCAATCGTTTAGTTGGGTGCTTCATTAAGGCCGCATGCAATGGCACAGGATCGAGGTCAAGGGCGCGCAAGAAACCTCGCAATGCGGGAGCATCAGGCAAGACAGGTGCAATATTTGCTCCGTTCCATATTGGAGCACCTGGATGAAGTAAATGAGGGGAAGTCAACAACCAGGCCAATGCTCTGACATGGGGATCACTTAAATCACCCCAATCGGCATGAAATTGCTGTTGCGCCGATAATTTCACATCGATGTTCCGTCAAGTGCTCGCTGAGCCAAACATAAATCCTGCCAGGCCTTACTTTTCTCAAGTGGTTTGCGTAACAGATATGCAGGATGAAAAGTCGCCACCATAGGTATCCCCATTACGCGGTGCACTGCATTTCGCAGCTGGGCCACTGGCGTTTCTGAATCAGATCCAGTTAAAGCAATCGCAGCCGTTTTACCCAAGGCGACAATTACTTGCGGTTGAATTAATGCGATTTGTCGCTTTAAGTACGGCAAGCAAGAAGCAATGTCTTCTACACTTGGCGGCCTATCCTTACCTTCTTCATCAGTTGATCTGCACTTCACTACATTCGCTATGTAAGTGCGGTCGCCGCGACGCACACCAAGTGCGAGCAGCATGTTGTCGAGCAACTGTCCAGCCGCGCCAACAAATGGCTCCCCTTGAATATTTTCGTGATAACCAGGCCCCTCGCCGACAAATAACCAGTTTGCAGTGCGCGCACCGACACCAAATACGGTTTTCTGCCTACCCTCGCACAAACCACATGCACGACATGATGCGACCGCTTCTTCCAACTCACCCCAAGTCATGTCTGACACTAGTTGCACTGCCGCAACTGAAGACGTCAATGACAAGGCATCAGAAACAGGAGTTTGATCGAACCATGCTGGATCAGCCTCATCCATAAAGGCAGTTTCGTGTACCTTCGTGTCACCGATAACGTCAACCATTGACGCAGCCATGACAGGCAGAGTGGGGGCGTCAATATTGTCAAGTGCAGAATCAACGGGAACGGAAACATCAATCCCCTTGTTGGTCGGTTCCGCATATCGTGGTAACCAGACAGGTCCAATTCCCATCTCGGTCAACATTTTGATCCGAGCTGTCGCTTGATTCGAGTACATTAACATAATCTCCGCATCACTATAGCGTCTTCTCGCGCATCACCTTCCAACGGGTAATAACCCTTGCGACGGCCAATTTCTTTAAAGCCATCACTCAAATAGACTTCAATAGCACGATAATTACTACGTCTGACTTCCAGTAAGATAGACCCATATCCATGTTCGATCGCATATTCATGCATGTACTTCAGCATTGTGCTTGCATAGCCTTGCTTTTGATTTTGCGTTCTGACCGCAAAATTAAGGAGATGCAATTCATCGATTACTGGCATCACCAAAAAATAGGCAATGATGTGATTCGACTCATCACGCAAACCAAACGCATCATGGCCATTCATCAGGGAATCTGAAAAATTTCCCCGAGTCCAAGGGTGCGAATAAACCGCCTCCTCAATAGACAGAATCTGATCAATATCTGCAAATCCCAGCCTTACAAATTCATGCATAAGTGTTCCACCGGAAAATCATCACTTTCGAACTTTTCACGTCAGCGTTATTCTATAAAATAATTCGATTACTGCGCTTCTTTTGCGATTGCCCGTTCGGCGGTCGTCAATGCAATTTTATTGCGCAAATACAAAGGCTGCGCGTCTTCAGGCGAGACGCACGAACCCGCTTGAAAAGCCTGCAAGCCTAATCGTGCTACTTGTATTGCATGCGGCATTAATTGCATAGAAGTGTGTGATTGCAATTGTGATGGCAACACTAAGCCACATCCCAGCACCACGAGGGCGTGTTCGAACTGCTCAGGGACTTGGATATCGTCGAGCTTAGATAAAGCAGGCGGACTTATTTCTGTCCAGACACCGCCGTTCAAGTGATAATGCGCCCAATATACTTCGTTCATACGGGCATCAAGCACGCACACGAAATCATTCAAGTTGCTGTTTTCAGCCGCTGCCAAAGCCATCGCATGAAGGCTCACCACCGGAATCACACCGAGATCGGCGCCAAATGCCAGCCCCTGTACGACACCGCAGGCAGTTCGTATCCCCGTGAAGGCACCAGGTCCACAGCCAAAGGCAATAGCATCGCAATCACTCAAGGTGACTCCCGCCTCTGCAAGCAAGCTTTGCAATGCTGGTAAAATTCCCTGAGAATGTGTCTGCACACCGGATAATTCGCGCACGAACATCTGATCTTCAACAAACAAAGCTGCTGAAGCGAGTTCTGTCGTAGTTTCTATTGCTAAAATCGTAGTCATGGACGTATTTTACCGTGTTCACCGCTCAACAAGGCTGAATTCTCTAGCGCTTGGATAGGTTAAAATTGAAAAATGACTGCTTATACCCACTCCGATGACCTGAAACAGGTACAAACCCAACTCGCCAACAAAAATTGGCTGGTAGCCTGTCTGTGCGCTGCCTGGTGCGACACCTGCACGGCCTATCAATCAGCATTCAACCAATTAGCCACTCAACATCCGGATAAATGTTTTACCTGGATTGATATAGAAGACTGTGCACATCTGGTAGAAGAGATAGAAATTGAAAACTTTCCTACCATTTTGATACAGCATCTGGATCAAGTTGCGTTTCTGGGCACGATGCTCCCAGATACGACGCAATTGCACCGACTAATTAACTCGCTTGATGACAGCATCAAAACAGGACCAATCAAGCGCAGCGCACTGAATCAGGAGGCGCCAGAGGACTGGAGTCTAAGAAAGTTAATTCTGGCAGAATAATTTTTTGCAATCGTTACACCAGGCGATGAATTCGCGCAAATCAAATTCTAGTCCAGATAGTATGCGTGAATTTCGAGAAGCATCAATGCAATGCCAGACCGATAACGTGAAAAGACTTGATTTTCGATACCAGTAAGATATCTTACTAATCAAATGTAAAACTTACTGCCCCTTGGAGCGTAACCGACAAAGTAACTTTTTTTTCCTCTTCATTGCCCATGTGTTGAGACTCAATAGCATTAACGGAAAGTATTCAACAGCGAACCGGCTCGTCAATGCAACGATGTGCGCCCGCCTCCCCTCCAAAAAAGTCTGAGCCAAATCATATTTAAACATCGCAAAATAAAAACTATGCATACTTTTCACTGAGAAACAATGCGCATCTCGCCCGATCTCAAATTGATCAAGAAAAATTTCAAATGGATACTCACGCAGAGATACGAAATTCGCTGGATAAGATTTGATTTGTTGAAGAATTTCACCCTGAACTTCAAATTGTAAACTTGTTAAATCAATCGCAAAATCTTGATTCAATCGAACAGCCCAATGATCTGCATACTGGTTATCGTACAACACCTTCCACCGAATCAACGATGCCTGAAAACCCAGATGCCTCAACACTGAAGCAAAAGCCAACGATGCACCAAAACATCGCCCTCTGGAATCGTAACCACCAGATTCACGCATTTTCTCCGCAATCCGCAAAATGAATTCTTCTTCATCAGAAAATTTTACGGAATCACCACCCATCAAAAAAACTCCCTAAGAATTCAAAAAAGAACTTCACATTTTATTAAGCTTTATTTAGATACGAGTACGAGAAACCTTTTCCAATTTTGACACTCAATTTTATGCTACTCAATTCAACCTTCAAACAATAAAAAGCCCACCATCACAAAAAGTAACGTTAAGTGACATTCAATTCTACATACTCGCCGAAAACTCAAAAGAAACAAATCCGCCAACACCTGCTTTAAACCCCTACTTACCCCAAAAAAAAGCTAATGCACAAGCAAATAAAGAAGAATTGAGCTAAAAAAGAAAAAAGGGACTAGATTTTCATCTAGTCCCTTGAATCTGGTGCGGCTGGCAGGAATCGAACCCACGACCCCTTGGTTCGTAGCCAAGTACTCTATCCAGCTGAGCTACAGCCGCGAAGAACAAAATTATAGCAAACCCAGGCACTCATGAGAAGCCCCTGACAGCAAAAACTTTGAGGAAGCTGGCCAAAACTCTCAAAATCCACAGCAAGACGCTCGTCAGCACAGGTGAGATTAAGTAAATAACACCTAACTTTTCACAAAAGCACCACTCGAGCCAGCAAACTTGAAAAAATCCCCAACCAAGCATTGGTGCGATACAACAGGCTATCACCCCCAAAAGAACGCAAAAGGAATGCGGAACTCAAATACACAAAAAGAAAAAAGGGACTAGATTTTCATCTAGTCCCTTGAATCTGGTGCGGCTGGCAGGAATCGAACCCACGACCCCTTGGTTCGTAGCCAAGTACTCTATCCAGCTGAGCTACAGCCGCGAAAAACAAAATTATAGCACAGGGGTTTTGATTTGATAAGCCCCCATGCCAAAGTTTTAGATTTCGACCTGAGAACCCACCTCAATCACGCGATTAGTTGGAATGCGATAGTAGTCCGCGGCATCACGCGAATTGCGTGACATGGTCACAAACAACCACTCGCGCCACAATGCCATGCCGCGCTCTGGCTTGGAAACGATAGTCTGTCTGGAAATGAAATAAGAAGTTTCTAACGGCTCAAACGTCAAACCTTTTGAAGCGCACTGATCAAGTGCTTTCGGAATATCAGGCTCATTCTTAAAGCCATACTTCACATCAACCTGGAAACAGTTATGCCCAAGATCCGTCACCTGCACCCGATCAGCCACTGGCACCCAAGGGATTTCGTGGTTATGCAACGTCAGGAAAATCACTCTTTCATGCAAAATTTTGTTGTGCGATAAATTATGCAATAAAGCATGTGGCACACCGTCAGCTTCACCGCGCAAGAAAATAGCAGTACCTGCGACACGCTGCGGCGGAGAAACAAACAAGGATTCCAAAAAGTCACTCAAAGGAATCGCATGCTTTTTGAGATTATCAAACACCAATTCACGACCACGCTTCCAGGTCATCATGACGACAAACATAACGACACCCAAAACCAGCGGGAACCAACCACCATGGAAGATTTTCAAAGCATTGGCTGAGAACAGTGCGAGGTCAATTATCACGAAGAAGCCTGTCGCAAGGAAACACAACAATGGGTTATATTTCCAACCGTAGCGAATCACAAAGAAAGTAAGCAACGAGGTTACTAACATGGTGCCAGTCACAGCGATACCATACGCGGATGCCAGATTTGAAGAGGATCCGAATCCAATAACCGCCGCAACAACAACGACCAATTGTGCCCAGTTAACTGCGGGGATATAAATCTGACCAATTTCTTTCGCCGATGTATGAATGATTTGCATACGCGGCATAATTCCAAGAGAGATAGCCTGCTTCGTCATTGAGAATGTACCGGAAATAGTCGCCTGAGAAGCAATCACCGTCGCCACCGCAGAGATTACAACCAAGGGGTAAATACTCCACGCCCCCAACTGCTGATAGAACGGGTTACTCACTGCGGCCGGATTGACGATTAACAAAGCTCCCTGCCCCAGATAATTTAAACCCAGAGCCGGAAATACGACAAAAAACCAGGCAGTACGGATAGGCTGACTGCCGAAGTGCCCCATATCTGCATACAACGCCTCCGCACCGGTAAATGCCAACACAACAGCACCCAGCGCTAAAAAGGCAACCCAGCCGTGCACCTGCAAAAAACGGATCGAATGCATAGGATTTAAAGCCCCGATAATTGCCGGATCTTTAGCAATGTTATAAACCCCCATCACTGCCAAAGCAATAAACCATATCAACATAATCGGACCAAACCAATTACCAATACCCGCAGTGCCTTTGTACTGAACTGCATACAATGCAACAATGACTACCACGGTAATTGGCACCACATATGGACCAAAGGCAGGTGTTGCCACCTCCAGCCCCTCAATTGCTGAAAGCACTGAGACGGCCGGCGTAATCACACCATCACCATAAAACAAGGCTGCACCAAACAAACCCAGTACAAACAGGGTCAAATGAAGTTTTGAAGCTTTACCGACAGACTCCAGCGCCAACGCTGTCAGCGCCATGATACCGCCTTCGCCGCGATTATCGGCTCGCAGAATCAGGGTAACGTATTTCAATGCCACAATAATAATTAACCCCCAGCAAATCAATGAAATAACACCGAAGATGTTAAACTCATTGAGCTCGAGACCATGTTCCGGGGAGAATACTTCTTTTATTGTGTAGAGAGGACTAGTGCCAATATCGCCGTAGACGATACCAATAGCAGCAAGCGATAAAGCAGCGAGACTGCTTTTAGTGTGATCGTGATGATTTTCCAATTGCGTACCTTATTGTTTTTTGGTGCACTGCACAGTAGGCGAATCCGCCACCAATTTCAATAGTGCTTAACAAAAAATCTCTTTATAGAATTTTTACACAACACATCAATACTTTTATAAACGCTTTTGTGATAATAAAAAATATCGATAAAAAAACCATCTTTACGTAAAAATGGTTACCTTATACGCTCAATAATAAGTGCAATCCCCTGCCCCACACCAATACACATCGTACATAGGGCATAACGACCGTCGCTGCACTCAAGCTGGTTGACAGCAGTTGCCACTAATCGTGCACCAGAAGCCCCCAAAGGATGACCAATTGCAATTGCCCCTCCATTTGGATTCACATGATCTGCGTCATCCGGCAAACCCAAATCGCGCGTTACTGCCAGTGCCTGAGCAGCAAATGCCTCGTTAAGCTCTATCACATCCATTTGAGCGAGTTGCAACCCGGTTTGCGCCAAGACTTTGCGTACTGCTGGAGACGGACCAAAGCCCATAATCCGCGGCGCAACGCCAGCTACTGCCATTCCAAGGATTCGTGCGCGACGCTGCAGACCGTACTTTTCAACCGATAGGGACGAGGCAATCAGTACAGCACACGCCCCATCGTTGACGCCAGATGCATTCCCTGCAGTGACCGAGCCACTTTCAGTCACAACCCCCTTTAAACGCGCCAACATTGCCAGATCAGTTTCAGGGCGCGGATGCTCATCCACGACAAATAATTTAGACTCTGCCTTTTTGACTGGAATTTCAACCGGAATAATCTCATTCCGAAAAAAACCAGCGGCATTTGCACGTACCCAACGCTGCTGACTGCGCAAGGCGAAAGCATCCTGATCTGCGCGACTGATATGAAATTCCAGAGCAACGTTTTCAGCAGTTTCTGGCATGGAGTCAATACCATACTTCGATTTCATCAAAGAATTGACGAAGCGCCAACCTATGGTCGAGTCCTCAATTTTGCAATTACGATTAAATGCAATATCCGACTTTGCCATAACAAAGGGCGCGCGCGTCATACTTTCAACACCACCAGCAATAATGAGTTGAGCCTCACCCGACTTGATTGCGCGACCAGCCATTCCGACCGCATCCAGACTAGAACCGCATAGCCTGTTGATGGTGCTAGCAGGCACATCAACAGGTAAAGCCGCCAATAATGCCGCCATGCGGGCAACATTACGATTATCTTCCCCCGCCTGGTTAGCACAACCATAATAAACATCATCCAATTGTGCCCAGTCGACAGACGGATTACGCGCCATTAAAGCTGCGATCGGTTTTGCCGCCAGATCGTCAGTACGAATACTGGCCAAAGCACCACCATAGCGAGCAAAAGGGGTTCTGATCACATCACAAATCCAGGCATCCGCCCCCATCCCAAATCCATTAACCATCCACATTAATCCTATGTATTAGTGCCGCCAGCACCTCTTTCACCATTTCATTATCGATCTGACATGTTCCCGCATTTTCATGCCCACCACCGCCGTACTCAAGCATTAATGCACCAATATTGGTCTTTGAACTGCGATTCAGTATTGATTTACCAGTCGCAAAAACAGTATTTTGGTTTTTCAATCCCCATAAGACATGGATAGAAATATTAATTTGAGGGAAAAGTGCGTAGATTAAAAATCGGTTTCCTGCATAAATAATCGGCTCGTTGCGCAAATCTAAAACGACCAGATTGTGATGAATGGTTGAGCAACGCAAAATTTGCTCTTTACATCTTTCCTGATGCTCCAGATACAAATCAACCCGTTCTTTCACATCGGGGTGCAACATAATTTCGGAGATAGTCTGCGTCTTACAAAGATCGATCAATTCCATCATTAACGCATAATTTGAAATTCTGAATTCCCGGAAACGCCCTAAGCCAGTACGCGCATCCATTAAAAAGTTCAGCAAGTCCCAGCCTTCAGGATGCAAAACTTCTTCGCGATTAAACTGCGCGGAATCGCCCTTATCAACCGCTGCCATCATTTCATCCCAGGATGCAGGGAAAGCCTTTGAACCACCATAATAGTTATAAACGACTCGCGCAGCAGAAGGCGCGTCGGGATCGATGATGTGGTTAGTGCGTTCACCGCTATTGCGGATAGTTTCGGATGAGTGGTGGTCAAAAGCGATATGCACTCCTGCAACGTAAGGCAGATTGGTGCTCATATCGTTAGTGGTGACAGTAACCTTGCCATCTTGCATATCTTTAGGATGTACAAACAAGATCTCGTCTATCATATTCAGGTGTTTTAACAACACCGCGCAAACCAGTCCATCAAAGTCACTGCGCGTGATGAGTCGGAACTTCTTAACCTCGGCAGACATAAAATTCCCCTGGCAGTTGGTTGCAAAAAAAACAACAAGAATTTCGCGGATTTTTTGAGCAAGACTTGAGCAAGGTTTTTTTCAGCTACATGAATCAAAGCTTCAACCTGAATTAGCTCAGTGCGCACTGTCTCACATAAGTCCTAATGTAGTGCCTTTTATCCGTGATGTCTATCTATCCCCAAGCGCCCATCACAAAAAGCTTGCTTTTTACTACACGACTTTCCTAAGATCCATACACCTGCCCGGATTGCAGCGCTAAATGTAAATTTCTAAGAAAACATGGTTACTTAAGAACAACATGCTCAACCGACTCCTCCGCTACTAAATTAAATTTCTCCAGCATAGCAACCAGCTCATCCATCGCGGCCAGACCAAAGGTTTGCTCGATGTGCATGTACTGCAAGTCGATGAGCGGCGCCATTTCAGTCATCAGCGCATCTCCGGCAACAGACAAGGCTATTAATACACGACGTTGATCCCCACTAACCGGGCTGCGCCGTATCATAGCCAGTTCTTCCATCCGCTTTAAAACACCAGCCATGCTGGGACTGGAAATCTGACATAAATCACACAACTCCCGCGGCTCCAGTTGCCCATGCTCATCCAGCACGCGCAAGATGCGCCATTGCTGATCTGTAAGACCAAAATGGCTAAGGATAGGCTTGAAGTGTGCCATCAAGTTTCCACGGGCTTTTAAAAATAATTGCGGCAAATTGCGATAGGCAATTTTGTGACTCATTATTACTCCTGGCTATCTAGAATTTGATCGGCGGGTATTTACACCGACTTTAACACCCCTATTGTACAGAGCGTTTGGTGACAAGATTTGACTTACTAACATATTAGTGATTTAATTAGCTAATATGTTAGTAATAAATGAGGAAATTTTGAATCACACCACGCCAACGGACGCAACATGATCGTCCGCGACAGACCCTCAGGTTTTCGCCTGTTTTTGCTACTACGCGGATCAGTATTGCCACGCATACTTCCTGCACTCACCATCAATATTCTGATTGCGACCCTCGTCACCATGTCACATGGGGATCTGTTCGAATTAAAAATCACACTGACAACGATTCCATTCACCCTCATCGGATTACCAATCTCGATTTTCCTGGGTTTTCGCAATAACGCCGCCTATGACAGGTTTTGGGAAGCGCGTAAGTTATGGGGCGAACTACTTCTGCGCAGTCGCAACTTATCGCGCCAATGTCAGAGTCTGATTGATTATCCCAACCCTGCATTGGCCAGCAATGGCCTCGCTGATATTCGCGTACGCATGGTATTTCGCACGATTGCCTATTGCCATTCCCTGAGAGATCTCTTGCGGAATCAGGAAACGAAAGCCGAAATGCAACAATGGCTCCTCCCCGATGAACTCAATCGAATTAAAAGTGCGCGCAACAAACCCGATTTACTTATGCTCAATATGGGGCAGGATTTACGCCAGACCTTAAAAGAAAACCGTATTGATGGATGTCTTGCCGCCAATCTGGATGGTACTTTGTCAGCAATCACCTCTGCTGGCGCAGCCTGCGAACGAATTCGTAATACACCAATCCCGTTTTCTTACACACTACTTCTTCATCGCACCGCCTACATTTATTGCTTCTTACTACCGTTCGGCCTGGTCGACTCTATCGGTTTCATGACGCCGTTCGTGGTGGCGATTGTGGCCTACACGTTTTTTGGCCTTGACGCATTAGGTGATGAAATTGAAGAACCATTTGGACTTGAATCCAACGACCTGCCATTGGATGCAATTTGCCGCACGATAGAAATTGAACTTCGAGAATCTTTACAAGATACCGACATCCCAGAGCCTTTGATACCGACAAACTACTGCCTGACATAAGTGCTGCCAGGTAGATGTTCATGACACAACAACAACAACAACAACAACAACAACAACAACAACAACAACAACAACAACAACAACAACAGATCAACGATCAACCTTAAAGAAACTACCCATTTTCAGAGACAAAGGAAGACAAATGCATGACACCACCCAATCGAAGCAAAATGTGTTTACTCAGTCAGAGCAAGAAATTCAAGAACAAAGAATACGTTTACTAGAATTAAGAAATCGAGTTACCAGTGCCAATCATGCAGCATCCTGGATAGAAGATGGCATGACGATAGGTATGAGCGGATTTACGCGCGCAGGCGATGCCAAAGTGGTTCCATTAGCCATTGCCGAACGCGCAAAGAACGAGCATTTAAAGATTAGTTTGATGACGGGTGCATCATTAGGCAATGATGTCGACAAAACCCTGACTGAGGCCGGAGCGATGAGCCGACGCATGCCCTTTCAGGCAGATCCGACACTACGTACCGCAATTAACCGTGGTGAAGTTATGTACGTCGACCAGCATCTTTCTGAAACTGTAGAGCAGTTACGGACGCGGCAAATCAATGCCATTGATGTGGCCATTATCGAAGCCATTGCCATCACAGAGACCGGTGCCATCATCCCCACCACATCAGTCGGCAACAGCGCCAGCTTTGCAATTCTCGCAGATCAGGTCATCGTCGAAATCAATCTGACACAATCACTGGAACTCGAAGGACTGCACGATATTTTTATCCCAAAACATCGTCCACGACGCGAACCAGTTCCCATCATGTCGGTCAGTGATCGCATAGGCAGCACAGCGATTTCCATCCCGCCAGAAAAAATCGTCGCCATCGTTATCACGCAAAAATCGGATAGCGCATCCACAATACTTCCTCCCGATCATGACACCGCCAAAATCGCGAGCCATCTGGTCAATTTTTTCAAAGATGAAGTACGAGATGGTCGCCTGTCCAACAGCTTGATGCCATTGCAGGCTGGGATAGGTACCATCGCCAATGCTGTCATGAGTGGCTTTATAGATAGCCCGTTTGAACATCTGACGATGTATTCTGAAGTATTGCAAGATTCAACGTTTGATTTATTTGATGCTGGCAAACTTGATTTTGCATCTGGTTCATCGATTACACTTTCTTCGCAAAAAAGTCGCGAAGTTTTCGACAACATCGGCAAATACAAAGATCGCTTAATTCTCAGGCCACAAGAAATCAGCAATCATCCAGAAGTAATACGCCGCCTGGGTCTGATCACGATCAATACTGCGCTCGAGGCGGACATCTATGGCAACATCAACTCCACACACGTGCTTGGTACGCATATGATGAATGGCATTGGTGGCTCTGGTGATTTTGCTCGCAATGCCTATTTATCTGTGTTTGCAACAAAGTCGACTGCCAAAGATGGGAAAATATCCAGCATCGTCCCTATGGTCACACATGTGGATCATACCGAACATGACGTCGACATCATCGTCACAGAAATTGGCCTAGCAGATCTGCGCGGCTTAGCACCACGTGAACGCGCACAAAAAATTATCCAGCATTGTGTCGCCGAACCTTACAAACAAATGCTATTCGACTATCTTGCTGAAGCGGAATTACGAGGCGGACACACGCCTCACGTGCTGGAAAAAGCGTACGCGTGGCACACCCGCTATCGCGAAACGGGTACGATGTCAGAGGCTGCCGGCACACTTAAAGCAGTCGCTTAAATAACTCGGTAAACAACTCAGTATATCCATCAATGCAAAAACGGAGTGAATATCACCCCGTTTTGCATTGAATCCGGCATGATCAAATCACCGAAATTTACTTCACGTTAGCACAATCAGCGTTGTAATCATCCCAAACTTGTCTCTGGATTTTCTTGATCGTGCCCTCTCGCGCCATTTCTTTTAAAATTTGCTCCAATTTAGGAATTAAATTCTGATGTACGGGACTCAGCCAATGATATCCCAGAACACTTTCAAGCGACGGCTCCAACATAACGACATTGTTGAGCCCTAATTTCTTTGCAGTGCAAAGGCTGGCTCGCGACTCAACCACAAGATCGGTGCGACCTGCTGAAAGCTTTCTTAACAAAGACTCTTCACTAGGCGCAGTTTCGGTGCGCATCTCTTTGAGGTTATCATCAAAAATACGGGCACCGTTCAGATATCCAATCGAATACGGACGCAAACTCTGGTAACCATTCACAACAAACTTTTTGTCGACCGTATAAACGCAAAAGTCCTCGCTAGTTATCGGAACCGAAAGCTTGATCAAATTTTGGATCGGGGCATCAGAAAAACGATAACTCATCCCATCCACTTCATGATTTTCGAGTAAAGTCTTAGTTCGCAGGTTTGGAACCAGAAGAAAAGTAATGTCTATCCCCATACGCTGATAAGCAGCACGCAAAACTCGTTGGGCAACAATTGAACTGGGAAGCTGATCAACAATGTCAGTAAATATCAGCTGCGTTTTTTCCCCGCTAAAACTTGGTGGGCAGAAAATCAACGCCAATATGCAAAACAAAACCCTGATATTTTTATTATTTATACACAACTTCATTCTCTGAATCCATCCGACCATCACCGAAATCTCATGCCATTTGCACAAAATAACGAAATGAGCGCATTTTGTGCACTCATCAAATTCAATCTTCAACCGGTGACTTTGTATTTGGTCAACAGCTTCGCATACGGCGCTATCTTCCTGAACTTGCCTTTTGTGACAAGATAAGGCTTTTACCATTGCAAATACTAAAGCATTGCAGTGTTACAAAACGCCAAAAAACAAGGCATACATTCAAAAATACTGCATGCCTTAAAACCCGATCATACCACTGACGAATACAACTTGGCTAACGCTGCCGCTAACAACATGACAATCTGACGGAGGTTTTACTGATGCGTAGGTAGTTTAAAAAGATACGAAAACTGGATTCACAATTTTTTTCATCAGTATTTTTTTATTTATATAAAATAAGTGACTAAACTTGACAGAAAATTTTAATAAAGCATCCAATCCATACTCGCTATTTCTTACAGGAAATTAATTTCCAAAAGTATTTTAGCAATATCTTCTTGCGACCTTTATCTTTCATGAAGATGTAATCATTTGACATGAAACCTCATTTATAGAAGTGTAAAGATCAGATATGGGACTTCTCTCTCGCTTCATGCCTCCAGCATTCAAACACTGGATTCTTGCCGAACTTGGCGATGGTGAGGAAAAATTTACGCGCGTCTTCCACACCAGTGCGGACTGGATCGTGATCACCAGAATTAGCGATAGTAAAATCGTTGAAGCCAACGCAGGCTTCGAAACAATCAGCGGTTACAGTCGCGATGAAGTCATTGGACACCCAATCAAGGACTTTAACGTCTGGGCAGTTCCGGAACAACGTGTTGAACTAGTTCAAGAACTCATGGCCAAAGGTCACGCGCGCGACTATCTGGCAAAAATGAGAACAAAAGACGGCAGCATTCGTGACTGTCTGGTGAATTGCGCCTTAATCGCCCTCAAAGGCAATGTCAATTCTCACGCAGTCTGGATCGCACGTGATATTACGGATCAATTAATCGCCTCAGAACAATCCAGCGCTGCGTTCCGCCTCACGCCTGATTGCATGACGATATCGCGCCTGAAAGACGGAACCTATATCGAGGTCAATAGTGCATTTGAAAAAGCGATGGGAATGCATCGAAAAGATATTATTGGCAAGACCGCCCAGGATTTAAATGTATGGAATTCTGCTGACGATAGAAGTAAGTTAGTTTCATTGTTACGACAAAATACCACCGTCATCGATTACCCAGCTCAGATCAAGTTAGGTGATGGCAAAACCAGGGATATCCTGATTAACAGCACCTTATTTGAATCGCGTGGCGAAGAACTCATGATCGCCCTGCTTCACGATGTAACCGAATTACGCGCTGCGGCAAAGGAAATCCTGAGTCTCAACGCCAACCTCGAACATCGAGTACAAGAACGGACCGCCGAGTTGCAAGCGGCAAACCTCGACCTAAAGACAGCACTCGCGACCCTTAATATAGCGAAAGACCAAATCGTACAATCAGAAAAGTTAGCCGCATTAGGCTCATTGGTCGCAGGCGTTGCTCACGAACTTAACACGCCGATCGGCAATAGCTTGACGGTAGCCAGCACACAAGACGAAATGTTACGCAAATTATCCGAACAAATCGATACCGGATTAAAACGCTCGGAATTAAAAACTTTCGTCGCTGAAATTAGCTTAGCAACGGATATCCTTTTGCGAAATCTTTCGCGTGCAGGTGACCTGGTCACCAGCTTCAAACATGTGGCCGTAGACCGCACCAGCTCAAAACGACGTCAGTTCTCACTGGCAGAATTAACCGCCGAGATTTTACTGACAATGAATCCAACCTTGTCAAAAAAAACCTGCAAAATCGAATCTGAAATCAATAATGCCATTGTGCTTGATAGCTTTCCGGGAGCACTAGGACAAGTCATCATTAATTTAATCAATAACGCGGTAATCCATGGCTTTGACTCTCGCGAATCTGGCTCCATACGAATCATCGCCGATTTTACAGACGACCAACGCGCCTATATTGAAATCCAAGACAATGGAAAAGGAATTCATCCAGATAATTTAAAACGGGTTTTCGAACCATTCTTTACGACCCGCCTGGGGCAAGGTGGCTCAGGAATGGGATTGCACATAGTGCACAACCTGGTAACGGGATTGCTCGGTGGACAAATCATCGTAGCAAGCGCGCACGAACATGGTGGAACCACATTCAGACTGACGTTACCGCTAGAGGCACCGTTGATTGACGAAACCGATAAACTGAACAGTGTATAAGTACTTCTGATCTATCCAACCAAATGACTTTTGCATCACCACGACATGGCTCAATCAAAAAAGAAAAAGCCCCTGACGAATCAGGGGCTCAATCAGAATTACTGGCGGAGGCGGTGTCTTCCTCCGTAGAACTCTAAGCAATATTTTCCCGTATCAAACTAGATCATTTCTCCTATGAAGAAGCGATTTTTTTGCGTTAATCTTGTATTAACATGTATCATCTAATCTCAAATTTTATGATGGGTATTATGATGGGCAGGAAAACCAAGGGGGAAAAATGCCACGCAAAGCAAAAGAACTCAGCGCCATTGAGATAAAGAATATTTCGGAGGAAGGTTTGCATTTTGTTGGCGGGGTGTCAGGACTCGCGCTACAGATAAAAACGCCAAAGGCAAAGTCGTGGATACTCCGAATTGTTGTAGGCGGCAAACGGCGCGACATGGGGCTAGGTGGTTATCCCTCGGTAACGCTGGCACAAGCCCGAGAGCTTGCCCGCATCGCCAGAGCCAAAGCAGACACCGACACAGACCCGATAGCAGAACGCAACGCCGCAAGAAGCGAACTCAGAGCACAGCAAGCCGCCGCGCTAACATTCGAGCAATGCGCAACCCAGTTCATCAAATCCAAGAGTGATGAATGGAAAAACGCCAAACATACAGCCCAGTGGGAAAGCACTCTTGTAACGTATGCCTTTCCGGTGATGGGTAAGTTACTGGTTCGAGACGTAACACTGGCACACGTCATGGCAACGCTTGAACCAATATGGAAAGACAAAACAGAAACCGCCTCGCGCTTGCGGGGGCGCGTTGAACAGGTATTAGATTGGGCAACCACACGAGAATACAGAACAGGTGAAAATCCCGCACGCTGGAGAGGACACCTAGATAAACTATTGCCGAAGCCCTCCAAAGTTGCAAAGGTTGAGCATTACGCCGCGCTGCCACTGCATGAAGTAGCCAGTTTCACCCAAAGACTACGCCAGCAAACAGGCATAGGTGCAAAGGCACTAGAATTTACCATCCTTACCGCCGCCCGTAGTGGTGAAGTCCGCAAGGCTGTTTGGTCTGAATTTGATCTGACGCTGAAAATATGGACAATTCCCGCCGACCGCATGAAGGCAGCCAAAGAGCACAGAGTACCTTTATCTGATGCAGCGGTGATGCTGTTAAATAGCTTACCGCGCGTGGCGGGCACTGACTTAGTTTTCCCGTCATCAAAGGCGACACCTCTTTCTGATATGACTCTCACCTTAGTATTAAGACGTATGCAAGTTAATGCTGTTCCGCATGGATTCCGTAGCACGTTCCGAGACTGGGTTTCTGAGCGCACATCATACCCGCATGAAGTCGCGGAAATGGCGTTAGCCCATACCATCGACAATAAGGTGGAAGCCGCTTACAGGCGTGGCGACTTATTCGAGAAGCGGGCGAAAATGATGACAGAGTGGGCAGACTTCCTTAATCGCACATCAGCGCCAGCGGACGTTATCGACCTAAACAATAAACGCATTGCTTCTAATTATTAGCGTTGCTTGTTCCAAACCATCAGCCGGATTGAAAAGCAATAAGTCACAGCAAACCAACCCAAAAGACCAAACACCCCTCGAAGAAAGGTGCTAGTTTTCGATACCAAATCAAAATAATGTGAAAGATAGTACTGAAAAACTAGGGGTGTACAAGACTATCACCGCGCATCGTAAAGTTGCATCGCCTTAACACGCAAATGCAACGGATGATCCAATAAGTTATTTGTGGCACAGGAAAAAGTACAAACATACGTAGTACTTTGTCTGGTACGCAAGACCTTTACGCCAAGGATTACAGTTGCATCGTCTTAACTCACGAAGGAATACGATGACGCAAAACCTCAAAACACATAACACGCTGGCGCTGGAGTCTTTCGACACCCTGCCCGCCTCCGCCCATGTTCGCCTACCTGTAGTCGCCGCCTTAAATGGCGTATCTCACCCGACCATATGGCGATGGGTGAAGGCGGGGCGACTCCCCTCACCCGTCAAGCTTGGTGCAAATACGACAGCGTGGCGCGTGGGCGACTTGCGCGAATTCATGCAAGGGCAATCAGCCTAACAAGTTTCATTCCCAGTCTAGCTTTAGCGGGCGAATAATCGGACTCCTTCACCGACCTGACTGGGAACCTTATTGACGAAGGCTGACACCTAAAGGGGGTGACAAACATGACCATCAACGCATCAAACCAAATTCAACCACACACTAAGCGGCATTGCCTTTGCAAGGTAAAACGCTAGGCAACCCATAAATTTAACGCCGCGAGGCGCTGAAAGGAATCAAGATGAACGCGGAAACCCTTCACTCAATTAACGATGAGACCATCGAAAAGCTGGCAAGGCTAATTCGCAAAAGCCGCCGTATAGAGCGATTACTAAAAGCCCTATTATCTCGTGCTTTTCTATGGCGCGAAGAAGCTGACCGAATTGCTGGCGCATCCAACTCACCGGACTTGGTGAGACAAGCCCGTGATGCTGGACTTAGAAACCTTCTCTTAACGACCTTGACACCTATCAAATCGACAGATGGGCGAGATACCCGCGCGGGTCAATATTCCTTATCACCAGAAGGCAGGTTAGTTGTATTAATCGCGCTCAAAGAGTCGAACAAAAAGGAGCAAGCATGAGCACTTTATTAGAAAGCCTTTACGGTGATATGGGCGCTGGCAAGGCAAGCAATCCATTAGACGCGCTTAAACGCATCAAGAATACACCGTGGGTTGTGGATGGTGTCATACCTCCAGCCTCTATTACTTGGGTTTATGGCGCACCCGCTTGCGGTAAGACGTTCGCCGTGATGGGGTTAGGCGTTGCGGTATCGACTGGTGCAGACTGGATGGGGCGTAAGTGTGCCAATGACTACGGTGTAATACATGTGGCTGCCGAAGGTGGCGATGATGTTTTCGCTCGACAGGTTGCAGCGGAACTATCAGCAGGTAAGCGGGGTAACTTCAAGGTGATACAAAGCCGCCCAAATCCAGCTACACCAGAAGGATATGCAGAACTCGCGGGAATGCTTGATTTGTTTTGCTCATATATAGGTGCAAAAACGGTAGAGGATGCCCGAGTCTACCGCGATGAACATAGAGACAAACTACTTACAAAACGCGAAAAGGACGATATTTATCAGGCAGGTACGTACCTCGCACTAACCTCACTGGGGTATGCGCTCACCCCATCAGAGGAAAAGGAGTTAGCAGAAGCTACTGCATATTTCGGGAAGCGGATACCAAATTGGCTAGAGAATTTGCGGAAGAACGAACAGGAAAGCGCAATTGACTACGAACTTGAATTGCTATTGCCACGCCTACCAGAACCCCACAGGTCGGCGTTGAAGTGGGAAAGCGAAAAGGAATACCCACATCCAGCACCACAAAACATTTTACTAATCATCGACACCTATTCCCAAACCTCGCCGGATGACTCCAAAAGCGCCGTAAGCGCCTACGTTAAAGGGTTGCGCGACTTAATCGAGGAATCAAAGGGACGACTCAGCATTACTATCATCGACCATTGCACCAAGTCTGGCGACACGTATATGGGTGCGACAGCAAAAGAAGGTGATTCCGATGTGATGGTATTGGTCGAACGCAAAAGCCCGCACCTCATCGAATTGGAATGTAAGAAAATGAAAACGTCCCGACAGTTCACCCCTATCCCGCTTGAGCTAGTACCTTTTACGATTGAGGGTGCGACAGATAACCAAGGAAGACCCCTGACCTCTTTAATTGTGAAAGACGGAGCCAAGGCAAGCGCATTAGTCAAAACGGAAGGCGCACCATCGGAGACCGTCCTGAGACTATTAGCTGGCGCTGGTGGAAGCCTGGACAAAGTGGCGCTTCGTGAACAGTTCAACACCGCACCTGAGAACGAAGGCAAGTCACCAGATGCCAAGCGCAAAGCCTGTACGCGGGCAATCAATACTCTGGAAGATGACAGGCTTATCATTTGCACAGAAAATGCAATTAGCCTCTCACCGGAATCCGACAGGCTAGATGTCGGTTCACTCGTTTAGCTTTATCCTCACCATCATTTCTATTGGGACATCGGCGACCGGACAATGCCTCTCTTACAGAGAGGCTTATCTCCTGTCCGCCTCCCAGATTGTCCGCGCCCAAGGCTTGCCCGGCACGTGTCCGCTTACTTGTCCGCTTGCAAAAAATCCCCAAACCTATACCCAGTAAGGCTTTCCAGCCCGTTTATTTAAATCGGCTAGGGTGATATAAAATTTTGTCCTCGCTTGTCCGGCGGGTTGTCCGGCGCTTGCCCGACAACCCTTGTCCGGCAGTTTGTCCGGACGTATGAGGGCGCAAATTTATGCGAGCAAGTAATTTATTGCACGTTGCCTTCGATTAGCAGACCGCGCACAGCCCTAACGTATTGATGGGTGGGAGATACATGCAAGCCCAGTACGCGCGTGCGCGTGAGGAAAGTGAACGCGGTACAAACTACACGCAACCGCCTTACACCTTAAAAAGAACAGAGCAGACCAGAAACTAACTGAGCACTTTGCGCATGGGTGCGCTTCATGTGAATAAACCACAAAGCGAGACGCATTTTTCTTTTGATGGGTAGGATGATGGGTATGGCAAAAACAGGTGCAATAGAAAAAGAAAAAGCCCTTGAAAATCAAGGGCTTAATCAGAATTACTGGCGGAGGCGGTGAGATTCGAACTCACGATACAGGTTTAAGCCCATATGCTTCCTTAGCAGGGAAGTGCCTTCGGCCACTCGGCCACGCCTCCACACTATTACAAACCTTGCCCTAGAGCTCGGTAGTAATCGAGATCAAGATAATAGCGGTTCAACTGCCTTTGGTCAACTATTGCGACCAACAAAAATAGTTTTTTTCAAACTACAGTAGCAATAAACCGCCAACGATCGCTCTGATCGCGGTTACAACTTAAGGATTAAGAGTTTTCCAGACCAAATGCCTTATGCAATGCACGCACTGCAAGCTCCATGTATTTCTCGTCGATCAGAACAGAGATTTTGATTTCAGATGTAGAAATCATCTGAATATTGATCCCCTCTTCCGACAAGGTGCGGAACATCTGTGATGCAATACCTACATGGCTACGCATACCAACGCCAACCACGGAGACTTTCGACACTTTGGAATCGCCGACGATACTGGTTGCGCCGATGTGCGCTTTAACACTACCTTCGAGCACTTCCATCGCTTTTTGGTACTCGCCGCGTGGAACA
The DNA here is from genome assembly GCA_049339905.1 of Undibacterium sp. SXout11W. Lineage (GTDB taxonomy): Bacteria > Pseudomonadota > Gammaproteobacteria > Burkholderiales > Burkholderiaceae_D > Undibacterium. Next base: position 81,175 of record JBMPPG010000010.1, read on the forward strand.
GTGAAAGTGAAGTCGGTTTTTCCTTCTACCGACTGGTTTTGTATGATCATATCGACTTCGATATTTGCATCAGCAACCGGGCCGAGAATCTGGTAAGCAATACCTGGGCGATCAGGCACGCCCAGAACGGTAATTTTGGCTTCATCACGGTTAAACGCGATGCCAGTGATGGTAGCTTGTTCCATGTGTGTATCTTCCTCAAACGAAATCAGTGTGCCGGATTTTGCTTCTTCTTCCAGCGGCATTAATGGGTCAGTCAAGGATGACAAAACCCTGGTAGGCATACGGTAGTTACCAGCAAATTCCACAGAGCGAATTTGCAACACCTTGGAACCTAAGGATGCCATTTCCAGCATTTCTTCAAAGGTCACCGTGTTCAGACGACGTGCATCAGACACCACGCGCGGATCGGTAGTGTAGACACCATCAACGTCGGTGTAGATCAGGCACTCTTGCGCCTTTAAAGCTGCCGCAACGGCCACTGCCGATGTATCGGAACCACCGCGCCCCAGCGTTGTAATATTGCCTTGTTCATCTACACCCTGAAAACCAGTAATGATGACAATCTTGCCCGCATCCAGATCAGCTTTTACTTTTGCATCATCAATCGATGCAATACGTGCTTTGGTGTAAGAAGAGTCGGTCTTGATGGCAACTTGCCAGCCGGCATAAGACACAGCTTGCTTACCAATAGCCTGCAAGGCCATTGCCAGCAATCCAACGGAAACCTGTTCGCCGGTCGAGGCGATCATGTCGAGTTCACGTGGATCAGGTTGCGCCATAATTTCTTTAGCGAGACCGATGATACGATTTGTTTCGCCAGACATTGCCGAAGGCACCACAACTATCTGGTGACCGGCATCATGCCATTTGGCGACGCGCTTGGCGACGTTCTTGATGCGTTCTGTTGAACCCATCGAAGTACCGCCGTATTTGTGGACGATTAAAGCCATAGATATAGAAGACTAAGGGTGAGAAATGAGGTAAATCAACCTCTTACTGTACATGCTGCTCTGCAAAATAACAAGGAGCTTTTAGGCAAAATTTCTGAAGAATCCGCGGCATTGCTCAGAGTCAGAGCGAATTTTCCACAGAAAATGAGGCAAACAAATAAGAAAACTGAAAATCAACATCACAAAAAACATGCCTGACGGCAGCAATCCGCGCACATCAGCGTCCACAAGAAACAGATCTTGTACGTTGCGACGAATGTAAAAACACATAAAAATCAGGGAGTATATTTAATTTATCGCCATATCTCATTGATATATAAGGGCAAAAAATTATACTCCCCCTCAGTACAAAATCCAGTTGCCAATATTTACTACTCAAAATCAATTTTGTGACAAATCGCTTATCACGATAAGGCGACTACAAAAAAACAAGAATCACTACATGACTTTTTCATATATCGATATAAATAATTAATTGCAGAAAAGTGGCAACCCTATTCTTTTTTTGCTGCAAACGCGTAAATCACTCGAGTCCAAGACCTACTTCAGGAACGAATCCCAAAAAAAATCAAAGCGACCTTAGAAATACCGCGGCCTGGGCACTGATAGCGGTTATTTATTCAAGTAAGAAAGATCCAATTTATCCCAACCCTCAAAACCAAGTTTTTGCATGGTTTCGATATTTTTTTCATAAATCATGCCAGCATCAGGAAACGCTTCTACCGCCCTATCGATACTTTCTTCACGCAACAAATGCATCACAGGATAAGGCGAACGATTGGTATAGTTTTCAATATCATCAATTTCTGTGCCATCAAACTGGAAATCAGGATGAAAACTCGCTACCTGCAAAATACCATCCAGCTCCAACTCTTCCAGCAAACCATCAGCAACGTCGAGGAAGTCATTAAAATCCAAAAAATCTGTTAATACCTGGGGGTGAATCAATAACGTCGTATCAATCTTTTCCGGACTCGTTTCAGCCAACAATTCCAACTCGCTGTGCAATTGTTCCAGCAAAGCTTCTGGTGTCGTCGCTTCGCTGACCACATAGCGGATTTGCTTTTTTACTTGTACCGCTTTAGCAAACGGACAGAGGTTGAGACCGATAACCGCTTTTTCCAGCCATTCTTCAGTATGGGCAATGACGGTTTCTGGTGAAATAGGTGTGGACTGAGGCATGATCAATACGCTTTCAAAAAACTGCAGGACAAGACGTCGCAACACAGTGTAGAAAATAAAACGACAGTATGCCACCACCAATAAAAACAGCCCGTTTTTTTCGGGCTGTTTTTTTGATCCTGACTAACTTTAGTAATGAAATATTTTAGATTTCTTCGTATAAAGGCAAAGTCAAAAATTCTGCAAAGTTTTCGGAAGTCGACATTTCTTCAAAAATGACGGCAGCTCTGTCATACGTTGGGCCATCACCCGCAACTTCTTTGACCTTCACCAATTCTTCAGGAATCATGGCGCGCACCATTTCCGCTGTCACTTTACGTCCATCTTCCAGATTACCTTTGGCAGAACGTATCCATTGCCATACTTGTGAACGACTAATTTCAGCAGTCGCTGCATCTTCCATCAAATTATGGATAGGTACGCAACCATTGCCCGCCAACCATGCGCCGAGATAATGAATACCGACGTTGATGTTGTAGCGCAAACCCGCTTCGGTGATTGGCGTTTCAGGCTGGAAATTCAACAAATCTTTCGCTGTCACTTCGATGTCAGGACGCTGTTTCGAAATTTGGTTAGGTGCATCACCCAACACTTTTTTGAATTCCGTCATCGCCAACTCTACCAGGCCAGGATGAGCAACCCAACCTCCGTCGTAACCATCTGTCGCGTCACGTGCCTTGTCATTACGTACGCCACCCATGGCGATCTCATTTTTCTCAGGATCGTTTTTGATCGGAATCAACGCGGCCATTCCACCAATTGCTGGCGCATTACGTTTGTGGCATGTTTTCAGCAACAGCAAAGCGTAAGACCGCATAAATGGCGCTGTCATCGTGACTTTAGCGCGATCAGCGAGGCAGAAGTCTTTATCGTTTTTGAATTTTTTAATGCAAGAGAAAATGTAATCCCAACGACCCGCATTCAGACCCGAGCTATGCTCACGCAGTTCATACAAGATCTCATCCATCTCAAATGCAGCGACGATAGTTTCGATCAAAACAGTTGCCTTGATCGTCCCTTGTGGAATGCCGATTTCATTTTGTGCCATCACAAAAATATCGTTCCACAAACGCGCTTCCAGATGTGATTCCATTTTTGGCAAATAGAAATATGGGCCAGCGCCGCGAGCCAATTGTTCTTTGGCATTGTGAAATAAGAATAAAGCAAAATCAAAAATACCGCCTGAAACTCGTTTGCCATCGACCAGCACGTGTTTTTCATCGAGATGCCAACCGCGTGGACGTACCACGAGAGTGGCGATTTTGTCGTTCAGTTTGTAGGACTTGCCATTTTGCTCCAGGCTGATCGTACGACGAACTGCATCGCGCATATTGATCTGACCGCTGATCTGATTATCCCAATTTGGTGTATTGGAATCCTCAAAGTCAGTCATATAACTATCTGCACCTGAATTAAACGCATTAATGACCATCTTGCGTTCAACCGGGCCAGTGATTTCTACGCGACGGCATTCAAGTGCTTTAGGAATAGGGGCAATTTTCCAATCGCCTTCGCGGATATGCAAAGTTTCTGGCAAAAAGTCAGGCTGCTCACCAGCATCAAGACGCTTTGCACGTTCGACACGTGCTGCCAGTAACTCTTGACGGCGCGGTTCAAATGCACGGCTCAGTTTCGCTACCAATGTCAACGCGTCAGGCGTCAAAATCTGCTCAAAACCTGGCTTGATTTCACCAGTAATTTGCATACCTGCAGGTAAGTTTAATTGCGTCATATCCATCTCCAAGCGAAAATTAAAAATAAGAATAAAAATGAAAGCTAAATTCTAACTACGAAACTTTTCCACAAAATCAATCACATCAGTCAATGTGCTACCAATACCATGGGGCACCACACCCAACTCTTCCAAAGGCGCACCTGCGCGATTCACCCAAAAAGTAGTGTAACCAAACCAGGTGGCGCAACATACATCCCAACCATTACTCGATACGAATAAAATATCTTTAGCTGGCACACCAAACACGTCAGGTCCCAACTGATAGGCCTCAGGAGCTGTTTTATATTTGAGCGCTACTTCTACCGACATCAAATGACTAAAAATACCCTGCATTCCGGCTGCATCGACCGCTGATTGCAACATCGGCGTCGTACCATTCGACAAAATAGATAATTTAAAACCGGAAGCACGCAAAGCTTTCAACGTGGCCAAATTTTCTGGAAACGCCTCGAGGCGTGCATATTGCCCCATCAAACTATTTTGCGCATCCAGGCTTAAATTCAGACCCAGTTTTTTACAAACATAGACCAACGCATCCTGGGTTACTTCCCAAAATGGCTTGTACATACTGCACATGGTACGCAATTGGGTATATTCAATCTGCTTACTGCGCCACATTTGCGCTACATCAGCACCATGTCCAGGGAAAAACTTTTCCGCCAATACACCGATCGAATACACATCAAACAAAGTACCGTAAGCATCAAAAGCAATTGCTTGGATAGTCATTTTTTATCCCTCAATTTGTTAATGCAAACAATATGGTGTAGTGTATTCAATAAAAATCATCATAAATAACTAGTTTTATCACTTTATCTTTTACTTTTAGTTAAAAATAAAAGCATAATCCACGAGATAGACTATGCAAATTACTTATAACAACCTGGTATCGCTGATCGTCATAGGTTCAAAGAAAATACATGGATCAATTTAAACAAATCACTACCTTTGCCGAAGTAGCGAACAGAGGCAGCTTATCCGCCGCAGCCCGCGCAGAAGGTGTCGCACCTGCGATGATCAGCCGACGCCTTGATGCCCTAGAAGAACGTTTAGGTGTAAAGCTCATACAAAGAACCACCCGCAAAATTGCTCTGACCAATGAGGGCGCTGCGTTTTTGGATGATTGCATGCGTATTTTGGCCGATCTTGAAGAAGCCGAGGCCTCGGTATCAGAACGTAGTGCTCATGCGAGTGGTACGCTGACCGTATCTGCTCCAGCCGGCTTTGGAAGGCAACACGTAGCGCCACTCATACCCTCTTTTCTTGCAGAACACCCTGATTTGAAATTAACTCTGAGTCTGAACGACCGCGTAGTTGATCTGATCGGCGAAGGCATAGACGTCGCCATCCGCATTGCGTCGCTGACTGATTCGAATTTAATCGGTGTCAAATTAGCTGACAATAAACGTGTAGTTGTTGCAGCGCCGAGCTACCTTAAACGTTATGGCGCGCCAAAAAGTATCGATGAGTTAAGCAGCCACAACTGCTTAGCGTTTAGCAGCGACGGCAGTCAACGTGGCTGGACGTTTCGTCAGCATGGTAAAAACGTGACCATCAAAGTCGATGGTAATATGGTCTGCAATGACGGTGAGGTTTTACACGACTGGGCAATGGCAGGCAAAGGGCTAGCGTGGCGCTCGATGTGGGAGGTCGGCGCAGAAATCGAATCCGGAAAACTCATTACCGTCCTCGATGAATATACCGCGCCAGGCAATGATATTTATGCCATTTTTGCGCAACGAAGACATCTACCTTTGCGAATTCGCGCGTTTATCGATTTTTTGCGCCAAGGATATAGCAATCCTTATTACTGGAAGAAAAAGTAATTTCCCGGTCTTACGCGCCATAAAAAAACGGGCTGTAGCCCGTTTTTTGCCGCTCATAGCGATTAATCAGAACTCTTCCCAGTCGCCGTCACCGCTGGATTTCATTGATTTAACTTCACGCGCCTTCGTCTTTGACACCTCTGCTCTTGCAATGGACTTGACGGGTTTCGTCACAGGCTTAACTTGAGCCACCACTGATACTGGAACTGGCGCAGGGATCACCTGACGCACATGACTATCACTCGCCTGCACTTTAAAAATGCCAACAGCGTGATTCAAATTATTAGCCTGCTCTCGCATACTACCCGCCGCCGCAGCAGCCTCCTCGACCAGCGCAGCATTTTGCTGGGTTGCCTCATCCATCTTGGTAATTGCCTGATTGACCTGCTGAATACCATCACTCTGCTCAGCACTGGCAGCCGTAATTTCAGCCATAATATCAGCAACACTCTTAATCGATACCACGATTTCATCCATGGTTTTACCAGCGTCGTCCACCAGGCGCGAGCCCTCCTCTACCTTTTCTACCGAGTTGCTGATCAGCTCTTTAATTTCCTTGGCGGCACCGGCAGAACGTTGAGCAAGATTACGAACTTCACTGGCAACCACAGCAAAACCTCGACCTTGCTCGCCTGCGCGGGCAGCTTCAACCGCAGCGTTTAATGCCAAAATATTGGTCTGAAATGCAATACTATCAATGACAGCGATAATATCGACAATTTTTCTAGAACTTTCTTTGATCGACGACATGGTATGCACAACATCACCAACCACCCGACCACCCTTACTTGCCACATCCGAAGCGGTCAAAGCCAAAGTATTCGCCTGACGGGCATTATCAGCATTTTGCTGCACGGTTGATGTCAACTCTTCCATCGAGGATGCGGTCTCTTCAAGACTAGCAGCCTGTGCTTCGGTGCGGGAAGACAAATCCATATTCCCTGCAGCGATCTCCTCAGATGAAATGGCAATTGAACCGCTACTCTGACGCACCATTGTCACCGTTTGCACCAGACTCTGACGCATGTTTTCCAGACCGGAAACCAATTGTCCCATTTCATCATTGGACTCAGGCTTCAATTGATTTGTAAGATCGCCATCACCGATGGCAGTAAATTGAACCAACGCTTGTTGCAAAGGATGGGAAATAGCACGCAATAAAAAGTGAGCAGAGATGAAGACTGCCGTCAAACCAGCAATCACCCCCAAAATGTCAACCCACATGAAAACCGTAAAATCACTTTGGCTTTTTTTGAGTAATGTTGCAGAACTAGCAAACTGATGCTCAGCAAGTTCGCCAATTTTTGCTGAATAAGGAGAGAATTTAACAGGAACAACTTCAGTGTTAATTCTATCTGCCTCTTCTTTATTGCCAGCTTTAATTGCCGCCAGCATAGGCTGATGAGCTTCTTTGATATAAGTATCACGCAAAGAAATGAGGTCAGTTACTACCTTTTTTTCAGCCTCATCTTGCGGCAAACTCATATACTTTTTAAAACTCTCATCAGATTTAGCAAAAAACTCTTCTGACTTACTAATCGTGGTCGACAAATCAGCAGCATCAGGATGTGCAATAGCTCTATCAAGCGCTGTTCTTGAACTCAAAAGCCAGACCCGCGATTGCTCCAGGCTATCGACCGAAGGTAACTGGTTAGTGAACAATTCTTGAATGACCGCGTTACTATTGCGCACACCGTAAATGCCCATCAAGCCGCCAATGGTCAACATGATGGCCATAAAAACCATGGTACCAATAAGTCGCAATCTGATCGTTAAATTCATCTTCACTACCCTCTCAATCAGTTTTTCCCAAATACGCCAGCTTACAAAAATCAAAACCTTTGGTATTGATCAGAAACAAGAACATACAAAAATGTTTCAGCAAGACATCATCAACGCCCTCGAAAATTTAGCGCCAGTATTATTCAGTATAAAGTTGTTTTATTAAAAAGTGCGAAACACTTTTACAACGAACAAAAAAAAATCCCCGACATGTCGGGGATCTTTTATCGCAAGGCTGTTATATCAGCCCATCAACACTCTTATTACAGAGGGGAGATGTTGGAAGCTTGCTTACCTTTTGGGCCTGTCGTTACTTCGAAAGAAACACGTTGGTTTTCTTTCAAAGATTTGAAGCCGGAAGATACGATTGCGGAGAAGTGAGCGAACAAATCTTCGCCGCCTTCATCAGGAGTAATGAAACCAAAACCTTTAGAATCATTGAACCATTTAACAATACCTGTTGCCATTACTATTTCCTATTTCAGTTAATTTGGGCATATGCCCGATAGATCGTTTCAACCAAGTAAGAAATGACAGACTGATACTGCACTACCACTTTGAATCTCAACGACTAGTTGATTATACGCACAATCCGCAAGAGAAAGTAAATAAAAAATGAAGATATCTGCAAATATATTCAACTTTTAGCGTATCTCGCCTAATTTGCACCGAATTAGGGGCATCATTTACATCAAAAAAACTTTAAATCTTGAAGAATAGATACTTCCCCCCAAAAAAACACTGAGAAAATGACCCGCTAAAACGGTCATCAAGTGCGTCCGTGCAACATAAATGCGGCAGCCCCAGTTGCGATGCGCTCACCTTTTTCGTTTCGCAAATCCATCAATACATTTGCAACCCGCTTGCCTAAGCGCGTAACTTCCGCATTAGCCGTAAAACTCGCCCCTTTACCTGGTTGCAAGTAATCAATTCTAAGATCGATGGTACTCATTAAGCCAAATTCTCTCACCTGAGAAAAAACATCGTCTTTGGGATGCAACGCTGTCATTTTCAATAAAATTGCTATGCCTGCGACACTATCAAGGACTGACGCAATCACCCCCCCGTGCAACATGCCCTGGGCAAAATTACCAAGGAGTTCTTCGCGCATATCTAATCGAAGCTGAGGACGATCCGGATCAAGACTGGCAATTTTCACGCCCAATAGATGACAAAATGGTATCTTTTCTTCTAACACCTGCGTCAGCAAACTTTGGAATTCCGGATTGGTAACCATATCTTGTTTCATGCGCTAATCATTTTTCAAAAAAGTTTGTAGATAAACGCCAATAAAATTCATTATTAGCAAGTAGATGTCCGGCAGAAAATAAACTTTACATGAATTAAGCTCAAGCAGCTGAATCACACCAACTTCTGGACTAAAACCTCTATGTAAATAAACATACGAAATGGCGCCAGAATGAGCATGGGGCCATGAGGACCCAAGCGATCATATGTAGTTGTCATACATATAAAGCCAAGATAGCGCTATGATATGGCACTGCCACACTCTTCCCACATCCAAGTATGCAAAGTCTCATATTAAGAACTGTAAGCAATTTCGCGAGAAACAACACATTTGCCTTATTTTTCATCTTGAGTACTGCATGCACGCTTAGTTCAACACAAGCCGCCCCGCTTCTTCGCTGCTACGCCACGTATGCGGGTGAAACGCAGATCATTGACACGCAACTTTCTGACAATCCCTATCAAATTGAAGCAATTGATATCGGTGGGCGTTTTAAATTAAAGACCGAAATGAATGGTCATCAACAGACGATTAACTACATCAAGATTTACGCCTACTTTCAAACTTCACACGGCGATGTACCGATTCATGAAGCCAGTTATTACCCACCATTTCAATTGCAGAGCGAAATAATTGCGCTTACACCAGTCAATCGTCTATACGCAGGCCCGTTAGAGCGGGAATTACAATATCGTTGTACTTTGCAGGACAAATAAGATGAATTTCATTTCAACACTGCAAAACACCGGGCGATTAATCGCCATCGCCTCTTGCTTATTCATTTCAAGCAATGTGGCATTTGCCGCCAGCACTGAAACATCCCAAACCACAGTCAGCATGTTATTCGCAGGAGACATTGTTCTAGACGGTGTGCCAGCGCAATGGATCAGAGATAAAAAAGATCCGTTAGCAGCTTATTCTGCCATCTTAGCGAGCACTGACATCCGCATTGGCAATCTGGAATGTGTCGTTGCCACGACCGGCGAAAAAGCGGAGAAAATCTTCACATTTCGCGGCCATCCCAGCGCACTACCAACGCTTCATCAGTACTTTGATGCAGTGTCACTCGCCAACAATCACTCAGGCGACTTTGGCAGAAGCGCTTTCACAGAAATGCTAGGTTATTTAGAACAACAAAAACTCTCCTATTTTGGCGGCGGCAGAAATTTAAATGAAGCGCATAAGCCGCTGATTATTGAGCGTAAAGGAATCAGAATTGCCCTCTTAGCTTACGATGAATTTATGCCACGTAGCTTTGAAGCAGCAGCAACGGAAGCCGGCGTCGCCTGGAGTGAAGACGATGAACAGGTAATCAACGACATCCAACATGCCCGCCTCACCTATCGCGCCGACGTGGTTATTCCATTCATGCATTGGGGCTGGGAAAATGAACCACTATCAGGGGAGCGCCAACACCAGCTTGCGCATCGCATGATCGATGCTGGCGCGGACGCAGTGATAGGCGGGCACCCGCATGTAACTCAGGATATAGAACAATATAAAGGCAAACCTATAATTTACAGCATCGGTAATTTCATGATCGACTCGCTCGATAACGAACCACAAACCCGCGGTTGGGTAGTAAGGCTGGAAGTGAGTGCTTCCGGCATCAAAGCATGGGATACACGCCTGGCAAGACTTAGCGATGATGGCATTCCATCCCCCGAAAAAGAGGCAATGACACCATGCTGGGATGGGCAAGGGGAAACAATACAACAGTGTAGCAATGCGGAAACACGATTTATTCCGCATTAATCGACATTAATCCGCATTCAGCTCCTTAACGGCAAGCGGCGCCTGAATGACCAGGCAGCCGCCCGCCTCAGCCACGCAAGGCAAAATCCAGGCGTCTGCTTTTTCTTCTGCACTTAAACCTGGCCACTCAATGCGATATTGAATCCGCCCCTCAAGCAACTTACACATACAAGCGCGACATACACCGTTTCGGCACGAGTTCGGCAAGCGTATGCCTGCGTTCAACGCAGCCTCTAATATAGTTTGCCCTGAAGGAATCTGGCAGGACCATTTTTGCGGCAGAACAAGCAATTCCTTAGTTTCTGTACTTTCTTCCATGAGTTTCAATGCGTCCCTTGTTATTCCATCGGAATTTTACTAAATTGAGGTGCGCCTCCGGATTATTCTCAAAGTCAGGGCGCAGGCAACACTTCAGGAGTTCAACATGAATCATGTTAGCAGCACTGTTATGCAAGCACAGTCACACTTCTCCAGCGAACGCAGAAATCAACGCGCGCCCGAATTCACCTTGCTCGAAGTCGACCCCAGAGATGTGGTAGATGGAGCAATTGTGGACGGTGGATTTTATGCTGATGATGTGCAATCGGTAGGCAAGATGCGCGAACATTGCCCATACTGTATCACCGTACAATTGCAGTTAGTCTTACGCTATAAACACGTCAAACGTTCGCATTTATTCTGCAATTCATGCACTCGTTGCTTCGATGCACTATACCCGGATGGCACATCCGCTTTGATTGTTGGTGCGATGTCGCTAGTGTAATTCGTAACAATAAAAAACCGCAGCATCTTATTCGATCTGCGGTTTTTTCAGTTTTAGAATTCAAACCTGAATTCTGAACAAAAACAGTAATTTCTTAAACGACTGTTTGCAAGCGCATAGCAACGCCCATATCGCCAGCCACTTTGAGCTTACCCATCATAAATCCATTCATAGGATTCAATTCACCGGTCAACAAAGCTGCGAGGTTTTCCAAAGAAATGGTAATTGTGCAGGATGCTTCTTTATTTTCATTGGATACAGTATTTGGGGTCGCTATCGCGTCAACGAAAACCACACCGTCACTGCCACAATCAAATTTCAGGGTGGCATTCAAACCGCTATCATCACCAACTTTAGTGCGAATTGTCTCTGTGCATGTTTGCAAATCCATGTCTACTCCTTCTATCCAAGTTTAAAAACCCAAGCAATGTAGCACGTCTCGGTTTCGAGGAACAATACTAGACGCCTCGGATTGAAAATAAATTACCAATTAAACTAAGCTCAATTTACTTCAGAATACAAGTCAATAACCAGTAATGTTCGTTCCGTACCACCCTGATATCTCTGACCAAAGGACCGAACTTTTTGCGCAAAGCACTATCAGTCGGGAAATTCTTGACGATCAAAACCCGTTCACCATCGGCGCGTATGCGGAATTGAAAGGTATTTCCTTCTGCATCTGTGCGGGCAATAGGGGTACTGCTGCCTTCGATGTAATTGTTATCCATCAACACCAACAAACTCCCCTTACCCGCGCCCTTGCTTAATTTTGCCAACAGCGCGGCTTGCTCTTCGCGTTTCACATGAGACCAGAAGAATCCTGCAAAGCAAGCTGAATATTGTCCCTCTTTGGCATCTGGCAAATCATAAATGTTTGCCAGTGCAAATTCAGGTTTAATATCCGCATAGTTTTTAGCCTGTGCAAGGTCAAGCATAGGTTGATTGATGTCTGTCGCGTACACAGATTGCGCATGTGGCGCATATTTCTCAGTCCAATAACCTGTGCCGCAAGCGACTTCCAGCACCTTATGATTTTTCAGTAATTCGCAGACGCGTTGCTGCATCTCTTGCAAATCCGCCCGACGTTCCGGTCGTTGATACACTTGCTCTAGGGTTTGCGCGCGTTGAGCATAATATTCGCGCATCGTTTCTTCAGTCATTTTCTTCATCTAATAAAAAGTTAATCAATTCGACAAATCCGGCACCACACGCTTGTTCGGTAACATAGAGCGGATGTGCATCAAATCTGTCCAGGTATTTTTTCACATTGGCCACGCCCACCGACCAAGGATAATGGGCAAACATACTTGCATCATTTGGTGAGTCGCCGACAAACACACAGCATTCACGCGCGTGATGATCTGCAATATCAAACACTTCCGCCAACAATTTCTGCGTCATGGTCTGCTTAGAAAAATGCATAACAGATGCATGCGCATGGATACTACTGGTCGTTGCATACAAACCGTGCTCTCGTATAAAGTCCGCAATTTCTGCCGTTCTCGCTAATGGTAAAGGCGTTATTTCTTCGCCTATATCAAACGCCAGGTCACCGATGCGCTGAGGTGCATCAGATGCAAGTTTCACCTCAGGAAAACGCGCTTGCAATATCGCCGCAAATTGCTCCAACTGTTGACGATGTTGTTGACGTAGCTCTGCTTCCGCATAAAACATTGCTTGCTGTTTGCCTGCTTCATCAAGCCAGAATGCGCTCGCCCCATTCTCGGCAATTACCGCATCAAAATTACACAAACGCAGTAAAGGCAAGGTCCAATACGTCGGTCTGCCAGTTACTGCAATACGTAACCAACCGGCCTGTTTAGCTCTATCCAAGACTTGCAGCGTTGATGCATTCAGCTTACCTTCTGTAGTCAGCGTATCGTCAATATCGGTCAAAATAACGTTGAGTTGCCTGCGCTGAGTCAGCGGCCAATCACGCAAACGCTGCATGCTCATAAATCGTAATTATCCTTGTTACCTTGCAAAGCACTATCAACCATCTTACGATTCAAGGTAGGATTCAAGAGTTCAATAAAGGTGTAGATGTAACTACGCAAATATGCACCTTGTTTAATTGCAACGCGCGACACATTCATACCAAATAAATGTCCGACAGGAATAGCACGTAAATTTTTGTCACGCTCAGAGTCAAAAGCCATCCCTGCAATGATACCAATTCCCATACCCAGTTCGACATAGGTTTTAATAACGTCCGCGTCGATCGCTTCCAATAAAATATCTGGCTTCAAATTACGAACCTGAAACGCATGATCAATTTTACTGCGACCAGCAAATGCCGCGTCATACGTCACCAATGGATAGTGCGCGATTTCTTCCAGTGTGATATTTTTCAACCTCAACAAAGGATGATCTACCGGCACTACAACCACATGCTCCCACTGATAACAAGGGAGTGAAATCAAACCATCAAAGCCTGAAATTGACTCAGTCGCAATCACCAGATCCGCCTGATCGCGCATTACCATTTCAGCGATTTGTTTAGGATTTCCTTGCAACAGAGACAGTCGCACCTTGGGGTACTTCAGCATAAACGCCTGCACCACCTTAGGCAAGGCATAGCGCGCCTGGGTGTGCGTCGTAGCAATGGTAAAACTACCGCTATCTTGCGCAGCATATTCTTTACCAATGCGTTTTAAACCATCAATTTCTTGCATAATCAGTTCAACCGACTTCAAAACTGCACGCCCAGGTTCGGTCAGCCCACGGATACGCTTGCCGTGTCGAGTGAAAATATCGACCCCTAATTCCTCCTCCAACTCGATAATTGCCTTAGAAACACCAGGTTGTGAAGTAAATAAAGCTTTTGCGGCCTCAGTCAGATTAAAATTCTGCCTGACTGCTTCCCGGACAAAGCGTAATTGATGTAGGTTCATAGGTAGCGAGAGTAAATTGGCTTATACCATTAAACTTCGGTAAAGCTTAGTTGATATACATTTAGCAGTATATAGAGACCACGACAAGAATTCTATGCTCATTCACAAATACCGCCACCTGAAAAGAAGTTTTTTCAAGATTTTGACCATTTTCATATTATTTTCATATGCTTTTACTATAAGAGCGGAAACACTGAATCCACCACAAACGCAAACCAGGCCACTAAAGGTTTGTGTCGTTTTATCTGGCGGTGGTGCACGCGGCTTTGCTCATATTGGCGTACTGAAGCAACTGGAAGCCATGCGCATCCCTATTGATTGCATAGCCGGAACCAGTATGGGGGCGGTGGTGGGAGGTTTATATGCTTCAGGCCTTTCAGCATCCGAGATAGAACAAAAATTACAAAATCTAAAACTCAACGATATAGCACTTGATCGTGTGGAACGTCGATCATTGCCCCAATCGGTCAGAGAAGACGACGATCTATATCCGCTCGGAGCAACCTTGGGATTGAGTGAAAACGGCGTCCGTTTGCCGGCAGGTGTAGTACAAGCAAGTCAATTTCAAGAGTTAATCCAGAACTGGACGGCACACTTACCTCCAGATATTAGCTTCGATCAATTACCTATTCCATTTCGTGCAGTAGCAACTGATCTTGAGACTGGCGAAATGGTCGTCTTCAATAAAGGCTCGCTGCATAAAGCGATACGCGCCAGCATGGCAGCACCAGGCGTGTTTGCACCAACTGAAATCGACGGACGCCTTTTATCCGATGGCGGACTCGTCCGCAATCTACCGGTTGATATTGCTCGCAGCATGGGTGCAGACGTCATCATTGCTGTCAATATCGGCACACCTTTACTACCAAGGGATAAATTACAAACCTTATTCAATGTTAGCCAACAAATGGTTAACATCCTGACTGAGCAAAACGTCCAAGCCCAAAAAGCTTTACTACGATCTCAGGACATTCTCATTGAACCGAACCTCGGCAATATCGGGTTTATGGATTTTGGACGTTCCGAAGAAGCCACTCTGATTGGTGAAATAGCGACCCAAACAATGCGCGAGCAATTGATCGCCCTATCCTTACCTGTCCCAGTTTTTGCTAGCGCTCAGCACATGCGGACACATCCTCAACTACCACCGATAAAAATTAGTTTTGTAGACATCGAAAATAACAGTGAGATCCCTTCGAGTGATATTCGACGACAACTAGGGATACAGACTGGTAGCATTTATAACGCTGATGACATCAATCGAAAATTGGCGACCTTAAATATCGTCCGTGAATTTGACAGCATCACGCACGAGTTAGTACAACGCGAAAATGACTACGGTATCCGAATTGATGCAAAAGGCCGCAATTGGGGCCCACATTTTTTACGGTTTGGGCTAAATTTATCGAGCGGCTTTGATGGGGCTGGCGGCTTCCGCTTGCAAGTCGGCCACCGTCGGCCATGGCTCACTGAAAGCGGACTCGAATGGCGCACTGATGCTGTATTTGGCAATGAAACCCGATTACATACCGAATTGCGACAACCACTGTTTGAGCGCGAAGGCATGTTTATGTCGCCGTATATTGAATATAACAATACCACTGCAAACCTGTATCAGGACAACATACGCGTTGCTGATTTCGATTTACGTTCTGAGAAAGCAGGTGCCGATCTTGCATTCAGACTGGGCAACCAAGGTCGATTAGGCGAGGCGCGAATTGGCCTTAACTATAATCAGTACAACATATATCCGAAAATAGGTGGCTACATTTTAGGTCCAGGAGGGGCATTAACCAACATCAACGTTAAATCCGGAACCTTGCAACAAGTCGGAATCAAAACTGCCTTCGTCATTGACCAATTGAGCGACCCTAGCTTTCCAAGGGACGGATATAAAGTTGCGGGTGACGTATTTTTTGGAATAACCAAAAGCGACCATAATTATCAAGAAATGTCGTTTTCAAGTGAATGGGCAAAAAGCTTCGATAATCATAGCGTCAATTTAAAATTTAGCAGCGGTGGATTATTTCAATCCAGTACCGGACTGCAAGGCGTAGGATCTAGTTTAGGTGGATTTCAACGATTATCCGCCTATCAGCAAGATCAGTTTCGCGGCAACTATATGCTCTACGGTAGCGCCACCTATTTACTCCGCGCAGTAAATTTTGAAATGGCGGGACAAAGCCTGTTTCTCGGATCATCGTTAGAAGCAGGAAATACCTGGGACACAGGAAAAGATATCTCGGCAGCCTCTCTAAAGAAAAGCCTCAGCTTATTTGCCGGTTTTAATAGCTTTATGGGACCAATCTATTTAGGTTTTGCAGTCGGCCAGGATGGTGCAAAAAGTGTGTTTTTCCAGATGGGGCGACAATAAACATTAATCTGCTATGGTGGCCGACATATTGGTGATCAATCTATTTCGGCCACATAGTCAGGAAGTATTTTTTCGCAGCTTAGTTATCCGGCACTATTAACCGCCACTGAGATACACAAACTTCCCATTCTGTATCCGTGCCATGACTCGCGAACGCTGATCGAGTCCCACATGATCTGTTACTGACATATTGACGACACCTTGTGGAACAACTAAATCATGCGTGTTTTCAATCGCATTTCTCAATGCAATCCTGAACTCTTTGGTTCCGGGATGCGCCAATTTAATAGCCTCAGGGATGGCATGTGCTATCAGCATATATGCGCCCCATGCGTCTGCGGCAAACTGATTCAGACCATTTACACTGTGCTCATTAGCATAAGCGGTCTGATATATATTTGAAAAATCCAGCGCTATTTTCTTTACCTGATTGCTTGCTGGCAATTGCAATGCGACGACCGCTGGTCCGGTTGGGAATAAGGTTCCTTCAACATCCTTCCCACCAAGATTCAAAAATTCCTGACTCGCAATACCGTGCGTCTGATAAATCTGTCCTGAGTATCCGCGCTCTTTCAAGGTCTTTTGCGGCAAGACTGCTGGCGTACCCGATCCGGCAATTAAAACGGCATCCGGCTTACTTGTCATAATTTTTAAAATCTGTGCGGTTACACTGGTATCTGTTCTTGCATAACGCTCATTGGCAACAATACTGATTTTTCTGAGCTCAGCAAATTTAGAAAATTCATTCGCCCAACTCTCGCCATACGCATCAGCGAAACCAATAAAAGCAATACGCTTATAACCGCGCTCTACCATATTTTGCGTTAGTATCGTCGCCATATGACTATCATTTTGCGGCATTTTGAAAACCCATTTTCGTTTCTCGTCCATGGGAGAAACGATAGAAGCAGCAGCGGCCAAGGTAATCATAGGTGTAGAACTTTCAGCCAGACTGTCAAGCATTGCCAAAGACGCAGAAGTCAAATTAGGACCAACAATGATATCGACCTTATTTTCATTGATCAGTTTGCGTGCATTGCGAACGGCATTACCAGGATCGCTCGCATCATCCAAAATGAGGTACTCAAGCTTCTGGCCCGCTATTTCTTTCGGCCAAAGTAAGACCGCTTTCTTTGATGAGGCACCAATGGAAGCCGCAGTACCTGTCATTGACAAGTCCACGCCGACTTTAATTTGCGCAAACGCAGAAGTACTGACAACGAAAAAAAACATCAATAATAATTGGCAGTGAATCTTAAGCATTGAAGCCACTCCACAAGAAAGAAAATGTCGTCGACCACTTTGTACACAAACATGCAAAAAATAGCCATTGACCTCTAAATATCACTATTGAGATAGCAAAGCCATTAAAAAAGCGGCCCGCGCCGCTTTTAAGAATTTTATTTTGCTGTATCTGGCTCAACAACACTCTGCTCAATAGCGCCAAAAATCGACTTACCATTTTTGTCCAGCATCTCAATTTTGATCGTATCGCCAAAGCGCATGAACGGGGTTACAGGCTCACCCGTCGCAATCATTTCCAGAGCACGTTTTTCAGCAATGCAACTAAATCCTTTGCTCGCATCCTTGTTGGATACTGTGCCAGAGCCGATAATGGTACCAGCACGCGCATTGCGGGTTTTGCATAAATGCGTAATCAACTGCGGGAACGAAAACACCATATCAACACCGGCATTTGGCTGCCCAACCAGATTGCCGTTCCAAGTCGAGCGCAGTGACAAATGAACTTTTCCGTCTTTCCAAAACTCACCTAACTCGTCAGGCGTCACCGCCACAGGCGAAAAGCTTGAAGCAGGCTTCGATTGAAAAAATCCAAATCCTTTTGCCAATTCTGACGGAATCAAATTTCTCAGCGAAACATCGTTGACAAGCATCAGCAAACGAATATGTTCACCGGCATACTGCACTTTCTCGCCCATTGGGATATCACCAGTAATGACAGCGATTTCACTTTCAAAATCAATACCCCACTCCTCAGACGCCAACACAATGTCGTCACAGGGACCAATAAAATCGTCACTCCCTCCCTGATACATCAGGGGATCATGCCAAAAACTCTCAGGCATTTCAGCATTACGTGCCTTTCGCACCAACTCTACGTGATTCACATAGGATGAACCATCTGCCCATTGATACGCCCTTGGCAAAGGTGCCATACATTTTTCAGTGACAAAATCAAAACTATTGACAGCACGCCCGGCATTAAGACGCGTATATAATTCATCCAATTGCGGAGCAATAAAGTTCCAGTCATCTAAGGCGCGCTGCAAGCTTGGCGCAATACCATTGGCAATACATGCGGTCTTCAAGTCACGGGATACCACGATCAACTGACCATCGCGTGAACCATCTTTCAGAGTTGCAAGCTTCATACATTTCCTTTTTTTTCGAGAGCTTGATGATTTTACATGAACAGAAGTTTGAATTTCACTGTAAAGTTTGATGCTGATACTTCGACTATGGATTCATTACCTGATTTGTTGCGTGCATTTGAGATATAAGCAACAGATTCAACGGATTTAACATCTACGACAGAAGGCAAATTACTATGAATTTCAACAATCTCAACATAGGCAAACGACTTAGCATAGGGTTTAGTCTTACCTTAATCATTATGCTCATCATGGTAATCGTCAGCATTGTCCGGCTCAATGAGATTTCGCGGCGCAGCCAAGAAATTTTAGACAATAATGCGGTCAGTGTTGCCAGTGGGCTAGAAATCGCCTCCCTGATACAGGAAAATGGGAGTCGCACCCTTGAGATGATCTTAACTTCGGATCAAAACGGTCGCACAAAATTATATGCAGCGATTGATACCAACAAAAAGAAAATCAATGAACTTCTCGAAACAATCGGCCAATTAGCACAAACCGACGAAGAGAAAAAATCCCTGGAAAAACTCAAAACCTCAATGACAGGTTTTGTCACGGCATTTAGCAAAACGGCTGACCTCATCGAGTTAGATCAAAAAGACGATGCGACAGCCATGATGCAAAGCACGACTTTCCCAGCCCTAAGGCAAGCATTAAATGACATTGCCCATTTGTGCGATATCCAAAAAGCTGCGATGACAGAAAATGGCAATCAGATTAAGAGCAATATCAGCTTTTCACGCAACCTGATGTTGATTTTAGGTTTGGCAGCCTTGGCAATCAGCAGTGCATTTGCAGTTTGGATTGCGCGCTCAATCACACGCCCCCTGGACGCTGCAGTATCTGTTGCAAAAAAAGTGGCGGACGGCGACCTGACAGGAAAAATTCAAGTCAACTCGCTGGATGAAACCGGACAACTGCTTAGCGCCCTCGCAGATATGAATAATAATCTGGTCATGACTATCAGCCAGGTGCACAGAAGTACTGAAATGATTTCCACTGCATCCGGAGAAATTGCAGCCGGTAACGCGGATCTCTCTTCCAGAACAGAAAATCAAGCGAGCTCTCTCGAAGAAACCGCTTCCTCTATGGAAGAGCTGACCTCCACTGTCAAACAAAATGCAGATAATGCAAAGACCGCTAATCAGCTTGCTATTTCGGCGTCCGATGTGGCAATCAAAGGTGGCAGTATTGTCGGTCAGGTAGTGACGACGATGGGCTCAATCAAAGATAGCTCGGGAAAAATTGTTGATATCATCGGCGTTATTGACAGCATTGCTTTCCAGACCAACATCCTGGCCTTGAACGCTGCCGTCGAAGCAGCCCGCGCTGGTGAGCAGGGACGTGGCTTCGCTGTTGTAGCGACCGAGGTGCGCAACCTGGCTCAACGCAGCGCCAGTGCTGCTAAAGAAATTAAAGGTTTGATCGATGATTCTGTCGAAAAAGTGAATTTCGGTAATGACTTAGTAGGCCAGGCTGGCGTTACGATGGAAGAAATTGTGACGTCAATCAAACATGTCGCCGACATCATGAGTGAAATTACAGCAGCGAGTCAGGAGCAAAGTGCAGGTATTGAACAAGTTAATCTGGCCATTGCTGAGATGGATGAAATGACGCAACAAAATGCAGCTCTCGTTGAACAAGCAGCTGCCGCCGCAGAAAGCATGCAAGAACAGGCCGGAGCTCTGGCGCAAGCAGTCAGCATTTTCAAGTTGACCAATATTTTACAAACACCGACAAATCGTCCAAATAGCAACACCGGAACATTAACAAAAAAAGCACCTGTTAAATCGATGAATCAAAAAAAGGCAGCCAGCACCCAGCAATTAAGCAACAAATCCAATGTCAAACAAGCTGCACCTGAAGGCAATGATTGGGAAGAGTTTTAATTCTTTATAAGCCCCCCCCTCTTTCACTACACATCGGCACAGTGCAATCACTGCACTGTGCTATGCGTCATGGCACACGTTACAACGACATCCATTTTTAGTCCGTCTCGCGTAAAATAGCGCCACACTTTTTGCCGCGACATGGCACCATCTTATTTTACGGAACAAGCAATGAGCAAACCTGGCCGTCTTCGCCCTGTAATTACACTCTTTAGTCCACTAGTATTAAGCTTAATACTGAACGCGGGTGTACAGTTGGACGCTTATGCGACATCAGAATTATCGAACAAAGCGAGCTCTCATACCACTTCTCAGGCAAACAGCCAGGAGTTACTCAAACTAGCCGCCTACTATTACGACCAGCAATCCGAATTTGAGCCTATTTCGTCTACCTACAATGGCGACAATCGTTACGACGACCGCCTACCACAAACACTGAATCCAGCGGTTAAAGCCAAACACACCTTTGTTTTGCGACATATCGCAAAACGATTAAGCCAGATCAATTACGGAAATTTGAACGCTAATGACAAAGTGACCTACGATTGTCTTAAGCATGAAGTCGAGGGTGCCATCGAGATGGCAAAGTTTGACGACATCCTCATGCCTATCAATCAAATGGATAGTATTCCTTTAACACTGGCGCAGTTTGCCAGTGGACAAAGTGCGCAGTCACTCAACACCGTAGCCAACTATGAAGCATATTTAAATCGCCTGAAACAACTACCGGCGTGGCTAAAGCAAGCAACCATCAACATGCGTGTTGGTATGCGTCGCGGGATTGTTTTACCAAAAGCGTTGGTGATTTCAACACTTCCACAATACAAGCAACTACTGGCGGACAAAGCCGAAGATCAGGCTTACTACCTACCAATCAAAAATTTCCCAAAAAGCTTCACAGAAAAAGACAAAACACGTCTTAGTGAACAATATCGAGATGCTATCGAACATCTCGCCCTGCCAGCTTTACGCAAGTTTGACGAATTCCTTAATAATGAATACCTGCCTGCCGCCCGTACGAGCACTGGCTGGGGAGCACTGCCAAATGGCGACCAATGGTACAAGGCATGGGTGCAAGATCAGACAACCACACAGTTGACGCCAGAGCAAATTCACGCAATTGGCCTCAAAGAAGTCGCCCGCATTCAAAGCGAATACGTCACGCTCGGTCCACGTCTGGGCTATACCGGCGACGCAAAAGGATTGCCAGCCTGGATGGAGCAGCAAACTCAGTATCGTCCGTTTAAAACCGAAAAAGAAGTTCTTGACGCCTACCGCGCAATTGATGCCCAGGTGCGTCAGAAGTTACCTGAATTATTCGGTCACATTCCCAAAGCGCCTCTGGATATACGTCCTGAACCTGAAATCAGCCGTGAAACCGCATCAGACCATTATTCAGCACCAGCAATTAATGGTTCCCGCCCTGGCGTGTTCTGGGCTGTCATTAACAATCCGGCTGATTACGCTACGACTGGTATGAAAACGCTGTTTTTACATGAAGGACAACCAGGGCATCACTTCCATCTGGCAACCTTGCAAGAATTGGATGTACCAAAATTCCGCAAAGTCGGAGGCAATAACGCCTACACTGAAGGCTGGGCACTCTATGCCGAGACTCTTGGCACGGATATGGGTTTATTCCAAAATGATCCAAGTGCGTATTACGGCCATCTGAGCGACGAGATGTTGCGGGCAACCCGTCTGGTCGTTGATACTGGGATGCACGCCAAAGGCTGGACTCGTGAACAAGGCATTAAATATTTAGAAGAAACACTGGGCTACAGCGAAGCCGTTTCTCGCCAATGCATAGAACGCTACATGGCCTGGCCAGGACAGGCGCTCGGTTACAAGATAGGTTCACTTAAAATAATGGAACTGCGCCATAAGGCAGAAGCAGTTTTAGGCAATAAATTTGACTTGCGTCATTTTCATGACGCAATTCTTAGTGATGGCACCCTTCCATTATCTTTACTTGAGACTAAAATGTTGAAATGGATTGCCGAACAACAACAATCCACAAAATAAGCG
This sequence comes from Undibacterium sp. SXout11W, assembly GCA_049339905.1. Taxonomy (GTDB): domain Bacteria; phylum Pseudomonadota; class Gammaproteobacteria; order Burkholderiales; family Burkholderiaceae_D; genus Undibacterium. The sequence continues at coordinate 103,998 of JBMPPG010000010.1, forward strand.
CCAATTTTAATTTATATTGATGCACGATTGACCTGACAGATTAAGTCGAGCAAAATGAAACTATCAGGCACGTTTTTGGATACAGATTCCGTAAAGAGGCAATTATCGTATTTCAGGACGCGCCAACAGCAACGAAGGGGGACTCCCCCTTCGAGGCAGGTTCTTGAAAATAAATACAGAGCCTCCGCGATGCTTAACTCAACTTAGACAGACCTCTGCAATGAACAGATCTAAAGCGCTTAAAAGCATAGTCGAACAGGCAAACCGGGGGGACTTGGTATTCCCAACCAATGTCGCTGCATCGCTAAAAATACAGCAAGCACTAGATGATCCTGATTGCGCGGTCGATATCGCAACCAAGCTCATTATGAATGAGCCTTTGTTAGCTGCGCGTGTGGTGGCAATTGCTAATTCAGCAGCATACAATCGCGGTAACGATGTCACTAATGTCAAAGCAGCCATTAATCGGCTTGGCTTTCGCTCTCTACGCGCAGTTGTTGCAACTGTCATCGTCAGACAATTAGCCGGCACAAGCAAAGATCGCAACATCAGAAACATCACCAATAAGTTGTGGGAACATACTGCACAAGTTGCTGCGCTTGCACAAGTCATCGCACGCCGCATTACAAAATTGGACGCCGACACTGCGATGTTTATCGGCATCGTTCATGAAGTAGGAAACTTTTACCTTTTATCACGAGCCGAAGAATTTCCATCGTTGTTAGAGCAAGACTCTTCTTTTGACGAAGATGAACAATTACCTGAATTTTCGGACACCATTATCGATTTGGAATCAACAGAAGCAGTCATTGGGCGTGCCGTTATTAAAAATTTGTACGTACCCGCACCAGTCATTGAGGCACTAGAGGCAATGTGGTTTGGCTTGCGGGCAATGCCGCCAGAAACGCTGGGCGATACGATATTGCTCGCCAATGAGCTGGCAAGCACACAGTCACCACTTGATTTCAATTCTTATTCTGAATCAGAACGTTTCAGCTCAGAAATTGATTTTGTCGTTGGTGATGGAACTCTGAACAGCATACTCGAAGAATCTGACGAAGAACTTCGCACACTGACAGCTGCATTGATGAGCTAATGCAACTAATGAGTGCTTAGTCCTGCTAATTAATGCAGAAAATGAAAGACCCTAATTTTTCTGGGGTATTCTTCTACTTGCCATAATAGCCAGATATGATTAGCTACTGACAAAAATGTCAGATATTAATCATTTCAACGCAACATTGCAGCAGAAAGAAAGCTCATGAAAATCATTGCATTTGCAGCATCAAACAGTCGCCAATCTATCAATAAAAAACTGGTCACGCACGCAGCAGGACTGATCGAAGGCGCCGAAGTTGAAGTTTTGGATCTGAACGACTTTGCTGCCCCGATTTATAGCCAAGATCACGAAGCTGAGCACGGACATCCGCAACAAGCTAAAGACTTCTTAGAAAAAATCAATGGCGCAGATGCGATCCTGATTTCATTCGCTGAACACAATGGCTCTTACACCGCTGCGTACAAGAGTTTGTTTGACTGGTCTTCACGCATACAACAAAAGGTTTTCAATGAAAAACCAGTGATTGCGCTGTCAACATCCCCTGGTCCTGGCGGTGCAAAATCAGTGTTGCAAGCCGCAACGACTTCTTTACCGTATTTTGGTGCAACGGTAAAAGCTAGCTTATCGATCCCATCTTTCCATAGCAACTTCGATGCAGCTACGGGCGAACTCAGCAATCCTGAATTAAAACAACAATTACAAGCGGCACTGGCGACTTTGAAAGCTTAAGTAAAGAAAGCGCAATTACGCAAAAAAAAGCGAACATCGTCAAACTAAAGCGATGTTCGCGATATATCTGATGGAAATGTTCGGTTATTACTAAAACTAAAAACTATCCGCAGGAATTCTTACCCAGCCTTCCATCAAAACCCGTGCACTGCGGCTCATGATCGCTTTTTTCACTACCCATTCACCGTTGAGCTGGGTTGCCTCCGCGCCGACACGCAACGTTCCTGACGGATGGCCAAAACGTACTGCTGTGCGCTCACCACCACCCGCTGCCAGATTGACCAAAGTACCCGGAATCGCCGCTGCGGTACCAATGGCTACCGCTGCCGTACCCATCATGGCATGATGCAATTTACCCATAGACATGGCACGAACCAGTAAATCAACGTCGTTTGCAGAAACCGCTTTACCACTTGAAGATACGTAATCCGCAGGAGGCGCTACAAACGCGACTTTTGGTGTGTGCTGACGTTGTACAGCTTCATCAATATGCTTGATCAAACCCATGCGTACTGCGCCGTGCGCACGGATGGTTTCAAACATGGTCAACGCTTTAGCATCACCATTGATCGCATCCTGCAACTCGGTGCCAGTGTAACCAATCGCTTCTGCGTTGACGAAAATAGTCGGAATACCTGCATTAATCATCGTTGCCTTCAATACCCCAACCCCTGGCACATCTAAGTCATCGACCAGATTTCCGGTCGGGAACATAGAACCACCAGCCCCCTCTTCGTCTGCAGCCGGATCTATAAACTCAAGTTGTACCTCGGCCGCAGGAAAAGTGACACCATCCAGTTCAAAGTCGCCCGTTTCCTGCACTTCGCCATTGGTGACGGGAACATGCGCAATAATTGTTTTTCCTATGTTCGATTGCCAAATCCGTACCACGGCCACGCCATTTTGCGGAATACGATCTGCCTCTACCAACCCAGCACTGATCGCAAACGAACCAACCGCGGCAGATAAATTGCCGCAGTTACCGCTCCAGTCGACAAATGCTTTATCAATCGCTACCTGACCAAACAAATAATCGACATCGTGATCTGCGCGCGTGCTTTTCGACAAAATCACTGTTTTGCTTGTCGACGAGGTCGCCCCTCCCATGCCATCAATTTGCTTACCATAGGGATCGGGACTACCAATTACCCGCAACAAAATCGCATCACGTGCAGAACCCGGCACCTGCGCTGCGAGCGGCAAATCCTGCAAACGGAAAAATACACCCTTACTAGTACCGCCGCGAATATATGTCGCGGGAATTTTAATTTGAGCTGGATGAGTCATTTTTCATCTTTCGTATTTTAAAACTGAAAACATCGTTCCCGATGCCAAATCAAGCAGCCTTGGTTGACTCTAAAAAGTCCTGAGCAAAGCGTTGCAACACGCCACCTGCTTCGTAAATCGACGCTTCTTCAGCGGTATCTAAACGACAGGTCATTGCTACATCAACTCGTTCACCATTTTTACGATGGATAACCAAGGTCAGATCTTGACGTGGCTTACGCTCACCAATGACGTCATACGTTTCAGAGCCATCGAGATTTAATGTCAGGCGATTCACACCTGGCTTAAATTCGAGTGGCAATACGCCCATGCCAATCAGATTCGTGCGATGAATACGTTCAAAGCCTTCCGCTGCAATCACTTCCACACCCGCCAGACGCACCCCTTTAGCTGCCCAATCACGTGAAGAGCCCTGACCATAATCAGCACCAGCGACGATGATCAAAGGTTGTTTGCGTTCCATGTAAGTCTCGATTGCTTCCCACATACGAGTGACTTTGCCTTCTGGTTCAATACGCGCTAAAGAACCTGCTTTAATCTTGCCATCAGCATCACGCACCATTTCATTCTTCAGCGTTGGATTCGCAAATGTGGCACGTTGTGCAGTCAGATGATCACCGCGGTGGGTCGCATAGGAGTTGAAATCTTCTTCCGGCAAACCCATTTTCGCCAGATATTCGCCGGCAGCACTATCGAGCATAATCGCATTCGATGGGGACAAATGATCTGTCGTGATGTTGTCGCCCAATACCGCCAAAGGACGCATGCCTTTCATGGTACGCTCGCCTGCCAAGGCACCTTCCCAATATGGCGGACGACGAATATAGGTGGTTTGTGGACGCCAGTCATACAGTGGACTCACGGTATTTGCAGATGCTGCCTGAATCGCAAACATAGGCTCGTACACTTTGCGGAACATTTCTGGCTTAACGCTGGATTTAACGATAGCATCAATTTCTTCATCAGCAGGCCAGATATCTTTAAGACGAATTTCTTTGCCATCAACAACAGCCAACACATCTTTTTCAATATCAAAACGGATCGTACCAGCGATCGCATAGGCAACCACTAAAGGTGGCGACGCCAGGAAAGCTTGCTTAGCGTAAGGATGGATACGACCGTCAAAATTACGGTTACCAGACAAGACTGCCGTTGCGTACAAATCGCGATCGATAATTTCTTGCTGAATCACTGGATTCAAAGCACCCGACATCCCATTGCAAGACGTGCAGGCATAGGCAACAACGCCAAAACCCAGCTTTTCCAGATCAGTCATCAAGCCCGCTTCTTCCAGGTACATCGTGACTGCTTTAGATCCAGGCGCTAAAGAAGACTTAACCCAAGGTTTGCGCGTCAAGCCAAGGCGATTGGCGTTTCTTGCCAACAAAGCGGCGGCGATCACGTTGCGCGGATTGGATGTATTCGTGCAACTGGTAATTGCCGCAATAATCACAGCACCGTCAGGCATTTGGCCTGGTATATTTTCCCATGCGGCCGCAATGCCTTTTGCAGCCAGATCAGCCGTCGCTACACGTGCGTGTGGATTCGATGGGCCTGCCATATTTCTAACAACCGTCGACAGATCAAATGTCAATACGCGTTCATACTCCGCTTTAACCAAAGTATCTGACCACAAACCAGCTACTTTGGCATAGGTTTCTACCAACGCAACCTGTACATCTTCACGACCAGTTAATTTCAGGTAATCGATAGTCTGCTGATCGATACTAAACATCGCGGCTGTAGCACCATATTCTGGCGCCATATTGGAGATTGTTGCACGGTCACCCAAAGTCAATGCGGCAGCGCCAGCACCATAAAATTCAAGGTATGCACCGACCACTTTGGATTTACGCAAGAACTCAGTCATGGCCAACACCACATCAGTCGCGGTAATACCTGGCTGCGGCTTGCCGCTTAATTCAACACCAATGATGTCTGGCAAACGCATCCATGACGCGCGACCAAGCATGACGTTTTCTGCCTCCAGACCGCCGACACCAATCGCAATCACGCCAAGCGCATCCACGTGCGGTGTATGACTATCCGTACCAACTAAGGTGTCCGGAAATGCCACGCCTTGCTGTGAGTGAATCACTGGCGACATGCGTTCCAGATTGATCTGATGCATGATGCCGTTGCCTGGCGGGATCACATCAACGTTTTTAAACGCTTGCTTGGTCCAATTAATGAAGTGAAAGCGATCTTCATTCCGACGATCTTCAATCGCGCGGTTCTTTTCAAATGCATCAGGATCAAAACCGCCACATTCGACGGCCAGTGAATGATCAACAATTAATTGTACTGGCACAACTGGATTAACCTGCGCCGGATCCCCCCCCTGATCAGCGATAGCATCGCGCAAACCAGCCAGATCAACCAACGCTGTCTGACCGAGAATATCGTGACAAACAACGCGCGCTGGAAACCATGGGAAATCCAGCTCACGTTTGCGTTCGATCAGTTGCTTTAAAGAGTCAGTCAGGGTCGCGGGATCGCAACGACGTACCAAATTTTCAGCCAAAACGCGGGACGTATATGGCAAGGTATCAAACGCACCTGGCTGAATCGCCTCGACAGCGGCGCGCGCATCGAAATAATCGAGCTTAGTACCAGGTAATGATTTACGGAATTGTGTGTTCATATTTTGCTCGCTCAGAGTAGTGAGACTATGGAAACTATGGGGACGATAGAAACCAAGATACCGCAGAGGCAACCCATCAATTAGTATCGCCAGGGGCTCTGCGGTTGAGGTGGGATATTTTTACTTATTTACGTTCGTTCAACGGTACAAATTTCAAATCTTCAGGACCGACATAATTGGCGCTTGGACGAATGATTTTGTTGTCGATACGTTGCTCGATAATGTGCGCAGCCCAGCCAGAAGTTCGGGCAATCACAAACAACGGCGTAAACATCGCTGTTGGCACGCCCATCATGTGGTAAGAAACGGCAGAGAACCAATCCAGATTCGGGAACATTTTTTTAATGTCCCACATCACTGTTTCCAGGCGCTCAGCGATATCAAACATTTTGGTCGAGCCAGCTTCGACAGACAAGTTACGCGCCACCTCTTTGATCACTTTATTACGTGGATCAGAGATTGTGTACACAGGGTGACCAAAGCCAATCACCACTTCTTTGTTTTCTACACGTTTTTTGATGTCCGCTTCTGCTTCATCCGGATTGTCGTAACGTTTTTGAATTTCAAATGCCACTTCGTTCGCACCACCGTGTTTAGGACCGCGCAGAGCACCAATCGCGCCAGTGATCGCGGAATGCATATCAGAGCCGGTACCAGCAATCACGCGACCAGTGAATGTGGATGCATTGAACTCATGTTCGGCGTACAAAATCAGGGACGTATGCATCGCTTTTTCCCAGGATTTGCCTGGCTTTTTACCGTGTAACAAATGCAGGAAATGACCGCCGATAGAATCATCGTCAGTTTCAGTTTCAATACGTTTGCCGTTATGGCTGAAATGGTACCAGTACAGCAACATAGAACCAAGGGATGCCATCAAACGATCTGCAATATCACGCGCACCAGGCAAGTTATGGTCATCTTTTTCTGGCAAAGTGCAACCCAGAACGGAAACACCAGTACGCATCACATCCATAGGGTGCGAAGACGCTGGCAAAGTTTCCAATGCAGCTTTCAAATTTGCTGGCAAACCGCGCAAGGCTTTTAAAGTTGTTTTGTAAGCTGCCAGTTCAGCTGCATTAGGCAACTTACCGTGCACCAGCAAGTGGGCGATTTCTTCGAATTCGCAAGCGTCCGCCACATCAAGAATATCGTAACCACGATAGTGCAAATCGTTACCAGTTTTACCAACGGTACACAAAGCAGTGTTACCTGCTGTCACGCCGGACAAGGCAACGGATTTTTTTGGTTTAAATGTGCTTGTAGTTTCGGTTGTCATAGCTATCTCCAAATTTTAAATAAACCTCTCAACACAGAGACTCAGAGGAAAAGAGTGAAGCAATAGAATTTGTTACCTTCGTTTGCCTGCCCTATCCCTTTTCTCAGTTTCAGAAGCCAAGGATATATCTTTATTTACGCTCAGAAGAGACGATGCCAACGCACATCTCTTCAATGAGCACGTTCATCTAAAAAATTACTTCGCTTTTTGCTGCGCAAACAAGGCATCTAATTTTTGTTCGAAATCATGATAGTTAATGCGCTCATACAATTCCATGCGGGTTTGCATCGTATCGACCACATTTTTTTGCGTGCCATCACGGCGAATCGCGGTATAGACGTTTTCTGCTGCTTTGTTCATGGCGCGGAACGCTGAGAGTGGATACAACACCAAACCAACATCAGCAGACTTCAATTCTTCAACGGTATATAAAGGTGTGGAACCAAATTCTGTAATATTAGCCAAAATAGGCACTTTGACGGCGTTCGCGAATTGCTTGTACATATCGAGCTGCGTAATCGCTTCAGGGAAAATCATGTCAGCACCCGCCTCGACACACATTTGCGCGCGTTCGATCGCGGCTTCCAGACCTTCGACTGCCAAAGCGTCAGTGCGCGCCATGATCACAAAGTTATCGTCAGTACGTGCATCAACGGCCGCTTTAATACGATCAACCATTTCTTGCTTAGAAACGATTTCCTTGCCAGGGCGATGACCACAGCGCTTTGCACCGACCTGATCTTCAATATGCATTGCTGCTGCGCCAAACTTGATCATCGATTTGACGGTACGCGCAACATTAAACGCGGAGGATCCAAAGCCTGTGTCAACATCGACCAACAAAGGTAAATCACACACATCAGTAATACGGCGCACATCAGTCAGCACGTCATCCAGATTAGAGATGCCCAAATCTGGCAAACCCAGCGAACCTGCCGCCACACCGCCGCCGGACAAATAAATCGCTTTAAAACCAGCGCGTTTCGCCAGCAAAGCATGGTTGGCATTAATCGCGCCGACCACTTGTAACGGGGATTCTTCTTGCATCGCCTTACGGAAGGCGGCACCTGCGGAGTAGTTGCTCATAGCTTGATTATCTTTCAGGTTAATTAGGCTTCGTTCCACCTACATCGGAACATCCACCTCAATGAATGAACAGAATTCCGTGCTCTTAATGCAATCTGCGTGCCAAGCACAGCGTGATGCGCCATAGAATAGGCGTGGGACTATAAAAATCAAGGACTTATATCTAAATTCTCTACGCTACCAGCTGGATAAACTGGATATTTCGTTTCACTTAATGTTTCAGTTAGCGTTTCATATAAATTTCACGAAACATAAAATGCAACATAAAATGCAACATATAATGAAACATATCTGACAACGTCTTTTACGCCGACAAATTTAATATGAAGCATCCCACCAGCCAACGCGATCCCCAAGACAAGCCCATCATCTGGACAGTATCGATCTCACGCCTGTTCGATATGTTTCGGGACATCATGGTGGAATACGACGCCAATGCAGACATCGTCCCTTTACATATGGGCTTTGAAGACGCCGTTCAACACATCCGTGAACGCCTGCAAACCGAGCGTTGCGACGTGGTCATTGCAGCGGGTTCAAATGGTGCGTATCTCAAAAACCGGTTACCGGTACCGGTTGTTATTGCAAAAGCCAGTGGTTTTGATGTCATGCAAGGTTTAGCGAGAGCACGCAAAGTGTCAAGCGAGATTGGCATTATCACTTACCAGGAAACCATGCCCGAACTAGCTGATTTCAAGACCACTTTTGGCTTTAATATCGAACAAAGAACCTATGTCACGGAAGAAGATGCCAGAGCGCAGATAGGTGAGCTCAAAGCGAGTGGCATACGAGCTATTGTTGGTGCAGGTTTAATTACCGATCTGGCGGAAGAAGCCGGACTGACTGGTATTTTTATGTATTCAGCCACCTCAATACGCCAAGCGTTCGACGATGCGCTGGAATTGGCGCGACTAACTGCCTTAGAATCTGCCAAAGGTCGCCGCCCATCCACCGATGCGCCGCGCGCCAGACATGGCATCAAAGACTTGCGTGGCGACTCAATGGCGATGCAAGCCACTCGACGCGCAATCGAACTCTATGCCCGTTCAACGAGCACCGTTCTGCTCCAGGGAGAAACCGGGACAGGTAAAGAACTTGCAGCGCAAGCGATTCACAAAGAAAGCGCACGCGCCCGACACCCTTTCATTGCATTAAATTGCGGTGCAATTGCCGAGAGCCTGTTGGAATCAGAATTATTTGGCTATGAAGAAGGTGCATTTACCGGTTCCAGGCGTGGCGGCCATGCCGGGGTCTTCGAAGCTGCCCATCGCGGCACGCTATTCCTGGATGAAATTGGCGAAATGCCTTTTAATTTGCAAACCAGGCTACTGCGAATCCTGGAGGAAAGAGAAATTGTCAGAGTTGGAGGAACCCGGCCTATCCCCATTGATGTACGTATCATCAGTGCGACCCACTGCGATTTGGAAAGCCGCATAAAAGCCCACCTTTTTAGAGCAGATCTATTTTATCGCCTGGCGATTTTGCGCTTGCAATTGCCGTCACTCAGAGATCGTCATGAAGACATTCTGCCGTTAGCGGAATGGTCTCTCAAACAAGCGCTGGCAAATCTGGGAGCGCGCCCTCACGTCAATTTACATGCAGAGATCAATACTTGCAGCGCTTTACTGGAACACTATGCCTGGCCTGGCAACGTGAGAGAACTGCGAAATATGATGGAACGTTTGGCACTATTTATGAGCGCAGAACCATTACAAGCACTAACTTTAAGTTTCGCTCAAAAAGTATGCCCAGAATTGAATTCAATGAGTAATGGCGTGGTGAGCACGGGAAGCACACCCCCCAATGAAAATCTTTTCTTAAAAGAAAATATTTCGATAGAGCAAGTTATGGTGAAATTCAATCATAACCGCGAAGCCGTCGCAAACTATCTGGGAATCAGTCGAACAACCTTATGGCGCAAACTTAAGAAACATTAATTGAAGATTTTTACATATTGAAATAGCGAAACAGTGAGGTAGAATGACTTAAGTTGACCTTGACAACGCTAACAACACAAACAACATTAGATCAAACAACGCAATAAATTATGAAAAAATTACTCATTGTTGATGACAGCAAAGTTTCTCGCATGGTGATCCGCGCCCATATCAAAGCAGTGCAACCGGATTGGGAAATTTTTGAAGCCGGCTGCGGAGAGGATGCGATCAAAATGACCCAAGAACAACAACTGGATTTCTGCACGATGGATATCAATATGCCTGGCATACTTGGTACCGATGCAGCAGAACAGATATTGCAGCTGCATCCTCATATGCGCATCGCAATTTTCTCCGCCAATGTACAAGACACCATGCAAACGCGTGCGAATTCCATTGGTTCAATTTTTGTAGCTAAGCCCGTTACGGATAAATCTATTTCTATCGTCGTCAACTACTTTATGAGTTAATAATGGACTCCTTAAGCGAACTTCATCTTGACGCGTTAGCCGAAGTGTTCAACGTGGGCGCAGGAAGAGCAGCGGCCAGTCTCTCGGAAATTGTCGGAGATGAAGTACAACTCTCTGTCCCCTCTGTTGAAATTCGCAAATCGTCCGAAATTAATAAAGAAGTAATTGGCTTAGACACGGATAGGTTTGGTGCCGTACATCAAACCTTTACAGGTGTCTTTGAGGCAGAGGCAATATTACTTTTTGCCGAAGACCATGCGCTAGAAATTGTGCGCGACATGATGAATTCACAAATCAGCATAGAAGATCTTGCCGAGTTTGAACAAGAAGCCATGTGTGAATTAGGCAATATCATCCTCAATGCATGCCTTTCAGCCATGGCAGATATGCTGAGCATACCGATGGATTGTTCTTTACCTGATTATTCTGTCTCGACAATTGACGAGATCGTTCAGCGCATTAACGCTGGAGAGGATGATGCTTACTTATTGCTGCTGCATATCGATCTCGTGATCGAAAAACGCCGCTCCAAGGGGCATTTGATTTTTGTTTTAGGCTCTACATCCTTAGCAAAACTAGTAGTAGAAATAGAGCGTTTTTTAGGAGCTATTTAATGTCCGACTTGCTCTCAAATTCATCAATGGACATCAAAGAGATATTCGACTCAATCAATCTAGGGTTAATTGTTGTTAATAGACAACAAACTATTACTCTCTGGAATGGCTGGGTTGAAAAGCACAGTGGAGTCCCCTCGATAAACGCCTTAGGTAAAGATATTTCTATGGCTTTTTCTGAGCCACCAAGTTCAGCATTAATCTCTGCCATTTCCAATGCAATTAATTATGGTTTGCCAGTTGTATTATCGAATGCACTCCATCGTTCTCCCTTGGCGTTATATGAGCGCAATTTCGAACAACGTAATAAACGCATACAGCAATCTATTTCGCTCACTCCTATCAATATTGGCGGGGAACGGCACTGCCTTATTCAGGTCGCAGATTCGTCAACTTCGATAAAACGCGAAAAAATCCTACGGACTCACTCAGAATTACTTAAAAAAGAAGCCACTACCGATGGGCTGACTGGCATCTACAATCGTCGCTTTTTTGACGAACATTATAAGATGGCGCTCGCTCAAGCCGTACGACAAAGCAGTCCGTTATCAATATTCATGGTCGACATTGATTTTTTCAAACAGTTCAACGATTACTACGGACATATTGCAGGTGACAAAGCCTTAATAGCGGTTGCAACAGCTTTAAAAAAACAGCTACAGCGTGTGAGCGATGTGGTTGCACGCTTCGGAGGTGAGGAATTTGTATTAATGCTGCCAAATATGCAGCAAGAATCTGCAGCACAATTTGCAGAGAAGTTAAGGCTAGCAATATGGGATCTACATATTCTTCACGAAGAATCTGACATTGATCAGCAAGTGACTGTCAGTATCGGTTACAGCACTTTTTCCGGCATCGAAACTTGCGACCCGCATGCCCTTTTATGCACTGCCGATAACGCCTTATATAACGCCAAACGGAGCGGCAAAAACAGATCCATCTTCTTAAGTTATCAGCCTATTGGCGAACAAAAAGCAACCATCCTTTAGTAAGCCCTCAATTTACGGTCAATTACAGCTTGTATTTTTAGCATCCACGTTCACGCTCGTCAATTTCAAGATAAACTCTCAACCTCCATCTCACCCTCAGGACACGCTATGCCAAACGCCTTTATTTCGCGTCGACGTTTTCATTCTATTATTTCTGCCGCATTACTCGGGTTTGGGTTCATTTGCAACCTCAGCATTGCACAACAAGTACTGCGCGTTTCTGCCATTCCAGACGAAGCACCGACAGAATTACAAAGAAAATTTAAACCATTGGGTGCGTACCTTGAAAAAAAATTAGGCGTCAAAGTAGAATTTATTCCGGTAACAGACTACTCTGCCTCTGTCGAAGGTCTGATTAATCACAAATTAGATATGGTCTGGTTTGGTGGCTTTACATTCGTACAGGCCAACGTACGCAGCAAAGGACAGATCGTACCGCTGGTTCAGCGAGAAGAAGATGAGAAATTTCAATCTGTGTTTATCACTACCAAAAGTGACATAAACAAGCTCGAAGATCTGAAAGGCAAAACATTTAGCTTTGGTTCAGAATCATCCACATCCGGGCATTTAATGCCTCGCTCTTTTCTGCTGGCTGCAAAAATTAATCCCGACAGCGATTTAAAACGCATCGCATTTTCTGGCGCTCACGATGCGACGGTTGCAGCCGTTGCTGGTGGCAAGGTGGATGCTGGTGCATTGAATATCTCCGTCTGGGAAAAACTGATCGCACAAAACAAAGTCGACACAAAACAAGTACACGTTTTTTATACCACACCTGGCTACTTTGATTACAATTGGTCGGTACGTGCAGACATGCCAACTGAGATGCAAAAAAAATTAACTGAAGCATTCTTATCCCTCAACCCTGCTTTACCGCAAGACAAAGAAATTTTGGATCTGCAACGTACCAAACGTTTCATTCCAACCAAGGCAGAAAATTACAAAACAATCGAAGCTGCCGCTCATAACGCCGGTCTGCTTAAGTAATGGCTATACCGCAACTGCATTTAAAGAGCCTGTTTATCACGCATCCGAATGCGGTTGCTGCAGTTTTCGAAGGCTTATCGACATCAAAAAATAATGGCAAATTTACGCTCACCGATATCAATCTGACGGTAACACGCGGAGAGCAAATTGCCATTATTGGCCCATCTGGTGCGGGTAAAACCACCCTGTTACATACTTTAGCATTGGCGCACAAACCTGGTTCAGGGGTAATATCTTTTAACGGAAAATACCCATGGGAATTACCGGGCAATGAGCGCCACAATTTGCGACGGCGACTATTTTTATCCCCACAAACACCACCACTACCAGCACGTCAACGCGTTGTCACGACGGTTCTTGCGGGAAAACTCCCTCATTGGTCATTTGCGACCGCACTAAGAAACCTCATCAAACCAATTGCACCAATCGAAGCCTATCAAGCACTATCACGATTTCATTTGCAAGACAAATTATACGCACGTGTCGACAGACTCTCTGGTGGTGAACGTCAACGCTGCGGGCTGGCTCGCCTGCTTTTGTCTGATGCAGAGCTGCTGTTAGTCGACGAACCGCTATCGGCCCTCGACCCCCAGCTCGCTGCGCAAACTCTAGAAACACTACAACAAGAAGCAAGCGCAAGAAATGCAACTTTAATTTGCAGCCTGCATCAGGTTGATCTTGCACGCAATACATTCAAGCGTATTATCGGTCTGCGCGAAGGTAAAATTCAATTTGATAGTCAAGAAGTTACAAATCAAATGATTACGGACTTATATCAGAACACGCCGATCGAGGCTACGCACGATACACGAACCGTGGTCACACGCCACGAGAAGCCACTGTGCTACTAAAGGTGCCGCTCATACAAATGAATGAATCCAGGATGCAAACGACTGCTTTTAAAGATCCTACGTGGCACTCCCGCGTGATTGGCAGCCTGACTTTTATCATCGTACTCTGGCCAGTATTGATTCTGACTGAATTCAAACCTTTGTCGCTGTTTGACGCCCAAAGTCTTTCTGCGACAAGTCGATTTTTAGGAGGTTTTTTTCCACCCAACTACACCCCCGAATTTTTAAAAATCGTCATCACTGCTACCTGGCAAACCATAGCCATGGCCACTACCGGCACTGCTATGGCAATGCTGGCAGCAATACCCATGACTTTCATTGTGAATCAACAGCTTTCGATTTCCAGTATCGGCACGAATCGCATGCATCGATTTGCTTATCTTATCCGACAAATTGTACGTTGGAAATTGGTATTATTGCGCAGCGTACCTGAGCTGGTTTGGGCATTACTATTCGTTCGCATCATTGGCCTCGGCCCAACCGCTGGCGTATTTGCTATTGCTCTGACTTATAGCGGTATGCTGGGAAAAGTCTATGCAGAAATTATTGAAGCTAGCGATCCTCATGCAACCACAGTATTACTTGAAAACGGTTGCTCACGAATACAGTCATTTTTGTATGGTACCTTGCCGAACGCTGCACCAGAGCTCATCTCATACACGATTTACCGATGGGAATGCGCGATCAGAGGTTCGGTCGTGATGGGATTTGTCGGTGCAGGTGGACTCGGACAGAGAATGGATGAGTCAATGAAAATGCTGGCCGGCGGTGAAGTATCCACCATGCTCATCGTGTTTGTTTTATTGGTTGGAGCAGCAGATGCCATTAGTCACTTATTTCGCAGGGGCCTGGAGTGAATCATCAAGACTCAAATGCAAATAAAAAAGCTATCATGCCACAGGCTCCAGCATTGATGCAGTTAAAAACAACACTGGTGCTACTGTCGATCGCTGCTTTACTTGTGGCGAGTTTCATGACTCTGAATTTAGATTGGAATAGTTTATTCAGCGACGATGCAATGCGCAACAGTAAAGAGTTCTTGTTAGGCTTTACCCCACCTGATCTGAAATTGAACTTCTTAGACAAAGTGTTCTTCGCTTCCATAGAAACACTTGCGATGTCGGCCTTGGGCACCACCATTGCGGCCGTATTTGGGGTCATTCTGGCGCTCCCAGCCAGCGGCCGCTTCGGTGCTGTTGCAAAGCATGGAACCCGGCTTTTTCTGAATATATTCAGAGCGATTCCAGAATTAGTCTGGGCATCGATTATGCTGATCGCCGCAGGCTTGGGACCATTTGCAGGAACGATTGCGCTGGCAGCACATACAACGGGTGTCTTGGGACGCTTATTTGCCGATGCATTGGAAAATCTGCCAAAAGATTGTGAATACACACTGCGTATCAATGGCAGCAGCGCCACTAATGCGTTCTTATACGCAAACTTAGTGCTGGCCTTGCCGCAAATGATGTCTTATACGCTTTACCGTTGGGAAAACAATATCCGCGCAGCAGCAATTCTAGGTGTCGTTGGCGCGGGTGGTCTGGGTCAAATGCTAAAATACCATCTATCACTATTTCAAATGCCAACTGCTGCTACGGTAATTCTCGCTATGCTGATTCTGGTCGCGATCGTCGATGCACTAAGTTTCTGGATGCGGCGACGTTTAACAAACTAAACATCGCCGCTTCGTAAACCGCGAAAATTAATCTTCAAGCAAACTTCTCAACATCCAGGCGGTTTTTTCATGCACCTGCAAACGCTGGGTCAACAGGTCTGCCGTTGGTTGATCGTTGACCTCAGAAACAAATCCAAAAAGTTTACGCGCTGTTTTTGCGGTTGCTTCCTGTGCTTTCACCAGAAAACGCACCATATCCATGGCTTTTGGCGCACCTTCGACTTCTGCAATGGA
This sequence comes from Undibacterium sp. SXout11W, assembly GCA_049339905.1. Lineage (GTDB taxonomy): Bacteria > Pseudomonadota > Gammaproteobacteria > Burkholderiales > Burkholderiaceae_D > Undibacterium. Next base: position 119,840 of record JBMPPG010000010.1, read on the forward strand.
TGACAAACGAACGAACTCTTTATAGGTTCCTGGCGCATGATGGCCAAGTGAACGGATACGCTCAGCGATCAAATCCAGCGCATTCCACTGCTCTGTATATTGCGCCATAAACATGGTGTGCAAAGTATTAAAGTGTGGTCCGGTAACATTCCAATGAAAATTATGTGTCATCAAATACAAGGTATAGCTATCCGCCAATAAAACTGACAATCCTTGGGCAATTTGCATACGATTTGCATCATTAATACCAATGTCAATACTGCCTTGGTGAGGTAAATTATTCATCGCTTCCATCGTTAACTCCTTGAGTGATATGTCCAAGTTCGCTTTCTTCAATACCGCAAGTCTGCTCCTGTTACCAAGAGTTTTCCAATGGTATTTAGCTATTGAATTAATAGTTAAAAAGAATGAAAAGTATAAACTCAATACATTTCACCAAAATCATTCACATTCGTCTGCAAAGATATACGCTTAACGGCATCAACTGAAGAATAAAACGCTACACAAAACATGCATTCAGACATTGCAAATTAACATTACTTTTATCAATGCTTTACATATTTTACATTGACAATAAATTCACAAAAACCGATATTCATATCTCTCTCTGATCCATTTTTTAAAGGACAACCATGCCAAACATCGAAGTCGAACAAATTGTGAATATGTATGTCATTCCATTTGGAATAAAAATCCTGTCGGCAATTGCAATCTGGATCATCGGTGGCATTGTCATCGGAATGCTCACTAATTTATTGCGTCGGGCGATGACCCTGCGTAAAGTCGATCCGACATTGATTACCTACAGCGAATCATCACTGCGCGTTGCTTTACGAATCGCGTTGGTGATGGCAATTCTGGATGTGTGTGGAATTCAAACGACATCCTTTGCTGCCTTGATCGCGGCTGGTGGCGTCGCGATTGGCGTCGCATGGTCTGGATTACTGTCGAACTTCGCTGCGGGTATTTTTCTGGTGATTTTGCGCCCGTTCAAAGTGGGTGACGCAATTAGTGCGGGTGGTCAAACTGGTGAAGTTACAGAAATTGGCTTGTTTTCTACAACAATGACCACTGGTGATAACTTACGCGTCTACGTTGGTAACAGCAAAATTTTCTCCGACAACCTGGTTAATTATTCTGCCAACTCACATCGCCGCGTCGACCTCAAATGCCAGATTGCCAATGGTGTGAATCCCCTGGAAGCAATCGAAGTATTAAAACGTCACGTTACCAAAGTCGCCAACATCACCAGCACACCAGAGCCAACCATAGAAATTTTAGAGTTCAATGCTGCTGGCAGCCTGATAACGGTGCGCCCTTACTGCAGTAACAAAGATTACTGGCAAGTTTATTTTGACACCAACAAAGCAATTGCAGCCGCATGCGCAGAAGCTGGTTGGCCTGTTCCGGCAGTACATCAAGTGGCTATTCACCAAAACCAAGTGTAATCTTCGAACACACCTTACTGTTGAACATTAAAAACAAAGTGAGCCTGAGAACAACCTCGTTCACTTTGTTTATTCATCTACGCTCTGCCTGAGAAATAAACAAATTCAACTATCTTTACCGCATCAACGACAAGAAGGAAAATTTCTGCAAAACAAGTTGCCTGATTGCATGCATTTAACCAAAATTTAATTGCATCAGATACTAATTTGTCGTCACACTGTTCCAATTTAAGAAACATTCACATTAATTACTGCTTTAATTGTTACTGCTTTATTTTTTTGTAATTTTTTGTGTAATTCTGATAGGACATGCACCGTGAAAAAAAATCTACCAGGCTTTGTTTTGGCGACCATATTAAGCACTATTGCTTGCACCTCTGTAGCGGCCCAAGCAAGCAACCAGAAAAATAAACTGCAGCAAATTTTGCAGTCAGGTGAACTTAAGGTGTGTATATGGCCAGACTATTACGGCATTACTTTCAAAAACCCTAAAACCAAAACCTTAACCGGCATCGACATCGACATCTCTGTCGAGCTGGAAAAAGATTTAGGTGTAAAAGTCAAATACGTTGATAGTTCTTTTCCCGAGCTCATCGACAATCTTTTAAAAAACAAATGCGATATCGCGATGCATGCGGTAGGGATCACACCTGCGAGAACTGCCCAGCTTGAGTTTTCACAGCCGTATTTACGCAGCGACATATATGCGATCAAATCAAAATCCAATGACTCGATCCAAACCTGGGATGATATCGATAAGCCGGGTCGCATTGTTGCCGTACAGGATGGCACCTTAATGGTTTCCATTATGCAAAAAACCCTCAAGCAAGCAAAATTGGTGATCGTAACACCACCACTAACGCGCGAACAAGAAGTCGAATCAGGGCGTGCAGACGCCTTCATGACAGATTTCCCCTATAGCCGTCGTATGCTAGAAACGACAGACTGGGCGAGAATGATTCCCCCAAGCAAACCGTTTCACATGACGGACTACGCCTATGCTGTCGCCCCAGGTGATTCCGTATTTTTATCCCGCATCAATTCTTTTATTGATAAAATAAAAAGAGATGGTAGATTACGTTCCATAGCGAGCAAACACAAATTAGATCCCATCGTCGTAACCAATTAGTAAAGAACGCGCAAAACTGCCCCAAACAGCGTTATGGTGAAAGATCTTCAAGCAGTACTTTCGGTACTGTGTGCGTATCCACACTTCGTCGGTGCAATTTTGTCTAAGTTCTCGATACGAAACGAATAATCAAACATGCAAGCCAATACAAAGATACTTCGCATCTTACGTAAATTTCCTTTGTGGATAATTTCCGGTGTGATTTTTAGTGTCTGCATTTTATTCGCAACAGTCTATTTACTCAATCACGACAAAGCACTCGCAATCCAGGAAACCGATGTTCGCGCCGAATTGCTGGCAAAAATGCTGGAGAGTCATTTAACCAGAACTTTATCATCAATTGACAACTCCTTAAATGTCATTACCGGCATTTTCAATAATAGCGATCAAACATCCAGCACGGGTGTCAGTGGGATGGATGTGCAGAAAATTATTGAAGCAACCGTCAATAACTCCACGCATTTACGTTCAGTGTCGATTTTACGCAAAGATGGGACCGTCTTAGCCAGTTCCAATCTCGCTGAAGTTGGCAGGTTTATCAACCTTCAATGGATGGGATTTAGAGACATCCCCGGCAACACATTGGAAGCAGGACGTCCAGTTTTTATCCGCGACATTCATGAACTCGATGCCAATGGTATCGCTAAAGAAGCAAATCTGAACGGCACGCATTGTCTTCCTTTTGCCAAGCGAGTCACGGTCAAAGGCCAGGATTACATTATGTTCACCATGGTAAACCCACAATACTTGTTGACTGACTTCAATAGCATGTTGGGTGCAAAAATCAATTTTGTCACGATTTTTGATTACAGCGGCAAAGTTCTCAACACATCACCGAACGAACATTTTTCGCTCGGAAAATCTTACCCCGAGCTGCCGATCTTCAAACTTTTGCAAAGCGAAACAGATTATGGTCAAGTACATTTAAAGATGGCAGATAGTTTTTCGTCACAAAACACGTATATCATTCATTTCCGCTCCCCACACAGCTACCCTATCGTCGCCATTAGCGCCATTTCAGAAACCTATGCGATCGCCAAATGGTATGAGAGCTCACGCAACTTAAAATGGACAGGGATTGCACTTGCCTGTTTCGTTCTGGTCTGCGCCGCTTTGCTCACTTGGTTGATGCGCATTCGCGATCATTATGAATCTGCATTAGAAATTGCAAAAATACGCGCTGAACAAGCCAATCATGCAAAGAGTGCATTTTTATCTACCATGAGTCATGAAATTCGCACCCCAATGAATGGCGTCATAGGGATGAACAATTTATTACTCGACAGCAGTCTCACCCCCAAACAAAGAGAGTTTGCTAAAGTCATCGATGAATCTGCCAATGCACTCATGGCGATCATCAACGACATTTTAGATTTCTCAAAAATTGAGGCTGGAAAAATGCAAATCGAGCAAACCGAATGTGACTTGCTCAATGTGGTCGAAGCTAGTGTAGAGATACTAATAGAAAGAGCAAAAAGAAAACATCTCCGACTGATTAGTTTTATCGATCCCAAAATACCTGAACTAGTCAGCACTGACCCCGGTCGATTACGGCAGATTCTATTAAATCTAATCGGAAATGCGATCAGATTTACAGAAAATGGAGACATTACTGTCAAAGTTCTTTCCAAAAACAAAACACTCAACACCAGTTTGATTCGCTTTGAAGTGATAGACACTGGCATTGGTATTGCACCTGAAATAATCCCAACCCTCTTCTCTCCATTTACACAGGCGGATAATTCGATCACCCGCCGCTTTGGTGGCACAGGTTTAGGTCTCTCAATTTGTAAACGTCTGGTCGAATTAATGGATGGTGAAATTGGGGTCGAAAGCCAGCCTGGTTCAGGCTCCCGGTTCTGGTTTGAAATTCCATTGGTGAGCATCAACAGCAAAACCATTTCTATGCGGCATAGGCAGCAAAAAGAAATTAGTATCCTTGCGTTTTGTCATGGCAACGACTTTTCACAAAGCGTCAAAGCATATTTGCTGTCTTACGGTATATCGCCGGTGATGACTGAGAATCCAGAAGATTTTTTAAAGCAGCTTCAACAGCTTGCTGAGATCAATGTCTGCCTGCTTGATCACCAACTAACAGAAACCAACAAAACCCTTCTTGAACAGCTCAGGCAAAAGCATCCCAACACCTACATCATTTCATTGGATAGCAATGACATCAAGGACTTTGGTGGTCAAGATCCGGAATATCCGACCTCACTTCCAGTCCCGATAAAGTACAGCAGTTTATTTGCCGCAATTCAACACGCGCAAGACCGTAGGCAACGCCTCACGCCAACCACGTCCGACACACCATTACGAAGGAATGAAGATCGGATTTTCACAAAACAAATCATCGAACAACAAAGTGAAAAAATTCTGATCGTTGAAGACAATTTAATCAATCAAAAAGTGGCGGTTAGCATCCTGGAGCAATTGGGATACAAATCCGGAATTGCCAATAATGGTGAAGAAGGCATAGCCATGACTCGCACTGGGGAGTATGCGTTGATACTCATGGATTGCCACATGCCAGTCATGGACGGTTTTGAAGCAACACGACGAATCCGCGAAATGGAACGAGATAGCGGACGACACATTCCTATCATTGCGCTAACAGCAAATGCAATGCGCGAAGAAAAACCACAATGTTTAGCAGCCGGGATGGATGCTTACTTATCGAAACCGGTCAACAAGTCTGCATTAAAAGCATCCTTGGAAGAACATTTGCATTCGACAGACATTACGTCCGCTGCCACCTCGGCAGCAACGCCAGTCACCGATTCTGATGCCAGCTCAATGATTGATCAAAGTAGATTGATCGACATGTTAGGCGAGGACAAAGAAACGCACGTCGAATTCTTAAATCTGTTTTTAGAAACAACGCGTCCGCTGGTCGCCCAATTGCATGTCGCCATTCATCAAAACAATTTTCCTGAAATAAAGGCACTCGGACATCAAATCAAAGGCGCCAGCTCTAACTTAGGGATATCGGCACTTGCCGTGCTCGGTGAGCACGTGGAATTCGCAGGAAAGGAGTCCAATATAACAAGCGCAATTAAACTCCACGCCGCAATAATCAAAAATCTAGAAAGATTTGAACTAGACCTGAAAGCTATGCAGGCGTCGACTGTGTAGCGCCCCAGAAAAATTTACGTACGTTTTGCTTTTAAGAACTCGTCAACACTGAGCTTACCTGGCCCGAATACCAAAAGAACCAGCAAACAGACACCCCAATAAAAATGATCATTGATTGCAGCAGGACATTCGAACTGAAATAACTGCGGGTAAGAAATCACCGCCATTGCATTGACTGCCAACAATCCCAATGCAGCTGGACGCGAGAATAATCCTAATGCGAGCAATACCGGTAAAAACAGTTCACCACCCGCCCCCATCACAGCAGCGACCTCGGGTGGCAAGACTGGTACCTTATATTCATCACGAAACAATGACAAGGTCACCGACCAATCGGACACTTTAATCAAACCCGCCTTAAAGAATTGCCAGCCAATAAAAAGTCGTAAACCCAAGCTGACGAGACTACCACCCCATCGCTGCAGTTGCTCATCAAATAGCTGACTAAGTGCATGTAAACGTAAAAAGTAGTGCATCAGATTCTCCAAGTTGATTGATATTATTGAGTCGGCTTCGTCACTAAATTCTTACATTCATCTCATATAAATTTAATCTCCGTAAAGCTGCCATCCGAAAACCAACGCTGCAAACCAGCACCAATATCAAACTGCGCATCCTCGCTGAGTGCCAGCTCTAAAGCATACGCAATATTCGCTTTCTGAAACAGAGCTTGTAATGCAAGGTAATCAGCTCTAGTTAAAGGTGATACCAGAGCTTGCCATTGAGGGCGGGATATCAAGGCAAAATTTTCTTTGTGGATATCCGCTGGGAAGGTGGTCAATTCTCCCTCTTGATGCGCAAGCCATATCTCAACTGCACTCAAGGGCGACGCATACAACCCAACCGCAGGATGAGTCAATAAACTTGCTGATGCTAAATCCTGACCACATTGCTCGGCAGCGATGAGCGCATCACGCAGACTAAGAACCTTCGCATCCGCCGCGTAATAGGCGCAGTGCAATTGCCACTCTAGCTTGGCGATATCTTCAAAATACGGATAATCAGTAATAAACTCGCTGTCTTTCAGAAAGTCACACAATTGCGCACCAAATTGATTTAAGTCACCTGATTGGGAAGGATATGCACGGCCATAAGCTTTCGCCATATCCTCAAAAAATTCAGTGCCGACTAATTGCAACAAGACTGGGTAGGCGTTTGTTAATGCCGAAGCCCAGATGCCGGTCATATTGCCCCGATAATAAGAAAAACGTTCATTCTGCCGTGCCGACGCCCTAAGCTGAGGAGCAAACCTATCCATGACATCAGGATCAATCAAGGCGTGCGCAAAGTCGTGTTGTATTTGTTCTAGTTTTATCATGTCATACACTGACGGGCAACTGCTGTCGAGAGATCAATTGGTGCTGACGCGCCTTATGAGCTTCCATCAACAACACAGATAAAGCAGGAATATCTGTATCCCACTCAATCAACACCGGAATATCATTTCCTAATAAAGCACAGGCTTCGGAGAACAAAGACCAGACTGGCGGACTGACACAACTACCATGATTGTCAACCAGACAGTCCTCGGTTTCTAAAAAACCTGCGAGGTGCATTTCACCTACCGTTCCGGCAGGCAGTGCTGCCAGACATTGCAAGGCTGCGCGTGCATCCTCACCGTGATTAACTTCATTCACATATAAATTATTGATGTCGAGTAGCACGCCACAACCAGTACGTTTGACCAGTTGTTGCAAAAATTCTGCCTCGGACATTTCATCTTGTGCAAACCGTACATAGGTTGAGACGTTTTCAATCAAGATTTGTCTTTGCAGTTGATGTTGCAGGTCATCAACCCGTTCGCAAACCAGATCCAAGGCTGAGCGCATCAATGGCAGCGGGAGCAAATCATTCAAGCTGCGACCAGCAATTGCACCCCAGCATAAGTGCTCAGAAACCAGACTGGGTTCAATGCGCTCAATAAGACGTTTTAACTTTGAGATATGTTGCCGACGATAACCTTGCGCCGATCCCAGTCCCAAACCGACACCGTGCAGGCTTACCGGATATCGCTGGCGCAACGTCTGAAGTACAAATAAATCGTAGCCGCCTTCTCCGAAATAGTTTTCAGAATGAACTTCAATCCAGTCAATAGCAACTGGCGAATCAAGAAAATCGCGATAATGTGGGGTTCGCAACCCCACCCCGGTTCCCGAAAGAACCTGGTGGGGGCGACAGTGATTAGTAGTCAGAGAAGACATTCACCAAAGAGCTGATATCAACTAAACAAAGCTAAAAATTAAGAAGCTTTTGCTGTATCAGTTTTACCGCCAGCTTTTTCGCAAGTGCCCGCAGGTACTTTTTTCCAATCCGCTGGATCATTGTCTTTCTTGCCTTGACCTGCACAAGAATGGGAACCAGTTTTAGTGGCACAATCGTTTTGACCTGCTTTGGCGATGCCGTAGCATTTTTCTGTTCTTGGCGCATCCGCTGCCATTGCCATAGAAGATCCAACCAAGCCTGCCAATGCGACTGCGATCATTGCTTTGTTATTCATTTGATTCTCCGTAAATTAAATAGATGAGATAGCTTCGATAGATAACACATTAAATAAAAACACATCAACTACACTCTATAGTCGAAGCAAAACGAATAAACTTACACTCATCGCAAAAAAAAACCCGTTTTGCCCAACAATGATATATACGCAAAAAGTTTTAGATTAGATTCATTTTTGCAGATACTGCATTTGCATCCTACTAGGATTAAGTAAATTTTCAAGCGCTATGTTTCTTTTTATGTATGATGAACATTATCTGAGCCTCACTTCAATCAGTCATCCTGAGACTTCAGATAAGACATGTCTGTAAAGAACATCGGAGAGGATTAAATTTCATCGTCATTGAATGAAAGATGCCAACCAAGTGCTACCAAACGATGTATTTTGGTGTATTCTTCGCCCTTTTTTAATATTCTGTCGGAGCGACCATGCAAAAATTAGACTTCAGCCTGGAAGGTGAATTTGTGGAATTAAACCAACTTTTAAAGCTGGTTGGGCTCTGCGAAAGTGGTGGTGCTGGCAAACAAATTGTTGCAAGCGGAGACGTTAATGTAGATGGTCAGCAAGAATTACGCAAAACCGCAAAAATTCGTGCCGGGCAAGTCGTGCAGCTAGGCGATATAGAAATCACCGTCACTGCCGCATAATTTATATCAGACGCCGCAGCTTCAGACTGACAGACCGCTTTCTGCTATTTCAGACTCCGACAATTTTTCAGGATGCGTCGCCATAAATCTCGCTAGCATATTATCCATGGTGTCGACATGGTGTTCGAACCAATGCGGTAATTCCTCTGCCAGTCTGGGTGCCAAATCAGCATCCCCAGCGAGCACCCGCTGACGTACTTCGCGCATCACCTCTAACACCGCATCATGCTCTTGCTTATGACAAGCAGCCGGTGGAAATCCGGTCTCTGTCATCCAATTATTTTCTTGCTCAAAATGCACAATTGAATGCTCGATGAGGGCATCGAGTCGTTGGATAAAGGTAGCAGGATTATCTTCCGCCAGTGCCCCACATAATTGCACAAACTCTCTGTGGGTATCGTCCATCGGTTCGTAACTCAAACTCAATCGATCAGACCAAGCCCATGTTTCCTCGCTCATTATTTTTTCCTCTTGCAATAAATTGCCAAGATTATGGCTGAACAACAAAAACTTTGCTTGTTCAAAATCATTCCTGAAACAAAAACAGCGCACAAAAGTACGCTGATTAGAAAATTACATGTTCGTCAACTGAATGCTAAAGCCAAATAGGTACGTTAAATTTCAACTTAAGCCGTTGTATTGACGTTACGCCCAAGATTAAGAGGCAAATTAGAAACTGAAGGAGTCGTGGCGATCGGCGTTGGCGTAGGAATTGCCGCTATCAAAGCTGCCGCATTTTGCGCTTCAATATCGTTCGCACGTTTTAACACGGCCGTATTGACAGCATCACTCGTTCCTACTTGCGCCAATGTTGTTGCAACATTGGCAATATCGGTAACTTCCATGACAATTCCCCTTATCTGTACGATGTATAACGGCAATCCTTAAGTGCTTCTTTAATCTATTTTGCTCAAATATTGTAAATAAATTTTCCCTCTGATGGTCAACATCAATAACGCAACATTATTGCAAAACTTCTAATTAATAAATGTGCCAACAAGCGTTATTAAAAAAAACGAACGTTCGTGCAATAAAAAAACCGATTTGTTACAATGCAACCCTTCTGAGATTTTATGATTGCAAATAATGCACTCACAGCAGTTCTCAGGAAAAAAATTCTCATTACACAAGGTCTACCATGTTGAACATAAAAACTATGTCCGCCGTAACAGCAATTGCTGCCATGCTTTTCAGCGCAAATGCCATGGCACAAGCCTACGTTGGCGGAACAGTGGGGCAGGCACGCTGGGAAACCAGCTGCTCTCAAGCAAGTTTTTGCGATACCTATGACACCTCTTTCTCCGTTTTTGGTGGTTATAACATCAATGCAAATTGGGGCGCGGAAGTTAGCTACACATCTTTAGGTACCATCCACGCAAGCAGCTACACAGCTTACGGCCCCTCCTCCGCGTCGATTAAAGCTAAAGGCTTTGATGTTTCCGGCGTCTACCGTCATCAAATAGCAGAAAAAATTGAAGCATTTGCCAAAGCAGGTGTTGCATTTACGAAGGCAGAAAATGACGGTTATGTCTATGGGATACCTCGGAATGGATCACTGAATTCAACAAAACCAGTGTTTGGTTTTGGTGTTACGTATGCCATCACCCCCCGTATGACCGTACGAGCAGAAATCTCTTCACGCAAAGTGGAAATGACTCCCAGTACCAGCACCACCGCAAACAATTTTAGCCTTGGCGTGCAAACAAGTTTCTAAGACTTCACAACAAAGTCTGGAATAAGAAATAAATAAAAAAACCCGCAAACACTTAGGTGTTGCGGGTTTTTTATTAACACCTGAAAAAATTAGAACATGAATGCTATATTTCAACCACTGTTACGCAAACCGGCAGCAATACCATTAATTGACAAATGGATACCGCGACGAACTCGCTCATCTTCATCACCGTTACGGAAACGTTCCAATAACTCGACTTGCACATGGTTCAATGGCGACAGATAAGGAAACCGATTTTTGATTGAACGTGCCAATAACGGATTTGCTGCCAGCAACTCATCCTGACCAGAAATCGTTTTTAATACCTCGATTGTCAATGCGTGTTCCGCCTCCATACGCGGGAAAATACGCGCGCGTAAAGCATCGTCCTTGACCAATTGCGCATAGCGACTCGCAATCCCTATGTCACTCTTCGCCAACACCATCTCCATGTTGGACAATACGGTCGAAAAGAATGACCACTCCTTGAACATCGCCTGCAAGGTTTGCAGACCATGTTCAGGGTGTGTTTTCAAGTAATGCTGAACCGCAGCGCCAAAACCAAACCAACCCGGCAACATCAGGCGACATTGCGACCAACTAAATACCCAAGGAATAGCTCGCAGGTCTTCAATCGCAGTCGATTTTTTTCGAGATGCCGGGCGGCTGCCGATATTCAATCCGGCGATCTCTGAAATCACCGTCGACTCCCAAAAGTATTGTTCGAAACCATCCGTCTCATAAACCAGGTCGCGATAGGATTTAAATGCGTGCGCCGACAACTCTTCCATTGCCGATAAAAACTCTGGCTTAGGCGGCTGTTCAGCATCTGCCAGCATACTCGCTTCCATTGTGGCAGCAGCCAATACTTCGAGATTGCGACGACCTACTTCCGGATTACCGTATTTGGCAGTAATTACTTCCCCTTGCTCGGTCAGACGAATCTGCCCTTGTACCGCACCAGCGGGTTGCGCCAGAATCGCCTGATAGCTGGGGCCTCCGCCACGACCTACAGAACCACCGCGACCATGGAATAAGCGCAGTCGCACTTGATGACGAGCAAAGACCTGCACCAGATCAAGTTCAGCTTTATACAATTCCCAGCCAGAAGTCAGAAAACCGCCATCTTTATTACTATCGGAATAACCCAACATCACTTCCTGCGCATTGTCACGACTAGCCAGCAGCCGCGCGTAAGCAGGAATAGCAAACAATCTATCCATTACTGGCGCACTGTTTTGCAAGTCTTCAATCGTTTCAAACAACGGGATAATATTGACGTCAAGACGCCCTTCTGCCGGGTGCAGTAAGCCAGACTCCTTGAGCAACAGTGCTAATTCCAACATATCCGACACGCCGTCGGTTTTGGAGATAATGCAATTTGGAACTGCGCCATCACCGTAGCGTTTTTTAGCGGTTGCCGCTGCGCGATAAATCGCTAATTCAGATTGCGTTTCTTCGGAATAAACCAGATACGGGGAAGCCAATGGTCGGGCAGAACTGATTTCAACAATCAAGGCCGCAATACGCTCTTCTTCTGACATCGCCAGATAACTCACTTCTGGATTCGCTGCTTGCAATAATTCAGCGACGACGCGCTCATGCACATCAGAATTCTGACGCAAATCGACTGGTGCCAAATGAAAACCAAACACTCGTACTGCGCGGCGCAGGTGACGCAGCCGGCCGCGCGTAATCGCTGCGGAACCGTGCTCCAACAAAGATTGGTGAACAATATCAAGATCCGCTGCCAGCTCTTCGGCTGTCGCATACACCGGCGCATCACCGCTAGGCGCAATGGTTGGCAACAAACCCAGCAAATGCGTATACGTCGCCGCAACACGCGCATAAATGCCGCTGATCGCCAGGCGATATGGCTCATCAGAACGATGTGGAGAGTGATCGGGGGAACGCTGCGCTAAGGCCTGCAACTCGTCAGACACTTTCACCAACAAAGTCGCCATCGATAACTGAGAGCCTAAGGTATGCAATTCGTCGAGGTAAAATTTAAATGCGCGGGTGCTTTGCATCGCCAGCGTTTTTTCGAGTATTGTCGCTGTTACAAACGGGTTACCGTCACGATCACCACCGATCCAGCTACCCATTTTCATAAAGCTCGGCAACTCAGTCTGCTTGAATGCAGGATCTTTACTGACGAGCAAATCCTCAAGACCCGCATACAACTGCGGCAACTCATGTAAAAACGTGTAGTCGTAAAAGCTCAACCCATTTTCTACTTCATCAAGCACTGACAGTTTAGAGGTACGCAACATACGAGTTTGCCACAGCGTGAGTACCGCACGTCCTAATGCTTCTTCATTCGCAGCCGCTTCTTCGGGCGTCAATTGCATGCGATCACGCTCATCAAGCAATCGAGTAATTACCATCTGGCAATTCAAGATACTCTTGCGCTGCACCTCGGTCGGATGCGCAGTCAATACCGGCACAACCTGGGCAGTTTTGAAAAAATCGACTAACTGCTGCGTATCATGTCCGGTGTTATAAAGTGCCTCTATCGTATGCGCCAAACTACCCGCACGCGGTGCAGAGCCAGCAATCTGATGGGCACGGGTACGGCGAATATGATGCTGATCCTCCGCCAGATTTACCAGATGCGAAAAATAACTGAATGCACGTATCACCTGCGTCGTCTGGTCATTGGTCAGACTATCCAAGGTCGACTCCAGCTCGGTACGCGCCGCCTCATCCGCATCACGCCGGAAGCGGATCGAGTTTTGTCGCACTTGCTCAATTAAATCGAACACTTCGTCACCGTGTTGGCTTCTTACCGTATCACCTAGCAGGCGCCCAAGGCGGCGAATGTCTTCGCGCAAGCTCTGGTCTTTATCGTCGTCTTTATCGTCGTCTTTATCGTTCATTTTGTGTTGAGGTTGGAGATGAGTATTCATGCTGACGAAATTCTACGGTAGGAGTAAACAAGGAAAGATGAAAATTCTTGATGCATTACATTGCGCACGTAGTTTCCTCAGGCATCCCAGCATAAAGCCATGAATTGACATGAGGCTTACATACAACAATTAATACAACAAACGACACAGATCGCAGAACACCCCGGGCGAAGGAAGCGACAGAAAGTCATCCACATAGCGACTTTACGTTCCCCAAGCAGTTCTGCAATGAGATTGAATGATATGGATATCTACGCAGCGTTTTTATACTTTTGACTGCGTTTAACCGCCATGAGCAGGCCTTTGGTTGAGCTGTCATATTCTTCTTTGACTGCGGCAGGATCAAGACTAATCAATTGCTGCGCCAGTGATTTGCCCAATTCGACGCCCCACTGATCAAACGCATTGATATCCCAAATCACGGATTGCACGAACACCTTATGCTCGTACAGTGCGATCAGAGCACCAAGGCTGCGCGGTGTTAATTCATTGAGCAACACGGTTGAGGTTGGGCGATTGCCCTCAAATACGCGCGGTGCCAGCATTTTTTCTGGCAAATCACCCAATTCTGCGCGTACCTCTTCCAGACTCTTGCCCCAAGCCATGGCTTTGGATTGTGCAAAGCAATTGGCCAGCAAGGCTTGATTGTGTCCAGGCAAACCAGCATCATCATCAGCGACGACAATAAAATCAGTCGGAATTATCGTTGCACCTTGATGCAATAGTTGGAAGTAAGCATGCTGTCCATTGGTCCCCGCTTCACCAAACAAAATCGGTGAGGTTGTGTAATCAACCCGATGACCTTCACGCGTGACCGACTTGCCGTTACTTTCCATTTCAAGCTGCTGTAAGTAAGCCGGCAAGCGCGTCATACGCTGATGGTATGGCGCAATCGACAACGCTTGCAGGCCAAGGAAATTAATATTCCAGACACCAATCAATGCCATTAACACTGGCAGATTTTGCTCTAACGGCGCTTGCGCAAAATGTAAATCCATTTCATGCGCACCCGCCAGCATTTCTTCAAAACGATCTGCGCCAACGTACAAAGCAATCGACAAACCTATCGCACTCCACATCGAGTAACGACCGCCCGCCCAATTCCAGAACGGAAACACATTTTCAGGAGCGATACCAAATTCTGAAGCGGCCTGCACATTGGTACTCAATGCAACGAAGTGTTGACGAATTTGATCTACAGGGCAGCCATGCGCCAGCATCCAATCACGTGCGGTACGTGCATTGGTCAGCGTTTCCATCGTCGTGAAGGTTTTTGATGCAACCACAAACAAGGTTGTTTCCGGATCAGCATTAGCGAGCGCGTCTGCAACATGACGACCATCGACATTCGAGACAAAATGTAAGGACAGGTTTTTTTGCGACCAAGGTGCCAGGGCGATACATGCCATTTGCGGCCCCAGATCAGAACCACCAATCCCAATATTGACGATGGTGCGTATCGCTTTGCCGGTATAACCAAGCCAACGTCCTTCGCGCACCGCATCACTGAAGGTGCGCATCTGCGCCAGCACCTGATGGACATCCGCCGCAATGTTGACGCCATTCAAGTCAAATGATTCACCTTTTGGCAAACGCAAGACAGTGTGTAGCACTGCGCGATTCTCAGTATGGTTAATTGCTTCACCACGCAACATCGCGTCACGTCTCGCTTCAACATCCTGCTGCCGCGCGAGTGCCAGCAAATTCAGCTTCGCCGTCGTATCAATTCGCTGCTTAGAATAATCGAGCATAATCCCGCATGCTGACGCCGAAAAATGCGTAAAGCGTTGCGGGTCAGCGCGAAATAATTCTTTTAAATTAGGCAAATTGGTTGCACGTTGCTGCAACAAACACCAAATCGGAGTACGCGAAACGGAAGTAGCCATGATCTTGCTTTTACACTTTGAATTTTAGTTTTTGCAAAAATAGGAGGAATATTGCCGTCATCGCCAGGATTATCCTTTTGAATCTTAACTAACGACGTCTCTTAAAAATATTCCACCCAGGTCGGATAAAAAAATGACGAACAAAAATGACAAATAAGTTTATTTCTTACCTGCCTGTGCCGCCGCAGCTGCCAACGTCGCAATCGCAGTCCAATCGCCAGCATTAATCAGCGATGCCGGACACATCCAGGAACCACCAACACACAAGACATTTGGTTGCTGCAACAGAGCAGGTGTTGATTCCACGGTCACGCCGCCAGTTAGGCAGAAGCGTACATCAGGGAATGGACCACCCAATGCCTTTGCCATTTTGGTGCTGCCGACGATATCGGACGGGAACAACTTAACTACTTCAAAACCATGCTCCAGCGCCAACATCAAATCGCTCGCACCGCCAACACCCGGAAAATAAGGCAAGCCTGATTCTGCCGCCGCTTTTGCCAGCGCTGGCGTAATGCCTGGGCTAATACCAAAGGCGGCGCCAGTTTCTTTCACGGCATCCAATTGTGCTTGGGTCAAAATCGTACCCGCACCAACAGTCACTGTTGGACATGCTTTGACTACTTCACGCAGCACTGTCATCGCATTTGGTGTACGTAAAGTAATTTCAACCGCTGGCAAACCATTTTCTGCCAAGGTAGTCACGCAACGAATTGCTTGATCCACATCATCGGTCACCAAAATCGGTAATACACGGATTTGGTCAAGTTGAGTGATGATGTCTTGTTTCGTGAATGCCATAATAAACTCTCCAAAATTAATCGATAAACAAAGTCGAAGCACCATGCTCAGGCGCTGTTACTACGCGACGTTGCGCAGCAAATAAATCGCGACCATAACCAAAAGTTTCGTCTTTGCTTAATGTTCTTACCGTGCGTTGATCCCATTCTTGCTCATCGACCAAGGCACGCAATTCGCCGGTGTGTACGTTCAATTCAAGCAAGTCACCATCACGTACTTTGCCCAACGGTCCACCTTGCGCAACTTCCGGGCTCACATGCAGAGCTGCCGGAATACGTCCGGAAGCACCGGACATGCGACCGTCTGTGACCAAGGCAACTTTATAACCGGCCGACATCAAACTTCCCAGGATAGGTGTGAATTGATGCAGCTCGGGCATACCATTCGCCTGCGGTCCCTGGAAAATCACGACCGCAACAAAATCCATATTCAATTCACCGGCTTTGTATGCTTTGACCAGTGCATCTTGCGATTCAAAAATCTTGGCTGGCGCTTTGACTATCCACGCTTCTTCAGGCACAGCGGATGCTTTGACGATTGCGCGCCCCAGATTGCCTTGCAATAAGCGCAGACCACCGGTAGCGGCAAATGGTTCAGTCACATTACGCACAACCGACGTGTCGGTTGAGTGCGCTGGCAAAGCTTGCCATTGCACTTGATTATTTTCAGTCAGGACTGGACGCGAGGTATGTGAATGCAGACCATGATCGCCATACACTGTCATTACATCACCGTGCATCAAACCAGCGGACAATAATTCGCGAATTACAAAAGTTGGACCACCCGCATCTTCAAACGCATTCACGTCGGCGGTACCATTTGGATAAATACGCGTCAGCAAAGGAATAACCGAAGACAATTCATCAAAATCCTGCCAGTCAATGAGAATGCCAGCAGCGCGAGCAACGGCAATCCAGTGAATTGTATGATTGGTGGAGCCGCCAGTTGCCAGCAATGCGATGACGGCATTGACAATGGTTTTTTCATTCACCAATTGACCGATAGGTTTGTAATTACCGCTTTGCTCGGTCATTTGCAAGACACGCTCAACAGCAGCATCGGTCAATACCTGACGCAATGGATCAGAAGGATGAACAAAAGCTGCACCCGGCAAATGTAAGCCCATTGCTTCAAGCAACATTTGATTACTGTTTGCCGTACCATAGAAAGTACAAGTACCTGCGCTATGGTATGCCGCGCTTTCAGCCGCCAATAATTCTTCTTTGGTGGCTTTACCTTGCGCATAACGTTCGCGCACTGCGGCTTTTTCTTTATTCGACAAACCAGAACCCATAGGGCCTGCGGGAATGAAAATGGTTGGCAAATGTCCGAACGCCAAAGCACCAATCAACAACCCCGGCACGATCTTGTCGCAAATACCTAAACACAAGGTTGCGTCAAACGCATCATGTGTCAAAGCGACTGCAGTCGCCTGCGCAATCACATCACGGGAAAACAAGGACAATTCCATACCAGGACGACCTTGCGTCACGCCATCGCACATCGCTGGCACCGCACCCGCCACCTGCGCGGTCGCACCGAAGCGCAACGCAGTCTGACGGATTTGTTGCGGATACGACTCGTAGGGTTGATGCGCAGACAACATGTCGTTGTAGGCGGTAACGATGCCGATGTTAGGTTTTTGTGCCTGATTCAGCCAAATTTTAGTACCACTATCCATCGCCGCATTTGCATGCGCCTGATTGGCACAAGACAAACTGGCACGACGCGGGCCACGGCCACGCATTTTTTCTAACTGGGAAAGATAAGCACTGCGAAGGGTTTTGCTGCGCTCAATAATACGTTGTGTGACCTGGTTGATGACCGGGTGCAACGCGACGGAAGGAGATGTTGTCATAAACTCACCTATACCCCTGAGGGCTTGAAATAATAAAGCTTGTCAAAAATACTTATACGATGGGTAGAAAGATAGCATAATTAGATATTTTCCGTAACAAACTTTCAGAAATTTATTTATTAGCTGTTTTTTTATGCAAAATAATCAAATTTATCGTAATGAAACTACATTTCTGAAGTTTTTCTGGCATAATCAAAACGCTGGGAAAATTAAAAATAGTTTAGATCACTTACAGTTACACACTTAAAAGCGACCACTCACAGAACTCAGATTCCATTCAACGACCGAGGCGATTGATCAAAAACACCATCCGCCCCTTCGTCAGCATCGACATCTGGATTTGGAACAGAACAACTTAGAACACATCACGGAGTCAGTATGACCACATTTGTTTTATTTGGCGGCACAGGCGATCTCGCTAAGCGCAAGATCATCCCGGCTTTATACAGCGCGTTTGTCAATGGCCGACTGGATGACGATTTCAAATTTATCGGCGCGGCACGTGAAGGCCTGAAAGATGATGAATATCGCTCACGTGTTGGCAACAGCATTAGCGAATATGCGTCCAAAGTGAGTGGTTCTACGCCTGAAAAACTGGCGGCGTTTCTGGCATTGACGCATTACACAAAAATCGATGCACGGGTACCGGAAGATTTTCAATCATTGAAGTCTTCACTCAACACCTCCGACACAAATGCAACCTTGTTCTATCTGGCAACGGGTCCAGATATTTTCATTCCTGTCGTTGAGCAATTATCCAAACACGGTCTGGTCGAAGGCAATGCGCGCGTCGTGGTTGAAAAACCGTTAGGCAGAGACGCGCAATCCGCCAAAGAAATCAATCAGTCCTTACGTAATTACCTGAACGAAAACCAGATTTATCGCATCGATCACTATCTTGGTAAAGAGATGGTGCAAAACTTATTGGCATTACGCTTTGCGAACTCGTTCCTCGAACCATTATGGAACCGCAAGTGGATACAAGACGTACAAATTTCAATTTCAGAACAAGTTGGCGTTGAATCACGCGGTGACTTTTACGATCACACTGGTGCTCTGCGTGACATGGTGCAAAACCACTTGTTGCAATTGGTTTCCATCGTTGCGATGGAACCACCAGTCAACGCCAATCCAGATGCGATTCGTGATGAAAAAGTTAAAGTACTACGGGCCTTACATAAATTCACACCGGACGAAGTCAGCAAAAAAACCGTTCGTGGCCAATACCGCGCCGGCGCGGTTGATGGTCAACCAGTGATAGGTTATCAGGCTGAGCCTGGCGTACCACAAGCCAGTCGCACTGAAACCTTTGTCGCGATCCGCGCCGAGATTGATAACTGGCGTTGGGCAGGCGTTCCGTTTTACCTGCGTACCGGCAAACGCATGGCAACCCGTAGCGCAGAAATCACGATTAATTTCAAACCAATTCCGTATTCCATTTTTGGCCAATCGCAAGGACCTATGCGCTCGAATCGCTTGGTCATTTCTTTGCAACCAGAAGAAAGCGTGCAATTGTTTATGAAAGCCAAAGAACCAGGCGAAGGTATACGCCTGTCTGATGTCGCACTGAATCTGGATTTTGCTGAAGCTTCAAATTCCCGCCGCGTCGAATCTTATGAACGCCTGTTACTCGATGCGATGCACGGTGATCTGACGCTGTTTGTACGTGATGATGAATTGAGCGCGGCATGGGCATGGATAGATCCCATCATGAATGCCTGGCAAAATGACCATGAAGGATTGAAATCGTACATAGCAGGTAGCTGGGGTCCCTCTTCTGCCAGCTATTTGTTAGCGCAACATGGTGCCGCCTGGGGCGAAGAGTACGTAGAGAATTGATCCAAATGGCTAATATGAACTTTCACACTTTTGATAGCTTCAGTGCGCTCAGCGATGCCCTCAGCCAGCGATGGTTAGACATCATCCAAGCAGCGCCTGAAGGCTCCAGCTTTGCACTGGCCGGAGGCTCCACACCGGCACCTATTTATCAACGCCTCGATGATTTACTGGCGCAAACGAACCAACGTCATCCAATCAAATTGGTAGCTACCGATGAACGCTGGGTGAGCGACGCGGATCAGCAAAGCAATGAAGGCTTGTTCCGCCGTTGCTTGCAAAAGTCAGCGCAGAAAAAAAACTGGCAGTTAGTATCGTTAAAAAACGCCAGTAACTCACCAGAAGTGGCGACCGCTGCTATCGATGATAGACTGCAAACACAGCTTCCACAGACTTTCAGCGCGGTATTGCTAGGCATGGGCGCGGATGGTCACATTGCATCGCTGTTTCCTGGTGCACCTACGCAACACGACAACTTGACTTGCCTGGCAGCCGTCCACCCACAAACGCGTCAGAGTCGCATGTCACTCTCTCTGCCGCGACTGCTGGATACGCAAAGAATATGGCTGGTCATCACGGGTACAGAAAAGCGTCAGGTGCTAGAACATGCGACACAAAATAATTTGCCGGTGGCTGCTTTATTGCGTGAAGCAAGCTGTACCATTGACATTTTTTGGTGTCCATAATTAGCACCTTAATTTGTACAAAAATTGATGCAACGATTGATGTAATTATTGATGTAACTAAGCAGCATCAGGGCTGGCGTCAATCCGCAGCCAACCGCTTAATGTTGAAACAGTCCTGATAGCAAACACACACCATGGCAAATCCTTTTTCCGACAAGAACTCAAACACCCCTTCTGAAAAAGGGCTGTTGGCACGCATCCGTACCGCTAGCACTGCCTTAAGCCGTGCTGAGCGTCAGGTAGCTGAATTTCTGCTGCAAAAGCCGCACGATGCGCTCGAAATGTCGATACGGGTTCTGGCACAAGCTTGCGATGTCAGCGAACCGACCGTTGCACGCTTTTCACAAAGCCTTGGCTTTGACGGCTTTAAAACTTTTAAATTAGCTTTCGCCAAAAGTTTAGCCACAGGCATTCCCTACCTACATCTGGATGTGAATCAAGCTGACCATGTAAAAGATGTTTTGCCAAAGGTATTCGATCGCACGATTGCCACTTTAATGGAAGCCCGCAACAACGCCAACACAGCAACGTTTGAAGCGGCAGTCAGTTTACTGGCGCGCGCACGAAGGATTGAATGTTATGGACTCGGTTACTCCGGGGCGTTGGCAATTGATGCACAACTCAAATTTTTCCGCTTCGGCATTCCAACGACAGTATTTTGCGATGCCCATTTACAAGCGCAATCGGCATCACTGCTCAACAGTGATTGCGTGGTCGTCGCCTTTTCCCGCACTGGTCGCACGCGCGATCTGATTAATAGCGTACAACTTGCAAAACAAGCTGGTGCCAAAATTTTAGTGCTCTGCGCCAGCGGCGGCCCCCTGGCTGATTACGCCGACGTTCACATCAGTGTTGATGTGGAAGAAGACCCTGACATCTACACGCCAATGACCTCACGCCTCGCTCATTTAACCTACATTGATGCACTTGCAGTCGCCGTCACCTTATTACGCGGTCCGGCAGCGATCGATATGCTGGAAAGAGCCAAAATCAGTATTAGCGAAAAACGCCTGGATTCAAAAGTATAAAAAATAAGCTCAGGGCGCTGTCAAGAGCATGTAGTAAAAACTACACAACCATCACCTACAGAACGTTTTAGGCAATACTAGTCATGTACATCAAGGAGTGAGACATGCCGACTATTGCCATTCAACAAATCATCGAAGAAGTCAAAGATTTACCCACGCTGCCTGCTGTAGTCATGGAAATTCTGAACAATATTGACAAAGAAGATGTCGATACCCATGAGCTCGCACAAAAAGTTACACATGATATTGCACTGACAGCAAAAACACTGCGCTACGCCAATTCTGCGTACTACTCGACAATGATCAAGGTCACGACGATACAACAGGCGATCTCTTTGCTCGGTCTGAGTACGGTAAGACAAATCATCGTCACCTCGGCACTAACTGGTTGCTTTCCGGAAAACAATTGCGCTGGATTTAGTCACAAAGAATTTTGGAAACATTCCAACATTGTGGCAATCATCGCCAAAATTTTGGCACGCCGCCTTAGCTTCAATCAGGACGTGGCATTTACTGCCGGTCTTTTGCATGATGTCGGGACCTTGGTGTTGGCAACATACCACGGCGCAGACTTCGAGCAGGTACTTGTCTGGCAGGCAGAACATCAATGCACACAATATAAAGCCGAAAAACAAGTGATAGGGATTGATCATGCCGCGGTGGGCGAAGCGCTGGCACGCCAGTGGAATTTTTCGGAGCAAATGATCCTTGCGATTGCAGGGCATCATCAACCCGAAAAACCCGGTCAGGGATTTTTGGCAACCATCGTCCATGTCGCCAATGGCATTGCGCATGTTCTCAATGGAAATGCCGAACCCGATCACAGTACTCCGGAAATTACCGTATTGTCCTGGGAGAGTCTGGGACTAACTCAGGAATCACTCGATCAGGTCTTAGCGGAAGCCAGTAAAGAATTTCAGGAACTGCAAGAAAAAATAGAGATCTGACGCCAAACTTCAAACAGATTCTGAAGTCGGTTACCCCATTTTGAAATATAAAAAGCCAGCAACATTGTGAACTGACCCCATTTAGTTGGACAGTTTAATTGCGCTGGCTTTTTAAATTAATTTAGCGATTCGGACTATAAGTCGGGCTGAATCAAGTGACCCAGCTTATTCGCTTTGGTATTGAGGTAACGGTTATTGTATTGATTGCGTTCAATAATCAGAGGAACATGTTCCGCCACCGTCACATTTAAGCCTGCCATTGCGGCCAACTTACGCGGATTATTTGTCATCAAACGCAAGGATTGAATACCCAGATGTTTGAGCATAGGATCGCACAAACCATAGTTGCGCAAATCGGCGGCAAAACCCAATAACTGATTTGCTTCTACCGTATCAGCACCATCGTCTTGCAAGTGATAAGCACGTACTTTATTGAGCAAACCAATACCGCGCCCTTCCTGGCGCAAATACAGCAAAACACCACGACCTTCTTGTGCGATTTTTTGCAAAGCCATTTCCAGCTGCGGGCCGCAATCACAACGCTGACTAAACAAGGCATCACCAGTCAGACACTCTGAATGGATACGCGCCAATACTGGCTGCCCATCAGCAACCTCACCCAGCGTAAGGGCAATGTGCTCTTTACCGGTTGCTGGTTCAAAGAAAGCATGCATATGAAAATTAGCCCAGGTTGTAGGCAATTGACAGGAATCGACAAATTCCAAAACCTGCTCTTGGTTTTCTGCAGGCGGGTTGTTGCTTAACATACGGTTCTCGCGAATTCTTCTTTTAAACAGCCTTACGGCACGCAAATCACTGACAAATTGTGGCAAGTTGTTCCAAGTGAAAAGCTAACAATACGCTGTTAGTATTAAAAATAGTAAAGATGACAAAAAAAATATCACCAAAAGAAGAAGTATAAACGACCTGCGCAAATCTTACCGGATTGCATGAAACTTGCTTCCAATTCAGTCTAAAAGCTTTAATGATGCGCATCATAGGCAAGTTGAGGGCACCCTGCCTATGATAGCGATTGCATTAAATTAGCGGGTTACACCCGCCTACATTGGCTTCGTCCACAATGTACTAAAGACGCATGAATGATGTAGGTCAACCGTGCTTATTTCCGCTTCAATTGTGTAATATCCCTCACTGCGCCTCGATCAGCAGAAGTCGCCAAGGCAGCATAGGCTTGCAGAGCTTGGGAAACATAGCGCTCACGATTGACAGGCTGCCAAGCAGCATCTCCGAGCGCCTCCATTGCGGCACGGCGCGCGGACAAATCGGCATCGCTGATTTTTAAATGGATACGACGTTCAGGAATATCGATTTCGATGATATCGCCCTCTTCGACTAATCCAATCGCCCCACCCTCTGCTGCTTCTGGTGAAGCATGACCGATGACCAGACCAGAAGAGCCGCCTGAAAAACGACCGTCGGTGAACAAAGCACACGCTTTACCCAGACCTTTAGATTTGATGTACGACGTTGGGTAAAGCATTTCTTGCATGCCTGGACCACCCTTTGGTCCTTCATAGCGAATAATAACGACATCACCCTCATGTACGGTATCGCCAAGAATCGCTTCGACTGCGGCATCCTGACTTTCAAATACACGCGCCTTGCCGGTGAATTTCAAAATACTTTCATCAACGCCCGCTGTTTTGACAATACACCCCTTCTCAGCCAGATTGCCGTACAACACAGCAAGGCCCCCATCTTGCGAATACGCATGCGCTTTGTCGCGAATACAGCCAGAAGTGCGGTCAATATCGAGACTATCAAAACGTTTGTTTTGCGAAAATGCCGTTTGAGTTGGGACACCACCGGGCGCCGCCATAAACAAGGTTTTTATTGCTGCATCATTTGTCACAGCAATATCATTATTTGCAATGGCATCTGCCAAGGTGGCGCTATGTACGGTTGGTCTGGATGTATCCAACAATCCAGCACGCGCCAGTTCACCAAGAATAGAAATAATGCCACCAGCACGATGCACGTCTTCAATGTGATATTTGTCGGTCATCGGCGCGACTTTGCAAAGACAAGGAACTTTGCGTGAGATTCTGTCAATATCTGCCATCGTAAAATCAACACCCGCCTCATTCGCAGCTGCCAATAAATGCAAGACCGTATTCGTCGACCCCCCCATAGACACATCCAGCGCCATGGCATTTTCGAAGGTTGCTTTGCTCGCGATTGATCGTGGCAAGACTGAATAATCGTCTTGCTCGTAATGACGCTTCGCCAATTCCACGATCAGACGACCTGCACGTAAGAACAACTCTTTACGATCGGCATGCGTTGCCAATATTGTGCCGTTGCCGGGCAAAGACAGGCCCAGTGCTTCTGTCAGACAGTTCATAGAGTTGGCCGTAAACATACCGGAGCATGAACCGCACGTCGGACAAGCAGAACGTTCAATTCTGCCAATTTCTTCATCGCTGACCTTAGAATCACCTGCTTTAATCATGGCATCGACCAGATCGATTTTCATGATTTTTTGTTCGCCAGTTTGTTTAGGATGCAGTGTTTCCAATACTTTGCCAGCTTCCATCGGGCCGCCAGAAACGAACACAACGGGAATATTCAGACGCATCGCCGCCATCAACATGCCAGGGGTGATCTTGTCGCAATTGGAAATACACACCATCGCATCCGCACAATGTGCATTGACCATATACTCGACCGAGTCAGCAATTAATTCGCGTGATGGCAAGGAATACAACATACCGCCATGCCCCATCGCAATCCCATCATCAACGGCAATGGTATTAAATTCTTTGGCAACACCACCAGCTGCTTCGATTTCACGCGCCACCATTTGCCCAAGGTCTTTCAAATGCACGTGGCCAGGAACAAATTGTGTGAACGAATTCACCACCGCAACAATTGGTTTTTCAAAATCACCATCTTTCATGCCGGTGGCACGCCACAAAGCGCGTGCGCCCGCCATATTGCGGCCGTGGGTGGTAGTGCGTGAACGATATACGGGCATGTCTGACTCCTGATTAGCTTAAATCGACGAACAAATAATAAGTGACTTTGCCCTGCGAATTACGATATGTCAAATATGAATACAACCACTTATTAGGTCTTTTTAGATATCAATTATACTTTTCACCTCCAAGCTATCCGGGTCTATAATCAAAGCATTGTTGATCAGGCTGCTAAAATTGTGCATCTACCCAAGCAAGCCTAAAGCGATGTAAAGGCGCAAGACAAACATGCTTTGGATAGCGTGCTCATTGTTCTTTTGCTGGTTGCTGGTGCGGGAATTATTGAGCACCATCGTTACGCCGACCGGCTTTGATCGTCCAATTGCCAAGAAGGTATCCATACCATTCTTACTACTTTACGCAGCATTGGCTTTGGCATTTGCGTGGCCGCCATTTAATTACTGGCGTTTTGAACGCTTTTTATCATTAAAAGCGACCGTGATTGCCGATTTCCATCCAGCAAAAGTCCATTGCAACACCATTTTTGATTCGTTCTTAGATCAAAACTATTTTGCCGCTGGCCATGCAGACCCGCGCAACGGCGATATCGTCTTCCAATATCCGTGGTGCAACCGGTTGATGGATTACCTGCATCACCCGCAAAAGGCCAACCGCGAAGAAATCATTAGTCTCAACATTTTTACGCATGAGAGCATGCATATTCGTGGCGAATACAATGAAGCAAAAACGGAGTGCGAAGCGGTGCAGAGAAATTATCGTGCCGCACAACTGTTGGGCGTTCCAGATCAAACCGCAAAGAGAAACGCATTGAATTACTACCTTGGGGAATATCAGAGACGCGGCGCAATTGGCGGCCTCGCAGGTTCATATTACTCAGCAGAATGCGCACCAGGAAAAGCGATGGATGAGCATTTGCATGACTCAACATGGACACGTTAGCGAGCAATATGCCAATCTCAACATTTAATATATAGGCAGGTACACGTCTGTCACCATTTCAGATTCAAGCACCTTAGCGCCAACATTAACGTAGTGAAAAAAGAGCGGAAAGGTTCTTAGTGACTCGCCACTTTCAGGCAACCAGGTTTCACATAGATATCTTGCTGCACCAATGTTTTCTCGGGAGCCAAAATGACGCACCATTGCACATCGCCCGCCAGGAATAACTTTATTGACGATGCCATAAGAGTTAGGCGCTACTTCCTGGGTGACAGAAATACAGAAATCGGCGCGATATAAATCTGGTGCAATAGTTAAAGGATCATCGTAATGCACACCAAACGTGCGATGGCGTTCTGGCAAATAACCATACGCAATCCGCCATGCGATCAAACGGCGAACACTCTCGTGCTCACGATCGGGCGAGCCGCGATGCTCGATAGCGGCAACCAAAGTATCAGGAAAATCGATGATTTCTACGTTCATTTGTCGGCCAGCAAATTTAATTCCATAAAATGCCATCGCGCGTGCAAGACTTCTGGCACTTCAGTTCCAGGATATGGCGCTCGATCTAAAAAACCGGATGACCGGTATAACTTCTGTGCGGTTATCATGAACGGCGCACTATCAAGTCTTACTCTCGCATAACCGAAATTTTTAGCATCAATCACAATTTTATTTAACAATTGCTTTCCCAACTGCTGACCACGAAAAGCATGCCGCACATACAAGCGCTTGATTTCTGCAACATCCTGGCTAAGCGAGCGCAAGCCAACCATGCCCACCACGGCATCGTATTGTTTTACAAGATAAAAAACGCCATGGGGTGGCTTCTCAAAACAAATTTTATCCAGAGCGTTTTCTACATAATCTGGAATTAACTGACCACTGACAGCAACGATAGAAATACCGCAACTAGTCTGAATCCCGGCTGCCACCCATTCCATATATTCAATATTAATTTGAATAAGACTGGCACGGTCCGCAATTGGATCAGCAATATGAAAATCGAGCAAACTCACACAAGCTCCTTCTTCATTGCTCGCATAATTTACTGTGCAATTGCTATTTGGGGTGCCGTACTTTTTCCATTGATTCGTCATGGTTCAATTTGTTGTATGAGGTGATTTTTCCAAATTGGGTAAAAAGGCCGCCGCCAATCCTAACAAGGGCAAAAATGAACAGACTTGATAGACGAAGTAAATGTCAGTCATATCCGCTAATTTACCCAAGGCAGCTGCACCTATGCCGCCCATACCAAATGCGAAACCAAAGAATAAGCCGGAAATGGTACCCACCTTGCCCGGCACCAGCTCTTGTGCAAACACCAGAATCGCAGAAAATGCCGATGCCAATACCAAGCCAATGACGACCGAAAGCACGCCTGTCCAGAACAAATTTGCATAGGGCAACATCAACGTAAATGGTGCGACACCCAGGATAGAAACCCAAATCACCAGCTTACGACCAACTTTATCACCAATGGGGCCACCAAGCACCGTACCTGTTGCCACAGCAAATAAGAAAACGAATAAATGTATCTGCGACTCTTGTACCGACAAGTGGAATTTACTCATCAAATAGAACGTAAAATAGCTGCTCAAACTCGCCATGTAAAAATATTTTGAAAAAATCAGCAGCAGTAAAATCCCAATAGAAAATATCACTTTGTTGCGTGGCAAGATAACATGCGAATGAGATCCTTTGGCGGGTCTGGCGTTGGCCTCCTGACGCTTGCGTTTGTACCAGTTACCGATCTGCCACAAGATGCCTATCGCCAACAAGGCTGCAGCAGAGAACCACGCAATGCTGCCCTGACCGTGAGGAATGATGACCCAGGCAGCCAACAAAGGTCCCATAGAACTACCTGCATTTCCACCAACCTGAAAAATAGACTGCGCCAGACCATGACGACCACCGGAAGCCATGCGCGCAACCCGCGAAGACTCAGGGTGAAATATCGACGAACCTGTTCCAACCAACGCAGCTGCCAGCAACACCAGACCGTAGTTCGGCGCAACCGACAGCAATAACAAGCCGACCAGAGTAAAGCCCATCCCCAAAGCCAGTGAATAAGGTCTGGGGTGTTTATCAGTATATAGTCCGACCACAGGTTGCAAGATCGACGCGGTAATCTGATAGGTCAGCGTAATCAATCCAATCTGAGCAAAATTCAGATTGAAATTTCCTTTCAAAAGCGGATAAATTGCCACGATCAGTGACTGGATCATGTCATTTAGAAAATGGGCAAAACTAATCGCCCCCAATACTCGGAAACCGGTAACATCGTCCGCCCCGGTTCCCGCAGATAATTGCTTCGTTGCAGTTTGCATAATCGTCATGAAAAGTAAAAGAGCCATGAAAGCGGATCAATCGTCAGAATTGACCCGGAAATATGCAATCAGTGTAGAGAAAATTTGAGCGTCGCGATTGCGACATCTAGACAGAATTTGTCGCATTAACGCCATTTCATCGATGGTAGCGGGAATTTGATCACGTTTACACACGCCCTTGCTTGCCTGCTTGAGAGAAAGTCACAACTCAATAAGAGTGAATGAGGTGACCTGCATAGGCATTACATTTTTCCGGCTATGTACGCCCAACAATGAGCGGCGCTAAATTATTCTGGCAAATCTGTCTTTGCATATCATGGCATTAAAAACGCGATCCCGTACCGGATCGTGCTTCACATACTGCGCTAGTTGATATGCAGAGTTAAGCTCAAGGCAATGCCTATATTTAAGCTAACCTAACGCCTACTCAGTCGAACGCAAGGCTAAGTGACTACTTTGCTTCGCTGATTTTTGACGAGGCGCGGAGACCGCGACAGCTCGCTTAATTGGTGAAGTACTGCGCATAACACCAGCACTACCACTGCGAACGAGTGTAAATGAATTGACTAAATCTGTCAGTGCATTTGCCTGTTGTTTGAGACTCTCTGCTGAAGCCGCTGCCTCCTCCACCAAGCCAGCATTTTGCTGAGTCATATCGTCCATTTGAACCACGGCTTGATTAATCTGATCGATCCCTGCGCTCTGCTCCTGACTTGCAGCAGTGATCTCATGCATGATTTCGGCAGCCCGTTTTACACCATTGACAATTCCACCCATTGTACTACCAGCTTCATCCACCAATTTTGCGCCAACCTCTACCTGCGACACCGAGTCATTAATCAACACCTTAATTTCTTTTGCCGCATTGGCGCTGCGCTGTGCTAAATTGCGAACCTCACTCGCAACGACCGCAAAGCCGCGCCCTTGCTCACCAGCCCGTGCTGCCTCAACTGCCGCATTCAGCGCCAGAATATTGGTTTGAAATGCGATCCCATCAATCACGCCGATAATGTCAGAAATTTTACTGGAACTGGATTTGATTGCCCCCATTGTGGTGACCACATTCGCAACAGCAACGCCACCTTTTTCTGCGACACTGGCGGCTGAAACTACCAATTGACTCGCCTCTCTGGAATTGTCGGCATTTTGCTTTACGGTAGAAGTTAGTTCTTCCATCGAGGAAGCAGTCTCTTCCAATGAACTGGCTTGCGACTCAGTGCGTGAAGATAAATCAAAGTTACCTTGTGCAATTTCACCAGCGCCATTATTTAAGTGCCCCGTCGTTTGCTTGATTTGCCCGATCAATAATTTCATATTGGTTTGCAGAACACGCAAAGCCTGAGTGACATCAGTCAACTCGTTATTACCTTGCGCGACAATTGCTGCAGACAAATCACCTGAACTCATAGTTTGTATGTTGCCAGCGAGCTGACGTAGTGGTGTTATCAAGCTACCATAGAGCGTTACGCCAAAAATACCCGCCAGTATCAGTGATGCCAGGTTTAAGATCGCAATGACGCCCGCATTGTCTTTGGCAGCTCCACTGAAACTAAGTGCCACAGATGCGATCAACAGAATCGCCATAACAATAGTAAAGCCACTTACTTTGGTCGCAATTGATATTGAAGAAAGGAAATTGAGTTTCCCTAATGATGATTTCCTGACGGCAACCCCTTCTTTAATCAGGATAGACTTATCACCGTTTTTGATTGCTTTATATGCAGCGTCAGCCGCGTTGACTTTATCACGCGATGGTTTAACGCGAATTGAGGTATAGCCGACCATTTGCCCGTTATTTATCAACGGCGCAGCAGTTGCTTCTACCCAATAATGATCGCCGTTTTTACACCGATTCTTGACCAATCCCGTCCATGCTTTGCCACTCTTAACTGTACGCCAGAAATCGGCAAAAGCCTCAACCGGCATATCAGGGTGTCGAACAATATTTTGCGGAGCGCCAATCAATTCTTCTTCAGTAAAGCCACTTACACGGACAAAATCATCGTTGATATAAGTTATATTGCCTTGTAAATCGGTTTTCGAAACAATAGTTTCATCATCACCCAGAATATACTCTTGATTACTGACAGGCAGATTGGTACGCATACGTACTCCTCATATTTTAAATGTTACTGATGAATAACCGTATTTAAAGCCTTGCTCTTTGGAAACTTGCTAAGTACAAATAGCTGACGAAAACAAACAGAATATCAACTGACCTTGATATATATCAAAGCAGAACTCATAAAAATTAGTGTAGTTCAGTATTTTTTAAAGGAGAAATAAATACCCCGAAATAAAGTGCCTATTAACGACAAATTTAACACTTATTTGCGAAGTAATTTGCAAAATAACTACAAATTTAACATTCATTTGTAAAGTAATTTACAAAATGTGATGGTACACATGATTTATTACCAGAAAATAAAAAATGGAATATTGGCGATTTAATTGAATGAAAATGTGTAGTTGATATCTACCGCTGATTCACTGCCAGTGCGGCCGACTATTGTAATTCTACGCGTGAGTTGCCAGCTCAATTTGACTGCTCCACTAGCGTCGCCAAGGCCACGTTCAACGGCCAATACCAAGCCCGGCATCAGACGCTTACCTACGCTAACAACCTGATCACTGCTCGTGGAGCTTGACGATGTTGAAGTTGTACCGGCGACGGTTTGCCCCGGGACGTGCGATGAAGGCATACCGCTTGAATTTCCAATCGAAAACTCATCAAAACCCAGCCCTTGTACAATATCTTTAGGCACATTACGACTACCATCACCACCAAATATCGCTGTTGCAGCAGACATCAAAAGCGACGCATCACCACCAGCCAATTGATCCGATCCGCGACCCAAGACCAGCCAACTTAATTTTTCTGTGTCTGGTACATCAGGCTCGGAAACCAGTCGTACCTGCGGCGCCACTACGGTACCGACCACTTCGACCCCAGCCTCAACTGGCAAACCTTTACGCAAGGCACGAATATTCAAACCGGGATTCGCAGGTGGCCCCTGAAAATTAAGATTGCCGCGATCTATCGTCAGTTGCTGTCCATATCCCTCGTAAGCCCCCTTCACCGTATTAATGGATCCGGTCGCTTGCAAGGGACTACCGTCAAATGAACGCAAGCGCAAACTTCCTGCCAATCCGGTATCCAAGCCACGACCAACAAATACAAAACGAGGTCCCATATCAAAACTAACGTCAATGCGTGTTTTTACACCTTTTTTGGCGGCAATGGCGGCGGCTTCTTTCTCAGTGGGTTTATCAGATTTTCTTTTGACTTTCACATCACTCGACAAACTTGGCGGCGGCAATTTAGGCAGCTTGAAATAAGCACCGTCAGCAACAACTTTGCCATTTAAACTCCAGACATTATTTGCTTCCACAATGCTTGCCTGACCTGACACTTGCAGCCAGCGGTCTTTACGCTGCAACATTGGAAATTGCTTCCATTCCGCTTTGATTGAACCGGTTTCTTTACCAATATCCAGTTCACCACTCGCATTGAATTCACCGCGCTTACCAATCGCATCCCAATCTCTGAACTGTTCATGTTGTGGCAGCATGATCACAGAATTAGAAAACTGCAAACGCGCCAGCTTTAAATGAGCATCATCTATTTGCGCATCCAACACGCCGTTTGGCAATAAGAGTCCCTCGGACGCAAATGCCACTTCCAATTCTCTACCGGCGACATCAGCATGATAATGCGGTGCACTCAAAGCTCCACTAAGTTTGGCGTCGAGATTCAACTTCCCCTTCAGCACCAAACCAGGATTAATCAACGAGCCCACCCACTCAAGGTCAGGGACGAGTGCATTGATCGTACCTCCCAGAGGTGCCGAAGGAGAGACACTCCATAGGCCATTTTGTCTGTTCAAAAGAGAATCCGCCTGCATCCGGACTTGACCTAAGCGTGTTCCATCTGCGTTCAAATTCAAACTCACGCGCTGCCCATCTGTACCAGCAACCAGCCCGCCGATACGTATTTGCATCTTTAAATCCTGAATGCCTAATGGAATAGGTGTTCCGGTTCCATCAGGGTCATTGAAACGCAAGTCTCCACTTTGCTTTTGCAGATTGATTTCTCCATGTGCCGTATCAGCAAGTTGAATATTCCAGTCAGCATTCAATTTAAGATCGCCAGTAACAGCGTATTGTGGTTTGATGAAGTTGAGCAACTCAGTTACTTTGGCATTTGAAATCCGACCTCGCGTTTTCAATGAATTCGGGGTCCAATCTAACTGATCCAATGCGACGTCCACGATGCCGCTCTCAATTTGCATAAGACCAAGGTGCACGGCCAGTGGGGAAATAGTGATTGGCGCCGGGCTAGTCAAGCGAGCGTTGGTCTGTCCATTCAATGTCAAATTCTGCAACTGCCCATTCCACCCCCAAAAGCTTTCTTTCCCGTGGAGAAGGTTCTGTAGTCCACCATTGATTTGTGCTTGCACGTTCTGCAGCCCAGGCAACTGTACATATAAGTCTATCTGGTGTGCGTCACGGCGACCTTTTAGTCCAAGGTTGAACTGTTCAATTTTATCTTCAGATGTCGGTGTCAGTTTCGTATCTGATTTTACGTGCTGTGCACTAATTTCCCCATCAAATACACCATTATTGGCATGTGACAGGTTCATTTTCCCAAGCAAATTTTCAAGTGAATATTCATGCTGTTTTTTGGATAGTTGAAGTTTTCCAGATTGCACATTAAGCCGACCAGCAAGTTCAGAAAATTTACCTTCTAAAACAACATTCGCCTTGAGATCGCCATTGATTGTGATCTGCTGACTCGCGAGCAGTGCATTCAATTCATTTAATTGCGGTGCGTCTAATTGCAACTTCAGCACGTCGTTGGTATTACCCCATGCACCCTGCGCATTAAGATGATTACTTCCCCACCGTAAATCCATCTGATGTATTTGCAATTGTGCGGCTTGCCACTGCAGATCAAAATTTCCCAGTACCGTCTGCCCCGCATATTGTCCTTGCAACCGTGGCAAGCTAACCGAAACCAGAGTCTGTGGAAGCAAATGTCCCGACGTATTTAGCTCTGCCTGAAGATGACCAGAAGGTACATCTACCCATCTTGAAGGATCAAAATTAAGAATACTTCCTTTGAAATGAAACGCTTGATTGCCGGCAAATGTCATATCACCCTGCCCATCGACATGCGAATCTTGCGATACAAGCTTGATTTGCTTCAAGAGCAGTAACTGCTTTTGAATATCGTAACTCAACTCAGTGTTGAGCAGCGTTCCCTTGTCGCGCAGTTGCGCCTGTACTTGAATTTGCCCATTGGTTTGCGCAGTGATTTCGCCATTGATCTGAGTGTGACGCAGACGTTGATCGATTTTTAGCAAGTCGATATTTGTCAATTGAATGTGTGCATCGGCTTTTGCATGCTTTGCATGCCAATTGACCTGAGCATCGCCACGTGCGACACCGTCTCCTGCGAGTTGAATTTGCAGGTCAGGTAAGCGCAAATGCGTGCCGTGCCACTCGAACTGACTGCTCAAACTTTTCACTGGCAAGGCATTTTTATCCAACGTCGCAACGGCTGCATTACTTACATGTAGCGTTCCGATAAGTTGATCTGTTTTCATTTTTTGTTTGGAATCCGGATGCCCATCGACTAACACGCGCAAGTCTGCGACGGGTGCTGCATCAACCCATGCTGCCGGATTAAAGTGTTCAAGATCGACCTGCAATTGCTTCAACACTTGCTCATCAAATGGTGCAATGCTTGCATTCGCGTGACCGGTTAATGCACCATCCCCTCCATTTGACGGTGTCGCTTGCTCGCTAAGCTGGGCTTGCAGAGTGAGTTTCAACGTTTGCAAATCACCACTTGCCTTCACCAATACATTCATTGGAGGAATCTCTTGCGTGACCTGCCCTTGCAAATTGGCACTACCACTTAAGGTAAATGGTCTTTGTGCTTTCAGGTTCAACGAATTTGACTGAACACGCCCCCAAGGAGAAGTCAACGAAAGCTTCGCCTGATATTGTTGATGATCAAAGCTGATTTCTCCAGTCAAAGCGGTGAGCTTCAGGCTGATCACCTGCTTGCCATCAGGCATCAAATCGGCAATTAGTAGCTCACCAACGGCAATATCCCTGGCACTCAATCCGAATGGCAGGTGCAAATCCGTTGGTAACACTGAAGGAGAATCATCTGACGTTGTGGCCACCAGTAATGAGCTTACGTGTAGCCGATCAATCAGTGCCTGCTTCTGAAGTAAAGAAAAGGCTTGCCAATTTATATGAACGCCGCTTGCTTCAATCTTCAAATCAGTTGAATGAAAAGATAATTTCTCGAATTCCAGCTCTTCGGCGAATGAGCCTTTAACACCTTGTGTTTGCAGACTTCCGGCACTCAGATAATTGACAACTGAAAACAACGTCTGGGTGCCACTTTCGGTTTTTATTGCCCACACCAACAACAAGCTCAAAAGAAGAAATGACAACAAAAAAGCCGCAACCAAAAATTTCAGAACAAAAAACCGCCGGCGCCCAACAACTGGGATTAGAGCAGCATGATCAGACACTTCCGTAGACACTTTTTGTTCCATATCAGAAAGCAATCGCAATAGAAAAATCTAAACGTAATTTCTTAGTCTGCTTACCATAAGCGAGATCCAGGGCAATCGGACCAGCAGGCGTACGATAGCGTCCACCGATCCCAAATGCTTGATACATACTCAAGTCACGCCAATTATCTGCAGCATCCCCGGCATCCACAAACGTCGCAACACCCCAGGTGCGATCCAGCCAATGCACGTACTCTGCACTAACCACTGACATAACGCGACCGCCTGTGACCGCTAGTCCCTGCTGAATTCCCAGGCTCTGATAAGAGTAACCGCGCACGGTAGAACTACCGCCCGTCCTGAACAAATAATCTTCCGGAATACCTTCGATACTGTCTGAAAACACTTGCCCGGCTTCTACACGTAAAATAATGCTATCTGCTGTGCCAACAGGTATCCAACGGTGATATTTTCCATAGACCCGGAAGAATCGCTGGTCAGACAGGGCAGCTTTTTCCGAACCAGCTAAATCAAGTTGATAAATTTCACCTTTACGCGGGGCAAATGTATCGTCCACATCGCGCCAGGTCCAGCCTATACTTGCCACCAGCGCTCGATTAATTTGTGTTGGCTCACTCTCAATCGTTACTTTTTCCCGAACCAGATTAAGCCCCAACCGTTGTTCAACATGGCCATTGGTTGATGTACGTTTAATACCCACCGCATTTTTAACCGTCAGTACGTCAGAAACATTTTCACGATCAGAAATGACACCAAACGAATCAAGTTTGTTATCGTACGGAGGTAAATAAATATCAGCGAAGCCAACCTGACGCTTTTGCTCTATCCGGATTGCACTTCGCAAATCCCATGCCCGTCCCAATATATCCCGATCGCGATACGCAATCTCACCTCGAAACCCAGTGTTAGAACTATAACCGAGACCAAAACTCAGATCACGCGGCTTACGCTCAACGAGGTTGACCTCAATGGGAACATTTTTTGCCTTTTCAGGGTCAGCTTCTATGGCTACTGCAACCGACGCAAAATAAGGTGAGTTCTGCAAAGCCCGTTGAAATTCAAGTAACCGCGCACGTGAATACAACTCACCTTCACGCGGTGGTTGATAACGATCTAATATCCAACGTTGATAACGTTTCAAGCCAGTAACCTGAAGCGCCCCAAAAGTAAAAACAGGACCACTATCAACTTCCAAAACAAGATCAGCATTGTGGGCATCAGCATCAACATTTGCTTCACTATCAATCAGCTTCGCTGAAGCATAAACATTGGTGCGCAAATTTTCCGTCAAAAGATTTTTGGATTGACTCCAGGCATCTTCGGTAAATGGCTTTCCAACAGTCAACTTCCAGGTTTTCAATGCGTCATCTTGACGAGCTATTGCATTCTGTTCATGGGCCTCAACTGCATTATTCAATGCACCCGCAAATCGAATATTAACGCTGGAAATTTTTGTTCGCGGACCAGGATCAACATGAACTTTAATCACTTTTTCAGCATTTGATCTGGTCTCTCTAAGGGTCACCTCATCCAGATTTTCAAATTGAATTTGCGGGGAAAAATATCCCTCTGTTGCCAGAATATCACCAATGTCCTGACGCATCCTACGCAGCAACGACGGTGTAATATTTTGTGACTCAGGATTACTAACAAATTCCGGAACATGTTCACGCAACAGAACCGACCACTCGTTTTTTTCCGCGTCCAAGCGAAAACTACCACTCATACGAAGCGATTTACCTGACTCAGATTTATCCGTTGCCTTATCCGCTATTTCAACTAGTGTGTCGGCGCTACTAACAGAAGTGGTACGGTCTGGAGCATTCTTGGACGTTCCTCCTGGGGACACTATGTCAGCGACGCCATTGGCAATGTCCTGATTTTTGATAAGTGCGCTGATGTCGGAAGTGCTGGATTTTTTTTCTATATTAGCTACTTCCTGCGCCAACGCAAAAATGCTGACGAAACTCATCAGCATCAATGTCAAACACCGGGAAGAATAAGAAGCAGCCATCCTAGATTATTTTGTAGCCAAACCAACGCGATTGAAACCCAGCTTTTTCGCGTCAGAAATAACCTGTACCACATTGTCATATTCCACCTTTTTATCGGCAGAAACCAATACAGCCAGCTCAGGATTTTTGTCGTGATACTCGCGCAGTTTTAGCATCAATTTTTCACGATCCGAGGTTTCTTCTTTATCGTCAGAAAGGTTATTGCCACTGCCATCTGCTTTGCTCTTAATCCCGATTGCCCAGGTATTATTCTTGGAAATAGAAATTTCAATGTAAGAAGATGGCGGCTGTGTAGATTGCCCTGCCGTCGGTAGATTAATCACGCTCGGATTCGTCATCGGTGCGCAGACCATAAAAATGATCAACAAAACCAGCATTACGTCAATGTAGGGAACGACGTTAATTTCGGCTTTAAATTTGCGTTTACGTTCGCCACGCAGAGAACTCATACTGCCTCAATGATTAACGTGACTGACGTTGCAGAATATTGGAGAACTCTTCGATAAAAGTTTCGAAGCGTATCGCTAGGCGGTCGATTTCATGCGAGTAGCGGTTATACGCTAATACCGCAGGAATCGCAGCAAACAACCCAATTGCTGTCGCAATCAAAGCCTCAGCAATACCGGGTGCTACCGCAGCCAGCGTCGCTTGCTGCACATTCGCCAGACCGCGGAAAGAATTCATAATCCCCCAGACAGTACCAAACAAGCCGATGTAAGGCGATACCGAGCCAACCGAAGCCAAGAAAGATAGGTGAGATTCCAGCATATCCATTTCACGTTGATAGGCCGCACGCATTGCACGACGCGCACCATCAAGCATGGCACTGGAGTCCAGAGAGGCCTTATTGGCGTTTTTAACTTTCTGGTATTCACTCATTCCAGCTTCAAAAATTCTTTCCAACGCGCCCATCTTGCCACTTGCATTACGACGACTATTTGCCGCTTCCTGATACAACTCGACCAGATTGCCACCCGACCAGAAATTACGTTCAAAGTGTTCCGTCTGTGAGCGGGCTTTTTTGATCGCAAACATTTTGCTAAAAATATATGTCCAACTGGTCAGCGAAACACCGAGTAACAGCACCAACACCAATTGCACCAATATCGATGCATTACTAATCAGGCTTAAGAATGAAAGGTCTTGTGTAGCAGTCATAAAATCAGTTTAAAAACAGAATTAAGTAAAAACGGCGGAGTAAAGTTATTTGCAGAAAAATTTTCGCCAAGATCAGGCACGCGTTGCGACTATACCGAAATTTTTGCCAATATAACATCAGGAATTGCAGATGGCCGCAAACTAGTCACACCAACGCATCCCACTTTGATTTTCCCAGAGACTAACAAACGATCCCCGCACCAGGCTTGCTGTAAAAATTGCACGGAAGCACGTCCAAGCTTTTCGACCACAACTGTCAACCTAAGTTCATCATCCAGGCGTGCCGGGGCATGATAATCAATCGCCGTTGCTTTAACGACAAACATAACCTCAAATTCCTGCACAAGTTGCTGCTGATTAACGCCAGATGCACGCAGCCACTCCGTCCGGGCGCGCTCAAAAAATTTCAGATAATTCGCATAAAAAACGATACCGCCTGCATCAGTATCTTCGTAATAAATCCGGGCGTTCCATATAAAAGTTTCTCGCATGCTTTAATCGTTTAGTGGGAGTACCCTATATTTTACTTCTATCACCCTTACAATTCGGGCATGATCGACAGGAATTCGACAGAAGTATAAAAATACTCCCTTAAGTATAAGGAAAAATCAGTCAATCTTTGGGAATGAAAATAATAGTCAGACTGGTTGACGCTTAATATTCAAGGGGCCAAAGCCCTGACATGTCGGCATCATTTCTATGTAATTGATGTTCACATGCGCAGGCAAAGTAGCGATCCAGTATGCAGTTTCTGCAATGTCGATCGCGGTCAATGGCACTGTGCCCTCATAGACTTTGGCAGCAGCCTCATCATTGCCACGGAAGCGAACGTTTGAAAACTCTGTTCCGCCACACAAACCAGGGGCGATATTGGTGGTTCTGACGCCAGTTCCAGCCATATCAGCACGCAGATTTTTGGTGAACTGATCAACAAACGCTTTTGTTGCACCGTAAACATTGCCACCCGGATACGCCGTCGAACCAGCAATAGAGCCAATATTAATGATCATGCCACTGTTGCGCGCCACCATCTCAGGCAAAATCGCGCGTGTCATCGTCACCAACCCTTTGCAATTGGTGTCTATCATCGTATCCCACTCATCCTGAGATGCGAGATGCGCAGGTTCCGTACCGAGAGCCAAACCAGCATTGTTGACCAGAACGTCAATGTTTTTCCAGGCGGCAGGCAAGGCCGCCAATACTTGTTTGATTGAGGCTTTATGAGTCACATCCAGCTCAACAGGTAATAAATTCTCACCCAACTCCACTTGTAGCGCTGCCAGACGTTCCACCCTGCGGGCTGCAGCAATGACTTTATGCCCTTCGTGCACAAATTTTCTTGCTATTTCTTCGCCAAAACCTGAACTTGCACCAGTAACCAATACAATCATACAATTTCCTTTAAGACAATAAGCAACCAGCAAAGTGAACTTGCACGATAGTAACGTGCAAGTCCTTTGAAATACGATGCCCTCTATTCTAAGTGCTTTTGTGCATCACAGCAGAATTTCTGCTCAACCTTCAAAGCGCCAAAATCGCGACAGCCCCAATTTGCCCGCCCCTTGATATAAGTAGATTCCACAACTGAACAAAAGTTAGAGTTACCCGCTTGCCCATTCATAAGGCATCACGTAAAATCTGCGCACCATTTCGTCTCACGTGACTGGCGAAAACGTTGACTGGTCTGTTACTTGATCATCAACAAAAGATGGAGATCCATCGGGAAGCGTGAGATTTCGGGGTCATATGACCTCAGCCGTGCGCCTGGGTAGCCTGATGGTAAATTTGTGAGGCTGCCACTCTACGACCACGTCCGACTGACACCTCATAGAAAACAATCACCGATCTAGTTTTTTACATTAACAGGAAAATCAGGAAAGCCATGTTTGCCAAAAATCATACCCTCGCCAATATTGATCCAGAATTGTTCGCAACCATTCAACTGGAAAACCATCGCCAGGAAGAACACATCGAGCTGATCGCCTCTGAAAACTACACCTCGCCAGCCGTCATGGAAGCCCAAGGCTCCCAACTGACGAACAAATACGCTGAAGGCTATCCAGGCAAACGCTACTACGGCGGTTGCGAACACGTTGACGTCGTAGAACAATTGGCGATCGACCGCCTGAAACAATTGTTCGGCGCCAATTTTGCAAACGTACAACCAAACTCTGGCTCACAAGCCAACCAAGGCGTGTTCTTTGCATTGCTCAACCCAGGCGACACCATCATGGGCATGAGCCTGGCTGAAGGCGGTCACCTGACTCATGGCATGCCATTGAATATGTCTGGTAAATGGTTCAATGTCGTTTCTTATGGCCTGGATGCAAATGAAGACATCGACTACGACGCCATGGAAAAACTGGCACGTGAAACCAAGCCAAAATTGATCATTGCTGGCGCATCCGCATTTGCCCTGCGTATTGATTTTGAACGTTTCAGCAAAATCGCCAAAGAAATCGGCGCTTACTTCATGGTCGACATGGCACACTATGCAGGCCTGATCGCCGCTGGCGTGTACCCTAACCCAGTCCCATTTGCTGACGTTGTGACTTCCACGACACACAAGAGCTTGCGCGGCCCACGCGGCGGCATTATTTTGTCGAACGACGAAGCGATTGCAAAGAAAATCAACTCTGCGATTTTCCCGGGTTTGCAAGGTGGCCCATTGATGCATGTGATTGCTGGTAAAGCAGTGGCGTTCAAAGAAGCGCTCACACCAGAATTCAAAGCGTATCAAGAACAAGTCGTCAAAAATGCTGCTGCACTAGCGCAAACATTGACAGAACGCGGCTTGCGTATCGTTTCTGGCCGCACTGAATCTCACGTGATGCTGGTTGATCTGCGTCCTAAAGGTTTGACGGGTAAAGAGGCAGAAGCGATTCTGGGTTCTGCACACATGACTTGCAACAAAAACGGTATTCCTAACGATCCACAAAAACCAATGGTAACCTCTGGTATTCGCCTTGGTAGCCCAGCATTTACGACACGCGGATTTAAAGAAGCAGAAGCGATCAAAGTTGGTCATTTGATTGCTGACGTGTTGGACAATCCTAACGATGCAGCGACAATCGAGCGCGTTAAAGCAGAAGTTAAAAAACTGACTAGTGCTTTCCCGGTCTACGCGAAGTAAAATAATGTAAAGCAATTCGTCACTGATGAACGCCACTCGATGAGTGGCGTTTTATTAAGTAACATGCGACACAACAATTAAAGAGACTAACGTACCTACATGAAATGCCCCTACTGCCATAACGACGACACCCAGGTGATCGATACCCGCGTTTCCGAAGAAGGCAATGTCATGCGCCGCCGCCGTCGCTGCGCACATTGCGATAAGCGCTTCACGACCTATGAACGCATAGAATTGATCATGCCGGTCATCGTCAAAAAAAATGGCAGCCGCAGCGAGTATGAATCCTCCAAATTACGCGCCAGTCTGATGCTGGCTTTGCGCAAACGTCCGGTATCAGCAGAAGCAGTTGATAACGCGGTGCAAAGCATAGAAGAGAAATTACTCGCCAGTGGTGAACGTGAAATTATGTCGGTGCAGCTCGGTGAACTGGTGATGCGCGAACTCAAACGTCTCGACAAAATCGCCTATATCCGCTTTGCTTCTGTCTACAAAAGTTTTGAGGATATTTCTGAATTCGCTGAAGCCATACAAGAAGTTAACGTGGACAACAGGCCTTCAGGTAAAAACAAAAAATAAGCTTGCGCATTTCGCCCTTCAAAAGCCAGCAAATCGCTGCCGCATTGAGCCACCACGGCAAACAACACCAGGTAAGCAGTGATTTGTTTGATTGAAACCAATTATAGGCGAATGATTTTGCCAACCAACTCAACAAATCACGGCAATTGCCGTTATGCTTCATAGGAGTATCTGCGGAGAATCTCATATGAGCGTTTCACCTTTATCACCATTGACGCCGGCTGCACCCTCAGTTGCCATCGAGCAAGTCAGTGGTGTGACGCTCAACTCAAGTCAGGCAGAACAAGCAAATACGGTAAATACCGCAGATGACGGTGACAGCATCGTGGAGCTGTCAAACCTTGCACTACTACAAAACGCACAGCAGCTAGCGATACAAAGCCAAATTGCAACCTTAGATGCTGCTCAGAAAAATGCAATTAAGCATCTCGAAAATCTTGCCACATCAACGATTGCCAACAATAATCACACCATCGAAGAGTCGCAAGCGCAAACGACACCCACTGCGTCTGAAGCCCTACTCAATGCAGAGCTACAAACCACACTGAACAATGAAGCCTTCATTGAAGCGATTCACATAGAAAGCGCGACCAGCGCTCTGAGTGACGCAATCAGTAACGCAAATATCACCCCAAGCACAATACCGACAAACCCGGCTGTCACACCATCAACTCCAAGCTCACCAACGACGCCTCTCAATCCAACGACCAATGTAACGCAGCCGACTCAAACTCAGGCAACACCGATTACAGTGCAGCCCCTGGTCGATCATGCTGCTACTGCAATGACTAGCCAAATGGACTACGCTACCGAAACCGGAAGCAACCCCGCTGTCGCCGCAGCCATTGCGGCCTATCAACTCAGCAATGGCATGATAAAAGACGCCAGCAAAACATCGAAAAAAATCAAGCACGATGAAGACGCCGTAAAAGGCGTGACCTTACTTGATACCACCGAAATCATTAAAGACAACGATGCAGAACAAAAGGCAAAGCGTGATATTCCCTGGATCTGGAAGCGTGTACTCAGAATAAAAAAGAAATTTATAGAGGCTTGAGCGATTCAGTTCGCGAGGTAACCGCATGCCCGTAGAGTGCCCATTGGAGATGGTCAATCCCCTACATTGCGGCCATTCCAAACAAGTATCAAGGGTCGCATCGAAAATAGTGATTGATAATCGGAGCCACATGACCTGCGCAATATCGCACAAGTTCCATCTTCCAGTTCATCCATAAACATCGCAAATTGAACCGATGATTTTTTCTTTTGCTATCATTCAAATGCTCCAGAAAATAATGGGAGTTAAATTCCAGATTCAGCATACATCAAACTTCTCGTTTCTTCCGATAGCAGGCGGATGCAGCAATAAGCGCAATGACCCCTGCAAATTTATCTGTAGGTATAGACTTTTTAAACATCCTCTGCGGACATCGCACTTAGGGGCTGATAAGTTTCACGAGGTATATTGCACGTGCTGTTAAATGTGCGTCTGCGGTCGGAAAGTGTACGCCGAAAGACATAACCGTAGGCGGGGTGTCGTCAGAGGAAATATTTAATTCATAAAATATCGGATCCCCGTCACCGGCGGTGGAAGTGTATCGAAGCCGACGAAACTTCTGGCCTTTAGGCGCAACTGTCTTAAGTGCTGGAACTTCTAATTTGATACTTTCTCCGTCAGGTAAATTTGAGATCGGTTGCATCGTAGAAAAACC
Organism: Undibacterium sp. SXout11W; assembly: GCA_049339905.1. Classification (GTDB taxonomy): domain Bacteria; phylum Pseudomonadota; class Gammaproteobacteria; order Burkholderiales; family Burkholderiaceae_D; genus Undibacterium. The sequence continues at coordinate 163,750 of JBMPPG010000010.1, forward strand.
GCCAAGGCCCTCGTCGATTTTTTTCAGCATTCGCTCCGCCGCCAAAGTATCTTGCATCTGACTTAGCGTGAACATTGCCGTAGCCTCCTTGAATCGCTGATGCTTTAAAGCGTCGATAAACTTGTCGGCAGCAGAAACCTGCGTTGGGATATCGATTGCAGCAGCATGGGCAGTGAGCGACGTACAAATAATAAGAGAACAAGCGCCAAGAAAACTAACTTTCATGCTCGTGAGTCCTTTCATTATTAATAAGTACATCTAATACCCAGCTTTCAGTGCAGGAGTTGCTCACAATCTCACCTTCAGGGTCAAAGACCACAGTGTGCCGCAAAGCGCTTCAAGTACCCGTTGCTATTCACTCAATCGGTACAACACTATTATTTCTTGGTGTCGCATTTTCGTGAAATAAGTCACCGAGGTATTGCGCCAACTCTTCAGCAGGAATTGAGTTGGGTACTATAAATTCTGCAGGGCGACGCTTACCCTCGGAACCGATGATGAATGTTTCCCATCCTGCATCCGTGGCCAGAACAGAGACACACATACCAAAAACATTAAATCGATAATCTGACATAAAACACCAATATTGTTGATTTGAATGATTCTTACCGATTAATCACAATACCTTCTGCAGCGATACCTGAATTGTGCCTCGCATGACAAGCTGCAAGTTTGCATTAAAAATACAATCAACAACATTCATATGATTCAAAATACGAATGGCAAAATGAAGCTCATTTTGTGCTCAACTGGATGCAACTTTTCCAAAGCGGAAAAATTTCCTCGTTATCCCAATATTTTATATTTAAATAGAGAAATCAGAATGTTGGAGGCGTTCATGAATTTAGAATAAATATAGCTTTTAAAACCCGAATGAGACCTATAAAAAGCCATGCAAATGGACAACAGGCCTATTCGTTAGAACAGGCCTGTTGTGACACTTTGAATTTATTTTATAGACTGCTGAAAGTCTTTATCTTCAAATAATTTCCCCAACAACTGCTTTACTGCATCAGCGTAATGTTGTCGTGCTGCGGGAATGGCAATAGCTCCGACAAAAGAAGATTCCCATTGGGTATCGGCGCTGAGAACTTTATCATATGACTTATTCTTATCTCGGGTAACGACAAAACGAGCACTGACGTTGGCTGTTCCTGTACCAATAGCTGCATCCAACGAGTTTTTCAATAACTCTCCTGTGATGACAACGTTAGTATTGTTCCCAAGTTTGCCGGCACTTTCTAACTCAACACGCAAGGCCTCTTTCAAATACTCGGCGTAAGAGTTATTGTACGGTGATGTATAAGCGCCTCCACGCAACGATAATTGATTGAGGTTCGCATTTTTTGCTGTGAATGGGCCAACACTAGCTACCCCACCTTGGGTCGCCTGCAATGTTTTGGCATTGTCTACAGTTGCTTGATACTTAGGTGCGACAGCCGCGCAGCCTGTCAGAGACATGGCAATGACAATGGTGCCCAACATAAACATCTTGCGAAGAATGGCTGTACTAAATGAAGTGAATGTATTGTTCATGATTAATTAAACTCACTGTTCTTGGACATGTCATTTAAGAGATTCAAAATTAATCCTTCAGTTACCTGTTTGACTGCGGCACCTTTAGGTTCCTTGGGGACTGGCGTCAAGCCTGGTGGACCGTCTGCATTACCAATGGTGCTGTGAATTGCATGTTTGTAGGTATGCTTGAATTCATTTTTATTAGCAGCAATGTAGTCAGTCTTCATGATGTAACCATCGGTTACCATTGTTCCTGCAAGTCCGAAAGTTAAGCCCGTTCCAAATCCTTTGGTAAAGGTATCCTTATCCTGAGGAACATTATCAATTGTTATAAATAATTTATTTTCAGAAGTCGCAGGGGAAATCACAACATCGCTAAACATTTTTGATTGTTTCAGCGTTTCAAGCACCATTGGGCGGACAAAATCCGTCGCTGCGGCATTGGTCGAGCCTTTAGTGCGGAATTCAAAAAAAACCTGTACGGACTGTTTAGAGTCGACTGGTTTTAAATCGCTGTAAGCCACTTTAGGCAATGTTGGATCTACATATTGCTTCACTGATATACAACCAGTGCTTAGCACGCTGAATGCCACCACACATGCCAGCGTTGCAAATCGCGAAGGTTTAGCGAACGCTTTACTTTTCTCGTTATTGGAACCAGAGGTCTCAGATAGTTTCATTTATTTAAATTTCCCAGTAATTTTATAATTGATTTTTGAAACGAAAATGCCAAGCAATGTTATATAGTCAATTACTAAAAATCAATCTCGACCATTGAAATAAACAGTGCCTGATCAAATTTCATCTCATTTCCACAACTCATCGGATAAAAAAAGTCAGCGTGCCGGGGGGCACTTTATGCCGATTCTTCCGTTCGCTTTACTACTCAAGAACGTGGATGTACCGCTTTATATGCTTTAAATTCGCAACGATAGTGAAAGCCTTCGTCACAATCGTCACAAGCAAGGATGAAGAACGGATGATGATTAAAGTTGGGACAGCCAAATCAACTTATAACCGGGCTAGTCGTTGCAACGCATGGTCAAGCGTCTCATCTTTTTTTGCGAAACAAAAACGCACTACCCGTTGGTCAAAACCATCGCCGTAAAATGCAGATAGTGGAATCGCGGCGACGCCGATTTCGCTGGTAAGCCACTTACAGAACTCAGCCTCACTCAGGTCGCTTACTTCTGAGATGTCAACGCATTGAAAATAAGTGCCTTCGCAGGGTAATAGCTTGAATTTGGTTTGCGCTAAACCTTCGCGAAAGAGATCGCGCTTACGTTGGTAAAACGCAGCTAATTCGAGGTAAGGTTTAGGGTTGGCCATATAAGCGGCGATACCATATTGCACTGGCGTATTTACCGTAAAAACATTGAACTGATGGACCTTGCGAAATTCGGCACTGAGCGTTGCGGGTGCTGCAACATAGCCCACCTTCCAACCTGTCACATGGTAGGTTTTACCAAAGCTTGAAACAACAAAAGATCGCGCAGCGAGACCAGGAAAACGTGCGACACTTTGATGTTGAATACCATCAAAAACCGTGTGTTCATACACCTCATCAGAGATAAGCAGTATGTCAGTGGACGCCAACATATCCTGCAATTTACGCATATCCGCATCGCTCCACACCATGCCACTAGGATTGTGAGGTGAGTTAATAATAATAGCGCGGGTCTTGCTGGTGATTGCGGCGGAAATTTTATCAAAATCAGGTCGAAAGCTTCCTGGCATTAATGGAACACGCACCGCTGTACCACCAGCCAATTCAATGTTTGGTGTGTAGCTGTCGTAGCAAGGTTCAAGTACGATGACTTCGTCACCTGCATGCACGACAGCAAGAATGATGGTGATGATTGCCTGCGTTGCACCTGCCGTAACGGTGATTTCACTCGTTGGATTGTAGCCGCGTCCGTACAACGCGCTTATTTTTGAAGCAATAGCCTCACGCAAAATCAATACTCCGGGCATAGGTGGATATTGATTCCAACCTTGCTTCATGGCATTGCCTACTGCCTCAATCAAGAGCGGATCACATTCAAAATCCGGAAATCCTTGCCCAAGATTGACGGCGCTTTTTTCTGTCGCCAGTTGGGACATGACTGAAAAAATTGTTGCCCCTACGTTGGGTAATTTTGAATTCAGGTTGGGCGTCAAAAATTCAGTGCTCATGTGCAGTCTTCCCTTGGGCTCGGCTCTATGAAGGTATTGTAATTGAAGCCTGTGTAGATGTAGAGCTACAAGAATGCATCTCATCTGCTTTTCAGACAATAATTGAGTTGAATCGACCTTGCCTCCAACAACTCCCTGACAACTTAGGCAACGTAGGTAGAAGACTCATGCATTGAAACAGCGCATAGTTGTTTCAGCAAAGGCTCACGATAACTCTTGGCGATGAGGTCAAATTTATCGGCAATCTGCAAAAATGCATCCAGCACATCAGGATCAAAATGCGAACTGCGGGCGTTGCGCATGATATTGATCGCTGTCTGGTGCTCAAAAGCAGGCTCATACTCGCGTTCGGTGATCAGTGCATCATATGCATCAGCCACCGCCATTAAACGTGCAGAAATGGGGATAGAATCCTCTGAGAGCCCTTGCGGGTAACCGCTGCCGTCCCACTTTTCATGATGCGAGTAAGTAATCTCACGCGCGAAGCGTAAGAAATTATTACTCTCACCAAGGTAACGCTCAAGTGACAAGATGGTTTCTCGACCATAGGCGGTATGATGCTTCATGATTTCAAACTCATCAGCCGTCAACTTCCCTTGTTTGAGCAAGATCTTGTCTGGAATACCGACTTTACCGATGTCGTGTAAGGGAGCAGATTTAAAAAGTAACTCAATATTTTCGTTGCTTAATTCGTGTTGAAAGCGCGGATGCTGACTCAATTGACGCGCCAACACCATCACGTAATTTTGTGTGCGACAAATATGGTTGGCGGTTTCATTGTCCCTGACTTCACCGAGCGATGCCATCGCCATAATGATGGCATCCTGCATTTTGCCTAGCTTACTGGTGCGGTCTTGTACCAAACTTTCTAAATATTTGTTTTGATTACGTAAGAGATGCTGTACGCGGATTAAATTCAATTGCGTCGCCACTCTGGCCATCACGATCGATGGACTAATGGGTTTGCTGATATAGTCGACCGCACCTAGTAATAAGCCTTTTTCTTCATCTTGCGCCTGATTTTTTGCGGTCAGGAAAATGACCGGTATATCAACCGTTAATAAATCTGATTTTAAACGTCGGCAGGTTTCGTAGCCATCCATTTCTGGCATCATCACGTCAAGCAAAATGAGATCAGGTGCTGGTTGTTGCGCAGCGATTTGCAACGCTTTCGCGCCGCTGGTGGCAATCTTAATTTTATATTGTTCCTTCAAGAGTCCTGACAATAGCGATATATTGTCCGGCGTATCGTCGACAATCAGGATGACTTGCTTGGAAACCATTTCGGAATTCTGACCCATGTTTTACAAATAAAGGAATGGCACTGGCACATCAGCGCATAAGCTATCCTTATCTCCTCTAATCAATAGCCTGAAAATTGACATCAAATCCGTGCGCTTTTGCTCCCTGGCGCAAGTAACCTAAGGCCGCGTCAAAATCGAATTGCTTCGCCGCCCTCATCAATTGCTTATGTGACTCGACCCCCAACGCCTGTACAATCAGATCACTCGATTCAACCAAAACATCGACTGCTTCGCCATCATATTCGGCCAGCAAGGCCTCGCACCTCAGTAAGGTGGATTGCATCAGTGAGCGTTCTGCCACTGGCGCAACATCCAGAGTGCCGTGAATTATGGTCCGACTGCGCTCACGTAACAAGGTTTTTTCAATTGAAAAAATCGTTGCTTGTAGTTGTTTATGACATAAATCAAAACGCGAAATGATATCCCGTGCCTGCGTCGATGTACGTAAAAATGATTCGAGTTCTTCAGCTAACTGGCGCACATTTTTAGCCGCGATCAACGCAGCGACACCTTTAAGAGTGTGAATAATACGCTCCGCTAACTGAACATCACCCTCGACGTAAGCCGCCTGCGCTTTCATCACTGCTTCACGTTGGTCATCGCAAAAACGGGTAAGCAGTTCGAAATAGAGTTCATGACTACCTAAAGTTCTCTTCAGCCCTTCAACTGTGTCAACACCTTCAATTATCAGCGTACTGACCTCACTCACATCGGCACTCAGTTCGTTCGACAAGATCAAAACGTGATCGGGACACCATTCTGAGATCGTCGAAAACAAAGCAACAGGTTCTATTGGCTTAGCCAGATGGTCGTTCATTCCTGAAACCAGGCAACGCTTACGCTCATCGACCATGGCGTGCGCAGTCATCGCAACAATAGGTAATCGCTGAAAACGCGAGTCTCCGCGAATAATCGCTGTTGCCTCATGCCCATCCAACTCTGGCATTTGCACATCCATAAAAACCAGTGAAAAATGTTCTGGTGGATGATCAAAAATTTTATCAACCGCGACCTTACCGTTTTCTGCCACCTCGACCTGAATACCGCTCGCCTCCATCAATTCACGGGCGATTTGCTGGTTGATTTCATTATCCTCGACCAACAATACACGTAGATTGTTATATTGCGGAATAGAAAATTCTTCTTTTTGTTTGGCTTGTTGTTCCTGCTTCGAATACAACTCCGCAATACAAGCGTGAATTGCCGCCGCGCTCACTGGTTTACAGATAAATCCATCAGGAACGACATCAGCTCGATGATTGACTTCATCACGACCATGTACGCCGACCAAAACAAAAAATGGCAACGAACGCAGACTCTTGATATTTTTCAACAATCCTATCAAGGCGAGGCCATCAATCTCAGGCATATCCAAATCGACAAACAACAAATCATAAGCATGATGTCGATCACCAGCCTCAACTACATCTATCGCCTGATTGGCAGTGAAAGCCAGATCCACATGCGGTGTCAATGCCAATAACTCTTCACGCAGTACGTTCGCCGCCAACTGATTATCGTCAACGACCAGGATGCGCATTTCAGCGATCGTTTGCGGCAAAGCAAGGTTAGTTTGCACATCCGCGCCAAGCCCAAACCAAGCGTGGAATTTGACCGACGTACCGCACCCCACTTCACTTTCAAGAAAAATCGCTCCACCCATCAATTCGACGACACGCTTGGAGATAGATAAGCCAAGACCTGTGCCACCAAATTTTCGAGTCGTTGATTCATCTGCCTGACTGAATGGAACAAATAACTTCAGCATTTGTTCACGCGACATACCAATACCTGTATCGCGCACTTCAAACGAAAGTTTTACTCTGCCATTATTGATTTCAAGTTGCTCACAGCTAACCGAAATCTCTCCTCGCTCGGTGAATTTAACGGCGTTATTGACCAGATTGATCAATACCTGACCGAGTCGCAATGAGTCCCCGCGCAAATGCCTGGGAACAGAGCGCGGAGTGCGAAAGACAAATTCCACGCCTTTTTCGTAAGCCTTGTCGGCAGTCATTGCTGAAATATTTTCCAGCACATCATCGAGATTAAATTCAGCATCCTCAATATTTAACTTACCCGCCTCAACCTTAGAAAAATCTAAAATGTCGTTGATGATGCCCATCAACGACATGCCCGCATTATGGATTTTTTCTAAATAATCCTTTTGCTTGGGACTGAGATCCGTTCGCAGCGCCAAATGTGCCATGCCAATAATCGCATTCATTGGTGTGCGAATTTCGTGACTCATATTCGCCAAAAACATCGATTTAGCTTCAGTTGTTTCCTCCGCGTGACGACGAGCAACTTCTGCCTCTTTCAATTCATTTTGCATCTGCAAAGTTTGCAAGCGAATTTGCTCTGCCATACTTTCTTTGAGTTGCGATTCCAGCAGTTTTCTTTGCGTAATATCCGACATAAATGACAGCGTTGCGGCGTGACCTTCCCAGTCGATCAACACGGTCGACAATTCAACCCAGATAATCTGTGCAGTAAATGGATGCAAAATACGACAATGAAAGTACTGTTCAACTTCATCAACCTGAAGACAGCGTGCGTTAAAGTCGTCGACCAACAATCGATCTTCAGAGAAAATGACGTCAATAAATCTCTCATGCTCAAGTTGAGCACTAGCACAACCAGTCAATTGGCACGCGCGAGGATTGGCGAACACAATTCTGCCATTTTGTACAACCAGAATACCTTCTGTCGCATTATTGACCAACTGTCGATAATGTTTTTCTGAGCGATTCAGATCAGCCTCTAACTGCCGACGCGAAGATATATCCATGACCACCCACACGGTGCCATGCGACAAATCGTTTTTATCTACCGCACGGCCTGAAAAGTGGACCCAGAACAGGTCACCGTTGGCACGACGCATTTGTAGCTCGTTTTCATAGGATTCGCCGCGCCAGACCGCAGCGCCGACGGCTTCACCAGATAACAAATATTCTTCGCGAGAGGCGTAAAACTGTTCTAAAGAAGCACCAAGTATCTCTTTTCTATCGACACCAAAGATTGCGCATAATGGCGAATTAACCCACTGGACTCGCCCTTGATTATTCAGGAACACCATGCCGACGATAGAATTCTCAAGGATAGTTTCACGCTCAGCCAGCATGCGTTTGAGTTCATCATCAAGTGCTTTACGCTCGCTGAGTGCCTCCTCCTCCAAACGGCGTGCGAGTTCAGCTTCTTTGAGTTCATTTTTGATGTGCAAATTCTGCACATGAATCCGGGTTGCGCGCCCTTGAACTTTGGTAAACAGGTCGAGATAGCGTTGTTGTTCTTTAAACGCATCTTCCCATTTTCTTTCTTCAGAGAAAATTTCGACCAATTCCTTCATGGCGCGTAAAGACACATAAAAATAGCCAGTTTTTCCGCTTTCTTCGATGGCGCGCAATAAGTCGGCAACAGCATCAGAATAACGATGATGGCAATGATGCAGATAACCGCTCACCCACCAGTTATACGGCTTTAAATGTTTATCTTCAAAACTATCAAGTGAATTCATCGCGACACTGCTGAGTTGATCAGCCTGCGTCAACTGTCCTTTTCTGGCCAAGGTATAAGCGGCGACAGAAAAACAAAAGGCACGACTCGCGGGATCAGTATGCAATGCAGCACTGCCCTCGCCGATATATGCAGCTACTGCTGCATAGGCTTCTTCGTATTTTTCCAGCGCCAACTTGCACAGAGCTAACATAGTCGAAATAAATGGTGCCAACCAACGCTCAGTCGAAGTAACGGCAATCTGACGAGCGTCTTCGAGCAGATGTTCGGCATACTCAACATTGCCGCTCATGTAGAAAATTTCACCGAGATTTGCCAAGACCTGTGAAACCCGATTAGGTATGTTTAAACGCCTTGCCTGATCGAGTGCCTTATAAAAATGCCGCAATGCTTCTTCTGTATACCCTAACTCTTGCGACAAAATCGCCAGCATGTTCAGCACCAGAACAGCCAAACGATTATCATGAGCTGGTAACAGAGGAAGAATTTTAGAATGACATAATGAGTAGGCTTGCTCTGCCATACCATGTTTACGCCAGACGGCGACAGTACCAAAATTGGCGAACGCAATCCCTTCGTCATCACCGACTAATTCGAACATTGCAGCAGTTCGTTCAAACTCAGGCTCGGCCAAGGCAAGGTTACCTCCAAAGAAGTCCGCAAATGCCAGTAGCAACTCAGCAAAGGTGCCTAATACTGGCAATCTGTGAGCGATCGCTTGTTGATGCATTTGCTTCGCAATTGCGCGCCCCTCATCAGGATCATCCCGCATGAGGTCAAACGCAGCAAAGCAGCTTTCACGCCATTCTGACTCTGACAGATTTAAACTACGACTCATACCCCGATACCCTTAATTAATAGAACTGACGAAAAACTGTCCCAGCAACACACTGGCAGACTGCTGGAAAAATAAACGCCAGCCCATAATTTGATAAGCCTACAACATACTTTTCATGCAAAATATACAATATTTATATTTTAATTCACCAATTTAACATTCATTTACATGGCAAAAGATATACAAGTGCACCAGAAAACACAAAAATTCTGTAACTGGTTTATGATGCGTTGCAATACATGCTTACAGCAGTTTTCAGATTAGCGTTTAGAAACCCACTAAAAATATCAATAAGTTAATCAATAAGCCGGCTTCCCGTCTTTTTCAAGAAAGATGTCACCATGCTCTACCAACTCCATGAACTGAATCGTGCCTTCTTAAACCCATTAACTCAATGGGCGGAAGCGTCTTCCAAACTCTTTACTAATCCAATTTCTCCCCTCGCACATTCTCCATATGCACAGAGAATCGCGGCTGGCTACGAACTGATGTTCCGTCTTGGTAAGGATTACGAAAAACCAGCATTTGGAATTACAACGACGACAATCGACAAGCAAGTCGTTGAAATAGCGCAAACGACTGCGGTTATTAAACCTTTCTGCAAATTATTACACTTCAGAAAGGTCTTGAGTGATAAAGATGCGGCAAAACTGAAACAACCTAAAGTATTACTCGTCGCTCCCTTATCTGGCCATCATTCGACACTCCTCAGAGATACTGTACGCGGACTATTACCGCAACATGACGTATATATCACTGACTGGACCGATGCTCGTATGGTGCCACTCTCTGAAGGCGAATTCCACTTGCACGACTATATCTACTATGTGCAAGATTTTATTCGTTTATTAGGGCCAGACGTCCACGTTATTTCCGTTTGCCAGCCAACTGTTCCTGTTTTGGCGGCAATTTCTCTGATGGCGTCAGCCAAAGATCCGAAGTTGCCGAAAACAATGACTATGATGGGCGGCCCGATTGATCCACGTAAATCACCGACACAAGTTAACAATCTTGCCACGGAGAAAAAATTCTCATGGTTTGAAAATACTGTAATTTACAGTGTTCCAGCCAATTACCCTGGCTATGGTCGCAAGGTATATCCTGGATTTTTGCAACACACTGGTTTTGTGGCAATGAATCCGGATCGTCATGCTCAAAGTCACTGGGACTACTACCAACATCTGATCAAAGGTGATGATGACTCTGCAGAACAACATCGAAAATTTTACGATGAATACAATGCAGTTCTCGATATGCCTGCTGACTATTACCTTGAAACGATTAAAACCGTCTTCCAGGAATTCCGTCTGCCTATGGGTACCTGGGAAGTCGAAGGTAAGCTGGTTCGCCCACAGGATATCAAAACAGTGGCTTTATTTACCGTCGAAGGCGAGCTCGATGATATTTCCGGCGCTGGTCAGACTCAGGCTGCGCACGATTTGTGTAGCAACATCCCTGCCAACATGAAGCAAGACTTCGTAGCACCAGGTTGCGGTCACTATGGTATTTTCTCTGGTCGTCGCTGGCGCGATGTAATTTGTCCAAAAATTGGCGAATTTATCAAACAACACGCCTGATTTATTTGGATTTGGTTTTGTGATAAAAGACCGCTTTCTCAGGAAAGCGGTCTTTTTATTTGTTGTTCACAAAATTGTCGTGGATAATTCGATTTCTTCCTGAAGTTAATTTAAAGTTTGCCGTGTCCGACACCCTTGCAGTAAAAATTGAAAATCTCTTGCCGCAAACCCAATGCACCAAATGCGGCTACCCGTCTTGCCATCAATATGCCATAGCGATTGCTGATGGTAAGGCTAATTACAACCAATGTCCTCCAGGTGGAGAGGACGGCGTGGCGCGCATTGCCACACTACTGGCTAAGCCCATCATCCCCTTAGACATCAGCCACGGCGTGGAGCGCCCTCGCCCGGTTGCCTTTATCGAAGAAGCGTTTTGCATAGGCTGCACGCTATGCATACAGGCTTGTCCAGTCGATGCCATCGTTGGCGCGCCTAAGCAGATGCATACGGTGATTGCGGACCGTTGTACCGGATGTGATTTATGTGTCGCTCCCTGCCCGGTAGACTGTATCAAGATGATCCCGATAACACGGAAAAAAACTGGCTGGTCGGCGTGGAGCGAGCAGCAAGCGATGACGGCGCGCCAGCAATATGAATTCAGAAACAAACGCCTGCAGCGCGAAAAGCGCGAAAATGACGAGCGTTTAGCTGCCAAAGCCGCGGCAAAACTGAAAGCCCTGGAAGAAGAGACTGTCCATAGTGCAGAAGAAATTGAACAAAGAGACAGAAAAAAAGCGATTATTGCAGCAGCCATCGAACGTGCACGCTTAAAAAAATTAGAAGCCGAAGCAGGAAATAAATCATCATGAATGCAGAAAAGCGCCGCGCCATTTTTACCCGCTTACAACAAGAAAACCCGCATCCAACCACAGAACTGGAATATACAACGCCATTTGAATTGTTGATCGCTGTTCTGTTGTCAGCTCAGGCTACCGACGTATCGGTAAATAAAGCCACGCGTTTACTGTATCCAGTTGCCAATACTCCTGCCAGCATTTACGACTTAGGCGTCGATGGGCTGATTCCTTATATTCAAACGATAGGCTTGTTTCGGACCAAAGCAAAAAATGTAATTGAAACCTGTCGCCTGCTGATGATAGAACACGGCGGCGACGTACCACAAGACCGCGAATCCTTAGAAGCCCTGCCCGGCGTAGGCAGAAAGACTGCAAATGTCGTATTGAACACCGCCTTTGGCGTGCCGACGATTGCCGTTGACACGCATATTTTCAGAGTATCGAATCGCACTGGCATTGCCCCAGGCAAAAACGTAGATATCGTTGAGCAAAAATTGATGAAATTCGTGCCAAAAGAATTTCAGCAAGACGCACACCATTGGTTGATTTTGCATGGACGTTATACCTGCCTTGCGAGAAAGCCGAAATGTTGGAATTGCATGATCGCCGATTTATGCGAATTCAAACAAAAAACGCCCTTACCCGACAAGGTGTAAGAGCGTTGGATTCATCGAGTTACTTTACGCTTAAACGATTTTGCAAGCATCATCAAAGCTCAGACGTGGAGAACGCGGGAACAATTTGCTCGCGTCACCATAACCAATATTGCAGATGAAATTGACTTTCACGCTGGTGCCAGCAAAGAAAGTCGTATTGACTTTGTCGGCATCAAAGCCAGACATAGCACCACAATCCAGACCAACAGCGCGTGCGGCCAGCATCAGGTATGCGCCTTGCAAAGACGAGTTACGGAAAGCAGTCGCATCAATCACTGGCTGATTGCCAGCAAACCATGAGCGCGCATCGGCGTGAGGGAATAATTTTGGCAATTGATCATAGAAAACCATATCCATACCAACAATTGCTGTCACTGGTGCAGTTTTGGTTTTTTCAAAATTACCTTCAGCCATGCAGCTCAGTAACTTTTCTTTCTCAGTTGCGGACGTCACAAATATGATGCGTGCTGGTGACGAATTAGCAGAAGTCGGTCCCCACTTCATCAAATCATAAATTTCTTGCAACTGTTCTTTAGTAACCGGCTTATCCAACCAGCCGTTATGGGTACGAGCTTCAGAAAACAAGGTATTGAGAGCGTCTTTAGTCAACATAAGTATCCCTTTCTAAGAATCGCTGCATGATAACCGAAGTGATAAAAAACGTCTGCATGCGCAACATCTGGCAAAGCGCGCAATCGAAAATCCTTTTACAATACAGCACTTTGGTCTTTGCCCTTAAAGACTAACGCTTACCAGTTATCGATTGTTTTTATGTTCACCCCAAGTCAGCACGATGTACGGCGTTTTTTTTGCGATACCTTTCGCAAAATGCACGCGCATGAAATTTTAACGCCGCTCGAAGCCATCGCTTCCGACTGGATACGTCAGCATCCTGAGTACGAAGTCGACTTACAAAACGTCGAAGCCGCTCTGGAAGCCAATTACAGCGTCGACCAAGGGCAAACAAACCCGTTTTTGCATTTATCTATGCACCTCTCGATTGCGGAGCAAATCTCGGTAGATCAGCCTCGCGGCGTGAAAACCGCGTTTCAGTTACTGGCACACAAGTTTAATTCCGAGCATGAAGCACATCACCAAATCATGGAATGCCTCGGTGAAATGATCTGGAATTCGCAAAGAACTGGCTTACCACCGGATGGGCAGGCATATATAGAATCCTTGCAACAGCGCTGTCGCTAAAGAATCTGAAAAAAACAGCCAAATAAAAAAACCACGAAATAACATCATTCGTGGTTTTTATTTCTAGTGCTACAACAGCAGCACTTTATTCAGACCAACTTATTTTTGCACGATCAGACTACCAGGCAAGCTATGCAGATAGGCCGCAACATCCAAAATATCGCTATGCGACAGTGCCTTTGCCTGTGCACCCATGGTTGGATTGCCACGACCATTTGGGCCGTCAACGCCACGCTGGTAACCCTTTAATGCCTGGACCAGATAGTCAGCATGCTGACCGGCAAGCTTAGGGTAAGTAGGATCGATCGGCGAACTGAAATCTTTACCGTGGCAGGAAGCACAATTGTTCTTTTCAACAATCGATTTACCATTCGCCGCATCACCTGCCGCAAATGCACTATCGCCCAACACGGTTAAAGCCGTTGCTACACTGGCGATTAAGGTGATTTTTGTCATCTTTGTCATCTTTTAGCTCCAGTTCTTATTTTTGTTGGGAGTAATAAGCAGCCAGATCAGCAATATCCTGATCAGACAAGCTGCCGGCAATGCCGCGCATAGACAAATGTTTGCGGTCACCTTTACGGTAGGCGTGCAAAGCACTTTCAATATATTTGGCAGATTGCCCACCTATCATCGGCACCTGATATACCTCAGGAAAGGTAGCTTTATAGCCAGGAATTGCATGGCAGCCTATGCACATTGCGATTTTTTTATCAGCAGCATCTTTCGCATTGCCAACAACTTCTGCTGCGGATGCAACATGAGCGAGACTCGCCAAAGCGAGGATTGCAAACAGTTTTTTCATATGAGCGAATTGAATTAAACAAACAGAACAATGAAGACAACACCTTGATACTGCGCACCATTTTATATGATCAAAATCAATTATGCGTTAAAAACACACACAAACGTAGTAATTTAGCCAGCATCTCATCACACTGTTGCGTGGCGATACAAAATCTGCGCAAAGTACTTTCTTATTGTCTTTTTTTTAAATAGAGCATCCGTTCACCTAATCGATCAATCTGGCTTATACTCACTCATTCTCTTTGGTAACTGATTTCACCCGAACAACCAACCTTTAACATATCCACCATGACGCAGGAAACTACCGCTCTCCGTTTTGATGGCGCCGACAATTATGTCGCCACCGATGACTTAAAACTCGCCGTGAACGCCGCACTCAAACTGCAACGCCCTCTACTAATCAAGGGTGAACCCGGCACCGGCAAAACCATGCTGGCGGAAGAAGTTGCGGCGGCCTTAAACATGCCGCTCATGCAGTGGCATATTAAATCAACCACCAAGGCACAACAGGGCTTATATGAATACGATGCAGTATCCCGTTTGCGTGATTCACAGCTCGGAGATGAACGCGTCAAAGACATCCACAATTACATTGTCAAAGGCGTGTTGTGGCAAGCGTTCACTGCTGATGAACCTGTGGTGTTACTGATTGACGAAATCGACAAAGCCGATATTGAATTCCCAAATGATTTACTGCGTGAACTCGATCGCATGGAATTCTACGTCTACGAAACCCGCGAAATGGTGCGCGCCAAGCATAGGCCGCTGGTAATCATCACGTCGAACAATGAGAAAGAATTGCCGGATGCGTTTTTGCGTCGTTGCTTTTTTCATTACATCAAGTTCCCGGATAAAGACACGATGCAAAAAATCGTGGATGTGCATTTCCCGAAATTAAAAGCAGACTTGCTAGCGCAAGCCTTGCAAACCTTCTATGAAGTACGTGATGTCGCAGGGCTAAAGAAAAAACCGTCAACCTCAGAGTTTATCGATTGGCTCAAGCTGTTGCTGGCAGAAGACATTCCCGCGGAAGCCTTGCGCAGCAAAGATAACAAAGCCATCGTACCGCCATTGCACGGCGCATTATTGAAAAATGAGCAGGACGTGCATTTGTTTGAGCGTTTAGTATTTATGTCACGTACCAATCGTTAATGGCCAACGAGCCGCAATCATAAGTTAAACATTTGCTATACAATAAAAAACGGCACTACCTGAAAAGGTGTGCCGTTTTTGTTAAGAGAACGCAAACTTCAGCGCTTGAAAACAACACCCTTACAGAGGCTGCTTCAATTGCTCCAAAATCGCTGGATTCTCTAACGTTGAAATATCCTGCGTAATGGCTTCACCTTTCGCCAGCACTCGCAATAAACGACGCATGATTTTGCCGGAGCGCGTTTTTGGCAAGTTATCGCCAAAACGAATCTCTTTTGGTTTGGCAATCGGACCAATTTCTTTGGCCACCCAATTACGCAACTCTGTCGCGATCTGTTTTGCTTCGTCGCCGGTTGGACGACTGCGTTTCAAGACGACAAACGCGCAAATTGCCTCGCCCGTTGTGTCATCAGGCTTACCAACCACTGCGGCCTCCGCCACCAATGGGTTCGCTACCAACGCAGATTCGATTTCCATCGTTCCCATTCGGTGACCAGAAACATTCAACACGTCGTCAATACGACCAGTGATTGTGAAGTAACCAGTTTCTTTGTTGCGGATTGCACCATCGCCAGCGAGATAGACCTTGCCGCCAAACTCTTCTGGAAAATAACTTTTCTTAAAGCGTTCTTCGTCGCCCCAGATAGTACGTATCATCGATGGCCAAGGGCGCTTCACCACCAGAATACCGCCCTGCCCGTTTGGCAAGTCGTGGCCAGTTTCGTCAACAATGGCTGCCATAATACCTGGCAATGGTAATGTGCAAGAACCTGGCACCAATGGTGTAGCACCTGGCAACGGCGTCATCATATGACCACCGGTTTCGGTCTGCCAGAAAGTGTCAACGATAGGGCAATTGCCTCGACCAATATTGTTGTAGTACCACATCCAGGCTTCAGGATTAATTGGCTCACCCACCGAGCCCAGCAAGCGCAAAGAAGACAAATCGTATTTAGATGGATGCACATTGGCATCAACATCAGCGGCTTTGATCAATGAACGAATTGCAGTTGGTGCCGTGTAGAAAATAGTCGCTTTGTGCTTTTCTATCATGCTCCAGAAACGACCAGCGTTCGGGAAAGTAGGCACACCCTCAAACACGATTTCTGTCGCGCCGACCGCTAATGGACCATAAGTAATGTAGGTATGACCTGTTACCCAACCAATGTCGGCAGTACACCAGAATACATCCGCTGGCTTGATATCGAACGTCCACTTCATGGTCAGAATAGCCCACAACAAATAGCCACCGGAAGAATGTTGTACGCCCTTTGGCTTACCAGTTGAACCTGAAGTATAAAGAATAAACAGCGGGTGCTCCGCACTGACCCATTCTGGCTCGCAGACATCAGACTGATTCGCTACCAGATCGTGCATCCAAATGTCGCGTCCTGCTACAACATTGATAGCACCGCCCGTACGTTTATAAATCACAACATTGCGGACTTTTTCGCACTCTCCCAGAGCCAATGCCTCATCAACAATCGCTTTCAAAGGTAAATGCTTGCCACCACGCACTTGTTCATCAGCAGTAATGACAGCAACAGCACCTACGTCAACAATACGCTCTTGCAAAGACTTGGCAGAAAAACCACCAAACACTACTGAGTGAGTTGCGCCAATACGGGCGCAGGCTTGCATTGCCACCACACCTTCAACCGACATCGGCATATAAATCACAACGCGGTCACCTTTACCGACACCAAGTGATTTCAAGCCATTCGCCAACTGACAGACCTTGTGGTGCAATTCTTTGTAAGTTACCTTGGCTACTTCGCCGCCATCCGCTTCAAAAATCACGGCAACTTTATCGCCATGACCTTTTTGCAGATTCACATCAAGGCAGTTGTACGATACATTCAGCAAGCCATCTTCAAACCATTTATACAAAGGCGCGGTTGATTCATCCAGCGTTTTGGTAAATGGCTTATGCCAATGCAGGTTTTCGCGTGCTAAATTCGCCCAGAAACCTTCATAGTCGTCTTCCGCCTGTTTGCATAGGGCGTAATAAGCATCCATTCCTGAGATGGTAGCCGATGCTGCAAAAGGAGCTGGTGGTGGGAAAATCCGGGATTCTGCTTTTACTTCTGTCACATTGCTTGTTTGGTCAGTCATTTTTGTCTCCGTCTTGTTTTCAATCAATTTCAGTAAATAAATGCTGCAAAGCTGGAATAAGGTCAGGCAAACTTTTGTGGCATGGAACTGGACATGCAAACCTTAATCTCAGAGACTTACTCAAGCCTTACGGTTCAGACTGCCAATTCTATACAAAATTATAACGTTAATACAATACCAAAATAATACCATCACATTGCCACTTTCACACCAGCAAAATAATGCGAACTCACACGAGCTTATGACACAGATGTAAAATAATGTTTTTTGTGAATTCGAGTTGGTACAACACGTGCCACCCTGAGCTATGCTGTACCAGATGACGCATAAACGACACTTTTTGTGGGTGTACGTTGTGCACGTCTAAGGACACTTCTGATCTGTACCGGATTCACAGAGTTAACCTTTTCCATCACTAGCCAAGAGCCACAACATGACAGTCATCAAGCAAGACGATCTGATCGAATCCGTAGCCGCCGCGCTGCAATACATCAGTTATTACCACCCAGCCGATTACATCGCCCATCTGGCGCGCGCTTATGAAGCAGAACAAAGTCCAGCCGCCAAAGATGCGATTGCACAGATTCTAACCAACTCACGCATGTGCGCGGAGGGCAAACGTCCAATTTGCCAGGATACCGGTATCGTCAACGTGTTCCTCAAAATCGGTATGGGCGTGAGATTTGAAGGTTTCTCTGGCTCTATCATTGACGCCGTGAATGAAGGCGTACGCCAAGGCTACAATCTGGCTGAAAACAAACTGCGCGCTTCTATCGTCGCTGACCCACAATTTGAACGTAAAAACACCAAAGACAATACGCCAGCGGTAGTTCATATGGAACTGGTGCCTGGTAATACCGTTGACGTTAAGGTTGCTGCTAAAGGTGGTGGCTCCGAGAACAAAACCAAGTTTGTTATGCTCAACCCATCTGACTCCTTAGTTGACTGGGTCATGAAAACCGTGCCGACCATGGGTGCAGGCTGGTGCCCGCCAGGTATGCTGGGCATCGGTATCGGTGGTACCGCTGAAAAAGCGATGTTGATGGCAAAAGAATCCTTGATGGATGACATCGACATGTACGAACTCAAACAACGCGGCCCGCAAAACAAAACTGAAGAATTGCGTATTGAATTGTGCGACAAGATCAATGCCCTCGGCATTGGCGCACAAGGTCTGGGTGGCCTCACCACAGTGCTGGACGTCAAAATCAATATGTACCCAACCCACGCGGCATCCAAGCCAGTGGCGATGATTCCGAACTGCGCAGCAACACGTCACGCCCACTTTGTTCTCGACGGTTCAGGTCCAAGCTATATCGAACCACCAAAACTGTCCGACTGGCCTGAAGTTCACTGGACACCAGACACAGAAAAATCCAAAAGCGTTGACCTCAATACCTTGACCAAAGAAGAAGTCGCGTCCTGGAAACCAGGTCAGACTTTGCTGTTGAACGGCAAGATGCTGACTGGTCGCGATGCAGCGCATAAGCGCATTCAAGACATGCTGGCTAAAGGTGAATCCTTGCCAGTGGATTTCACCAACCGTGTGATCTACTACGTTGGCCCAGTTGATCCAGTCCGTGATGAAGCCGTTGGCCCAGCTGGCCCGACAACGGCTACACGTATGGATAAATTTACCGACATGATGCTAGAAAAAACCGGGTTAATTTCCATGATCGGTAAAGCAGAACGTGGCCCGGTTGCGATTGAGTCGATTAAAAAACATCAATCTGCATATCTGATGGCAGTTGGTGGCGCGGCTTACCTCGTGTCAAAAGCGATTAAATCTGCGACAGTGGTTGGTTTTGCTGATCTGGGTATGGAAGCAATTTATGAATTTGATGTCGTCGACATGCCAGTCACCGTTGCGGTGGATTCACAAGGCACGTCAGTACACAACACCGGACCAAAAGAATGGCAAGCAAAGATAGGCATCATTCCTGTCAATTAATTTAATGCTCGCGATTTAAAGTAATAACAAACAGAATCAGTAACAAAAACTGGGCTCATCTTAGATTGATTCATCAGCTAATGTGAGTCCAGACCAGAAAAGGAATATCCCAAATGAAATACGATCGTTTTGCGCCTGTCGGGGTGTTTGATTCTGGAATTGGTGGCTTATCCGTGTTGCAGCATATACGCCATATCCTGCCACATGAATCACTGATCTATTTTGCTGATTCTGCGTTCGCTCCTTATGGTGAAAAATCAGAAGCCGATATCACTGAACGATGTATCGCAGTGACAGAATTTCTTTTGCAACAACATATCAAAGCACTGGTCGTTGCCTGCAATACCGCAACTGCCGCAGCAATTAAAGCGCTGCGTGAACGTTACCCAGATTTGATCATCATCGGTATAGAACCTGGTTTAAAACCAGCCACCACCTTAAGCCAAAACAAAATCGTCGGCGTTCTGGCGACGCAATTTACTTTGCAAAGCGAAAAGTTCAACAATTTACGCACCCACATCAGCACAGAAACCTCAGTCCAGTTTGAAGAACAAGCCTGTATCGGCCTCGTTAATCAAATTGAGAAAGGGGAACTGCGTTCGGTCGCTACTTTAAAGTTGGTTCGCAATTACGTCACGCCACTGCTGCAAGCCGGTGCTGACACGATAGTACTAGGCTGCACACACTATCCGTTTGTGTCTAATTTGATAGAGCAAGTAATACGAGAATTCAAATCTGAAAATCAAACACATACAACAAACATACAACTAGTTGATACCGGATTAGCCGTTGCAGCACAATTACAGCGCCTGCTTGAACAAGCTGGCCTATCACTACTGGCAATCCAACACCCACCCAGCATCTCAGCCTATACAACCAGCAGTAAGAGCAGTCTGCGGAATGCCTTTAGTCACTTACTTAAAATACCAGATTCTGAGGTACATATTTTTGTCATTGCGGATATCACACCAGTAGCGAGTCCCTGTTAGACGAACAAAAAAAAGCGATGCCTGAAGCATCGCTTTTTTTGGGTACATTAAACTAAAAATTAACCCAATACAGCTGCCATCGCATTTGCGGTCGCTTCAACGTTACCAGTATTCAAACCAGCCACACACATACGACCGGAGCGCACCAGATACACGCCGAATTCTTCCTTCAGACGATCGCATTGTTCTGCGCTCAGACCGGTGTAGCTGAACATACCGCGTTGTGTCAGGAAGTAGCTGAAATCTCGACCAGGCAATTTTGCGCTCAATACATCATGCAACTTACGGCGCATTGCCTGAATGCGATCACGCATCGCAACCACTTCTGCTTCCCACATAGGACGCAGTTCCGGGTCGCTCAATACACGGGCAACCAACTGGCCACCATGCATCGGTGGGTTGGAATAATTGCGACGAATTGTTGCTTTCATCTGCCCCAAAACATTCACTGCTTGCGCTGCGTCCGGGCATACTACACTCAATGCACCACAACGCTCGCCATACAGACTCATACTCTTTGAGAACGAGTTTGCTACCAGGAAGCTCAAACCTTGGTCAGCCAGCAAACGAATCGCGTACGCATCTTCTTCAATGCCATCGCCATAACCTTGATACGCCAAATCCAAAAAGGCGATCAGTTCACGCTCTTTCAATACCGGCACCAATGCTTGCCATTGCGCTTTCGTCAGATCAACACCCGTTGGGTTGTGACAGCATGCATGTAACAACACAACGCTGTGTTTTTCGGCCGCTTTCAGCGCCTCCAACATTGCATCAAAGCGCAAACCACCAGTTGCGGCGTCATAGTATGGATAAGTTTTCACTGTGATACCGCAGCCTTCGAAAACAGCGCGGTGGTTATCCCATGTGGGATCACTCACCAGCATGGTGGAAGCCGGGAAATAGCGTTTAATAAAATCGCCACCAATTTTCAAACCACCAGAAGAACCCACCATTTGCATGGTCACCACGCGACCAGCTTTGACCGCTACGCTATCTTTACCGAACAACAATTCTTGCACTGCTGTGCGGAAATTCGCTGCGCCTTCCATTGGCAGGTAAGGACGTGCGCCTGCATCAGCCACAACTTTATGCTCAGCAGCACGTACCGATGGCAACATAGGAATCTTGCCTGCATCATCAAAATAAATACCAATCGACAGATTGATCTTATTTGGGCGTGGATCTTTGCCAAATGCTTCATTCAGAGACAAGATAGGATCGCCAGGATAGGCTTCGACGTGCTGAAACATGATGTGACTCCAGTAAGTTGGATAAGAAATCGCGGCATTTAACTTGCCATTGTTGCCATTTAAATAAAATGACAGGGCAAAAATGCTTAAAACGCTATTTTGACACACTCAAGACCAAATAAAGGATACACCTCGTGTTTTTACTTAGGTCTAACTGTATCTGAAATGGGAAACGCTCAATTCCCTTCAGGAGCATCTCAAAAAATGCAAATATATTTCCATAAAAATAACTCAACAATTATTTTTAAGGTAACATTATCTCACTGCAAAACAAGCGCTTCATCCTGTTAAGCCTATCGATAAAAAACGAACGACGCCGACCTCGCAGAAATCGAAAACCAGATTTATTGATTAAACTGACAAACTTACTCATATCAAGATCATGATAAAGAAGCTTTTACTTTTACCCATTTCAATCGCAGTGTTGGCTAGTATTAGCAGTCACGTTTTAGCCGAGGAACAGCTCATCATTGGACGGGTCACGTCAATCACACTAAAGCCATCTGGTAGCGAGTCTTGTCCAGATTTAAATACTAGCAAGACCAATACTGACGGAACAACCGTCCTCACTATATCGAACGATTGTGGCTGCGAAGAAACCAACATACAGATAGAAAAAACGCTACTCGGACCGCAAACCGCTTCGAACATCCAGTTGCAAAACAGAACCAGCGAATGGTGTAGACCAAGATTCCCTGTATCGCAAAGTGACTTATTGATTCACATTGACGGCAATATGACAAGTTGGTCAATCGTGACCAATAAAGATAAAAAGCATCTATTCAACGTCAAAAAATTTACGCAAATTGGTGGTGTGGCTGTCAAAGACTTGACGCTCAATGCTGATCAACAGGCATCAACAGAAGAGTTGATAGAAAAATTTAATTCGAGAAAATAGAACATACATAAGCTTGTGGCCAAATGCTTAGTATGACGGGTGGTCGAATTATAAAAAAACCTCACCAATGAACTGCACCCCAAAAGTTGGACACCCGTCCTAACTTTTGGGGTGTTTTCATGAGTAAATACACAAAGCAATTCAAACTGGCCGTTGTTAAACGGTATCAAGAAGGTTCAGCGGGTTATAAAGCCG